>NZ_BJCC01000021.1 GCF_004309355.1 Enterococcus florum | reverse complement strand
AAAAATCGTCCATATAAGATAGACTTCTTAAATTGTACGGAGTGTCTCCTTGATCAGCTCTTTTTTCTAAACGTTCATATGATGTACCTTTGTCAGGCTTGTCATTCCAATCACTGCTGTTCAACCAACGTTTTACAGATGGATAATTATCAATATCAATTCGAGGAACTCTATTTCCTTTTTGATCTAAATATCCGTTATGTGTGTTGATTAAATATAATTCTTGAAAATCAATTTTATTTCTTTTAATATCTCTCCCACGTAAAATTGGATAAATTATTTCAGCTGCTTTTTGATCACTAGCTATGAGTTCTTCACGTATTTCTTTACTAATAATAAAAGCTTCATTTATTCCGGTAAGAATCCCACGATTAATTGTGATATTCCAATCCCGTAAAGGGCGTCCTACTTTTTCTATTTTAGATTTTATGGATCTTTCAATCTCATTGAGGATCGTCCAAGCTTCATCTTTTTTATAGATAGTTTTTATAGATTGTTGTCGCACAAAATCGCTCATATTCTCTATGCGTTTTACTGGATCCTTAAAGTAAATTGTTAAGTCGATAGCAGATAACTCGTTCTGGTTAAGCTCTTTTTTTAATATTAGAATATTAGTATCCACTGTAGCATTAAACATTTTTCCGCCAAGGTTAACTAATAAAAGAGGATTTGTTTTTTCAACAAAATATTTTCTGAGAGAGCCTCCATAAGAAGATCGCATCCATTTATTAGAAGTAATATATCCCAAGCACCCTCCGATCTTTAGTAGTTGAAGGGACCTCTCATAAAAAAGTGCATAAAGATCTGTTTGTGCCGTATAAGTTTCGAAGTTTCCCAATAATCTATAGTGCTCTTTCAAAAACTTCTCTTCATCCTTCAGGTTCTGTAAATTAATATAAGGTGGATTTCCAACAATAATATCAAATCCCTTAGTGAAATTCCCTTCTTCGTCAAAAAATACTTCTGTTAAATCTAATTCTAGAACTTCAATGAGAAATTTTTCCATGACTTCTCCATCAAGTTTTCTATTTGAAACTAGTTGTTCTTCTAAAAATAACTTTTGAAGCTTGACTCTTTTTTCCTCATATTCTGGAAAGGAAGACTGATTTTTCAAAAAATTAAGTCTTAAATCTCTAAGCTCCAAAATTCTATCTTTATATACTTCAAAAAAGACCTCTCTATTTTTATACTCTATTGCACTCACCAATGAATTTTTGTGGATCAGAGTTCGTCCTAATAATTGTGGTAACTTATGGATTTCATCGGTAAGTGTTTCTAATCCAAGAGCAAAGCTAGATACAATAAGTGCTTTTAAATCAATGTCTATACCATAAACCATATTTTTAATTACATAACGTTGCCAAGAGGTTTTAGTTTCAAATTCTATATATTTTTTTATTATTTTTTCATTGTCAATTGCTTGTATTATACTGTCGTATTTGCTACTGATTAGTTTGGCAGCTCCCGCTAAGAAAGTCCCACCACCACTAGAAATATCTGCTATTTTCGTCGATAGCAACTTTCTAATTAAAGAAATTTTTTGGACCCTACTTCCACTCTCGATTTCTTTAATTCTTTCTTCAAAATACTTACCTACTGTTTTCTTTAAAATGTAATCCGTTATTTTTTCCTGGGTATAATACGCACCTTTACCTTTCTGTTCTTTTTTATCCACTACATAGTAAAGATACCCATCATCATTTTTCAACTCATTTCCCATAGTTTGCTCATATTGTTCTCCAATAGTAGATGGGGAAACATCTGATAAATCAAAATCAAAATTTTCATTAGAAGTCCAATGCCACATTTTTGTCCATTCGTCAGGTGTTAATAGTAATTCTATAGCAGTAGCAGCGTCTGCAATATCTCCAACATACAAGTCTCCACCATAGGTATTGGAGTAGTAATCTACAACATCTTCTCTTAACTGGACAATCTCATCGTCTGATCTGTCATCATCTAAAATTTCGATAGATTCAAACAAGCTCATTTGCTCTGTTTCTTTCGGTTTCTTAATTTTTTGGAATTCTTTTTCGCTATCGTTATCAATATTTTTTCTTTTAGAAATCGATTCATCCAAGCTAGATCCTAGTCCTAAAAATTTTACTGCTTCTCTTGCTTTTTCTTCAGTATACCCATAGCGACCTTCTAATATACGAACTAGTATCTGTCTAAGAACTAGTGTGTCTGTAACAGAAGAGATAATCTCCTTATGAAAATCATTAGAATAGTCTAATCCTTCTACATCCTCTTTGAGAACATTATCTATAATTATTTTTTGTGCGCTTAAATGATTAGTTATATAAGTTAATAATTCCCCTCGAAGCTTCTTAGTCCTAATTTCAAATGTTTTATCTTCTCCTATAGAAAACCTAAAAAGTGGACTTTTAAAATCATCTAAATTATAGTCACCAAAATCATCTTCTACGTAATGCTTGACCACATTCTTAATACGTAATTTGTCAAATTTATCATTATACTTTGTTGTTTGCCTATCTAACTTTTCCTTTGTTAGATCAAGTCTTCTAAACGGATCTTCTGAGTCAAAAATTATTAGTCTTTTTTCACCCACAACAAAAAGAAAGTCTAACTGACCCCCGTATGTTTTACCAGAAAGTTCTTTTAACTTATCAAATTTTTGAAATAATGTCCGAAATTGACTAGCACTAGTTTTTGGATTGAGAGTATTACTGTAAGTTAAGTAAGCAAACGTCCCTTCCACTCCATCAGGTCTCTCAATTTCAAAAAAGTTGTCAAAAGTTTCATCTCCAATAGGTGCTACTGGTATTGCTTCTTTTCCAATGAATTTGGCTAAATCAAAAATATCTGAAATCACTGCTTGAAACTTATCTATCAATTCAATTTGATTTTCTTTCATTTCTACCTTCCCTTCAATTAAATACTTTACACGTACATAGCTTCCATTTTATTTTCATTACAGCAAAAGAAATAATTTATGTTACTAAGTAAATCTATACATTATCGTCTTATTCTTTACCATAATAGAAATCTTCATCCAATACATAGGTAGTAATGGGTGTTACGTACAACTCATGCTGCGCAATAAGATCTGCTATCTTATCTCCATTAATCAAAGTAATCACTCTAGTCCCTTCACGAGAAGCAGCAATTGCATCTCTAGTAAAATCCGAGGTCGTAATAAAGATGCCAAATTCGGCATTAAACTTATCCATTGCTCCACGGAATTTATCAATCTCTGGAGAGGAGACCTTTCCTTCCCAACGTTTAGCTTGGATAGCTACTCGTGTTGTCCTAAAATCATCCGAAGTAATGTAGCCAAAACCATCCAATCCACCATCTGCAATATACTTAATCCCAATTCTCTCATCAATATCAACACCCATTGCATTGACTAAACTTCTTGCGAAAAGCTCAAATTTTTGTGGAGAAAAATCTTTTAATGCTGCGATTAGTTTTTGTTTCCATTGATCTTCTTGAGATATTGAATCCTCTCCATCATTTACTTCTTCTGATTTAATATTTGGAAATTTCTTTTTCATTTCCTTTTCAGACTTCTCTATAAAGATTGGTTCAGATATTTCTCGAACCATCCTCTCACTATCAAAGTCATTCAAATCAACGTTTCTACCTTTCTCTGTTAATTTGATCGTTCCGCGTTTAGGAAGCTCAACAAAACCAGCATAAACTAAGTGCTTTACGGCATAACTATATTGAAAATTGAATGGCTTATAGCTATTACCTGTACGTTGGGATTCCCTCATGAAATCAATATAATCTTCTGGAATAATATCTGATGCTTCTTTTAACTCTTTTACTACTTGATTTCTTGAAGCGATGCCTCCCAAGTTTCTTAGACAACGAATAATTTCCGGCATTAATAGATTTTCACGCTCTAGTGAAGGAATATCCATGAATTCTGGTTTTAATAAATTATCCAAGTTACTACCCTCCATTTATTTTTCTCATATCTGAATTATACCAATTTAGATTATTAACCGCTTATATATAGTTGATAAACTTGAAACTATTCTTATTTTTTTGAGATCAAAAATTTTTATCTTCATTCCAATACCCCTTCACCAACACCCCCAACGCCTCACTCAACTCCAACTCATCCTCCCCATCATAATAAGGACTCGTCACCTGATACCAGCTATAGGTCAAATGGGAAACCAACGCAGTCAACTTCTCGTATTCCGCATCCTCAATGTCATCTCTCATAACTCCAGTCTTCTTCAAGGTCAAAAAAATCTTCAAATAAAAATCAGTCAGCCGTTTTCTGAACTTCAGCAGCTCTTCCTTCATTGAAGGAAACTCTTCATGAATGTTGACGATGTATTTGTAGTAATACATATTGGTGTTTCGGATTTCCTGAATTTCGTGAATCGAATTTTTTAATAGGTCCAGGGCATTTTCATCAGTGATTTTGGCATCGACGAAATTAAAGAAGGTGCTGTAGAGCTCTTCCTGTAGCCGCAGCATGATCGCTTCTTTTTTGGGAAAATGGTAGGTTAGGTTGCCGATAGTGGTGCCGGCATGTTCGGCGATATCTCGTAAGGAAACGTCGCTGTAGCCGCGTTCCTGGAATAATTCTTTGGCACTTAAATAGATTTTGGTTTTTGTATCTGTCACGCAAGTCACCTCGTTTTTCTTCCGTTGCTGGGTAACAATCAGCCCAGGTTTTCTTCTGTTTATAGTATACACCAGAAAAAAGGCTATTGACATCTCGAATAGTACAGTGTACTATGAAAACGAAAACAGTACACTGTACTAGAAAAAAGGAGCGATTATGATGGAGATTAGAAAAAGACCACCGGCACAGGATATTGGACGGATTTTAGGGGGCGGCATGTCGCCGGAAGATTTCCTTAAAATGATGGCGGAAACTGAGATGAACCTGGAGACTTTTCAGCAGGTTGCCCCAGAGGATGCCCGAGATTTCGTGGACGTGTGTGAGCGTTTGGGGGATGAAGCTTACAGCTATGCGAAACAGAACGAGGAGGCTGGTCATAAGGAGACGGCGAGTGAATACTACTTCAATGCCAATGCGCTGTATCGTCTAGGGGATTACGGGATCAAGGCGTTTGACGAAGAGAAGCATCGGATTTATGGCAAGCTGGTGGAGAGCTTTAAGCTGCATAAGCAATTGGCGCAAAATGAAAGCGTTCAATCTATCGAGATTCCTTTTGAGGGTAAAATGATGCCGGCTTATCTTGCCCTGCCTAACAATGCACCAAAGGACGTTCCGGTGGTCATCTGTGTGGTTGGAGCGACTGGCTTCAAGGAAGAAAACTTTGTAATTGCCAAAACCGTCGTTGATCGTGGCTGTGCGGCGTTGATTTTTGATGGGCCTGGTCAGGGTGAGTGCAACTTGAACCGTGAACTGTATTTAACCGAAGATAATTATGATGAAGCTGTCCTGGCTGTGGTTGATTATATTTTGGAAAATCCAACGGTTGGAAATACGATTGGGATTATGGGCGTAAGCTTTGGCGGTTATCTGGCTACTAGTGCGGTTTGCCGCTACCCGAATAAATTTGCTGGTTTGGTGGTCAGAGGCGGTTGTTCACAACTGGATCAATTGACGATGCATACCTTTGCTGGGGTTGAGCGTTTCTATTTGTATAATTTCTTGAATAAGTTTAACGTGGAAACCTTAGATGAAGCAGCGAAAATTTCTCATCGGATGAATTTGGACGAGGTGCTGAAAAATATCACTTGTCCGGTCTTGGTGGAACATACTGAGGAAGATCCGGTGATTGGCGTGGAGGGTGCGAAGACGATTTATCACAATGCTTCCAGCACCGACAAGGAGTACTATGAGATTAAGGGCAATGTGCATTGCGGCAATAATGAAGCACAGAAGACGTGTACTTATGGCGTGGATTGGCTGCTGGATCGGATGATGAAGTAGAATAGAGCAGCCTGTGATTGGTTTTACTTAGTCACAGGCTGCTCTAGCCTCTTAATCCCTTAAATACATTTTATAAGAACGAAGAGAGCATCTTTGTTGAACTCAGGAAATCTACCAGTGATTATCTTTCGATGAAAATTTCTTTACGGCATAGTCCAATTAACGGTCTGTTGTATTCATTGACAGACCAGCCTTCTTTCTGTGGATGTTCAAATAATCCAAAAAAACTAGCAAACAAATAGGATATCAAAAAAGTCTGAGCAAGCATGTCATTCCAACAGCTCGCTCAGACTTTTGTCTCAACAGTTGATAATGAAAGTTAATTATCCTGGCTGAAAATAGCCTGCAATTCTTCAACAGAAGCTTTCGGTTTTCGATCCCAGGTCAAAAGACCACAGATTTCGGTTTCTGTATCCGTTAATTGTGTGTAACAAAAGCCCTCGATAATCGGACTTTCTTCATATACTTTGACAATTTTTCTTATTGATTCGACAAATTCCTGTTCATTCAATACGGACGGGTTGACTTTAGGTCCTTTCCCGAAGTGATAATTGACGCCACCCATCTCTGTACACATGACAGGCTGCCCCTCATAGTGATACCCAGGACAGAATAGAAATTTCTTTCCGTTCAAACCAGGCATATCGGAAAGGATGGTTTCGACATTTTTATATCGCTGCGTTAATGTTGCCTCGTCGCTGCCATAATCATGGACAGTAAATAAATCAGATCGACAATGCTCCCACCCATCATTTGAAATCACAGGACGAGTATCATCGACGGATTTTGTCAGATAATACAACGATTGTGCGTGCGCCTGCTGCTTCGTTGAATGATAGATATTTGGAACACCCCAGCTCTCATTCAGCGGTACCCAAGCAGCGATGCAGGGATGATTGTAGCCTTGCTTTAGGACTGTTTTCCACTCGTCGACCATTCGATAGGCGTACTCCTCAGAGTAATCATAGGCAGCCGCCATCTCACTCCAGACTAATAATCCATAATAATCACAGAGGTATAGAAACTTGTTCTCGCTGCTCATCATATGCTTACGAACCCCATTGAATCCCAGCCTTTTAATCCATTGAACATCTGCCTCCAAGGCTTCAAAGGATGGCGGCGTAAGCAGCGTGTCTGGAAAGTAGCCCTGATCCAAAACAGACGAAAAGAAATACGGACGATTGTTTAGGCAAAATTTATTCTGCTCCATGCTGATTTTTCTCATCCCGAAATAACTGTAGACTGTATCCTTAATCTGGTTGTCGTGAACCAGTTCAAATTTCAAATCATATAAATTAGGTTTTTCTGGTGTCCACCAGCTGCCAAGTCCATGATCATTAAAATCATCAATCCCAATACAGAATTTCAAATGTCGTCCCTTGACTAAGCGAGCTTCTTTGGCGATTATTTGTTCGTCAAGGGTTACCTCCGTATGCAGCATGAAGTGATCTAACCCTGAGGTATCATCGCTAAAGTAAAGCTCGATCTCTACTTCCTTCCGATCAATATCTGGCGTCAGGCGCAGCTCTTCAATAGAACAGTTGTCCTTTTCTTCCAGCCAGACATCTCGCCAAATACCGGTCATCTGCGTAAACCACATAATTTCAGCCGTTTCTTTCCAATATTGCTTTCCTCTAGGGATTGTCATATCCTCAAGTGAGTCCTCTACTCTCAAAACAATGATATTTTCCTTTTCCGTCAAAAATGGTGTGATATCAAAGGAAAATCGACTGTTCCCTCCACTATGACTTCCTACATAAGCTCCATTGATCCAAAGAACTGACTGATAGTCGACTGCTTCAAAATGGATTATCTGCTTTTTGTGATCTTCTGCTGTTTTATTAAGCACCCTTTGATACCAAACAACCGGGCAAAACGCTTTCTCATGAATGCCGCTGCGTTCACTTTGATAGACAAAGGGCACTTTGATCTCATGGGTTGCTTCGAAGCCCTTTTGCCAGTTCTGTGAAAGACCTTCTTTAGTTTGATCAAATCGAAAGTCCCACAACCCATTTAGATCTGTCCAATCGTTTCTTCTGAATTGAGGATTCGGATGATTGATTCGTTCTGCCATATTTTTTCCACCTATCTCGATTGATTAACCCTAGCTAAGGAAGCTATGTTCAATTTTGGTTCTCTTTCCATAGTAAGCAGACCGTTTACTTCCTGCTCCAAATCATTGAATTGAGTGTAGCAATAGCCTTGTAATAGCTCGGAAGCCTGAACAGTGGATAGGATTGCCAATACTTTTTCTTCAAATTCTTGAGAAGAACTCGCTCCGGAGTAACCCCATGCTTCTTCCCCGATACCAGCTTCTTCAAAAGCGATACCACCAAATTCACTCAAGATCATCGGCTCCTGCTGATACTCGTAGCCATCGACATATATTCGACGCTCCTGCGGTCCTGCTAAGATCGATTCAAGCGAATCATATCGATCTGCTAATCGTTCTAAATCAGCATCATAATCATGGATCGTACAAATATCAGAAATCGTATGCTCCCAACCATCATTTGAAAGGACCAATCTTGTGCTGTCTAGTGCTTTCGTCAAATAATACATCGTATTGGCAAATGACTGCTGCTCCAAAGAATTCTTTATCTTAGGAATTCCCCAGCTTTCATTTAATGGAACCCAGATACAGATCGAAGGATGATTGATATCACGATTGACTACCTGCAGCCATTCCTGTAATAACCCTTCAGCTGATACTGGACTAAAGGAATAGGCATTCGGAGCCTCACCCCAAACCATCAACCCTAATTTGTCACACCAATATAAAAATCTCGGATTCTCATATTTTTGATGCAATCGTACACTATTGAAGCCCATTTCCTTAATAAGTTCGACATCTCTACGAAGCTCTTCGTCGCTCTTAGCTGTCATCAAGGAATTTGGATAATAGCCTTGATATAAGACTGATTTTGTATAAAAAGGCATATGATTCAGGCAGATCAGTTGATGTTCGATCGAAATTGTCCGCATTCCAAAATACGAACCAACACGATCAACTACCCGATCCTCCACAAGTAGAGTGAATTCCACATCATACAGATTGGGCTGCTCAGGACTCCACCAAAAACCATAGTGATGATCATTAAAATCAGGGATCTCAAAATCTATATTCAAGCAATTATTTTTAATGGTCGCTACATTTTCAACCAAAACCTCGTTTTCACGGGCAATCTTTATGCCTAGTTTTGCTCCATCGTCAGCTTGAATTTTCGCTGCGATAGTAACTTTATTCGTTATCGTATCGGTTTTATAGTGAACAGAATCAATATACTCTTTTTCAGTAAATTCCAGCCAAACTGATTGCCAGATTCCAGTAGTCCCGGTATAGAAGATGCCTTCAGACTTTCCTTTAAAATTTTGCTTCCCTCGTGGGAGTTCCTCATCTGTGCTGCGATCAGTGACGCAGACATCAATCTTTACTTGCCCATCAGCAGCTAGTTGATGGGAGATATCAAAGGAAAATGGTGTATGCCCCCCTTGATGATCCCCACAATACTGATTGTTGACCCAAACCTTGGTATAATAATCACTTGCTCCAAAATGTAGAAGAATCCTAGGAGCCTCGACGTCAGCTAATGTAATAACCTTATTGTACCAAACACAATCATGCGTTTCTTGGCTATTTATTCCACTTTCCCCAGATTGGTAAACAAAAGGAACCTTGATTTCCTTGCTATACTCATGAGCCTCGTACCATTTTTTTTCAATTCCTATCCTTTGATCATCGAAATCAAAGGACCATATCCCATCTAAATCTAACCATTTTTCTCTTTCAAATTGGGGACGTGGGTAAAAATCCATTTGTGGCCAACTCCTTACTCTAATTCTGCACGATCAATTTCTTCTTTTAGTTTCTTTTGCATATTATTGGTAGTTTTATCAATATCCTGTTTTCCGTTTAATAAACTTTGGGTTTGATCTTCTAGAATATCATTCAGCTGTGCCGAAATATACGGAACATCTGCATCAACTAATTGTTTGCCTTTCGTAAGTGAATCCAATAAAACAGGATACATTTCGTTACTGCTCATGACCTCGCCACGTTCATAATTTGACTGACGAACTGGATCCATCGTATGCTCAACCTTCAACAACTCCCCATCTTTTGATGTAACGAACTCGATGAATTTATACGCCAATTCATCCTCTTTGGAGCTGCTTGTGACGGCAATTGACCACCCGCCCAAAACTGGCGATTCGCCTGGAGTTACTGCAAATCCGATCTTATCCTTCACCTTAGAATTCTCGTCGTTAATGGAATTGATCAATCCTGGCCATTGCTCCATCATCAACGCTTTACCTTCGACAAACAGTGCATTCGCTTCATCCCAACCAAGCTGAGTCCACTCTTTCGGCGCATAATTCTTTAATTCCATCATTGTCTTCATGGCTTGCTTTGTCGCGTCATTATTCACAGTTGCTTGATTATCCTTTGAAATAACCATTTGATCACCTTCACGATTCATCCAGATTGCCCGGCTATTCGTCGTTGATCCCATGCTGATATAACCATAATCGACTGGAGAATCGCTGTTTTTTGATTTTGTAAAGTACTTAGCAATCTCTATCATCTCTTCATTTGTTTTAGGAACGGTCAAATCGTTACCTGTTTTTTCTTTATAAGCCGCTTTGACTTTCTCGTCTTCAAAGATGTCTTTTCTATAGAAGAGCATTTGTGTATCAGGTTTATACGGAAACGCATATAGCTCACCATCATACTTGCCGTACAAATCTAAAATTGACGGAATAAAATCTTCCATATCTAATTCAGGATCGGCAACATCCTTATAGTCGTCGAGCTTTTTCAAATAATTGGATGCTGCGTAAGAATGAATATTAGCAACAGGCATAAGGACTGCATCAAAGGTATGACTCGTACTCAAATCCAGTTGAATCTTCTCTTCGTCGTTCCCGGCTGGAAAGCTTTGAACCTCTACTTTTGCACCTGTAGCTGCTTCAAAATACTTTGCCGCTTCCTTCAGCGCTGTCTCATGATCGCCCGTTCTGGTGGCAACTGTAATTTTCTTGCCTTCATACTGCCCCTTCAAAGTTCCTGATGAATCCAAATTCTCCAATTTCACTCCGAATTTTTCCGGAGTTTTTAATTCCGTCGACTCGGAGCTTTTCGCGTTTTCCTGCGTTTCTCCGCCACAGCCTGTTAAAATCGTTAATGAGATTAACACCGTACATAGTAAACCTATCTTTTTCATAATTTCTTACCCTTTTACCGCTCCTGCGGTAATTCCTTTCTGAACATATTTTTGTGTTGTTAAGGCCAAGATAAAGGCTGGGATCATCGCGATCGTTCCAGCCGCAGCCAGTAATCCAAACGGTGTATCCTTTTGTAGCTGAACCATTCCACTGATTCCTACCGGCAACGTCTTCGTACTGTCATTAAACAATAAGACCAAAGCAGTACCGAACTCATTGTAAGAGGCTAGGAATACTAAGATCGAAATGACGACTAATCCAGGGACGACTAGCGGCAAAGCGATCTGCCAATAAATTTGAAATTCTGTACAGCCATCGATTTTAGCAGATTCAAATATCTCATTTGGCAATTCATCAAAAAAGCTGGTGGACAGCCAAATCGCTAAAGGCAAATTCGCTGTGATATAGACAATCGTTAATCCAATTTTTGAATCCAGCAAATGAAGCTGATTAAAGATAATGTAGTAAGGAATCATGTAGATCAAACTGGGAATCATCCGAACAGCAATGACTAGCAGTAATGACAACTTTTTTCCTCTAAAATTGAAGCGTGAAAAACCATATCCAGCAAAGCTGGCAATGATCAAGGTGATGATTGTGGTTGAAACGGAGATCGAAAGACTATTCCAAAAGAATTGTCCCATATTATTTTCAGCGATCACCTGACGAAAATTTTGAAAACTTATTTTAGAGGGTATAAACTCAGGTGGAACAACCATGATCTGGCTCGGCTGCTTCACTGCAGTAGTGATCGTCCAATAGATCGGAAAAAGAAAAATAATCGAAAATATGACTAGCAGGATTAAAGACACGGGAAATTTTCTCTTTTTCATGCTCATTTCACCTCCTCTTTTCGTGTAATTAGTAGTGTTGTGATGGATACAATCGCAATAATGATAAAGAATATGACCGCGGCTGCCGAACCTTGTCCAACGTCCATATATCTAAAAGCCATTTTATACATCATTGTTCCGATCGATTCCGTTGATCCGCTAGGTCCTCCATCGGTCATGATCATAATCGGATCAAAGACCTTCAGCGAATCCATCAACCGTAATGACACTACTAAGGAAATGAAGTTTCTGATCAATGGCAGTGTAATTTTTCTAAATGAGGTAAATGGACTTGAGCCATCGATCAGCGCACTTTCATAAAGCTCATCTGGAATCGTGGTAAGTGCTCCTAGAAAGATCAACATACAAAACGGAATCGAGCCCCAGGAATCAATCACAATAATGGCTAGACGTGCCGGTAATGTCTCGCCTGTCCACGAGACTGCCGTTCCTTGAAACAGTTCGATCAAATAGTTGATCGGACCATAGACTGCACCGAACAAAATCTTCCACATCGTACTCGAGACTACTGGCGCAACCATCATCGGCAGGATTAAAAAGCTCTTCAATAAACGAACACCTCGACTCTGCTCCGAGTTAGTCAGTAAAACTGCCAAAAGCAGTCCTATTCCGACAGAAATTATTACCGCGAATAAGCTGAAAATAAGTGTCCAACTGATTGATTGGATAAATGCTTCATCCTTAATAACGCTTACATAATTTTCGATTCCGATAAAACGTGAACTACCGTTTGGCATGGTCAATTTATAATTTCGAAAGCTTAAATAGACTGCATAGACTAAAGGAACGATAGCCAAAAAGAAAATAAAAATCATTGATGGTGCGACGAAAATTAAATGCAGGGTACGATTCACTTTCCCTTTTATCAACTCCATAAGATGCCCCCCCTTAATGTTGGTTCCATATTAATATAAAAAAAAGGATTATTATATACTATATTTAGTATGTTTTAAACATGCCAGTTCCCTTATACTTTAGATAGACAAATTCAATGGAAATCGAGTGAGCTTATGAAAAAAAATATTCCATTATACAAGCAAATAGAACAAAGCTTTATCCAGCAGATCGAACATGGACAATTAAAAAGAGGCGATCGGATTCCTTCAGAAACAGAGATTGTCTCACAGTTCCACGTCAGCCAGATCACTGCTAAGAGTGCGCTGAATAATCTCGCAGAAAAGGGCTACGTGCGACGGGTCCGAGGAAAAGGAACTTTTGTCGATTTCGAAAATATTGAAAAGAAAGAACGCATCATCGGACTGATCTTTACCACCATGAAAACTGATATTGATCGCAAATTGTTAAGCCATTTAGAAGCTTTTGCTAGAAAGGAGAAGTTGCGCTTCTTTTTTGGCTTGTCCAGAGAATCGATTGACGAGGAGAACGACCTGATCCACTACTTTATCGAGTGTGGTGTTGAGGGGCTGATCATCTTCCCTACCGAATCTGAGAATTACAATGAAGACATTCTCCGGCTACACTTAGAGAAATTTCCATTAGTCTTGATTGACCGCTATTTTAATAAGTTAGGAATTACTAGCGTAACATCGGATAATTTCAGCGCTGGCTACAAGTTGGCTGACCTGGTGATTCAAAAGCAATTCAAGAAATTCGTTTTCATCACTACAATAGAAGAAAACTCTGCAACGATTGATCGAACGAAGGGAATTGAACACGCTTTCGTAACTAATCAAATTCCAATCGATAAAAATTTGTGGCTCTCTGTTCCTTCTACGATTGAATCCAATAGAACAATCATTGATTTTCTAGAGGAGCATCAGCCAGATGTCGTGATTACGGTAAATGCTCATCTGTCGAACCTGATCCATGAATATACAGCAGCAAATGATATTTTTCAGCTTTCCTTTGATAAGCCTTCTGGCTGTAATTTCTACATTGAACAAGATGTAGAAGAAATTGCCCGGCTAGTGGTCCACAATTTAAAAAGACTGTTAGACAAAAAAACTTGCGATCCTGTTATTACGTTTGTCCCGACCATGCTCTCAGCAGGTTCTCGAACGTTGAAAGAAAATACAGAATAGCTTCCTTTCTTCACCCAGAACAAAAGAATTTTTTATAAAAACAGAAAATGTAGGAAAAGAGGAAAAAACATGGCGGAATTAGCTTTACAGAACGTGTACAAAAAATATGATAACAGTGCGCACTACTCAGTGACTGACTTTAACCTGCAAATTAAAGACAAGGAATTTATCGTGTTCGTGGGACCGTCAGGGTGTGGTAAGTCAACCACTTTGCGAATGATTGCTGGCTTAGAAGATATTTCTGAAGGAGAATTTTTGATTGATGGAAAAGTGATGAATGATGTTGCTCCAAAAGACCGCGACATCGCGATGGTATTCCAAAACTACGCCCTTTATCCTCATATGACCGTTTTTGACAATATGGCTTTTGGACTGAAATTACGGAAGCTTGATCAGAGTGAGATCAGACAGCGCGTTGATCATGCTGCAGAGATACTAGGTCTTACAGAATTTCTAACACGCAAACCTGCGGCACTATCTGGCGGTCAAAGACAACGGGTCGCATTGGGTCGTGCAATCGTCAGAGATGCCAAAGTCTTTCTTATGGATGAACCCCTCTCAAACTTAGATGCCAAGCTGCGGGTAGCGATGCGAGCAGAGATCGCTAAGCTCCATCAACGTCTGGAAACAACGACGATCTACGTTACTCACGACCAGACAGAAGCGATGACGATGGCTGATCGTATCGTGATCATGAAGGATGGCATTGTCCAACAAATTGGGACACCGCATGAAGTCTATAATTCTCCGAAAAATATTTTTGTAGCGAGTTTTATTGGCTCACCCGCCATGAACTTTTTCAAAGTCACGCTCTCCAACGGGTACCTGATAAACGATTATGGCATCAAGCTAAAGGTACCAGACGGAAAAAATAGAAAACTCCTTGATAAAGGCTACGGAAATAAAGAATTTGTCTTTGGTATCCGCCCAGAGGATATTCATGCTGAGCAGGTTTTCCTTGATGCCACACCAGAATCAACGATCAAGGCAGAAGTTTTAGTTTCTGAATTGCTAGGAGCCGAAACGATGCTGTATGCACGCTCTGGTGATTCAGAATTTGTATCTAAAGTAGATGCTCGTGACTTCCATAAGCCAGGTTCAATCGTAGAATTAGGATTAGACCTAAATAATAGTCACTTTTTTGATAGTAAGAGTGAAGAGCTTATTCAACTGACTTAAACATGTTAGGGCTGATAGAAACTTCCTATCAGCCCTTTTACTATAAGTGATTCTAACAAAAATGAGCATCAATACAGCATTGGATTAGCCTACCGAAAACACTGAAAAAGTTACAAAAAACTTTTTAAACTATATTGTAGCCGATAGTCCGTTCTTTGCTGTTCAACCTGAACTACTATATATGATGCACCGACGAGAAAACACTCATTATGGAATACTGTCTATGGACAAGCAAGAGCATTCCTTTTCTAGTTGTTAAATACCCCCAACCGTGTCCGTAAAATCACCCTAACACCAGCAATTCACCCATACCGTCATCAAAATCATATATCCCTTCCCTTCTTTTTAGAGTACTATAAATTGACTGACTTCCAAGGAGGGCAAACAGTGAACCACTTTCATAAGTTAAGAACCAAACTGGCGATATTATCGGTCTCCTTAATCCTAACCAGTGCACCAGTAATCAATGGTGTTTTACCTAGTATGAAAAATGACTTGAACCTTACGCAGGCGCAAACGGAAATCTTAAGTACCTTGCCTAACCTATTTGTCGTGATTTCCATTTTGTTGTCTAGTTTTATGGCGGACAAAATTGGGATGAAGAGGACGGTTTCTTTGGGCTTATTGTTAGTGGGTATTGGCGGTAGTCTGCCGATCCTTATCAGTAGTTATCCGGCTGTCATTCTTTCTCGATTGATTTTAGGGGCTGGGTTAGGACTCTTTAATTCGCTGGCGATTAGTTTCATTAGTATTTTTTATGCGAGCCATGAGCGGGCTTCGCTGCTGGGGATTCGCAATGCGTTTGAGAATATTGGTCAGGCTTGCTTAACCTTGTTGGCAGGTTTGCTTTTAACCTTTGCCTGGCGCTATTCGTTCGCTGTTTACCTGCTGGCTTTTCCGTTGATCCTTATCCTTAATCTTTTTGTTCCTGAAACTAAGGGGCAAACGGTCGCCGCTGAGAAAGTAAAACCGCGTGCAGTTAAAGAGAAAATTGATCCTTCTATTTATGGCATCTTTTTGTTTGGGATTTTGATGATGATGAGTAATTCTGCTATTCTCGTTCGGTTTCCTTCGATGGCTGTATTGATTGAAGGGAATGCTGTGAATGCCAGTATCTATTTGGCGCTGATGCCGCTGTTTGGGATTATTGCCGGCCTGCTGTTCGGCACGGTCAATCGCATTTTTAGGAGTAAAACAATTTATCTGTATCTTACCTTGCTGCTTGTAGTGAATCTGCTGGTGAGCTTAGCGGCGAATCACTTTGTATTGCTGGTTTTAGCCTTATTTTTATCGGGAGTTCCCATAGCTTGGATGGTTCCTCATATTTTTAATTGTCTTGGCAATCTTTCTAAAACCGGGACTCAGTTGAACGTTTCGACTTCTTTAATGGTCGTGGGCTTTAATTTAGGCGGACTGCTGGCACCTTCCGGGATGCAGTTCCTTCAATTTGTTGCCGGGAGTAAAAGTTTGGCTGCGCCTTTTCCTTTCTTTACGATTCTCTATGGGTTACTTCTGGCAATCTTGGTGATTAGAAATGGGAAGGATTCGCATAACCAGACATGAATCTCCCCTTGACCTAGAATGCGTTCCAGAGGGTATCATTGTCTTATACATCTAAAGAAGTGAACAAAATGAGCGTGAAAATGATTACGGTAGATTCTGTATGCGAAGTTTTTTCTTGTATTTCATAAATTAGAATAAGATACATCCTCTCCAACGAGATAGCTTCAATAGTTTTAACGGAACTTACGCATTAGATTTTTTGGTAGCAGTTAGATCAGTTGACGATGCATACCTTTGCTGGGATTGAGCATTTCTATTTGTATAATTTCTTGAATAAGTTTAACGTGGAAACCTTGGATGAAGCGGCGGAAATTTCTCATCGGATGAATTTGGATGACGTCCTGAAAAATATCACCTGTCCTGTCTTGGTGGAGCATACTGAGGAAGATCCAGTGATCGGTGTGGGGGGTGCGAAGACGATTTATCGCAATGCTTCCAGCACCGACAAGGAATACTATGAGATTAAGGGCAATGTGCATTGTGGCAATAATGAAGCACAAAAGACGTGTACTTATGGTGTGGATTGGCTACTGGATCGTATGATGAAGTAGATCATTTTATAACAATCGAGAGAACAAAACCGTGTAACCCGTTGGGCAATTACACAGTTTTGTTTTTAATTTGAAATTATTCCACCGCCAGAACGATCCTTGTCCCGTTAGTTAACAATCGAATATGCAAACTTTCGAGGATTAAAATAACCCAGATGATAAGCCTCTGGGCATGAATATAGAAAGATTATTCTTGCAGATTTTTTATTTCTTGAAGGGTCAATCCAGTGATTTCAGAAATGAGATCATGGGGAAGTTCTTTTTCCAGCATGTTTCGCGCAAGTTCAATTGTTTTTTGTTTTGAACCAATTCCAATCCCTTTTGCGGTCCCAATACTGATTCCACGTCTTTCAGCGGTTGAAAGCTTGGCTTCATACGTGTCACGGTCTTTTGCCATTTGATCTAGCATTTCTTTCTCCTCCCTTTCCAGGTTTTGATAAGCTATGATTTCTGCTGCTTCCTGGATATAGTAAGGAGCACCAGGAAGGGCTTTGCCGGTTTTGAAAAACTGTTGCCAGTAATAAATCGGTGTTTTCTGCTCAATATTTTGATTCGATAAACTCAAAAAGATTAAGCGCAGCAGTTCTTCTCCACGATCGTTCAGAAAAGCTTCATTCGTTTGCTTGTCCAGTAATCCAAATTCTTTGAACGCAGCACTGTCTGCATCTCGATCGTTGTCATCAATCCATCTGCCGTTGTAGCTAGAATATCGACTTCGGTTCGTTGCAATTTGCCTTTTTTGAATGACTTTTGGTATTTTTTTATGTGGTAGTGTTCCTTGGGTATCAGCGTCCGAAAGCGTTGGCCTAAGAAATCTTCGATAAAGTGCTGCAGCAGATGTTTTGAGGCGGGTGATGTAAAAATCTTGCGAAAAAGCAGGTCGTTGGTTGGTAAATATCGTGTCATTTTTCTCCTCGTTTCCTGGATATATCTGACTCGATATACCCAAATTATAGCATGAAAGCCTATGTTCATCTATTGCATAGCTAAACGACGCATTTCTATACGAAAGCAGGAGAGAAAAATTGTAAGGTTATTTTAAGATTAACCCCGTTTCCCTTCAAGCTTAGCTTTCTATACTGTAGCCATACAGAACGAGGAGGAGAAATCATGACAGCGACTATTTTAACCATTAACGACCTGCGGAAAAGCTACGGCAGAACTGAAATATTAAAGGGTATTGATCTGGAGCTGCTCCCGGGCAAAATCACTGGCTTATTGGGGCGCAACGGCGCTGGGAAAACGACGTTGATGAAATGTGTGTTGGGCTTGACCAGCCATTATCAAGGGAGGCTGATTTTCTGCGGAAGTCCACTGGATACTTCGGACACGGCTTCTAAAAACAGAATCGGTTCGTTGGTAGATGTGCAGTTTTACGAAGACTTGAATGCCTATGACAACCTGATGCTCTCGATCCGTTTGATTCCTTCGATCCCGAAAAAAGAGCGGAAACGCAGAATCAAGGAGAGCTTGGCCTTCGTGGAATTGAGCAATGCCGCACGGAAAAAGGTCAAAAACTTTTCCTTTGGTATGAAGCAGCGGCTGGCTTTAGCCTTGGCATTGATTACAGAGCCGGAGCTGTTGATCTTGGATGAACCGTTTGTTGGGCTCGATCCGATCGGAGTGGAAGAGGTCAAGGAGCTGCTGAAAAAATTATGTCGGGAACGCGGAACAGCAATCTTGTTTTCCAGCCATCAGATGCAAGAGGTCTGCGACTTAACGGACCATATTCTGGTATTGAGCAACGGGGTCATCAGCTATGCGGATCAGAACTCGCATGTTGACGATCAGCAGGCGCAATTAATCGAATTAATGAAATAGAAAATGGAGGGGTTCATCATGGAAGTATGGGCAATTTATAAAATGGAATGGATTAAAACCTTGAAGCGGAAAAACAGTATGATTTTATTGATCCCTTCGATTCTAGCGGCGATCATGACGTTTGCGATCTCAACTGGCGGCTTGACGTTGTCAGGGGATGGGTTGGCCGACGGTGGAACACTTTCCTGCATGGAATTTGTGATGGCGTTGTGGGGCTTTTTCAGTGGACTGGGTATATGGGGTATTTTGCTGATTTTAGTGGCGGCATTCCAATTTTCCGGGGAAATCGCTGGCGGTCAGATCAAGATGACCCTGCTGCGGATCGGAAAAAGAGGACGGATCGTCCTAGCCAAGTTTTTGGCCCTGCTGACTTTGTGCCTTGGTGCATTTGGGCTGTTCAGTCTCGTTGTCGGCGGGAGCTACTATTTATTTTTAACGAATTCGAGTATTGGGAATGGGCAGTTTTCCGCGCCGGGATTTGAACTAGCCGATGCCATGCTGTTTATCCTGTTGATTTTTCTGCATCTGGCACTTTTTATGGCACTCACCTTTTTTGTAGGATTATTTTTATCTCCGTTCATCTCTTTCATCGCTGCTTTGGTAGGGCTGTTCGTCGTGAATTATTTGATTGGATCGGGCACCTTTTCGTTCTTGAAATATTCTGCGCTTTCTGTCAGCAATCACCTATTGGCTGGTGAGACAAAGCATTTGATTCCCGCACTGTTGTCTTCGGTCCTGCTGATTGCACTTGTTTTAGGTGCGGCTTCTCAGCTTTTTAAAAAGGTGGATATAAAATAGCTTGGCCTCGCGGTATAATAGGAAGAAATGAGTGCAAGGGGTGTTAACGCATGGGGTTTTCAATCTTGGTGGCAGACGATGAACAAGGCATCGTGGATTTTGTGAAACTGTATTTGGAAAAGGACGGCTATCAGGTGTTCACTGCTGCCGATGGCGAAGCGGCTTGGCATTGTCTCCAGCAGGAACAGATCGATCTGGCTATTTTAGATATCATGATGCCAAAGCTGGATGGGTATCAGCTAATCAAAAAGATTCGGACAGAGAAAAATATACCGATTATCTTTCTAACCGCTAAAGATACAAGTGCAGACAAAGTGCTGGGGCTGGGGGTTGGTGCAGATGATTATGTGACCAAGCCTTTTGATCCTTTGGAGCTGGTCGCTCGAGTAGAGGCTCAGCTGCGGCGTTTTTATTCCTTAGGTGCTCAGGAAATCGCTGAACCCGAGACGTTGGCCCTTCATGACCTGACGTTGGATCTGAATCAGTGTCTTTTGTATAAAGGGTCTGAGCCTGTCGCGCTGACTTCGATCGAATTTAAAATTTTGCGGCTGTTGATGGGCACACCAGGACGAGTATTTACCAAGAAGCAGATCTATGAAGCCGCTTGGGAGGATATTTACATCGTGGATGACAACAATATCATGGTCTACATCAGCCGACTGCGAGAAAAATTGGGTGACAGAGAGGGGGCTTCTTATATCCAGACCATCCGGGGGTTAGGGTATAAGCTGGTACCATGAGAAAAAGACCGAAAACATTAGCTCGTTTTTTGATCCGAAAATATTTGATGACATCGTTGCTGCTGTTGTCTTTGACGATCATTTTTATGTCAGTCATTCAATTTTTCATTTCGGGCACGAATCAAATAGCGGCTAAGCTATGCGCAGAGGAGATCGTCCGACCCGACTATCAAAACATCGATACGCAAACTTTAGAAGATGTTGGCGGCTGGCTAGAAATCCTGGATGAAACCAATCGAGTGATCTATACAAAGGGCGATGTTCAGGAAAAGCACAAGCAGTACACACAGAATCAATTGTTGGAGACTGAGGGACTTCGTGCGATGCTGAAAAAGGATATCTATCAGTTTGGTCCAATTTCCTTTGAAGTAAATCAAGAAGCTCCGAAATACATGGCGACCTTTGCTTCCTTTATCGGGGACGATGGCAACCACTATCTTTGTGTCACAAAAATGCCAAGCCGCAGCATTCGAGGAAATTTCACCCCTGTGTTTACAAATGTTCGTTCAGCCACCTTTTTTTCTATCTTCGGAAAAATAGTCTTACTGCTTATCCCGATCTTATTCATTTTTATTTTCTGTCTGTGGCGTTATTCTAAATCGGTCAGGGAGCATATCATTGCGCCAAATAATATACTTATCGATGGCTTTCGCTCGATCCGCAACGGCGATTATTCCAAAAAGATTCATTTGAACGCGGAATACGAATACGTGGAGATCGAAGAGACCTTCAATCACATGGCACACCAATTGAAAGAAGCTGAAGAGCTGCGGAAGGCCTATGAAAAGGAACGCCAGCTGATATTTGCTAATATGGCACACGATCTGCGTACCCCCATTACCACGATTAAGGGTTCGGCTAAAGCCGTGGAGGATGGGTTGGTGTCCCAAGAGGACCTGGGTCAGGTGATGGCAACGATTCTTTCGAAAACCGACCACATGAATGAGCTGGTGAATCGGCTGTTGATCTTTTCCAAGCTGGAAAGCCCTGAGTATCAGCTTCAGCTTCAGCCATTGGATCTCTCTGAACTGCTCCGTCAGGTGATTTTGGAGCAATGGGAGTGCGCAGAGGAAAACGGGATCACCTTCGAGATTGATCTTCCGGAGGCACCGATCGAGATTTCTGGCGACAGTGTGGAGCTAAGACGCGTCTTTGACAATTTGATCAGCAACAGCATTCACCATAATCCTGCAGGGACGACGGTCCATGTTCAGTTGACCGCTTCAGAGGATCATGTGGTCTTTACGATAACCGACGATGGCAGCAGAATTCCCAAGGACCTGCAGCCGCAGCTGTTCGATCCCTTTGTCAGCGGCGATCGCTCTCGCTCAACCAAAGGCGGCAGCGGCTTAGGCCTGGCAATCAGTAAAAAAATCGTGGAAAAACACGGCGGACGGATTTCGTTTAAGGAATTGAGTCCACATCAGAAGCTTTTTCAAGTGCGATTGTAGGAAAATAAGCTGTGACATCGCTGTCACAGCTTATTTCTATCAACTCTTTGTTTTTGCTTTAGCGAAACAGCCAAAAAAATCGTCTTTTTAGCTTGGCGGCTGGTACTCTTTGTCCATCACCACGACAGCCTTGATGACCTCGCCCCCTACAGAATCTGCTTCTGCCTGATTGATGTCCTCAAAATCATAGTATTTTACAAATTGGTCGAACGGGAACTCTCCACGTTGATAAAACGCGATCAAATTTGGCAAATGGTATTTGGCGATCGTGTCCCCGATCAGCACACCACGAATTTTCTTGTTGCCGAAAACCAATTCGAAGAAGGTATTCACTTCAAAATTATTTTTGGTCACAGCCAATGGGACGAAGGTTCCTGAAATGGCAACACTGCATTCAAAAAGTGTTTTTCCATCCTAAAAAAAGAAATCCTCACCCGAATCTCGCCCATCAATTCAGAGCACGCTTGCATCTCGCATTTGTTTAGAGTTTTCGCCGCCAAGCTCTGCTGGCGTCTTCAAAAATACCGCCAACCCGCTCGCCAGCAAGTACAATCCAGCAAAAACACCCAGTACTACAAACCCTCCAAATTTTTGAAAGAGGATCGTGATCAGCACAGGACCAAAGAAATTGCTCAGCCCTGAACCCAGATTCAAGACAGACAAGGCTGTTGCTTTTTTGTCAGGGACCATCGCTGGAATCAAGGCGGACAAGGGACCGAATGCCGCTATTCCAATGGAAAATCCGATGAACGATAGTGCTAATAAAAAAGTATTTCCTGGAAAATAAAAGATCGCTGCACCAATCAACAGACAAGATAACGCTGTGATCGTCCCCGAAAAATAGCAGACTGTTTTCCGCCAACCGTATCGATCGCCGATCCATCCAAAGGCAAGCCCTGCAATCGAATTAACCACGTACGTAAGTGCCCAAATGCTTCCCCATTGCGTCAGTGTATACCCATACTGAATGAGAAAAATAGGCATCATGATAACGAAGCCGAATTGTCCAATGTTGTTGATGGCCTTGACCAACAAGCCTAACGCCAACCTCGGACACTCAAAAAGAATGGTGATTCCTTCCGCTATCTGACTAGGCAGACTCTTTTTTCCTACTGCTGGCGGTTGTGAATCATCGTTAGTTTTCAGAGCAATGCTGCCTCCGACTAGCACGATAACAATCCCTAACAGAAGGATAGTAATTGGAGTGGCCACCTGCAGCAAGCTTGAAGCTATCAGCGGACTCAATATCGTCATGCCCAGATTGAAGCTGAACCAGAACCACGAAGTTGCTTTTCCCAAACTTTTCAACTCTGTTTTGAGTGTAATCAGCATTAAGAAGGCATAGGCAAACAATGGGTAGGCGGCGCCGCGAAGCATATACGCCCCTGCAATCAACGGGAAAAACTCAAAAATCAATGCCGATATCAAGAGTCCAGTGCTCAAGCAATACACGATCAAGCCAGTAAGCATGACTCTTCGAATTGAAAACAGGGTTGAAAGAAAACTCGTTAACCACGAAAAAACCGCCACAAAAAGACCATACAAACTAAACACCATGGAAATGAGCTGGACCTTGTACCCCGCTGAAGCTAAGTACGCAGAAAACCAGCTGGTTTCAATTCCTGCGCCAAGCATGAAAAACACCAGACCCACATACCCGTAAAACAAGCCTGTTGGAATTCCCAGCTTGTTCGAAATTTTTTCTACCATAGAATCCTCCTTTTAAGGCAAATGAAAGGCTAGATCGTCTGATCTAGCCGGAGATTGTTATTTAGATACGAGAAAGCTGCCTACGCCATAGGCTGGAATTTTCGCAGAAAACGGTTGAAGCTCTTCAAGTGCATTGACACGTTCAACCCGCCATTCTGGGAAAAGAGCAGCGATATCCAATTCGCTGGCGGTGTCTGTTGGATTTTCAATCCGGACAACAAAGCCCTCATGGTAATACGAATGATGAAGACCACTGACTAGCACCTCTGTGCCTTCTGCAAATGACAATATGCTGCATTCTTTTTCTGCTAACAGCAATTGATCGATCCTTTTTTGGATCTTATTGTCGATTCGGTAGACAAAGAAGTTCAACTGCTGCAGCTGGTAGCTGATGGCAGGCTGTTCCAACTGGGAACGCCAAGCGGCAATCTCAGCTTCTGTACGGTCGTTTCGATCATATTTTAAAACAAACGTACTGGAAAACGGCTTGCCCTTCAACTGTGCGAGCGGTGTTGCCATCATGATGTGGCCTTTCTTAGTCGTGTCGCCTGATGCACGGCCGGGTCGATACAACAGATCCGGTTTTCCTAATGTATCTGTCGTAGCCAAAAGAGTCACGAATAACTCGGATTCACAATATTCATATTCCCGACTGTCATGAGTAAATACCGATAAGGAGTCAGACTTGGTATAGACACTCACCGTTTTATCAAAAGGCTCACTATTGACCGGTTTTTCAGAGTACTGGGTTTCCCACTCGCTGATTTCCTGATTCTGCTTCGTAATGAAACCGTAAGGGATTGCCGAAAGAGCTTTGTCGATCTGCTGACCCACGTTCAGCTTCAAGCGAATTCGATGGTTCAGTACACTATTTTCAAAATGCAGCGTACCCTTGATCTCCCCTTTTTGATTCAGTTCCAGTTCAAGCTGATAAGCAAACTCCGTCGTTTTTTGCTGCTGCATTCGCTCGGATAGATCACACGGCAGCTTCGCAACTCCTGATACGGTCATTCGACTGATTTGTTTTGCCGATTCACATCGACATTCCTGAAACGTCAATTCAATGGGCTGATCGTTTGATACTGGAGAAAAATCATACGTGTCTCCCGCGTTTCCATCGTCCATAAACGAGAGAAAATTGGAAATCCTACGTTCAGAATCTTGGTAAATCAGCGCTTGATTTTCAAAGCGAATTTGATAGTCTCCGACAGTGATTTGCTGGTCCTTAACGGGTATAAAACGATCGGCTGCTTTTTCTACCTCCTCGAAGGCAAAAACCTTGTACCCCAAACCAGGCAGCTCGCACGTGAACTGAACCGTCAACTTGTAATAGCCAGGTTCGGTGATAAAGCGATTTCCCGCAGGTGTTTCCTCCAGAATATTTTCCCGGCTGTCCACGTACTCGGCGGCTAGGACGACGGACGCACAGCCTGCAACCTCGATCTCTTGCGTTTTGGATAAAAGTGTCACCGTTTTTTCACCTGAAAAGACGGTTGGAGAAGGGTTCATCACCAAAAACTCTTTATCTGTAAGAGCCAATGACTCAGAAATGCGTTTCAACACTATGTTTTCAATACTGTCGCAGATTTCGCCGGCTTCCTTTAGCCGATGAGCAATGTCCTCAGCTACTGCATCTGACACACAGCCAGCCAAACTGTCGTGCGCCTGACATTCTAGTAACTTTTTCCAAGCCTTGATGACTAAGCGGTTGCTTAAATCAATACCTAGTTGACGTGCAATTACCATCATTGGCTCAATTCGGCGAATCAGCTGATGCTCCAAATGGAAAATCTGCTTTTTCAGGTCCATTCGAACAGAGCCGATTGTTTTATGCACTCTTGCCAGAACAGGGGCTCTGAATTCTCCGCGGTACGTTTCCAAATCCATTTCCTTCATCAGTGACAAAAAATGCTGGTACGTGCTCACTTGGTAGTCGTACTTGCCCAGAGCATTGATCTGTTTGATTTTATGACTGAACTCTGAAATAATGCCTAATTGATCATTTCCAGAAGGGATCATGATCTCATCAGAATCTGTGTACTGTTTAATGAAATCAACGGCTTTGTCCAAGCGGCCTTCTACATAATCAAGGGTCGGCTCCAGCAGCATCCCTGTTCCATATCCTTGAGGAAAATTAAGCGCATAGACCTTGTTGTCCCCACCCAGACTTTCCCATTTGAAATAAGGGGATTGGACATGCTTGCCTAAATGCACCCCACGCCACAAAATAATATTCTCCAACCCGGCTTCATTTAACAGCACTGGAATTTGAGCGTTGAAGCCAAAGGTGTCTGGCAAATACCCGACCGACATCATCTCGCCATATTTCTTGCTTTCAAAGAAGCCAATCATTGCATTTCGCAAAACGGATTCTCCGGAAGTGAAGAAGGCATCCGTTTGAGTGAACCAAGGTCCGATGAACAGCTGCTGTCCCTCGATCAATGCGCGGATATCCTCTATTTTCTCTGGATACAGCTCTAAATAATCATCTAAAATTGAAAGCTGACCATCTAATACAAAACTGGCCTCTGGATGCCGCTGCAATTCGGTAATCACATCACTGAACAATTGATCACTCAAAACCAATGAATCCATGGATGTAAAGTACCATTCACGATCCCAATGGGTATGATTTACCACATGTACATTTGTCATTAACTTTGCCACTCTTCTTCCCAAGCTTCTTCATCAAACTCTTCGTCTAAATCAATGATCGTTGTATCGATTCCAGCGTCTTTATTTCTCAACAATGCGCTGGAGATTGCCACAAATAAGGCGCCGACTGCAATCGATAAGACGTAGATCGGCCATTTTTCAACAGTGAACCAACCATAAAAGCCGCTAATCGGTGCCTGATTCACGGCCCCTAATCCAACTGCCATCGCTGAGCCGATCGCTGAACCGATTACCGTAGTTGGAATGACCTTTAGCGGGCTCTCCACTGCAAATGGGATCGCACCTTCACTAATGCCGACTAAGCCCATGATGATTGCGGATTTACCAGCTTCCTGCAACTCGTTGTTGTATTTTTTCTTCGCAAAAAGGGTTGCTAGGCCTAAGCCGATCGGAGGAATGATGATTGCTACTTGTGCAGCTGTATTTGGTGCATAAACTCCACTTGTCAATAAAGCCATTGCCGTGGTAACAGCTGCTTTGTTGACAGGTCCGCCCAAGTCGAAGCCGACCATTCCGCCAACGATCGCTGCCATGATGATTTGATTGCCGCCGCTTAAGCCGTTCAACCAATTCTCAAGTCCCACGTTTAATGCTGCAAAAGGAACACCGACTACATAGTTAATTGCTAATACGGTACTCAACGTTCCCAATACAGGGATCAGGAAAACCGGCACCACAGAAGCCATTGATTTTGGCAATTTTACGTGATTGCGGATGAACAGACAAACGTATCCTGCAATCAACCCCGCTGCAATTGCGCCAAGGAAGCCTGCATTGATGTCCTTTACAAGCATCCCGCCAACTAATCCAGGGGCAATTCCCAATTTATCCACGACTGAATAAGCAATAAATGCTGAGATCACTGGGAACATCAACCCTAAAGCCGTTCCGCCAAACCCGTCAATACTATGCAGCAGACGGATCAGTGAGTTGCCGCTTTCCGCATGCGAAGCATCCCAAATGTCTGTAATTCCATACAGCGATCCACCTACCCGTGAGATTGCCATAATCACAGCTCCCGCAATTACCAGCGGGATCATATAAGAAATACCGGTCAGCACATGGTTCTTCATGTCATTAGCGATTGTTTTCATTGTTTTTTCCTCCTATTTGTTGTCTGTGTCTACTAAAGCCAGCGCCTCTTGGATCACCTTTTCTGCATCTTTCAACGGGGCAGCAACAGGTACCTTCAAAATCGTTTTGCCAGCGAAGCGTTCTTCATTTCTGACCTTCGTATCGACTGCAAAGATTACAACTTCCCCGATTTGAACATCTTTTTCGGTCAATTCATGCTCTATCCCTGTAGCGCCTTGCGTTTCTACCTTGATCATGTCTCCCAGAGATTTCGCGCCTTTTTTCAATGCCTGAGCAGCCATGTAGGTATGGGCTACTCCTGTGGCACAAGCAGTTACTGCAATAATTTTTCTTTTCATGTTCGTTTCCTCCATTTATCCTAATAGTGTTACAATATCGACTGGTCGAGTTTCTTCTTTTAACGCCTCTACGAAGTCGTCATCCATTAATTTCACAGCAATTTCTGACAGCAATCGTAAATGAGTATCGCCTTTCTCTGAATCTGGAATCGCCAGCATAATCACGATAGAGACTGGCTGTTCATCCAGTGATTGCCACTCGACTGGACTTTTTAATTTGGCAAAGGCAATCGCCGCTTCTGTCACGACCGGGCTCTTTCCATGAGGGATCGCGATCCCGTTTCCGACTCCTGTTGTGGCGTGTTGTTCTCTGTCCAACACTGCTTCAATGTAGCTGTGCTTGTCCGAAAGTACCCCCTTTTCTGCCAGCTTGACTGCTAAGGATTCAATCACGTCTTCTTTCGTAGAAACGTCTAAATCCATCACGATTTGTTCGATGTCTAATACTTCTGCAACGTTCATTTATGTTCCTTCTTTCAAATACCGTAATAGGTCTGTTTGCTTTCCTTTTGCGATAGGGCTTTGATCGCCTATATCGATAATCTCCAATAAATTGTCATAAATTTTTTCCAGCTCACTTGGGGTTTCATTCTTAATACAAATAAAGAAAAGATATTTGACCTTGGTTTGCCCCCACCGGATTTCCTCCGCCAGTCTTAGAAAAGCAATCGTAGAACGGTTGACAAATTCGGAAGACCCGTGCGGTGTGGCGAACTTTCCAAAGGAGGTAAAGGACAATTTCTCCCGGTCGATCGCAGATTGGACAATCCCTGCCCGCGTATAGTTCAATGAAGTCAGCTTGTCACCCATAAACTGAATGGCGGTCTCAACGTCAGCAAATTCTTTGTCCAGAAAAATCAAGTCTGGCTGAATCAATTGGGCAAATTCACGTGTTCTCGTCAGGTGCTGTTTGCTCTCTTCTAGGAATTTTTCAATTTTCCCCTGATCCGCTATGCTTAATACCGGAGAAACGTAGAGAATTTTGTGGTTTTGCATCTCTAAATTGATCGTAGAAAGGATCACATCCTCTTGAACTTCTGTTTTTGCCAATTCCTGAATAGATAAAATACGCGATACCTTGATACTTGGAAACTTCCGTCTGATTCTGGCTGCAAGCAGCTGTGACGTTCCTTTGCCGCTGCCGCAAACCAGAAGAGCTTTCAATTTGTGGGCATTTTCTTCCTTTTTCCGTTCCTTAAAAGCCTGTAGGTGAACCGCCAGATAGGCAACCTCATCCTCTGGGATCGAGATAACGAACATGTCTTCCAAGGCTTGCTTCAACTGAATCGCTTCTTCGAAAGAGACCGGAAAGCTTTGCTTCACATCCATAACGAAGGGATTGACCACTGGCAAGCCATTGCGTATCCGCTCAACAACGGATTTAATATGTGCAATAAGCCCTACTAATGAGATTTCATCGTATTCGTCAATCGTCTGATGGATGATTTCCCGAATGACATCGTCACTGGCATTGCTCCACAGCGGTTCTTTCTCTTTTTGTAAATCAATATTCAAATGTATTTGAAGAAACATCATTTCAGAGATCGGCAGCCGAATCTCGAAATGTTCCTCCAGCTCCTGCATGAATTCCAGCAGTTCACGATTAGCAGCCCCCTCGTCGTTTGGCTCCATCTCTTCTAAAAGCTGGCCTTCTTTCACTCGTTCAATCGCTATCAATAAATGCAAAAGCAATGAATGATAACTCATGTCGCTAAGTTTTTGTTTGGTTCGAGAGAGGTAGCTTTGCAGCAGCTGATCGATCTCCTTCAGCATGTCTAAATTGACAAATGCTCTAGCAAATTCGGGGATTCCTTCAATCGTATGAACATAGGAATGATCGATTCTGATCACCTGCCAATTGTGCCCCCAAAAATAGTAGATAAGATCGATGGCAAGCTTGCGTTTTTCCTGTTCCATCAGGTTGAGAAAGGAACCTTTTCCCGGAATCCATTCGATCGTGACATGAAACAAAGAAAAGATCTCATTGACCTTATTCATATCCTTTTCCAGCGTCGTCTTTCCGACGAATAGAGCCTCTTGTAAATCCTGCCGGGTAAAATAGCCTGATTTCTTTAGAATTTCAAAACAAAGGTATTGAACCCGTTCATCTTTGGTCGAAGGAACGGTACTTTGCTTTCCAGCTTGTATCAATTGATTGATTTTCGCGGTCTTTCCGACCAGCGAAATACCGACCTTCGGCTTGCGAATGAGGGAGACATCACTTCCTTCAAAATAGTCGTCAATTTTTTTTAAAGATTGTGAGACGGTTTTATTCGATAAATACATGGTTTTAGCAATCTGCGAAATCGTGATCCATTCATGATCCAGCAGGATACGTACGATTGCTTTTTCCCGACTATCCAATATCATATCGATTCACTATCCTCTCTGTAGGTATATAGTAAGTCTTCATCGCTTTTACGAAAACCCTTTCTTTTACCGGATATATTCGTGTAAAAAGTGGGAGATGTGGTAAACGCATAGATGCTAACAGCTTTTCCGTCACTGGTTTTCCTCAAAAAAGCCGCCCCACCAGAGAAGTACTCTCCGACAGGCCTATGATCCAGTCATATTATGTATGGTTTTTCCAGAATGCTTTTAGGGCATAGGGCTATTCTAATTTGATAACAGTTGTATTGAAAGGTGTTTAGGCATTTCTCTCTTGTTCAATAAAATGATCCAAGAAAAAAACGCTCCGCACTCGCGAAACGTTTTCTCCTACATTCATTTTCCACACACGATCTTAATCATCCAACTCCGTCTCCAGCACATCGCCCGTTTTGGCATCCAGCTTCACCGACGTTTCAGAGCGGCCGTCCAGCACCTTGACTTCCCAGTAAGTCGTGGACATTTCCTTTTCCAGCGACCATTCCTTGGCCTCGCCTTTTCCAACGGCTTTGACCGCTGCGTTAGCGGCTTCTTCGATCGATAAAATCCCGTCTATCGACAATTCTTCCTCTTGGCGTTCCACGCCGTTCTTTTCATCGTCGTCCAATGCTTCCTCACGTTCTTTTTTCAGATCGCCAGTTTCAGCATTGATTTTTACATCGTATTCCGTGTCATCGTCCATACCTTTTACTTCATAATAATAGGTGCCTAAAGAGGGTTCCAGTTCCAACGAAGTCACGGAAGTATCCGGATAAGCTTTGAGTGCATCCGAAGCGGAAACAGCGATGCCTTCAACATTCGTTTTTGTAGATTCTGTGTCCGAAACAGTGGAGCTGCTTGAATCCTGCACACGAGCAGAAGAACTGGCAGCGGTGCTGCTGCCTGCCGGAAGCTCATTTTCGTTTGAGGTACATCCGGCCAAGGCGATGCTTAAAAGAATGAATCCGGCAATACTGATTTTTTTCATAGTTCTCGATCCCTTCTGTTTTTTATCTTTTTATTGTCTTCATCGTATCAAAAACAATGAGTAAAATAGCCAAATCAACATAAAACTTGCGATAAAACTTAGATAAAGATATTTTCATTCTGCTTTATTCAGTAAATGCACGAGAAAACGGCCAAAACGAAAAGTGTGACATGTACGCTTTAGTTCTTCATCAGACTCATTAACTCAAACCCGGTATTGATTTTGGAATAGATCGAACATACCACGAAAAGTTTCTTTCCAGCAAATTCCGTATACTTGAAACGGCCAGAAGAGGCCGGCAAATGGTGATGACCATGGATCGCCCCCAGAATATTGTATTGCTCAAACAAAGCCTCGATTTCGGGTTCTGAACAGGTATAATCCTTGTTGTAGGCCTCGCTTTTCGGCGGAAGCAGACTCAGCTCATTGAATAAGGGTGCGTGAGAAACCAGGATCGTCGGGATATCACGATCCTCCTCCAGCACGGCCTGCAAGGTGTGAAGGATAAATTGCTGCTGCGCCTTTTTGCGATCGACCAAAGCTACCGGAATCGTCAACCCAACGTAGCGCACGCCGTCATGGATCAAGCTCTGATTATTCAACACGGCGACTTTCGGATACCGCTTAGCCAGCTCTGTTTGGACCACCCCATAATACGGATGATCTCCGGTAGGCAGCAGGAACCAAGAATCGTCGGGGTTTTTCACTAGCTCCTTAAACCATTTTTTTCTATAAAAAGGCCGCCACAAGTCCCATGCTTCATCAGTTTTATCTGAGGTTATCGGCAAAGTATCCAACAAATCATGATTCCCTATCACATAGATCCCTTTGATCGTTTCATCTTTGACATGAGAATCTGACAAATCCCCCGCCAAAATATTGAACTGTCGATTGACGAAAGGCAGTTTCCCATCCGTTGCATGCACATCAGAAATGACATTGAGTTGATTGGTATTTTCCGTGGAAAGAACATTTTCAAAATAAGAACCCAGTTCATCAGGATGAACGCTATGCGCCACATAACCCTTGCGAACCTCAGACAATTCTTTGCCAAATTCGGAACGCAGCAACGGCCGATTGTTGACAGGAAGAGGCTGCGTTGTCGGCACGATCGATCGTTCGATACTTTGCTTCACCTCCTGCGGCAGCAAATTCAGTCCGGGAGCAATGTCTGACTCAAAGGTCAAAGCCTGCTGCATCCCCTTGTTCGCCATCCGATTTTCCTGCTGGCCACTGCCAAGGAATTGCAGATTTTTTCCATCAGTCATGATCGGCAGCGATTGAGTCAGCTGAACGACAAAATTCAGGTATTCCGCAATGTAGCCCGCGATCCCCGTTTTGACATTTTCGCTAAACAAAAATTTCCCCGCAAGGTTAGCCGATAACGGTCCTGTCTCATCATGCTGCAGCAACCGTCCCAGTATTTGGATCTCCAGCAAAGGATTTTGAAAAATTGCCTCATAGGCCTGCTGTACCTCTGGAGACTGCTCATTCACTCGCTGATTCGTCACCTGATAAATGCTCAGCATCAGGTATTTTTCCAGTGTTGGTTTATGAAGCTCGATGTATTTGCGTACCTCTTCTGGATGCAGCAGGTACTGGATCGCCGCCCGCTGGATATAATTTCTAGCCGTATCATAAGGGATCGCCGAATAAACGATGTCTCCTCGAGACGAGATGTCCAACGAATAATCCCTAACATGATAAGTTAGTTGAAAGAATTCATTTTTAAACAACGTTTTATTGACGGGCCGTCGTTTGTTTTCTGGATACAGGTCCAGACGCGCAGCCAGCTCCGCAGGTAAGACCGTTTCCGCTTTTGCAGATGCCGAGAGTTCCTGTTTTTTATTGCTTTTCTCAATGGATAGATTGGATTTCATTGAAACACCTCGTTTTCCAAAACAGCCTGATCATCAACTACTAAAGAGGGCTGTCTGTTCTCCCACAGTATAAACAGTAATACTTGGGTCTTCAACTAAATCTTGATACAATGTTTTTAGAAACAGATGAATCCAAACTTTTTCGTTTAAAAGGCTTAGAGCACATTTATTTATTGTATAATAAAACAAAAAACAAGTGGTAGGTGATCAACAATGAAAAGAACGCAACATCAATCGTTTAAACGAAGCTCCCGAATGAAATGGGTCATTCTTATTTTATTCCTAGTAGCCTTAGGCCTTGCAGCAGTGATTTTTCTTTACATCAACAGATCGGACAATAACGACACCGCTTCTTCAGAAAGCACAAGTCAGGTAACGGGGTCAACACAAGCCAGTTCTTCAGAAGAGGGCGCTGAGACTGGAGAACCTTCCAGCGTGACATTTGAGAAGGGAAAAGTTTATACAGGCAGTGACGATCAATACGGGTACAGCATTACGACTTACCAAGACAGCGAGAATATCGTCGTCTCTCATGGTCCGCTTGGACAAGATGGTTCAGCCGCTCCTATGAGTGATGCTGCATCTCTCGTTCCTCAAACGGTCGACACGCAACCCATTCAAATCAATGAAAATGGCGAGATCAAAGAGGTGCAGGTCAACACCGAATTAGTGTTAAGCAACACGCCAAATGCTGCCAGTCTTGGTTTCTTCGTCCCATTCAACAGCAGCAATACTAAAATTTTTGCCTACAACACACCGTCCGGCAACATCGCCCTAGCTTTTACTTCACAAGGCACAATCGATCAATATCAAGTCGTGGAATTTACACTTTCTCACGATTCCGAATAGTTTCGTACGCTGACAGAGTTTCCTGTCAGCTTTTTTGTTGGGATCGCAAATTAGAACTCAAAGAATCTATTCTTATCTCAGTAAACGTCTTTCGAATAAAAAAGACACTCTCCAAAAAATGGAAAGTGTCTGAAATGTTGATATATAAGGATATATTAACGTTTTGAGAATTGTGAAGCTTTACGTGCTTTCTTAAGACCTGGTTGGCAGTTCAACTGTGTTATTTTAAATCAATGAATATCAAAAATGCTGATTTATCAGTATTTTTATCCTCAAAATTTGTACTGGATTTCAGTCGATTTTAGGTACTCGTAACCATGATTCGTAACCAATTTTGAACGTAAGACAATTTGGTTACGACAAATTCAGAGCATATCAGTATCTACTACACTCCTTTTAATCATTCCATTGAAGAAACTGCATGGTAAAACCATGTGGTCTTTTTAACGTTGCAAAGTCAATAATAAAAGAACAAATTCCCCAAACGTTAGGCGCTCTTTGCGGAGGGGTTCGCCTCAAGCGAATTCCCCTTCGTAAAGAGTTCGCCTTGAACACGAGTGGGCGCTAGCCCGCGAGTGTTGTTTCACCCCCCCTATCTAACAGGGGGGTACAAAAACACGAAAAACAATCGAAAAACTACGTACAAACACTGTTATACCAAGGAAATGGGCACTTATTGACAAGTGTTAACTAATTAAAAAAAGTTCACACTTTGTTTTCACTGGTTCTAACGAGTTTCAAATAGCGCATCAAACTGATCTTTTTAGCTATTCAACTTTCAATTAGCCTCATTGATTCTCAAACTACCGATTTTATACTTCTATTAATGGCCCATGAATAGTATTATGATTTGAATTCATTTATTAGCTGATACTTAGTCGCACGGCCTTGCCCGACTTTTTGAATCTTATTCTCTGTTTGTAACTCAGATAAAGCACGTTCTATCGTTCGCTGGCTAATATCCGGCAACAAACTCTCTATATCAGTTCTGCTTAGAGGTTCAAAAGACTTTTCTAGTTCTTCAACTACCCGCTCTGCTGGTGTTAACTCCTGATTGATAATAATCTCGAAGCGTTCTGAGAAGTTTTCATACGCTCGCAAAATGATTCCCACAAGATAGCGAACAAATGGCGTATAGTCCTGTTCATTTTCCAGCCATCCCACAGAGCTTGCCTGTAACGCTTCATAGTAAGTTTGCTTCGATTCTTCAATCAGCATCTCAATACTAATGTACTTGCCAACTAGATAGCCCGACTTGTACAGCAATAGCAATGTCAATAAACGAGACATCCGCCCATTTCCGTCACTAAATGGATGAATCGAGAGAAAGTCTAAAACAAAGCAAGGAATCAACAGTAACGGGTCAATCTCACCCTTTTGAATGGCTTGATTGTATTGGTAGCACAACTCATCAATTAAATCCGGTGTCAAATAGGCTGGAGCTGGGACAAACCGAACGCGCTCGTTACCATCTAAATCTTTTTCCGTAATAACATTATCGCCACTTTTAAACTTACCTTTGTAACTTTTAGCCGAGTAATTATATAGATTTTTGTGTAACGTTAAAATATCGTTGGGCACGACGCGAATATACTCGTAACTATCATGAATCAGTTTCAACACATCTCGATAACCGGCAATTTCTTCTTCATCCCGATTACGAGGTTTGACTTTTTCCGCTACGATTTGCTTCAAGCGGCCATCTGTTGTTGCAATTCCTTCAATCTTATTAGATGCCTCTGTACTTTGAATTAAAGCCAGATCCGTTAGCTTATTTAAAATCTCTGGTTTTGTGGCAATATAGAGCTCTTGCTTCCCCTTATACTCATGAATCTTGGTCAGCATATTCAGCAAATCATGACTAAGAGAGAGCTTTTTCAACTCCCGATAATCAAATTCTTTCACCGCCATCCACCTCTTTTCTCCGCCATTTTATCTTATTTGGCGGAGAAAAACAAATGATGGCGGAGAAAAATATATTTCATCATCACACTGTTTTTGCTGTTCAAACACAATAATATTAAAAAGCGTCTCACAAAACTAAATTGTAAAACGCTTAGAAGTCTCATTGGAAGAAGTTATTCAATAAATTAGGATTTAAGTTACTTAACTAATGCCTGCTTAATTAATTTAGCTTCTTTTACAGGACTATCAGCATTCAATATTCCACTGCCAACAATAATAATATCCGGATCCAAGGCCGTGTAATCATAGATAGTGTTGCTATTGATACCACCGGCAACAGCAATTTTTACATTTTTTGCATACTTTTTCATTTCCTTTAGGTCGTCAAGCGGTGTTCTGCCAGCGGCTTGCTGATCGGCCCCTGTATGAACCGCAATAACATCAACACCAAGACTTTCAATAATAGGAATTCTACTAGCCAAGTCAGAAACACAGATCATATCGACCATCACTTGGCGATTTTGTTTTTTAGCTTGTTTGACACAGCCTTTAATCGTCAAGTTATCAGTAATTCCTAAAACTGTCACATATTCAGCGCCAAAGTCATAAGCTAATTGTGCTTCATAAGCGCCAGCGTCCATAATTTTTGCATCACAAAGTACTTCTAAACTTGGAAACTTTTCACTGATTTGCTTCACTGCTTCCCTACCCGCGTCAATTAAAAATGGCGTCCCAACCTCAACAATATCAATATAGGGTTCTAAGGATTCCAATTTTTCCAAAGCTTGTTGCAAATTCAATTCATCAATAGCCAACTGTAATTTCATGTTCTCTCTCCTATTCCAAATTTGCGTGATTTTCAAATGCTTTGCTTGTATCTACTTTGTGCTCATTAGCCAATTCAACAATCAATGAATCACCTAATAATAAAACGGCTTCTTCAAACATACTTCCGCCTGGAAGGATACCTCTTTTATTTATATCACTCTCAGGAAGCTTATCTGTATATGCTGGAATTTTTACAACTTGATCAGCGATCTTACCAATAGTGGAATCCTCAAAAATCGTCAATGCAACCACTGAGCCACCATACTCTTTTGCTCTTGTTGAATTTGATACTAAGGATTTCGTTTCTCCAGATGCAGTTGCTACAATTAATAAATCATCAGCTAGAAACGCTGGTGTAGTTACCTCGCCTACAATAAAAACATCAAAACCGATATGCATTAATCTCATTGCAAAACCCTTTAGCATCAGTAAAGAGCGCCCTGCTCCTGTAACAAAAATACGTTTTTTCTCCTTAATCAATGATGTAAGTACTTTTACTTGTTCATCATCAATATTTGAAATTGTTCCCGCCAACTCAATAGCGGCCTGTTGGGCAACTTGAACTGAATTCATATTTTTACCTCCATAAGTTATTGTTATTGTTCAATATTTTTGTAACTTGCAACAAACATGTCTAACTCACCGGTAAATTTTAAACGTCCGAAGCTATCTGGAATAAAGAAGGATTCTCCTTTTGATACTTTCATTCCATTAATTTCACCTTGTCCTTCAACAATCGTAATAAAGTAAAATCTTTCCATCTCGTAATAACCAAAACCTTGTACCTTTATTCGACTCAATGTGTATAGACCTGGCTCGTCCCAATAATCAGTAATTTCACAACCCTCTTTTAAATAAGGTTCATACCAAACAAATCCCTTTGAGTTATCAGGAACGATTACATTATCAATCACTTTATCAATGTGAAGTTCGCGTTCTTCATTTGTATTTGGATCTACCCGATTATAATCATATACACGATACGTCAAGTCGGCATTTCTAGAAATGTTATAAGTAAGTACATCTCTACCGATTGCATGCAATGTGCCTGCCGGAATATCAATGAAATAATCCTTTTTCGCCGGCAAATATTTCAATAAGTTTGGCCAATCATGATTTTCGGCTAATTTCTTAAATTCTTCTTTTGTCTTAGCATGGTGTCCGAATTCAATCTTCCCATCAGCAGGAGTGTCTAAGATAACCCACGCCTCTGGTTTTCCCCTTGAATTATCGTGCTTCATGGCATACTCATCATCAGGATGTAGCTGAACAGAGAGGTCAGACAATGGATCCAAAAGATTAACTCGAATTGGTAATTGTTTTGTATCACATTTGAACCAATCCGGGTACTTTACATATAATTCAGATAGCGTCAAATTTGTACCCTCAACTGGACAATCCGCTTCTCCTGGTAATGCAACTACGTTATATACTTCGCCAACTGGAAATACATCTGTCTTGTAATTAAAAGTATCTAACATTCGCTGGCCGCCCCAAATCCTCGCTTCAAAATAAGGAGAAATCTTTAAAATTTGTTTTTCCACAAAAAACCAACTCCATTCGTTTGATATTATCTACATTTCAAATTATATATCTTTTATTATTTGTTTTCAAGCGATTTACAAAATTAAAATTTGGTTTTCAACCATTTTCCAAAAAATCAATAAATATGATATACTATGAAATGAGTTTCTAAGGAGGATTGAAATGAAATTAACCAGTGACGAAAGAAAAAATAAAATTTTACATGAAGTGATTACTAAGGGAACAGTCAGCATAAACGAATTAGCTGGTATGTTTGAGGTAACAACAGAAACAATAAGAAACGATGTGAAATTTTTACAAGATAAAAATTTACTAGCAAAAAAGCATGGTACCGTGACTACTCCTAATACTTTTTTTGAGAATGAATTTTCAGTAAAAGAAACCGATAATCTCGAAGAAAAGAAAGAAATAGCTGACTCTGCTCTTAAATTTATTCCTAGAAACTCAGCAATTTTTTTAGATACGAGTACCAGCGTCTTTCAATTAGCAAAATTATTAGTAATGAGGGACGACCTAACAATTTTTACAAATTCAATTCAAATAAATCAGGTTTTAGCAAATTCTGATAATCAAATCCTTTTGACTGGTGGCTTATTTAGAAAAAAAAGTGGATCTTACGTGGGAACTTGGGCCCTTAATGCCATTAAAGAGCTAAACGTTGATGTTGCTTTTATCGGTTGTGATGGCTTTTCGAAAAAGGGACCTACTATTCGTTCATATCATGAACTTGAGATAAAAAAGGCAATTTCCGAACATAGTAAGAAGAACTTTATACTCTGTGATACTTCTAAATTGGATAACGAAGGGTTATATTCGTTTATTGATTACAGTAATTTAGACATGGTAATCATGGAGCGACAATTAACTGAAATTGAAAGAAAAAAATTTCCAGATTCTTTGCTTTTTTATTCAAATGAAGGCTAGGCTAAATAAAGAAACGGGAATATCTTATGATATTCCCGTTTCTTTATTTAGATCATAATTTTAAGACAACTAGCCATTCTTATAGTTTCTTCTTACTATTTTATAGCTTTTAAATACGTTAGTATTTTTCTAGTTTCAATTTCAAATGGCTTATATAAATGCTTACTTTCATTGACATTACTTTCAAATATAAACACTTCTTTTCTATACACATACTCTATAGAATCTAAATTTTCGTTACTGCGATTAATCCCATAATAAACAATTTTCGACTTTTCCAAATCAATCCCCAACAATGGAAATGCTCGGGTAAAGAAGTCAATCGTCACTTGATTCGTTAAATCAGGCAAGTTGTGATACAAATACTTTTGTCGCTTCGCAAATGTATAGGGCAACAAATGAACTCGATTGTTTTTAACGTCTACATAGGCATAATAACGTGGTGATGAATCCAATGGATCATTGGCAGCGGCCGCAGTATAAAGTGACTCGGTTCCCTCAACTTTGGAATACGTTAGATATGGATCATTTCTCTCCACTAACATACCTGAGTCCATGATTCCTTGTAGAAATTCCATAATCGTCATTTCATCATAAACATCCACTTTTTGCTGTTTCAAAAATGCCAGCATTTGTTGTAGAAATGCTGGATTCACTTGTAACTGAAAATGATCCTTCAATAAATTGGTTAGCACTTCTTCTGGTCTCCCATACAATAGCTCTTCTACCGTCGTCTTACCCAGTAAGGCGATTTTTTTAAGTTTGTCTTCTTTAGGGAGATTGATCCCTCGCTCCCAATTATTAACTGTGGTTTTGGGAGAATTGCTGATTAGCTCACCAAACTGAGCCATACTGTATCCTAAATTCGTCCTTATTTCACGGATTTTTTTTGCTACTCTTTGTTGATCGACTTTCATAATCCTCATCACTCCGATAGTTTTCTACTTCAATCATATCAAACTTTCTTAATAATCGAAATACAAAAGTACTTATTTTCGAACTTTATTTTATTGACATTCTATCTAATTGGGTGTGCGATATACAAAAGTACTTTTATAAGTACTTTTGGCACGCCCTTTGAAAACTGAATAGCACCTTTCTTCTTTTCACTTCTAGATTGGAGGTAGATCAATCAATGGCAGTTGAAATTACACTTTCGCCTGATCAAGAGACGAGTTTAAGAGAATATATGTATACCTTAATGGTAGATGAAGTGAGAAATGCACGAATAGCCGTACATTTAGAGAATCGCTATTTATCAAAAAAAGAAACCTGTGAGTATTTAGGTATCGCCAACAACACGCTTGATAAATGGATTGATGCAGGGCTTCCCATGATACATCTTTGGGCTGTTGTACGATTCCAGCGAGAAGAGATCGATAAATGGCTAAGGGAGTATTCCAAAGCACAGCAAGGCGCTGTATGATGAGTGTGTAGTGATACTGATATGCCATTTTTGAAAGGAAGATAGAAATGGCAATTAGTCTAATGGAAAATGGCTCGTATAAAGTCAATGTTTATATGGGGGCGGATGCTTCTCGATATGTGGCTTATGCGGACAGCAAACATGAAGCAGAGATTTTAGAAACAGAAGCAAAACTAAAAAAATTGAAAGGAGAAGTGAAAAAGAAGAAAGGTTCTTATACATTCAAAGAGGTTTACCAAATGTGGTGGGATAAGAAATACACAGTTACACAACATCATGAGCAGTCTACCTTAGATCGAACCAAGACTTGCTTTGAGAAGCGAATTCTTCCTTACTTAGGGGATATTCCGATTAATAAGATTACCTATGACCTATTAGAAGATACCCAAATTTTGTGGGCATTTGGCAATGAGGAAAAAGGCATTAAACCTTATGCTAACTATAAACACTGTGTCTCCTACACCAAACAAGTATTACGCTATGCCCTAGTGAAAGGCTATATCCAAAAGAATCCCTATGATTTATTGGAGATGCCTGTAAATGCAGACCTAAAGAACAAAAAGGAAGAAAAACGTCAGCAAAAGTACTATTCTAAGGAACTCATCCAACAAGTGCTAACTTTAATGAAACCAGAATATGGGATGCGAGACTTTACGTTACTTTCTTTGGTTTATCAATTAGGAGCAGCTAAAGGGGAAATCTATCCTTTGGTCTGGTCAGATGTTGATTTCAAAAACAAGACGATTTCCCTCATGCATAAATTGGTGAAAAATAAAGCTACCGGAAAATACGAGCGTGTAAAAGGAATGAAAAACTCCTATCGCTTTCGAACGATTCCAGTAGCAGATTCCGTTATTGATTTATTAGCGAAATGGAAAAAGGTTCAATTTAATGAACTTCAACAAGTCAATATTTTTCCAACCGATGATCAATTTATCTTCACTTATACAACTCAAAAGGGAGAACTAAACCAACCTTTGCATCCAGACTATCTTAACAATAAACTTGATGCTCTTTCAAAGAAATTTGGTCTTCCCAAAATAACACCACACGGCTTGCGACACACCTTTGTCAGTGACCTTTTAAACAATGGTGTGGATGATTTAATAGTAAAATCTCTAGTCGGTCATGCGGAAACATCTGAAATTACACGAAATGTTTACGGGCATGTAAATCCAGAAGTTCAAAAAGAAACCGCCAAGCACTTGGAAGATTATCGGCAAAAAACAAGTTGAGAAAAATAGTCGTAACCAAGCTCGTAACCAAAATAAAAAAAGCACCTTCCAACTGAATGGAAAGTGCTTGAAATCGTTGGTATAACAACGATTAACGCTTAGAGAATTGAGATGCTTTACGAGCTTTCTTAAGACCTGGTTTCTTACGTTCAACCATACGTGAATCACGTGTAAGCAATCCAGCGCGTTTCAATGGTGCGCGGAAGTCAGGATCTACTTCTAGTAAAGCGCGAGAGATACCATGACGGATCGCTCCAGCTTGTCCTGCGTAGCCTCCACCGTTCACGTTGACCATTACGTCATATGAACCAGCTGTTTCAGTAACGCCAAAAGGTTGGTTGATCACCAAACGTAGGTCAGCGTGTGGAATATATTCTTCAACGTCTTTATTGTTAACAGTAATTTTACCAGTCCCTGGTACTAAGCGTACGCGAGCAACTGCATTTTTACGACGGCCTGTGCCGCTATATTGTACTTGTGCCAATGAATTTCCCTCCTTAGATTAAGTTTGTGATATCCAAAACTTCTGGTTGTTGTGCTGCGTGTGGATGTTCCGCTCCACCGTATACATGCAATTTCATGCCTTGTTTGCGGCCTAGAGTGTTCTTAGGCAACATGCCCTTAACAGAAGTTTCGATCAAACGGCGAGAATTTTTAGCACGTAATTCACCAGCAGAAACAGATTTCAATCCGCCTGGATACATTGAATGACGGTAATAAATCTTGTCTGTTGCTTTCTTACCTGTTAATTTCACCTTGTCAGCATTAATTACGATTACAAAATCTCCAGTATCTACATGTGGTGTGTATGTTGGTTTATTTTTTCCACGTAAGATAGAAGCAACAACTGTTGAAAGACGTCCCATAGGAACATCCGTTGCGTCTACTACGTACCATTTACGTTCTACTTCGCCTGGCTTAGCCATATATGTTGTACGCACGATTTCTTCCTCCAATTTCAATTTCGAATGTTTGACAAACACTTGAGTTTCCGGGGCTCTCGTGGGGCAAACAATACCATTTACCATAATACTTCCTAAAGCTTGCCATGTCAACGTTTTTCTCTAACTAAATCAATTTTTTCTCCTGATCGAGTATACAGTCCTTGCGTGGCGTTTTTGAATAAAAAGAGCATATTTCGAAATTATTTTGCATAAATATTTAAAAAGTGCTTGATTTTTGTATTTTATGATGCTAAGATGACTTCAACACAAAAATTAGAACTTACGAAAAACAGATAAAAGGGAGTCTTCAGGATGAAAGAAAAAGTGATTTTGGCCTATTCAGGCGGATTGGACACCTCGGTTTCCATCAAATGGTTAGTAGATGAAGGTTACGATGTCGTAGCTTGTTGTTTGGACATCGGCGAGGGTCGCGATACTGACTTCATCAAGCAAAAGGCTCTGCAGGTCGGGGCATCTGCCTCTTATGCGATTGATGCCCGTGAAGAATTTGCACAGGATTTCGTATTGGTTGCGCTGCAGGGAAATACCTTCTATGAAAACTCTTATCCTTTGGTCTCAGCCCTTTCTCGTCCGCTGATCTCGAAAAAATTAGTCGAGCTGGCCCACGAAACAGGCGCCACTACGATTGCCCATGGCTGTACCGGTAAAGGAAATGACCAAGTACGTTTTGAAGTTTCCATCGCAGCCCTTGATCCGAACTTGAAAGTGATCGCACCCGTTCGTGAATGGAAATGGTCTCGGGAAGAAGAGATTGCTTACGCTGCTGAAAAGGGTGTGCCGATCCCAGCGGATTTGGATAACCCTTACTCGATCGACCAAAATTTATGGGGACGTGCTTGTGAATGCGGCGTACTGGAAGACCCTTGGGCAACACCGCCTAAAGGAGCTTACGCGATCACTGCTGAATTGGAAGAGACTCCAGACACACCGACGATTATGGAGATCGCTTTTGAAAAAGGAGTTCCCGTTGCCTTAGATGGTCAGCACATGCAATTGGCTGACTTGATCATGACCTTGGATGCCGAAGCAGGCAAACATGGGATCGGCCGAATTGATCACATTGAAAATCGGTTGGTTGGGATTAAATCTCGTGAGGTCTACGAATGCCCGGCAGCAATCGTGCTGATGACGGCTCACAAAGAACTGGAGGATTTGACCTTCGTTCGTGAGATGGCGCATTTCAAACCGATCATTGAACAAAAATTAGGACAAATGATCTACGATGGTCTATGGTTCAATCCAACGATGGATGCTTTGATCGCTTTCTTGAAGGAATCACAGGAAGTCGTAAACGGCGTACTGCGTGTCAAATTGTTCAAAGGAAACGTGATCGTTGAAGGACGCAAGTCGAACAACAGCTTATACAATGAAAACTTGGCGACTTATACCTCAGCAGATACGTTTGATCAAGATGCAGCAGTCGGCTTCATCAAGCTTTGGGGCTTGCCGACAAAGGTCAATGCTGAAGTCCAATCGAGTTTAAAACAACCTAGTCTGTAAAGAATCCGCAAGATCGAACAGATGTGAGGCAGCTTTTACTTGCCGGTAAATAAGGCTGTCCGGTTCACATCTTGCCATTGCTCTTAGGAGAGTTTCTTTTCCCAGTGAGGAAATAAGGAAACCAGCAATGTTTCATCCTGAGGTATCTGAAAAGATGCCTCCTCCCAAGAAAATAAGCCTCACGATTGTTGTGAGGCTGGACATGAATAAAAAGACCGTTTCGGCGGTCTTTTTCTACTTTGAAAATGAGGTGTTGACGATGGCAAAGCTTTGGGGCGGCCGTTTTGATGGTAAAAATGAAGCATGGATTGATGCATTTGGCGCTTCGATCCCTTTTGATCAGCAATTAGCCAAACAGGATATTACAGGCAGTCTGGCCCATGTGAAGATGCTGGGCAGTACAGGAATCATTTCCCAAGAGGAAGCCGATCAGATCATCGCAGGGTTGAATACATTGGCAGAAAAATCAGCTGCCAATGCCCTGACCTTCACGATTGAAAATGAAGATATCCATTTGAATTTAGAGAAAATGCTGCACGACGAGATCGGTCCGGTTGCGGGAAAATTGCATACGGCCCGCAGTCGAAATGATCAAGTGGCAACAGATATGCATTTGTATCTGAAAGAGCATGTGCAGGACATCATTGAAAAAATCACGGCATTCCGTGAAGTATTGATCGCAAAAGCTGAGGAGCACGTGGAGACGATCATGCCTGGCTATACGCACCTGCAGCATGCACAGCCGATTTCTTTCGGGCATCATCTGATGGCTTATTACGGCATGCTGACACGAGATCAGGAGCGCTTGAGTGAAAGTGTGAAACGTATCGATCTATCCCCGTTAGGCTGCGCTGCATTGGCCGGAACAACCTTCCCGATCGATCGGCAGCAGACAGCGAAAGAATTAGGTTTTGGCGGGATTTACACCAACAGCTTGGACGGTGTCAGCGACCGAGATTTTATTTTGGAATTTTTGAGCAACAGCTCCATCTTGATGATGCATTTGTCACGTTTTTGCGAGGAGATTATTTTATGGTGCAGCCATGAATTTAAGTTCGTGGAATTGACTGACACTTTCTCCACCGGCAGCTCGATCATGCCGCAAAAGAAAAACCCGGATATGGCAGAACTAATCCGCGGTAAATCCGGCCGTGTATTTGGAGATCTGATGGGTTTGTTGACCGTAATGAAGGGCTTGCCGTTGGCTTACAACAAGGATCTGCAGGAAGACAAGGAAGGCATGTTCGACACCGTGCATACCGTAGCAACGAGTTTAGAGATCATGACTGGAATGATCCAGACAATGAACGTGCATACCCAGACGATGCACGATGCAACGGAAAAGGATTTTTCTAACGCGACAGAGCTGGCTGATTATCTAGCAACGAAGGGAATTCCCTTCCGTCAAGCCCATGAAATCGTTGGAAAATTGGTATTGGACTGCACTAAAAAAGGGATCTATCTACAAGATGTAGCTTTCAACGACTACCAAGCCATTTCTCCTTTGATCGAGGAAGATATTTACGACACACTGTCTTCAAAAACCGCAGTGACTCGCCGGAATTCTTTGGGCGGAACCGGCTTTGATCAAGTCATAGAACAAATTAAATTGGCCAAAGACGCACTAAACGCCAGCTGAGTTCAGCTGGCGTTGTTTTTATGCATCGATTTCTGGTGCTTTTCCTAAGTGTGCTTGGATCATCCAAATACGCTTTTCAGTCGCTGTTTTGAATTCGATAAAGATATCTTGTGTTGGATCATCGCCTTCTTCATCAGTTACTTCGATTCCTTTTTGGTACAGATCAGCTAAGTAACGATAGCCCTTCACTAAGATTTCTAGACGTTCTTCCATCGTACGATCCCAGCGTCCAACTTCATCAGGAATTTTTGTGTTGTCAGCCATTTCACGCAAGGTTGAGAATGGTGAGCCATCTAATGTGATTAAGCGTTCTGAAATTTCATCCAGTTGGTCGTTTACATCATCCATGAAGTCGTCCATCATTGGATGCAAGGTCAAGAAACCTGGTCCGCGCATGTACCAATGTGTTTGGTGGATCACCATAGACATTTGACTTAGGTCAGCAACAAGTTGATTCAATACTTCTTTGGTTTGTTCAAATTTCATGTTTAAATTCCTCCTATTTTTGTCCTTATTAAAAGCATAGTACATTTTCATCAAAAGCACAAAAGATAAGTAAAAAAAAATTGGTTTTCGTATCTTTTTTATGAGGAGGGATAGGAATGAAGCTTTTTTTATTTGTGATTGGAACGGTATTGGGGTCTTTTTTGTGTTTATGTGCGGAACGAGTGCCAAAAAAGGAATCCGTCATTTTCGGTCGTTCTCGGTGCTCCTACTGCCACCATCCTTTAAGTGTGAAGGAGTTGATCCCTTTGCTTTCGATCATACGCCAGCGATTTCGTTGTCTCCACTGCGGTCGGGCATTAGCCTTTCGCTACTTTTTTATCGAATTTCTCGTTGGCAGCTTGTTCGTCGTGTTTCTTTCAGAAAGGTCGCTGATTTTATTTTGGCAATTGTTTTGGCTGCTGAGTACTCTCGTGTTGGCCGTGATCGACTGCGATACCTATTTAGTTGAGGAACGAATTTTTCTAAGTACCAGCTTGTTCCTAGTCGCGGGAGGGCTGATCCTTCATCAGCCGATCTACTGGTGGCAGCCGTTGATTTTGCTCCTTTGTTCATCTGTCCTGCAACGGTATTTGCCTGACAGTTTAGGGATGGGGGATGTATGGTTGACAGCCGTGTGGAGTCTCTTGTTGACTGGGTATAAATTGCTGGTTTTATTGTTTATTGCCTCTGGTTCTGGACTGCTCTTTTTTATGATTCAACGCATTCGGCAAAAGCCGCTACGCGAGGTCCCATTTGTCCCCTTTTTATTCTGCGGGTTGTTAGTCGTGCTGTTAAGTTTAAAAAAAGCCTAGTGTCGGTCGACACTAGGCGAAGAGTTATTTCCACTTCTTACGCAGAAATCCTGCACGGCCCGAACCTTCACGGTAAGCGGCATAATGCAGCTTGTTCTTCTTGTAATAGTCTTGATGGTATTCTTCTGCCGGATAAAAAGGTTGTGCAGGTTCAATCTTGGTTACGATCGGTTGATCAAAACGGCCACTGGTTTGCAGTTTGGTTTTAGAGCGTTCCGCTGCTGCTTGTTGCTCAGGAGAATTGTAGAATATCACCGGGCGATAAGAATCTCCGCGATCGGCGAATTGGCCAAAGGCATCGGTTGGATCTGTTTGCTGCCAGTAGATCTCTACTAATTCGGTATATGAAATCACTTCTGAATCAAAGGTGATCTCAACTGCTTCTGTATGACCAGTCGTCCCAGTCGTTACTTCTTGGTATGTTGGATTGACCACGTGCCCACCTGTATAACCGGAAACCACCTTTTTGATGCCTGGCATTTGATCAAATGGTTTTACCATGCACCAAAAGCAGCCGCCTGCAAAAATCGCAGTTTCTTCCATAATTATCATCCCCTTTAGCTTTATCATACTCGCTTTTGACAAATCTCAAATCAATTTGCTCAGAGAGTTAAGAAAATGCAACCGAAGGACTCATCGGGTATTTCAACTGATTTTTCGATGTATTTTTCCCAAAATATCTGCATAAGAAAAGCCGCTCAGAATAGAGTCTGAGCGGCTTTTTCACGTCTTTAGCTTAAAGGATGATGATTCAATGCATCTTCAGCAGCTAATTGTGCCTCAATATCAGAGATACTGTAGACATTTTCGCTGGCAACGACCACTTCTTTTGGTTCCATGTTGCGGTAACGAGACATACCAGTACCGGCAGGAATGATCTTACCGATGATAACATTCTCTTTCAATCCAAGTAATGGATCTTTCTTCCCGCGAATTGCAGCATCGGTCAAGACACGAGTCGTTTCTTGGAAGGACGCAGCAGACAAGAAGCTGTTGGTTTCTAATGATGCCTTTGTGATTCCCAGTAAGACTGGACGAGAGGTGGCAGGTGTTCCACCCGCTACCAATGTATCGTAGTTGCGGTCTTTAAAGTCAGCGATGTCCAGCAAAGTACCTGGTAAGATATCTGTGTCGCCTGGATCCATTACACGGACTTTACGCAACATTTGACGTACCATTACTTCGATATGCTTATCGCCGATCTCAACCCCTTGCATCCGGTAAACGCGTTGAACTTCTCTTAACAGATAAGTTTCAACGGAGATCACATCACGGACCTGCAGCAAGTGTTTTGGATCGATTGACCCTTCTGTCAACTGTGTTCCACGATGGATGTAGTCTCCTTCTACAACCTTCATCCGAGCTGTATAAGGAACGGTATAGGTTCTAGTATCTGTTTCACCTTTGACGGTAACTTCTTTTGTACGTGTCGCAGCATCCTCAACGATCTCAGTGACTTCACCCGTTACTTCAGTGATGACAGCAAGACCTTTCGGATTCCGTGCTTCAAAGATTTCTTGGACACGAGGAAGACCTTGAGTGATATCGTCTCCGGCAACCCCACCCGTATGGAACGTACGCATGGTCAACTGAGTACCAGGTTCACCGATGGATTGGGCAGCGATTGTACCGACAGCTTCCCCAACTTCAACGTCGTCACCAGTAGCCAAGTTGCGGCCATAGCAGTGCTTACATACACCGTGCTTCGTATTGCAGGTGAAGACCGAACGAATTGTTAATTTTTCAACGCCTGCATCGATCAAGCGTTTCGCATCCAATTCAGTGATCAAAGTATCAGGACCTAACAACAATTCACCTGTTTCAGGATGGAACACGGATTTTTGGGTATAACGTCCAACTAGACGTTCTTCCAAAGATTCAATGATTTCATTGCCTTCGCGAATTGCAGAGATTTCCAGCCCGCGGTCAGTGCCACAATCGTCTTCACGAACGATAACATCTTGGGCAACGTCAACCAAACGACGAGTCAGGTAACCGGAATCGGCTGTCTTCAAGGCGGTATCGGTCATCCCTTTACGAGCCCCGTGAGTGGAGATAAACATTTCCAAGACGGACAAGCCTTCACGGAAGTTTGAGATGATCGGCAATTCCATAATTTGTCCATTCGGAGCGGCCATCAATCCACGCATCCCAGCAAGCTGAGTAAAGTTGGAGATATTCCCCCGAGCACCGGAATCGGACATCATGAAGATCGGGTTTTTCGCATCTAAGGATTCCATCAATTTCAATTGAATCGCATCTTTAGCAGCGTTCCAAACACCGATAACCCGTTCATAACGTTCATCGTCTGTGATCAACCCGCGGCGGAATTGCTTCGTGATTGTTGCCACTTGTTTGTGGGCATCGTCAATGATTTCTTGTTTTTCAGCCAAAGCCATGATATCAGCAATCCCAACAGTCATCCCGGCCATTGTTGAATGCTTGTATCCCAAGTCTTTCATGCGGTCCAACATCATAGACGTATCTGTGACCTTGAAACGTTTGAAGACTTCAGAAATGATATTTCCTAAGTTTTTCTTCTTGAACGGCAAGATGATCTCTTGTTCGCTGATCGCTGCCGGAATATCCGCACCGCGTTCAACAAAATACTTGTCAGGTGTGCGTTCGGTCAAGTTGAAATCTGTTGGTTCATTCAAGTAAGGGAACTCTTTGGGCATGATGTCATTAAAGATGATCTTCCCAACTGTAGTAATCATCATGCGTTCTTTTTGCCATTCCGTGAATGGTTTGTCACCTAAAGCGTTAGGGTCGACAGCTACACGGGAGTGCAAATGCACATAACCATTGCGCCATGCAAGAACAGCTTCGTTCATATCGCGGAAGACCATGCCTTCCCCTTCACGACCTTCTTCTTCCATTGTCAGGTAATAGTTCCCCAAGACCATATCTTGAGATGGAGTAACTACTGGTTTACCATCTTTCGGATTTAAAATGTGTGTCGCAGCTAGCATCAACAGGCGTGCTTCTGCTTGTGCCTCGTCTCCTAATGGCAAGTGAACCGCCATTTGGTCGCCATCGAAATCGGCATTGTAGGCTTCACAAACCAATGGGTGAAGACGAATCGCACGACCTTCAACTAAGATTGGTTCAAAAGCTTGGATCCCTAATCGGTGCAATGTAGGTGCCCGGTTCAGTAAAACGGGGTGTTCTTTGATTACTTCTTCCAAAACATCCCATACCACGTCTTCTTGTCGCTCGATCTTACGTTTTGCATTTTTGATGTTTGACGCAATTTCACGTTGAACCAATTCTTTCATGACGAAAGGCTTGAACAATTCGATCGCCATTTCCTTTGGCAATCCGCATTGATACATTTTTAAAAACGGTCCCACGACGATTACTGAACGTGCAGAGTAGTCCACCCGTTTCCCTAGCAAGTTTTGACGGAAACGACCTTGCTTCCCTTTCAACATGTGCGAAAGAGATTTCAATGGACGGTTCCCTGGTCCAGTGACCGGACGGCCGCGACGACCATTGTCGATCAACGCATCTACAGCTTCCTGCAGCATCCGTTTTTCGTTTTGCACGATGATGTTTGGTGCATTCAAATCCAATAAACGTTTCAAACGGTTGTTCCGGTTGATTACCCGGCGGTACAAGTCGTTCAAGTCAGAAGTCGCAAAACGACCCCCTTCTAATTGGACCATTGGACGCAAATCTGGAGGAATGACTGGAATGACATCCATGACCATCCAGCTTGGACGATTGCCAGAAGCTCGGAAAGCTTCTAGGACATCTAGACGACGGATCGCACGGGTCCGTTTTTGTCCTTGTGCTGATTTCAATTCTTCCTTCAATTCCGCAGATTCACCATCTAGATCTACTTGATCCAGCAATTGCTTGATGGCTTCTGCACCCATAGCGGCATGAAATTCTTGTCCGTATTGTTCGCGTTTTTCACGGTATTCGCGTTCCGTCAATAATTGTTTCTTTTCTAAGCTTGTGTTGCCGGCATCGATCACGACATAGGAAGCAAAATAAATGATTTCTTCCAACGCACGAGGACTCATGTCTAAAACAAGTCCCATACGAGAAGGAATGCCTTTAAAGTACCAAATATGTGTAACAGGTGCAGCCAATTCGATATGTCCCATCCGTTCGCGGCGAACTTTAGAACGAGTCACTTCAACGCCGCAACGGTCACAAACAATCCCTTTGTAACGGATCCGTTTGTATTTACCACAGGCACACTCCCAGTCTTTGGTCGGGCCGAAGATACGCTCATCGAACAACCCTTCACGTTCTGGTTTTAATGTACGATAGTTAATCGTTTCCGGTTTTTTTACTTCACCGTATGACCAGCTTCTGATTTTTTCAGGAGAAGCCAAACCTATTTGCATACTTTCGAATTTATTTACATCGATCAAAAGGGTTTCCCTCCATTTCATTTTGTCGCAAGTCCTCCGAAAAGAGGAAGACTTGCGGTAGACGGATTCTTATAAGTCTTCTGCTGTTTCAATTTCTTGGATCAGATCAGACGCTTGATTCTCACGTTCAGTTGCTGCTTTTTGTTCCAACTCTTTTGCGGATTGCTGCTCAGCAAACTTAGTCAGTGCATCCACTGTGATCAAATCATCATCGTCATCATCCATATCACGCAACTCGATTTCGCGGTTGTCGATATCCAAGACTTGCATATCCAGTCCTAAAGCCTGCAATTCTTTCACTAACACGCGGAAAGATTCTGGAACGCCCGGTTTTGGAATTGGTTCCCCTTTTACGATCGCTTCGTATGTTTTCACACGACCGACCACATCATCTGACTTGTAAGTCAAGATTTCTTGCAAGGTATATGCCGCACCGTATGCTTCCAGTGCCCAAACTTCCATTTCCCCAAAACGTTGTCCACCGAATTGTGCTTTACCACCTAATGGCTGTTGTGTAACAAGAGAGTAAGGTCCAATTGAACGAGCATGCAGCTTATCATCAACCATGTGGGCCAATTTGATCATGTACATCACACCAACAGAGATACGGTTGTCAAATGGTTCACCAGTACGACCATCGTAAAGAACTGTTTTCGCGTCGCCGGCCATGCCTGCTTCACGAACAGTTTCCCATACATCGGTATCGGCCGCTCCATCGAATACTGGCGTTGCTACATGGATACCTAATGAACGAGCAGCCATCCCTAAATGCAATTCCAATACTTGTCCGATGTTCATCCGAGAAGGTACCCCTAATGGGTTCAGCATGACATCAACCGGTGTGCCATCTGGCAAATAAGGCATGTCTTCTTCTGGCATGATGCGAGAAACGACCCCTTTGTTTCCGTGACGGCCGGCCATTTTGTCCCCTTCATGGATTTTACGTTTTTGAACGATATATACACGTACCAGCATGTTTACACCTGGTGATAATTCGTCACCGGCTTCACGAGTAAAGATTTTTACATCATGAACGATTCCACCGCCGCCGTGAGGCACACGCAAGGATGTATCACGTACTTCGCGGGCTTTTTCACCAAAGATCGCATGCAATAAACGTTCTTCTGCAGAAAGCTCAGTAACTCCTTTTGGTGTTACTTTACCAACTAATAGGTCGCCATCGTGAACTTCGGCACCAATGCGGATAATTCCCATTTCGTCCAAGTTCTTCAATGCGTCTTCCCCAACATTCGGGATTTCGCGAGTGATTTCTTCAGGTCCTAATTTAGTATCACGGGCCTCTGATTCATATTCTTCAATATGGATCGAGGTGTATACGTCATCTTTCACCAAACGACGGCTCATGATGATCGCATCTTCGTAGTTGTACCCTTCCCAAGTCATGAAGGCTACGACAACGTTTTGGCCTAGCGCCAACTCCCCGTTTTCCATAGAAGGTCCATCTGCCAATACATCACCGACATCGACTTTTTCACCTAGTTCAACCAAAGGACGTTGGTTATAGCTGGTTCCTGAGTTCGAACGACGGAATTTAGTGATATCGTATTTATCTAATGCGCCATTGTCACGACGAATGCGAATCTCTGTAGCATCAACGAATTCAACGACACCTTCGTTTTTACATAATAACGCAGCGCCTGAGTCATGGGCTGCTGTATATTCCATACCCGTCCCAACCCATGGAGAGCGAGGCTGGATCAACGGTACTGCTTGACGCTGCATGTTGGCACCCATCAAGGCACGGTTAGAGTCATCGTTTTCCAAGAAAGGAATACATGCTGTCGCTACCGCAACTACTTGTTTAGGTGATACGTCCATGTAGTCGACCTTATCGATCGTAACTTCCAAGTTCTCAGAAGTGGCCCGGGCCATTACTACCTCTTCAACGAAAGTACCATCGTCGTTTAGTTTGCTGTTGGCTTGGGCTACTACATAATGATCCTCGATATCAGCAGTAAGGTAATCGATTTGATCAGTTACTCGACCAGTGGCACGATCCACCCGACGGTAAGGTGTTTCAATGAAACCAAACTTGTTGACCTTGGCATATGATGCCAAACTGTTGATCAGCCCGATATTCGGACCTTCTGGGGTCTCGATCGGACACATCCGGCCATAGTGAGAATAGTGAACGTCCCGCACTTCGTAACCGGCACGGTCACGAGTCAAACCACCAGGTCCTAAGGCAGATAGACGACGTTTGTGGGTCAACTCACCCAACGGATTGGTTTGGTCCATGAACTGCGACAACTGAGAAGAACCAAAGAATTCTTTGATACTTGCAACAACTGGACGAATATTGATCAACTGTTGCGGTGTCAATGTTTCTTGGTCTTGGATCGACATCCGTTCACGAACGACACGTTCCATCCGAGCCAAACCGATACGGAATTGATTTTGCAGCAATTCCCCAACGGAACGAATACGACGATTTCCTAAATGGTCGATATCATCCACGTTGCCGATACCTTCCATTAAATTCAAGAAATAGCTCATGGAAGCAATGATATCCGCCGGACGAACCGTACGAATCGCAGGTTCTGGATACCCGTTTCCGATCACAATCACTTCACGTTCCGGATCTTTTGGTGAGTAAACTTTGATCGGTTGCACTGTCATTGGTTCCGTCACTACCGCATCTTCAGAAGGATAGTAGGTCACAGCGTTTAATCCATTCTCCAACTGAGGACCTAACTCTTCCATCACTTGGTGCGTTAAGACTGTACCTTTTTCCACGATGATCTCGCCCGTTTCAGGGTCAACCAATGTTTCAGCCAGTGTCAGATTCAATAAACGTGTTTTTAAGTCCAGTTTTTTATTTACTTTGTAACGACCTACGTTTGCCAAGTCGTAACGTTTCGGATCAAAGAAACGAGCAGTCAATAGGCTTCGAGAGCTGTCCGCCGTTTTTGGTTCGCCCGGACGAAGACGCTCGTAAACATCCTTCAAGCCTTCTTCTGTACGAGAATCGCTCGGGTTTTTATGCAAATCTTTTTCAATCGTGTTGCGTAAAGATTCACTTTCGCCGAAAATCTCCATAATAGTATCATCCGAACCAAAGCCTAACGCACGAACCAATGTCGTCAATGGGATTTTCCGGGTACGGTCGATCCTTACATAAGAAATGTCCTTTGCGTCTGTTTCCATTTCCAACCATGCACCACGGTTTGGAATAACGGTCGAGCCAAAGCCCTCTTTCCCGTTTTTGTCCACTTTGCCGTGGAAGTATACACCTGGTGAACGAACCAGCTGTGATACGATAACCCGTTCTGCCCCGTTGATGATGAATGTTCCTTGTTCCGTCATCAATGGGAAATCGCCAAAGAAGACTTCCTGAGATTTGATTTCGCCTGTTTCACGGTTTACTAATCGCAACACTACATGCAGCGGTGCTGAATAGTTGGCATCGTGTTGACGAGCCTCCGCTACGGTGTATTTAGGTTCTTTCAATTCATAGTCAACAAATTCAAGTGATAAGTTTCCATTAAAGTCATCGATTGGCAAAATGTCTTCAAACATCTCTCTTAGCCCCTCATCAAGGAACCATTGATACGAATCTGTTTGAATTTCGATCAAGTTCGGTAATTCCAACACTTCACTGATACGTGCGAAGCTTCTACGCTCTCGGTGTTTCCCGTATTTTACTACGTGTCCTGCCAAGTTCTTCACCCCTCTAAAAAGTCTGAAAACCGGTCCGAAGATTGATTGCATTTTTGTTACAACTATTAAATATAGGTAACAAAAGACATTTTTTGCGGCTTTTAGGCAAAAAAAAACCAAAAATAGAACGTTCTCTTGAAAAAATCTCGAGCTTCTATTTTTGTTTCCCTATTTTAAACCGAAACGGACAATATTTCGTTCCTGTCTTTAATCATTTCAGATAGTTTTTGCAACTTCAAATAATACAGCATAATTTCTCTTCTGTCAATAGCCTCTTGCCAAGAAGTCTCTTGATCTCAAGCATTTATTAATGATTCTCTGAAAATATGCTGGAAACTTTCTGACAAATTATCTGACAATTCAAAATTTTTTATTGACATCTCATTTTTCTTACCTTATACTAATGAACAACTAGAAGTTGGAGGTCATTCTTATGATGAAGAAGACAAACTCACAACTGAATAACCGCTTTTACTTTAGCTATTTTAGATAATGTTTGTATTCATCGGAAATGGATGCAAACAGAGCACAACGCAAGTTTGTATCTATGATGGCTAGAGCATTTTCACGTACCACAGCCACGTAGAGGAAATACTAAGTGGCTGAGGATAAAAGGATTCATTTTTTCCGTCTTTGCGATCATCCACTTAGAAATCTGAGTGGGTGATTTTTTATTACAAAAAAGGGGAGAACAACTATGAAAAAAAGTTTACTAGCAGGAATCGGAGTACTTAGTTTGTTGGCATTAGGCGCGTGCGGCAACGGAGGCGGGGGCACGAATGACAGCTCAGGCGGTGCAGCAGCCGATCCGGATGCAAAGCACGTTGGAGTTTTGCAATTGGTTCAACACGCATCACTAGACGGGGCTTACGAAGGGTTTAAAGAAGGCTTGGCAGAAGGCGGCTATAAAGAAGGCGAAAACCTAGTCATTGATTATCAAAATGCACAAAACAACCAAGACAACCTGAAAAGTATGAGCGACAAACTAGTCAAAGACGAAAACGACCTGTTGCTCGGAATCGCCACTCCATCCGCTCAGTCCTTGCTGAATGCGACAACGGATATTCCAATCGTTGTTACTGCAGTTACCGATCTAAAAGAAGCAAAATTGGTTGAAAGTGATGAAGCACCTGGTGGAAACGTTACTGGAACAACAGACATGGTTCCGATCGACAAACAAGTCGATTTGCTGCTTTCTATCGTTCCTGACGCGAAAAAGATCGGTATCATGTACAACGCTGGTGAAGCAAACTCGAAGATTCAAGCAGACCTAGCAGAAGAAGCACTGAAAAAAGCAGGGGTTGAAGTTTCCATCAAAACCGCCAACACGACAAACGATGTTCAGCAGGTGACAGAATCACTGGCAAAAGAAACCGACGGAATCTATGTACCAACCGACAATACCTTCGCCAGTGCAGCAGCTGTCATCGGTGACGTGGTGAAGGAACACAAAGTACCACTAGTTGCAGGTTCTACAGACCAAGTTGAAGGCGGCGGGTTAGCAACAGTCGGAATCAACTACAAATCATTAGGTGTTCAAACGGGTAAAATGGCTGCCAAAATCTTAGACGGCGATGCACAGCCAGCAGATATGCCTGTTGAAAAATCTGAAAACTTAGAATTAGTCGTCAATAAAGAAATGGCTGAAGCATTGGGGATCGACCCTGATAGTATCAAAGAGCCATAAATCGTCACATGTTCAGAAAGAAGGATGAAGGATGAATATACTCTCACTGTTTTTATCAGCTACGTCACAAGGCCTGTTATGGTCATTACTAGCCATTGGGGTTTTCTTGACCTACCGTATACTTGATATCGCCGATCTGACCGCCGAAGGGAGCTTTCCTTTGGGCGGCGGGATCGCCGCTGTAATGATCGTCAATGGCGCCAACCCGGTCATCGCCACGCTTGCTGCTTTTGTTGGCGGAATGGTTGCTGGGTTGGTCACTGGTATTCTGAATACCAAATTCCATGTTCCTGCACTTTTAGCCGGAATCATTACCATGACTGGTTTATACTCGATCACTTCTCGGGTAATGGGCGCACCGAATATTGCGCTGTTAGGTGAAGATACTGTCTTCACAGCCATTCAAAATATGGGGATGACAAAAAATAATGCCGTGATCATCATTGGTCTTCTTGTGGCAATATTAGTGATTTTATTGCTGGTATTATTTTTCCGCACGGAGATCGGTTTAGCGATTCGTGCCACCGGAGATAATCCAGACATGAGTGAAGCTAATGGTATCCGTACTGAAAACATGAAGCTGTTGGGTTACATGATCTCTAACGGCAGTATTGCTCTTTCCGGAGCCTTACTGGCACAAAACAACGGTTTTGCCGATTTAAACTCAGGAGTCGGAACGATCGTTATCGGGCTGGCTTCGATCATTATTGCAGAAGTTTTACTTCACAATCGACCAATTGCCACTCGTTTGATTACGATCGTCTGTGGTGCCGTCATCTACCGCTTCATTTTGGCATTGGTTTTCGAAATGAACGTACAGCCGACCGATTCAAAACTCGCTTCTGCAGTCGTGTTGGTCATCTGCTTATCTTTACCGCAGATTCGGCAAAAACTTGGCCTGAATCGCAACAAAAAGGAAACCAAGAAAGGAGCCAAATCCAATGCAACCAGTATTGAAAATCACTAATCTGCATCAATATTTTGAACGGGGAACCGTTAATGAAAATCACGTACTGCGCGGCATTGCGTTAACTCTTGAACCTGGAGAATTTGTAACGATTATCGGAGGAAACGGTGCGGGTAAATCGACGTTGTTAAACAGTGTCGCAGGGACTCTGCCGGTCGAAGAAGGTCAAATCTTTTTGAACGGCGAAGAGATCACGAAACACTCTGTGACCAGACGTTCCAAGAAGATTAGTCGGGTGTTTCAGGACCCTCGTATGGGTACAGCGGTTCGTTTGACTGTAGAGGAAAATCTGGCTCTAGCAATGAAGCGCGGTTTCAGAAGAGGCTTTAGTCTAGGGGTCAAAAATCGAGATCGTGATTTCTTCCGTGAACAGCTGGCTACCTTAGGATTAAATTTGGAAAACCGGTTAGAAGCGGAGATTGGCTTACTATCAGGTGGTCAGCGACAAGCAATCACCTTATTAATGGCTACTTTGCAACGGCCAGATCTGATTTTACTAGATGAGCATACCGCAGCACTCGATCCTAAGACCTCCATCACGGTAATGGAATTGACCGAAAAACTGATCGCTGATCATCAGTTAACAGCCTTTATGGTGACCCATGACATGCAGGATGCGATCCGTTATGGCAATCGATTGATTATGCTGCACCAAGGACAGATCGCTTTAGACTTGAAACAAGAAGAAAAGAAAAACATGACTGTGCCAAAATTAATGGAATTGTTCCACCAAAATTCCGGTGTCGAATTAAAAGACGACGCGCTATTGCTTCAATAATTTATCTAACGTTCATCCTTCTAAATGGGCTGCTTTTCGGCAGCCTGTTTTTTTGTTACACTGTCGGAGAAAGCGTAAAAAAGAAAGGAGGATTGTCGATTTGTCCACCAAAGAAAAAGTATTGGCTCAATTAAAAACCTCAACGGAGTTTCTCTCCGGCGAGCGTCTCGCAGAACAGCTTCAGGTATCTCGTACTGCCGTTTGGAAAGCTGTCAAAGAATTAGAGAAAAGCGGTTATCAAATCCAGCATGGTGCCAAGGGGTATCGATATCAGCAATCTGATATTCTCGATGCACAGGAAATTCAGACAGGTCTTCAACAAAACCTAACTGTAAAGGTCTTAAATACCTCATCTTCGACCATGAAAGATGCTCAACTAGCTGTCCTAGAGGGAGCCATATCACCGATTCTAGTCATCGCTGATATGCAGGAAGCCCCGCACGGCCGATTCAACCGACCATTTTTTGCGGTGGAGCGTTCTGGAATCTACATGAGTCTTTTGCTGCAGCCGGAAGAATTGTTGTCGGAGCTGCCTCAATACACTGTTTTGACTGCTGTGGCAGTTGCTGAAGCGATCGATCATTTAGTCGGAGTCGAGACAGCGATCAAATGGGTCAATGACATCTATTTAAATGGAAAAAAAGTTGTCGGGATACTCTCCGAAGCAATGACCGATGTGGAGACCAGCACATTGAAGCATGTTGTCATCGGAATGGGTATCAACTTCTCCATCCCGCAGGAAGCCTTCCCAGAGGAAATCCGTAAAAAGGCTACTTCGCTTTACCCGGATACCTCTCCTGCAATCACTCGCAACCAATTGATCATAGAGATCTGGAATCGTTTCTTTCAGTTGCTGGAAGCCAAAACGACTGATTTCCTAGTTGCTTATCGCCAAAAATCAAATGTGCTGGGTAAACAAGTGACCTTCGAACGCCAAGGAAAATCGTTTTCTGGAAAAGCAGTCGCCATTAATGAATTGGGAGAGCTAGTTGTAGCAATCGGTTCAAAAGAAATGATTCTATCGTCTGGCGAAATCAGCTTAAGCTCGATCCAATAAGAAAAAGCCGTATCCAGATAAGCTAAACTGGGTACGGCCTATTTTTTAAACGATCTTTCCAGCCAACACGACTTGCCTCACATTTCTAAGCTGTTCAATATCTTTTGTCACATCGCCATCAACAACCAAAATGTCCGCCTGCAGTCCAGCCCTTAGCTGCCCAGTTATTTCCGCTAATTCAAATACCTCTGCCGGATTTTGAGTTGCGGTTTGGATCGCCTCGACTGGAGTCAACCCATAACGGACCATCAACTCCAATTCTTCAACGATCGGCACACTCGGTGCTTCCAGCATGACCATATCGGTACCTGCCAAAATTTTAACACCTGCATCATAGATCGCTTTAAAATTCTCTGAGTATGCTTGGACTGAAGCTTCAAAAAAGTCTAAATGATGTGAGTAGGTTTCCGTAGATTGGTTGGAATGATCGATGCCAACCTCCTGAACCTTCTGATTGTATTCTGCCAAATAGTGATAAGCAAACATGGTAGGTGTCCATGATTGTTGATTGGATGCCATTTGTTTTCCTTGTTCGACGGTCAAAAAATTACCGTGTTCGATCGTATCAAAGCCTGCATCGATACACATTTGAATACCCGGTTGTGTACCTGAATGGACCACACATTTCATTCCTAAGCGATGAGCCTCTGCCACTCCCGCATCTAATTCCTCTTGGGTAAATTCACAAATGTCATCACGGTTAGTCGTCAACAGCTTGATCCAGTCAGCACCATCGCGTTTTTGCCGGCGAATCGTGTGACGAATATTCTCAGCGCCGTCAACCTCTTCAATCCCATCTTCATGTCCATGACCACCTGTGATGCATATCCCGCGATCCGTATGCAGAATTCTTGGCGCTTTGACAAAGCCTTTTTCAGCAGCCAAACGCAATGTTTCTAAAAGAAAACGCGGCCCACAGCAATCCCGAATCGTCGTCACGCCCTTTTCCAGACAAATCTCAGCCTGCTTCTGCGCATAATAGGCAATCATAAAATCGTTATAACGGTGGAGATCGGGCTGCGTCCAATAATACCCCAAATGAATATGGGCATCCATCAATCCTGGGAGGATCGTTCCTTCTGGATACTCCTGTACCTCGGCAGCTGGATACTCTTTCTCCAACTCTTCTGCCTTTCCTACCGCCACAATTTGCTCTCTTTGATAAACGACGCCGCCCTGCTCAATTACAGTCTTTCCATCCCCCGTAATCACCTTTTCTGCCTTCAATAAAAACATGCTATTCCTCCTTTTCCATCACTCAATGCTAGTATATTCACAATGATTACCGCTTACAACCACTCTTAGAAAGTTCACATTCTGTTTTATAAAAGTTAACGGTGACCGCCAGAAGAAGTATATAACTTCATTCTTTTCAGTTAAAACGTTAAATAAGTTCAGAATCTTTATATATCGATTATCTAAAACTATTTAAATAGTAACGATAATTTTTTATTGTTTTTCGATATATTTTTATTGACTTTATGATTTGGAAGGATTATAGTAGGTTCATAAGGAAATGCAAATTAGACAAAGGGAGTTTTGAAAATGAATGCAGAAAAAAATATTTACCGCGGATTAAAAATATTCTTTGGTTTCTTGGTGACGATGATGGGCGTTGCCGCAGCAGGTTTGATCGCCATTGTCGTTATTCTCAACAACTCAGCAGAACTGCAAAATGTGATAATGACCGCAGTTAAACAGATTCCTAACGGCATTAATGCAGTTGAGCTGGTCTCTTCACCGATTTTTATTGCGATGGTCCTAGCAAACATCTTTTTGTACGGCCTATTATTTTTCTTTACACGTCGCTTTTTCAAAAATCTACAATTAAATCGTATCTTCGTTGAAGAAAATGTTCATACAGCGAAAAAAATCAGTGTTGTTTTAGCATTACTCTCACTGACCGTTTATCTACCAAATGTTTATACGAATATAGCAGGTTTGACTTCTGATGCATCCATTATTGATCTAACCTATATTGTCGGAGCGGTAATCGTCTGGGCCTTAGCAAAAATTCTTGAAAAGGCCAACGCGATTGCCGAAGAAAATGAATTGACCGTTTAATACGAGAGGAGAATAAAACGATGATTCAAGTAAATTTGGATGTAATGTTGGCAAAACGAAAAATCTCGTCTGGCGAACTAGCCAAACGAGTTGGTATGACCAATGCTAATATTTCCATTCTAAAGACTGGAAAGGCCAAAGCAGTCCGTTTTTCTACACTAAACGAAATATGCAAAGTGCTGGAATGTCAGCCCGGAGACCTTTTGGAATATATCGAAGACTGATCCAGAGAGCAAATCCCTGGATTTTTTTACGAAAAAGGTGCAGCACCCCTCAAGAAACAACAAGTTTCAAGTGGATGGCTGCACTCTTTTACCTAGCTGTAAATTGTTCTTCCAATTTCGGTGTTACGTCGATCCTATTCTCATGATCAATAAATACTGCGCCAACCTCTTCCTCTGATTGCAGCTGTTCGTTCTCTCCTAAACCAAACAAGGTCGTTGATAGTGCATCCCCTTGCGTTGCGTTTGAAGCAACAACTGTGACACTCGCCACTCCCGACTCGAAGGGATAGCCGGTCTGAGGATTCATCAAATGATGGTATCGTTGACCCTCGAATTCACTGTACCGCTGGTAATTTCCCGAAGTAATAACCGCTTGGTCTGTCGCCTGAATCGTACCTATCACCTTGCTAGGCTCCTTGGGATCTTGAATCCCGACTGTCCAGGCCTTACCGGAAGGATTTTTACCGATAACAATAATATTTCCTCCAAAATCTAAAATAGCGCTCGTCACCTCTGCTTCTCGCAGCATCGCAGCAATTTGATCAGAAATAAATCCTTTTGCGATGCCTCCCAAGTCCAAAGACATGCCGCTTTCCTTCAAATAAACACTCTGCTCAGTCTCATTTAGTTGAACCTTTTGATAATCGACCTTGATCAATGCGGCATCGATCTCTTCCTGAGTTGGCTTTCGTGCTTCGTCCGTTCCCACACGCCACAGTTGAACGATCGGACCGATCGTCAAATCAAACAGCCCTTCCGATTGTTTCGAATACTCATAAGCAGTTTTGACCAATTCAAATGTTTTTTTAGATACTTTTACAGGCTTTTGACCTGCCGATTGATTGACTTGATCGATCTCGGAGCCAGCACGATAAGAAGACAATTGCTTATCCAACTTCTCCACCTGTTGAAACGCCTGCTCCAATACCGACCGCTTGTCACGATCGTAGATTTTTATTTGAATATATGTGTCTAAGAAAAATCCTTCCTGCTGTTCAGGAACGTCCAAATACTGACCTTGTGACCCACAACTGGTCAAAAAAAACAGCAGAAGAAAAAAGATACCCCATCGCTTTTTCATTGAGTTCTCCTTATCCCTTTTTATATGATAGACTTATCTATAAGTTTATCATGAAGGAAAAAGACAATGAAAGCATTCGCTGAAAAATTGAACAATTACTTTAAACCGATGGATTTGGTAATTTTGACAGGCCTAATGATAATAGCAGTCATCCCTTGGCTGATCGTTGGGAGAACTCCGGTTCATTCTGCTGTCCTGCGTGTCGACGGTCAAGAAATCCAGCAATTTACTCTTGCTGAGGGCGAACAGTATACCTACACCTATCGCGCAGAGGATGGGGATACAAATGTGATCGAGATAAAGGACCAACGGATCCGCATCCGTTCCGCCAGTTGTCCTGACCAGCGTTGTGTCCATCAGGGCTGGATCGAACAAAGCGGTGAGACTATCGTTTGCTTGCCGCATAAATTAGTGATCGAAATTCCTTTGGAAGGAGGAGACACCTTTGACCCATAAAAAATTGATATTTTTAGCTTTACTGATCGCTCAGGCAGTCGTACTGGGGTTATTGGAAAATTTGCTGCCCACTCCTTTTGCCTTTGCTCCTACGATCAAGCTAGGGTTGACCAATATTGTCACCCTGATCAGCTTGTTTACTCTAACAAAAAAAGAGACTGTTTTTGTCATCACCGCTCGTCTCTTGCTGGTGACCTTATTAGGAGGAACCGTGTCTATGCTGCTTTATAGTACGATCGGAGCCTTTTTGAGCTTCTTGGCAATGAGCCTGATGCAATTGCTGGGGCCAGCTCGTGTGACCGTTTTAGGCGTCAGCGGCTTAGGAGGCTTTATGCACAATTTCGGTCAATTGCTTGTCGCCGCATGGATTGCACAATCTCCAGCAGTCTTATTAACCTTGCCTTTGCTAGGATTTGCCGGAATTCTTGCAGGAAGTGGTATTGGACTTCTGGTGCGTATCTTGTTGAGACATCTCAACAAACTATCGCTTCCTCTGAAAGCGAACACTGCTTGGATCGAAAAAAAAGCCTCTAGTGAGCCTTTTAGATAGCTTTCTAAAAAGTCATACCAGAGGTTTATTTTTGTTATCTCATCGTGACAAATTCTTCACTGCCGGTTGGATGTATCGCTACAGTGTTGTCAAAATCTTTCTTGGTTGCGCCCATTTTTATAGCTACTGCAAAGCCTTGCAGCATTTCGTCCACACCGACGCCAATGCCATGCAGTCCGATGATTTTTTCTTCTTCACCTAAACAAACCAATTTCATATCGCACTTTTGACGATATTCGCCTAATGCAAAATACATTGGTGTAAACCGAGAATGGTAAATTTTGATTTCTTTGGTCCCATATCGTCGAATCGCCTGCTCTTCAGACAAACCGATCGTCGCGATCGTTGGATGGGTGAAGATGACAGTTGGAATATTATCATAATCCAAATATTCGTCCTTTTTACCATTAAACAATCGTTCAGACAATCGGCGACCTGCAGCAATGGCAACAGGTGTTAGATCAATCTTGCCGATAACATCACCAATAGCATAGATTCCATCTGCTGTAGTATTTTGAAATTTATCGACTTTAACAAAACCCTTTTCATCCAACGCAACAGCGGTATGTTCGATTCCTAATTTGTCGGTATTTGGTGTTCGTCCACCCGCAAAAATCACACAGTCCCCAGTCAGGGTCTCTCCATTTTCAAAGTAAACCGTGTAATCACCCTCAGCATCCTTCTCGATTTTTTCAGCAACATAGTATGGATGTAATTGCATGTGATTGTCTTTGTAGATATCCATTAAATTTTCTGCTAGCATTTTATCAAACGTACGAAGTGGCTGCCCATAGCGAAAAGCCCAATGAACTTGCGTCCCCATACCTTGCAGTACACCACTCAATTCAGCTGCAATGTAGCCGGCCCCCAACATGATGACTTTTCTAGGTTGTTTTTTCAAAGCAAAAAAGCCATTCGAATCGATCGCCAATTCACCGCCAGGAATCTGCATTTCTGTTGGTCGTCCGCCTGTAGCAATCAAAATATGCGGTGCTGTATAGTCCTGCTCATTGACAGTGACCACGTGATCCGTTTTGAAGGAAGCATATCCATAGACACGTTTTACTTGGTTACTATCTAGCCCGCGATTGTAAGCCCCGTGCAGAAAATCAATATACTTTTCTCTACGCTCGACCAATTGAGTAAAATCAAAGTCCTTCACCTCGGCTTGAATACCGTAGCTTTCAACATCACGCTCCAGCATTTCCAGCATACTGCTGGCTTGCCACATTACTTTTTTCGGTACACACCCTACATTTACACAAGTTCCGCCAATCTGATTTCCTTCGATCAACAGTACTTTGGCCCCATGCATCCCAGCACGATTGGCCGAAGCGATCCCGCCGCTTCCACCGCCGATGACGATGTAATCATATTGTTCCATCAAAATTCCTCCCTTTATGCTTTTCAGACGACTTCATATCTGCAAAAAAGACTGAGTACTCTCAGTCTTTCTTCTTGCGAATCATATCACCCGGTTTGACTGGTTGAGCGACTGGCATCGTTAAAACCATCATTGGATTTGGAGCACGATCAATCGTTTCGCCCTCATCATTCTTCATCTCAGCAACTGTTTGTTCAAAATGGTGGAAATTTGGACCGTAAAATTCGATTTCGTCACCAACTCTGAAATGGTTTCGTTGACGAATCGTCGCCGTCTTCGTTGCTTCATCATAGCTCAATACTTCTCCAATGAATTTGTAAACTGGAATTTTACGGCGAGCTCCGAATAATTGGTCGTCCTCCGTAGGTACATGATAATAGAAACCGGTCGATAATTCACGTTGCGCGACTTTCCAAAGCTCATCGATCCATTCTTGTTTGCACACGTAATTTTCTGGGTCCTCCATGTAACTATCGACTGCTGCTTTGTACACGTTGGAAACCGTGGAAACATAATGGATCGATTTCATCCGACCTTCGATCTTTAAGCTGTCAACGCCATTTTCAATCAAATCGGGAATATGCTCGATCATTGACATGTCCACTGCACTCATAGAAAACTCTTCTGTTACATCGCCATTTTCAGTCAATGAACGATGTTCTTTGGCAAACGGCATATCAAACAGTTCATATTTCCAGCGACAGGATTGAGAACAACCGCCTCGATTCGCATCGCGCATCGACATATGGTTGGACAAAGTACAGCGGCCAGAATAGGAAATACACATTGCGCCATGAACGAAGGCCTCAATTTGAATATCGGTATGCCGACGAATCTCTGCCAATTCCGCCATCGAAACTTCTCGTGCGAGTACGACGCGTTCCAAGCCCTCCTCTTTCCAAAACTCTAAAGTTTCATAATTGGTCGCAGAAGCTTGAGTAGAAAGATGAATCTCCAGCCCCGGTGCTTCCGCTGCACAAATCTCGATCAATGCAGGGTCCGAAATGATTACTGCGGAGATACCAATATCCCGCAATTTTCGGAAGAACGCTCCAGCTCCCTGCTCATTTCCCTCATGGGTTACCATGTTTGCAGCAACGTAAACTTTTGCATGGTGTTTCTTTGCAAAAGCAACGCCTTCTTCCATTTCTTCAAACGAAAAGTTTCCAGCACGCGACCGCAGTCCATACGCATCTCCGCCAATGTAGACAGCATCTGCACCGTAATGGATCGCTGTTTTCAGTTTTTCTAACGTTCCGGCTGGTGCCAAGACCTCTGGCCGTTTTAGACGTTTTTGTTCCATTGTTCTGTTTTGCTCCTTTATTTGATCGCCGTAGGATCCAAATGATAAAACCCAGTATCTAAGCCTCGAGCTGGCGGATGCAATGAACGAATTTTTTCCGCAGCCGCTTGTTGTTTTTCTTTCGTCCAAACATTTGCTGCCAAAGCTTCCTTGGCCGCCACAAACTGTTTAACAATCTCAACAAACTGTTCTCCGGGGGTGAACAACCCATCCAGTTTCCAAGTCGTAAAACCATGCTGGGATAGTTCTGCCAATTCCGCAATCAAATTTAGATCATTGTCCGCAAAAATATGGGTACCATGCTGGTCCTCATAGATAGAATAATGCGTTTCTGTTTTCTTTGGCTCTGAAAGAAACAATCCCCGTTCACGATCGATGGCTTCATCTTGATTCGTATACTTAAAATAGTTTTGCAGCAATGGACGCATTGATTGGTGAATACAGGTTGCTCCATAAACCAATATTTCTGTTGGAATCGAAATCTGCTGAGCCAAAATCTTCATTTCTTCAAATGGGACCTCTCTTGCTAACACCGCACCAGAAGCCCCTTTTTTCTGCCAAAAATTGATCTGACGAGCGTTGGTGACCAAAATCTCCGCATCATAAATAAATGGCAGCTGGTAATTGCCTTTTCGCAATAAATAAATGACCCCGGTGTCCCCAACTACCACACGGTCTGGTCGACACGCAGCTAAAAATTCTAGGTATTCAGGAATAGCCTTCATTTTATCCGGATGCATGATCCCATTGACAGCCACATTGATTTTTTTTCCCTTTTGATGGGCATCGTCAATCAATTCCTTTTGTTCTTCTCTTGAAAAAGAGTACGGCAGACGCAACCCGTAAGTTTCCTCTCCTATGTACAACGTATCTACACCCGCAGCCAGCAGGGACTTGGCCTGTGCCATCGACTCTGCTGTAGCAATGATCTCGATCATACGATTTGCTCCTTTTTTCTCTCACTAAACAGATCCATTCACATAACTTGAATTTTCTCCATCTTTATAACTGTTTCATACTATCACAGCTTCCAAAAGTTTCCAACTAGCTTTCTAAAAAAAAGAAGCTTTCCTAAATCGGAAAACTTCTAAATGATTAAACATTTTGAGGAATCTTCGTTTCTTTCGGTGCACGAACAGTCAAAGTGACTTTTCCTTTGCTGGCACCGATCGTAACCGCATCCCCTAGCTGAATCTGCCCTGAAAGCAATGCTTCAGCCAATCGATCCTCTACTTCTTTTTGCAGTGCTCGCCGAATTGGACGTGCCCCGTATTCAGGATCAAAACCAACCTTGCCGATAGCCTCAATCGCTGCCGATGTGATTTTAACTCGGATTTCATGTTCCTTCATCCGTTCCACGATCGAACGACTCATAATCTTGACGATCTCATGGATCTGTTCTTGGCTTAATGACTGGAAGACAACTGTCTCATCGATACGATTTAGAAATTCTGGACGAAATGCCTTTTTCAATTCTTCCAATATCCGTTTTTCCATCGCATCATGATCCTTCGTGATATCCTTAACGTTGAAACCAACATTTTTTTCTTCACGGATCTCAGTTGCTCCGATATTAGAAGTCATAATCAAGATCGTGTTTCTGAAATCCACCTTGCGGCCTTTAGAATCTGTCAAATGTCCATCATCCAGTACTTGCAGCAAAATATTAAAGACATCCGGATGGGCTTTCTCCACCTCATCCAATAAGATAACTGAGTAAGGTTTTTGACGAATTTTCTCCGTCAATTGTCCGCCCTCTTCATAACCGACATATCCTGGAGGCGAGCCGATCAATCGACTCGTACTGTATTTTTCCATGAATTCAGACATATCGACGCGAATCAAGGACTCCTCGCTGCCAAACATTGCTTCAGCCAAAGCCTTAGCCAATTCAGTCTTTCCGACACCAGTCGGACCTAAGAACATGAAGGAGCCGATTGGACGATTAGGGTCCTTCAACCCGCTTCTGGCTCTACGGATAGCTCGCGACACAGCTCGTACAGCCGTATCCTGGCCGACCACACGTTTATGAAGCAATGTTTCTAAATCCAGCAGACGCTGGCTTTCTTTTTTCTCCAGCTGCTGCAGCGGAACGCCCGTCCATTGAGAGACCACAGAAGCAACATCTTCATCCGTTACTTGATCAATATAGCCATTTTCTTGTTTCGCCTCTGTTATGGCTGCCTGTTCTAATTCCTGCATCAATTTCTTCTCTTTTAGTCTCAAACGCGCTGCAGACTCAAAGTCTTGGCTCTGAATCGCCTTTTCTTTTTCCTCTGTTAATGCATCTACTTGCTTTTGCAGTTCCGTCAACTCTGAAACTTCGTCTGTCGCATCCAAGCGCACTTTGGCTGCCGATTCATCCATCAGATCAATTGCTTTATCCGGCAACTGACGAGAATTAATGTATCGAACCGAAAGCGAAACGGCCGCATGAAGGGCCTCATTGGTGATCTCGACACCGTGATGCTCCTCATACCTTTGTCGCAGCCCTCTTAAAATTTGTTCTGCTTCTTCCGGAGTCGGCTCTTCGACTTGTACTCGCGCGAAACGCCGCTCGAGAGCAGAGTCTTTTTCAATGTATTTTTGGTACTCGTCTAATGTAGTTGCCCCGATCGTTTGTAATTCTCCCCGAGCCAATGCAGGCTTTAAGATATTTGAAGCATCGATCGCACCTTCTGCTCCGCCAGCACCAATTAGAGTATGCAGCTCATCAATAAACAAAATAATTTGTCCATCATGATAGATTTCATCGATGACTTTTTTTAAGCGGTCTTCAAATTCACCACGGTATTTCGTCCCGGCCACCAATGCTCCCATATCCAACATCATTAAACGTTTCCCACGCATGTCCTCAGGAACATCCTCTGAGATAATCCGTTGCGCCAATCCCTCCACGATCGCTGTTTTACCAACACCTGGCTCACCGACTAAAACAGGATTATTCTTCGTTCTGCGACTTAAAATTTGAACCACTCGACGCACTTCACTTTCACGGCCTACCACCGGATCCAGTCGTTTTTCTCTCGCTAACTTAGTAAGATCACGAGCAAGATTATCCAAAGTAGGGGTTCCCTGAGAGGTGTTCTGTGTAGCTTTGGCAGGCGCTTTCCGACGGTTTTGATTGTTCACTGCCGTTTCATTCACACCCATTTTTTTAAGCAATAATTGCCGCATTTTAGCTAAACTTAGACCCAAATTCACTAAAATATGGGATGCAAGAATTTCATCATCTCGTAGTAAACCTAATAAAATATGTTCTGTTCCAACCAATTTTGCATTGAAACGTTTAGCCTCATCATCAGCAAAAAATAAAATCTGTTTTGCTCTTGGAGAGTAAGGTAAATAGCTTCCTTCTGGGTAACTCTTCATAGAACCGTAACCGGTCATATGTTCAATTTCTTCGCGAATGTCATTTTCATTGGCGTTCATCTGTCTTAATGCCTTCCCGCCAATTCCTTGCTGTTCGATGACCAAAGCAAGCAGCAAATGTTCAGAACCCACAGAGCGGTGCTTGAAATATTTTGCTTCTTCTTGTGCAATAGCCAAAACAGCTTTTGCGCGTTCCGTATATAGCTGATCCATTTATCCTCACTCCTTTTTTTCATAACTCAAGCGTTCCAAGAATCCGTGCAAGATTCTGGCTCGCAACCTATTTTCAATTTGGCTGATCCCAAGCACATTTTTAGAAACCGCACTTAGCATCAAATTCCCTTCATTTTCTGTAACGATCTCTTCCTCAAAGAGCTTTTGAATGATACCAAACGCATTCGCTTCAGAGATCTCTTGACCAAAAGAATCCATCAACTGCTCCAAAAAGTAATGCTGATCAGAAATCTTAACTTTACTGATACGTATATAGCCACCACCGCCACGCTTACTCTCCACCAAATACCCGCGCTGAAAAGTAAACCGTGTGTTGATCACATAATTGATCTGAGAAGGAACACAGTTGAACAGCTGAGCCATCTCAGCTCGTCTGATTTCAATATTCTCATGACTTTCTAAGATCTTTTTCAAGTAAGATTCGATCAAATCAGAGGTGTTTCTGCTCATAAAAATCTCCTCCTGATTGACTATTTCTGACCTTAATTATATCGAATTTATAAAGCGAAAGAAAGGAGAAAGACCTAACATTCTGCAGCTTTAAAAAAGGATAAAAAAAAAGAAGGTCTGCACCTTCTTTTAATCGGGAAGACAGGATTCGAACCTGCGACACCTTGGTCCCAAACCAAGTACTCTACCAAGCTGAGCTACTTCCCGATAAAAATAAAAAAACTACGCGCCCAAGAGGAGTCGAACCCCTAACCTTTTGATCCGTAGTCAAACACTCT
>NZ_BJCC01000020.1 GCF_004309355.1 Enterococcus florum | reverse complement strand
AGACGTTCAATACTCAAATTACGAGTTTTGAACGTCTTTTGTCTACAGTCTGAGACAAGAGAATCCTCTTGTCTTCTTCGATAAGTCTTTTAGTTTAGAAGCTCAGGGAACAGCAAACGCAGGACCTCCAACGTTAAGCGGCGGCTTTTCCCAGCGTATGGATAGATATGCATGTGCATAGCAGGGTTGAAATTGGCCTCGATGATCCCGTAATCCCCCTCTTCAGAGAACGGTTTGTCTTTATCGGGAATGATCAGATCGATCCCGCTGATGTTTGCACCAAGAGCGGCGACGGCCTCGATCGCAATTTTTTTGTAGCTTTCATCTACTTCATCCGTAATGTCGATCGAATCTCCACCTGTTGAAATATTGGAATTTTCCCGCAAAAAGACCTGTTGACCTGATTCAGGTACGCTGTCGATCGTAAAGCCTTGCTCCTTTAGCATCAGTTTTTCTAGGTCGCCTAATTGAATCAGTTCCAGCGGAGAGCGATGATTGCTGCCTCGCAAAGGATCTTGATTCTTTTCTTCCACCAATTGTTTGATGGTTTTTTCGCCGTCTCCGACTACATTTGCCGGAATCCTCAACAACACTGCCTTGACTTGATGATCGATGACAAAGAAACGGTATTCCGTTCCTTCCATGAATTCCTCGATAATGATCGACTCATCTTCCTTAAAGGCGATCTTCAGACCAGAAACAAAATCCTCCAGCGAAGGACCATCCTTAAAAATAGTGATCCCAATCCCGTAATTGGTAGACTTGGGCTTAATAACGAAGGAATGCTGCACGAATCTTGGGTAGGCCTTTCTAGCTGCCTCGAGAGACGTAAATGTCTCACCATTCGGCACCCTGAAGCCAGCACGGGCCAATACATCTTTGGTCACCGTTTTGTTGGCCATCAGAAGCGGTGCAATATAGGTGTCTTTACTAGTCATATTGCCATTTTTTACGTATTCCAAGTGATCTTGATGCTTCAAGGAGACGAATTGATCGCTGCGATCCAGCACATCGATCTCCAGTCCTTCTTGCAGAGCATCAAATAATAAACTTTGAGTAGACAGCTCCATTTCTGAAAATCCAGCCAACTGGTAGGGCTTAGCATAGGCTTCATCGTAGTATTTCTTAGCTAGTTTTTGGCCTAAGACAGCCTGTCCCTCTTCCGCTAAGAATAAATGTGCCGCCAAGGTTTGTTCGGGCTTCTCCAGCCAAGACCGATAGTGGTCCAGCACCTCTTGAACATCCAGCTCCAACTCTTCTGCCATCTGCTGCATCTCAGCAAATAGCTGCCGACCTTCTTCTAGATAGGCCGTTTGGTGCATTGGATGCTCCAAAGCTACTGCATCGCTGATCCGATTGCCTTCTTCCACCCATTCATCAGCAGGCTTCTTCTCCTCTGTCCACATCAGATAAAGCATGAACAAATGGATAAACTGGATTTCACCAGCATTGATTCCAACCCGATCAAACGGGTTTAAATCAATATTTCGCAGTTCGACGTATCGAATACCTGTATGGAACAGATCAGCAACCTTTTTACCGCCGCGCATCCGGATCGGTGCATAAAATTCTTTTTCCTCCGATAGTCGGCCTTGAGCCACGTTTTCAGCCAAATCCTCACTGTAACGATCTAAAGAAGCATAGGAAACCTTCACGTCCGGTCGATTGACATAGCCAAAGCGGCTGGTTCGAATACTGCGCACCGGTTCCTGCGGACGGTCTTCTTCATCGAAGTATCCCTCTTCGCTAAGTGGGGTAGCACCAAATAAATACGTCAGCAGCCAACGGTAACGCAGAAAATTACGTGCTACCTTCATATACAGTTCTGTTTTGAACGATTCGAGTGATGGCAGCTCAGCTTGCTGCTGGAATAAGGCCTCGATCAACTCTAAGCCGAACTCAAAATTGAAATGGATCCCGCTGACCATCTGTTTTCTTTTGCCGTATTCTCTAGCTAAAAATCGTCGATACAGGACATCTTCATGTCTTTCCAGCTTAGCGATCTCAATGTCCTCTTCCTTTTCAGGCAAAGCAGGCGGCATCGACAACGGCCACATCATTTCATTTTCCGGCATACTGCGCTGAGCCACATCATGTATCGCCAGTAAATAGGCTAATACCTCTTCAACAGAATCTGTCACTGGAGTAATCAACTCCAGCTGGGTTTCAGCAAAGTCGGTTTGGATATATGGATGAAACGAACGGTTCCCCAACGCTGCAGGGTGATCAGTTCGTGCAAGATCGCCAGCTAAGTCAACACGTTGGCTTTCTTTCTCGATTCCGTAACGGGCTTGCATCAACAATGGTCGGATCGTTTCCCGGCCCATCATTTCTTTGATATTCATATGCGAAAATCCTCCTTATCATGCCCTATTATATAGAAAACAGTTGGAAAATGCTTTAAAAGTAACTGTTTTTTTCCCCAATATAAAAAAATCTGGAGCCGTAAGCCCCAGATTCGTTCCTATTCTTCTTTTAACAGTCCTTTGAATAAGCCTAATGCAAAATCATTTGGATCAAAAGCTTCTAAATCATTCAATCCTTCGCCCAAACCAACCAGCTTGACTGGCAGATGCAATTCATTGCGGATCGCTAAGACGATCCCGCCTTTGGCTGTTCCATCTAATTTAGTCAACACCAGACCAGTTACGTCTGTTGTTTCCTTGAATTGCCGTGCCTGCACTAAGGCATTTTGTCCGGTCGTTGCATCAACGACCAGCAAAACTTCATGCGGAGCCGTTGGAAATTCTCGCTGAATTACTCGTTTGATTTTTTCCAGCTCGTTCATCAAATTCACTTTGTTTTGCAAACGTCCTGCAGTATCGATCAGCAGAACATCGTAATCTTCCCTTTTGGCTTTCGCCACGGCATCAAAAACCACTGCTGCGGGATCTCCGCCTGCGTTGCCGCGAACGACTTCAACACCAGAACGCTGGCCCCAAACGACCAATTGATCGATCGCGCCTGCACGGAAGGTATCCGCTGCTGCCAGCAGGACCCGTTTGCCTTCATTCTTGTACTGGTTGGCCAATTTGCCGATACTGGTGGTTTTTCCTGTCCCGTTGACCCCTACAAAAAGAATCACCGATAAGCCTTCTGGCTGCAGATTAATTTGGTTGTTTTCATTGATTCCCTCTGCCTCATAGATTTCAACCAGCTTTTCAATGATCACATTTTGAATCTGCGACGTCTTCTTCGCATTTTTCAACTTGACCTCTTGGCGCAGGGCATCTGTTAATTTCAGCGCTGTATCAAACCCCACATCTGCCCCGATCAAGGTTTCTTCAAGTTCTTCAAAAAAAGCTTCATCCACTCGGCGGAAACGAGCAAACAATTCATTCATTCGCTCCCCAAAGGATTTACGGGTTTTTTCCAAGCCCTTGTCGTATTTTTCCTGCGTAGAAATTTCTTCAGAAACAGTTGATGCTTCGATGCCTTCTTCTGCATCCTTCGAAGCCTCTTCTAGTGGAGCTTCCTCAACAGGTTCAGACAATTCCTCTTCTGCCGATGCTTCTCCTGGAAGTTCTTCCTGTGTGTCTTCTTCTGGTAAAGATTCAGGTGTTTGCGCACTAGATTCCTCGATTGGCTGTTGGGGCTCCTGTTCCTCAGAAGAAGTGCTTGTGGTCTCCGCTGAATCTGATTCAGGCTGTTCAGTTGTTTCCTCTGTTTGTTCTTTGGCTTCATCAGGTGCCTGGATCTCTGCTTGCTCTTCCTGCTTTTCACTGACGAACGCCTTTTTGATTCGATCAAATAATCCCATCATTGCCCTCCTGTTCCACTGGTGTTACACTAGGACAAATTTCTCGATTGCCTTAGCGACACCATCTTCTTGATTCGTCGTCGTTACATAATCGGCTGCTGCCTTAACTTCGTCTGTTGCATTGGCCATTGCCACACCGACACCCGCGTATTTGATCATCGGCAAGTCGTTGGCTTCATCCCCTAAGGTCAACATCTCGCTTGCAGCGATGCCTAGTTCTTTGCCTAATATCTCTAGACCAAAGGCTTTCGTTACCCCTTTGGGCATGAATTCCAACAGATTTGCCCGCGTCTTGAAGACTTCATAGCGCTGCTTGTATTCTTCTGAAATTTTTGCCATTTGCTGATCCAAATACTCCACGTCAATAGCAGACACGACCTTGTTGTACAACATTTCTTCTTCCAGCTGGTCGATCGTCGCATCAAAATAAGTCAGATGCTTGTTCATGGTCGGATAGATCGAAATATGTTCAGGATCCGTCACCAATTGCAAGCATTTGCTGTCAGACAGAATATCCATCGGCAGAGGCAGGGCACTCAGCAACGCATAGATATCTTTAACTTGTGTCAATGTCAACGCCGTTTTGCCTAGAACTTCAGCAGATTCGTTTTTTTGAACCAGTCCGCCATTAAAGGTAATAGAATAGTCCCCGGCATCCAGCAGATTCAGCTCCTCTAAATACTGCTCGATCGCGATCAATGGCCGTCCGGTACAAATGACGATCTTCACACCCTGTGCTTTTGCTGCGGCAAGGGCAGCTTTATTACCCTCCGAAATGGTCTTTGCATCGGTCAGCAAAGTTCCATCAAGATCGATTGCTACTAATTTTATCATGCGCTTCCTCTCCCGTTTTAAATTTTCCGCCTTCTTTGACCTCTTCTAAACGAACCGAAATGATCTTCGAGACGCCAGATTCCTGCATCGTTACCCCATACAACACATCAGCAGCTTCCATCGTCCCTTTGCGGTGGGTTACGACGATAAACTGGGTATCGTTTTGGAAAGAGCTTAAATAGCGGCCAAAACGAGCGACGTTGGCTTCGTCCAATGCAGCCTCCACTTCATCCAGTACACAAAAAGGCACCGGACGCACTTGAATGATCGAGAACAAGAGGGCGATGGCCGTCAGGGCCCGTTCCCCGCCGGAGAGCAGAGATAAGCTTTGCAGCTTTTTGCCTGGCGGCTGGGCTTCAATCTCGATCCCTGTATTCAGTAAATCTTCCGGATCGGTCAAGACTAATTCTGCCCGACCACCACCGAACATGTTGGGAAAGACGTGTTTAAATTGCTCGCGAATCGCTTGGAAGGTGGTATAAAAACGCGTTTTGACCTCGTCATCCATCTCATCCATCGTTTCAAAGAGCTGTTCCTTAGCCGACAATAGATCATCGCGTTGGGTGGTCAAGAAATCATAGCGCTCCTCCACCTGCTGGTATTGTTCAATCGCGTTGAGATTGACCGGTCCCAATTTTTCAATCTGCTGCTTCAACCGCTGAACCTCTTTTTGAGCCAAACCGATGTCAATCGTTCGGTCCGCTGTTTGCGCCGCTCCTTCAAAGGTCAAATTGTATTCTTCCTGCAGGTAAGCTAAATCATTGTCCAATTGAAGCTCCAAACGATTTTTTTGAACATCCGCTTGTGCCTGTTTCGCCAATAATTGCTTTTGCTCCCGATTGGCCTCTGTTAATGCCTCATCAGCCTCATCGACTTGATTTTGCAGCTGGACTCTCGTTTCCTTCCAGTTGACTAATTGCTCCTGCAGCTGTTCTCGGCTTGTCCGCAGCTCGACCAATCGCTGACTAAGACTTTCTTCTGTCTCCTCATGCGAAGAAAAATCGCTGGTCAGCGCCAAGATTTGATTTTCCAGCCGCTGATTTTCTTCTGCTAATTCCACTGCTTGTCTTTGAAGCGTCACTGTTTGGTGCTCCAGATGATTGCTTTGTTCGACTAAAACAGCTCGAGCTGCTTGTGCATTGCTTAATTCCTCTGACAGCCGCTGCCGCCGCTCTTCCAACAGGTCGCTTTCCTGATTGAGCTGTTGGATCTCTTGATTGATCGTTTCCTGCTCCTGCTGCAGCTGAACTTGCTTTGCTTCCAAAGCAGCTTTTTGTGTTTGATAATCCGTTAAAAAGCGTTCTAACTCCTTTGCTTCATAAGAAAAGAGCAGCTGTTCCTTTTCCAAACGGGCAGCATCCGCTTCTAAGCGATCCGCCTCATTTTGAATTTCTTGAAAGTTCAGTCGGGTCTGCTCCCCTTGCGTACGCAACGCTTCGATCATTTCCGTATGCTGGGCGGCTTCTTGCTGCAGCTGCTTCACCGCTTGCTCCTTGGCTTGCAATGCCTGATTGGTCTTTTGATAGCGGTGACTCAAACTTTCCAATTCGTGGCCTTGATTGAAAAGATTGCCGCGATTGCCTTGCTTCGTAGCCCCGCCCGTCATAGAACCACCGGCATTCATCACATCGCCTTCCAAAGAAACGACCCGTACTTGGTAATGCAGCTGTTTTGCTAGCTGATTGGCAGATGATAGATCCTTAGCGATCACGATACTACCCAGTAAATTCTCGATAATTGGTGTCACTCGCTTTGAAAACTGAACCAACTGACTAGCGATGCCAACGAAGCCCTCGCTGTCTTTGATCGATTGATATTGCTGCGGACTTAACCTACGTGGTTTGATTGTAGTCAGCGGTAAAAAGGTGGCACGACCACTGCGCTGTTGTTTCAAGAAGGTGATCCCGTTTCGAGCATCCAATTCGTTCTCTACTACAACGTGCTGTGCAGATGCCCCTAACGCAGTTTCAATCGCGAGTGTATAGTCAGCTGGAACTTCTAATAGCTCTGCGACTGCACCAACGATCCCATTTAGCCGATCTTTGTGCTGCAGCACGCTGCGAACCCCTTGATAAAATCCGCTATAGTTTTCTTGGATCTCCTGCAAACTCTTTTGCTTCGCTCGAATCTGCTGAACCTGATTCATCAGATCATACATCGCTTGCTGTTCTTTTTGCATCAATTGCTGCTGCTGGTTTTTTTCTTCCACTAATCGTCGGTATTGCTCTTGCTCACTGGTCAGCTTGGTTTCCATGGTCTGTTTTTTCTCGCTGGCATTCGAAAGCTGTGTTTGTACAGCCTGAAGCTGACTTTGCAGTTCTTCAAAACGAGAAACACTTTGCTGATTTTTAGCGGTCTCTTGTGTGTATTGACGTTCCAAATATTTCAATTCGTTGCTGACGTTTGCCTGTTCCTGCATCAGCTCCACGTAATTGCCGCGCAGCTCCTCCAGCAATTCTTTGGTGGATTTTTGGTATTTGGCTGATTCACGTGTCAGCTGATCGATGTTTTCATCAAGTTGTTGCTTCTCAGACTGCTTCTTCTCCTGCTGTCTGCGCAACTCCTGCAGCTCTTTTTCCAAAGCCGTTTGTTTTTCCTGATTTTGGATAAAGGTATGTTGATATTCTTCGCTGGTCTTTTGAGTATTCTTCGACCGTTCACTCAGCAGTTCCTTTTGGCCTTCCGTCTGCTTCAGTGCTTCAGACAAATGCAGCAGCTGATTTTGGCCATTCTCCAACTGTTCGTCCAGTTTGCCGCGTGCTTCCCGCAGCTCAGCCAGCTGTTCCTCGGTCTTGCGGATGAAATCCGACTTTCCCTCAACTACCGTACTCAGTGATTGATATTCTTGACAAGACGCTTCCCAAACGATCTTGCTCTCTCTGATCTTAGCCACCATCAAACTGACATCTGTTTCTGTCAGTTCTTCTTTTAGCGAAAGATATTCTTTGGCAGCTTCACTTTGAGCAGCTAAAGGAGTCAGCTGATCTTCCAGTTCATAAATAATGTCTTGAACACGGTTTAAATTGTCTTCTGTCTCAAACAATTTTTGCTCAGCCTTGCGTTTGCGTTGTTTGTACTTCAACACCCCCGCTGCTTCTTCAAAAATACCACGTCGATCCTCAGGCTTGCTGCTGAAAATCGCTTCGACCTTCCCTTGAGAAATGATCGAAAATGATTCTTTGCCCAATCCTGAATCCATGAATAATTCCTGAATATCTCGTAACCGACAGGCTTTTTTGTTAATAAAAAAATCACTTTCTCCCGTTCGACGATAGCGGCGCGTCACGCTGACTTCGCTAAAATCCAAAGGCAAATAGTGATCCGTATTGTCTAAAACGACCGTCACTTCGGCAATATTCAATTGTTTTCGCGACTCTGAACCTGCAAAAATAATGTCTGGCATCTTCCCGCCGCGCAGACTCTTGGCAGACTGTTCTCCTAAAACCCAGCGGATTGCCTCCGTAATGTTGCTCTTTCCGCTGCCATTTGGTCCAATGACTGCCGTCACACCTTTTTCAAATTCGATTTTCGTGCGCTCGGCAAAGGACTTGAAGCCTGCTATTTCAATTCGTTTCAAATACAAAGGGGTACCTCCAATTATGATTCAAGAGATGCTAGCGCATTCGCTGCCGCATCTTGTTCCGCGAGTTTTTTGGATTTTCCTTGACCAGATCCAATCAAACGTCCATCCACATAGACTTCGGTCGTAAATATACGTTCATGCGCCGGGCCTTCTTCGTTGGTCAATCGATATTCGATCGTCACATCACCGCTCCGCTGCAAAACCTCCTGCAGCCGGGTTTTATGATCCATTTCCCGCAAGAAATCGCCTGCAGCAACTCTTGGAAAGATAACCTGTTGAACAAATCTCAAGGCTGCTTCATACCCTTGATCCAGATACAGCGCACCTAAAAAAGATTCAAATAAATCGCACAACAATGCCGCACGATTGCGTCCGCCAGAATTCTCTTCGCCTTTTCCCAGCATGACATACCGATCAAAATGACATTCTTTGGCAAATTTTGACAAACTATCCTCTCGTACGATCGCCGAACGCAGCCGGGTCAGTTTCCCTTCTGGAAGCTCCGGATACTGCCGGTACAAATAATCCGACACCTGCAGCTCCAAAATGGCATCCCCCAGAAACTCCAAGCGTTCATTGTCCGAGAGCTGCATGTTTCGATGTTCATTCACATAAGAAGAATGGGTCAGTGCCTGTTCTAATAAAGTAACATCTTGAAAAACGATGTTATAACGTTCTTTTAATTCGTTGAGCATTTGGTTATCCATGAGCCACATTCCTTTTTAAAAGATTTGCATCACGTTTTATTATACTGGTTTTTGTAGGATTTTTAAATCAGAAGTCGCGATAGTAAGAAAAACTTGAGAAAGATCGTTGGCGCAATAAAAAAAGAATTTTTTCACAAAAATACCTTTACAATAATATTTTAAATGTTACAATTACATTACGAAAAGATTAAGGAGTGATTTCTTTGAAAAAAATGATTTTAGTAGGCTTGTTGGCTCTCACTTTCCCCTATGCCGCTCACGCCGAAACAAGTACCACCCCTCAGAGTGCGATCCAAATGGCAGCAGAGGAAACAATTTCTTCTGAAACAGCGGAAACTGCCGCACGTACAGAATCTACGACGGACTCAAGCCAGACAGAAAACAGTACTGCTGCCAGTTCGAGTCAAGTGGCGGAAAAAGAGTCTACAAATGAGCTCACTAAAAAAGAGACCGAACAGCTGCAAAAAGAGATTGTAGAAAAAGTTGAGAAGGATTTAGACACGAAAGCAACCAAACCAGAACCATCGATGGATTACACCGCAGATGAGATTAGACAAAATCTCTACGCGATAACAGGCAATAAATATAGTAAAGCCGACTTTGATCGCTACTCAGACGAAGAATTGCTAAATACCCAAACTTTGTTCCTGCGTTATAACCTTGATACTGTGGGGATGGATGCCGGCGGGTTTGCAAGATTGCTGGAGGCTTTATACAAAGACAAAACCATTTCCTACGCAGAAGCTGAAAAAGCACTGTCTTTCAATCCAAGAAATTACACTAGCTGTTTAGATATGATCAACGACATTGATCAATTGCAAGCCTATTTACGAGCAATGTATCCAAGCAACAGCAGTTTTATGCCGATTCGGAACTTAACCAATGATGAATTGATTGCTATCTTGAAAAAAATCGCTCCGTTTGAAGATAAAATGGTTACTGAAAACGGCCATCTCTTTCCAGGGATCGCCTTGTTGATCTCAAATTACGCATCCGATTCTGCAAAGACGACGGATGACAGCAAAGACGATCAGCAAAACATGAATGCTGGCAACGAGACTGCCAATCAAACACCCGCTAATTCAACACCCGCTTCATCTGAAGAAAAGTCGATCGTCCAAAGCATTCTTCCTAAAACAGGTGAACAAAAGATGATGTATCTGACTGTGTTAGGGGTTGTCCTGATCGTTCTCGTCGCGTTTATTTTCATTAAACGAACACGCACATCGTCCAAATAAATAATTGATTATACCTGCGATGATTTCCGAAAACGCCATTGAACAAATCCTGCTTGTTCTAAAGAGGCTGTGACACCAATGTGGTGCGCACCCCGTCAATAGGACAATGAAATAATATAAAAATTTTGTGGACTACTCATCCGATTAGATGGGTAGTTTTTTTGATGTGTCTGGTGATCTACGCAGCTTTGTAGTAGTGATTGTGAAATTCCATTGGCGTCATTACCTGCAAATTTCGTTGGTAACGACCTGTATTATAGTATGTCATGTAGTCACGAATCATCGTGACAAGCTCCTCACGACTGCTAAACTTTCGTCCGTAATACTTTTCCCGTTTAAGCATTCCCCAAAAACCTTCCATCGGTCCGTTATCGATACATTTGCCTGCACGAGACATGCTCTGAATCATTTCGGCCTTTACGATGCGGTGGAAGAAATTGACATGCGTATATTGGAAACCTTGGTCGCTGTGAAAAATCGGATGTGCCTCCGGTTCTAATGCGACTGCTTGATCAAATGTATCAAAGACTAAGTTCAAATCATTGGTATCATTCAGTACATACGTGACAATGCGCCGATCGTAGAGATCAAGAATCGCACTCAAATAAAGTTTATGCATATTCTGTCCGATAAAATACTTGAATTCTGAAACATCGGTCACCCATTTTTGATTTGGTGCTTCCGCATCAAATTGGCCATGCAAGACATTCTTCGCTTTGTGGTAAGGAGTGGCAGCTCGTCTTGTGATACAATTCGCCGGGTGCTTGATGGTAGACTGAATTTGTTCGTGACGACAAATACGTAAGACTCGTTTATCGTTAACATTTAGCTGGCAGGTCCGCTTCAATTCATCTTTGATGCGACGATAACCCATATCTGGATGCTGGTCATGAATCGTTCGAATGACTTCTGCAATGT
>NZ_BJCC01000019.1 GCF_004309355.1 Enterococcus florum | reverse complement strand
GTGTGCTTTGAAAACATTGATATAACAAGGGCTGATAATTATGAAATTAGCTCAATTAAAAATTGTGGAGGTTTTTTTATGACAGAGACAAGTCTTTATATCGTGCGCCACGGAAAAACAATGTTCAACACACTTGAACGTGTCCAAGGTTGGTGCGATACTCCGTTGACACGAAACGGCCGTCAGGGAATTCGTTACGTAGGATTAGGATTACAGGATACACCGTTTGAAGAAGCGTACTCGAGCGATTCCGGACGGGCGATCGAAACCATGCGGATTCTTTTAGGAGAACACCCCGAAGGAAAAAATCTACCTTATCATGTTGATCCTCGCATTCGTGAATGGTGCTTTGGTTCTTTAGAAGGAGCCTATGACGCTGAAATGTGGGGAGTCCTGCCTCGAGTTCTTGATTTCAAAACTGAAGATGATCTTTTCGCAACAGAGGTTACTTTTGAAGAAATCGCTCGAGCAATCGTCGGAGCAGATACGGCAAGCTGGGCAGAGCCTTATGAAAAAATCAAAGAGCGTGTCTGGAATGGCTTCGAGGACATTGCACAGCGACGTGAAAAACAAGGTGGAGGCAACGTTCTTATCGTCTCTCACGGCTTAACGATCGCGTTTTTGCTTAGTCTGATCGATACAAAACAACCCGTTCGTGCAAACTTATTAAATGGAAGTGTGAATCGTATCGACTACAAAGATGGGGAGTTTTCGATCCGCGCAATCAATGACATCAGCTACCTGGAACGTGGAAAAAGTATTGTTTCTAAGGATCAAGAGTAATCATAGGAAAGACTGCTGAACAACACGGCAGTCTTTTTTTAGTTAAAATTTTTTATGCTCTAACAAATGGGTTTGTCTTTTGAACTTGCTAAGCGATTCTTAAAAAAACCTTTCTGATATTTCAATGGTTTTTTAGATATCGAAACGGTATACTGAATTATGTTACTAAGCAGAAAGGAACTAGATATGTGATTATTAATATTTTTAAAGCAATTATCCTTGGCATCGTAGAAGGAATTACGGAATGGCTGCCTATCTCTTCAACGGGACATTTGATTCTGGTGGATGAATTTATCAAAATGGATATCAGCCCAGCCTTCACAGAAATGTTCAATGTCGTTATTCAATTGGGGGCTATCATGGCGGTTGTTGTCTTGTACTTCGACAAGTTGAACCCCTTCTCAGTGAAAAAAGATGCGCAGCAAAAATCGGATACTTGGTCTTTGTGGTCTAAAGTAATTGTTGCTTGTGTGCCGGCTGCTGTGCTGGGGCTCATTTTTGATGATTATCTAGATGCACATTTCCACCGTTTTTTGCCAGTAGCGATTATGTTGATTGTCTACGGGATCGCCTTTATTGTCGTTGAAAAACAAAACAAAAGCAAAACACCAAAATGTACCTCTTTAGCTGATTTTACTTATAAAGCAGCTTTGATTGTCGGATTTTTCCAAGTGCTTTCTCTCATTCCTGGAACCTCTCGTTCTGGTGCGACAATCCTTGGAGCGATTTTGATCGGGGCTTCTCGTTTTGTCGCCACTGAGTTTTCCTTTTTCTTGGGGATTCCAGTGATGTTCGGAGCCAGCGGGTTAAAGATCGTTAAATTTTTGGCCAACGGCAATACCTTTGGCGTACAGGAAATTCTGGTCCTGCTCGTCGGAATGGTAACAGCTTTTATCGTTTCGATCATTGCTATTAAATTCTTGTTGGATTATATCAAGCGAAATGACTTTACTGTTTTTGGATGGTATCGAATCATTTTAGGAGCAATTTTGATCATCTATTGGCTGGTCGCAATGTAAGCAGCAGATTATTCTGTTGCTTTTTTATATTCATTACAACTAACCTAATTGATAAAGGTTATCATTCCAGCGAATAATCTAATTGATAATCACTTTCGTTCTCATTTAGGGATTTCTATTATCAATTAGCAACCTCTTGTGATATGCTTTATTTGAGAGGAGGAATTCCTATGAGTAAAGAAGAAAAACAAGCCTTTTTCTCTACTGTCTGCTGCTTGATCTTTCTGATTTCGGGAAAAACAATCGAATTAATGGATGTTTCCTTTTATCCGCTTTTATTTGTCATCGCCATTGTATCAGGTGGATGGAAGCAGACCTTTGAAGGAGTTTCAGAACTAATCCATGAAAAAACGTTAAATGTCGACTTATTAATGGCTTTAGCAGCTATTGGTGCTTGTCTGATAGGCAATTGGTTTGAAGGAGCGATGCTGACGTTTATTTTCTGTTTAAGCGGCGCGTTGGAGGAGTACGCAACCAATAAAAGCACGAAAGAGATTACTGCTTTAATGAATCTTTCCCCTTCCACTGCATTGAAATTGACTCCTGATAATAAAACGATAGAAACGGATGTCAATGATTTGATCATTTCAGATCTCGTATTTGTTCCTAAGGGCAGTGCTGTCCCGATTGACGGAATTTTACTGGATGATCATTCGTCCATTGATGAATCTGCTATTTCTGGTGAATCGATTCCTGTTGAAAAAAGAAAAGGCGAAGAAGTCTTTGGGGGAACGATCAACACCGGGCAAGCGTTCACGATGAAGGTGACTAAAACAAGCAAAAACACGCTGTTTGCTCAAATAATTAAACTAGTTGAAAATGCGCAAAGCGAAACCAGTGCCACTGCCAGTTTTATCGAAAAAATTGAGAATAGCTATGTGAAAATCGTTTTGTTGGCGGTTCCTTTGGTGATTTTGATTACTCATTTTATCGTAGGGTGGTCCTTCCAGGAAAGTTTTTACCGCGGAATGGTTTTATTGGTGGTTGCCTCTCCTTGTGCTTTGGTTGCCTCTGCGACACCAGCTACGCTTTCTGCGATCTCTAATGGTGCCAAAAAAGGAGTGCTATTCAAATCAGGGAAAAATCTTGAACAATTAGCGGATTTAAAAGCGGTCTCCTTTGACAAAACAGGAACCTTGACTCAAGGAAAACCCAGAGTCACCGATTTTCATGCTCTTGATCCTGATCCGCTTATTCCTAGATTGTTTGCTTCAATGGAAGCACAATCAACGCATCCTTTGGCTCTAGCAACAGTTCGCTTTTTCGAAAATGAAACCCGAATAAGTAATCTAAAAGTCGAAGAAAAAGCCGGATATGGCTTGGAAGCTGATTATGCTGGATACACCTGGAGTTTGGGAAAAACAGCGCAATACACTGAGGATTCAGAAATTGGCGACATGATTCGGGCATGGCGAAATGATGGGAAAACATTGATTTTTTTATCCAAGAATCAGCGGTTGATGGCTATGTTGGCGTTGATCGATCTGCCGAAGAAAGATACTGCAAGTATGATCTCCTATTTTAAAAACGAAAACATTCATACGACTATGCTGACTGGCGATCACGAAGGCTCTGCAGCGTTTGTCGCAAAGGCTGTAGGAATCGATGATTATTATGCCAATTGCCTGCCTCAAGAAAAAACAGTGTTGGTTCAAGAACTTAAAGAGAAATACACGGTTAATGCAATGGTTGGTGATGGAATCAACGATGCCCCTGCCTTAGCAACGGCGACAATTGGTGTGGCTATGGGAGAGGGAACCGATGTCGCTATGGATGTTTCCGATATTGTTTTGATGAAAAATGATTTGAACAAACTGGTTTATAGTCATCGACTTGCTAAAAAATTAAAACGGATCGTAAAACAAAATATCATTTTTTCTTTAACTGTGATTGCATTGTTGATCATTAGTAATTTTGCTCAGTTCTTAAATTTACCTTTAGGTGTTATCGGTCACGAAGGAAGTACGATTCTAGTGATTTTCAACGGGTTAAGAATGCTCCTGCCGTTAAAAGACCTTTCATCAGACCAAAATGACACAAAATGTTTGGAATGTCCGCTTTATCAAGTCTCTCATTGATGTTAAGGAAAAAAACTTGTCACGATTTTATTGCATTGCTGAAAGGCTTTATGTATAATGAGTAATGTTGAATTGTACGGATTTCCCGTATAAGACTGAATTCGGAGGTGAAACCCATGCCAAACATTGAATCTGCAATCAAACGTGTTCGTACTAGCGAAAACGCAAACGTGAAAAACTCTTCTCAAATGAGCGCAATGCGCACAACGATCAAGAAATTTGAAGAAGCTGTTGCTGCTGGTGCTGAAAATACAGAAGAACTTTTCAAAGCTGCTACTAAAGCAATCGATATGGCTGAATCAAAAGGATTGATCCATAAAAACAAAGCAAGCCGTGACAAAGCACGTCTATCAAAAAAAGTGGCAAAATAAAAAACCGATCCTCAGATCGGTTCAGACTGCAGGTATGATCTTTATCAAAGACTCATACCTGCAGTTTTTTATTTGATCATGGCTGTCGTTTGCAGTATGAACAATTGGAATGCCAATTCTTTGTCTGATTGCCCGGTTTTGATTTGATAATCATTTTCGGCTAAACGGTCAAACATCTTGATCAGCGTCTCTAATGGAAACTTCGCCACTTGCTGCATTGCTAATTTAACACGATAGGGATGGATACCTAATGCTTCAGCAATATTGGCTTGCTGGTAGCCGATCTTTTGTAAGATCTTCGTTTGCAGCAGCAATCGAATTTGACCGATCAAAATAGCATTGAGCTTGATCGTCTCTTCTCCCTGAAGATGCAATTCCTCATATGTTCGGTAAGCCTGTTCACTGTTGCCCTTCAGAATCTGTTCTGTCAGTTCGAACACATTCTGTTCCAATGTTTTTGGGACGAGGTCACGCACTTGTTGCAAGGTGATCGTTTCACCTTCACCGGCCAGCAACAATAATTTATCCAGCTCATTCATGGCTTTCGTGAGATCAAAATCTGTCAATCTCAGAAATAAGTCGAAGGCCTCTTTTGAGATTTTCGCTTGCTCGTTGCTGATGTAGCGTTGCAAAAAGCTTCTTAAGTCTGACTCCTGTAAAGGAGCCGCCTCGATTACAGCTGCTTGTTTTTTCAAGGCCTTAGTGATTTTTTTTCTAGCGTCTAACTTCGGATAGCTCGCCCAGAACACTAAAACGGTTGAACTCAATGGATTTTTTAAATAATTTAACAGCAACTCCGTATTTTGTTCAGGAGCATTGGCTTTTTTCTCTCCAGTCAAAAAGAAAGGTCTTTCAACGAAAACCAATCGATAATCTCCAAAAAAAGGGAGCGTTTCCGCTTCTCCGATTACCTGCTCTAATGTCGCCTCTTCCATGTCGAAGTTCATGAAGTTTAATTCTTCTAAATCATCTTTCTTCATTCTAGTCATAAAAGCGTCTCGTAACTGTTGTTGAAAGAAAATCTCTGTGCCCGTAATCAAATAGACCGGTCGGAGCTTGCCCGTTCGAATCTCTTGTAATGCTTGTTGTGTATTCATGATTTCCCTCCCGCCATCTCATGCTACCATGTTTACCCCTCAAAATCTATCATCTTCTCGATTTTTCCGCTGCCAAACAATGGCAGCCATCGATAATAAATCATTCCATGATGGTCCGTGCGTAGAATGCTGATCTGCTGGCGTTCGAGCGTGTCTATTGTCTTTGCTGTCGGATGTCCATACCGGTTATTCTTACCGACGGATATAACGGCTGTTTCGGGATTCACTGTGTCTATAAAAGACGTATCTGTTGAAGTATTACTTCCATGATGGCCAATCTTCAAGATATCTGCTTCCAGTTTAGGATAGTCTTCGATCACTGTTTTCTCTCCTGATTTCTCCAGATCCCCAGATAATAGAAATCGTTTGTGGCCGGCGGTAAAGTAGGTTACGATCGAATCATTGTTTTCGCCCTTACTCAGAATCGGTGCCAAAACAAAAAACTTCACCCTCTGACCTACTTGATCCCCTTTAGTAACAACATGAATTTTCGTGTACTTGTTCAGTTCGTGAAGCAAAGGAAGAATCTTCTTTTCAGATCCCTTTCCGATGTACAAATTTCTTATCTTGATCTCTTTTGAAAGATGCAAAAGTTCTCCCATGTGATCAGCATCATTGTGTGTGATAATGACATGATCGATCTTGGAGATACCTAAACTTTTTATATGCGGAATCACAGTATAGTCGGACAAATGTGTCTGTTTTCTTTTTTGCCATCCTTCTTGCTTAAAATGCAATTGTCCTCCTGTATCTATTAAAAAGGTTTCGCGCTTAAAGGGCAGTTTTATCAGAGTGCTGTCTCCTTGTCCAACATCGATAAACGAAGCCGATCCATATGGAGAGTAAGAGATACTCAGTGTCACCAGCACTAGCAAAACGAGCACGGACATTAGTCTTTGTTTGTACTTCAACCGGTGAATCAGCACGCCAGTTAAAATGAGCAGTACGATCAGTTGACTAAGTGAAGGTTTGCCGATCGTAAGCATCGGTAATGTTATCAGTGAAATCAGTCGTTCAATTAAACTCACTATTTTTTCGAGAAAAAATAGCACGTTAGACGGCAGCTCCAATCCAAAACTAGTAACGAACAAAAAGGTGCAGACTGGTAACAAAAACCATTGGAAAACAGGGACCAGACAAAGAGTCAAAATGCCTGAAGTGATCGACCATTCAGAAAACTCATGAATTAAAATAGGAAATGCCAAAAATGAAAAAAGCAGGGTTTGTTTCCATCTCTTTTCAGTGAGTTGAGGCAAATAAACCAAAATCACTGAAAAAAATAGACTTAGACGTCCCCCTACTGAATACAAGATAAGCGGTCTAATCAAAAGAAGAGCCAATAAGCTGATCGACCACTGGTCCAGTCTAGAACTTTTCCAACCTAAACAATCACAGCTGAAAGTTATTAAATAAGCTGTGACAGCTCGCAAAACACTGATATTCCTTCCTGTCAAAATCGTAAAAAGCACTCCTATGACAATTAACACAAAGAGTCTTGATTCCTTAGTCATTCCCAACCTTTTCAGCAGCAAATGAAATGAGCCTAAATAGAATTGAACATGCATTCCTGATAACGTAAACAAATGAAGAATTCCATTGATCTTATAGGGAGTGATCCACTCGTCAAAGAATGCATCTTTATATCCGATCACAAGAGCATTAACATACGATGACAAGCGTTGCGGCAGCTTTTTTTGTATTCGCATAAACCAAGAATAACGGAGACGGTGCAATGAGAATCCTTTTACAGTGGTCGTTTTAAGATTTTGCACATCGACTCTGCCAACAATGCCTGAGCTGTAATCATAGTCTAATGCATTGAAACCGCCAAGATTTCTAGCAGAGTCAGCTTTATACGACTCACCAGTAATCAGCACATAGCTAGGAGGAGCTGCTGATAACCAAAGCTTTTGCTCTTTTTCGGATGGAAGTTGGTAGTACAAGCGGTATGATTTCCGTCCAGCGACTCCAATGAATTGCAGCGAAGAACCATTCACCTTAACTGTATCCTCTAAGACTTTAAAAACATCAGATTCCGGCATTTCCAGCGGTGCACGGAGTCGAGTGATACAAACCTGTGACCGAACGCCGACAACTAAACAGCTCAAGAAGGTCAGAGCGATCAGCTCCCTGCTTTTTGTCCAGCCAATGCGAATCAACAGCAACAGAAAAAGAACGAGCCATATCCAATGAAATCGATACAGCATCGCTCCTATTAATGCAGCCGTCAGGACAGGTAAAATGAGGTAATTACGAATAATTATCCTCAGGAAAAGCGGCAGCCTCTTCTCCTAACTGAAGTTTTGTAAAATATTTACTCTCCAAAATAACTTGGTGAGCACTTGCTCCTACCTGGTCGATCAATTCGATGGCATAAGGATCATTGCGATAATCCTTCAAGTAATGGATCTTTTTTATACCGGCTTGAAGCAGTGCTTTTGTACAATGTAAACAAGGGAAGTGTGTGACATAGACTTCCGCCTGATCTGTCGGTATTCCCAGTTTCGCACATTGCAGCAGTGCATTCATTTCAGCGTGGATCGTTCTCAGACAATGATTATCTACTACGTAACAGCCATCATCAATACAATGGACATCTCCACTCACAGAGCCATTATATCCTCCTGCAATGATTCGCTTGTCGCGTACGATTGTGGCCCCTACTTCTAAACGGCTGCAAGTACTTCTTAAAGATAGTAACACGGCTTGAGCCATAAAATATTGATCCCAAGGAATTCTTTCTGTCGTCAACTGCACTCTTCCTCTCTTTTTCTTATATTGTAATAGACTCTCGTAATTTTTCAAGCGTCTTTTGTCCGATCCCAGAAACCTTCGTCAACTCATCAATCGATTGAAAGCTGCCATTTTCTTCTCGATAATTCACAATGTCCTGGGCCTTTTTTTCTCCGATCCCGGAAAGCTGCTGCAATTCAGTTATGTCTGCTGTGTTAATATTGATTTGAATTTGTTCTTCCGCCTTTTTGTCCGCTTGTCCTCCTGTTTCTAGCTGTACTTCTGGAATTTCTTCTCCATTTTTTGGTACATAGACTACCTCTTGATCAGATAGCAGTTTAGCAAAATTGATCTGTTTTTGATCTGCCTCTTTAGTGAATCCACCAGCCAATTCAACGGCATCCATCAGACGCATCCCTTCCTTGATCCGGTAAAGACCAGGTTGATTGATCGCCCCTTTTACATCCACATACCATTCCTTTGATTCGCTAGATTGAGAGCTGGCAAACGTTTGTTCTGTCGATTCGCTGGAAAACAGCAGCGCCTCTTTCTTTTCTGGCAACCCTTGATTTCGCATGAACAAAAGCAAAACTGTAATCAGACTAATTCCGAAGATCGTCAGTGAAAGAATCCATTGCCTTTTAGTCAATCGTATATCCATCGCTTCCTCCTTTCTATTAACTTACGCAAAAAAACCGCCAAGTGGCGGTTTTTCCTAAAGTTTATTTAAATAATCCAGCGCATCCTGCACTGTTTTGACTGGAACGATCTTCATATCTGTCCCAAGTTTTTTTGCGGCTGATTCGGCTTCTTGATAATTGGTCTTGATATCTGGTTGAATTGCTTTCATTTCATTAGTGATATCATCATTGGGAGCAAAGAATATTTTTGCGCCACTCTCTGCTGCACTGGCCACCTTCTTATCGATACCGCCAATACGCCCAACCGTTCCTTCTGAATCGATCGTTCCTGTACCAGCAATTTCTTGGCCATGCCGCAGGTCTTTGCCGATCAATTGTTCGTAAATTTCTAAGGTAAACATCAACCCCGCTGAAGGTCCACCAATATTTCCTGCATCAATATCGATTTCTTCCTCCGATTTGATTTCAGTATGATCGGTTAACGTAATTCCGATTCCGGGTTTTTTGTCACTCGGTAATTCGATCAATTTGCCTTTTGCTGTTTTTGTTTCACCTTCGTGCTCAAATGTGACCGCTAATTCTTGTCCTACTTTTTGGCTTTTTACATAATCCATGAATTCTTGACTACTGGTGAAACTCTTGCCGTCAACTTTGGTGACTGTATCCCCGACAGTGATTTTGTCTGCAAAGTTTGAATTCTTCTCTACACCTAAGACATAGACTCCTTTGTATTGAAGATCATAGGGCTTTTGAGCAAGTTTTAACGCCTGTTCAATCGCAGCATTTTGTGAGGATTTCATATAGAATTGCTGCATTTGCTGGTATTCTTCATCGGTCGATCCACCTGTCAGCTCATCTGCAGATACAACATCTTCAAAAGGCTTGAATTGAGCAGCTAGTGCTCGAAAAGCAGTAGCTCGCCGAAAGCCTACAGAGGTCAAACTAAACGAGCCTTCTTGCTGATCCTCTTCTCCATTGACTGTGATTAATTGTTTTAAGTTAATCGTGTCGCCTGGTTGTTCAACATAATAAGGAATTGGAACGAGCATGCAAGCTGCAAATACAAGAATCAGCAAAGCAGTAAGGATTTTTTTTACAGGGACTTTATTATTTTTCAAATTGTTCACGCTTCTTTTCTAGGGCTTGATAGACTGGAGCAGGTAAATAGTCTTTGACATTTCCGTCAAACAGCATCACTTCTTTGAGAATCGTCGAACTGATATGACTGTACTCAGGGTTTGCTAGTAAAAAGACACTCTCCAATTCTGCAGATAGATGTTTGTTCATCAACGCAATTTCTTTTTCGTATTCATAATCTTTGACACTTCTGATTCCGCGTAGTAAAAACCGGACCCCAAGCTCTTCAGCAACTTCAACTGTCAGTTTTTGTGCTTGAGTAATCACTCTGACATTTGGAATATGTTGAACTGATGCTTCGACCAATCGTAGTTTTTCATCTGGTTCAAATAAACTTTTTTTTGAGGTATTGATAAAAACCCCAACAATCAACTCATCAAAAAGTTTTGCCCCTCGCTCGATCGTATCTAGGTGTCCCATTGTCAATGGATCAAAACTCCCTGGAAATAGTGCGATTCGTTTCATTTTTCCTCCTCCAAATCATAGATGGTAACAGCAGTAATTCCATAGATATGCCTTTTTCGTTGAACCAGCTGACCAATCCTCTCTGGAAGGGTGACTGCTTTATCTGTTTCACATACGATTACTGAATCAGCATTTAGTAATTCATGCTGTAACAGAAACTCGATTTGCTTGATGAGTTCCTGTTCCGCATATGGTGGATCCAACAACACAAGATCAAAGCGAACTTCCTCTTTTGCTAATTGCTGAATTGCCTGATTAGCGATCATTTTCATTAATTGAAACTTTTCGGGTTCTTTAGTCATAGCCACATTTTCTTTGATTACTTGCATCGCACGGTAATTTTTCTCGACCAATACCGCTTGGCTCATTCCTCGAGATATTGCTTCAATACCTAAAGACCCACTGCCAGAGAAAAGATCTAAAACACGTCCACCTGAAAAGTAGGGACCGATCATGTTAAAGATTGCTCCCTTTACTTTGTCCGTTGTAGGACGGGTAGTATTTCCTGACAAGGATTTGATTGTTCTGCCTCCGTATTCACCTGCAACGACTCGCATGATATTCTCCTTTTTCTTCAGAATCTATCTTATTATAAAAGAAAAAGATGAAAAATGTTTGATCAAATCAGACATTTTTCATCTTCGTTAGACTGTCTCAGCTAAACGTATCTTTGTGTTGGCTTCTACGACATCTAATTCCTCTTCGTCTTTCACTTGATATGCAGCTTTCGTCCCGATTCGGTCAGCAAAATTCATCTCAATGTCTGGTCTATAAGAGCGCTCGACACGACGAACAAAGTGCAAAGCAGCAAGTTTATTTTCGATCTCATCGACGTCGTCTTCATTCACGTATAATACAACATATTTAAGCTTCCGAGAAACATAATGAATCAGACCATGACGTTTCAAATTTTTCAGCTGTTTCAATGAATAGACCCAGACGATCAATCCACGTCTCTTTTGTACGATAAATTCCGAATTATCCATGACAAGTCCCCTTACATGTATGACCTTTTGTTTCAAAAAATGGATTCCCAGCCTCTACCTTGATTTCTGGTGACAACGTGGAAGCAATAGATTGCCCAAGCGAATCCAATAGTGTTTGCAAATCCGTCTCTGCCAACCGAAAAGCAGCCACCTTCTCATTCAGATCCAAAGTGCGCTTGGCTTTGCGTACGCTTCTCTGTTTCTCAGAAAAATCCGGTGCATACTCACCAAAGTTTTGAATTTGTTCAAAAGCTTCTTTTTTGGCCACAAACTCTTTTTTTATCCTCTGCACATCCAAGCAGGCGTTCATTTGTTTCTTTTTGTTGATATAAGTACAAAATGTATTGCTCATTTTGATCTCCCCAATCAAATCAAGGGTTTGATCCTCCAGAGCAAACAATGATTCGTTGATAATCACCTTAGTCACTGTCCTTTGTTTGATTTGCTTCCTGTAACAAGACTAGCACATTTTCATGATTAAACGCAACGTCTATTTGTTCTTGCTGCTGATCAGAAAAAAATTCGTGGTACGAGTTTTGGGTAAGCCATTGAAAGACGGTGAAGGTTGGATCTATGACCGGTGAATAGAATAACCCTGGATCTTTTGCTAAACCATTTATTTTTTTCAACTGATCGAGTTCTTCAGGACGCAAGCTGAAGGGCATACTATTCAGTCGAGCACTCTGCTTAGATAACCATTCTTCATGCCGCTCATCTGACAAAAGATCTTCAGGTGCAGATAAAAAATCGTCAAGCAGTTTCTGGCTGTGGCTTTCTTTTTCAGTCTGAAATGAATAAGCAGGCAGCTTTTGACCTCTTCGGAAAAAATTAACGACTTCTGTCAATCGCTGTGCCTTTTGTTGATTAATGACCATCCAGTCGAGTTCGCTTTCCTGGACGAGAAAAGAAAGCGGATTGCCGCTGTTGATTTGGTAAGGCATCAATCGCAAGAGCATTTCAATGTTCATATAGCTGAGACCCAGAAGCCGATCCTTCTTTGCGTCAAAAAAAGCAATCGCAAACGTTCCATTGTCAAAAGCAATCAAAGGACGATAGCGCATATCTTCTTCGCTTAATTCGATGTCAACGGGCTCCTCGTCATAGGAAACAGCAAAATTAGCAGACAAGCTCATCTGCTGAGCTAATTGTTGATTCGTCATCCCAAAGGTAAAAGGAGCACTCTCTGATTTTGCACTAAACATGTTAATTGAAACAACCGTGCCTTCTTCAATATTGACTTCTAAAGATCCCTTTTCAAGAGGATAGATCCGAGTTTCGTAAAAAAAACCACTTTGTTCGATGCGTGCAGGTTCCCCAAAGTTCATTTCGACTTCCGTTAGCGGCTGATCGACATATTGGGCATAACCTTCCGTTTGGATCGTTTCGTGTCGGATCGATTTATGGGTCGCAGGCCGATTTTGCTGCTCCACTGGCGACGGCTCTGCAGGTTTTGGCGGAAAAATGATCGGCTGTACATAGTAACCAATCAAAACGATGATAAAGATACTAAGAAAGCCGATCATTCTCTTCAAACCAGAACACTCCTAATTTTCTTTTACTTCAATCAATAAATCACCGGAAGAAATGCTTTCGCCTTCTTCTACGTAAATATGGTCGACTTTTCCATCAAAACGTGCATCGATGGACGTTTCCATTTTCATTGCCTCAGTGATCAGCAAAGGTTGGCCCTTCTCAACATGTTCTCCGCGCTTAACAAGTACTTTGAGAACCGAGCCGGACATCGTCGCTCCGATTTGTTCACGATTTGTTGGTTCGGCTTTACGTTTGGTTTGTACTGAACTCTTGATGGATGAATCTTTGACGGTGATCTCCCGTCTTTGACCATTCAAATTAAAGAACAGTGTACGATTGCCTTCAATATCTGCTTCACCGATCTCGTCTAAACGGATGATCAACATTTTTCCTTTTTCGATCTGAACATTGATCGTTTCACCAAGACGCATTCCAGTGAAAAATGTAGGAGTATCCAATAATGTGACATCTCCAAATTGACTATACGCTTTTTGATAATCGAGGAACACTTGCGGATACATCAAATAGCTGAGAATATCCGTCTTACTCGGCTCAAAACCAATCATTTCTGCCAGTTCACTTTTTACTTTCTCAAAATCCACGGGAGCTGCCAGTGAACCAGGTCGTTCATCTAAGGCAGGGCGACCCTGTAAAATGATCTTGCGCAACTCTTTAGGAAATCCACCTACTGGTTGGCCAATCTCTCCTTGGAAGAAGCTGATCACAGAATCCGGATAGCTTAATTCATCGCCTCGATCATAAATATCTTGTTCAGTTAAATCGTTTTGAACCATAAACAAGGCCATATCGCCAACGACTTTCGAGGAAGGCGTTACTTTTACGATGTCACCAAACATCATATTTACGGATTGGTACATTGCTTTGATTTCATCCCAACGGTCACCCAAACCTACCGCCTTTGCTTGTTGTTGCAGATTTGAGTACTGTCCACCCGGCATCTCATGCTGGTAGACCTCTGTTTGAGCTGCTACGATTCCATTTTCAAAGCTTTGATAGTAAGGCCGGACATCTTCCCAATAATGGTTCAATTGCTGAACATTATTTAAACTGATATCTGGTGTTCTTCCAGCATTCTCTAAAGCATAGTATAAACTACTTAGGCTCGGTTGGCTCGTTGCACCACTCATAGCACTCATAGCAACGTCGACAATATCGACACCAGCCTTAACTGCAGCAGAACACGTAATAATCCCATTTCCGGCAGTATCATGGGTGTGTAAATGAACTGGCAAACTAGTCACTTCCTTCAACTCGCTCACCAATCGATACGCCGCCTGAGGTTTCAGCAATCCTGCCATATCCTTGATTGCAATAATATGCGCTCCAGCGTCCTCTAAAGCCTTTGCCATGTCCTTGTAGTATTGAACATTGTACTTCGTTCGAGCAGGGTCTAAAATGTCGCCGGTGTAGCAAATCGCAGCCTCAGCAATTTTTCCAGAATCCCGTACGACCTGAATGCTTTTTTCCATTTGAGGAATCCAGTTTAAGCTATCGAAAATACGAAAGACGTCAATGCCTCGATGAGCCGCTTCTTTGATAAATTCTTCAATCACATTGTCTGGATAATTGGAATAGCCTACTGCATTCGAGCCTCGGAATAGCATTTGAAGCAGCGTATTCGGCATAGCTTTACGCAGCAATTTCAGTCGTTTCCAAGGATCCTCGCTTAAGAAACGATACGCAACATCAAAAGTTGCTCCCCCCCACATTTCACTTGAAAATAATTCAGGGAGCGCCTGGCTGGTTGCTTGAGCGATATTTACAAAATCGTGTGTTCGTACTCGGGTAGCCAATAAACTTTGATGGGCATCACGGAACGTTGTATCTGTCAACAAAACATTTTTTTGACTTTTAACCCATTGAGCAACAGCCACTGCCCCTTTAGTATCTAAGATTTGTTTAGCTGTTTCAACTGTCCGAATCTCTAGATCCTTCGCTTGTCTAGGCAGCTCAAAGAAAGGCTTCTTTTTCTTTTCAATCCCTGGAAATCCATTGACTGTGATCTCAGAAATGTATCGCATCGTTTTATTTCCACGATCTCGTACTCTAGGGAATTCAAACAACTCAGGCGTATTATCAATAAACGTTGTCTTCGCATCACCGCTTTGGAAAACCGGGTGACTGATGACATTATGCATGAATGGAATATTAGTTTTGACACCCCGAATTCTGAATTCACGTAAACAACGCTGCATTTTTTGAATTGTTTGGTCAAAAGTCAACGCATGGGTACAAACCTTCACAAGCAAGGAATCGAAATGCGGACTCACAACAGCACCGGCATAAGCATTCCCAACATCTAAACGAACCCCAAATCCCCCTGGAGAGCGATACGTATCAATCTTACCGGTGTCTGGCATAAAGCCGTTCAACGGATCCTCCGTCGTGACACGACACTGGATCGCAGAGCCGCTCATGGTTACCTTTTCTTGAGTCGGCAAACCGATCTCTTTATGCAGATCCTTACCTTGAGCGATCAAAAGCTGCGTCGTCACAATATCAACACCTGTGATCAGTTCGGTAATCGTATGCTCTACTTGAACCCTAGGATTAACCTCAATAAAGTAGAATTTGTCTCCCTCAACGAGAAACTCCACAGTACCAGCATTGATGTAGCCCACGTGTTTCATCAATTGAACTGCTGCACCGCAAATCGCCTGACGCTGCTCGTCAGTTAAAGAAAGACAAGGTGCAACCTCAACGACTTTTTGATGACGCCGTTGGACAGAACAATCTCGCTCAAATAAGTGAATCACATTGCCATGACTGTCGCCAAGAATCTGTACTTCAATATGCTTGGGATTTCCAATGTATTTTTCTACATAGACTTCGTCGCTTCCAAAAGCCGCTTTTGCTTCACTTTTTGCTCTCTCGTATCCTTCACGGGCCTCTTTTTCATCATGAGCAACCCGCATGCCTCGACCGCCGCCGCCTAAAGCAGCTTTGATCATGATCGGATATCCGTGGGAATCTGCGAAAGCTAAAATATCATTGACGGAATCAACTGGCCCATCTGATCCAGGAATCGAAGCAATTCCTGCATCCAAAGCAGCGGTTTTGGCTTTAATTTTATCTCCAAAAATATCTAGATGATGGACGGAAGGCCCAACAAAAACAATTCCCTCTTCTTCGCAACGTTTCGCAAATTCGAGATTTTCTGATAAAAAACCGTATCCAGGGTGAATGGCATCTGCTTTTGCTTCTTTCGCTACACGGATAATGTCTTCAATATCTAAATAAGCATCGATCGGCTTTTTCCCTTTACCAACTAAATAAGCCTCGTCTGCTTTGAATCGATGCACAGAGTAGGTATCTTCTTCAGCAAATACCCCAACTGTTTTGATCCCCAACTCGCTGCACGCACGAAAAATCCTTGTTGCGATTTCCCCACGATTTGCCACTAATACTTTTTTCATGCACTTCACTCCTGACTTTTCAAATATTCATATTCAATCGCAAGTTTAGTTCGTTTTTCATCAGCACTGATGTTCAATGCAAACGCAACACCTACTGACAACACCAGCAAACTATTTCCTCCTTGACTCAAGAAAGGAAACGTAATACCGGTCAACGGAATCAAACCTAACAATCCACCAAGATTAATAAACAACTGCAATAAAAATAAACTGCCAATTCCAATACAAATCAAGGAATTGAATGTTTTTTTAGAACGTATCCCTACTAGAAAGATACGGATGATCATAAAAATAAGGACACCTAAAATCAGCAATGCGCCAATCAGTCCTACCTCTTCAATGACAATCGAAAAAATAAAATCTGTATGGGCTTCACTTAAGAACCCTTTTTTTTCAATACTATTGCCAAGTCCGCGTCCGAACCAGCCGCCATTATACATCGCGTAATAGCCATTGACCAATTGGTGCCCTTGGTCTAATTCATATTTAAAGGGGTTTTGGAAGCTTTCAAAGCGGCTAACGATATATTGAAACCGCGCAGGAAAAATATACTTCCCAAAATTGATCAAAAACTCAATAATCAAATAACTTCCAGCAATTCCACCAGTCGCTACGATCAAACTGTACACCCAATTGATTCCGCTGGCTAATAAAAGAATAACTGCCAATAAAGTGATGATTGCTGCATTCCCCATATCTGGCTGGATGGCAACTAATAAAACCATCAACAGCACTAATATCATCGGCCGTTTCATATCAGACCAAAAATTCTCTTGGATCGTATCTTGCCGTTTTGATAAAATGTAAGACAAGTACCAGATAACCATGATTTTTAGATATTCAGCCGGCTGCATGTTTAGAGGACCAATGCTGATCCACCCCTTTGCCCCATTGATCTCATCCCCAAGGAATAACGTAATGATCAACAAAACGAAAATCAGCAATGTAGAAAAAACAATCAATTGCTGACTTTTTAGTACATCTGTTTTCATTTTATACATCAATGTGATGACAACAAGGCTGACGAGCCAAAAGGCTGCCTGTGTAATGACCAGTGAGGAAGGACTTCGGTCAGCTGAAATCAGCAAGTACGAAGTTGAGCTGTAAACAAAAATCAACCCGACGATCGAAAGAACCAAATAGGGAATTAAAATACTATAATCTAAAAAGTGACGTTTCCTCAGCTTAGGCAAGGATTACTCCTCCTCGCTAATTTCTTGTTGATTTTCATATATTTCAGTGTAAAGGCCATTCAGCTCAGCTTCCAGATCACTTAACATCTGCTGTCCTCGACCTTTTTCTAAAATGCCAATTCTCTCTGCAAAAAACACTTGTCGTGAAAAGCCGTACATCTGCGTATCGACAACTTCTTCAAAAGCTTTACATTGGGAGATACAGAGACTATTTTGTTGATTGCGAATCAACAGCTTGATGCGTTCAGCATCGTCATTCAGTATTTTTAGAGCAAAATCAGAAGATACGGTTTCCATTTTTGCTTCCCTCCTATCTTAGTTTCAATATTATAGCACAGAAAAAAACGAAACAGGAGAAAAAAACGAGTATATAAGCGATTATTAAATTTTTCGTTCGGCTTTTTAGAGTTTTACACAGGTCCTATTTGTTACAGAAAGATGACAAAATCGAAAATCAAAATGAAAACACAGAACGACGGTTTCTCGTATGTTCATATCCGTGAAACAATTGTAAAATGTGGAACAAACGAGTGTAAAAAAAGAGCCTCTGGAAAGAGACTCTTAAAAAATTATTCAGCGATTTTCTTTTTCTTCGCAGCTTTTTCACGTTCTGATTTGTTTAAGATTTGTTTTCTTAAACGAATGCTCTCTGGAGTAATTTCGCAATACTCATCATCATTTAGAAATTCCAGCGATTCTTCCAATGTCAAAATGCGTGGTTTTTTGATGACAGATGTTTGATCCTTTGTGGCAGACCGTACATTGGTCATTTGTTTTGCTTTCGTGATGTTTACTCCTAGATCTTTGTCGCGGCTGTTCTCCCCGACGATCATTCCTTCGTAAACTTCTGTACCAGGTTCAACAAAAACCGTTCCGCGTTCTTCAACACTCATGATAGAGTAAGTGGTGGCTTTCCCATTGTCAACAGACACCAATGCACCATTTCGACGCCCGCCTAAATTGCCAGCGATCATCGGCAAATATTGATCAAATGTATGATTCATGATTCCATATCCACGAGTCATTGACAAAAATTCCGTAGTAAAACCGATCAATCCGCGTGCAGGAGCTAAAAATACTAAACGTACTTGACCATTGCCTGAATGGATCATGTCTTGCATTTCGGCTTTTCTTTGGCCTAACGCTTCAATTACACTGCCCATGTATTCTTCAGGTGTGTCGATCTGGACACGCTCAAATGGTTCGCAGCGAACACCATCGACGACACGTTCGATTACCTCTGGACGAGACACTTGCAACTCATAGCCCTCACGACGCATATTTTCGATCATGATTGATAAATGCAGCTCTCCACGGCCAGATACAATCCAGGCATCTGGAGAATCAGTCGGTTCGACACGCAAAGAAACATCCGTATGCAACTCAGACATCAAACGTTCCTCGATCTTACGCGCAGTAACATATTTTCCTTCACGACCTGCAAATGGAGAGTTGTTTACTAGGAAAGTCATTTGCAAAGTAGGCTCGTCAATGTGAAGAATCGGTAAAGCATCTTGATGGTCGACTGGTGTGACTGTCTCACCAACGAAGATATCTTCCATCCCTGACAAAGCGATCAAGTCTCCCGCTTTGGCTTCTTGAACTTCCAGACGTTTCAATCCAAAGAAACCAAAAATCTTAGTTACCCGGAAGTTTTTCACTGACCCATCTAACTTAAGCAAGGACACTTGGTCACCAACTTTGATTTTTCCACGGAAGATACGGCCAATCCCGATACGACCAACGTAGTCATTGTAATCTAATAGAGAAACTTGGAATTGCAATGGATCTTCGCTGTTGTCAACTGGTGCGGGAATTTTTTCAACGATGGTATCAAATACAGGAACCATGGTTTCTTCCTGATCAGCCGGATCATCAGACAAGCTAGAGGTTCCATTTAAAGCTGAAGCGTAGATCACTGGGAAATCCAATTGATCGTCGTCAGCGCCTAATTCGATAAACAATTCTAACACTTCATCAACAACTGCTTCAGGACGAGCTGAAGGCTTGTCGATTTTATTAACAACTACGATCGGGATCAAATGTTGCTCTAACGCTTTTTTCAAAACAAAACGTGTCTGAGGCATTGTCCCTTCATAGGCATCGACCACTAGCAATACACCATCAACCATTTTCATGATACGTTCAACTTCGCCGCCGAAGTCTGCGTGTCCAGGTGTGTCCATGATATTGATCTTGTAGTCTTTGTAGTTTACTGCGGTATTTTTAGCAAGAATGGTAATGCCACGCTCTTTTTCCAGCGCATTGGAGTCCATTGCCCGTTCTTGTAAGCTTACATGGCTGTCTAAGGTATCTGATTGTTTCAACATTTCATCCACTAACGTTGTTTTCCCATGGTCAACATGGGCGATAATGGCAACGTTACGAATATCATCTCTGTATTTCACTATAATTGCTCCTTTTCTTGTAACAAGTCACTCGACAAGACATTATAGCAGATATTCAGGGGAATTGTTAGTAAAACATTTTCATTTTTTCAGAAAACGAATTTTCTTAAGCAATTATTTGGATTACGTCGTCCATTGCCGCCTGGGTCAACCCGATAAAGAGTTCTCGATCTTGAAATTTTAGAGGCTGATGCTCTGCGCCAGAAAATGCCATGCCAAATTGTTCCATCATGATACTTCCCGCCGCATAATCCCAGGGGCTTAACAAACTGATATAACCAATTTGTATCCCTTTCAGGATGGCGATAAAATCAAGGCCTGCACAGCCTAACACCCGTACGCCCATTGAGCGTTCCCCAATCTCCCTTGTGTGGTAATAGTTATCGGCAAAAATAGAGATTCCCATTCCTAAAAGTCCGTCACTCAATCTCTTGTTTGGAGGAGGGGCTAATAAATCTTCATTATGATAAACCCCGCCTACTTTTCGTCCACCCCAGAATAGGTCATCTCGCATGACATCATAAATGAATCCTAATTGACCGATTCCTTCTTCGTAGACCGCCAGCATGATGCAAAAATTTTCCTTCTGCATGACAAAATTCAAGGTTCCATCAATCGGATCGATAACAAAAACTCTTCCTTTGTCAATGGGAGTCTTGTCTTGTCCGTTCTCTTCTCCTAAAATAGTCGCAGAAGAATCAAATTGTTGAATCTTATCGGCCAAAAAATCTTGAATGGACTTGTCCACATCTGTTACTAAATCGGTTCGGCTGCTCTTTTGATCAACGACAAACGTCTCTTGACGAATGGCAGTTCTAATCTTTTCTCCTGCTTCGTAAATCCATTGAATGATTTCTTTTTCCATTTTCTTCACTTCCTATTCTTATAACTGACGACAATAGTATGCTTTACATTTTAAATGACTTGCTTGTAGTATGCTCGGCTTTTTGAACCGTTCGGTAAAGAGAATACCCGCTGACGGACTCGAATTCTTTGCCTAAGCGTTTTTCCTCACCGATACTCTTCACCACCGTTTTAAATTTTTGATACCCATCTAGAAATGTTTTCGTTTCTATTCCTCTTTCATTTGCTTGTTCAACGAGGTTGAGAAAATCGATCACAGCAACCAGTTCATCTCTAGTCCAATCAGGATCGATCGGATAACTATAATTATTCAAGAGTATTCCTCCATTCCATTCATAGTGTACCATGCTTTTAGAACACAAAAAAGCCGAGCGTTTCCACTCGGCTTATCAATTTTAGGTATGAATAGGCAAGCCTAAAGCTAGTTCTGAAGCATCCATCACAATTTCTCCTAATGACGGATGCGGGTGAATCGTCAATGCGATATCCTCTGCATTCATTCCAGATTCGATCGCTAACGCCAATTCCGATACCATATCACTGGCACTAACACCAGCAATTTGAGCACCGATGATCACATTGTCTTCAACGGTTGTGACCAATCGAATAAAGCCTTCTGTTTTGGCTAGAGACAGCGCGCGTCCATTCCCGGAAAATGGGAATTTATACGCTTTTGCCTCTAAGCCAGCTTCTTTGGCTTCTTTGATCGTCATCCCAACAGAAGCAAGTTCTGGATCAGTAAACGCAACAGCAGGCATTGCTTTATAATCAATCGCAACTTTTTTACCAGAAATTGCTTCAGCAACGATTTTAGCTTCGTAGCTGGCTTTATGAGCTAAGGCCGCTCCGGGAGTGACATCTCCAATTGCATAAATGTTTGAAATATTCGTCTGTCCCTGTTCGTTAACGTGGATCAAGCCGCGCTCGTCCATTTCAACTCCAGCTTGTTCAAGTCCCATGTCATTCGTATTTGGCCAACGCCCAACGGTTACCATGACATAATCCGCCTCAATGGTTTCTTCCTTGCCATCTACTTCATAGCGAATACTTACACTGTCGCCGTTATCCTTCGCTTCTCTAGCCATCGCCGAGGTAATGATCTTGACTCCTTTTTTCTTGAAATCATCTTCCACGATCTTTACCATGTCTTTTTCATACGTAGGCAAGATTTGCGGAGTCCCTTCAAGAATGGTTACGTCAGAGCCTAAATTGGCATACGCTCCGCCAAGCTCAGCTCCGATGACACCACCGCCGATGATTACAAATTTCTTAGGAACTTCTTCCAAGCTTAGTCCGCCAGTCGAATCCAAGACCCTGCCGCCGAATTTGAACCCAGGAATCTCAATTGGACGAGAACCTGTAGCAACAATCGCGTTGTTGAAGGAATACGTTTGAGCTGAGTCTGGATGGATCACACGTAGAGTATGATCATCCACGAAGAATGCTTCTCCTTCAATCGTTTCGATTTTATGCTTTTTAAGTAAAAATTTCACACCGCCAGTTAATTTATCTACGACTTGGCTTTGTTTCCATTCTTGGGTTTTTGTAAAATCCAATTTTACATTTTCGCTAGTTACACCAAATGTCGTTGAATCCAATGATTCTTGATAATGATGCCCAGCAGCGATCAAGGCTTTAGATGGAATACATCCGACGTTCAGACAAACACCGCCGATATATTCCCTTTCAATAATGGCGACGGTTTGTCCCATTTGTGCAGCACGGATGGCGGCAACATACCCGCCAGGCCCCGCACCGATGATCACTGTATCTAATTCAATCGCGAAATCTCCAACTACCATGTTTCAATCATCCTTCCATTAGTAATAGTTCTGGTTCAGCCAATAGACGTTTGATGTTGTTCATGGCCTGTTGCGCAGTCGCTCCATCAACAATTCGATGGTCAAAGCTCAGCGATAATTTCATTACGCGACCGACTGCTAGTTCACCTTCTTGATTGACGATTGGTTGTTGCGAAATCGTTCCAACACCTAGTATGGCAACCTCAGGATGGTTAATCACCGGTGTGAAAAATCCGCCGCCGACAGAACCAATGTTTGAAATACTGATAGTTCCATTTCGCATATCCTCTGCTGATAGTTTTCCATCATGTGCTTCAGCAGCCTTTTCGTTGATTTCATCAGCAATCGCAAACATACTTTTCATATTGGCATTTTTAATATTCGGAACATACAACCCGTGATCCGTATCTGTCGCAATCCCGATGTTGTAATAGTTTTTGTAAACAATCTCTTGAGCAGCATCATCAATTGAAGCATTTAAGACAGGATATTTCTTCACTGTAGCAGTCAACGCTTTTACCACGTAAGGCAAGAAAGTAAGTTTAGTGCCATTTTCAGCTGCAACTTCTTTGAATTTTTTACGATGATCCCAAAGTTTAGATACTTCAACTTCATCATGCAATGTTACATGCGGAGCCGTTTGTTTACTATTGACCATCGCCTTGGCAATTGCTTTTCGCGTTGGCGTCATTTTTTCACGAGTTTCCATCTCACCCATATCTGAACGATAAGGGGTTGCTGGGGCAGCTTTGGGTTTAGATGGTTCTGAAACTTCAGAACCGGCTGTTGCTTTTTCAGCTGCTTCGATTTTTTCAGCTTGGGATTCTGTTTGCTGACCACCGCCAGACAAGAAGTTTTCGATATCTTCTTTGGTCACACGTCCACCTTTTCCAGTAGCGGAAACTTGAGTGATTTCTACATCTTTTTCACGAGCAAATTGACGCACGGACGGCATCGCTAAAACTCGCTTATTGGGATCAGCTGCTTCACCTGAAGTATCTTTTGAGACACCTTTTGCTGATTCCTCAGTAGATTCGGAATCCTTTTCTTTTACTGGATCACTTGAAGCGGCACTGTTATGTCCAGGTGCGTCAATTTCTACTAAGACGTCCCCGACATTAGCTACTGTGCCTTCTTCAACTAAAATGGTTTTGATTGTCCCCTTAACAGGTGAAGGAATTTCTTCTACTGATTTGTCATTTTGAACCTCTAGCAATGTATCGTCTTCTTCGATCGTATCGCCAGATTTTACAAACCATTTGACGATTTCGCCCTCCGCAATCCCTTCTCCGATATCTGGTAATTTGAACTGGAATACTCCTTCGCCGTTAGAACTTTCTGTTGGTTCAGCCGCTGGATGAGCCGGCGTCTGTTCTTCATCGGGAGCAGAAGTCTTCTCTGAATCAGATGTATCCGTCTGTCCTTCAGCGTCAATTTCTACTAGAATATCTCCAACATTAGCTACAGTTCCTTCTTCAACAACAATCGTTTTGATCGTTCCAGTAACGGGTGAAGGAATTTCTTCCACTGATTTATCGTTTTGAACTTCTAATAACGTGTCGTCTTCTTCGATCGTATCACCAGGTTTTACAAACCATTTAACGATTTCACCTTCTGCGATACCTTCTCCAATATCCGGCAATTTAAATTGATAAGCCATTCTTTATTCGCTCCTTTTTTAAAACTCAACGATTTCTTTCACTTTTACTTCGATATCTGCTGCATTTGGCAACCAAATACCTTCTGCCTGTCCAAATGGGAAAATCGTATCTGGAGCAGAAACACGGCCAATCGGTGCTTCTAATGAAAGAATTGAACGTTCAGATATCTCTGAAACTACTTGTGCAGCAACTCCGGCTTGTTTTTGTGCTTCCTGAACTACCACTACCCGCCCAGTTTTTTCAACGGATTTGATGATCGTTTGAACGTCCAAAGGAGCCACCGTGCGAAGATCGACAATTTCAACGCTGATATCTTCTTTTGCTAAATTGTCTGCCGCTTTGATTGCTTCACGCACCATCGCGCCATAGGTAATGATTGAAACATCTGAACCCTCTCTAGTTACTGCTGCTTTGTCTAACGGTACTTCATAAATTCCCTCCGGTACTTCGTCACGGAACGAGCGATACAACTTCATGTGCTCTAGGAAAACGACCGGATCGTTGTTTCGAATAGAAGCGATCAATAATCCTTTGGCATCATATGGGTTAGATGGAATTACCACTCGTAATCCTGGAGATTGCGCCATTAGACCTTCTAAGTTGTCTGAGTGCAATTCTGGTGTATGAACGCCTCCGCCAAAAGGTGCTCGAATCGTTACAGGTAAATTTCTTGTATTTCCCATACGGTAGCGGGTGCGCGCCATTTGTCCGACGATCTCATCCATTGCCTCGAAGACAAACCCGAAGAACTGGATTTCTGGAACAGGACGAAATCCTTCTAAAGCCAAACCAAACGCGAGACCTCCGATTCCTGATTCAGCAAGCGGGGTATCGAATACACGTTCTTCTCCAAATTTTTCCTGTAGACCCTCTGTCGCTCGGAAAACACCACCGTTGCTGCCGACATCTTCCCCAAATACTAGGACATCTTCTTCTTTTTCAAGCATCAGAGCTAAGGCATCTGTAATTGCTTGGATCATTGTTTTTTGTGCCATGATTTATTTCGACTCCTTTGCTTCATAAAATTCAATTTGTTCCTTGATGTTTTGCGGTTGTACTTCATACATATTCTTTAAGAAATCAGAGATCTTTTGCTTAGGTGCACGATCTGCATCTGCAATTGCTTGTTTGATCTCTTCTTTCGTTTGTTCAATGATTTCCTCTTCTTTGTCTTCGGACCATAATCCTTTTTCAGCCAGGTAATTCCGGAAACGGATCAATGGATCTTTCAATTGCCATTCATCATCCATATCTTTGGTACGATAGCGGGTTGGATCATCTCCTGATAAGGTATGAGGACCATAACGATAAGTCAACGCTTCGATCAGAACCGGACCATTTCCATTGATCGACCATTCGCGAGCCATTTTTGAGACAGTGTAAACTGCCAATGGGTCCATTCCATCTACTTGAATACCAGGAATCCCAGCAGCTACCGCCTTTTGAGCCAATGTTTTAGCAGCTGTTTGTTTTTCTCGAGGTGTTGAGATAGCAAATCCATTGTTTTGAATATAGAAAACAGCATTTGCCTTATAGGCTCCTGCAAAGTTGATTGCTTCATAAAAATCACCTTGTGATGAACCACCGTCACCCGTATAAGTGAACACAACATTCTTTTTATTTCGCTTCTTCAAGCCCAGTGCTACTCCCGCTGCTTGAACGTATTGTGCGCCGATAATAATTTGTGGAGGTAACGCTTGAAGATCCTCTGGGTATAAATTACCTGCCATGTGACCACGAGACCATAGGAATGCTTCTGAAAGCGGCAGACCATGTTGAATAAGTTGTGGAACATCTCGATAGCCAGGAAGAAGCACATCTTCTTTTTCAAATGCAAAGTGACTAGCCAGCTGACTCGCTTCTTGCCCTGCTGTAGGCGCATAAAAACCAAGTCGCCCTTGACGATTCAATGCCGTTGAACGTTGATCCAAAACACGTGACCAAACCATACGCTTCATTAACTCCACCAATTCATCATCAGATAGATCAGGAACTAATTCTTCGTTGACGATCTTCCCCTCTTGATCAAGGGCTTGATAAATCGGGAAATCAGCATTGATGTTCTCCATTAAGGCTTCAAAATTAATCTTGTTCTTTTTTTCTGCCATGTTGTAATACATTCCTCTCTGTTGATCATTTCATTAATACAGCTAACTAATCTGTATTATTGTTTTACTGCTTACAATACTAAAGTACCATTTTTATACGCGAATGACAACAAATATGCTGTGGCATTCTGAACAAAATAAAGCGATTTACAATTATAGCTTGTGAGTTTAAAAACGGAATACTATTATTCAATAAAAAAAGCGTTAAAATAGTGGTTGTGCTAATTTATAAACGCTTTTAAAACGGCTTAAAAACGTTTTTTTCACTTTTCACCTTCTTGTGAAATTAAGAACTATTTACTAAAACAGCTTATAACATTCCAGTCAAAAAAACAGAGTAGCATAGGTAGCTACTCTGTTACAATTAGATCCATTCTCTTGTGATTTTTATATAAAAATATTTTGCTATTTGAATCGCAAGCATATATGCTGCGACAATGCCAACGAACCAGATCCAATAATTTACAGGCAATTGCACGAAATCAAATTGTTCGCGTAATGGGGTCAGAACGATCGTAATCCCTACACCTACAGCGCCTAGCAAACTGAATAATACAGGCAATGAGGAACGGCTTTGTAAGAACGGAATTTTTCTTGTTCTTACCATTAACACGACTAATGCTTGTGTTGCTAATCCGACCATAAACCAACCTGTTTGAAAAAGGCTTTGTTCTGCGATCGTATTTGCTCCAAAAACAAACCACATCACTAAAAAGGTCAAAATGTCAAAGATCGAACTAACAGGCCCAATGAAAATCGTAAACTTCATCAACCCGGTAGTTTCCCAGCGTGTTGGTCTCTCTAACTCTTCCTCATCTACTCTATCCCAAGGAATTGTCAATTGAGCGATATCATAAATGAGATTTTGTAACAGCAGCTGCAAAGACAGCATTGGTAAAAATGGCAAGAAAGCACTGGCCACCAGAATAGAGAAAACATTTCCGAAGTTTGAACTGATTGTAATTTTGATATATTTCATCATATTGCTAAACACACGTCTGCCTTCGATCACTCCATTTTCTAGCACATTCAAGCTCTTCTCTAGTAAAATGATGGAGCTTGCATCCTTCGTGATATCAGCAGCGGTGTCTACCGAAATACCCACATCTGCTTTTCTTAGAGCCGGAGCGTCATTGATACCATCTCCCATAAAGCCCACAGTGTGTCCGCTGGTTTGTAATGCTTCAATGATTCTTGCTTTTTGCATAGGATTAAGTTTTGCAAACAAATGAATCTGTTCGGCTTTGTTTTGCAGCTGCTCATCCGTTAACTCGTCTACTTGTGTACCAAGCAAGTATTGAGCAGCATCGATTCCGACATCTTGACAAACTTTTTGAGCCACAATTGCATTGTCACCAGTCAGAACTTTCACGGAAACACCGTGTTGATGCAAAGACGAGATTGCTGTGATCGCAGATTCCTTTGCGGGATCTAAAAAGCCCATAAAACCAATTAAGGTCATATCCTTTTCATCCTCCACACTGTATACTGCATCGCTGTGTGCATCTCTTTTCATTGCAACCGTGATTACACGCATTCCTTGACGATTCATTGTTTCATTGACTTCATTTAGTTGTTGTCGTAGATCTTCGGTCAATTCTAAGATCTCTCCATTGATTTCAACATATTTACACACCGCAGACATTTCCTCAACAGCACCTTTAGTGATCATCCATTGGTGGCCGTCCGCTTTTACCACTACTGTTAACCGGCGACGAGAAAAATCAAAAGGAATTTCATCGATCTTTTGAACATCCTTAAAATTCAATTGCCGCTTCTGTTCTTCATAGTAATTAATTACCGCGATATCCATCAAGTTTTTCCAACCTGTTTGATGTGTTGAATTTAGAAAAGCCAAATCTAAAACTTCGTCATTTTCCTTTCCTAACGGATCCAGATGCTGCACCAATACCACTCGATCTTCAGTGATTGTCCCTGTTTTATCAGTACATAACACATCCATACTGCCTAAATTTTGAATGGAAGGGAGCTCCTTAACGATCACTTTGTGCTTCGATAGTGTCATCGCTCCTTTGGCTAAATTAGAGCTCACGATCATTGGCAGCATTTCAGGAGTCAACCCGACCGCGACTGCAATGGCAAAGAAGAATGCATTTCCCCAATCCCCCTTGGTAATCCCGTTGATTACAAAAACCAATGGGAATAGTACCAGAATCAACCGCAGCAATACTTTACTAACTCGTGACAAGCCGCTATCAAAAGAAGTTTTTCCCCTTTTAGTAGTAGCATTTTTGGCAATATCACCAAAAAAAGTGTGTTGTCCTGTTTTTAAAATAATAGCTTTTCCTTGTCCGCTTAACACATCCGTTCCCATAAACACAAGATTCGTTGTATCCAACGCCGTGTCATCCTGTCCTACTTTCTGATCAGACACAAATTTTTCGACAGGCATTGATTCCCCGGTCAAAGAGGATTGGTTCACAAACAAATCCTTTGTCCAGATCAAAACAGCATCTGCAGGAATCATGTCTCCAGTCGCTAGTGTTAGAATGTCTCCTGGAACGACTTCATCCATAGGAATTTCTTTTGTTTCTCCTTCACGAGTGATCGCTGCAGTATTTTCAATCAGTTCCTTTAACTCAATACTGGCCTTTTGCGACCGATATTCTTGAATGAATGTAATCAGCGCACTAGATAAAATCATAATACCCATAACGATAGCAGCTTCATAATCCGCTGTTAAAATAGAAACGACCATTAACAAAGCCAATACATATACAAACAAGTCATTGAATGCTTGAATAAATAATAACAAGGCTGGTGTAGGTTTTTGTGCAGAAACTTCATTAGGACCATATTCTTCTAACCGCGACTGAGCATCCTTTTCCGATAGACCTTGCAACGAAGTGCGCAGAGTCAAAAAAAGATCGCGATCAGATAGTATTGCCAGTTTTTTTAATTCTTGGTCTTTGTTTACTTTGCGTGAGATGAGGTTTTTTCTGTTCATCATCATAATTCCTCCTAACATTGAAGAAAACGTAAGTTCTCTTCGATCGTGTTTTCGCTTTTCTTTGACTACTTCCTTCAGGATGATCCATTGTCCCTCACCTCTCTTTCATTCCTCATAGATAAGTCTCATTGAACAGTGCATGATTTGCTGTCTCTTACCGGATATGTACAACGAACAGCACATAAAAAAGCGCGCACTCGAAAATGAGCACGCGCTTTAGCAATCATGGTCATCGTCGAGCTTTAGCACTATAGGGCGTAGACAGAATATCTGTCAGCTGCATTATGAATCACCTTCACGATGATTCCTGTTCCACCAACTAAGAGTCTCTCGATTCTTTCGCGGCAGCAGCTTGTGTCCATATAGGAGCCTCACCTAACAATTAATTATATTTTCAACATCACTATAATCAATTATTTTAGATCTGTCAATGATGATGATTGGTTTTCAGAAAACAACTTTTGTTTTTGTAAGAATTTATCCACTTTTGTATTGGGCCCTGCTGAAAAATAATCAGCAAACTTTTGACTCCACAGTTTCGTTTCACGTGCTTCAGCAAAGGTCTGCATCGTCGTGACATATTCCTCAATAACATCGTAATCATAGTCCTGATAGTGATCATAATGAATAACTGCCTTTTCAGGCAAGCGAGGTTTTACTCGCATCTCAACGATCGGTTTGCCAATGCTCAGCCCAGCAAGCGGCATCACATAATCTGGCAAATTCAACAAGCGACTGATTTCATCGATATCTTTACGAATGCTTCCAACTACAACACTGCCTAATCCTAGTGCCTCTACAGCAATGACTGCATTTTCCAAAGCTAAAGAAGCGTCTGTAACGGCAGTAATCAAAAAATCTAAGCCCTTATTCATAGGATAATCAACCTCGAAATGGTCTGCGACTTTTTTCGTTCGCTTTAAATCTGCAACGAATAACAAGAAAACCGAACTTTTCAACATGTGAGGATTTCCAGGATTCATGTCTACGAATTTTCGTCGCAGCTCTAAATCCCTTATTACGATTATGCTATACATTTGTCCATTCATCCAACTCGGTGCCTGCCTGCTTGCATCAAGGATGTACTGCAGATCCTCTTGTTTTAACTGGTAGTTTTCATCAAAATCACGATACGTACGATGTTCCTTCATAACCTTTAACGTTTCATTCAACCGATTCCCCTCCTAAACAAATTGAAATCTCTTTGAGTCTTTTAACAAAATCATTCATTTCATCAAAAGACATACGCGTATAATTTATCCGCATAGACATTGTATCATTACTGAAAAGAAAAGAGGGCGCCACCAGTAGATTTTTTTGCAAGAAAATCCGCCAGTCTTTTCGTGTCAGAGTTCTCCCTTTCCAAGTCAACCAGCCATAGAGTCCTCCCTGAATTGGATGACACGTCCAGTTCGAACCGAGTTCATCCACGATGTTCTCAAAATATTCTGCCCTTTCTTTCAAGGTTTGTACTAAGTGTGCTCGGTTTTTCTCAAATGATTTATCCGATAAGGCGGTATGAGCGATTACTTGCGGGAAAATACTAATAGAAAAGTCCATCCTTTGTTTTGCCTCAGCCAACCGCTGAATCAAGGCGCGATCAGCTACGATCCAGCCAATTTTGATCGATGATCCAAAGATTTTGGACAAAGACCCCAAATGAATGACCTGACGCGGAGAAATCGCCTTTAGCGATAAAGGCAGTTTTTTGAAATGCAATTCACTAAACACATCGTCCTCTATCAACGGGATTTGATATTTTAAACTTAATGCAATCAGTTCTTCTCTTCGCTTTAGAGACATCGTTTGTCCAGTAGGATTTTGAAAGGTCGGATTCACAATGATCAGTTTGATGCGCTTTGCAAGTATTAATTGTTCCAATTCATCGATCCTGATTCCTGCTTGGTCAGAGGAAACGCCGTAAACCTTGATACCGGCAGTCTCAAAAATAGGCAATGAATAGAGAAATGACGGGTCTTCGATCGCAACGGTATCCCCATTCTCCAATAAGACCTGCAATAATAAGAATAATGCCTGTTGAGCACCTGAGGTTATCAAGATTTGGCTACTGTCGACCTGAATATCTTGTTCGCTTTTTAATCGTTTGCAAATAACCTCTTGAAGTAGTGGATATCCCAACTCGGTTTGTTTTCTTTCTTCGATCAGCAACTCTTCCCATGTATAAGAAGGAAAACGAAAATCTGGAATCAGATTCAAAGGGAGCTCTCCAGAAAAAAGATTCATCACTGTTTTTTCCTTGGTCTTTTCTTGTAGTGCCTGCAAATAAGGATCCTTTTGATAAGAATCAGGTTTAAGCATTTTTCGCCAATCAACACGCGGTGCAGCACTTCGCCCCCACTTTGTTTCGTTGACGATCGTTCCGCTGCCTCGTTTGCGAAGAACCCAGCCAAGAGCAGCCAACTCATCTAGAGCATGGACGACTGTAGAACGATTGACATCGAATGCTTCAGCCAATCGCCGTTCCGATGGCAATCGTTCTCCTGGCTGCAATTGTCCTTCTTGAATATAAGTAACGATTTGTTCAATGATCTGTTGGTAGATCGGTTTTTTTTCTGTTTTGTTCAAGAACCACATGAAAAACACTCTTTTCTAATTGGATGATCCAAAACTAACCCAATTTAGCTACCTTGTCAAATACAAAAAAAGACGACTTACATAAGCCGCCTCTCTATACTTAAATGGTATCCCCATTAAAAATAGAATTTTTTACAATGACATAATCAACTTTACGGATGGCTTCCAAATCTTTTCCGCCAGCATAAGAAATGGAGGATTGTAAATCTTGTTCCATCTCAACCAATGTGTCTTTTAAACTACCTTTATAAGGAATCCAAATTTTCTTACCTTCAACATTTCTCTTTTCACCTTTTTGAAATTCAGACGCACTTCCGAAGTATTCCTTGTACACCACACCATTTTCCACCTTTGTTTCTCCAGGCGATTCTTCATGGCCGGCAAAAAGTGACCCGATCATCACCATTGAAGCACCAAAACGCACCGATTTTGCGATGTCTCCGTGTGTACGAATCCCGCCATCCGCGAGAATCGGTTTACGTGCTGCTTTTGCACACCATCGCAGTGCAGAAAGTTGCCATCCTCCGGTTCCAAAACCCGTTTTGATTTTAGTGATGCAAACCTTGCCAGGCCCTATACCAACTTTCGTTGCATCCGCACCGGCATTCTCTAATTCACGTACAGCTTCGGGGGTACCAACATTTCCAGCGATAACAAACGTATTAGGCAAATGCATCTTAATATGTTTGATCATTCTGATGACACTATCAGAATGCCCATGAGCTATATCGATGGTCATATAGTCTGGTTGCAGCTTTTGACTAGCTAACTCCTCAACAAACATATACTCATTGGCTTTCACACCCACACTGATTGAAGTAATCAACTTTTTCTCTTGCATTCTTTTAATAAATGGAATGCGATCCAATTCATCAAAACGATGCATAATATAGAAATAGCCATTTTCAGCCAAAAATTCGGCAATTTCTTCATCCACGATCGTTTGCATATTTGCTGGGACGACCGGCATTCTGAATGTGTGCTTGCCTAGAGTTATACTAGTGTCACATTCTGAACGACTGTTTACAATACATTTATTTGGAACTAACTGCACATCTTCATAATCAAATATTTTCACTAAGGACCCTCCATGATGAAAGACATAAAAAACGCAGGGATTTTGATCCCTACGTAATTTACAACAAATAAAGTTAAAAATCAAGCCCTTTTTCAAATTGTCATGACCAAACCCGAACATTCCTCTAAACGATTTGGTTTTCCCTTAACATTTTTGCCTGTAGACTAACAAGATAAACCACGTCTTCCATCTCTGCCTCCGAGGTCACCTTCATCTCGATTTGATTCGCCCCGTTGATCGTATGAAGATAAACAGCTTTGAATTCGTTCGACATGACTTTCAGCATTGGGTCTAAATAGTCTTTGGCAAATGGCGGGATAGGTGTGATAACTGAAAAATAGTCATCATGGACTAGAATACGGCATAACAGTCCACCATATTGGACAATTTCGATATACCACCCGAATTTTTTTTGAAACATTATTTTGACCTCTGGATCGTAATGGCGATTCAATTGCGCCAATAAGATTTTCAAATAATGCGAGTTTGGCAAAAAGTCCATAAATGTACTTAATTCTGGTTTTTCTTCTTTTAATTGCTTCGTTTGCCATTTGTTTTCCATAGCCCTCACCTCTTCCATTAGGGCATGTCATTTCCGGCAGCAAGGTAAATGCTGTACCAGTCCTCCTTCGACAATACAATCTGAGAAGCTCTTGCAATTTGTTTGATGCGGTCTATGTTCATCGTTCCCGCGATTACTTGCATATTCGCTGGATGGCGAAGAATCCACGCACTTGCCAATCCTGTTGGTGTGGTATAATACTTATCAGACAATTCGGCTAATTTTTGGTTTAATTCTGGGAATTTCGGGTTGTCAATAAAGACTCCCTCAAAAAAACCATACTGGTACGGAGACCAAGCTTGGATCGTCATTTGATTGATACGTGAGTAATTTAAGATTTCTCCATCATGGTCAATACTTCTCGCATCTGTCATATTAACATGGATTCCCTGGTCGATCATTCCAGTATGCATAATCCCAAATTGCAATTGGTTGGCAACTAATGGTTGAGTGACTGCTGTCTTTAACAATTCGATCTGATTAGGACTTTGGTTGCTTACGCCAAAATAACGTACTTTTCCTTGCTTTTCCAACTGAGAAAATGCTTCAGCCACTTCTTCTGGTTCGACCAGTGTGTCCGGGCGATGCAATAGTAACGCATCCAAATAATCGGTTTTCAGGCGTTTTAAACTTCCTTCAACGGAGGAAATAATATGCTCTTTGGAGAAATCAAACATTTTCCCGGGTATGATGCCGCATTTGCTCTGAATGACCAATTTTTCTCTGGAAATCTCCGTCTTTTCTAAAGCCGAAGCAAAAATGGACTCACATTCCCCCCCAGAATAAATATCTGCATGGTCAAAGAAGTTGATCCCTTCATTGTACGCTGTCTCGATCACTTTTGTCGGATTCTCTGCCTTATTTATACGCATGCAGCCTAAAATGATTGCAGCTACATCTAAATCTGTTTTTCCAAATTTTACTTTCTTCATTCCGCCACCTCAATCTAATCCTATTTTCATTTTTCATTTTAGCATTTATTATAATATTTGTCATTTTTTAAACACTTTATTTAAAACCCATAAATTTCATAAAGAAAGAGGTATAAATAAGTGTTCTACCAACATTTCACAATCTACTGATTATCGCTTAATCTAATTCATTTTAGGAGATAGATATTGGTTTTGCGATATTGATATCTCGTAAAACAAAAGGCCAATTTATTATACACTTAGAATGTTCAAAGAATCAACAAGTGACAGCCATAAATTTTAAAGTGAATAAATCATCGCACAAAAAAAAGCGCGTTTCCGCACTTTTAGTGGTCATGCTATTTGTAGCTTTTATCGCCAATATCTTTTCGATAGAATAAGCCTTGCATCTTTTGGCTCTCTAAGGCATGATAAGCCTTCTTTTGCGCTTCTTGAATTGTTTCAGCACTGGCTTCAACCAAAAGGACTCTTCCACCGTTAGCAGTTAGTTGACCGTCTTTTTCGGCTACTCCCGCGTAAAAGATCGTCACATCCCCAGAAAATGATGGAAGCTTCATTCCTTTTTGATAAGAACCTGGATAGCCTTCTGCCGCTACTACAACACCGATCGAAGCGATATCCTTCCATACCAATTCTGGGACTTTACCATTCAACAGATCGTCGATAACCATTGCTAAGTCGCTGGCCATCCTAGGCAAAACAACTTGCGTTTCGGGATCGCCAAAGCGTGCATTGAACTCGATGACTTTTGGTCCCTCTTTTGTAGCAATCAATCCTGCATATAAAATACCTGTGAAAGGTGTTTTATTTTTGATCATTCCTTTTGCTGCGGGTTTTAAAATTTGATTGATGGCCTCATCAACCATCGCTTCACGAATTTGAGGTACTGGTGAGTACGCACCCATGCCGCCTGTATTCGGCCCTTTATCTTGGTCGAATGCTCGCTTGTGATCTTGAGCAATCACCATTGGGTACACTTCGTCATTCCGTACGAAGGCCAATAAAGAGAATTCTTCACCGTCTAAAAATTCTTCGATCACGACTTTCGCGCCGCTTTCTCCGAACTTATTTTCTGCCATCATTTCCTTCAAGGCAGTCAAAGCTTCTTCCATCGTAAAAGCAACAGTAACTCCTTTGCCAGCAGCTAAGCCGTCCGCCTTGATAACGATCGGTGCACCTTTTTCCTTCACATAGCTGCAAGCAGATGTATAATCAGTAAAAGCTGCGTACTCTGCAGTCGGAATGTCGTTATCGACCATTATTTTTTTAGCAAATTCTTTTGAACCCTCAATCATCGCGGCATCTTTATTTGGCCCGAAAGCTTTTAATCCCGCTGCTTGAAAATCATCAACGATTCCATTTAACAAGGGCACTTCAGGACCAACAAAAGTCCAATCGATTTGGTTGTCTTTAACAAAAGAAATCAACTTCTGATGATCATTTTCAACGATTGGAACCGTTTGAATCCCATCTTTTTCCATCCCAGGATTCCCCATTGCACAGTAAACGGCTGTCACCTTAGGACTTTCTAAGATTTTTTTTGCAATAGCATGTTCTCGTCCGCCACTGCCAATAATCAGCACCTTCATTTAGTACCTCCTCGTTTTCTTCCTTCTCGTTCCCGTTCCATATACTTTACTGCAAAGATATCAATGTCTGAAATGCCGACCACCTGTAAAGACCATAGCGATCCCATATTTATTGGCCATTTCGATCGAATCTTTATCGCGAATACTTCCACCTGGTTGTACGATCGCTTTGATGCCGTGCTGAGCAGCATATTCAACACTGTCATCCATCGGAAAATATGCATCACTTGCTAACACAGCCCCGGACATTTTATCTTTTGCTTGCTCTAATGCAATCTTCACCGAGCCTACACGATTCATTTGCCCTGCGCCGATTCCAACCGTTTGATACTGATTAGCGACTACAATCGCATTAGACTTGACATGCTTAACAGCTTTCCATGCAAAACTTAATGCTTTTAATTCTTCGTCGCTAGGGATTCTTTCTGTCGCTACTTCCCATTGATCGACGGACTCAGTGATTAAATCCTGATCCTGTACTAATAAGCCGCCTAATACGGAAACTGTTTCGAATGCACCCTGTGTTTCCATTTCAGAGAAATCTAGCGTTAACAACCGTACATTTTTTTTCTTTGCAAGGATCTCAAAAGCTGCAGGAGTGAAGCTTGGAGCGATGATGATCTCTAAAAATAATTTATGCATTTCAATTGCGGTTTCCTCGTCGATCGCACGATTTGCGACTAAAATCCCGCCAAAAATCGACACCGGATCTGCTTCATAAGCATATTGATAGGCCTGGCTAATCGTTGCGCCGCTTCCGATCCCACAAGGATTCATGTGCTTTAATGCAACGACTGTGGGCTCTTCAAATTCACGTATGATTCGCAAGGCGGCATCAGCATCTTTGATATTGTTATAGGAAAGCTCTTTTCCATGAAGCTGCTTGGCACTGGCGATTGAGAAAGAAACTGGTAAAGCAGATTGATAAAACGAAGCCTTCTGATGGCTGTTTTCTCCATATCGTAATGATTGTTTTAGATCAAATGTAAGTGATAGTTTCTCTGGCTCTGTTTCTCCTATCGATCGGGTTAAATATTCACCAATCAAGCTGTCATAAGCAGCCGTATGACGAAACACCTTCGCTGCTAATCGCTTTCTAGTTTCCAATCGGGTTTGTTGATCTTCTGCCAGCTCGTCTAGCACTGTTTGGTAATCCGCTGGGTCAACAACTACAGTGACAGAAGCGAAGTTTTTGGCAGCCGAACGCAGCATGCTTGGTCCGCCGATATCGATATTTTCAATGGCTGCTTCTTCAGTGACATCCGGGTTGCTGATGGTTTCTTTGAAAGGATATAAATTGACACAAACGAAATCAATCGGCTGAATATCAAATTCCTGCATTGCTTGCATGTGTGTGTCTAAGTCACGGCGGCCTAATAAGCCGCCATGGATTTTAGGATGGAGTGTTTTTACTCGACCATCCATCATTTCAGGAAAGCCCGTTACCTCATCGATACTGAGTGTCTTAATTCCTGCATCCTCTAATGCCTTTTTTGTTCCCCCTGTAGAAATGATTTCAATCCCTTGTTGCACTAACCCCTTTGTGAAGTCAACAATTCCTGTTTTATCTGATACACTAATTAGTGCTCGTTTCATTGCTTTCAAACTCCCTCTTTTAAAATATCTTAGCGTTGATGATCCTTAACAATTTTAGCAATCACTGCTGGATACAATTGATGCTCAATCGCATGAATCTTTTCCTCCAACGTCTCCAACGTGTCCGCGGGATCCAGCTTTACAGCCGATTGAGCAATAATAGGTCCGGTATCCACGCCATCGTCAACGTAATGAACTGTCACCCCGGTTTCTTCAACTCTCGCCTCAAAAGCATCTCTGATTCCATGAAGTCCCGGAAAATCAGGCAAGAGAGCGGGGTGAATGTTGATGATTCTATTTGGATAAGCTTGCAGCAGGTCTTTCCCGATGATACGCATATATCCTGCAAGAATCACCAAATCAACTTGCTGACTCTGCAAAAGTTCCAAAAGTGCTTTTTCATAGGAGGCTTTATTTTCAAATTCCTTCAACTCGAAGCTTTGAGTAAATACATCATGCTTCTTTCCTCGCTCTAGCACATAAGCATCTCGATGATCTGAAAAAAGCAAAACGATCTCCGCATCGATCTTTCCGTGCTCGATCGACTGAACAATTGCTTCAAAATTTGATCCATTTCCTGAAGCTAATACCGCTAATCTCATTTTGGTACTCCCTTGAATTCAATCGGCTCTTCATCACGGGTTTTGATACATCCGATTTGATAAAATTCTTCCTGCGATTCCTTTAAAACATTTTGTAGTTTTTCTAGTTTATCAGGAGATACTGCTAAGACCATTCCGATCCCCATATTAAAGATTTCGTACATCTCCATGACTGGAATCTCTCCATACTTTTGCATAACTTCAAAAATCGGCAGGATTGGCCAAGAGCCTAGTTCGATTTCACAAGAAAGAGTTTCCGGCAGCATACGAGGCAGGTTCTCAACAAAACCGCCCCCCGTCACATGAGCGATCCCATTAACCAGCTTTTGTTTCACTAACGGCAGTACAGAGTCAACATAAATGCGTGTTGGTGTCAGCAAAAGATCCGCTAGCCGTTGGTTCTCCATTTCAGGAATTTTTGAATCAACAGTCATCTTTTTTTGTTCAAAAAAGATTTTGCGTACTAGAGAGTAGCCATTCGAGTGAATGCCAGTAGAAGGCAATCCAATCAAAACATCCCCTGCTTGAATCGCTTCCCCAGTAATCATTTGACTTTTTTCTGCAACTCCCACAGTAAATCCTGCGAGATCATAATCCTCTTCACCATACATCCCAGGCATCTCAGCCGTTTCACCACCGATCAAGGCGGCTCCAGCCTGAACACAGCCTTCTGCTACACCAGCAACCACTTGCTCCAGGCGAGCTGGGACATTCTTGCCAGTCGCAATATAATCCAAGAAAAATAGCGGTTCTGCGCCTTGAGCGACAATATCATTCACACACATCGCTACACAATCGATACCGATCGTGCTATGCTGATTTGCCTGAATCGCCACCATTAATTTAGTGCCGACGCCATCTGTTCCCGACACTAGAACGGGTTCATTTAGTTCAAATTGACTTAGATCAAAACAGCCCCCAAAACCACCGATCGCGCCCATGGTCCCTAATCGTTCTGTTCTTTTTACATGCTTCTTGATTCGTTCTACCACTTCGTAGCCAGCCTCAACGTCCACGCCAGCCTTGGAATATGCATTTCCCACTGATTTCTCTCCTTGATCTTTTATAGATTTGATCTCTGCTTCTCTCTAAAAGAAGGATATCTTTTCTTTCAATGACGCTTGATACTGCTCTTCATAGTCATATAACGGTGTCGGATAATCACCATTGAAATAAGCCATGCAAAGACCCGAATAAGGTGCATCAAATTGTAGCCCTACACCTTCGATCAATCCTTCTTCGCTTAAGAAAGCCAATGAATCTGCTTCTATACATTCACAAATTTCTTCGACAGAATGATTTGCGGCGATCAATTCTTTTCTAGTCTGAATATCGATACCGTAAAAACAAGGATAACGCAACGGCGGTGAGGCGATCCGTACATGGACCTCCTTCGCACCTGCTTCTTTCAATAAATTAACGATTCTCCGACTCGTCGTTCCGCGAACGATCGAATCATCCACCATGATAACCCGTTTGCCTGCTACGACCCCTCTAACCGCCGAGAGTTTCATGCGAACACCTTGTTCACGCAGCTCTTGAGTTGGTTGAATGAACGTACGAGCAACATATTGATTCTTTACCAATCCAATTTCGTAAGGAATCCCTGATTCTTCTGCGTATCCGCTTGCTGCAGACAAAGACGAATTAGGAACACCTACCACCATGTCCGCCTCCACAGGTGATTCTATAGCCAAAATTTTACCCATCCTTTTTCGAGCACTGTGAACATTCACGCCAGCGATATTTGAATCTGGCCGAGCAAAATAGACATATTCCATCGAACAGATGGCATGTTGTGTGTCTTCGGTGAAATGCTCTACCGTCAATCCATCTTCATCGATCACAATGATCTCACCAGGATTAACATCCCTGATAAATTCAGCGCCAACTACTTCTAATGCACAGGTCTCAGAGGCAACTACATATGCACCGTTGACCATTTGTCCGATAGATAGGGGTCTGAACCCATTCGGATCCAACGCAGCAACCATTGAATCTTCAGTCAGCATCAAATAGGCAAATCCACCCTTGACTGCATTCAACGCCTCTTTTAACCGTTCAAGAAAGCTAGGCTGATGGCTGCGTCGGATCAAATGCATTAAAATCTCCGTATCAGAATTAGAATGGAAAATCGCACCGTCTTTTTCTAGTTCATTTCGCAAGCTTTTCGCATTCGTCAAATTACCGTTATGAGCCAAAGCAATCTGGCCATCATAAAACTTAAACAGAAACGGCTGAATGTTATCCACGCTGCCATTGCCAGCAGTAGCATAACGAACATGGCCAATCGCAGCATGTCCAGTCAATTGTTCTAATTGACGATCATCTTTAAACACTTCAGAAAGCAACCCAAGATCCCGATGTCCCAAGAGTTTTCCCTCGCTGTTTGAAACGATCCCCGCTCCTTCTTGTCCCCGATGCTGCAAACTATGCAACCCAAAATAAGTGACGCGAGAAGCATCCGGGTGACCCCAGATGCCGAAAACGCCACATTCTTCATTTAAGCTTCTTACTTCATAAGACATGGAATAGCTTCCTCCCATAATTCTCCTGCCGTCTTTGTCGCTACCTGGATCGTGTCATCCTTTGCACGAATGATAATTTCTCCATCAGCCGTTGTTTCTCCGACTTGAATTGCTTTTGAGCCCATGATTCTCTCGAAATCGGCTTGCTTGTCTTTTTGAACAGAAACTACAAACCGTGACTGTGTTTCAGAGAACAGTTCTTCTTTCGAAATAGGCAAGGTTACCTGAACCCCTAATTGGTTTTTAAATGCTGCTTCTGCGATAGCCACCGCCAAACCACCTTCTGAACAATCGTGACTGCTGGCAACAACACCTGCTTGGATGGCTTGCAGCATCGCTGCTTGATTCGCCTTTTCTGTTGAAAGGTCAAAATCCATCAGACGCCCCTCAATCAGCCCTTTTTGCAGTTTTTGGATCTCAGATCCATTAAAGTCTGCTTTGGTTTGACCGACAACATAAATGGCGTCCCCTGGTTGTTTGAATTCCTGTGTTGTGATGTGGCTCAGGTCCTCGATCAGTCCAACCATCCCAATCATTGGTGTTGGGTAAATTGCCTTTCCATCTGTTTCATTGTACAAAGAAACATTCCCCGAGATGACAGGCGTGTTCAATTGACGACAGGCCTCCGATATTCCGTCCGCCGAAGTCCAAAGTTCCCAAAATCCTTCTGGTTTTTCTGGAGAGCCGTAATTTAGACAATCCGTGATTGCTAAAGGCTGGCCTCCAGAAGCAACGATATTTCTTGCAGCTTCGGCCACAGCGATCTGTCCGCCTATCTCTGGATTCAAGTATAAATATCGTGCGTTGCAGTCCGTTGTCATTGCTAATGCTTTATTCGTCCCACGCACTCGCAAAACAGCAGCATCACTGCCGGGGCGAACGACGGTGTTGGTTCGAACTTGAGAATCATATGTTTCATAAATCGAGCGCTTTGAGGCGATGGTCGGCTGCTGAAGCAACTCCAAGAAGGTCGTGGTGGCATCTTTGATCTCCGGAACAAAATTCTCCATTTGAGCAAATTCCTTAATGCGTGCAGGTTCCTTCTTCTCATTCTGATAGACTGGAGCATCTTCTGCGAGTGCGTCCACTGGCAAACAGGCAACTTCTTCACCGTGATGATACAAGCGATACATGCCATCTTCAGTTACTTCACCAATATTGACTGCATCGAGTTCATATTTCTTAAATAATTCAGTCACTTCAGCTTCGTGCCCCTGCTTCACACAAATCAACATCCGTTCTTGTGATTCAGACAGCATCATTTCATAGGGTGTCATGTTGGTTTCGCGCTGAGGAACATCGTCCAAATATAACTTCAACCCTGAACCTGCCTTTGAAGCCATTTCAGAGCTGGAAGAAACCAACCCTGCAGCACCCATGTCCTGAATGCCAACCAGAATATCTGCATGTTCGATAATCAATTCTAAGCAAGCCTCAAGCAGTAGTTTTTCCATGAATGGATCGCCGACCTGTACAGCAGAACGCTGCTGCTCCTCTCCCTCGACAAACTCCTCGGAAGCAAAAGTAGCTCCATGAATTCCGTCACGTCCGGTTTTGGCTCCAACATACATAATCGAATTTCCGACGCCCTTTGCTTGACCCTTTTGAATGTCTTTATGATCAATTAACCCAACGCACATGGCATTGACCAAAGGGTTCCCCTCATAGCAAGGATCGAACGCTACCTCGCCGCCGACCGTAGGAATCCCAATGCAGTTGCCATATCCACTAATACCAGCGACTACCTCTTCTAATAGATACTTTGTTCGAGCATTGTCCAATTCTCCAAATCGCAATGAATCAAGACAAGCAATCGGTCGAGCTCCCATGCTGAAAATATCTCTGATGATGCCTCCAACCCCTGTCGCTGCCCCTTCATAAGGCTCAACAGCAGAAGGATGGTTGTGACTTTCAGCTTTGAAAACAACTGCTTGTCCGTCTCCAATGTCTACGATCCCAGCACCTTCACCAGGCCCCTGCAAAACTTGCGGTCCTTCAGTCGGGAACTTTCGTAAAACAGGTTTCGAATTTTTATAGGAGCAATGTTCACTCCACATAACGGAGAAAAGTCCTGCCTCCGTATAATTTGGTAAACGACCTAAAATATCTTCGGAGATCATACGGTATTCTTCGTCAGTTAAACCCCACTCTGCATAAATCCGCTGTTCTTTTATTTCCTGTGGAGTTGGTTCTACTTTCATCATTAGTCAGCCGTCACCTTTCCGAAATTTTCTAAAATGGAGGCGAATAATTTTTTGCCATCCTCTGATCCTAATAAGCTTTCTACTGCTCGTTCAGGGTGCGGCATCATTCCCAGCACGTTGCCCTGTTTGTTTATGATTCCGGCAATATTCTCAATACTGCCGTTGATATTCTCTCCAGCATAAGTAAATACGATTTGATTATTCGCTTTTAATTCAGCTAAGGTCTCTTCGTCGCAGTAATAGTTTCCTTCACCATGAGCAACAGGTACCTGAATGATTTCGTCTTTGGCAAATGCACTGCTAAATGAGGTTTGATTGTTCACGACTTTAAGCGGAGTAATTTTACTAATAAACTTCAATGAACGATTTCGACGCAAAGCCCCTGGTAATAGTCCAGCTTCTGTTAAGATCTGGAAACCATTGCATGTACCAAATACCGGCTTGCCCTCTTCAGCAAAACGGATCACTTCTTCCATAATATTGGCAAAGCGAGCGATCGCACCACAACGAAGATAATCACCATACGAAAATCCCCCGGGAAGCAGCACACCGTCAAACCCATCTAAGCTGTTTTGATCATATCTGACATACTCACACTCAGCCCCCATGATCTCTTTTACCGCCCAATACATATCCATGTCGCAATTTGATCCAGGGAATACTATAACAGCAAATTTCATCTTATACTTCCTCCATTGCCGCTACTTCAAATCGATAAGTTTCCATGTTGACGTTTGCTAATAACTTGTCGCAAACCTCTTCGACCATCTCTTCCACCGGACGATCACTCTTGGCGATTTTCATCTCAAAGTATTTCCCGATACGAACCTCTTCGATTTCTTGGTAGCCTAAACGGTGCACGGCTCCTTTCACCGCTTCCCCTTGAGGGTCTAAGACAGAATCCTTATACGTGACATACACTTTTACAAAATACATAATTAATCTCCTTCTCTTTTATTTAATCGGTCTAATACTTCTTGATAAACGGGAATGATATCCCCTAAATCACGTCGATAAATATCTTTGTCCAGATGATCTTTTGTTTTTAGGTCCCATAATCGGCAAGTATCCGGAGAGATCTCATCTGCTAAAAGGATCGCTCCATCCGGTGTTTTGCCAAACTCTAGTTTAAAATCGATCAGGTCAATGTTGATCTCTTTGAATAAACGTTTAAGCACATCGTTTACCTCGAGAGCCATCTGACGCAATAGCTGGATCTCTTTTTCAGTAGCAATATTTAAAACCTTCATATGATCTTCGGTGATCATTGGATCATCCAATTGATCATTTTTGAAATAGAAATCGACGATGGGAAATGCTAGTGGTGTTCCTTCTTCGATTGCCAATCGTTTCGAAAAGCTGCCGGCTGCTTTATTCCTTACCACCACCTCAAGAGGGATTATGTTGACAGAACGAATCAGCTGCTCAGTCGCAGAAATTTGTTGAATAAAATGGTTGTTGATTCCAGATCGAGATAAAAAATCAAAGATCAAACTTGTGATCTGGTTGTTAAGTTCGCCTTTTCCAGTGATCATATCCTTCTTTGCACCATTCAATGCAGTAGCCTGGTTAAGATATTCAACCCATACTACTTCTGGATCATTGGTTTCAAACAATTGTTTTGCCTTTCCTTCGTACAGTAAAGTTCCTTTTTCCACACACAACGCTCCTCTTTAATGAACGATTCGATCCCTAAAACAAGGATCGTTCGTTTTTACATTCATTGTAAGTGTAACAATTAGCAGAAATGCGGTCAATAAAATTTCGTATATTAAGAATACAAAAGGATACAATCGTTCGTGTTTAGATCATTTTTTTATTTTTTTTCAACAATTTAAAAAAAGATAACGTTTACAATTTCTTCCAATGGTGCTATATTTTATATGAAAGTATGGTATCGGGGGAATTGTTATGCTAGATTCACAAACTGCTGCTCACGAATTTCTTTATTCGCTATCGCCAACTGAAAAAGACCAACTATTGAATGTCTTGATCGGTTTAGATCACAGTCATATGCTCAATAATAATGCAAGCTTTTATTCCTATCGAAACATAAAGAAACTGTTTAAATCCAGACGATCAGAAATTATGCAATCTTTTCGCTTTGTTAACGATCACAACGATGAAATAATAATCACACAACTAAAGGATCATTCCTTTTTAAAAAATTCATATCGAATTGAGATCTTTTATAACCTGGTCGAATACGATTATCGTTTAATCATGGATTTGCTGCACGAGCTAAAACGATCGTTTTATGTTGAGTCTTATGCGTAAAAAAACCGCTGTCTTATGACAAGCGGTTTTTTTGTTTACCATTTTTATAGTCCGATTCGTTCAAACACTTCTTCTACATTCTTCAGATGGTAATGATAATCGAAAGCATCATCTAGATCTTTCTGAGACAATACCTTAGTGATTTTTTCATCCTCTTCCAACAGCGGACGGAAATCCTTTTGGTGGTCCCAAGCGTAGGCTGTTTTGGGTTGTACAAGGTCATAAGCTTCTTCTCTGGTCATGCCTTTATCAATAAGCTGCAGCATCACTCGTTGGCTGTAGATCAAACCAAAGGTCGCTTGCATATTGCGTTTCATATTTTCTGGAAAGACAGTCAGATTCTTTACAATATTTCCGAAACGATGAAGCATATAATCGACTAAAATAGTTGTATCAGGAACAATGATGCGTTCCGCAGAAGAGTGTGAAATATCACGCTCATGCCACAATGCAACATCCTCAAACGCTGTAACCATGTGTCCTCGAACCACACGAGCCAAACCAGTCATATTTTCAGAACCGATCGGATTACGTTTGTGAGGCATCGCGGAGGATCCCTTTTGACCTTTCGCGAAAAACTCTTCCACTTCACGTGTTTCTGACTTTTGTAATCCCCGAATTTCAGTGGCAAAACGTTCAACTGAGGTTGCAATCAAAGCCAGTGCAGAAAAATACTCTGCATGCAAATCTCGTGGCAAAACTTGAGTAGAAACTTCTTGAGGACGAATCCCCAGTTTTTCGCAAACATAAGCTTCAACAAAAGGAGGAATGTTGGCGAAGGTACCCACTGCACCAGAAATCTTTCCAGCTTCTACACCCTTGGCAGCATGATCAAAGCGTTCGATATTACGTTTCATCTCTGAATACCAGGTTGCTAATTTTAAACCGAATGTGGTCGGCTCCGCATGAACACCATGAGTACGCCCCATCATAACAGTATGCTTGTGTTCCTTAGCCTTTTCTCCAATAATCGTTAAAAATTCTTGCAGATCCTGTCTCAGAAGATCATTTGCTTGTTTATATAGATACCCGTAGGCTGTATCAACAACGTCTGTACTTGTCAACCCGTAATGGACCCATTTACGTTCTTCGCCTAAGGTCTCTGAAACAGCACGTGTAAATGCAACAACATCATGTTTTGTAGATTGCTCGATTTCGAGAATCCGATCGATGTTAAAACTGGCCTTTTCGCGGATTTTTTTTACGTCCTCTTTAGGGATCTCCCCTAACTCCGCCCAGGCTTCGTCTGCCAAAATCTCCACTTCCAACCAAGCTTTGTATCGGTTCTCATCGCTCCAAATAGTGCCCATTTCGGGTCTTGTATAACGAGGGATCATCAAATTGCTCCTAACTGTTTTTTAGTAAAAGGGTCTGTCTTCAATCAGTCCCAAATGTTGGTATGTTCAATCTCCTGCAGCGTTTGGGAAAGATTTTTAGTCAAAACCGTAACATGTCCCATTTTTCGGTTCTCTTTGGCCTCTGCTTTTCCATAATAATGAAAATGCCATTCAGGTTTTTCTGGAATAGCTTTCAACGTTCCAGAAATGTGCTGGCCTAAAATATTAACCATTACTGCCTCTGACAACAACCTTGGTTGACTCAAGGGCCAACCGCAAATTCCACGAATATGCGCATCGAACTGACTCATTGAACACGCCTCAATTGTATAATGTCCAGAATTATGAGGTCGTGGAGCTAATTCATTTACATAAAGAGCTCCCGCCTTCGTCAAGAACATTTCTACACACAGTGTTCCGGTCAATTCTACTCCTTCCGCGATCACCTTTGCGATTCGTTGCGCCTCTTTGGCGACCATTTCCTCTATGCGTGCAGGAACGATCGTTTCATGCAGGATATTGTTTCGATGAAGGTTTTCCGCGATTGGGAAGGTGACATATTCTCCTTGCTCATTGCCAGTGACCAATACAGACAGTTCTTTCTCGAACGGGATCCAGGCCTCTAAAACACAGGTGCCTGATCGCAGCAAGTTCATGGCAGGCGCAAGATCTGAGGTACTTTTCAAAACATATTGTCCATGTCCGTCGTATCCGCCTCGCGTTGTTTTCAATACACACGGATAGCCGATACCATCGATGGCATCTTGGATATCCGTTGGACTGATGATCGTCGCATAAGGCGCGATAACGATGTTATTTCCTTCTAAAAATGATTTCTCCAATAAACGATCTTGGGTGATCGCCAAAAGATCCGTGCCTTGCGGTACACTTACTTTATTAATGATTTGATTGATCGCGTCAACATCGACATTTTCAAATTCATAAGTGACGACATCGGAACGTCGTGCCATCTCTTTCAATGCTGATTGATCGTTATACTCTGCAGCGATATGCCAATCCGCGATTTGTGCTGCTGGACAGTCTCTGGTAGGATCAATGATTCCCACACGAAAGCCCATTTCCTTCGCACTAACAGCCATCATCCGTCCCAGTTGACCACCGCCGACGATGCCGATCGTTGCTCCCGGCTGTACAAAATTAACCAAGTTGTTCACTACTTTCCAATACAATTTCGCTCATTTGCTGTCTCTTTTTCTCTAAACGTACAGCTATTTTCTCATCATACATTGAAAGCATCTGTGCTGCAAGTAGTCCTGCATTTGTTGCACCTGCTTTTCCGATAGCTGTCGTTGCAACAGGTACTCCACCTGGCATTTGAACGATCGACAACAGGGAGTCTAAGCCATTTAAGGCTCTGGATTGCACAGGTACACCGATCACCGGCAGCGTCGTTTTCGCTGCGACCATGCCTGGCAAATGAGCAGCTCCCCCCGCTCCAGCAATAATCACCTTGATTCCTCGTTTTCTGGCTTTTTCTGCAAACTCGAACATTAAATCAGGTGTTCGGTGTGCTGAAACAACTTTTTTTTCATATGAAATGTCTAATTCATCCAAACTGTCACACGCATGCTTCATTGTCTCCCAATCAGAAGAGCTTCCCATTATTACTGCAACCTCAGGCTTCATAAATTGCTCCTTTCGCTATTCATCCATATTTTAACAATCAACCTTGTGGAAGTCAAAACGAAATTCGAATGATAAATCACTATTTTTATTTAATGTTCGTGTTTAACTAAAAAAGTCTACTGTTAAAGGGTAATTTGATTAAGGAGTGTCAGACACTGGTACATTTATTAGAGATTTAACTTGCCTTTTAGTTTGAATAAAACAAGCACGAGTTAAATTTTCGTGGGAACTTTCAAATTTGACTATGAAAGCAATTTTATTCACAATACTTTCCGGTATGTATTGCAACTATAATAAAAAAGAAGCAAAAATCGCTTCTTTTTAGGGGTCAGTTCTTAAATGGGTTGTTACTGCTTTTGATTTAGGCAATCCATGAAACAAGAGATTCAATACTATGGAAGACAAACTGCTCATGACGATGCCATTACTGGTAAACATTTGAACTGTCTCAGGCAATTTGCTGAAAAGTGCGGGAATCGAGTTAAACCCCAGACCAAAACCGATCGAAACGGCAATGATCAAAAGATTTTTTTCATCTTGATAATCCACTTGAGAAAGCATCTTCATTCCTTGGACAGCAACCATTCCGAACATCACTAACATTCCTCCGCCTAGCACTGGTTCGGGAATGATTTGAGCCAAAGCCCCTACTTTAGGAAACAATCCAAGAAAAATCAGTAAAAAAGCAGAAAAGTAGATTGGACGTCGCGTCTTGATCCCAGACAATTGAACCAGTCCAACATTTTGCGAAAAACCAGTGTAGGGAAACGTATTAAAAATACCTCCAAGTAGAACGGCCAATCCCTCTGCACGATATCCGCGCTTCAAGTCGTTTTCAGTCACCTTTTTATGGATAATATCACCTAAAACAAAATACACTCCAGTAGATTCAACTAAACTAACGATCGAAATAATAATCATTAACAAAATCGATGAGAAATCAAAGGTTGGCGTTCCAAAATAAAAGGGTTGGGGCACGTGAAAAAAAGGCGCATGTCCGATCGCCGAGAATTCAACTAGACCAACCATTGCAGCCAGAGATGTTCCTGCAACTAATCCTATCAAAACAGCGATCGAACGAATAAATCCTTTTGCAAAAATTTGAAGACCCAAAATCAGGGCGATTGTGACAAAAGCCAATAACAATGACGTTGGGTCGCCAAAATTGACAGCTGCAGCATCGCCGCCGCCCATTTTTCCGACTGCTACTGGAATCAGGGTCAACCCGATCGTAGTAATGATCGTCCCGGTCACAAGAGGCGGAAAAAGACGTTTAATTTTTGAGAAAAAAGCGGCAATCAACACAATGAAAATTCCAGAAGCGATGATCGATCCATAGATCGCTCCGATTCCTTTGCTTTGTCCAATCAGAATCAACGGGGCCACCGCCTGAATGGCACAGCCTAGGACCACAGGCAATCCAATCCCGAAAAATTTTGTTACAGTTAATTGAAGCAAAGTTGCCGCTCCGCACATGAATATATCGATTGAAATCAGATAGGTCATTTGAGATTCATTAAATCCTAACCCTGTTCCGATCAACAATGGAACAGCAACCGCCCCAGCATACATCGCTAAAAGATGTTGAAGACCTAAAATAGCCGCTTTTCCGTTTTGATTTTTCACGTTTATGCATCCTCCTCTAAAAAGCTTACTTTTCCTTCATGTAAGGAGGCAATGCGTGCCAATGAGACGACAGGAACAGCCATATCCTCTAACAATTTACGGCCGTCCTGGAAAGACTTTTCAATCAGAATTCCAATACCGGCTACCTCAGCACCTGCTTGTTGACAAAGCTCGATCAAGCCCTTTGCAGCCTGCCCATTTGCCAAGAAATCATCGATTAATAAAACCCGATCCTGCGCAGACAAAAATTTACGCGAAATTGAGATCGTGCTAGACACTTGCTTGGTAAAAGAGTAAACAGAAGCCGTTAATAGCTCTTCATCCATCGTTAAGCTTTTAGACTTTCGAGCAAAGATCATCGGTACACCCAACGCTTGAGCAGCATAGACAGCAGGAGCGATGCCAGAGGATTCGATGGTCACGACTTTGGTGATTCCTTGATCTTTAAAAACCTCAGCAAACCGCTTTCCTGTCTGCTCCATCAATTCAGGATCTACCTGATGCGTAATAAACTCATCAACCTTCAGGACACCTTCTCCTAGCACGCGCCCATTGGTTTTGATTCGGTTTGTCAATTCTTTCATGATTCTCTTCCTCTCTGTGGTTTTCGGTATGCCAAAAAACGCACCTCGTCTGCTTAAGCAAAAAAGGTACGTCCATACGTACGATTTTTGCTTATAGTCTTGTATTTACGGCACAAGGTAGAAACTGCCATCCTTATCATGGCGATATATAAGCTTGAAATATAGTGCGATTATCTATGTTTTGACAAAAAAAAGCAAGTGAAAACGAATATTCATGAAAGTTTTCATCACAAATTTATCGTTTTCACTTTGCTTATTTATTTTCAGTTTACATAACCTTATTATTTGCTTTATTCAAAGGTTTCATTTTGAAAAACCAGCTGTTCTCCAAGATGTTCGATGGTTACTTTTGTTTTAGGCATGACCCGCCCTGCAATGATCTCTTTTGCCAACGGAGTCTCTACTTCGCGAGTAATAAACCGTTTGAGTGGGCGAGCCCCGTATTGTGGCTCATAAGCTTGTTTGGCAATCCAAGTTTTCGCTTGTTCAGTGATCACTAACTGAATATCTTGCTCTTCTAGCCGAGAAGACAATTGTTTGACAATTTTTTCTACAATCATGGTGACGTCTTCTAAGCTTAACGGCGTGAACAAGATCGTGTCATCGATACGATTCAGAAATTCTGGTTTAAAGTGTCCTCGAAGCATCGTCATCACTTGCTCTTGGATGGATTCTGGAATCATTCCATCAGCTGTTACCCCCTCTAACAACAGCTGAGAACCGATATTGCTGGTCATGATCAAGACCGTATTTTTAAAATCAATAAGCCTTCCCTTAGAATCAGTCAGGCGCCCATCGTCTAACACCTGCAACAAAATATTAAAGACATCCGGATGAGCCTTTTCGATCTCGTCCAACAAAATGATCGTGTATGGATTTCTGCGAACCGCCTCGGTCAGCTGCCCACCTTCTTCATAACCGACATATCCTGGAGGTGCTCCCACCAGACGGGACACCGCATGCTTTTCCATGTATTCACTCATGTCGATTCGAACCATGTGATCTTCTGAATCAAATAAATTTTCCGCCAAGGCTTTCGCCAGCTCGGTTTTTCCGACTCCAGTCGGCCCTAGGAAAAGGAAGGAACCTAACGGACGATTGGGATCCTGCAATCCGGCGCGAGAACGCAATACAGCATCGCTTACAGCATCCACCGCCTCATCTTGGCCGATTACACGTTGATGCAACGTGGCGTTCAGGCTCAATAATTTTTCGCGCTCACCTTCTACCAATTTGGTAACGGGGATCCCTGTCAGCCGCCCAACGACCTGAGCAATCTCATTTTCGGTAACTGATTCCTGAACCATTCGCAATTGGCTTTCTGTATTTTTATTTTCCAGATCTACTAATTCCTGTTCCAATTTCGGAATCGTTCCATGCCGCAAAACAGCGGCCCGTTCAAGATCGTAATTGTTTTCTGCATCTTCCAATTCATGCTTTGCTTGATCAATCTCCGCCCGTTTGTTGGAAACTGCATTGACTTCCTCTTTTTCCGTTTCCCACTGCAATTTCATCGTATTGACTTCTTCTCTTAGATCAGCCAATTCTTCCTGCAAATTGTTCAACCGTTTTTTGCTGGCCTCATCGGTTTCTCTCTTTAACGCGGCCTCTTCGATTTCAAGCTGCATCAAGCGTCTGGTCACTTGATCTAATTCTGTCGGCATTGAATTCATTTCAACCCGAATACTAGCACTGGCTTCATCGACAAGATCGATCGCTTTGTCTGGTAAAAACCGATCCGTGATATATCGATCTGATAAAGTCGCCGCAGCAACTAACGCATTGTCATGAATATTTACACTGTGATGGATCTCAAAGCGTTCCTTCAACCCTCTCAAAATGCTGATCGTATCTTCAACTGTTGGCTCTTTGACTAAAACCTTTTGGAAGCGGCGTTCCAGTGCCTTGTCCTTTTCCATGTATTGACGATACTCATCCAAAGTGGTGGCACCGATTAAATGTAGTTCTCCTCGCGCCAGCATTGGTTTTAATAAATTTCCGGCGTCCATACTGCCCTCTGTTTTGCCAGCACCGACAATGTTATGAATCTCATCAATAAATAAGATGATCTGACCATCAGACTTTTTGATTTCTTTTAGTACTGATTTTAGGCGTTCTTCGAATTCACCGCGAAATTTTGCACCAGCGATCAATGAGCCCATATCTAAAGAAAAAATCGTCTTATCCTTTAGATTCTCGGGAACGTCCTTTCGCACGATTCGTTGTGCCAACCCTTCAACGATCGCGGTCTTCCCAACACCAGGCTCCCCGATCAAAACAGGATTGTTTTTTGTCTTGCGGGAGAGGATTCGAATCACATCTCGAATTTCCTCATCGCGCCCAATGATCGGATCTTGTTTGCCGTTCTTTACTTGCTGGACCAAATCCACACCATATTTTTCTAATGCTTTATACGTTTCTTCTTGATTTTGAGAAGTCACACGCTCTCCCCCTCGAATGGTTTCTATTGCTTGCTGCACCACTTTTTCGGTCAGCCCTTGCTGAATTAAGTATTTGGTTAATCGATGATTCTTTAGTTTCATTAATCCCAATAAGACGATCTCAGTCGATAAGTACTCATCTCCATAGGAACTGCGCAATTGATTCGCTTCATTTAATAGGGTAAACAAATTTTGACTTAGATTTTGACCATAGCGGATATTTCCGCCAGAAACCGTTGGATAATCATCCAAAGCTCGGTCAATTTCTTGTTCAAATGCGTTTATGTCAATACCAGCATCTGTATAAAAATTACGACCAAAATGATTGGGTTGTAAAAAGATCTTCCATAAATGAGCAATATCGATCTCTTGATGATGTCTTGTCACTGCAATCTGTTGCGCTTCAGCAATCGCTTCTTGTAGCGTGGTAGTCATTTTTTCAATATTCATCGTTCGACCTCCAAAAATATTCTCAAGTATAGTATACTTCTTTGGTCAGAATTGGTCAAAGAGTAAAAAGGTAAAAAGCATAATCTTCGAACACTCTTAAAGAAAATGCTAAAATTCAACAAAGGAATATTGTGCCAAAACAATATCCTTCCTAAAAACGATTCCCTATCTCAGGGAAAAGGAGATGAATGCATGATTTCAAGAGCAATTGGTTTTGAAAAGGGCTTTGAGCTTTCAGAAGGAAATCAATTTCAAATATTTGAGATTTTATTGCCTAAATTAAATGAGTACGATATCATGGTCCAAAATGTTGCTGTTTCAATCAACCCAGTTGACACAAAATTGCGACAAACCGGCAAAGGGACTAAAGCACCTCATATTCTTGGTTTTGACAGCGTCGGTATTGTTACACAGGTTGGAGCAAAAGTCAGCGATTTGGTTGCCGGTGACCGCGTGTTCTTTGCTGGAACAACGACTCGCAGCGGTAGTTACAGTGAAAAAATGATCGTTGATCGCCGAATCGCAGCAAAATTGCCTGAGTCGATCACGACAGAAGACGCTGCCGCAATGCCCCTGACCTTTTTGACTGCTTATGAATTATTATTCGAACAGCTGCCTCTTGTACCTGAAAAAGAGAAAAATCAAGGAACGATCTTGATTGTTAATGGTTCGGGCGGTGTAGGTTCGATCGCAACGCAGCTTGCTAAATGGGCAGGGCTCACGGTCATCACTACAGCCTCACGTGATTCCTCAAAAGAATGGTGCTTACAAATGGGCGCAGACATCGTTTTGAATCATCATAAAAATTTGACTAAACAACTAAATAAGCTAGGGTATACTGAACTTCCGTATATCTTGATGCTGCATTCGAGCGATCATTACTTTGATGAGATGTCTGATTTGCTTCAACCCTTTGGTTATTTGGCTTCGATCGTCGAAACCAAGAAAGATCACGATTTAGCAAGATTGAAAAATAAATCCGGTACTTTTGCTTGGGAGTATATGTTTGCTAAAACAGACTACAATTATCAAATTGAGACCCAAGGAGAAGCACTGAAGCTGCTAGCCCATTTACTAGACCAAAATCAGCTGCAATCAACGGTCACTGAAAAATTGTCTGGCTTCTCCCCGAAAATTTTTTATCAGGCTCATCAAAAGATCGAGTCAAACCAAATGATCGGCAAATTGGTTATCCAGTATTAAACAATTTATGAACTTCAATATCCCGAACCAGCATGCCTCTGCTAGTTCGGGATATTTTTTTGCTAATTGAAATCAACTTGTCTGTTGCTCCGCGTTTCTTGAGTTGATCATCATTTTTAAACTGATTAACACTGCAAAAAGAATAATCACACCCAATAACACAACTGCATACCCAAACGATAAAAAAGAAAAAATAAGCGAATAGATCAATAAGAAAAACACTTGAATAAAATGATTGATCCAAGAGACGATCGAAATATTGGTAGAGGGGTGGTTTCCCTGTAATTCCAAGATCTTATTTTCTAAAAACGGCCGCAACTCAATTTTCATGATCGAATATAGAATGACAACCACAGGAACCACCAACACCGAAGGGATCGGCATCATCAAATAGCTAATGGGGAAGACCAACAATAGAATATATCCTTTGCTGCTTTTCCCGTGGAATAATGATAACCGGCTGCATGCGATCGTGATCAGGCAACTCGCCATAAACAAAATCCCCACAGTCTCATTTGAGAAGTCTAAATGATCATAATAGATTTGGATGATCCAGTAGTAATTTTCCAAAATAGCTAATAAAATGCCTGACACAATACACCAAGACAAAAGCTCTTTATGTGCCCAAAAGGAGTGAAATGAAAATGAAGGCTTGATCACAGGGCTTTGGCTTTGCTTAGGTTGATCAGTTAACTTCAATTGACGATTTGCAAGAATAAAAACAATGAATGAACCAATGACTCCCAAAGCAGTTCCCAACATCACGAAACTTCCGGAACTATCGATCCTCATAAGGTACCCACTGCTAATAAAACTGATCAAATTGGCCGCTATGAATAAAACGTTCGCCCTTTTCTGAATATGAAACACTGATTGATTATCATACGTAGTCTTTAACAAACTAAAAAAGCGGACTTTGTCTGATCCGCTGATGAAACTGCCAAACAGCCCCAGCATTGCTTGAATAATGCACATAGCAATGATCCCTTGGGCAAGTGAAAAACAAAGATAGGTCAAAAAATTTCCAATCAATCCGATGCAAACAATGCGCCCATGACCATATCTATCCCCTAATACCCCTGAAGGAATTTCAAAGACGAAAATAGACAATGAATAGACGATCTCGATCAAAAAAATAGTCTGAACCTCAATGTTTCGGTTCAAATAAATGTTTAATAAAACAGGCATGAAAAACAAGAGGCCTGTGAAGAAGGAGTAGGCATAAAAACAATACTTTTTCACCGGAAATTCCATTGCCTCATCGCCCCTTCTAACTCAAGATCAATCTTGAAAACAGCTGCCTGTTCAAGTAATCCTACTTACTTTTCTTTTCGAACATCTTTGATTTCTGTCCGAATTTCCCTTTGTTTATTCACTAATACATAGACCATGCCGATTAGAAATGGCAGCAGATAAGTCGCATATCGATAAAGCAACATGGATGAGATCGCCTCAACACGGCCAATCAATTCCTGGAACAACAGGACATAGACAAATTCAAATCCGCCGATGCCTCCTGGCGCTGGTAGCACTCCGCCCAAAGTAACCGTAAAACTAATCAGTGCGACAGTCAAAAGCAAATCGATATGGCTATATTCCTGACTCAAAATAAAGTACGGAATCAAATACCATACAGCAAGCTTAGCCATATTGGAAAGAAAAACAGTCAGCACAACACGTTTATTTCTCAAAAATGTCTGGATCGTTTCTCGTAAGGAGTAAAATTGCAAATTCGCTTTATCAACTAAATCGCGCAGCTTTTTTGTTTTGAACAGTCGGTTGGTCACGATGACAAGCAGCACCTGCGCCTGCAAGTTCAAACTAAACAATAGAAGAACCGCTACGATCGTCAAAGAAACCCCGATCCCGATCAGCACTAAAGTGATCCCATTAGGAATTTCAGCCTGCAGTACATCACTTTTTATAAATAAAAAAACCAAAGCCCAAATCATCACAGCGATTTTGTAAATAACCATTCTTAAGGCAGTGACTCCGGTTCCTTGTGAGACTTTCAATCCCTTTTTACGATAAAAAATCACTTCAGCCACGATCGAGCCTGTACCAAATGTAACCACTCGATAAAAAGTGGCATATGCCGAAGCAAAAAAACCATCCATTATACTAAACTCTGGATTATACTCTGCAGCAATATTTTTGATCGTATACCCTTCAATCAATTGGCTGATCAAACCGAAAAAGGTCACTCCTAAAAGCAAAGGACCCGAAGTAGAAGCCAATTCTGAAAAAATCTCACTTAATGAATCGCGAACGACAAAAATAATCAAGCCTAAAATCACGATAAAAAAAAGGATATTTAATACTAACTTACGGTTGACGGAAAACTTCATAGTTAGACCTCGTTCATTTTTTATTCATTTAAGCCTACCATACTATTTGTTTTCCAGCAAAATTCCAGCCAGATAGGGCTTAAGTTTTAGTATTCTATCATTTTACCTGTACAGCTTGATAAAAACCTCCATCTGCAGGCTGAATTATTTGTGCTTCCCTTTTTTTGATGGATCCTATACAGCCTTTAAACGATACGCCTAAAGAGGCTGTGACAGAGATGTCACAGCCTCAAATTGAAGCTATTTTGCATTATTTTCAGCGATTTTTATAATCACGTCGACTGCTTTTTCCATCGTTTGCAAAGAAACAAATTCAAATCGTCCGTGCATGTTTTCGCCGCCTGCAAAAATATTTGGTGTCGGAATTCCCAGGAATGAGATTTTTGAGCCATCTGTGCCTCCGCGAATCGGTTCTATCACTGGCGTAATACCCACTTGCTCCATTGCTTCCTTCGCCAAGTCGATTACGCTCATATCCTTTTCAATGATTTCTCCCATGTTGTAGTACTGATCAAACATCTTGATTTCGACTCGTTCTTCTTCATAGGGTTGATTCATTTTTTCCTGAATCTCTTTAACTAAACCTTTACGTGCTTCGAATTTTTCATGATCGTGGTCACGAATAATATAGGTCATCTTTGCCTCTTCGACATTTCCATCTACTGCTAACAGATGATAAAATCCTTGTCGTCCCTCTGTTTTTTCTGGACGATCCTCTTCAGGCAATTGGTTATGGAAATCGATCGCTAGTTGCAGTGCATTGATCATCGTATCCTTAGCAGTACCAGGATGCACATTTTTTCCATGTAGTGTAATCTCTGCTTGAGCCGCACTGAAGGTTTCATACTGCAATTCACCTAATGGACCGCCATCCATCGTATAAGCAAAATCTGTATCAAATTGTTTTACATCGAACTTATCCGCGCCGATTCCAATTTCCTCATCTGGCCCAAAACCAACTCGCACTTCTCCATGCTTGATTTCGGGGTGCTTAATCAAGTATTCCATTGCTGTCATGATTTCGGCGATCCCAGATTTGTCATCGGCTCCCAGCAATGTCGTTCCATCTGTTGTAATCAATGTATGGTCCCGATAATTTTTTAAATTAGGAAAATCCTTCGTGTTTAGCGTATATTTTCCTTCTTTATCCAGTTTAATAGTCGACTCGCCATCGTATGCTTCGATGATTTGCGGATTGACATTCACCGCATTAAAATCTGCCGTATCCATATGAGCAATGAATCCGATTTTACGTACAGGATGATCGACATTGCTTGGCAGCGTAGCAATCACATACCCATTGCTTTCATTGTACTGAATGTTTTGCATGCCGATCCCTTCAAGTTCTTTCATCAGTTCATGGGCAAAAGCTACCTGCGTTTGTGTACTTGGAGTGGTAGTGCTTGTCGCATCCGAACGAGTTTCCGTTTTTACATAGCGTAAAAAGCGTGGTAATAAATTTTCGTACATCGTGCTCTCTCCTTTAGAAAACCTGATTTATTTAAATGAAAAAGGGTTGGTTGATGAAGCAGAAACAACAAATTCTACATCCCAGCCCTCTTCATTTTTCCATAGATTAAATTGCTCAACCATCTTTTTTTTGCAAACTTCTTCGATATAGTGACCTGGATCGATGACCAGCATCCCCGTTTCCTGCATGTCGTGTGCTGTATGATAGTAAACATCTCCAGTTATATAAACGTCTGCTTCTTGATTCACCGCATCACGGTAAAACTTTTCTGCACTGCCGCCGCAAATCGCAACGGTACGGATCAGCGATTTCTTTTGTTTAGGATAGATTACACGCAACCCCTCCAATTGAAAAGCCGACTTCACCTTTTGGATAAATGCCTCCGTTTCCATAGGCTCATCCAACTCACCAATTCGACCGATGCCATATTTCGTCGGCAAATTATCCAGTTGATAGAGGTCAAAAGCGGGCTCCTCATAAGGATGAGCTTGGTACATCGCTGAAAGTATTTTTTCTTCCATTGTTTCTGGAAAAATGACTTCGATTTTATTTTCTTGAACCTGCTGTGCTTTTCCGATTTCGCCGATTGTTGGATTCGCTCCTCTAACAGGGGTAAATCGACCTGTGCCGCCTAAAGTATAAGAAGTTGCCCGATAGTTTCCCTGTTGTCCTGCGCCTGCCATCGCCAATGCTTCACGCATACGGCCAGCTTCCTCCATCGGAACGAAAACAGCTAATTTCTTCATCACTACTTGATGGCTTTTCACTAAATAGGTCGTTTTCTGAACGCCTAAAAGCTCACAAAACCAATCGTTCAGTCCGTTCGGAATAATATCCATGTTTGTATGGGCCGCATAGACAGCAATGTCATGTTTGATCAAATCTGCATACATGTTGATTTGCACATCGTCGGTGACCAAACGATCGATTGGTCTAAAAATCGGTGGGTGTTTTACAACTAAAAGATCGATCTTTTTTTCAATTGCCTCTGCCACAACATTCGGCCGAACATCTAGACTCATCATAATTCGTTTTGCAGGTTTATTCAGAGTGCCGATGTGCAATCCAACAGGGTCTCCAGGCTCAGCCAACCATTCAGGACAATACTGATTAAAGCGTTCTATAAATCTCTGTGCTTCCATCTGCCAAAACCTCCTTGATCCATTCTGCTTCTTGCTGAAATTCATGAATTTTGTCAGTCACCTCGCGACTGCTTTGAGTTAAATCATTCAGCACACTTTGATGTTTCTCCAATTGGCGTCGCCATTTTTTTAGAAAGACAGAGTTCTTTTCACGCATCAGTATTGGACCGAATAAAAGTTCCTGCGAGGTATATGTGAACGCTTCTGTTCGTTTTTCAGCAACAATTACTTCATAGATTTTTTTATTCTCTTCTAAAATTGTTTCATTCAATATTTGGTATCCCTCTTGCATCAACCAGATTCTTAAATGCTTTTCACCAACATTTGGCTGGAGGATCAAGCGCTCTTTCCCAGATAAACGGTTACGCTCTTTGCCTTTTTGCAAAATGTCTCGAATCAGAACACCACCCATCCCGCAAATCGTCACGACATTAATCTCGTCAGATGGCCTGATTGCTTCCAGTCCGTCGGCCAAACGTACATCGATTCGTTCCTCCAAACCATTACTTGTGGTTTGTCTTTTGGCAGACTCATAGGGGCCCGCAACAACTTCACCAGCAACGGCGTATTGAATTCGATCTTGAAGCATTAATGCAACAGGTAAATAGGCATGGTCTGATCCAATATCTGCTAGACGGGCATTCGCAGGAACAAAATCAGCCACGACCTGTAACCGTTTAGATAACTCATTGGCTTTCATAAATTCACTTCCTAACTGTCATTATAGCACTCATAAAAAAAGCACCACAGAAAAAAGCGGGAAATCCATTGCTTTTTAATGAGGGCTTTTCCTTGTTCTAATCTTGTGATCGTTTAGTTGTTCCGACGATTCTCACCGAGCATCCAAACTTCCTTACTCAAATAGCGGATTCGTTCCATGATCCGCTTGGCCTTCAAAGGTTCCTGATCTCCACGTTGTGTGACAGAAAGATGTTCTTCCAACTGCAGCATATCAAAATTAGAAGAAAAGAAGGTTGGCAGCTGTTCCTGCATCCGATATTGCAAGATAACACCTAAAATATCATCACGAATCCAGGCACTCATCGAGTCAGCACCAATATCATCGATCATTAAAACTGAAGAGCGCTTGATTTCCTCAAGCTTTGGACCCACTTTGTCAGTTGATATCGCCTGTTTCATTTCACTGGCAAACGTTGGAAAATGCACCAATGTTGTTTCAAATCCCTTAATGGCAAGTTCATGCGCAACAGCACCCAAAAGATAGGTTTTTCCAACACCAAAATCACCAACTAGGTAAAGAGCCTTGTGGAACTGACTAGGCTCCGCAGAAAAGCTGTTGATAAAATCCAACGATGCTTCCAAGGCCTCACTGCGGCCTGAAGTGACTTCGAACGTACGGATCGAAGCCTTTCGTACATCTTTCGGCATATCTAATGAATGAATTCGATTGCGGATTTCTTCCTCACGTCGACGTTTTAACAACTCATCCGTAGGAACATAGGTGACATCGATGAAATGGAAATTCAATGCTAACTGTGGTTCATAACCAGGAGCGATCATCGTAGGATCGTTAGCCAAATACTTTTTCTTCTCCTGAGTAAACTCATACAATTTGGCAAAAGACTTTTCAATATCCTCTTGGGTCAATTTTTCTTTGTTTGTTTCGATAAATTCGCGCACGTCTTTATCTTGAAGCACTTCCTTCATCATTTCGTGATAGCGGCCGTCAACTCCACGGCTTTTGATGATTCGATTCAACTGTTTTCCAACATCTTCCATTACTCTTCACCTTCTTTGTTCAAATATTCCGCTAATTTTCGATTTAGCTCAGCCTCTTTTTCAGGACTAAGTTTCTTTTCCTGAGGCGGTTGTTTGATATGTGAGGGCAGCTTTTCCTTGCGTGCTTGCCTTTGTCGATTGTTCGAATACCGATCAGCAGAGGTTTTTTTGACTAATTTTTGATCCGATTGCCGCAAATTCGCCATCACTTCTTCAGGGGTAGTAATTTTTTTTTGTGCCCAATCATTGGCGATCGCATTCAAATAGTTTTGATTGAGCGAAGAATGGTTTTTTACGACTAAAATATAATTAATCAATAAATTAATCACACTATTGGGAAATAAATGTTTGTCAACCAGAGATTCGATGATTCTGGTTTCTGAGGGCGCCACAAAACCGCCCTTTTGCTGCTTAATGGCTTGAAGATAAGTCATAGGAGAAATTCGTTGAACTTCGTCAATGATTTGTCTTTCCGCCGGCGTTAAAGAAATGCGTTCCTTTCTTTGACTATTGGACTGATTCCGATTAGAATTTTCCTTTTTAGCAAGTAAGGCTGAGCGATCCTTACGTAATAATTGCCGTAAATAATTGAAATCGATTGATTGTTGATCGACCGCTTTTCCAGCATACTCAAGCAAATCCATTTCATCCAACCCATACATTAAATGCAACGCTTCAAGCTTTCGCTGTGCCTCTTGATCAATCATGACACCCATTTTTTTCAACTGGGTCTCCATAAAAATCAAGTCAAAATCGGAGTCTCTAGCTGCTCGTTGATTTTTAGGGAAATTGTCCTGTGTCTGCTCGATCATGTCCGTATTCGCAGCAAAACCTTCTTCTCTAAAACGGTAGACTTCTAAAAAATGCTTGGTTGTTTCTGTAAATCCCGGTAACGAGTATCCCTTGGGACGAAACCGCTCCACTAATCTCTCAAATCGGCGTTGGCCAATCCGTTCAAGCAGCAAATAGCACATTAATTCGTCTTGAAAAAATGCGGAAGGCTCTAATGGATCATTTACCCGATAGGCCACCAATAGCCCCAAATCAGGATCATTTTTTTGAAAAACAGAGAGCAACCCGATCCCTTCTAAGCGCTCCCGAGCCTGCAGGACAGCCTGCAAACCACGATCCATTGCTGCTAAAAGATCAGCGTGCATCAAATCAGAGCTGACTCCTTCAATCGTCAGATCGCCTTTTAAATTTAAAAATAAACTCAGTGCATCGTTGCCGATGATTGGCTGGTACAAATACAAAAGAGCTTGCTCTTTGCTTCGGTCAATGTCTGGATTCCCGTAGACTGTATATATGGTCGTGGGTTTTAATTGGTTGATTGTCACTAAAAAAGGACCCCTTATCCTTGATTCTCAGAAGATTTTGCTTTATCGACAATTTCCTGTAATTCCTTCAGAAAAACAGACATATCTTTAAACTGCCGATACACACTGGCAAAACGAATATATGCAATCTCATCGACTTCCATAAGATCTTCCATAACATATTCTCCGATCTGACTGGTTGGAATTTCATTTTCTCCCAAACTGCGAACTCGATTTTCTACCCGATCTACAATTTGCTCCATTTGTTCCATAGCCACAGGTCGTTTTTCCGCAGAACGAATCAGTCCTCGCAAAATCTTGTCTCGGCTGAATTCTTCACGATCTCCGTTTCGCTTGACTACCAGCAATGGTGTTGCTTCAATTCTTTCGAAAGTAGTAAAACGAAATCCGCAATTCTCACACTCTCTTCGTCTTCTGATTGCCCGACCATCATCAGTTTGACGACTGTCGATAACTCTTGAATTATTATGATTACATCTTGGGCAGCGCATTTTGTTCACCTCTCAGATGGATTTTTTTATTTTATAACAAGAGTTTATCATATTCGAAACACTAAAAAAAGCAGGCTGGAGCGATATCATCGATTTCTTTCCTAAAGAAATCGATGATGTTTCAACCATAGGATGACTTGCTCTTCTGTTTCATCAATGGTCCCTCTGTTATCAAAAACATAGTGTGCCAAGTGACGCTTTTCATCTAAAGACATTTGACTGTTGATTCGCTCCATGGCTTCTTCTTCAGAGTAGTGATCTCTAGCCATTAATCGCTTTAACTGCGTAGAAGAATCCACATAGACCACAGCTACCGCATCCATCGCTTGATCGTAATGCGTTTCATACATTAACGGGATATCTGCGATCACTAATGCGCTGTGCAACTTCGCATCATTTATTTGATGATCAATCTCTGTGCGAATAAACGGGTCTAACGTTTGATTCAACTTTTTTCGCTGCACTGGGTCGTGAAAAACGATCTTACCTAATTTTTTTCGATTCAATGTGCCATTCGGGTTAAGAATACCTTCACCAAACTGTTTTGTGATCGCGGCTAGACCATCAGTTGCTGGCTCTACCACCTTACGAGCGACAAGATCTCCATCAACTACGGGAAATCTAAACCGTTTGAACACATTGACGACCGTTGATTTACCACTGGCGATTCCTCCAGTGACTCCTAACACATAACTCATTTTTCCTCCTACCTTCCTTTTTGGCAATGTGGACAAAAGTGGGTACCTCTTTGAGCAACTTTTATTTTGACGATCGGTGTCCCGCAACGAGGGCATGGTTTTCCTGTTTGGCCATAAACATGGAGCTCTTGTTGAAAGTTTCCTGCTTCGCCTAAAGCATTCAGGTATGAACGGATCGTCGTTCCTCCTGCAGCCTTCGCGCGACTGATTACTTCGATGATCGCTTGATGAAGTGCTTTGATCTCCTCTTTCGACAACGAATCCGCTGCACGTTCCGGATGGATTTTTGACTCCCACAAAGCCTCGTCTACATAAATATTTCCTAATCCGGTCACTACTTTTTGATTCAGAAGAAGTGGCTTGATTTTCGTATGAGCGCGATTCAATTTCTTGCCGAATGTATCAAGTTCAAATTCCTCCCAAGTAGGCTCAGGTCCTAGTTGGGCAATCCCTTTATATTGATTTTCCGTGTCCTTCTCAATCAAGGATAGTCTGCCAAATTTGCGTACATCATTATAGAGCAATTCAGAATCATCTGTGAAAACGAACCGAACATGGCTGTGTTTGTCGAGCGGCTTTGCTTCAGGGAAAAATTCATATTTTCCTTCCATGCGCAAATGCGAAACCATATCGTAATGGGTCAAACGAAAAATCAAATATTTTCCCCTGCGGTCTACATCTAGAATTTGTTCACCAATCAATTGACTCCTAAACAAATCTACTTCTGGAGACTCAATGATTCTCGGCCAAAGAACATCCACTCTTTTGATTTCTTTCCCTTTGACTAATGATATCAATCCTTTTCGGACAGTCTCAACTTCTGGTAGTTCTGGCATATTTTTCACTCCCACACTAAATTCTTTGGTAACGAGAAGAAGCTGGAAATAGATTCCAGCTTGTGGTTATTTTGCATCGTACCAGGTTTTCCCCCAGCTGCTGTCTGTGATCAACGGAACATCTAATTGAACCGTTTGCTCCATCACTTCTTTGACTAATGCGTCTAAAGCCTCCAATTCGCTTTCAGGCACTTCAAATACTAACTCATCATGCACCTGCAGCAGCATGGTCGCTTTTAAATCGGAAGCCTTCAAACGCTTATCTAACTCGATCATAGCCAACTTAAGAATATCTGCGGCACTCCCTTGAATCGGTGTATTGATCGCCGTTCGTTCAGCAAACGACCGGATATTGAAATTTCGTGAATTGATATCTGGAAGATAGCGACGGCGATTGTACAAAGTCGCTGCGTATCCCTTATCTTTTGCTTCACGTACACTTTCTTCCATATAACGTTTCACATCTGGGTAATTTTCGAAGTACGTATCAATATATTGTTGAGCAGCTTTGCGTGTGATTCCTAAATTCTGTGACAACCCATAATCTGAGATACCATACACGATCCCAAAATTGACCGCTTTAGCGTCTCTGCGCATATTTGAAGTCACTTCCTCTTCAGATACACCAAAAATGCGCATCGCTGTGCTGGAGTGAATATCCATCCCTTCACGAAAGGCTTCTTTCAAATGCTCATCACCAGATATATGTGCCAAGACCCGCAACTCAATTTGTGAATAGTCAGACGAATAAATAAGCCAATTGTCTTCTTTCGGAACAAAAGCCTGACGAATCTTCCGGCCTTCCTCCAAACGAATCGGAATATTTTGCAAATTCGGATCAACAGAGCTCAATCGCCCAGTTTGTGTCAACGTCTGTATATAGCGCGTATGAACCTTATTATCAGATTGAATCACCTTCAACAGCCCTTCGACATACGTTGACTGTATCTTAGCAATCTGACGATAATTCAAAATATCATCGACAATCGGGGCTTTTTCTCTTAACTGCTCCAATACATCGACTGCCGTAGAATAACCTGTTTTCGTTTTTTTGATGACGGGCAGTTTCATTTTTTCGAACAAGATCACACCCAGTTGTTTAGGAGAGTTGATATTGAACACTTCTCCTGCTTCCTCGTGGATACGCTGTTCGATTTCCTGCAAGCGCGATGAAAACTCTCCACGCATTTGCTGTAGGCGTTGCGCGTTGACAGTAATGCCCGCAATCTCCATTTCGGCTAAAATGATCGACAACGGCAGTTCCATTTGATAAAACAATTTATCTTGTTTCTTATCCTCCAATTCTTTTTGGAGATGGTTGCTCAAAAATTGGATCGCTTTGACTTTACGAGCAAGATGATTAAAGAAAACCTCTTCATCCTCGGGCAAGCCTTTTTTGGCCCCCTTGCCATAGATCTGCTCATCTGATTGAATCTCAGTATAGCCATAATGCTGGGCAACTCCAGCGATGTCATTGCTGTTGTCATTCGTATCCAGCAGATACGAAGCGAGCAGAACATCGAAATTTATTCCTTGCGTTTTAGTGCTATATCGATTTAGAGCAACGTACGTACGTTTTGCATCATAGACTTTTTTTCCATTTGATTTTTCCAGCCAAGCTTTGAAGTCTGGATGATCGAAAATCGCCAACTCACTTGTCGCATAAATTTTATGAGTATTCCCCCACGCAACTCCTACGATATCTGCCAGATGATAATTGTCTTCTAACATTTCTACATACAAGGCACTATCGTCGGTGAACATAGAGGCTTCAAATTCAGAAACTACCTCGAATTGGATATCCTCTAGCTCAGTTGGCTCTTCTTGAACATCAAGCTTGCTTAAAAATTGTTTGAAGTCCATTTCTTTATAAAAAGCGATCAGTTTATCCAAATTTTTACCGAAATAAGCGAGCTCATCCAGAGAAACTTTGACAGGCGCATCTGTAGCGATCGTTGCTAATTTTTTAGATAAAAAGGCCTGTTCCTTGTCATTGATCAGGTTTTCTTTCATCTTGCTTTGTTTCATTTCGTCAATATGTTCATAAACACCTTCGACACTGCCATATTGGTTAAGTAATTTGATCGCTGTTTTTTCCCCGACCTTCGTTACTCCTGGATAATTGTCCGATGTATCACCGGCTAACCCCTTCATATCAATAATCTGTTCAGGAGTTAATCCGTCATACTTTTCAGCAACATGTTCAGGCGTATAGGATTCGATATCGCTGACGCCTTTTACTGTGATGTCTACAGTAATTCGGTCACTCGCCAGCTGAGTCAGATCACGATCACCAGACAAAACAACGACATCAAACTCACTTTCAGCGGCTTGCTTTGCCAGCGTGCCGATAATGTCGTCAGCCTCGTAGTTGTCTAATTCATAATGCTTTACGCCCAGTCCAGCGAGCAATTCACGAATGTACGGCAGTTGTTCACGAAATTCTCCAGGTGTCTTTGAACGTCCACCTTTGTAATCACTGTACATTTCTGTACGGAAGGTGGTTTTTCCAGCATCAAAGGCGACTAAAACATGGGTCGGTTTCTCACGATCCATGACATTTTCAAACATGTTATGGAACGCATAAATCGCATTCGTATGCAATCCATTCTTATTTTTGAAGCGCTCTAACGAATTGTGCAAAGCGAAAAACGCTCGAAATGCGACGCTGTTGCCATCCACTAATAATAATTTATTTTTTGCCATTCTCTCGACTCCTTTACGCTTCATTTTAACAAACTATCACTGAAAAAGGAAAGCTGGACGCAAAAAAAGAAGCGCGTACGCTCCTTAATTGTTTTTACCGAATATGCGTAAGAACGATAAGAATAAATTGATGAAATCAAGATACAATTTCAGTGCCATAAATACGGCGACACCAGATCCAGCTTGCCCATTGCTTTGTACATACACTCTGCGGATCATCTGATTGTCGTAAGCGGTGATCCCAGACATAATAAGAACCATTAGGATTGAAATAAAGAAATCCACTGGGCTGCTTTGTAATACAAAAACGTTTAGCAGCATTGCAATAATGATCCCGATCAATGAGCTATAAGCAGCGCGTCCCATTCCACTTAAGTCGCGTTTTGTAAAGGAGCCGATCAATGACATCGCTAAAAAGGTGACTGTCGAGGTGACTAATGCTGCAGTGATCGTTCCTATATCGTAAAGCATCAAAGTAACTGCCAATGTGACACCATTTAATAAAGAGTAAACGACGAATCCGCCTACTGCAAGACTAGGGTTGCTTTGCGCCTTCACTCCTAAAACCATCACTAAGACGATCTCTACGATCCACAAGCCCATAAAGCCTAACGGAAAGTTTTGAACAAACTGCATGGTTTCATAAAACAAAGGTCCGATCGCTAAATAGGAAGTGACAGCGCTGATACCGATTCCCATTGCTAAATAGGCATAGATTTTACCAAAAAATCGATTGAGCCCATATGTTTGTGTTTGTTGATTATTCATGTGTTTCCTCCTTTAAAGTAACAGTCGGTGGCTTGACCATTACAACTGCATCTAAAATACGTTTTTCTTCATGATTCGTAGCTTCTACAGAAATCGTCACTACATCTTTCATCTTGTCAACTTTGATTACTTCAAATTCAAATGTCAATGTTTCGTAATGAAAGACAGGATCTATAAAATTGATCGAAAAATTGACGACATGAGAGCCTGGTCCAGGCAAATGTTTAGAAATTGCACTTGTGATGATCCCCATCAGCATGACAGAAGGAACCAATGGCTGGCCATACTCGGTTTGTTTGACATATTCATGTTGGATATACAAAGGATTAGCATCATTGGTCAGTCCTAGATACAGCAAAAGCTGATTATCTTCGATCGATTCGGTTAGGGATAACGAGTCTCCTTCCTCGATTTCATCGATCGTTTTTCCAATTTTTTGAACCTTCATAGTGTACAAAACAATTCCCTCCAAAGTCTGATTTCTTCTTTTATTTTAGCAGACTGGGGCAAAAAGACAAGTTTGCTCTCAAGTAAACTGAAATAGATTATCCTTTTCTTTATAAAGAAAAGTCTCGATGTCGAAACATCAAGACTCATTTCTTTAAAGAACATTTCTAGTCGTATTGCTTAGTAACTTTTCGTACATTTGTTCGAAGCGTTGAACATCACCAGCGCCCATAAAAATAATGACCGCATCCTCATGATCAAGTAAGGGTGCCATATTTGTTTCGCCAACAACTTGACCACCTTTTTGGATTTTAATGCCTAAATCCTCAATTTTTACTTCTCCGCTGGTTTCCCGAGCCGAAGAAAAAATATCTAGTAAATATACACGGTCTGCTTTATCCAAAGCGGCAGCAAAGTCATCCATCAATGCGATCGTGCGCGTAAAAGTATGCGGCTGAAACACAGCGATCAGCTCTTTTTCTGGATATTTTTGACGAGCGGCATCAATCGTTGCTGTGATTTCTGCTGGATGATGAGCATAATCGTCTACAATGACCATGTCAGCCACCTTCTTTTCGCTAAAGCGACGTTTCACGCCGGAAAAAGTCAACATCTCTTCTTTGACTTTTTCCATGTCCAATTCTTCAAAATAAGCCACTGCTATAACAGCTAACGCATTGTAAATGTTATGTTTGCCAAAAGACGGAACGGCAAATCGTCCGATAAAGCATTCTTTGTGATATACATCAAAAGCAGATCCGTTTGTCGTTCTAACAATGTTTCGTGCTTGAATGTCATCATTTTCGGAAAGACCATAGTAATAGATCGGTACATCCGCTTCTAGTTTTCGAAGGTATTCATCGTCTCCATAAGCAAAAATTCCTTTTTTTACCTGAGAAGCCATTGTTTGAAAAGCTTCAAATACATCCTCAATACTCTTGAAGTAATCAGGATGATCAAAGTCGATATTGGTCATGATCGCGTAATCAGGAGCGTACGCTAAAAAGTGACGTTGGTATTCACAAGCTTCAAAGGAAAAGAATTTGGCCTCCGGTTCGCCATGCCCAGTTCCATCTCCGATCAGATAGCTGGTAGGCGCGATCCCGCTTAAAACATGTGACAGCAATCCTGTCGTGCTTGTCTTTCCATGGGAACCAGTTACGGCAATACTGGTATATGGTTGAATGAATTGGCCAATAAAATCGTGGTATCGGATAATTTCCAGTCCTAATTCATTGGCACGAACGATCTCTTCGTGAGTATCTGGAAAAGCATTCCCAGCAATGATCGTCATGCCTTTTTTAATATTTTCCTTATTGAAGGTTAGAATCGTGATTCCGGCTTTTTCTAAATCTCGTTGAGTGAAAAAGTATTTTTCCACATCGGAACCTTGAACATGGTACCCTTTTTCATGAAGTACCAAGGCTAATGAACTCATGCCAGAGCCTTTGATCCCAACAAAATGATATAGCTTTTCTTTTGTATTCATGTCATCCTCTTCCTTACCTGTACATATCATTAACTGCGTTTCACATTATGATACAAATAACCAAAAATAGCAATCTTTTATTTCTGAAATGGGTAGTTTGATCGACTGACCTGTTGCTTTGAGGTCTCTATGTAGAGCAATCTTCCGTGGCAATTCCCACACACATAACGAGCTGTGTTGATTTTTCGGCGACGTAAAATGAGGGTTCCGCACGATCGGCATTTATACGAATGTGTTGCTTCCTTAACCAAGGGCTGAACGTACCTGGATCCGCCTGTTTTACTAAGTAATCGTTTAAAATCCTGGTCCTTATGCTGATACCCTTTTCCAGCCAAATGCAGATGGTAGTGGCACAACTCATGTTTGATTACTTTAATCAATTCTTGGCCTCCGTACATTTGAAAGACCAGTGGATTGAAATCTAGATCATGTGTTTTTAAATGATAGCGTCCGCCAGTCGTTCGCAGACGCGAATTAAAATTCGCTCGATGTAAAAACGGCAGGTGGAAAAAATCCATTGAGATTTTTTCCACCAAACGCTGCAATTCTTGATCAGTCATCGCTGTCAATTGGGATCATGGTCAAACTGATCCGGCCTTTTTTCAAATCGACTGCTTCGACCCAAACAGTCACAACATCACCAACCGATACGACGTCTGTTGGATGTTTTACAAACTTCTTGCTCAATTTAGAGATGTGCACTAACCCATCTTGCTTGACCCCAATATCAACAAAGGCACCAAAGTCAATTACGTTGCGCACAGTCCCTTGAAGCTCCATACCAGCTTTTAAATCTTCCATGCTTAACACATCTTGTCTTAACAATGGTGCAGGCATTTCATCACGCATGTCTCTTCCTGGTTGCAATAGAGATTGTAACATATCCTTGATCGTTTCTTTTCCGATCTTAAGTTCTTGATCCAACTGCTGTGGTTGGAGAACTTTCAATTTTTCGCCCGCTTCCTTTGTTCCAATCGTATCAATCGAAATTTCGGCACGAGCCAGAATTTCTTTGGCACTGTTATAGGATTCAGGATGGATCCCTGTGTTGTCCAACACATTCTTGCCATCCGGAATACGCAGAAAGCCAACAGCCTGCTCATAAGCTTTTGGCCCTAATCGCGGAACCTTTTTCAGCTGTGGACGTGAAGCAAACGCTCCGTTTTCTTCACGGTAATTAACAATATTCTGTGCAGTCGTCTTGTTCAGGCCTGATACATACTGCAGCAACTGCGGACTCGCGGTATTGACATTCACTCCAACCTGATTGACCGCTGTCTCTACAACAAAATCCAGCTGCTCAGATAAACGTTTTTGGGAGACATCATGTTGATACTGTCCCACACCTACCGCCTTTGGATCAATTTTTACCAGCTCAGAAAGTGGATCCTGCAATCTTCGAGCAATGCTGACAGCACTACGCTCTTCGACTTGCAGATTTGGAAATTCCTTACGAGCTGCATCACTTGCGGAATACACAGAAGCTCCCGCTTCATTGACGATCACGTAAAATACATCTTCAGACAATTGCTTTAATTGAGCTGCCACAAAGGTTTCCGATTCACGACTAGCTGTTCCGTTTCCAATAGCGATCATTTCAACTCGGTATTTCTTGATCAAGGTTTGCAAGGCAGGGCCGGCAGCTTGTCTTTTGGCTTGCGAAGCCGGCTTATGGGGATAGATGACTTCGATCGCTAAAACCTTCCCAGTCTCATCTACGACTGCTAATTTACAGCCTGTCCGATAAGCAGGATCAAATCCTAGCACACGTTTTCCTTTCAATGGCGGTTGAAGCAGCAAGTTGCGCAGATTCTCACCAAAAATAGCAATCGCTTGTTCATCTGCCTGTTCCGTTAATTCATTGCGAATCTCCCGTTCGATTGCAGGTCCGATAAAGCGTTTATAGCTATCTTTAAAGGCTTCTCTAACAAAGCTTGCAGTAACCGAACGAGTATCTTCGATCAAGGAATTCTCAAAGAAAGAAAAAATTTTTTCCTCATCAATGACGATATCGACTTTTAAAATATCTTCTTTTTCACCACGGTTTGAAGCCAACACACGATGAGACACCATTTTGCTGATGGGTTCTTTAAAATCATAATACATCTCATAAACGTCTTTTTCATCTTTGTCTGTATCTTTAGCTTTGCTTTGATAGATTCCGTGTTTTTTTGTATACTCACGAACCCATGAACGAAATTCCGGACGGTCGCCAACCTGTTCAGCGATGATCTCATGTGCTCCTTGAAGAGCTTCTTCAGCAGTAGCAACTTCATCGGTCACATAGCTGGCTGCTTCAGCATAAACATCCCCAGATTTAGGAAAACTCAATAAATAAGCGGCCAACGGTTCAAGACCTTTTTCCTTAGCGATGGTTGCTTTGGTTCGCCGTTTCTGCTTATAAGGTCGGTACAAATCTTCAACCTTTTGCATTTTTACTGCTTGTTGGATCTCACGAGCCAAATCATCGGTCAATTTGCCTTGTTCTTCAATCAGACGCAGTACTTCATGTTTTCGTTTTTCAAGATTCTCAAGATAAGAATATCGTTCGTCTATTTCTCTAATTTGGACTTCATCCAAACTTCCTGTACGTTCTTTACGGTAACGCGCAATAAAAGGGACCGTGTTCCCTTCCTGCAGCATCTCCAAAACGACTTGAATCTGCTGTGGTCGATATCCTGAAAGTTCTTTGTTCAGTAGCTGCACGATCTCCTGATTAATGTTTTCTGCCATCTTTGCTCCTCGTTTCTTCTCAAAATCCTATTTATTTTAACACATTCTTTAAAGGAGGTGAAACATCCTCTCGAAATCACTCCTTTTGCAGACGGAGATACTGCTTAATCGTGGTCCATTCAGATAAAAGCAATCCAAACAAAGTTAAAATGATTCCAATGATTGCCTTACCAGTTAACTTCTCATGCAGAACGATTACTGAAGCAGCTGTTGTCAGAACAGGGATCGAATAGATATAAATCGTTGCTTGAACTGCACCAATCACCTTGACAGAATAATTCCAAGTGACAAAACAAACAGCAGAGGCTCCAATACCCAAAAAGAAGAGGTTGCCAAAGTTAGCAGGCACGATAACCCGTCCCAGATCAAACTCCCGAACGGAGGTAAAGAAAACCGGGGTCATCGCCAAAAGGCCATAAAAGAAGATTCTTTGGGTTGTTGCAATGGTAGAGTAGCCAAATCCGCTGATCCGATTGATCAATAAGGAATAAACCGCCCAGAAGAAAGTTGCAAAAAAAGCCAATCCATCTCCGATCAGATTTACGTTGACTGTTCGAGTCAGGCTGATCAAGCAAATGCCTGTTATCGCAAATAGAAAGCCAAAAATATAGGAACGATCCATTTTAGTCTTTCTGAGAACAAACTGACTAAGCAATGCTGTGATAAAAGGGCTGACTGATCCGATAATGCCTACATTCATTGCCTGCGTATACGTTAAGGCTACATTTTCTAGAAAATAATAAAGAAATACCCCAAAAATTCCCGAAAATAAAAAATAGCCTTCTTGCTTCCAATTTTTGAACGGCAATGGTCGAGGAAAAGCAATAAAGAGTGCAATCAATCCGATAATAAAGCGTATGTACAGAATTTCGATCGGCAGAAAATCGGTCAACAGAATTTTCGTTGAGATAAAGGTCGATGCCCAAATAATTACAGTCAGTAATGCTGTAAAATGTCCCTTAAACTGGCTTTCCATAGGCTACTCTCCTTGTCTTTTCAATAAACTATGACATAGTTTAATTGGAATGGCCAGAGATTCTACAAATTTAATTTTTGCAACAAAATAAAGCACCGAGACTCGATGCTTTATATCGTTGGATTCCAAGGGCCATTTCGGTTAGGCAGCTCATAATCTTTTACGATTCCTTGTTCATCAAAAACAACGCCATGCAGCGAACCTCCAAACACAGCGCCTCCATCAATCCCAATTTTCCGATCCTGTTGCCAGAGAGCCGTTGTTTGCATATCTCCATAAAGCATTGGTGTGATGGTATGTCCGAATACAATCGTTTTATCCGTATGATTTTCACCATGGTGGAAGGGCTCCCTAATCCACAAAAAATCTCGGTCTGTGGTTTGACGCCAGTCTTTCTTTTGAAGATCCACACCTGCATGAACGAACAAATAGTGCTTCCATTCATAATACAAAGGACGTTCAAGCAAAAAATGAATCAATTCCTTGTACCTGCTTCTGATGAACATTGCTATTTCGGTAGGTGAATATTCCTCTGTAGCACCCGGATGAAGCAGACTTTCGATGGTTTCCTTGCCACCATTGTAAAAATAACTTGCATACCAATCTTCTGGATCATTTAAAAACTGCAAAAAGTACTCCTCATGATTCCCTCGCAAATAAATCGCCTGGTGTTCGTCAACCAATTTTTTGCCTAGCAGCCAGCAGTCTTTGCTTTTAGGGCCACGATCATTAAGATCACCAATTAACAACAATTGCTGCTGACTTAGATCAACGTAGTCGACGATGTTCTGAAACAGGTCATACTCACCATGGACATCACCGATGGCAAAAAGTTGTTCCATCTCTATCCCTCCTCGCCTGCGCATTCAATAAGCCATTAATATATAACTTCCTTTATTTGCCAGATACTACAAAATAATTCCCGTCAATGTCTACAAAATTAAATACATACTCCTCACCGATCTGAGCGATTTCCCCGACCTGAATATCCTTTGATTGCATTTCTTTATAGAGACCAATGACATCATCACTGCTAAAAATCAAGGCAGGTGATGGTTCTGCTGCTTCATCCGAATTCGTTTCGATAAATTGTCGATCATAGATCACTAGATGTGTTTGACTTTCTGCCGTAATCGCTAATTCGACAACCGCTGAGCCATCAAGCTGCTCGAAGCTTACTTGGTGAAACCCTAAAGACTGCCAAAATTCACTGGTTTTTTTGACATCCTCCGCATACAGGATGATTTTTAGTTGGTTATTAAACATTTCTTCACCTCAAAAAGAGTGTAACAAAAAAGACTTGGTCGCGCTAGCCAAGTCTTCGAGTTTAATTATTTTCAATCAATGCTTCTTTGTCTTCCAAAATAGTACGATCTATTTCATGAATCCGGTGACTCGTAACTACACCTGCCACCATACTATCACTTACGTTGACAGCAGTTCGTGCCATATCAATCAAAGGCTCTACAGAAATGACTAATCCAACGATAGCTACAGGCAGATTCATGGCACCTAAAACGATCAATGAAGCAAACGTAGCTCCTCCGCCAACACCTGCCACACCAAATGAACTGATTGTCACGATCGCAATCAGCATCACGATAAATTGCGGTTCAAAGACATTGATTCCAACAGTCGGTGCTACGATCGTGGCTAACATGGCTGGATATACTCCGGCACATCCGTTTTGACCAATCGATATCCCAAAACTTCCAGCAAAGTTTGCAGTCGCATCATCGACACCTAACGCTTTTCGCTGCGTCTCAATATTCATTGGCAAAGTCCCCGCACTCGAACGAGAGGTGAAAGCAAAGCTCAACGCCGGGAATGCTTTCTTCAAATAAGTTACCGGGCTGACTTTTGCAAAGATGATAAGAATCAACAAATGCATCAAAAAGACAGTGAGCAACGCTGCGTATGAAGCCAAAATGAATACACCCAAATTTACGATAGCTTCGAAATCACTTGTAGCCAAAACATTGGTCATTAAAGCAAGCACACCGTATGGCGTTAAGCGCAACACGAGGGTCACGATACGCATAATGATTTTGTACAAGCTTTCAACAATATTCGCAAAAAAGTCTGCTTCTTTAGGCGCTTTTCGCTTGACTCCAAGAAAAGCGACACCAACAAAAGCGGCAAAAACGACCACTCCGATAGTACTAGTCGATCTCATTCCAGCAAAGTCAGCAAACACATTGGTTGGAATAAAAGATAGAATTTGTTGCGGAATCGAGAAGTTTTGAACCATTTCTTGTCGCTCAGCCAACTCACTGATACGAGCTGATTCTGCGGCACCTCTAGTAAAGGTAGCTCCGTCAAGTCCAAAGATCATAACCGACACGATACCGATCAACGCTGCGATAGCTGTAGTCGCCAGCAAAATAAACAGGACATTGGCACTGATTTTCCCTAAGTTCTTACTCGTTTTCATCTTTGTAAATGCACCAACGATCGAGATAAAAACCAGGGGCATTACTAACATTTGTAATAAAGATACATAACCATTACCGACGATTCCGATCCAATCCATCGATTGTTCAATGACCCGACTACCGTTTCCAAGAGTAAGCTGTAAAATCCCACCAAACACGATACCTAACCCTAAACCGGTAAATACTCGTGTAGAAAACTTCACATGCTTCTTTTGCATTTGATAGAAGGCGAACACCATCGCTGCAAAGATCAAAACCACTAGTACAGTGAGCAGATTTGTCATAGTATTCCTCCTATAAAACTAATTTTGATGACAAGTCTGTCAAAGGAAGTAAAGGTTCCCAGAGAATAACTCTTCAGCATTCTCCCTAAAAATAAAGTGCGCGACGCTCATGCTTTTTAGTGACTGTCATATTATATCGTAAAATCTGTAGTATGTCCTTTAATTTGCACAAATAAAAAAACTTCAAGAGAAGGCTGGAATCAGCTTTCCTTTGAAGAAGAAAAATTAATTTTTATTCCTGGCTGGTCTGTTGCGATTTCGGTCATCTCGTAGACCATCCGTTGTACAAGTTGGAACAAAGGGGACACCAATTGGTTTGCCTCGGGTTCAGTTATATCCTGATTCCCTTTCACCTGTCGATTGATGATATGATTGACTTGAGATACAGTCCCACCGATAACAAACTCTTGAAAAGGTAAAACAAATTCAAAACGAACCCCCATAATGCTATTTTCTTTCGGATAATTCGGATCGGTCGATTCTAAAGGACTAAAATTGATCTTTATCCGTTGTTTCACTTCTTGATCCTTTGGCGGAAGACCGTAATTAAATGCTTCCACGATCTCTTTGTCTCTTTGTACGTCCATTTATGCACCTCCTCGAATGAATTATAGCACATTCTGATTAGGAAGTAAGTGCTATTCTTCCTTGCAAACAATGGCTTAGATAACCGTTTATCACGTGAAATAAATCCTTCATTTCAGATAAATAAGCTATATCCTTAAAATTTTCACTATTCATTATGCAATCGTTCTTTTCAAGAAAGAAGAGTTATCAAATAATCCTATTTTCGCATCATTTTTTATTAACTATTTTTAAATACAGGGTCAAAGAATCTTTTTATTGCTGATCTGACCAAATGAATCGAATTGATAAAGGAGCGGTGCAGCATTCGGAACCATGATGCTATCAACTTCATCCTTGGGTATCGATTCTAAATATTGGATCAACACGCGCAAACTGTTTCCGTGTCCGCATACTAAAACAGTCTTCCCTTCTTTTAAAAGAGGCCATATGCGGTCCTGCCAAAGTGGAAGGACACGTTCAGACGTCATCCTAAGACTTTCGCTTTGCGGAATCAATCTAGGATCCAATGCTTTATAGCGTCTATCATCTATATTCTCCTTGATTAAAGGAGGGATTTCTTCAAAATTTCGCCGCCATTTTTGGACTTGCGCTTCTCCAAATTTCGCCGCCATTTGATCCTTGTTTTCCCCGATCAAAGCCCCATAGTGACGTTCATTCAATCGCCATGATTTGATCTCTGGAACAAATAAACATCTGTTTTGTTCTAAAACGATTTGCGCGGTCTTGATCGAACGTTTTAAAACAGACTCAAAAGCGGCATCGATCACTATTCCCGCATCAGTTAATTTTTTTCCGGCCTCCTGAGCCTGCTCGATTCCTTTTGAAGTCAAGTCCACGTCCAACCAACCAGTCCAATAGTTGGCAAAATTTGCTTCACTTTCTCCGTGACGAATCAAAATCAATGTCATCTTTTCCACCCTCTTTGTGTATCAGCATACCAAAGAAGGCCTAGTTATCCAAACTAGACCTTCTTGATAAATTGAGTATGACAATTTTTACACGTTACTTTGATCTTACCTTTTCCGCGAGGTGCTCGCATCTTCTGATAACACGAAGGACATTTAAAGTGACGATACGTCCGATCAATTTTAAAATTTCTCTGTTTTATTTTCGAGAGAATTGCTAAAAATTTTTGATTTTCATTGCTTCGTGGATAGATGCGTTTTGATAACACTCGGTACATTGCTGTTCCTAGGAAGAGCAATGCAAGAAGAGTGCCAATTGCAAAAGGTATCCAAGGGCTAATCAATGAAAGGATGAAGCTTGCGATGAGCAGCCCCTTGTTCAGTGCATCGATTCTTCCGTATCGTCCCCGCATAAAATGAGTATATTTTTGATAAAGCTTTAGTAACCGCTGCATCCAAATTCCTTGCATTTGGTCCTCCTTTTTTGATTATGGATTAAAGTGACTTGTACTCGTGGACTATTTCTAGTACCGATTAACTGCCCTTTCTTTTCGTTCTAGGCGATCACCAATGGAACTGGTAATGGAGAACAAGAGATACTAAATCACCACACAATAGCCACAAGAATCGATCATTACTTATTGTAAATCTTAGGACCCTTGCGCATGTTTTTTCGATCGTTTTTTGGCGATTCAAACTGTTTTGTTCTGCCTCCACCGGACTTTTTTTGTTTGATTAATTCCATCATTTTTTCTTTTGCATTCATTATTGTTCCACCTTTTTTAGTGCTACGACTGCTTCGATATGGTAAGTTTGCGGGAATAAATCTACTGGCTGGACTTTCTCCGGATGGTACCCCAACTTCTCATAGCGTTCCAAATCTCTAGCCAAAGTTGCAGGGTTGCAAGAAATGTAAATGATCCGATCTGGTCCTAGTTCAGCAGATACCTGGATGAAATCCTCCGCCAACCCTTTTCTTGGAGGATCGACAAAGATCACGCTAGGCTTGATTTCCAATTGAGCCCATTGCTTCATCACTTTTTCGGCTTTGCCAACCTGATAAGTCACGTTGTTCTGCTGGTTTGTTCGTGCGTTAGCTTGTGCATCCTCAATTGCTTCAGGGACAACTTCCACCCCATAAACATGCTTGACTCGATCTGCAAACGACAATCCGATCGTTCCGATTCCGCAATACGCATCAATCACGATATCGTCCGGTTTTAATTCTGCGAAATCGATAGCTGTTTGATACAAGACCTCCGCCTGTCGAGTATTCACTTGATAAAAAGATTGAGGTGAGATCCGGTAAGTTCTTCCTAAGAGTTGATCGTTAATCGACTCCTTGCCGGCAAGCAAGCTATTTTCATTTCCCATAATGACATTCGTTTTCTCGCTATTGACGTTTTGCACTACTGAAACAACCTCAGGCAATGCTTTCTGGATTGCTTCAGCAATACGAGAAGCTTGGAAAAATTTAGCTGTACGTGTTACCAGGATCACCATCATCTCATGAGAATAATAACCTCTTCGAATCACGAGATGTCGTAAAAAACCAGTATTTTCTTCTTCATTGTATGGTTTGACCTTGAAACGACGAAGAATATCACGAACGACTAAAATTGCTTGATCAATCACTGGATCCTGAATAAAATAATCTTCGATCGGCAATAGTTGATGCGAATTTTTACGATAAAATCCAGTAGAAAGTTCATCGTTGAGTTTTCTAACGGGAATCTGTGCTTTATTCCGATAGCCATAAGGTTCATCCATTCCTAAAACAGGCAGTACTGGAACCTCTGGAAGATGAGCAATTTTAGTCATTACTCGTTGTACCTGCTCCTGTTTAAAAGCGAGTTGGTATCCGTAATCCATATGACTAAGAGGGGCAATACCGCTCCTCAACAGATCCATATCCTTTATTGGAACACGGTGCTGGCTGTTTGTTACTCGATTCAACACTTTACCGTATGCAAATTTCTTTCCGGTTTTAACGACTACGATATCGACTTTTTCCTCGGGCAAAGCATTCTCAATAAATATTGGAAATCGATCGATGTGAGCGACTCCTAATCCTTCATGCGTCAAATCATCGATCATAACAGTGTATTCTTGATTTTTTTCTACAGTTTCCATTATTTCCTCCTTAAGGAAGTGCTTTGCTTAGTGTAATGAATAACCAAGGAAAAAGCAACACTTCTAATGACAACTTAAAAGGTATCCTCATTGAAAACGAGGATACCTTTCACTATTCTTCATACTCTTCTTTTTCTTCCAGCTTTTTGTATTCCTTAACTAACTCAGCACCAGCTTCTTTTTCTTCCAGTTCGATGCCCAGTATCGCATCATTCGAAATTTCATCTGTATTTGCAAAAAACTCGATATGCTGATGTAGATTTTCAAAACGCATCGGCGCATCCCCGCCGTATTCGCCATCTAAATTGATCATCATCCGCTGGTTGCCATCTAATCTTGAGGCCTCTAAAAAGTTAGTCTTGACATACAACACTTTCGGATCATTGACGTGCTTGCCGCCATTTAACACTAAAGTGATCAAACGAACGATCTCAAACAAATTGGCGGTTTTTACCACAATCAATGAAAATTTCCCATCGTCCAGCATGGCATCCGGTGCGATTGTTTCAAAGCCGCCAATCGAATTAGTTAGACCTAAGAAAAACATGGAGGCATTGCCTTCATATTCTCCTCCTTCGTATTTCAAGCGCATTTTGATTGGTTTAATCCGGGGGAGCATCTCTGCTCCCTTGGCTAAGTAGGCCAAATATCCAAAAATACTCTTCAATTCCGATGGTACCTCATAAGTCAATTCAGTCAGATAGCCGCCTGCTGCAATATTGATAAAGTAATTTTCGTGTGCCTTTCCAATATCCATCTTGACAGTCTGCTGCTTTAAAAGAACCTCAGCTGCTGCTTTCACATTGTTTCTGGGAATTTTAAGCGCTCGAGCATAGTCATTGGTTGTTCCAGCAGGGATAATCGCCATTTTGGGTCTTGTTGGTAATGGCGCAATCCCATTAACGACCTCGTTGATCGTTCCATCTCCGCCTGCTGCGATAACTAAGTCAAACCCTGCTTCGGCTGCCCGGTATGCCTCTTTTTTTGCAGAGTCTGGTTCTGGAGTAGTGGCAAAGGCACTGGTTTCATATCCTGCTTTTTCAACGGTATCCAAGATATCTGCTAAATTATTACGCATGATTTCTTTACCAGATACCGGGTTGTAGATTAAACGTGCTTTCTTCACAGTAGAGCTCCTTCTAGCGTTTCGCTAATTCCTCTTGCAGCAGTTTGTTCACCACACCAGGATTGGCTTTTCCTTTTGTTGCTTTCATGATTTGACCCACTAAGAAACCGACCGCACGGTCTTTTCCGTTTTTAAAATCATCTACAGATTGCTGATTGTTATCTAAAACATCATTGATGATCGGAAGCAGTTGTGCTGGATCAGACAATTGAACTAAGCCTTTTGCTTCGACGACCTTCTTCGCATCTCCACCATGTTCGATCAATTCACGGAAGACCTTTTTTGCAATTTTAGAGCTGATCGTTCCATCGTGAATCAACTTGATCATTCCTGCAAGATTTTCTGGTGTCAATTTTGTCTCAGACAGTTCAAGTTTCTCGCTGTTTAAGTAGGCAGAAACTTCGCCCATCAACCAGTTGGAAGCTTGCTTTGGATCCGCTCCTTGTTGTAGGGTCTCTTCAAAGAAGTCCGACATTCCTAAACTCATCGTCAGCACCGTCGAATCATATTCAGGAAGCCCCAGCTCCTGAACATACCGCTCTCTTCTAGAAGCTGGAAGTTCAGGCAATTCAGCACGCATGCGTTCGATCCATTCATCGTCGATAACAAAGCGAGGGATGTCTGGTTCTGGGAAATAGCGGTAATCGCTTGAGCCTTCCTTGACGCGCATCAATGTTGTTTTATTCGTAGATTCATCGTAACGACGCGTTTCCTGCTGGATCGTTCCGCCAGATAACAATACCTTTGTTTGGCGTTGTACTTCATACACCAGACCTTTACGAACAAAGCTCATAGAGTTTAAGTTTTTCAATTCTGTCTTAGTGCCAAATTCTTCCTGACCATATGGGCGCAAAGAAATATTGGCATCACAGCGCATAGAGCCTTCTTCCATTTTCACATCGCTGACACTGGTAAATTGAATGATCGAACGCAAAGCTTCTAAATAGGCATACGCTTCATCTGGTGAACGCATATCTGCTTCAGAAACGATCTCGATCAAAGGTGTTCCCTGACGATTTAAGTCCACATAAGAATATCCGCCGATTCCGTGCATGTTTTTTCCAGCGTCCTCTTCTAAGTGAACGCGTTCAATGCGAATCGTTTTTTTCTTTCCGTTTACATCGATCTCGATCCATCCATCATGACCGATTGGTTCATCAAATTGAGAGATTTGATAAGCTTTCGGATTGTCAGGATAGAAATAGTTTTTTCGGTCAAAATGCATGTTTTTTGAGACTTGACAGTTTAAAGCCAACGCTGCTTTCATGCCAAACTCGATGGCTGATTTGTTCATAACAGGTAGCACGCCAGGATATCCCCAGTCAATAATGTTTGTATTCGTGTTTGGCTCTGCACCAAAGTGAGCTGGCGCAGGCGAAAAGATTTTAGAGTTGGTCTTAAGCTCCACATGGACTTCCAGACCGATGACTGTTTCTAAATTCATTATTTACTCCCCCCTAAAATCACTGGTTTCAACTTATGATGATCTGTGGCTTGTTCAAAAGCATACGCTGCTTTGTACATCGTTGCTTCATCAAAATGGTTTCCGATCAACTGCAGACCCACTGGTAGACCCTCAGACAATCCGGCAGGAATCGACATCCCCGGTAACCCAGCAAGATTGACTGGTATTGTCAAAATATCGCTTTGATACATTGTGATTGGGTCATTGATATTTTCTCCGATCCCATAAGCAACGGTCGGTGATGTTGGTCCGATGATCAGGTCATAATCGGCAAAAACCTTTTGGAAATCTTGCATGATCAGGGTTCGGACTTGGCCAGCCTTCTTAAAGTAAGCATCATAATAGCCGGCAGATAAAGAGAAAGTTCCCAACATAATCCGGCGCTTCACTTCTTCACCAAAGCCTTCAGAACGAGTATTTACATATACATCTTCCAAGCTTTGAACCTTTTCTGAACGGAAGCCATAACGAATGCCATCAAAGCGCTGCAGGTTAGAGCTTGCTTCAGAGGAAGCGATAATATAATAAACTTGGACTCCATATTTTGAGTGCGGCAAGCTGACTTCTTCTACACTAGCACCTAATGCCTTGAATGTGTCTACTGCTTTCAAAATGGCCGCTTTCACACCAGCATCAACACCTTCACCTAAATATTCCTTTGGCAAGGCGATTTTCATTCCTTTGATGTCTCCATTCAGTCCTGCGGCGAAATCTGGAACTTCTACTCCAGCAGAGGTCCCATCTTTTTCGTCATATCCACTGACTGCACTTAAAGCCAACGCATTGTCTTTGACTGTCCGAGTGAATGGACCGATTTGATCAAGCGAGGAAGCAAAGGCAATCAATCCAAAGCGAGAAATACGTCCATAAGTAGGTTTCATTCCGACAACCCCATTAAATGCGGCTGGTTGGCGAATACTGCCGCCCGTATCACTACCTAACGAAACAGGGACTTGTCCAGCCGCTACTGCTGCTGCTGAACCACCTGAAGACCCGCCCGGAACTTTCGTCTGATCCCAAGCATTTTTGGTTTTCTTATAATAAGAAGTTTCGGTTGAACCTCCCATAGCAAATTCATCCATGTTCAGTTTGCCTACAGTAATCATGTCAGAGCTGTAAACTTTTTCCATGACAGAAGCGTCATAGATCGGATAAAAGTTTGATAGGATTTTTGATGCCGCTGTCGTCAACAGGCCTTTGGTGACGATATTGTCTTTTATACCGATTGGAATTCCTGCTAGCGGATTTGACGTAGTGATGCCCTTTTCATCGATAGCTTTCGCTGCAGCTAGCGCATTTTCCTTATTTAAAGTAATAAAAGCTTCCACTTGTGATTCGGTCTCTTCGATTCGTCTAAAGGTTTCATTGGTCAAATCAGATGCCGTGATTTCTTTAGAAACAAGTAGATTGTGTAATTCTTCAATCGTTTTGTCGAAAAGTCTTTCCATTACGCACCCGCCTCTCCATTGTCAATAATTGCAGGAACTTTAATGAAGCCATCTTCACTCTCAGGAACATTCTTCATCAGTTCTTCGCGCGGCCAACCTTCAGCAGCCACGTCTTCACGCATCACATTGACAGTTTCGATCACGTTGGAAGTGAAGGGAACTCCTTCTGTGTCCACTTCGCTCAATTGTTCGACCATATCAATAATTTTCCCAAGTTGATCGGTAAAACCGCTCAATTCGTTTTCAGAGAAAGAAAGTTTTGCAAGTTTTGCGACATGCTTTACTTGTTCTTCACTGATTGCCATATTATCCCTACTTTCTATCGACAATTCTGTCAATTTTCCATCATTTTATCATATCTCTTTTCGAAATCACGTATTTTCCAGAAATTTTCCAATGAAATTACGGCATTTTCGTGCAAAACACTAGAGAGACATATGCTTGTCTATGATACTCGTTTTTCGCTGAACTCGTCAACTATTGTTTTGATTTTAAGACCCCTCAGCATTGCTGTCTTCAATGGCTTGTATCATTTGTGTCTCATCCCATATCTCGATCCCAAGTCCTTGCGCCTTGGTCAACTTACTCCCTGCATCTTCTCCAGCCACTACGATATCTGTTTTTTTAGAGACGCTGCCAGTAACTTTTCCGCCCAAGTTCTCGATTTTTTCCTTGGCATCTTCCCTGGTGTATTGCCGTAGTTTCCCTGTTAACACTACGGTTTTTTCCTTGAACGGGGATTCTACTTCATCCAATTGATTGGTTCGAAGGCCTTTGTAGATAAGATTGACACCGCGTTCAGCCAGCTCCCGCATCAATTCATGAACCTCTTCGTTCTCAAAGTAAGTCACTACACTGTCAGCAATCGTTTCTCCCATGGTGTTCAGTGCAACAATCTCATCTTTGGTTGCCTGACTTAGTCCTTCAAGGCTGCCAAAATGTTCTGCAAGAATCTTGGCAGCTTTTGAACCGACGTGTCGAATACCCAATCCGAAAATCAAGCGTTCCACAGAATTATCTCGGCTGGCCGCAATTGCTTGCAAAATGTTTTCAGCAGATTTATCTTTGATCTTTTCTAGGGTCAATAATTGTTCCTTCTCAAGTGCATAAAGATCTGCAACATCACCGACCAAGTGTTTATCATACATTTGTGCTAATACACGTGGTCCCAATCCGTCGATGTTCATCGCATTTCGAGAAACAAAATGATTTAGGCCTTCCTTGATTTGGGCTGGACATTTGGGATTGATACATCGTAAAGCCACCTCTTCATCCAAATGAACCAATTCACTACCGCAAATGGGACAATGCGTAGGTGCTTGATAGGGCTCACTGTCATTTGGACGTTTTTCTAGAATCACTTGCGCCACTTCTGGAATAATATCCCCGGCTTTATAGATCAATACCGAATCTTTGAGTCGAATGTCTTTCTTCTCGATATAATCATTATTGTGAAGACTAGCCCGACTTACTGTCGTTCCAGCTACGCGAACGGGGGTCATGATAGCTGTCGGAGTGATCACTCCTGTACGTCCAACCGTCCATTCGATGTCCTCGATCACGGTCTCTGCTTCTTCTGGTGGAAACTTATAGGCAGCTGCCCACCTAGGTGCTTTGACAGTGAAGCCTAACTGATCTTGAAGAGAAAAATCGTTGACCTTGACCACGATACCATCGATTTCATAAGGCAATTGACTTCTTTTTTCATGAAAAGACTCGATATATTCCCATACCTCGTCAATAGTATTGCACAATTTCCACTCCTGATTGGTACGAAAACCTAAACGAGACAACTCATCCAGTGTTTGATCTTGAGTAGTAGCTTCTAAAGGACCAAAGTCAGCCAGCGTATATAAGAAGGTACTCAAATTTCTGTGCGCGGTGATTTTTGAATCCAACTGCCGCAAACTGCCAGCTGCTGCATTACGAGGGTTGGCAAACACCTCTTTTCCATTCTCTTCTCTTTGTTCATTCAATTTGACAAAAGAAGATTTCGGCATATAACATTCGCCTCGAACTTCGATCGACAACGGTTCACTTAGACGTAATGGAATCGACTTTACCGTCTTTAAATTCTCTGTAATGTTTTCGCCAACACTTCCATCACCACGAGTTGCTCCTTGAACAAAGAGACCCTCTTGATATTTCAATGAAATAGATAATCCATCGATTTTCAACTCACAGCAATAGGAGACTGCTTTACCTACTGCTTTTTTTACTCGCTCATCAAAAGCAAACAATTCTTCCTTGTTAAAGACATCATTTAGACTATAAAGCGGTGTATCGTGCACCACTTTTTCAAAGCCTTCCAATACTTTTCCGCCTACACGCTGAGTCGGGGAATCAGAAGTGATCAAATCAGGAAATTCAGTTTCCAACTCTACTAACTTCTGGTATTTTTTATCGTATACATAATCTTCTACAGAAGGCTGATCATTTACATAATACTCCACTGCATATTGATTCAATTCAACACGTAAGGCTTCCGCCATTTGCTGTGCATCTTGAAAAGAAAGCTGCTCCATCTGGTGAACCCCCTTCTAAATTTTTTCGATCGGCGCGAAAGCGGCTAAAAGTCTTTTTACCCCTTGCTGCGGAAATGCAATATCCAATTCAATATCATTCGCACTGCCAGAGACTTTAACGACTGTCCCTGTGCCCCATTTTTTATGCTTGACCTTGTCTCCAGTAGTCCAATCTTCCTTTTCTCCTCCGGAAGCCGTTTTTCCGGTAAAGGGCTCGCGCATGGCATGCTGGTAACGTGCCTGTTTAACTGGTCTTGTTGTAAAAAGATCGGATACAGATTTTTGCGGCTGAATCCCTTCTGTTTTTAAAAGAGATTCATCAATTTCCGCAACGAAACGTGACGGCTGATTGTATTGAGTCCGGCCATAAAGGGTTCGTGAAAAAGCGTTTGTTAGATACAACGATTCTTCTGCACGAGTGATTCCGACATAAGCCAATCGTCGTTCTTCTTCTAATTCCTTTTCTTCCATCAAAGATCGAGAGAGCGGAAACAGGTTTTCTTCCATGCCAATCAAAAAGACGATCGGAAACTCTAGCCCTTTTGCTGCGTGCAATGTCATTAAAGTGACTTGTGCGCTGTTTTCCTGATAATCATCTAAGTCAGATACTAAGGCTAGATCATTTAGAAAAACTGCCAGTTTTTCTTCTGGCGAGTCCTCCTCTTGCTCCGCATAGCGTTTGTCAAATTCTTGAGTAACTGTCCGAAATTCTTCCAAGTTTTCAAGTCGCGACTCTGCTTCTAGGTTCCGCTGATTTTTTAAATCTGCCGAGTAACCGCTGCGTTCCAAAATTTGATCGACCAATTCCGTGACTGGCAAATAGATCATCATTTCCTGAAATTGAGCGATCATAGTGCCAAATTCGGCGATCATACGGCCAGCCTTGCCAGAGATATTGGCTAAGTCTACATTTTGAGCCGCCTCAACCATTGACCAGTCATGCATGGCAGCAAAAGCTCGCAATTTTTCAACTGAAGCAGCACCTATGCCGCGTTTTGGTGTATTAATGACCCGCTCAAAGCTGACACCGTCTCGAGGATTGTTGATAATATTCAAGTAAGCAATGATATCTTTGATTTCTTTTCGATCATAAAACTTGTGTCCGCCGACCATCGTGTACGGAATATTTGATTTGACTAAGGTGTCTTCGATCGTACGTGACTGTGCGTTTGTTCGGTAAAGCACAGCAAAATCGTTGTAGCTTCGTTGATTGGTTTGGACTTCTTCTTTGATTCGACTGATCACAAACTGTGCTTCATCACGTTCACTATCTGCACGATAGTAAGTGATACTGTCGCCATCTTGATTGTCAGTCCATAAATCCTTTTTGCGACGATTGCTATTGTTTTGAATCACTTGGTTCGCCGCTTCAAGAATTTTTTTAGTAGAACGGTAATTCTGCTCTAAAAGAATCACGGAAGCATTGGGGTAATCTTTTTCAAAATCCAAAATATTTTGCATATCTGCCCCACGCCAGCCATAGATACTTTGGTCTGCGTCACCGACGACACATAAATTACGAAAACGAGCTGCAAGCATGTTCACCAATGTATATTGTGCATGGTTAGTATCTTGGTATTCGTCTACGTGCAAATATCGGAACTTATGTTGATAGTAGGTTAATACATCTGGTTCTTCTTCAAAAAGACGGATCGTATTCATAATCAAATCATCAAAATCCATACTTTGATTATTCCGCAATGCTCGCTGATAATTTTCGTAGCATTTACCCACGATTTCTTCAAAAAAGGAGCCCTGTATTTGGCTGTATTTTTCAGGAGTTTGAAGTTCGTTTTTCGCGTTGCTGATCGCTCCTAAGATTGAGCGGGGATCGTATTTTTTAGGGTCGATGTTTAGTTCTTTTAACACCCGTTTCATCAATGTTAGCTGATCCGACCCGTCTAAAATTGTGAAATTGCGGTCGTAGCCGATTTTATCGACATCTCGACGCAGCATTCGGACGCACATCGAGTGGAAAGTCGAAACCCAGACATCTTCGCCGCCTTGTCCCAGAATACGATTGACCCTTTCTTTCATCTCTCGCGCAGCTTTATTTGTAAAGGTGATCGCCAAAATATTCCACGGATTCACCTCTTTTTCTTCTATTAAATATGCAATCCGATGCGTCAACACTCTCGTCTTTCCGCTGCCTGCACCGGCCATAATCAAAAGAGGCCCTTCTGTATGTAAGACTGCTTCTTTTTGCCTAGGATTGAGCCCTGCCAACAACTCTTGTTTCTGCATGCAAAACGTCCTTTCTGTTTTCAATCCTATCTATTATAGCATTCCTCCCACTTTCGTGATACCGGCAGCCATTAAAAAAACAGTAAAATTCTCTGTACGTTTACTTGTCTTTCTGAATAAACAGCGTTACATTATTTAAGTATTTTATTGGAGGTCATTCGATGGATCACACGCATGAAATCAAACGTTTAGATCATACGAAATTATTGTTTATAGGGAAAGGAATCCTTATTGGCGGATTAGCTGGCTTTTGCATCAGTTTGTTTCGATTTCTGATTGAAAACGCGCTTCATTATACTAAGATCATCTATACATCTGCACATCCACACCCGATTATATTAATTCCGTGGATTTTTTTCATGCTTCTGATTGCTTGGAGTATCTCTTTGCTGATTCGCTCTGAGGCAGACATCAAGGGAAGCGGGATTCCACAGATCGAAGGGGAACTTCAAGGTGTCTTGCAGCAAAACTGGTCCTCTGTGTTATGGAAAAAGTTCTTAGGAGGCGTGTTATCAGTAGGAGCAGGACTCTTTCTAGGGCGTGAGGGACCTTCCATCCAGTTGGGAGCGATGATTGGAAAAGGGTTTAGTATAAAAACACAAGCCACGACTTCTGAAAAAAAGATTTTTATGTCTAGCGGTGCGGCGGCTGGTTTAGCGGCGGCATTTAACGCTCCGATCGCCGGTTTGCTGTTCGTCATCGAAGAAATCCACCATACATTTTCTCCACTTATCTGGCTGACATCGTTAGCCGCAGCACTGACTGCAAATTTTGTATCTTTAAACTTCTTTGGGTTAAAACCAGTTCTTTATCTTGGTAAGATTCCTCAACTGCCATTGCGATTGTATGGACACTTGGTCCTTCTAGGCGTTTTATTAGGCATTTGTGGGTATCTCTATCAACATAGCTTACTCGCTTTGCCGAAACTGTTTCGGTGGACTCGATTGCCTAATTATTTCTACGGGGTTATTCCTTTTTTATTGATCGTGCCGATCGGGTACTATTTTCCCAGCAGTTTGGGCGGAGGCAATCAATTGATTTTAGCCTTTACATATCAGCATTTTTCTATCCTATTTTTAATTGGTCTGTTTTTCTTGCGCTTCGTTTTTTCAATGATTTCTTACGGCGGCAATCTGCCAGGAGGAATCTTTTTACCTATTTTGACATTAGGCGCATTACTCGGAGGGCTTTACGGAACCTTGCTGCACAGTCAATTTGGAATGGACAGTCAATTCATTCGCGATTTCGTTGTATTTTCAATGGCAGCTTACTTTACAGCAATTGGAAAGGCTCCTTTAACAGCCATCATTTTGGTCTCTGAAATGGTAGGCAGTTTCATGCATTTGATGCCGCTTGCCGTGTGCTCCTTGACCGCTTACATTGTTAATGATTTTCTGGGCGGCGATCCTATTTACGAATCACTGTTAGAACGCTTGATCAAGCACCCAATAAATTCAATCGATGGGTCTAAAACGATCATTGAATACCCCGTAACAGTTGAAAGTGCTTTAGATGGAAGAATGGTGAGGGATGTTTATTGGCCCAAGGAGATGCTGCTGATCTCAATTCGTCGAGGATCCTCTGAAATATTGACACATGGCGACACAGTGATGCGTGCAGGAGATCAGTTGATTATTTTGACAGATGCACAGCATGCAAAACAAATAAAACAACATATTCGAGCAGCTTCCCAAACATATATTTGAACAAAAAAGCCTTTCACTTCATCACACCCTTACGAGTATCTAAAGAGTGGAGAAGTGAAAAGCTTTTTCTTATTGATTTATTTTTTTCGCCAGCTTTTCATTGACGTAGACAGAAACCTGCCCATCATTGACTGGAAAGACCCCTTGCCCATTCTTGTCCAGCACGACTTTAACCTCATTATTTCCCAAGACATCGACAAAAGTTTCTCCTTGATGGATAGCACTGATCGTCATTTCTTTTTCGCCGCCGCCAGCATTAGTCATAACAACAGCCATCCCAGAATGCGCTTGCTCAAAATCTCCTGTACAGGTCCAACCTACAATATTTGCATCATCAAAGTAGTCTGCCATGCTGCCAAAAACCAGCTGGTCGCGCAGTCGCATCATCGTCGTAAGAATCGGTCCCACAGGCTCCACATCCTTTGTGCCGTACAGATCGCCCCAAAAAACTACAGGTGTTCCTTGGTTACGCAGCAGAATCAAAGAGTATGCATGACCTTTGAACCAGCCTTCGATCCAAGATTCTAAACTCTGACCTTTTTGAGTGTCATGATTGTCAACAAATGTCACTGCCCAATCTGGCCGTGTTTCGATTAAAGTATCCGTAAAAATTTGACGCATATCGAAATTTCCCATCGAATTTGAAGCCTGATACAAATTAAAGTGCAGTGGAACATCGAACAGCGAAATAAGATTGCCAGAAGAATCAAGGTATTCATGCAATTTTTCTAATTCATCGCTCCAGTATTCTCCCACCACAAATAGTTCATCATACTTTTCCTCACGACGGTGCAGCAGCCAATCTACGAATAAATCAAAACGAATGTGTTTTACTGCGTCCAATCGATACCCGTCGATTTCAGTCAATTCTTGGTACCACTTTCCCCATCGATCCAATTGTTCAACTGTCTCAGGGTTCTCCATGTCTAGGTTGCACCCCATAAGATAATCGAAATTGCCGTTTTCATCATCAACTTGCGGCTCCCAACCCTTTCCAGCAAAATTAAAAATGGCATGGTCTCTGTTGCGTGCATCATAATCAACACCGGAAAAGTTTTCCCAATGCCAATGATAATCATTGTACGCTCCTTTTCTACCGGGAAATGTGAATTTTGTCCATGCGTTGATCTCTTTCTCATCGGAAATCGGTTGGGTCCGATCATCGAAACGATATGCGACAGCTTGGACGCTTTCTTTCTCATCTGCACCCATAAAATGGTCAAAAACAATGTCCGCATAAACTTTTATGCCCTGTGCCTTCAAAGCTTTGATGCAGGCTAGGTACTCATCCTTTGTTCCATACTTGGTTGCGACCGTGTTCTTTTGGTCAAATTCTCCTAAATCATATAGATCATAGGTGCCATACCCTACATCTTCTACACCTGCCGCCCCTTTGTAAGCTGGCGGCAGCCATACCGCTGTGACCCCTAATCGATTAAGTTCATGACTCTTTTCAGCAATGCGATTCCAATGCTGACTATCCGCTGGCAAATCCCATTCAAATCCTTGCACGATCATTTCATTCCTCATACATACGCCTCACTTTTTATTTTTATTTTACATTGAAATGACAAAATCGCGAAGAAAAGGCTCTGATTGCATCAGTTAAACGTTTCCGAACGTTTTTGACTGTTTTTGGTTGATTTCCAAATTGTATTGTGATAATATGTTCGGTGAGGGAGGGTTGAAAATGCTTACAGAAGAGCGCCGGAAACAAATTATTGAGTTATTAGACCAACACTCTATTGTGAAATCACAGGATCTTATCACCTTATTGGATGCCTCTGAATCAACGATACGCAGGGATTTACATGAACTGGAAAAAGCTGGCTTGTTGGAGAGGGTTCACGGAGGAGCCCAGCGTCCCCAATATCTTGAAAAAGAATTAGGGATGGTAGAGAAATCGTCCAAAAACGTTCATCAAAAACAGGCAATTGCCAAAATGGCTGCTGATTACATTGTTGAAGGAGATGTCATTTATTTAGATGCTGGTTCGACAACGCTAGAAATGATTCCTTTCTTGAAGGGGAAAATAATGACTGTGGTAACAAATTCAGTTGGTTTAGCAGCAAAGCTGGTGGAACAGGAGATTCCTACAATCGTTTTAGGTGGACGCATCAAATTATCGACAGATGCTGTGATCGGAAATCAAGCCATCGAGCAATTATCAAATTATCGTTTCAATAAAGCTTTTATGGGAATGAACGGCGCACATCTCGAACATGGGTTTACTACACCTGATACTGAAGAAGCCGCTTTAAAACGAATAGCCATGGACCATGCTCAGGAATCGTTTGTATTGATCGATTATTCAAAATTCAATCAAGTCAGTTTTTCGCGCGTTGCCCCACTGGAAGCTGCTACGATCCTGACAGATAAATGTCCGATGATCATTTATGATCGAATAAAAGAGCTGACAACACTTAAGGAGGTCACTGTATGATTTATACAGTCACACTAAACCCTTCGATCGACTACATTGTTCATGTGGATCAATTAGCCATCGGAGACATTAATCGCATGAAAAGTGATTTGAAACTACCTGGCGGAAAGGGAATCAATGTATCACGAATTCTGCAGCGCATTGGCAGCGCATCTACTGCTTTAGGCTTTCTAGGAGGTTTCACTGGTCACTTCATCGAAGACTGGCTGAAAAAAGAGACCATTTTTTCCGATTTTACATCAGTCAACGATGATACACGGATCAATATCAAATTGAAGGCTGCAGAAGAAACAGAGATCAATGGTCAGGGGCCTGTAATCTCGATAGACGAAATGAATGCCTTGAAGGAAAAACTGTCGACCATTTCAGCTGAAGACGTTGTTGTTTTGTCTGGAAGTAAGCCTGCAAGTATCCCAGACGGGTTTTATCAAGAATTAATTGAGATCATCCGTTCTAAAAATGCATCATTTGTTATTGATACAACAGGGGCCGATTTATTAAATGCCTTGCCAAAGAATCCATTATTGGTCAAACCGAACAACCATGAATTGGCTGAACTTTACAATACCAGTTTTCAAAATGTGGAAGACATCTTTCCATATGGAAAAAAATTACTGGATGATGGGGCACGATTTGCTTTAGTATCGATGGCTGGAGACGGTGCCTTATTGTTCACGAGTGATGGGATTTACCAATCTAACGTACTAAAACATCCTGTTAAGAATTCTGTGGGTGCCGGAGACTCTATGATTGCTGGTTTTGTTGGGAACTTCAGTAAATCAAATGATCCCGTTGAAGCATTTAAATGGGGCGTTGCTTGCGGGAGTGCAACCACCTTCTCTGATGACCTGGCTACCAAGGCTTTTATTGATACGCTGTTGCCCGAAGTTGAAATTACCAAGATTGATTAGGAGGAATTATTTATGAATATTAAGGATTTATTGATTAAAGATGCCATGATTATGGACCTGCAAGCCACTGATAAGAAGGCAGCCATCGACGAAATGGTTCAGAAAATGTTTGATGCTGGCCGCATCAGCGATATTGCTATCTATAAGGAAGGTATCTTAAATCGTGAAGCCCAAACATCTACAGGTTTGGGAGATGGAATTGCCATGCCGCATGCTAAAAACAGCGCAGTGAAAGAAGCGACTGTTTTGTTCGCTAAAAGCAGCAAAGGCGTCGACTACGAGGCATTGGACGGGCAACCAACCTATCTATTTTTCATGATTGCAGCGCCAGAAGGTGCAAATGACACTCACTTGCAGGCATTGGCTGCATTGTCTCGTTTGCTGGTTGATCCGAATTTCGTGGCACAGTTAAAACAAGCAAACACGCCAGACCAAGTGCAAGAGTTATTCGATTCCGCAGAAAAAGCAAAGGCGGAAGCAGAAAAACAAGAAGCCGCTGAAGAGGAAGTAAAAGACTTTAATCGTCGTTATATCGTTGCGGTAACTGCTTGCCCTACAGGAATTGCCCACACGTACATGGCGGAAGATGCTCTAAAGAAAAAAGCCAAAGAAATGGGCGTAGATATCAAAGTTGAAACGAACGGTACGGAAGGTGTTAAACACCGTCTAACAGCTGAAGAAATCGCCCGTGCAGACGGTGTGATCGTTGCAGCAGATAAAAAAGTTGAAATGAATCGTTTTGATGGTAAAAATTTAGTCAATCGTCCTGTTAGTGACGGAATCAGAAAGCCTGAAGAGTTGATCGACATGGCGCTTAGCGGGAAAGCACCTGTTTTTCATGGTGATGGTTCCAGTGCTTCTGAAGGTGAAGCAAATGACAGTTCCTCAGTTGGCCAAACGATCTACAAAGATTTGATGAATGGTGTTTCTCACATGCTTCCATTCGTTATTGGCGGTGGGATCATGATCGCACTCTCCTTCATGATCGATCAATTCATGGGGGTTCCTAACTCCGAATTGGCGAATTTAGGGAACTATAATCAAGTTGCCAGCATGTTCAATCAAATCGGAGGAGCCGCATTTGGTTTCATGCTTCCAGTACTAGCTGGGTTTATCGCTTCTAGTATTTCCGATCGTCCTGGATTGATTGCTGGTTTTGCTGCAGGTACCTTAGCGAATGCGGGCGGCGCTGGATTCTTAGGTGCATTGATCGGCGGTTTCTTAGCTGGTTACGTGATCGTCTTCTTACGTAAGATTTTCAGCGGTCTGCCAAAATCACTGGAGGGAATTAAGTCAATTTTATTTTATCCTTTCTTCGGTCTTATGATTACTGGTTTCTTGATGCTGCTGGTGAACATTCCGATGAAAGCAATCAATGATGGTCTAAATGGTTTCTTGACTGGTCTAGGTGGCTCAAATGCGATCCTTTTAGGTGCACTGTTAGGTGGTATGATGGCAGTCGACTTAGGTGGCCCAATCAACAAAGCAGCTTATGTTTTTGGTACTGCAACCTTGGCAACTACTGTCTCAACAGGTGGTTCGATCGTCATGGCAGCAGTCATGGCCGGCGGGATGGTTCCTCCACTAGCTATTTTCATTGCTACACGTTTGTTTAAAAACAAATTTGAGAAGAGCCAAGTGGATGCTGGCCTTACAAATATCGTCATGGGATTATCCTTTGTTACGGAGGGCGCGATTCCTTTTGCGGCAGCAGATCCAATTCGTGTTATTCCAAGCTTTGTGGTTGGTTCCGCAGTTGCAGGCGGTTTGGTAGGAGCATTTAGCATCAAGCTTTTGGCTCCCCATGGCGGAGTTTTCGTTGCACTTTTGGTAAGCAACCCAGTAATGTACTTAATTTTTATTATTATCGGTGCAATCATTTCTGGTGTCATTTATGGAATGGTCAAAAAACCGGTTGAAGCTTAAATTAAAAAAGCGGCTTGTTCATCTTCAAGGTGAACGAGCCGCTTTTCTGTTGTAACGCTCTACTTTACTATCCGTACCAATGCCTCAGCAACTACTTGGTATCGAACTTGATTCAATGCTGATTCGGTCAATTCGAAATGAAGTAACGAATTTTCCGCTGAACCCTAATAATTCAATAAATCCGTTAGCACTTTTTGGATGTATTCTGGCAAAAAAATCTTATCCGAGTCATAGTTTTTGAGTTTCTACTCAAAAACTGGGTTCGAATTCAAAGATGTATTGGTAATCGGATAATCAGCAATGATATCTGCATCGAAAACCCCAGCAGCACGCAACAAAAGTACTTTAACGATCCCCTACGACCCTTCCTAGCTTACATAAAAAAATCCTCGTTGTGAATTGGCAAAAACATCAAAAATTTTCACACTATTTTCTGAATACCATTGAAGCGTCTCAACATAGAAATCTTCCATCGGATCAATCATGTGTGCCGCGACATTTTTTGTGGTGTCTACAAGATTTCTTGTGAGCAATGGCATGTACAGATTTTAAATCAAATCCAGTAGAATGCGTTGGTGCTTCGATCCTTTTAAGATTGCTGCATTTAAATCCTTTAAACTGAGTCGCTTTTTTTTGACGGGTATCCTCTTAGAATTTTTCGATGGATGTATATAAAAATCCCTCAACCGTTCAATCGTTGAGGGAAATCAATCTTAATTTCTACGATCGTATTTACTTTTCGCTCGCACAACCTGTGGTTGAGGTCTAAACAACAAAGCAGCTGCTCCTAACACAAGGAGCGATAGAACAACTGGCATATTTCCATCAAATAACGGTAATAATGCCAATGAGGCAATAGCAATGGTCGCTAAACTTCCTATCCATTTTACATAATGATTCATACGGTTCTCCTCCTTAAACTTCAAGTGCACTCAATTGATTTTTCATCGCGATATTTTTTTGGTCCACAAACAAAACAGTCAGTTGGTTGCTTCCTTTTTCCAAAGAGAGAGCAAATCCATCCTTTCGATCCTTGACTTGTTGAATCGTCACGTCGTTTAATCTTGCTGCCAGTTTTTCTAACGGAAACTCATTCAGCGCATTTCCAGGAATGAAGAATTGTAAGATCGCGGTATATTTTCTGAAGCGTTCATCATTTATGTCCAAATCCATTACGTCTCGGATATAATACTCATACGCGTCTATTCCTTGATCGATCGTCATTTCTGGATGGATCACATGATAATTCATCATCTTCTCGTTGTCATCGTCAATCCACGGAAAGTAGGCAAGTACATTCAGGGCCCCCTTCATGCGGTGTACCCGGTATTGATCATTCAAAAAATCATAGGTACGAGTCACAAAGTAAGCCGCATTCCTTTTTTCTGTTGGTTGAAATTGCTCATTTTGGTACTGAACAGTCTGAATCACAGTATCCTCAAAGGCGAATTCAATGTATGGCTGTGCCAATAATCCCACACCGTTCGTGTAAGAAAGCTGAGCAACTCCCAACTGATCACGAAATAACCGTTGAAAACGGATATTGCTTGGTTCCTTCCACTGAAACGGGTCCTTGTACAACTCGATAAAGACACCCGATCCAAGTTCCCTTACCTTTTCCACCTGCTGAATTTCCAGCAACAGTTGTTTAGGAAAAAGCTGTTTGTAGGCACTTCCAAAGAACATCCGCCAGCAAGAGGTTAGACAAAACCCCTTATGAAAAACATCAAACCCTGGAAACCTATTGCAGTCAACAATAACTTCCCCATTAACCCCTTTCATTTTTGGCAGCGCATCTGATTCCTGTGCAGATTCAAAAGCTCTTCTCTTGTCGATTTGGCTCGTGTTATGGTACAAATATTCGTCATAATCACGAATATAAGCAAAAAGTCCTTTGTGCTTCATTCTTTCATTTAAGTAATCCAAAAAAACAGCTTCCCAAGTCTCATAGCTTTTTCTCGTCACCAACGTTTTTTCTAGCAGCGTTTCGCCCCAAATGTGGAGACTTGATTCCGCTTCGTTGTTGCTGATCTGAACTAAAAGATCCTCCTCTGTCGTGACTGAAGCGATTTGGTCTTTTAGTTTGGAAAGATCAAAAGCTGTTTTACGCCCGTTGATCATCATTTCTACAGGTTCCAACAACAGGCGCGTCATCACTAGCCAATCCGCTGCTGCCGCTCTTAGATCTTCTTGATCCATCCGATGCAATTGTGCAACACTATATAATTGCTTTTCTCCCATTGTCTTTCCCCCTTGTTTCTCTATATAATAATTATAACGTAAACTTTTTAAAAATGATAAGAAATTGATTGAAAGTTTGCCAAATCACTTTGAATTGACTATAGTATGACATGTGGAGGTGTCAACTTATGGGATTAAAATTTGAACGTACAGATAATTTAGACAAGCTTTTTGAAGAGTTCGCCATCGACCCGGATAAAAAGGAAGAGATCCAACCCAATGAAAAGATTGAACAGTTTTTAAAAGCAGAGGACAAAAAGAAAGAGGACAAAGCTTAGACTTTGTCCTCTTTTATCATTTTTTCGATCGCTTTCCAAGCTTCTTCTTTTCCCTGCTTCGTTTCGGAAGAGAACAAAATGAAGGTATCTTTGGGATCAAAATCCAATTTTTTCTTAATAACACTGGTATGCTTATTCCATTTTCCCCGTGGAATCTTATCGATCTTCGTTGCTACGACAATAACGGGTATGCCGTAATACTTTAAAAATTCATACATTTGAACATCTTCAGTACTAGGTTCGTGCCGTGCATCTACTAGCGACACCACTGCTTTTAACTGTTTCCGGGACGTGATATACGTTTCAATCATCTCTCCCCATTTGGCACGCTCCGTTTTTGAGACCTTGGCATAGCCATAGCCGGGAACATCTACAAAGTGTAAAGCATTTTCGATCAAATAAAAATTCAACGTTTGGGTCTTCCCTGGTTTGCCAGAGGTACGGGCAAGATTTTTACGATTAATTAGTGTGTTGATAAAAGAAGACTTTCCAACATTGGACCTGCCTGCTAAAGCAATTTCTGGAAGATCGCTTTCAGGATACTGCTTAGGAGAAACTGCACTAATCACTATTTCTGCCTGATGAACTTTCATATAACACCCCTTTAGTTATTTTGCAAAAAAGACTGGTCGAAAAAGTCCGATCGACCTTTTGTCCCAGTCTGTTTATCTAACCTGCTTTTTTCTCATTTAAATACTGGATCACTGGTTTTCCGGTTCCTTCGACTGCTTCTTTAGTCAAGACAACCTTCTGGATCGTATCGTCTGACGGAATATCAAACATCACATCCATCATAATATCTTCAATGATCGACCGTAATCCACGGGCACCAGTATTGCGAGAGATCGCTTTTTCAGCAATAGCACGCAAGCCTTCATCTTCAAATTCTAACTCCGTGTCATCGTAAGACAACAGCTTTTGGTATTGTTTGACCAATGCATTTTTAGGTTCTGTTAAAATACGTACCAAATCATCAACGGTCAATTTCTCCAAAGCGGCAGTAACAGGCAATCGTCCGATAAATTCAGGAATCAACCCGAATTTTAACAGATCTTCTGGAATGATCTGTTGCATGATACTTTCGCTTTCATCGATTTTTTTGTTGTTGGTTCCAAATCCGATTGTTTTTTCACCCATCCGATTTTTGACGATAGTCTCGATGCCATCAAATGCCCCGCCAACGATAAACAAGATATTGGTAGTGTCGATTTGGATAAATTCCTGATGAGGATGCTTGCGTCCACCTTGTGGGGGAACGCTAGCTACCGTTCCTTCAAGAATTTTCAGCAGAGCTTGCTGAACGCCCTCTCCAGAAACATCGCGAGTAATCGATACATTATCTCCCTTACGAGTGATTTTGTCGATTTCATCAATATAAATAATCCCTTTTTCAGCGCGCTCGACGTTATAATCGGCAGCTTGTAAAAGTTTCAATAAGATATTCTCCACATCTTCACCGACATATCCAGCCTCAGTCAAACTCGTAGCATCAGCAATAGCAAACGGAACATTCAACGTCCGAGCCAGCGTTTGTGCCAAAAAGGTTTTCCCGGAACCCGTAGGACCGATCAAGCAAATATTGCTCTTTTGCAATTCCACTTCATCTGAAACATCCCTTTCTGTATTCACACGCTTATAATGATTATACACAGCAACTGACAAGGCGCGTTTTGCGCGATCCTGACCAATCACGTATTCATTCAACACGTCCAAGATTTCTTTTGGTTTCGGTACGTCAATAAACTCCCGAATGGCTTCTTCGTGGAATTCCTCATCGATGATTTCCTTGCACAGATCAATACATTCATTACAGATGTAAACCCCAGGGCCTGCAACAATTTTTTTAACTTCTTCTTGAGTCTTACCGCAAAAAGAACAACGTACTGTATCCCCTGCACCAGTGCTCTCATACATAGCCTTCACCTCTTGTTTCATTTTCCACAAGTGTTTCCACGATTGCAGTCTTTATCTATAATAACATATACGTAAAAAAAGACAAAGATAGTCGCTGAATTTAGATTATTTTTAATCAATCACATATCAGCATCAAGCGATGTGAAACCAAAAATGCACGACCCTTAAAGGATCGTGCACTCTGACTCTATTTTTCTACGGCAGTCCCAGTAACAAGTTCAACCGCTTTTTTAACTTTAATGTCGTGTTCAAGCATATCTTCTGTTAAGACACGACGAATTTGATCTTCTGGCATTTGATACATTTCAGCCAAATCCTTGATCTCTTTTTCCACATCTTCTTCAGATGCTTCGATTTTTTCAGCTTCAACAATAGCTTCCATGACTAAATTCGTTTTCACGCGATTTTCAGCTTCTCCTTCAAATTGAGTATGAAGGTCTGCTTCTGTTGAACCAGTTAGTTGGTAATACATTTCTGGAGAAATTCCTTGACGCTGCATGTTGTTTAGAAACTCATCCATTGAACGGTGTACTTCGTCATGAACCATCACATGCGGCAACTCAACTACCTCAGCATTGTCGACTGCTTGCTTGATCGCTGCTTCTTCAACAGCATCTTTAGCTGCTTGCTCTTTTTGTTCAGTCAATTCTTTACGGTATTTTTCTTTCAACTCGTCTAAAGATTCAACTTCATCATCTACGTCTTTTGCAAAATCATCGTCTAATTCTGGTAGTTCTTTTGATTTTACTTCATGTACTTTCACTTTGAAGACCGCTTCTTTTCCAGCAAGATCTTCTGCTTGGTAGTCTTCAGGGAAAGTTACTGTAACGTCGAACTCATCACCGGCTTTGTGACCAACCACTTGTTCTTCAAATCCAGGAATGAATGAACCAGAGCCAAGTTCAAGCGAGTAGTTCTCGCCTTTCCCGCCTTCAAAAGATTCTTCTCCAACAAATCCTTCGAAGTCAATGACTGCTGTATCGCCATCTGCTGCAGCTTCGTCTTCCTTAATCACTAATTCAGCTTGACTTTCTTGTTCGCGTTTCAAACGTGCTTCCACGTCTTCATCCGTTACTTCCATATCCTGCTTAGGCACTTCTAAATCCTTGTAATCACCTAATTTTACTTCAGGTTTTACGGTTACTTCCGCTTTGATGACCCAATCTTGCCCTTTTTCCATGCTTTCTACATCGATTTTAGGCTGAGAAACTGGATCAATCCCAGCTTCCTTAATCGCTGCTTCATAAGCGGCAGGTAATACATCGTTCAACGCATCTTCATAGAGCGCTTCTTCACCGTACATACGGTTAAATACTTGGCGAGAAACTTTTCCTTTACGGAAGCCAGGTACATTCAGATTTTTTTTCACTTTGTTGAAGGCATTTGTCAATCCTTTTTGGATTTCTGCTTGTTCAATCGAGAAAGTTAATACACCATCATTGGTGCCAGTTTTTTCAAATGTTGCAGTCAAGTTGGTTCCCTCCGAATACTAATATACTTGCATTTTTGCATACTATTAAATAGTACACTACTGGTTGTCAATTGTAAATATAAAGCTATTGAAATGGCTGACTTTCTCACTTAAAGAACCACCATTGCCTTCTTTAAAATCCCTCTGATTTTCTCAATCCTTGGATGAAGAGACAGTGGTCGTTCGAGGTACTCTGAATAAAGGCTCGCTGTCCATCCTTTTGGATCATCGTAAGCTGATTGGATCGGATAGAGAAGAGCCATTTCCAGACGCAATTCCTCCAACAGATTCTCTAATAAAACAGGGTCCGTGTCAGCCAACTCCTGTTTCATTTTTTCGGCAATGGATCGCTCCAGCACGCTATACTCAGGCAAACCGATCTCTACCGGATTCAATTTGAGTCTGCTTCCATCAACAGCGATGATCTCAATTTCTTGATTGACCCCGCTTCTGGACAATTCTTCAAATAGAAAATTTCGAACGATCGGTGTAACGGATGGATTAGTCAACATTTTCTGGCTCAACTGGACCTTTTGTTTTAATGACATTGCTGCAATTTCTTTTACCTGAACCATCTGCTCATAGGCTGTCTGATTTGGTAAATCCTCCAAGCGTTTCTTGATCTCCTTGATCATCTGCTGACGTTCTACCTGATGGAGCTGTTCCTGCAATTCTAACTGATAATCAAAGCCGTGCTGTTCTTCTTCAGAAAACAGCTTTCGCTGCTTTGTATCCCACAGAACTTTTCTCGCTAAGTCAAATTGCTTAACAACTAGAAGTGCTTGGAAGTATAAGGTAAATCGTTCGACAGACTCCAAATAAAAGGCCTTTTCCTCATTCATATAGTTCAGTGCTTTAACAAATTCTCCCAATTCAAAAGCTGTAGAAACGATCAGCCAATTGACAATTGTTTCTTGTTTTTTTAGATACGCTTCTTCTAAAAAATACAATCCCTCAGATAAATGACCTGCCTCCAATGCTTCTCGACCTTTTGATAAATAGAAATCATAATTCCTTGGAAACTCAATATTGCTCATTGGATAAATTGATTCCTTCCATTTCAGCACGAAGCAGATTGATCGTTACGACACTTGTATCTGTAAAAAAATCTCCCAAGTGCTGTTTATTCGGTGTAAACAAAACCAGCAAATAGCCTAACATGAAGAAAGGGTTCTTTAGAATAAACCGACAAGCCCCTTCACGAATCAGAACAGTTTTCCAGCTCAGTATCTCTTCCTGGAAGCAGACGACACGAATCCCGAATGCCATTTTTCCAATTGTTTGCCCGTGATTGATTTTAGTCAAAAGAATAAAATAGAGAAGATAAACGACTAAGGCCGCTACTCCATACGGACTAAACAGTTCTGAGTGCTTTTCTAAATTGATCAGATTGAAGATAGAACCGATCAATACATTGGTAATTGCCGTTATACATAAGGTGTCCAGCAAGAAGGCAAACATGCGAATCCAAAAGCCTGCATAATAATAATTAGGGTAGCCATGAAACTGCTGAATGATGGTTTTATCCTGCTGGATCGCAGCTTGAGACAATCGTTCTTGCGCTGTTTTCGGCCCAACCGCTGGCTTTTTATCCTCAGTCATTTTACTCACCTCCGTATAGGTACATGGCTTTCGGAGCTTGAGGGGTTCCTACACTTTCAAGAATTCCTTTGATCGTTTGTTCTTGCGTCGGTTTTAACCCCTGAATTTCCGCCAATTGATTACCTAACCAGCTGTTGATGAAGTCCGTACTGCCATCTGAATAGGAGACAACTTTAGCTCCCTCTAGATCTTGTTCCTTTTTGAGCGCAGCTAAGGCTTCATCCGGGTAGCCGATTTCATCGATTAATCCATTTTCCTTCGCTTGATCGCCATCATAAATGCGTCCATCCGCTAGCTCACGAACTCTGGCTTCATCCATTTCGCGCCCTTGTACGACGACATCCACAAATCGGTTGTAACTATTATCAATGTACGCCTGCAACACTTCGCGGTCTTGATCCGTTTGTGGCCGAGAAGAGGATCCAATGTCTTTTAACGCACCACTCTTGATTGTCGCATCCGTGATTCCTAATTTTTCCATCAGTCCCGAATAATTCGTATTGGACATAATCACACCGATTGATCCTGTGATGGTCTCATCGCTAGCGAAAATCTTGTCTGCATGTGCTGAAACATAATAACCTCCGCTAGCCGCTTGATTTTTCATGGCAACATAGACAGGAATATCTTCGCCAATTTTTTTAAGTTCTTTTGTGATCTCAGCGGTCTCGTACACTGTACCGCCAGGTGTATTTACTTCTAATAAAATCCCTGCTATTTCGCTATCCTGCTGGACTGTCTTTAATTGATTCATAAATGATTGATGATTGTACCCTCCTGACGAAAACAAACTACTGCTTCCGTCATTCATAATGGTCCCTTCAATACTCAATTTTACAATTTTCTTGCTGCTGGTCCCCTCTTCTTCAACCACTTCTTCAGGCTGTCCACTTCCAAAAAGCATTTGGTTGACCTGACTCATACTCCTATTCGTTTGCTCCTCGTTTCTAGTGACTCTTGACACCACTCCTGAAAAAACAAATAAAATAATCGCAATTCCAACAGCAGCCCATCTTCGTTTGTTCATCGTTTATCCCCTTATCTAATTGGTTCTCTTTAATACAAATTACGAATGACAACTACCTTCTCAATGTCACCAGAAGCCTGCATTTTTTCTGCTTTTTCTGTTAACGTATATCCAAGAAATACCTCTTCATTGAGTGGATCCTGAATCTGAAACGTTTGAGCTCCCTCCACGCTTAATGCGTCCGACAATACCTCTTGAAGACTATCCCAACCAGTATCCAGAAAGATTTTCGTCTCATCATTGATTGCTTTATTCTCTTCCAGCTTTTTCATAAAGGCCTTCAACTGGCCAACATTCAATTGATTGATGGTTTCCATGTTTCTCCTCCTTTGTTTTCTTTTTTATTGTACATTATTTCCAATAGATATGGAAATAGACGTGATGCTGCAGCTTTAGAGGCCAATTTCCCTTTCTTCCAATTATACCAATTTAAATTTTACGGCAAAAAAGGTTGACTTAATTCGGCATTTATATTATATTTATCAGTGTTTCCGTTAGAAATACCAAAAAATCTAATTGGTTAGACCAATAAAGATAGCGCCAGACCTTTTTCAGAGGTGACGAGGAAGAAGCTGATCGAAGATTTCGGCGGATAGCTTCAGGGTGCCACACTCTATAGGTTATTTTAAATCCTTTTTGCAAAAGAAGGGACAAAAAAATATCCCCGTGGTACGGAAACATATAATGATGATGAAAGTAGGAAAGACATTATGTGTGGAATCGTAGGAATCGTAGGAAATAGCAAAGCAGCAGACATTTTGGTTAAGGGTTTAGAAAAGTTGGAGTATCGTGGGTATGACTCAGCAGGGATCTTTGTGGCTGATTCTTCAACAGATCATCTCGTAAAATCTCAAGGCAGGATCAAGGATCTAAAAGGCAAAATTGATAGCAGTGTTCAAGGAAAAATCGGGATTGGACATACTCGCTGGGCAACTCATGGAGAACCTAGCGAACAAAATGCTCATCCTCATACTTCCGAAAATGGCCGGTTTGTTTTAGTGCACAATGGCGTAATTGAAAATTATGATGAGCTGAAAAAAATTTTTTTGGAAAGCGATCATTTTTATGGAGAAACAGATACTGAAATTGCTGTTCATTTGGTAGAATATTTCTCAAAACAGGGATTAGACACAAAGGAAGCGTTCAAACAGGCAGTCGCTGAAATTCGCGGCTCTTATGCGTTTGGTCTGATTGACAAAGAAGATCGTACAGTCATTTATGTAGCGAAAAACAAAAGTCCCTTATTGATCGGTTTAGGTGAAGGATTTAACGTAGTATGCAGTGATGCAATGGCAATGTTGGAGCAAACCAATCAATTTGTAGAAATCAATGACGGGGAGATTGTGATTGTCACAAAGGACAGTGTTCAAATTGAAGACCAAACAGGAACGATCATCGAACGCAGCCCTTACGAAGCAAAAATCGATCTATCTGATATGGAAAAAGGGACCTATCCTTACTACATGTTAAAAGAAATCGATGAACAACCTGCTACGATGCGTCGGATTATCAGTGAATATACCGACGAAACAGGAGCCGTAGCAGTTGATCAAGAGCTTCTAACCAGCTTACTAGCAAGTGATCGAATCTACATTATTGCCTGCGGGACAAGTTACCATGCCGGTTTAGCCAGCAAGCAAATCATTGAACAGCTTTCACAAATTCCAGTGGAGGCCCACTTGTCGAGTGAATTTGGCTACAATATGCCTTTATTATCTCAAAAGCCGTTCTTCATCTTTTTAAGTCAAAGCGGCGAAACAGCAGACAGCCGCCAAGTATTAGTTAAAACCAGTGAGATGGGTTATCCTTCGTTGACTATTACAAATGTGGCAGGCTCTACCCTTTCTCGCGAGGCGACCTACACGATGTTGCTGCATGCGGGTCCAGAGATTGCAGTCGCTTCGACAAAAGCCTACACCGCCCAAATCGCCGTCTTGACTGTACTGGCGAAAGCAGTAGGCGAAGCGAAGGATGTCTTATCTGCAAAATCCTTTGATCTTCCAATGGAATTAGGAATTGCAGCAAACGCCATGGATGTAATGATCAATGAGAAAGAGTTAATCAGTCAACTTGCGATCGATTATTTAAGCACAACGCGGAATGCCTTTTATATCGGGCGAAGCGAAGACTATTATGTATCAATGGAAGCAGCTTTAAAACTAAAAGAAATTTCCTATATCCAAGCAGAAGGCTTTGCTGCTGGCGAATTGAAACATGGGACGATTGCCTTAGTAGAAGACGGAACACCTGTCATTGGCATCATTACTGAAGCTGTTACTGCTCCACACACACGAGGAAATCTTCGTGAAGTCGAAAGTCGCGGTGCACACACCTTGGTGATCGTTTCCGAGGAGCTAAGTAAAGAAGGCGATCAAATCATCCTCCCAGTGGTTCATCAATTCTTACGCCCGCTGGTATCAGTTATTCCTGGTCAATTAATTGCCTACTTTGCAACGCTTGAACGCGGATATGATGTAGACAAACCACGTAATCTGGCGAAGTCAGTCACAGTTGAATAAGATACAGTTAAGAGGAAATCCTTTGTGATTTCCTTAGACTGTAGACAAAAGACGTTCAATACTCGTAATTTGAGTATTGAACGTCTTTTCTTTTTATCTAATTTCTTTTTTTGCGAAAAGAGGCTTGGCATCACTGTCATAGCCTCTTCAAAAGCCTACAATTGATGCGACTAAAGCAGCTCTTTCTCGAAGCTAACCGCTTCTGTCACAGCCTCATATTTCTTAATCCAATCCAATTTCTTGTTTAACGACAGCTGCGATTTTTTCTACATAATAGTCGACTTTTTCGATTGTTGGTGCCTCTGCCATTACACGAAGCAGCGGTTCAGTACCTGACGGCCGTACCAAGATCCGTCCTTCGCCATTCATTTCAGCTTCAGCATCTTCAATGACCTTCTTGATTGCCGGCACATCCATCGCTCCGTATTTATTGTTTACTCGAATATTCACGAGACGTTGAGGATAAATAGTTACTTCGTCTGCCAATTCTGAAAGCTTTTTCCCCGTTTGCTTCATGATGTTCAACAGTTGGATTCCTGTCAACATGCCGTCTCCAGTCGTGTTGTAATCCAAAAACAAAACATGTCCTGATTGTTCTCCACCTAAATTATAGTCATTCTTACGCATTTCTTCCACGACATATCGATCGCCTACAGCGGTCACAACGTCTTGCAGGCCAATATCTTCGATCGCTTTGTGGAAACCAAGATTGCTCATCACCGTTGTAACGACTGTATCTTTTTTCAGACGTTTGCGCTCTGATAAGTACTTGGCACAAATATACATAATTTGATCTCCATCGATGATTCTTCCGTTTTCATCTACAGCGATTACGCGATCGCCGTCACCGTCAAAGGCTAAGCCGGCATCAGCCTGTTTTTCCAGCACAAACTCTCCTAATTTCTCAGGATGGGTAGAACCCACGCCATCATTGATGTTCAAGCCATTCGGATTTGTTCCCATCGTATAAAAATCAGTTTCTAGATCGGCAAACAAACGATTGACGCTTGTAGAAGTTGCTCCATTCGCTGCATCGATACAAACCGTAATTCCAGCGAGGTCGCCGGGAATAGTTTGCACAAGAAACTGCGAATACTTCAACAACCCCTCATGAAACTCGTCTAACGTTCCTAATCCTTCCGCTGAAGGCCGAGGTAAAAGATCGGTTTCAGCATCCAAGAGTGCTTCGATTTCAGCTTCCTGTTCATCTACCAGCTTAAAGCCGTCCCCTCCGAAAAACTTGATTCCATTATCTTCAGCAGGATTGTGCGATGCCGAAATCATAACACCAGCAGAGGCCTTTTGCAAACGAGTCAAATAGGCAACACCCGGCGTAGAAATCACACCTAGTTGAAATACCTCAATTCCCACCGAAAGCAATCCTGCAATCAATGCAGATTCTAGCATTTCTCCCGAAACACGTGTGTCACGTCCGACTAATACTCGCGGCCGAGAATCACTTTCCTCATGTTGACTTAATACGTATCCTCCACATCGGCCCAATTTAAATGCCAATTCTGGCGTTAACTCCTTGTTTGCAATTCCTCGGACACCATCAGTTCCAAAATATTTACCCATTCTTCTGTATTTCCTTTCTCATCCTTTGATTTAATTCGTAGTTGTAGTGGACTCTCCGCTGCCATCAGGTTGGATCGATGATGACTGTGTAGTTTCACTGCCTTGTATCTCTGAAGTTGATTCATTAGGCTGCTGAGTCGAACTTTCCGTTGTCTCACCAGAGTCAGCCATTATCGGTGTAATTCGAACAGCCACAGAAGTTGGATTGACTTCATAATTCTCTCCAGCTGGTACATCGATCATACGGCGTGTGGCTTGAGTGATCCCCGAAATATTCACTGGCAGTTCAATCGATTCGACTGTATTGATCGCCTCACCAATTCCTCGAATCGTAACGACCGAACGATCAAGCTCAATTTGATAACGTTCTACATCGTCAGGAGTGGTACCTTCCTGGCGTGGAAGCAAGGTCACTTCTTTGCTTGTCATTTCGGATTGGAACGACACCACGACATTTTGCGGTTCAGCTTGGATCGCAAGTGCTTCACCATTGGCATTCAGGGCCTGAACCTGTGCTCGAAGTGAGCTTTCTTCTCCTGTTAATTTGCTTGCATCAACAGTGGCGATCACACGGTCGATCTGTTTCATGGTTTCCTCACCCGTAGTAATCTCAACTCTTTCAGGATTAACAGTTAGATTATCGATCTGCATGTCGTCATTATCCGTTGTATTGCTTAAAACTGGTGTCACATCAAACGTTTTGGTTTGTTTCTTTTCGATCGTGACCGAAATTGTTTGAGGCTCAATCGTCGCAACTATCGAGCTCTGCAGGTTATGAGCTTGCAGCTTCACCTCATGAGTGCCTGCACTCAGATTTTCTAAATCAGCAACGACGCTAAAAGCCCGCGTATCTTCATCGGCTTCCCGATTTAACTGTATTCGATTGGCGCTGCTTAATTTTACAGAGACTGTCGCAGCAAATCCATGAACGAAATACTCATCTGAATCATAGTTCAGCGTAACAGGAACATTTTGAAGTGCTTCCTGATAAGTCAAATTGGAATTAAACACTCGGCTGACACTCTGACTGTTGACATTAAAGAAAAGAGCCAAACTACAGGCCAAAGAAATCAAAATGTATGGAAGGTTTGAATTCTTAAATTTGCCGATCATCTATTTTCCTCCTTTAGAAACGCCATCAATAAAGGCTTGAAATAGATTCTTTTTATCACGATCTTTCTCTTCCAAGATTAGTTCTCTGCGCATGATCCGCAAATATTCCTCTTGCGTCAAATCGTGCAAAAAGTCAGTATTGAAGGTCAAACTGACTCCGCCAGTTTCCTCTGAAACGATGAATGTTAAAGCATCACTGACTTCGCTGATCCCGACTGCGGCACGATGCCGCGTTCCAAACTCTTTTGGAATCAGCATGCTGTCTGACAATGGCAAATAAGCAGAGGCTGCTGCAAGCTTACCGTCCTTTACGATTACAGCGCCATCATGCAAAGGAGTGTTCGGTATGAAGATGTTGATTAGCAGCTCTCCGGATATATCTGCATCGATCGGTATTCCAGTTTCGATGTATTCGTCTAATCCAGTGTTTCTCTGGATTGTTACCAGTGCTCCGATTTTACGGCGGGACATATACTGGATCGCCTTGTCAAAGGCCAAGATCATTCGTTCGTCTTCTCGGTCCTCTTTTTTCGAAGGCATAAAGAAGGAGCTTCGTCCAAGATGTTCGAGGCCACGTCTCACTTCTGGCTGAAAGATTACGACCGCTGCAATCACACCATAAGTAATGACTTGATTCATTAACCAAGACAAGGTATGAAGCCCCATAAATTCAGCTAGGATTCGTATACCGATAAACACGACAACGCCTTTGATTAGCTGAACCGCCTTGGTCCCTCTCACTAATTGAAACAGCTTATAGATCAAAAACCAAACGACCAAGATATCTAAAACATTGGCAATGATATTCCAAGTTGAAAGGTTTTCAGAAAATAAGCTTAGCCAGTAATCGGGTCTGAAAATTTCCACTAAACGATTGGGCATAGGAAACCTCTCTTTCTATACAATTTCTATACAAGTATAACACAGCGTCGCTTTAGGTAAAACACACAAGAATCCTTTCTTAACTCAGTAAAAAAGGCCTCACAAACCAGCCTGCTCATTTGAAGAGCAACTGCCGATTTGTAAAGCCGTAAATTTGCTGAACTGACACGCTCAAACAAAACTATCTATCTTGGCGTTTATCTGCTCGAGCAGCTCTTTTTGCTGCTCGTCGCGCTTCTGCCTCTTGGTCAACAGTTCGCTCTCGTTTTTCCCGATTATTTTTTTCAGCAGCTCGCGTGTTCTTACTTTCCAGCTTACTCCGTAGTTTCTCTTCTTGTCCTGCTAAACGAGCATAGTTGAAGAATCGTCTTTTCGCATCATCCACTGTCTTCGCATACAGTTTTTCCGCAAACTCCGGTTGAATCATAGCTAGAGCAGAAAAACGGACTTGTTTTTTCATAAAGTCAATCATTTGGTCAAAATCAGGTCGCTTATAGTCCAGCTTCATTGGATTTTTCCCGACTTCTCTCAATGCAGGATTGTAACGATACAATGACCAATAGCCAGACGACACAGCATCTTTCGCTTCCTGTAAGCTTTTCCCCATGCCGCCTTTCAGTCCATGATTGATGCAGGGTGTATAGGCAATAATCAAGGAAGGACCAGGAAAATTTTCCGCCTCTTCAAAAGCCTTGATTGTTTGGATTTGATTCGCCCCCGAAGCAATTTGAGCCACATAGACATTTTCATAAGTCATAGCCATCATACCAAGATCCTTTTTAGAAGCGTATTTTCCATTTGCAGAAAATTTGGCAATTGCGGAAGCTGGTGTTGCTTTTGAAGTTTGTCCTCCGGTATTAGAATACACTTCATTGTCCATCACAAGAATATTGACATCCGCTCCACTTGCTAGAACATGGTCGATTCCACCAAAGCCAATATCGTAAGCCCAGCCGTCTCCACCCAAGATCCATTGACTGGTTTTGACAAACAGATCCCGTCTTTCGTAGATCGAGAGAAGCTTCAAGTCATTTAATCCTTCTGCTTCAAGTGCAGCGATCAATTTGACCGCCCGTTGCTGAGTTCCTTTAGAATCGTACATATGGTCGACCCAATCAACCATTAATGTTCTCAAATCCTGAGAAACAAACTCAAAGACTGCTGCCATATCAACAGCTAATGCCTTCCTTCTGGTTTGATTGGCCAACAGCATTCCGTAGCCAAATTCGGCATTATCTTCAAACAACGAATTCGACCAAGCAGGTCCTTGCCCGTATTCGTTAGTTGTATAAGGAGTGACAGGCGCAGCAGCTCCCCAAATCGAAGAACATCCAGTAGCATTCGCAATCATCATGCGATCTCCAAACATCTGTGTCAGCAGCTTCACATAAGGTGTTTCGCCACACCCGGCACAAGCACCAGAAAATTCCAGTAACGGCTGATTGAACTGTGAACCTAACACAGTATTGGGTTTTGCCGGATTTTGCTTTTGCTTCAGAGTCATAGCAAAAGCCCAATTAATAGCTTGATTCTTTTCCTCTTCCAACGGCTTCATCACCAAAGCTTTTTCTTTCGCTGGACAAGCTTCAACGCATAATCCACATCCTGTGCAGTCTTCAACAGAGACCTGTATTCGATACTTTAGTCCGTCGGCACCACGCATTTCACGAACGATGAAACCTTCTGGTGCCTCTTGCATCTCCTCTTCATCGGCCAAAAAGGGACGAATCGCCGCATGAGGGCATACAAAGGAGCACTCATTGCACATCGTACAACGATCTGTGATCCATTCTGGGACTTGTAGAGCAACACTGCGCTTTTCAAATTTCGAAGTACCGACGGGAATCGTGCCATCGGTCATACCATTGTTTATCAATGTTCCCACCGATAATTGATCTCCCTGCAGTGAATTAATTGGTTCTAGGATTTCATCGACATACTTGATCGTCATGGTAGGACGCGCTTTTTTTGAAACGTCGAGGTTCTTCCAATGCTCAGGGACGTGGTATCGATGCAAATGCTCGAGCGTATGATCCATAGCAGCATAATTTTTTTCTACTATCTCTTGTGATTTTTTGCGATAACTGCGGTCAACTTCTGCCTTCAAAACTGGTAAAATCTGATCAAAGGGAATAATCTCTGTTAACTTAAAGAAGGCTGTTTGCATCACCGTATTGATTCGTTGTCCTAGCCCGACATCCATGGCTAATTGAACTGCATTGATCGTATAAAACTGGATTTCATTTTCTGCGATATATCGTTTCATATGTGAAGGAAGCAGTTTTTCAAGTTGTGTCTCATTCCAAGTGGTATTTAATAAAAAGGTTCCCTTAGGTTTAAGACCTTTTAACAAATCATAGGTATGAATATAGGCTGGGGTATGACAGGCCACAAAATCAGCGCTCTCTAACAAGTAGGTAGAACGAATTGGTGTATCCCCGAATCGTAAATGTGAAACGGTTAATCCGCCAGACTTTTTCGAATCATAGTAAAAATAGCCTTGCGCATATTTATCAGTGTTATCTCCGATGATTTTGATGGCCGACTTATTGGCACCTACCGTTCCATCCGATCCAAATCCCCAGAATTTTGCTTGGTAGGTAGAAGGATTGGTCAAATCTACGATCTCACCTGCATCTAGAGAAAGATAGGTAACATCGTCGACGATGCCAATCGTAAACCTTGATTTTGCTTCTTGTTTCGGTTTTTGCAGTTCATGATATACGGCCAGGATTTGATTAGGCGTGACATCCTTTGAACCCAATCCAAAGCGCCCTCCGATAATCATCGGATGAATCTCTGAATCATACATCACACTTTGCACGTCTAAAAGCAATGGTTCGCCATCAGCCCCCGGCTCCTTTGAACGATCCAATACGGCAATACTTTTTACTGTCTTCGGTAATTTGTCTAGAAAGTTGGCTGATGGAAATGGACGATACAAATGAACGTTTAAGCAACCAACCTTGTGACCTTGCCCATTCAAGTAATCCACTGTTTGCTCGATCGTTTGGGTCACTGAACCCATCGCCACGATAACTTCTTTTGCGTCTTCTGCACCATAATACGTAACTAAATCATAATTCGTGCCTCTTAACTGGTTGATTTCGCCCATGTATTTTTGCACGATCGCTGGAAGGTCTTCATAGTAGCGATTGACTGTTTCTCTTTGCTGAAAGTGGATCTCAGGATTTTGATTGGTTCCACTGACCGTAGGATGGTTCGGGTTCATGCCGCGACATCTAAATTCGGCTAGCTTTTCCTGATTGATCAAAGGATGAAGCTCCTCATAATCCAACACCTCGATTTTTTGGATCTCGTGACTGGTGCGAAAACCGTCAAAAAAATTTAAAAAAGGAACACTAGATTCAATGGCCGCCAAATGAGCAACAGCAGAAAGGTCCATGACCTCCTGCACACTGCTTTCCTGAAGCATGGCGAAACCCGTTTGTCTTGCCGCCACCACATCCCCATGATCACCAAAGATATTCAGTGCATTTGTGGTAACTGCTCTGCTGGCTACATGGAAAACCCCAGGAAGCAATTCTCCGGCGATTTTATACATATTAGGTATCATCAATAAAAGCCCTTGCGAGGCGGTATAAGTTGTTGTTAAAGCGCCGGTCTTCAAGGCGCCATGAACAACCCCCGCCGCACCGGCTTCTGATTGCATTTCTGTGATCGTCACAGTCTGCCCAAAAATATTCTTTTTCCCTTGAGCAGCCCACTGATCAACAAGCTCAGCCATGGTTGAACTTGGAGTAATTGGATAGATTGCTGCTAATTCTGTAAAGCCATAAGAAATGTAGGCGGCAGCGGTATTTCCATCCATCGTTTTCATTTTACGCATATGCTTCCTCCTCCATTTTGACGCAATGGGCCTATTATAAACCAATTGCTGGTCTTTTTAAAACAGGTCCTGATTATTATTAAATGAGAACTTATTTATTTTTTCTTTCTTCTTTTTCCTGTACACTAAACTAGAGGAGTGTGATTTATGGATATTTCAATAATCAAAACGGATTTAGTGAACGACCTGAACGGAATAAAAATCGGATCCGAACAAGCACCAAAAAAAATCATCGAATTTGTCAATTTACGCTGTCCCTTTTGCAAACAATGGTTTGAGGAATCTTACGAAGTGTTGAGCGAGGCAGTGGCTACAAAAAAAGTCCAACGAATCATAAAATTATTGGATAAGGACAAAGCAAGTTTACAGCGAGGAAACATTATGCACGAGTATATCAGTTCTGACCCTGAGAAGACTCTCGATCAGCTGAGACAAGCTTTTGACACGCAAGAAATTTGGGGTAGTATGACCTTGGAGCAGGTGGCACAATATGCCGAAGAACAGCTGCATTTAAAACAGCAGCCTACACAAGCTATTCAAAATGAGATTCGCAATGAGGCAGCCCTTGCCAATGTTCGATTTGTACCAAGCGTATTCATTGATCAGCATATTTTTGATGAATCCATTACCCAAAAAGAATTGCTAGATTATCTTGATATGTAAACAATCCCCTGATCGGTTGCGATCAGGGGATTCTGGCTATTTCTTTCTTAAATTATCAGCAAACTCATTGATCTTCCGAATACGATGGTTGATGCCCGACTTTGAGATCATCCCTGAAGGAATCATCTCACCGAGTTCTTTTAAGCTGACTTCCGGATGCTGAATCCGCAGCTCGGCAATTTCTTGCAGCTTTTCCGGTAATGACTGCAAACCAACCGTCGTTTCGATAAAGTGAATGTTCTCAATTTGTTTAGAAGCAGCATCAATCGTTTTATTCATATTGGCCGTTTCGCAATTGACCAGCCGATTGACTGAATTCCGCATATCCCGGACGACACGCACATCTTCAAATTTTAACATTGAATTGGTCGCACCGATCAATGTAAGAAAATCAGCAATTTTCTCTGCCCCTTTTAAATAAGTAATGTAGCCATTCCTTCTAGCTAACGTTCGAGCATTCAGGTCAAAATAATTTAGCAGGTCGCAAATATCCTGGTTGTGTTCCTCGTAAATCGAGGAGATCTCTAGATGATATCGGCTAGTTTCGGGATTATTGACCGATCCAGAGGCTAAAAAAGCCCCTCGCAGATAGGCACGCATTCGCTGATCATTTTCTCTCACCTCTGTTGAAATATGGGATTGAAACATCATACCATCCATAATATTCAAATCAGGTAAGATCTTTTGGGTCTCTTGTTTCAGTCGAACGATGTAGACATTGTTCTTTTTTAACTTCATTTTTCGCCGGACCAACAGTTCGCTTCGTACGCCGTAATGTTCCTTTAACAGCAAAAAAATTCGTCGTGCGATGGCTGCGTTCTCTGTTTGTACATTCAATATGAATTGGTGGTTGCTGAGACTGAGTGACCCATTCATGCGAATCAATGCTGCTAGTTCAGCCTTGGCCAAATCTTTTTGTACAGTCAGACCGGTTAATTCTTTTTTTACTTCTGCAGCAAAAGACATGTCGAGTCCTCCCTTTAAAGTTTTGCTCCAAATACGATACGGAACAATTCATCCACTACTTTGTCGCCATCATGGAAAACGCCGCCGTCCCTTAATTTTAGAAAGTCGGTTGAGATAACGCGACATCCTTCTTCTCTTAGTCCGTTGAAATCATGAGTGACTTGAACGAGATACTCATCATAGATACTCGGATCCATATAACCCTCACAAACCTTTTCGGTATTTACAAGGACTGTATTCACAAACTTCTCTTCCAAATGTTTATGCAACACTCGAACGTGATCAGCATCACTAAAATGTTCCGTTTCACCCTTTTGAGTCATGATGTTGCAAATATAAACAACTTCTGCTTTAGTGTTTTTCACCGCTTCGCCGATCTCGTTGATTACTAAGTTGGGCAAAATACTGGTGAATAACGATCCTGGTCCTAAAACGACCATATCTGCATCCTGTATCGACTGAACGACTTTACGGGCTGCATGGACTTCGTGAGCCTTTTGTTTTCCTGTGACAAATACTCTTTTGATCGTTTTTCGATCCAAAGCGATTTTTGATTCTCCTACGGCTTTCGTTCCATCCTCAAATTCTGCATGCAGAATCAGAGGGCTTTCAGAAGAAGGATACACATGCCCGTCGACATGCATCATATGCGACAACAATTGAATTGCTTCATACGTACTGCCGCGCATCTCAGATAAAGCAGCAATAATCAAATTGCCAATCGTATGATTCGCCAGAAATTTATCTTCTTTTTTAAAACGGTATTGAAACAGATCTTCATATAGCTTTGGCATATCTGATAGAGCAGCCAAGACATTTCGCAGATCCCCCGGCGGTGCCATATCCACTGAATTTCGCAATTCACCGCTGCTGCCGCCATCATCTGCCACGGTAACGACAGCAGTAATGTCAGCACTTTGGTTTCGCAAACTGCTGAGAATGACTGGCAACCCTGTTCCCCCGCCAATGACTACGATTTTTGGTTTGCGGATTCGATACGTCTTCATTTTCATGAGCGATTCACCGTCTCCTTCCGCTTGTCCTTGTCACGGTGTGTAATATTCACACGGTAATCGTTCTCGATCAATGCTTTACCGATTCGTTCACTCAATGCTACAGAACGGTGCTGTCCACCTGTACAGCCGATGGCAATAGTCAATGAACTTTTTCCTTCCTTTACATAACCGGGAAGGATAGCTTTCATCATTTTAAGAAAGTCTTGATAAAACTCTTCGGTCTCAGGAAAAGACATCACATACTCGTAAACTGGTTTATCTAATCCTGTCTGAGGACGTAATTCTTCGATGTAATGCGGATTAGGCAAAAACCGTACATCCATCACAATGTCCGCATCGATCGGCAGACCATACTTAAACCCAAAAGACAGCATTTCAACATGAAACCCATGATCGCCCTTTTGTTTGAATTCTTGATTGATTTTTTCTCTTAACTGCCGCGGGGTAGAATTGGTCGTATCAATTACTAGAGTAGCTCGAATTCTCAAATCTTCTAAAATAGCTCGTTCTTTACGAATTCCTTCCGTTACCAATCCATCCATCGCCATTGGATGCGTTCGTCTTGTCTCTTTATAACGAGCAACCAATTCTTCATCAGAACAATCTAAAAATAAAAGACTTGTATCAATAAAACCTGTATTGTCGATTTCTACTAACATATTTTGAATATCTTCAAAAAAAGAACGAGAACGCAAATCTACGACTAACGCGATCTTCGTGACTTTTCCAGACTCGCGAATCAACTCCCAAAATTTCGGGATCAATCCTGGCGGCATATTGTCAACGCAGAAATACCCCATATCTTCAAAGCTCTGAATCGCTACGGTTTTTCCTGCACCGCTCATTCCAGTGATCACAACTAAATGCAAACTCTCAGTCATTTTGTGCCACTCCTTTCCATCTCTTCTATTCTATCATTCCGGGCGTGTCTATACTACTTTTTTAAAAGATCCTTACAAAAAAACAGAACTTCTAAGAAGATCTGTTTTTTAACGCTAATTCAATTGTCCGGTCTGCCAAGATCGATTGAGCGTCAATGACCGAATACGGATTGTCTTTTGTATGTTCTTGCACCAATGATAGTTCGGTACAGCCAAGAACTGCATGGTTGCAGCCGAGTCCATCAAACACATCTGAAAGAATCTCAAGATAAAGGGCACTGTTGATATAGTCATTCTCTTTTACGTCATGATATATCAAGTAATTGACTTTATCCTGAATTTCCTCATCAGGGTAAATGACTTCGAACCCTTGTGTTTCAAGTTCCTTTTTATAAACGCCAGCCTTCACACTTCCAGCAGTACCTAAAAAAGCAACCTTTTCTCCAGCCTGGCTTCTCTCTTTCAACTTCAAAGCTGCTTCTCTAGGCATATGCAAAATTGGAATAGCAGTTTTCGCTTGCAGCTGCTCGAAGAAATAATGTGCAGTATTGCATGTCAACACGATAAAAGAGGGCTGCAGCAGATTTTGCTTTTCAATATCATCTAATAAATAAGGCAGCGGATTTTTAGCCTTCTCATTCAAAATAAAAGCCGTGCGATCTGGAACCGTTGCATGATTGAATAAGACGTAATTAAGATAATCTTGGTCCTTATGGGCCTTTATTCGATGATTGATCAACCGAACAAAGCTTTCAGTAGCCATCGTACCCATTCCGCCCAAAATACTGAAAAAATTTTCCAATCTTTATCCTTCTTTCTCCTTAAAGAATAATTCGAAACGTCCTTTATACTTGCTGAAGCTGTATTTAGTCAACAACCAGCGCATAGGAGACATGTCTTGTTTATAAAAAACAGTGGTTCCCCAACGCCCTTGATCAATCAACTTTAATGCATGCTGTTTGTCTTCGTTGTCTCGTGCGTATTTAGAAAAGACACTCGTAGGAACACCCATCCACAACATTGCCGTATCTTCAGACGCTTTTCCGTAGGTTGTTTCAATAAATGGTTTCTCAAACACACGATCTTCGACGACAAATCGTGCTAGGTTAAGACCATTTAGCGTTACGAAAAAACTGCTTCTTCCTTGACGAAGGTTAATTTCAAATAATTTGTATTCTCCATCTCTGGGATCATATTTCATATCAAAATTGGCAAATCCTGTATAATGAATCGCCTCCAAAAACCCTTTAATCGTTTGATATATCTTTTCATTGTAATCTGGCATGATCGCTACATAGTTTCCAATCGCTTCAGGAGATGGATCCTCAAGCAAAGGATGTCCCAAACACATCATTCTGACTTGATGATGCTGATCGACATAAGCATTTAAAACCCTCATATTGCTATCGTCGCCAGGAATAAAATCCTGAGCGATCATCTCACTAGTATATCCCGCTTGATAGATCCGCTCCAAAATCGTATCAAATTCTTCTCTTGTGTCAATAATAAAAGCCTTTTTTCGACCTTCAAAATCAATCGAAAGCCATTCAACACTATTCGCAGGCTTCAATGCAACCGGGAATTGAAATGGCAAGTCTTGAGCTAATCTCCCTTTCGACAGCATTTGCTTGCGAATAATCAGCGTTTTTGGATAAGGCAGCTGATATTGCTCACAGATCTCATAAAAACTGACTTTGCTGATCAAGCGCTGCAATAAATCGTAATCAATATAAGGACAGATGAACCATTCGGATAGCTCTTCTTTGTGTAGTGCAACAAGCTCTGAATAGCCATCCCCGCAAGCAATCAACAAATATTTCGTTGATGGGTCATTGTAAACTTCTTGCCCCAGCCGCTTCATTTCTTTGATAAAGACAGGATCTTTGTCAAAGCCAGGAATGGTATGGACATTCACGATTTTACTGTATTTCGTCGGTGCCAGCTGCATGCCAGCATAGGCTTGAGAAACCAATCCAAATTCCTCATGAAAAGATCTGGCCATTCCATAAACATTGATGTCGCTTCCTAATAATAGAGGTACAAATTTTTGATTTTCCATTTTCACTACACCTTTTCCAATTAGTCCTTGATTATCATACCATAAAGAAAAATGCAAGCAAAGGTCAAGTCTTTGCTTTGCATTTTTCGAAATGATTATTCGGCTTTTTTCAAAGATTTTTGCAAGTAATAGCCAGTGTAGCTTTCTGAGACGTTCGAGATTTCTTCTGGCGTTCCTGTTGCTAGGATCGTTCCGCCGCCATCGCCGCCTTCTGGACCTAAATCGATGACATAATCGGCACATTTAATGACATCTAGATTATGCTCGATCACCAATACCGTATTTCCAGCATCAACAAAACGCTCCAATACCTTCAACAAACGAGCAATATCATCTGTATGAAGACCCGTAGTCGGCTCATCTAGAATATAAAAATTCTTTCCATTGGAATTTTTATGCAGTTCGCTGGCCAATTTCATCCGTTGTGCTTCCCCGCCAGAAAGAGTTGTGGCTGGTTGCCCCATCGTAACATAGCCCAAACCGACATCCACGATCGTTTGTAATTTTCGGTGAATCTTAGGAATGTGTTTGAAGAATTCTACCGCATCTTCCACCGTCATTTCTAAAATATCCGCAATATTCTTTCCTTTATAATGCACCTCCAAGGTTTCCGAGTTGTACCGTTTCCCATGACAAACCTCGCAAGGTACGTAAACGTCAGGCAAGAAGTGCATTTCGATTTTGATGATTCCATCTCCACGACAAGCTTCGCAACGACCGCCCTTCACGTTAAAACTGAAACGACCTTTTTTATACCCTCTGATTTTGGCTTCATTTGTTTGAGCAAACAGATCACGAATATCATCAAAAACACTTGTATAAGTGGCAGGGTTGCTTCGTGGAGTACGACCAATCGGGCTTTGATCGATGTCGACAAGTTTCTCAATCGCGTTGTATCCCGTGATTTTTTTAAACTTTCCTGGCTTGTTGGAATTGCGGTTCAATTTTTGTGCCAAGGCCTTTTTTAAAATTTGGTTGACTAAAGTTGATTTCCCAGAGCCTGATACCCCGGTTACTGCAACAAATTTTCCTAGAGGAAACTCTACATCTAAATTTTTCAGATTATTTTCGGCAGCTCCGGTTACCTTGATTTTTTTCCCATTGCCTTTACGGCGTTCTTTCGGTACTGGAATCTGTTTAGCTCCTGACAAGTATTTACCAGTCAGCGATTGTTCATTTTGGGCAACTTCTTCAGGCGTTCCAGCAGCAACGATCTCTCCGCCTTGATCTCCTGCGCCAGGCCCTACATCAATTAAGTAATCTGCCGCACGCATCGTGTCTTCATCGTGTTCAACAACGATCAGTGTATTTCCTAAATCACGCATCTTTTTCAAAGAGTCGATCAAACGATCATTGTCGCGTTGATGCAAGCCGATGGATGGTTCATCTAAAATGTACAACACACCAGATAAATTGGAACCAATCTGCGTAGCTAAACGAATCCGCTGCGCCTCTCCACCAGAAAGACTTCCTGAGGCACGACTGAGTGTTAGATAATCTAACCCGACATTACGCAAAAAGCTTAATCGATCATCGATCTCTTTCAAAATAGGCTTGGCGATCATTGTTTCTTGTTCACTCAGGCTCAGACCTTCAAAAAAATCCAACGCTTGGATAATCGAGTCCTCACTAACCTGACCAATACTAAAGCCGCCGACTTTCACAGAAAGTGCTTGAGGGTTTAACCGATAGCCGTTGCAGGCTTGACAGGTCAATTCAGTCATGTACAAACGCATTTGGTCTCTGGTAAAGTCACTGCTTGTCTCGCGGTATCTACGATCAATGTTCGGCAAAATTCCTTCAAATGGCACCTCGACATCCCGTACGCCGCCAAAATCATTTTCATAATGGAAATGGAAGTTTTCCCCGTTTGAGCCATAGAGTACGATCTCTTGATGTTCTTTAGGCAGTTCGTCAAATGGGGTATCCATATCGATATTAAAGCTTAGACAAGCTTGTTCCAGCATTTGCGGATAGTACTGCGAGCTGATAGGATTCCAAGGAACTAAGGCTCCTTCACGCAACGTTTTGGAAGGATCAGGAATGACCAGTTCCTTGTCCACCTCTAATTTGACTCCCAATCCATCACATTCAGGGCAGGCACCAAAGGGCGCATTAAACGAAAACAGCCGCGGCTCCAACTCTCCAACTGTAAATCCACAGTAGGGACAAGCATAATGCTCACTGAAAAGCATTTCCTCTTGGCCGATCACATCGACCAGTGCGTATCCGTCAGCCAACCGAAGCGCAGCTTCAAAAGAATCAAATAGACGTGAACGAATCCCTTCTTTCACAACGATGCGGTCAACGATGATCGCAATATCATGCTTTTTGTTTTTTTCTAATTCTGGCGCTTCAGATACATCATACATCTCGCCGTCAACACGCATTCGTACGTATCCTTCGCGCTGAATCAGTTCAAAAACTTTTTTGTGCTGACCTTTCTTTTTGGTTACTACTGGCGCAAGTATTTGGATTTTTGTACGCTCTGGCAATTCGAGCACCTTGTCCACCATTTGCTCCACAGACTGAGAAGTGATCTCAATATGGTCGTTGGGACAAATAGGGTGTCCAACACGTGCGTACAACAACCTTAAATAATCATTGATTTCTGTTACTGTACCGACTGTCGAACGAGGATTCTTGCTGGTGGTTTTTTGGTCAATCGAAATTGCTGGGCTTAATCCATCAATACTGTCTACGTCAGGTTTATCCATTTGGCCTAAGAACTGACGTGCATAGGCAGATAAGCTTTCCACATATCGCCTTTGTCCTTCTGCGTATAACGTATCAAAGGCTAAAGAACTTTTTCCAGAGCCTGAAAGTCCAGTCACAACAACCATTTTGTCTCTGGGAATTGTTACGTCGACATTTTTTAAATTGTGGGCTCTTGCCCCATGGATCACTATTTTATCGTTTGCCATATCGTTCTCCTAATTCTTATCAAGGCAGCCAGTTTTATCTAAAACTGACTGTCCAACTTTATCTAATCACTCATTGCCGCTGAGCCCTTTTCATTTCTACTCAGCTGCTTTTAGTTCCAAAATCGTATCACGCAGTGTTGCTGCGGTTTCAAAGTCCAGCGTCTTGGCAGCTTCACGCATCTCATCCTCTAGTTTAGCGATCATCAGATTGCGTTCTTCTTTGGAAAGCTCATCGTAAGAACTCAAATCATACGTCTCGCCATCCTCAGTCACTTTGCTGATGGCAATCAGATCGCGTACCTCTTTAATGACCGTTTTAGGAGTGATTCCATGCGCCTGGTTATACGCCTCTTGGGTTTCCCTTCTTCTAGAAGTTTCATCCATAGCCCGCTGCATAGAATCGGTGATCTTGTCCGCGTACATAATTACTTTTCCTTCAGAATTTCGCGCCGCCCGTCCAATGGTTTGAACCAGTGAACGTTCGCTCCGTAAGAAGCCTTCCTTGTCTGCATCCAAAATCGCCACCAACGAAACTTCTGGAACGTCCAAGCCTTCTCTTAATAAGTTGATTCCGACTAAAACGTCAAACTTGCCAAGCCGCAGGTCGCGAATGATCTCTGTCCGTTCCAATGTTTTGATATCACTGTGCAGATATTTCACCTTGATACCTAATTCCTTAAAGTAATCGGTAAGGTCTTCTGCCATTTTTTTAGTTAATGTAGTGACAAAGACTCGTTCATCCTTTTCAGATCGCTCATTGATTTCTCCAACAAGATCATCAATCTGTCCCATGATCGGACGCACCTCAATTACCGGGTCTAAAAGCCCGGTCGGCCGAATAATCTGTTGAATCACTGTATCTGTCTGTTCTGCTTCGTAAGGCCCAGGTGTGGCAGAAACATAGACGATTTGATTGACACGCTCTTCAAACTCCTCCAATCGCAACGGCCGATTGTCTAAGGCCGAAGGAAGACGGAAACCATAGTCAACAAGCATCTGTTTTCGTGCCCGGTCTCCATTGTACATTCCTCTGATTTGCGGCATAGTGACGTGGGATTCATCGATCACAATCAAAAAGTCATCTGGAAAAAAGTCGATTAGAGTATATGGGGGCTGTCCTTCAACACGGCCGTCCATGTGACGAGAATAATTTTCGATCCCAGAGGTGTAGCCCATTTCTCGCAACATCTCGATATCATAGTTCGTTCGCTGCTCCAAACGCTGTGCCTCCAGCAACTTATTTTCATCTCTCAAAACAGCTAACCGTTCTTCCAGCTCATTTTGAATATTGCTGATGGCGATTTCCAGATTGTGTTCATTCGTCAAAAAGTGTGTTGCGGGGAAAATCGCTACGTGCTCTGTTTCACCAAGAACCTCGCCTGTCAAAGCATCGACTTCTCGAATTCGATCGATTTCATCACCAAAGAACTCTACTCTTAATGCTCGTTCATCTCTCGATGCGGGAAAAATCTCAACCACATCGCCACGAACCCTGAATCTTCCGCGCTGAAAGTCGATATCATTACGTTCAAACTGAATATCAATTAAATTTCTCAACAGCTGGTTGCGATCCATCTCCATACCGACACGCAAGGAGACGACTTGTTCTTGGTATTCTTTTGGTGAACCCAAACCAAAAATACAAGAAACGGAAGCCACGACGATAACATCATTTCGCTCAAGCAATGCACTGGTAGCGGAATGACGTAATTTGTCTATCTCATCATTAATACTGGAATCTTTCTCGATATACGTGTCGCTGGAAGGAACATAGGCCTCTGGTTGATAATAATCATAGTAGCTGACAAAATACTCTACAGCATTATTGGGGAAAAATTCTTTAAACTCTCCATACAATTGTCCAGCTAACGTTTTGTTGTGAGCAATGATCAATGTCGGACGATTGACTTCCTTGATCACGTTAGAAATCGTGTAGGTTTTTCCAGTTCCGGTTGCTCCTAAGAGTACTTGTGCCTTCTTACCATCGATTAAGCCTTCTGTTAAATGCTTGATCGCTTCTGGCTGATCACCAGCTGGTTGATATTTGGAGTGTAGATCAAAGGTGTTGTTTGTTTCTCTTTCAATCACACAGCGTCCCCCTTTTGCTTCTTTAATAATGGATAAAATCTCAGTCTTAAGATTATAACACACCGAACATACTTTCGCCAATTTTTGTCTTTTGCTTATACATTCCTTAACATCACACATGTGAGATGTTTTGACGTATCATGTTAGGTATTTCAGTTTTTTTTCCTTCATCATGTTAAAGAGCTTGTTTTCCTATAGTGTTCTAATTTATAATAGTTCAATAGTAAAATTATAGGAGGTATGTTATGAAAAAGGGAAAAGTTTTCTCGCTACTATTATTCATGATGGCAACTATTGTAACACTGGGAGTTGCTGATAAAGTCCAAGCGGCTGAAACTACCTATAAAATAGGAACTGATTTAACATTTGCACCCTTTGAATTTCAGGATTCAAACGGAGAATACATAGGGATCGATGTAGATCTGCTTCATCAAATCGCAGAGGACCAGGGCTTTGAAGTCGATTTGAGACCGCTTGGATTTGACAGCTCGATCCAAGGTGTCCAATCTGATCAATTGGACGGCATGATTGCTGGAATGAGTATCACAGATGAGCGAAAGAAGACCTTTGACTTTTCAGAGCCTTATTTCGACAGCGGCATACAAATGGCGGTTCGCAACGACAATTCAGATATTTCTGATTACGAAGATTTAAAAGGCAAAACTGTTGCGGCTAAAATTGGCACGGAAAGCGCCGCTTTTCTTGAAGAAAATAAAGACAAGTATGGCTACGAAGTGAAAAACTACGAAGCCGCCGACGCAATGTACAATGCTTTAACAAACGACAACGTACAAGCTATTTTTGACGATTACCCCGTCCTTGGCTATGCAGTGTCCAATGGACAGCCGTTCAAGCTGATCGGCGAACCCGAAAGCGGAAGTTCTTACGGTTTTGCTGTCAAAAAGGGGCAGAACAAAGAATTGTTAGACAAGTTTAATAAAGGCTTGAAAGAAATAAAAGCGGACGGAACCTATGATAAAATCGTCAACAAGTATATTTCTGCTGGAGATGAAAAGCCTGCTCCCTCAGGCGAGATGAAAAAGATCGAGCCGAAAAAGGATACTTATACTATTGTAAGTGACTCAGCCTTTGCTCCTTTTGAATACCAAGACAGCGATGGCGAGTATAAAGGAATCGATGTAGACTTGCTGAAACGCATTGCTGAAATGCAAGGCTTCAATTTAGATTTCAAGTTCATCGGCTTCTCCGCTGCTCTGCAGGCGTTGGAATCTGGACAAGGCGATGGGATGATCGCTGGAATGAGTATCACAGACGAACGCAAGCAAAATTATGATTTTGGCGACCCTTATTTTGAAAGCGGGATTCAGCTGGCTGTCGCCAAAGACAATGATGATATCACTTCTTATGAAGACCTTGAAGGAAAGACCGTTGGTGCCAAAGTTGGAACTGAAAGTGCGGACTTTATCAAAGAACACCAGGAAGAATATGGATATACAGTTAAGAACTTTGATGCTGCCGATCAGCTTTACGATGCACTAAAAGTGGGCTCTATCGATGCTATGATGGATGATTACCCGGTCATAGGGTATGCCATCAAACAAGGTCAAGCATTAAAAACTCCGATCGAACGTGAAAGCGGCGGCGAATACGGATTCGCTGTCAAAAAAGGGCAGAACCAAGAATTAGTTGAGATGTTCAACGAAGGATTAAGAGAATTAAAACGTACGGGAGAATACGATCAAATCGTCAATACGTATATTGGCGAAGACGGTGCCGCATCACAAGAAAACCAAGTGGATGAATCTACGATCGGCGGATTGTTGAAAAACAACTACCCTGCTTTGTTAGAGGGACTCTGGAAAACCATCGTGTTGGCACTGGTTTCCTTTGCGTTAGCGTTAGTACTAGGTGTCATTTTTGGATTGTTTAGAGTTTCGCCAGTCAAAGGATTGCGCGTGTTGTCAAGTGTCTATGTCGATATCATTCGCGGCATCCCAATGATGGTGCTGGCCTTCTTTATCTTCTTTGGATTGCCGGGTATGACGGGTATCAAGATTCCTGACTTTATGGCAGGGGTAATCACACTGACCTTGAATGCGAGTGCGTATATTGCTGAGATCGTGCGTGGGGGGATTAATGCCGTTCCGATCGGTCAGATGGAGGCTTCACGCAGCTTAGGCCTTTCCTATAATAAAGCCATGCAAAAAATCGTTCTTCCGCAAGCAGTGAAAATCATGATTCCTTCTTTCATTAACCAGTTTGTTATTAGTTTGAAGGATACTACGATCATTTCAGCGATTGGTGTGGTTGAACTGCTGCAAACCGGGAAAATCATCGTTGCCCGTACAACACAAAGTTCTTACGTTTACTTGATCATTGCAATTATGTATTTGATCTTGATTACATTGCTGACCAAATTAGCAAATCGTTTAGATAAGAAGGTGAATTAAGATGGCTGAAAAAATAGTGGTGAATCATTTAGTGAAAAAATTTGGCGATAATACCGTCTTAGATGATTTGAATATCACGATTAAAGAAGGCGAAGTTGTTTGTATCATTGGCCCCTCTGGTTCTGGGAAAAGTACATTTCTTCGCTGCATGAACGCTCTTGAGGAAGCGACTGAAGGCCACGTAGTGATCGACGGGAAAGATTTGACCGACAAAAACACGGATATCAACTTAGTTCGCCAACATATTGGAATGGTTTTTCAGCATTTCAATCTTTTCCCTCATTTAACTGTTTTAGAAAACATCGTCCTCGCACCGATGGACTTAAAGGGCGAATCGAGAGAAAGCGCGGAAAAACGCGGAATGGATTTGCTGGCTCAAGTAGGTCTTGAGGAAAAAAGAGCGGTTTATCCGGAAAGCTTATCGGGTGGGCAAAAACAACGTGTAGCTATTGCTCGGGCATTAGCGATGAACCCAGATATCATGCTGTTTGATGAGCCAACCTCAGCCCTCGATCCTGAAATGGTCGGAGACGTATTGCGAGTTATGAAGGATCTGGCTTTGCAAGGGATGACGATGGTGATCGTTACGCATGAAATGGGCTTCGCAAAAGAAGTAGCAGATCGCGTGATTTTCACTGACGGGGGGAAAATCTTGGAAGATGGCACACCGGAGCAGGTTTTCAATGATCCGCAAAATCCTCGAACGAAAGATTTCTTGGAAAAAGTCTTAAATATCTAAAAAGAAAGCGTGAATCTGTTTCTGATTCACGCTTTTTCTCTAGAAATATTTTTTTAATACGTTCTTCAATTCCTCTTTAGTGACAGCCACGCGGCTTCGGACAATACCATCATCTGCAGAAAATGCCAAGTTACAAATCAGCAACAGCTGCTCTTCAGTAGGAAAAAGTCCTAACTCGGACAGCGTTGTCGGCAACTGCAATCGTTTGAACAATTGGTTGTATTCAGCGACTTCAGATGGTCGGTCGATTTCCAGATGGATCAAGGTCGTTACTGCGATGATTTGACCATGACTTGCTTTGATTGCTGAGCCAAAGACGCTGGTCAACGCATTATGCAGCGCATGTGCTGTACTCAATCCACCAGATTCAAAGCCAAGTCCGCTCAATAGGATGTTCGCTTCGACAACCGCATTAAAAGCCTCTCCGATCGTTTTTTGCTGATTTTCTCGAACGGCTTGCTCTCCGTAACGTAAAAGAATATCTCTACATTTTTCAGCGATCGCAAAAGCTGTTATCGTAGGGCGCGCATTCAAGGTGTTGACCCCTCCATTTTCCCAAACGGTTCTCGCTTCAACAAAAGTGGATAGCCCATCCGCAATTCCAGCAGCTAAAAAATGCGCTGGGCTGTTGATCAATACCTGTGTATCGACTATGACCAGATCTGGTCCTTGAATAAAATAGTCGTATTTTTTAAAAAAGCCTTCTTCGTCATAATCAACGGATATTCGAGACGTAGGTGCATCGGTTGAAGCCGCTGTAGGGACCACAATACAGGACAAACCATTACTCAATGCTGCTTTTTTTCCTTGATCGATTGCTCTACCTCCGCCAATTGCCAAAACAAATTCCGTTTCAATTATAGGTTGACTCAGCTGAGTTTGATCGACCAAACAAACCTCGATCTTGCATCCTTTTTTCTTTAATCCATTGATCAAGTCCTTTGCGATCAGCTGATACACAAATGAATCGGTGACGACCAATCCATTCGTCCCAAATTCAAGCAGCTTAGGCAAATGAGTATTTAACACATCTTCCCCTTGAATGTACATTCCTGGACTCACAAATAATTTTTCCATGTTTTTCGCTCCTTTTTACTATCTTAGCTTATTCCGGATACGAAAAAAAGAAATTCTTCAACTTGCGAAATGGATACAAAAAAAACGCCACAAGGGCGTTTTTTAGTTTAAGCTTCGATGTCAGTTACAATACCTGATCCAACTGTTCGGCCACCTTCACGAATGGAGAAAGTGGTTCCTTTTTCTACAGCGACTGGATGGATCAATTCAACATCGATCGTTACATTGTCTCCAGGCATTACCATTTCAGTATCTGCCGGCAACGCAATGTTTCCTGTCACATCCGTCGTACGGAAGTAGAACTGTGGACGGTAGTTATTGAAGAATGGCGTATGACGGCCACCTTCTTCTTTCGACAACACGTACACTTCAGCCTTGAACTTGGTGTGAGGTGTAATTGAACCTGGTTTAGCAATGACTTGACCACGCTCGATTTGATCACGGGTGATCCCACGCAGCAAGATCCCGACGTTGTCCCCTGCTTCCCCATAATCCAGTGTCTTACGGAACATTTCAAGTCCTGTAACAACTGCTTTTTGAGTTTCAGGTTTGATTCCGACGATCTCGATTTCATCGCCGACATTTACTTTCCCGCGATCGATACGTCCAGATGCAACAGTTCCTCGACCAGTAATTGAAAATACATCTTCCACTGGCAGTAATAAAGGTTTGTCATTGTCGCGTTCTGGAGTTGGGATATACTCATCAACGGTATCCATTAGGTCCATGATCACTTGTTCTTGTTCAGCATCGCCTTCTAAAGCTTTTAATGCAGAGCCCTTCAAGACTGGGATGTCATCGCCTGGGAATCCGTATTCTGATAATAGTTCACGAACTTCCATTTCAACCAAATCGATCAATTCTTCATCATCAACTAGATCAACTTTATTTAAGAAAACGATCAAGTATTTTACACCTACTTGACGTGATAACAAGATGTGTTCGCGTGTTTGAGGCATAGGTCCATCCGTTGCTGATACTACTAGGATCGCCCCGTCCATTTGAGCTGCACCGGTGATCATGTTCTTCACATAATCCGCGTGCCCTGGTGCATCGATATGCGCATAGTGGCGTTTTTCAGTTTCATATTCTACGTGTGCGGTATTGATCGTAATCCCACGTTCACGTTCCTCTGGTGCAGCATCGATACTTGCGTAGTCTTGAGGGTTTGCTAGACCTTTTTTGCCTAATACCGTTGTGATTGCTGCTGTCAAGGTGGTTTTCCCATGGTCAACGTGGCCAATGGTTCCAATATTCACGTGTGGTTTACTTCTATCATAATGTTGTTTTGCCATAATAATACAAACCTCCTAATAAGATTGAGCCTTCTCGACTCACGGATACATTATAAAGCTTTTCCTTGAAAAAAGAAAAGAATTTGGCTTCTTACTATTCGTAAGCAACCTTGAATGTATCATACATCAAAGATGGTCAAACTCAAAATCATTTGACTCGGAAGTTTGTTTGTTGAATAATTCTAGATAAGAGAAATACAAACAAGGAGGCTTTCTTAGTGACTCAATCGACTTACGATATTGTGAACCACTTAAAACATATCTCTTCTGATAAGTACAAAACCAACGTCATCAAACTCGGGATCCCTGAAGAGGATGCCCTCGGAGTACCCACCTCTGAATTAAGGAAAATAGCTCGAACCTTGCCAAAGGACAAACTTTTTTTATATGAGCTTTGGAAGACCGGCTATCATGAATGCAAACTGTTAACAGTGTTGTCGTTAAAACCAAAAGAATGTACAGAAAACGAAATTCTTGCTTTAATGGAAGAGATCGATTCATGGGATCTGTGCGATTTATTCTGTAAAACAATTTTGATCAAACGTGATTTTGATTTCTATATACACCTATGGATCCAATCTGAAGAACTATTTAAACGACGAGCAGCCTTCACTTTAATTGCCAGTAAATCGACCCATGCCAAGCTCTCTGATGAAGAAATAGCGGATTATTTGAAATTGATCGAACAACACTCTGATGACGAGCGGTTGCTGGTTAAAAAAGCGGCATCTTGGGCCTTGCGTGAATTAGGGAAAATCAGTTATGACGCTAAAGAGCGCAGCATAGAGACCGCAACGGCTTTATTGCAACAACCTTCTAAAACACAGCAATGGATTGCAAAAGAAGCTTTAAAAGAATTACAGACCTTGGTAAAAGTCGATGGACGTTCCCGTCTGATCTCTAACAAATCAAAAATGGGAAAAGAAGTATCCAATCCTAAGTAAGCGAAAGGAGACAAACTATGCAGGAATTTGTAAACCAATATGAGGATTTACCGAGTGAAATCAAAACTGCTCTAAGCGTAGGCTTTGTCTTTGTAAAGCAACGCCATGACTTCTGGCACTTTCCTGCCCGAGAATGGACGCAGCAGCAGATTATGGACTATTTTCAGCACAGATTCAATAACGAATGTCATTTTGTCGATCACAAAGAGCTGCGACTCAGGCAATTAATTGTAGAAAAGCATCCTGACCTGCTTGTGATCGTCCCCTATTAAAGAAAGGAAGCATCTGCACCATGTCTTTACTTGAGCTTAAACAAGTCTCTTATCAAACGATTCTAAAGGACGTCTCCTTACAAATCGAAAAAAATGCCTTCCTGACTATCTCCGGACCTTCAGGAGGAGGAAAAAGCACTCTTTTGCGTCTGATTGCTTCATTACTAACGCCTACTCAAGGAAAGATTCTCTTTGAAGAACGGGAACAATCCGATTATCCTTATACCACTTATCGTCAGGAGGTCTCTTATTGTTTTCAGCAGCCTGCTCTTTTTGGGGACACGGTTCGAGACAATCTGGCCTTTCCTTATCTTATTCGGGATAAGGATATAAACCAGGCAGAAATGCTTGAGTATTTAAATATGGTTGATCTTCCTAAAAGCGATCTGGATAAGTCCATCACACTGCTTTCTGGGGGCGAACGACAAAGAGTTGCCTTGATTCGCAATGTGTTGTTTTTGCCAAAGGTCCTTCTTTTAGACGAGGTGACAGTTGGATTAGACGAAAGGACAAAAGCCATCATCCATCAGCTGATTCTAACCATTCATCAAAAAGGCTGTACCATTTTACAAGTCACTCATGATGAAGCAGAGATCAAAACAGCTGATGATTTATTGTTGGTTCAAGAAGGGAGGCTGATGAAATGAACCAGTTAGCAGTCAATAACATGTCTCTCGTCTTCTCCTTTTGTTTAGTTCTTATTGCAGTTTTCATTAGTTCTAGGGAAAAATTAGGCCTCTCAAAAGACATTATGTACAGTATCGTGCGAGCTGTGATTCAGTTGGTCATTGTTGGGTATGTGCTGAAGTACATTTTTCAAGTGAATCATGTGTTTCTAACGATTGCTATGAGTCTCTTCATTGTGTTGAACGCTTCTTGGAACGCACATAAACGTAATCCAAGCAACCACAAAAAGTACCTTCATTCGTTAATGGCCATTTTTATCAGCACTTATGTTACATTAGGTGTTTTGGTTCTGTCAGGAGCGATCGAACTGGTCCCCTCACAAATTGTCCCGATCACAGGAATGATCGCCAGTAACTCCATGATAGCGATCGGTTTGTGCTACCGTTCATTGGATACGCAGTTCCACGATCAACGACAGCAGGTTTTAGAAAAATTAGCATTAGGTGCATCCGTCAAAATGGCTTCCCAGCCGATTTTGAGACAAAGTATTAAGACAGCTATGCAGCCGACGATTGATTCAGCCAAAACAGTTGGCTTAGTCAGTTTGCCGGGAATGATGTCTGGGCTGATATTCGCAGGGTTAGATCCAGTGCATGCGATCAAGTATCAGATCATGGTCACCTTTATGCTGCTTTCAGCAACTAGTTTGGGCGCCATCATTGGTGGATACAATGCTTACAAGAATTACTTTAATGAACAGCACCAACTGATCAATTAAAAAAAGTTTCGATCACTTTAAACGGATCGAAACTTTTTTTTATACCAATAATCCATACAAGGTTTGATTCTCACTCAAATCGATATAATTTGGATCAAATTCCTTGAGGTTTTTCAATAAGGCCGGCAAATCTTCCTTACGTTTCAAAAGAATTCCCAGCATTACAGGGCCTGAGCCTCGATTGATTTTTTTTGTATATTCAAACCGGGTAATATCATCATCCGGCCCTAATACCTCCGTTACAAACTCTTTCAAAGCACCCGGACGCTGCGGGAAACTCACAACGAAGTAATGCTTTAGTCCCTCATAAATAAGCGAGCGTTCTTCGATCTCAGCCATTCGATTAATGTCATTGTTCCCCCCGCTGATAATGCAAATCACAGTTTTGCCTTTGATCTCATCCTTCAAAGGCTCCAATGCCGCTACACTCAATGCGCCTGCCGGTTCAGCAACGATTGCCTGCTTGCCGTACATTTCCAAAATGGTCGAACAAACCAACCCTTCATCGACCGTGACTAATTCGTCTACGTATTGATTCGCATGGGAATAAGTGATTTCCCCGACCTTTTTCACAGCAGCTCCATCAACAAATTTATCGATTTCCTTTAACTCGATCGGTCCATCATTTTCAAAAGCCGCTTGCATTGAAGGGGCTCCTGCAGGCTCTACACCAATCACCTTAGTCGTAGGCGATGTATTCTTCACATAAGAAGACACACCGCTGATCAACCCGCCGCCACCAATCGCTGCTAAAATGTAATCAGGCTTAAAGCCTTCTCGCTCAGCATCTGTCATCATTTCCAAGGCCAAAGTTCCTTGCCCAGCAATAATACTAGGATCATTAAAGGGATCGATAAACGTCATCCCCTGCTCTTCGCAGTAGGTACGGGCTGCTTCTGCAGAGGCATCAAAAGTATCTCCAACTAAAAATATCTTCACATGTTCTCCACCAAAAAACTGAACCTGCGAAACCTTTTGCTGTGGTGTAGTACTAGGCATAAAAATAGCTGCCTGGCATTTTAGTTCATTGCACGTGTAAGCCACTCCCTGTGCATGATTTCCGGCACTTGCACAAACGACCCCTTTTTTTAGTTCTGCATCGGACAATTTTTTGATTGCATAATAGGCGCCGCGTAATTTAAACGAGCGGACCTTTTGCAGGTCCTCTCGCTTAAATAGGACATTGGCTTGGTACTTCTCCGACAGGTAACGGTCATATTGGAGCGGGGTATGTGTCACTGCGTTTTTTAACAACTGATAAGCAGTTCGTACATCACTATCTTTGACGATCTCCATCTTCCACACTCCCTATATAATTAGTCCTTACGTGATACGAAAGGCATCATTTTACGCAATTCAGCACCAACTTGCTCGATTTGGTGTCCAGCACTTTCTTTGCGCATTCTCTTGAATTCAGGGAAGCCGTTCTTATTGTCTTCAATGAACCCATTCGCAAAATTACCATTTTGGATATCGGTTAGCACTTCTTTCATTCCTGCTTTCGCCTGTTCTGTAATAACGCGAGGTCCCGAAACATAATCTCCGTATTCTGCTGTATTAGAGATTGAATCACGCATTTTGCCGAATCCACCCTCATAGATCAAATCGATGATCAGTTTCATTTCGTGGCAGACTTCAAAGTAAGCCAATTCAGGTTGATAGCCAGCTTCAACCAATGTTTCAAATCCAGCTTCGATCATGCTTGTTAATCCACCGCATAAAACAGCTTGCTCACCGAATAGATCGGTCTCAGTCTCTTCTTTAAAGGTCGTTTCCAAAACGCCCACTCGAGTCGCACCAATGCCTTTTGCATATGACATTGCAACATCTTGAGCAGTTCCTGTTGCATCTTGATAAACGGCGAATAAAGCAGGTACTGCAAACCCTTCAGTAAACGTACGACGAACCAAATGTCCTGGTCCCTTTGGTGCTACTAAGAATACATCAACATCTTTTGGAGGGTTGATTACATCAAAATGAATGTTGAACCCATGAGCAAAGGCTAACGCGTTGCCTGCTTCTAAGTTAGGTTGGATCTCATTTTCATATAACGCACCTTGAATCTCATCTGGTGCTAAAATCATTACGACTTCAGCCTTTTTCGCAGCTTCGCTGACTGGCATTACTTCAAAGCCGTCTTCACGAGCTGCTTCAGCAGATTTCCCTTCACGTGCACCAATGATGACTTCATGTCCTGTATCACGTAAATTTTGCGCATGAGCATGTCCTTGAGAACCATAACCGATAATCGCAATTGTTTTTCCTTCCAGTACATCTTTCTCTACTGCATCATCATAATAAACTTTAACCATAAATGTATTCTCCTCCATTTTTCAACTATCTATTAAAAGCAAATTTTTGCGTTTAACCTCTGGTAAATCCTGTTACACCTGTCCGAGCCATCTGTTTGATTCCATACGGTTTTAAAACCTCAATACAGGCATTGACCTTATCTGTCGACCCTGCAACTTGAACAACGATTGACTTTAAAGATACATCAACAATGTCTGCACGAAATGGATCAATCATTGCTTGGATTTCAGATCGAACGGGTGCAGGTGCACTGACTTTGATCAGCGCCAATTCACGCTCCAAATGTGGTTCATCTGTAATATCAGATACTTTTACTACTGCGATTTGTTTATTCAGCTGCTTAGTCACTTGTTCAACTTCAGCCAGCGTATCTGCCTGAATGATCATGGTCAATCGTGATATTCCTTCTGTTTCCGTTGTTCCGACCGATATGTTGTCGATATTTACTTGTCGACGGTTCAGGATACTGGTAATACGGCTTAACGTGCCTGATTGGTTGTGAACCATTGCAGTAATCATTCTTCGCATGTTAATCCACCCCCAACATTTGATCATTCGGCTTTCCTGCAGGGATCATCGGCAACACATGTTCACGATTGTCAACCACCACTTCAATCAGTACTGACCCTTTCATTGCAAAAGCAGCTTCTAACTGTTCGTCTAATCGTCGCGGCTCGGTGATTTTCACACTTTGGATGCCATAAGCTTCAGCCATTTTCATAAAGTCTGGTTGAACATCCAACACGGATTGCGAACGACGTTCCCCAAAGAATCTTTCTTGCCATTGTCGAACCATTCCTAAAGAATGGTTGTTCATAAGAATGAATTTGATATCTAAATCATAAATATTTAAAATACCCAATTCCTGATTGGTCATTTGGAATCCGCCATCGCCAACAAACACAACGACTGAACGATTCTTCTTGCCAAACTTCGCTCCAATACCAGCTGGGATCCCGTACCCCATTGTTCCTAATCCGCCACTGGTGATAAGTTGCTTGGGAAAACTAAATGGATAGAATTGCGCAACCCACATTTGATGCTGACCAACGTCTGTTACTACAAACGCATCGCCTTTTGTAAGTTCCCCCACAATTTCAACTACCTTTTGTGGTTTGATTTTTTCATCGCTGTCTTGGTACTGCGAAGGATGCTGCTGACTCCTATCTTGACACAATGCCACCCATTCAGAACAATCAGGCTGATCAACTGTTGTCTCCAGCATTTGCTGCAAAGCGATCTTTGCATCAGCCACGATCGGAATATCTGTTGCAATCAATTTACCAATCTCAACAGGATCGATATCAATGTGTGCAATGACTGCATTTTTGGCAAAGGCTTCCGGATCACAAGCTAAGCGATCATCAAAACGACACCCAATACTGATCAGCAGATCTGCTTCCATCATCGCCATATTTGCTGCGTATGTTCCATGCATGCCGCCCATTCCAAGAAATAATTCGTGATTGTTCGGCACAACTCCAAGTCCTAGCAAACTGGATACAACAGGAACTTGATAGCGTTCAATGAGCTGACAGAGTTCTTTGTGTCCTTCTGCTGCGACCACTCCCCCACCTATTAGGACAACAGGCTTTTTCGCTTTGGAAAGCTGATTCATCAGACGATCGATCTGCAACTTAGAAGGTTTCGTATTTGGCTGATAGCTTTCTAAATGAACCACATTGTCACACTCTGCATAAGCTTCCAAAACAGTCATGTCTTTGGGAAGATCGATCACCACAGGTCCTTTTCTTCCAGTAGTCGCAATGTGGAATGCTTCGTGAATGATTTTTGGCAACTCTTCAATATCTCGAACCTGGTAATTGTTTTTTGTGATTGGCAACGTGATTCCCAGCACGTCCGCTTCCTGAAAAGCATCTTTCCCAATTCCTGGTGTAGTGACCTGTCCAGTAATAACGACTAAAGGTACTGAATCTCCCATGGCGTCTGCAATACCTGTTACCGCATTGGTTGCTCCAGGACCGCTGGTTACGATCACTACTCCAGGTTTTCCCGTCGCTTTAGCATAGCCCTCGGCAGCATGAACTGCTCCTTGTTCATGACGAGTTAAAATATTTGGTATGTTAGTTTCATCATAAAGAGCATCATACAAAGGTAAAACCGAACCCCCTGGATATCCGAAAATGATCTCTACTCCCTGCTTATGAAGGCAATCCAGGAGCAGCTTCGCTCCCGACATTTTCTGTTTTTGCTGTGTCTGAGCTTTCGCTTTTTCCATAACGATTCCCCCTAATCTTCTGGTAATTTCATGATTCCGCCGGTATGGGCAGAAGTAACAAGTGCAGAATAACGAGCCAACCATCCTGTTTTAACTTTAGGTTCAAATTTTACAAGTCGATCGTTGCGTTTTTTCATTTCCTCTTCTGTGATCTCCGCATTTAATGTCCGGTTAATGAGATCGATGATGATCGTATCACCATCTTCTACCAACGCTAAGGGACCACCAGCAGCTGCCTCAGGTGAAATATGCCCAACCGCGATTCCTCTTGTGGCACCTGAAAAGCGCCCATCCGTAATCAAGGCGACATCTTTTCCAAGTCCTCGGCCCACGATGCTCGACGTCGGAGCCAGCATTTCCGGCATGCCAGGTCCACCTTTTGGACCCTCATACCGAATAACGACCACATGTCCTTTTCCGACCGTATGATTGTCAATCGCTTCAACCGCTTCATCGTGTGAACCGAAACAAATCGCTTTTCCTTTGAATACTTTGATACTTGGATCTACCCCTCCAACTTTGATCACACTGCCTTCTGGAGCAATATTTCCATATAATATCGATAGTCCACCAACAGCACTGTAGGGATTCTCTTTTGGATGAATCACCTCTTGGTTTTTGATTTTCCATTCCTTAACACTCTCTCTTAACGTCTGTCCAGTAACAGTGATCCGATCCGGATGAATCGCTCCTTCAATCGAAACAAGTTCATTTATGATTGCCGGAACTCCGCCTGCCTCATGCACATCATGCATTGAATAAGCAGAGGACGGTGCGATTTTAGAAAGATAAGGCACTCGTTTAGCTATTTCGTTGATGTCCTCTTGGTCGTACTGGATTTCTGCTTCATTCGCAATAGCCAACGTATGCAAAACGGTATTGGTCGAACCTCCCATTGCCATATCTAAGGCAAAAGCATCATCGATTGCTTCCTTGGTGACGATGTCTCTTGGTTTAATTTGTTTGTCTACCAGATCCATCAATTGCAGCGCAGATTGCCGCACTAGCTCGCGGCGTTCGTCAGATACAGCCAAAATCGTCCCGTTGCCTGGCAAAGCCAAGCCCAGCATTTCCAATAAGCAGTTCATTGAATTCGCTGTGAACATTCCGGCACAAGATCCACAGGTAGGGCAAGCATTTTGTTCCATGAAGGTGAAATCAGCTTCGGACATTTGACCTTCTTTAAAGGCGCCTACAGCTTCAAACATGGAAGATAACGTTGTTTGATGTCCCTTAGGATCAATCCCGGCTTTCATAGGACCGCCTGAACAAAAAATAGAAGGAACATTGGTTCGAACAGCCGACATAATCATGCCGGGTGTGATTTTGTCACAGTTTGGGATGTAGAATACTCCGTCAAACCAATGAGCATTGATGACCGTTTCAGCCGCATCAGCAATCAACTCTCGACTAGGCAGTGAATAACGCATTCCGATATGTCCCATCGCGATCCCATCATCTACACCGATCGTGTTGAATTCGAACGGGATTCCGCCAGCTTCACGAATCGCTTCTTTCGCGACATCAGCCAGTTCTCTTAAATGAACATGTCCTGGAACAATGTCGATGTAAGAATTACAAATGGCGATAAACGGTTTGTTCATATCCTCAATATTTTTTACTTGTCCTGTTGCATAGAGTAAACTTCTGGCGGGTGCTGCATCGATCCCTTTTTTAATTTGATCACTTCTCATACGTTTCATCTCCCGTTCCATTTAAAAAAGCATCCCAACGATACATTGGGATGCTTTTGCAAGAATCCCATTCCTTAACGCAAATAGGACTCAAACATTCGGATAAACATTCCTCCGGTGTTCTAAGTCCTGTACTCAATAATTAATAAGACGATTTGATTCATCTGATCGTACTTGCGCATAAAAAACGGCTCCTAACATTAGCAAATGTCTAATTGTTTTTTCATTAATTTCATTAACTATACCGCTAATAAAATTAAAAGTCAATGAGTTTTCAGAATATTTTTATAATCTGGTGAAATTGGATAAACTGTTTCATTCATTTAAACAGCCAGAGCCATTTTCACCAGAAATTGCTAATGAAAAGAGAGGTTTAACTAGTATGATTTCTTACGTAGCAGCAAATTGACTATTGTATAGATTGGCATAGAAATCATCCTTCTTCATCAAACTAGTATGATCTCCCTGTTCAATGATCGAGCCATCCTTCATGACGAGAATCAAGTCCGCATTTTTTATCGTCGATAGCCGATGGGCGATAATAAAGCTAGTTCGTTCACTCGTTAAGTGATCCATTGCCTGTTGGATCATTTCTTCCGTTCGCGTGTCCACACTTGAGGTAGCCTCATCCAAAATCAAAATCTGAGGATCTGCCAAGATTGCTCGAGCAATCGTCAACAATTGCTGCTGTCCCTGTGAAAGTTGTCCATCTTCAGAGGAAACAATGGTATCGTACCCGTTTGGGAGTGTTCGAATGAAATGATGACATTGAGCGGCCTTGGCTGCTTGAATGATTTCCTGGCGTGTCGCCTCTGGTTTTCCATACGCAATATTCTCAGCAACACTTCCTTCAAACATCCAGGTATCTTGCAGCACCATTCCAAACTTCCGGCGAATATCCGCACGAGAGAAATGGGTAATTTTTTTTCCATCCAATTCAATTTGGCCGCTGTTTATATCATAAAAACGCATAAGGAGGTTGATCATTGTCGTTTTACCGGCCCCAGTCGGACCAACGATCGCTACCGTTTGCTTTGGCTTAACGTTGAACGTAACATCCTCCATTAATAATTTTTCAGGATTGTACCCAAACGCAACGTGCTTAAAGGCTACTTCCCCTTTCAACCGTTCTGGAATGTTTACTGTTAGAGCAGGTTCAACCTCTTCATCCATATCTAGAATCTCGAAAATTCGCTCTAAAGCCGCAAACGCGCTTTGCAAACTGTTGATCACGTAGGAAACCTGAGTGATAGGTTCAGACACTTGATTAACATATTGTAAATAAGCCTGAACTAGACCAATCGACATTTGACCATTCACTACCATTATCCCGCCTATCACCGCACTGGTGACAAACCCTAGCTGATTGATCAACCGAATGAGTGGATTGATCGCAAAACTGACGAACTGAGCTTTTTTAAAAGCTTGAAATTGTGCCTCGTTCAACGCATTTAACTCACCGATCGTTTTTTCCTGTCGATTGTAGGCTTTGATTACTAAATTTCCAGAGTAGCTTTCTTCTGCTTTGGCTCCAACAGCGCCTAATGCTGCTTGATTCTCAGAAAAATAATCTTGATTCTTCTGTGCTAGATAGTTTGTTAAAAAAAGACTAATCAGCAAAATGGCCAAAATTCCGATTGTCAAGAAAGGACTCAAATAAACCATTACTCCTATCCCGACAACGATCGAAAGTAGGGCCGAGATCAGCTGCATCAACCCGACTTGCAGTACTTCAGAAACCTTATCTAAATCTAAAGTCGCTCGGGTCAAAATATCGCCGGTTTTATATTGGTCAAAGAACTGCATTGGCAAGTGATTCATTTTTTCTGACAATGTTCTTCTTAAACGCAAGGTTAGTGTTTCTGCCACACTTGCCATAGTATACTCTTGAAGTAGGGAAAAAAGCGACACCCCTCCCCAAGCAACTAACAGAAGTAATACAGGCTGACCCAAAACTGAGAGCAATGCGTGGATAGAAAGCTGTTGATTTTGCAAAAGTCGTATGATCCCATCGAGTCCCCATCCTAAAATCAAAGGTGTTGCAGCCATTAGAGCTGAAAAACACACAGCTGAGAATACAATGATGATAAAGCGCTTTTTTTGTTCAAGTAGTAATTGAAAAAGACGGAAGCCCGTTTGTTTAAAATCTTTTGGCTTCTCTGTCATTATTTGCTCTTCAGCTTGCTTCGTGCTCATGTTTCTTCTCCTCCATTCCTTGTGATTTAGCGAATTCCTGGTATACATTACAAGAAGCCATTAATTCATCATGGTTCCCTTTGCCAATTATTTTTCCCTCTTCTAGAACGATGATTTGATCTGCATCCTTTATTGTAGAGAGTCGTTGGGCTACAATGACGATCGCTGCATCTGTCAAGTAATTTTTTAAGGCCTGCCGCAGCTTGGCATCTGTTTGATAATCCAATGCAGAGAAACTGTCGTCGAAAAAATAAAGATCTGCAGGTTTGATTAGTGCTCGTGCAATACTTAATCGCTGTTTTTGTCCACCAGAAAAATTGTTGCCTTTTTGAGCAACCGGTGCTTGGTATTTCTTTTCCAAACCATTGATAAATTCTGCAGCCTGAGCAATGCTGGCAATTTTTTCCATCTCTTCTTTTGTTGCCTCAGGATTCCCGAAAAGGAAATTATCCTCGATTGTTCCGCTGAAAAGAAATGCTTTCTGAGGGACATAGCTGATCCTTCTTCTTAAAGCATCTTGCGTGACTTCTTTGATCGATTTTCCTAGAAATCGAATCTCCCCCTTGGATGCATCCTCAAACCGCATCAAAGCCTTAGCAATCGTGCTTTTTCCTGAGCCAGTTCCACCGACAATGGCTGTTACCCCTCTTGGAATTTCGAAAGTAATATCCGATAGGACAGATTCTTCTGCACCGTTGTAAGAAAATTCAACATGATCAAAAACAGCGATTGGTTCTCCTTTAGCAGATTGAAATTGAACCTGTTCTCCATCCGAAATAGTCTCCTCTGTTTCAATAACTTCATTGATCCGTTCTAGGGAAGCCAAACCTTTAGGAATCATGACGATCACCATGGCAGCCATCGTCAAGAACCATAAACTCAAAATAGTGTATTCACTGATAGCCGTCAAACTCCCGATCGGAACGGCCCCTTGAAGTACGAGCGATCCCCCATAAGCCAGTACAAATGTCATACTGATTCCCATGACAAGATTTACAGTTGGATTTAACACAGCGAATAGTTTATTTACATGGATCATCACGTGAGAGTAATCAACAAAAGTCTCATCTGTACGTGTCTTTTCAAACGATGCTTTGTCAAAAGCCCGGATAACGCGTACCCCCGTATAAAACTCACGCAGTACCTTCATCATCAAGTCCATTCTTTGCTGCATTTTTTCTGCTAGAGGAATACTCTTCTTAATAACGAATAAAGAAACCAAAGAAAACAAAAGGATCGATAAAATAGGGATCCAGATGAATCGCCATGAAATCATACCCGTTAAAATGATGGACGCTAAACAAATCAACGGCGCCGGAATGATCATTTGGAAAACCATCATCAGAATTTGCTGAATATTTGTGATATCACTAGTTGTACGTGCCAGCAATGTCGGTGTTCCAAATTCTTCCATTTCAGTTAACGACAGGCTCTGAGTTTTTTTCACTAATTGCTCTCTCAAAAAAAAGCCGAAACGGCCGGCTAGAATAGCAGAATAATAACTTGATGCTATGGCTACAATCCCCGTCAGAATAGCAATGAGCAACATATACCCTCCATTCCTCCAAATAGCCTCCAGGTTTTGAGTAATAATTCCGTCATCAATAATCTCTGCAACAAAATAAGGGATCATAAGTGTTCCAATAGCTTGCAACAACATCAAAATGAAGGTGCCAAAGAACATTTTTTTATAATTGATAAAAAAACCTTTCACTAATTTCATCTTCTTTTCCTCCTTCTCAGATGTTAGAATAGACTGTAACGCAACGTCACAGTCAAGCGAAAGGAGCAACTTTTATCAAGAAATTCTTATCTATCAGCGAAATGGCAAAATATGCCGGCATTAGTCGCCGCACATTGATTTATTATGATCAAATCGATCTTTTTAAACCAGCGAAAATCGGTGAGAATCACTACCGTTATTATGGAATCGATCAATACTTTGAATTAGATGTCATTTTATTATTGAAAAACATTGGGATGCCTCTAGAAGAGATTCAGAAATTTTTGAAAAATCGGAACGTGGATTATGCTCTAACAGAGTTTCAAGCACAACGAGCAAAGGTGGATCAGCAAATTGATCAATTAAAAGAAATTCGCGCCTCATTGAATAGTTTTATTGACCGATATGAGCGATTGAAGGACTTCGATCTTGAATCAATTACGTATGCGTTCAGAGAAGAGGAATCATTTGTCGTCTCAGAAATCATTGATACAATTGACGATATAGATTCCGTACAAGTTTATGGAAGATTTTACTCATCCGTGGAGAGCAGGGATCTGTTCAGCGGGTATCCTATCGGTTTTTTAGTCGAAGGTGCAGCATTTAATGAAGAAAACTTTCATGCCGCTCCCTATCGAGCATTGGTAAAAATACCCGACGATCGTTTGGCTCACTATCGCTCAAGTAAAATCGTCACCCGTCCAGCTGGATTTTATGTTTCCGGATTTATCAAAGATGAGATTCACCATATCAATATCTTCAACAATCGTTTTAAAAAATACCTAAAAGAACACAATCTGGTCATCGATGGAGATATCTGGGAACTGCTTTGGCAGGACGAAGCAACTTCCGAACAACCTGAAGATCAAATATTTGAAGTGTTGATTCAAGTCAAACAGATTGTGTAAATCTGAAAAGATACTAAAAACCATCAAACTTAGCCTATTTTCACAAAATATTCGCTTTCTTAGAACCACCTTTAGAATTCTCATCTTTCAAAGGTATACGCATTTTGAGATACTTTTGCTTCAAGAAGTTGATAGGCTCCGACAAAAAATACGTTTAGCAGGTACCAAGGTATGATATGCAGCGCATTATCCCTATGCAAAAGGAGAGGGGTTACTAAGTGGCTTCTTCGAGAACCCTGATCGTTGGAAATTGGGGAATCCAACAGCTTGTGCTTTTAATTGAATTAAGTAGAGTAGCCTGTCGGACTTTTGACAGGCTGCTGTTTTTGGAAAAAAATTTGCTAGATAACGCATATTTGATTTGAATGACTTAAGCTAGCTACTATTTCTAATACTGGGATATACATTTCGTAATTAATCACCACATAGTACACACTCGTAATTATTTTCTAGCTATTTCTCTCAAAGGTTAGCCAATCAATAATTTTCTCAGCTGTCTGGCGGCAATTTAAATTCGTAAAAGTTTTTTGATATTCTTTCTTTTGATAGCTGTATTTAGGATCATAATAAGATGTAAGCAGCTTTTCAATGACGGCATTCGTCTGGTTCGCACCTAGCTGCTTTTGAAATTCTTGTACACGTTCTGGATTGATTACGTGCTTCAAGCCTTCGATAGTTTTCGTTAATTCTATCAAGTCGTTATCTTGAATATAATCTTTGTGAATTTGGTTGACTCGATATTCTAAGGAAGCATCAATAAAGATTTTTGTATCCTTTTGAATGGCAGAAAAAAGCTTTTTTGGAAGGATAACATTCCCCACTCTTTTACTCTCTCCTTCAGTGAAGATGATGTCTCCAGTTTGCCAGTCTCTGCTGATATCAAAAAGCAAAGCTTCAAACATCTTTTGTGAATGAGGTTGTGAAAGGCCAATGCCACCAAGTAAAGATCCTCGATGATTTGCACAAGCTTCAATATCAAGAACCTTTTGTCCCTGATCAGCCAACTCTTTAAGAATTTCCGTTTTACCACTGCCGGAAAGTCCATAAAGCGTAACAAAATGAACCTTTGATAACTGCTCATCTAAATGTTCAACAACATAGCGTCGATACCCTTTAAACCCACTTTCCATTCTGCTAACCGGCATGCCGATTGCTTTTAACAAGGAAAAAATCGTGTTCGAACGCATTCCACCTCGACTGCAAAAAAGAACTAACTCATCATATTCTTGACATAGCTTTTGATATTGATCGTACATGGCAGGAAGCCTTGCTGAAGTCCATTCAATTGCAAATCGTTTGGCCTCATTGAATTTTCTTTCCGCATAAAGAATTCCCACAGTTTCGCGGGCTTGATTATCTAAAATAGGAATATTATGTGCTCCTGGTATCGTAGAATGCTGATATTCTCCTGGACTGCGAACATCGACAAAGCCGATATGTCTATCCCTCTTAATCTTTAATATCTCTTCATAGGTAATAGTTGGTTTCATTGGATAATCACTTTCTAATTCAAAATGTTGTACTAATTATTTTACCACAACCAAAATGACAATCTTATTCGAAATTATCCAGTCGTTTAATAATTGTTTTAGCAATGTCATTCTGGAGTAGAGATAAACGTCCATCTTCCTGCTTTCTGTAGGAATTATTTTTCCGCTGAAATTAATTTCCAAATCTTTGTGATTTGCTAGATTGCCAAATTGGTGTCTGGTATAAAATTTCTCTTCTCTATCCTCATATCTTACTATTTTTTTTGCTAATTCATTTTTGCTACATAAAGTAAAATATCATGCTTTTGGTATACACGATTCAAAAAAAATGGTATAGCTAAACGAACCTTTCGGAAACGTTGCTATACCATTCAATACCGGCGGCCGGGGTCGAACCGGCACGCCCTCGCGGGCACTGGATTTTGAGTCCAGCGCGTCTGCCAATTCCGCCACGCCGGCATGTTTTAATATTTAGTACTAAGGCGGTAACCGGATTTGAACCGGTGATGAAGGTTTTGCAGACCTCTGCCTTACCACTTGGCTATACCGCCATTATACTATTGTTTTTCCATTAGAACAAGACTTTCAGAAACCTTTCTGAATATATTATTCCAATAAGAACTGGGGTAGCTGGATTCGAACCAACGCATGACGGAGTCAAAGTCCGTTGCCTTACCGCTTGGCTATACCCCAATATTAGTTACAAAGGGCGACCGATGGGAATCGAACCCACGAATGCCGGAGCCACAATCCGGTGCGTTAACCACTTCGCCACGGTCGCCATAATTAAAAACAGGGGCAGCAGGAATTGAACCCACACTAACGGTTTTGGAGACCGCTGTTCTACCTTTAAACTATGCCCCTATGAAATATATGGAGGAGAGTGGATTCGAACCACTGAACCCTAAGGAACGGATTTACAGTCCGTCGCGTTTAGCCACTTCGCTACTCCTCCATGGTGGCGCGGGACAGAATCGAACTGCCGACACACGGAGCTTCAATCCGTTGCTCTACCAACTGAGCTACCGCGCCATATTATAATAGTTTAAAGTTTTAATCAAATGGCGGTCCCGACGGGATTTGAACCCGCGATCTCCTGCGTGACAGGCAGGCATGTTAACCCCTACACCACGGAACCAAATGGAGGTTAACGGGATCGAACCGCTGACCCTCTGCTTGTAAGGCAGATGCTCTCCCAGCTGAGCTAAACCTCCATATTTAATTAAATGACCCGTACGGGAATCGAACCCGTGTTACCGCCGTGAAAGGGCGGTGTCTTAACCGCTTGACCAACGGGCCAGATATGAAAACGAAACGGAGAGTAAGGGATTCGAACCCTTGAGACAGGATTACCCGCCTACATGATTTCCAATCATGCTCCTTCGGCCGCTCGGACAACTCTCCAAGTCTGGAGCATAAAAGCCCAACACTCTACTATTTTTCTCTCTTGAGAAACTCCGGCAGTAGGACTCGAACCTACGACATCATGATTAACAGTCATGCGCTACTACCAACTGAGCTATGCCGGAATGATCTGCGTGGCGACGTCCTACTCTCACAAAGGGAAACCCTTCACTACAATCGGCGCTAAGAAGCTTAACTTCTGTGTTCGGCATGGGAACAGGTGTATCCTTCCTGCTATCGCCACCACACTTTATTATTCTTGAGTAAACTTCGTTCACTCAAAACTGGATCAAAAAATCAAATCTCACCAAGAATCTTTCTTTTGGTTAAGTCCTCGATCGATTAGTATCAGTCCGCTCCATACATCACTGCACTTCCACTTCTG
>NZ_BJCC01000018.1 GCF_004309355.1 Enterococcus florum | reverse complement strand
GGAAGCTCTTTTGAACCACCAGCACAGCAGGTGGTTTTCAAACATACAAAAAAAATAACGCCTATTTAGACGTTATTTTCGGGTTTTTGGTAGAAAATTGGAAAACTGACAGTAAAAACAGAGGTTTTCTTTCAGTTTTTTTTATTGATTTTAAGCCATTTTTACTGAGTTTTGCCACTATTTGCGATACATCTTAAACTCCAAATACAAATCATTGTAAATCTGCAAATACTCTGGTCCTAAATCCTTATAAACCTCTAAATGACTGATCGTTTCATTATCAGGATAAAACTGTTTGTCACCAGAGATTTCTTTCGGCAGCATCTCCAAAGCCTTCTTATTCGGTGTGGAATAACCGATATATTCTGCATTTGCCTTGGCACTTTCTGGACGCAGCATGAAGTTGATAAAATCATATGCCCCTTCTTGATTGGCTGAGGTTTTGGGGATCACGATGTTGTCAAACCAGAGGTTGGAGCCTTCTGGCGGAATCACGTAATGCAGGTGCTCATTTTGTCCCATCATGTCCGCTGCTTCCCCGGAAAAAGTCACAGCAACTGCGCTTTCTTCGTTAGCCATATACATTTTGATCTCATCCGCTACGATGGCCTTCACATTTGGCGTCAACTGGTTCAGCTTTTCGACTGCCTGGTTCAATTGCTGCCTATTTTTACTATTAATGGAATTGCCAAAGGTCGTCAAGGACAATCCCATGACCTCTCTGGCCCCATCGATCAGCATAATATTGTTGGCCAATTCTGGTCGCCAAAGATCCTCCCAATGCCGGATCTTTTCGCCATCTACAAATTTATCGTTATAAACAATCCCCAAAGTTCCCCAAAAATAAGGAATAGAATATTGGTTGTTCTTATCGAAATCCTGGTCAAGAAATCGCTCATCGATATTGTTTAGACCTTTGATTTTTTTGTGATCCAGCGGCAGCAGCAGTTCTTCTTTTTTCATCTTTTGAATCATGTATTCACTGGGGATCGCGATGTCGTAAGAGGTCCCCCCCTGCTTGATTTTTGCCTCCATGGCTTCGTTGGAGTCAAAGGTCTCATAATTGACTTTGTACCCGTACTCTTCTTCAAATTGTTTCAATAATTCAGGATCAATATAATCCCCCCAATTGTAAATATTCAATACATTGGAGCTGGCATTTCCTGCTCGATTTAAACGAATGTTCAAAAAGGTCAGCAGCAAAATGATGGCGATAACACCAATAAATAAGGAACGCAGTTTTTTCATTTCAGCACTGACACCTCCTCGAATTCACGCTTCCGTTTGCGTGCTTTCTTCGAATTGTCGCGACTGATAAAGTAATACCCGACCACTAGGATCAAAGAGAAGATAAACACCAAGGTAGACAGTGCATTGATCTCTAGACTAATCCCTTGACGTGCACGTGAATAAATTTCGACAGAAAGGGTTGAAAACCCATTTCCAGTCACGAAAAACGTCACAGCAAAATCATCAAGCGAGTACGTAAAAGCCATGAAATACCCGGCAACGATTCCCGGTGTTAAAAAGGGCAAAACAATAGTACTCAATACCTGCCAGTTATTCGCACCCAGGTCACGAGCCGCATCGATCATCGAATCGTTCATTTCCTGAAGCTTCGGTAAAACCATCAAAACAACGATTGGAATACTAAAAGCAACATGGGAAAGCAGTACACTGAAAAAGCCGAGTTGGAAGCTGCGGATCGTTCCCCCTAATATCGTAAACAGGATCAAGAAACTGGCACCGATAATGACATCCGGCGACACCATCAAAATGTTGTTCAATCCGAGCAATGCATTTTTTGACGCGCGCTTCCTTGTATAATAGATCGACATCGCTCCAAATGTCCCGATCATCGTCGCCAATAATGCAGACAAAAACGCCAAAACAAAGGTTTGAACCACGATACTGATCAGTCGAGTGTCTGAGAACAACGTTTCGTAATGTTCCCAAGTGAAGCCGGTAAAATTGGTCATCGTTCCGCCCTCATTGAAGGAATAGAAAATCAAATAAAAGATTGGAATATACAATAGTAAAAAGACCACTGCTAAGTAGAGATTGGACCATGGAAAACGTCTTTTGCGCATCAGACACGCCCTCCTTTTCGTTTCTCACCAGTCAGCATCATCACAATGAACATCGCCACGATCAGAATCACACCGATAGTAGAGCCCATGCCCCAGTTTTGGGTCACCAGAAAATGCTCTTCGATTGCTGTTCCCAGCGTGATCACACGGTTCCCACCGATTAAACGCGTCAGCATAAACAGAGAAAGCGATGGGATAAAGACGGCCTGCACACCGCTTTTAACACCGTTCAATGACAACGGAAAAATCACGCGACGAAACGTTTCAAAGTTATTTGCCCCTAAATCACGACTGGCACTGATCAAAGAAGGGTTGATTTCTTCCAATGCATTAAAAATCGGCATGATCATAAAAGGCAGTTCAATATATGCGGCTACAAACATAAAACTAAAATCCGTGAACAATAACTGGCGCGGACCAATTCCGATGAAGCTTAAAAATTCATTGATAGACCCGTTGGTGCTGAAAATGCCGATAAATGCATAAGCTTTCAACAATAAATTGATCCAAGTCGGCAAGACTACCAGCAACAGCAATAATTGCCGATGCTTTAATTTCGCCAAGAAATACGCAGTCGGATAGCTGACCAGCAGTGTCATCAAGGTGATCAAAAAAGCAAAAAAGACCGAATTGAAAGTCATTCCTAAATACGTCCCGGAAGTCAGGTACGTATGGTAGTTGCTCAACGTAAAGTGTCCATTCATATCAAAAAACGATTGATAGACGATCAGTACAACTGGTGCAATCACAAAAAACAGCAGCCAAAAATAATATGGGATCGAATAAATACGGCGCATACTTCTCATTTGTCCGCCTCCTACTTCTTAATAATCTATTTGTTTCCTAGTCGTCATAGCTTTCTAAACGCGCATCGAATTCTTCTTCAGTTTCATTGAAGCGCATGACGTGGATATCCTCGGGCTCAAAATACAAGCCGATTTTACTGCCTTCTTTGGCTTTGCGGGTGGAATGGACCATCCATTCATTGCCATCTTCGTCAACACCCATGATTTCGTAATGGACACCGCGAAACAGCTGGGTATTGACCGTGACCACCAATTTGCCGTTTTCTGGCTTCGTCATGGTCAGATCTTCTGGACGCAAAACGATCTCGACCGGCTCGTTTGGCCGCATTCCGCTATCGACACATTCAAATTCTTTGCCGACGAATTTCACCAGATTGTCTTCGATCATTTCTCCAGAAACGATATTGCTTTCGCCGACAAAATCCGCAACAAAATGATTGATCGGTTCGTCATAAATATCGACTGGCGTTCCGCTTTGCACGATTTTGCCTTTGTTCATCACAAAGATTTCGTCACTCATGGCCAAGGCTTCTTCTTGATCGTGGGTCACAAAAATAAAGGTGATGCCTAGACGCTTTTGCAGTTCCCGCAGCTCATACTGCATATCTGTCCGCAGTTTCAGATCCAATGCAGACAATGGCTCATCCAATAATAAAATCTTCGGTTCATTGACGATCGCACGGGCAATCGCAACCCGTTGGCGCTGGCCTCCCGACATCTCATTGATCTCACGGTCTTCATAACCGGGAAGCTGGACCATTCGCAAAGCTTCTTTGACTTTCTTGCGAATATCTTCTTTGGACAATTTTTTAATCTTCAGACCAAAAGCCACGTTGTCAAACACATTCATATGCGGAAATAAAGCGTAATCCTGAAACACTGTATTGACTTGCCGTTTATTCGCAGGTACATCATTTACCCGCTGGCCTTCAAGATCAATATCTCCCTCAGTAGCTTCGGTAAACCCCGCAATAATTCGTAAAATTGTTGTTTTCCCACAGCCTGAAGGACCCAAAAGCGTGTAAAAACGTCCTTCTTCAATATCAAAGCTGACATTTTTTAAGACGGCTTCATCGTCATATTTTTTGATCACATTTTTAAAGGAAATAATCGTATTTGCCATGTTGTCACTCCTTGTTCAACATTAGTTGGACGTTCTCTGCGTATAGCATCCAACTAAGACGTTTTGTTTATTTAATTTAACAGACATTAATAGTTTGACTGGCATCCTCAATAATGCTGTTCTTGCTCTCTATAAGTTTTCTTCTTTTATAAATAAGAGTCGGTGGCGACCAGCAGGACTTTGGCAAGTTCTTTGCCGTGGTTTTGCAAACGATGAGGTTTACTGGCCTCGTAGTACATGCTGTCGCCAGCCTTAGCGATAAATTCCTTGTCACCAAACTGAAGATGAACAGTTCCCTCCAAAACATAGATAAATGTTTCAGACAATGATGGTGCGAATTGCTTATACTGTCCTGTTTTCTCCAAGGTCAAGAGAATCGGCTCCATCTCATTTTCATTGGATTCTGGAATCAGCCATTTAATATGGTACCCGTTTGTCTCATCTGTGTAAAAAGTTGTGTCTTCCTTAGTATATAGAACCTTTTGCTCACCCGTTTTTTGACTGAAAAATTCTTCTGGTGTGACACCCAGAACTTCTAAAATATCAAAAAAAGTTTCCATCGAAGGTGAGCTGAGGTCTCTTTCCAGCTGAGAAATATAGCCCTTTGACAAATCCGTTCGTTCACCAAGTTCTTCTTGTGTCAGATTTTTTTGGATACGCAAATTTTTTAGCTTCTCGCCAATTTCCATCCCATCGCCCCCTTGTTTGGTAATAGTAAACTTCAAGTTTAATGATCCTTTTCAAGTATACGAAGTTCAGACAAAAAATCAAGCGATCCGCTGTGGATTCTTAGCATTCTCTCACTTGATACTCTCCTTAAAACTTTCCTATTTGCTAGATTAAGTAAAAAGGCGAACGATACCTGCTGAAAGCGGGTTATTCTAACAAAATTTGCAAAAAATAAATGATGGAAAGTTGCAATTTTGCTTGTTTCCGCTAAGATGGTAGTATCATGTTTTTGCAAAAGTTATTCATTCTTTTTTTTGTAAAGAAGAAACCTATTTGAATAAAAAGGAGTTGCACAAATGAAAAGCTTACAAGTTTCCAATGATCCACAGGTAGAAACGAAGATGGTTGAGGCGGCAAAGCCCATTTTGGGAGAAAATGAAGTGCTGGTACAGGTCGATTATTCTGGAATAAATTATAAGGATGCCCTTGCTACTCAACCCAATACTGGTGTTTTGCGCAGTTATCCTTTGACCCCAGGGATTGATCTTTCCGGAGTAGTCATCGAAAGCAATGACTCTGATTTTCCGATTGGAACGCCTGTTCTTGCTACCGGTTACGGATTAGGTGTCAGTCGCAATGGCGGGTTCAGCGAGTTTCAAGCGGTACCGACCTCTTGGCTAATCAAACGTCCTGCGACGCTTTCAGCCAAACAAGCGATGATCTTTGGTACAGCAGGATTCACCGCCGCTCTGGCCGTCGATGCACTTGAGGCTCACGGATTGGATGCAGGAAGCCGTGTATTGGTAACTGGCGCTACTGGTGGAGTCGGAAGTGTGGCTTTGCAATTTTTAAAACAGATCGGCTGCAAGGAAATCATTGCATTGACTAGAAAAACCAATCAATCGGATTATTTAAAAGCATTAGGAGCGACGCAAATTTTATCGCCAGAAGAACTCTTCCCCGAAAAAAATCGGCCATTGAACAAACAGCTTTTTGATTTTGTAGTGGATACTGTGGGCGGAGAAACATTGGCCAAGCTCCTTCCCTTCGTGCAATATGGCGGAAGCTTAGCTCTATGCGGAAATGCTGGGGGAATCAAACTGAACACCACTGTGCTTCCTTTCATTCTTCGTGGAGTGAATCTCTTGGGGATCGATTCGGTAGATGCCTCGATGGAAAAACGTTTGACTCTTTGGAATAAAATGGCAACGAAGTGGCAGGTAAGCGACTCGATACAAGTCCAAGAGGTCACTCTAGAGGAAGTCCTTTCTGTCGTAAACAAGCTGCTGGAAGGAACACATGTCGGTCGGACAATCGTCCGTATAGGGGGCCAATAACGATGAGAATCCTGATCACAGCAGGCGGCACCTCTGAGAAAATTGATGAGGTCCGTGCGATTACGAATCATTCTAGTGGAAAGCTCGGAAAAGCGATTGCTGAAGCGTTTTTGACGGATCCTCAAGTGTCTGTCGATTATTTGACAACACGGCAGGCCGTCCATCCTTCTAACGAAAGTTTGGATATGCATCTGATCGAAACAACTCAGGACCTCGAGAGCAGGATGCGCCAGCTGATGACAGAGCATACCTATGCTGCGGTGATCCACAGTATGGCTGTCAGCGACTTCACGCCAGACAGTTCGGTAACGATGGAAGAACTGCAATCGGTCATTGCCACTGATCCTGCTGATTTGGCGCAAGCTGTTCGTCGCAGGACACAGACTCGCACAGAGAAGAAAATTTCTTCAGATACTGATCATTTGGTGATTATCTTGAAAAAAAATCCTAAAATCATTCAGTTGATCAAAGAATTGCAACCTGACACGATTCTTGTGGGATTCAAGCTGCTTGTGGATGTTCCAATGCTTGAGCTATTAAGTGTGGCTGAAAAAAGCTTGGAAAAAAATCAGGCGGATTTTATTTTGGCCAATGACTTAGCGGAAATTTCTGGTGAAAAGCATCATGGCTACTTAATCAATCGCAATCATAAAGTGAAAGAGGCGCATACTAAGACAGAGATCGCTGAGTTGATCAAACAAGAGGTCCAAAAATTGGAGGAAACGAAATGAAGACGATTCTATTAGGGGTCAGCGGCAGTATCTCTGCCTATAAAGCTGCTGATCTAACCAACAGCTTAACCAAACAAGGGTATCAGGTCGATGTCATTATGACCAAAAGCAGTACAGAATTTATCACCCCTCTGACAATCCAATCACTTTCTCATCGACTGGTTCATACGGAAGTCATTGAAGAACCTGATGCAGCAAAAATCAACCATATCGAATTAGCAAAGCAAGCTGATTTGTTTCTGGTGGCGCCAGCTTCTGCGAGCATCCTTGGAAAGATGGCAAATGGAATCGCAGACGATCTTTTATCAACGGTTTCTCTGGCTTTGCTGCCGGAAACCCCAAAATTGATCGCTCCTGCCATGAACACTTATATGTATCAAAATCCGATCGTTCAACGCAATCTGGAAATACTGAAAGAGTCAGGCTATGAAGAAATCGAACCCCGAGAGTCGTTGTTGGCCTGCGGAGATTACGGACGAGGCGCTTTGGCAGCCGTTTCCGACATCGTTCAGCGAACTATGGAGAAATTAAAGGAGTAAACAGGTGAAGAATCTAAATGTTCGAAAATTTACATTGACAGCCATGTTTTTGGCGATCATGATCATTTTAGCGGTCACTCCGCTGGGCTTCATTCCCATCGGTCCGATCAATGCCACGACGATGCACATCCCTGTAATCATCGCCTCGATCGTTTTAGGGCCGAAGCTTGGCGGCGGTTTAGGGGCTGTGTTTGGGATTCTCAGTGCTACGCGTTCTACCGTGATCATTACACCCATGTCTTTTGCCTTTTCGCCATTCATTGCGAATCCACTGACGGGTCATGGAGACTGGTGGGCATTGATCATTGCAATCATCCCAAGGATCTTGATCGGGATCGTCCCTTATTTTGTTTACAAGGGTTTAGAAAAGCTTTTGAAATCAAAGGCACGCCCCGTTAGCCTATTTATCGCTGGTTTGGCAGGATCGATGACGAATACGATCCTAGTCATGAATTTGATTTATTTTATTTTTAGAGATAGTTACGCGGATGTACTTCAGGTAACAGCAAGTGCAGTGTACGGCATCATTCTGGGTATCATTTTTGGCAGTGGCTTGGTGGAGGCAATCGTTGCTGGCATCGCCACGCTGGGTGTTTGTTCCGTCTTGCTACGCTTATTGAGACAGTAGAAAAAAAACAGAAACTGCGCTATTGCAGTCTCTGTTTTTTTATTGTCTTCACCGTTGAGAAAAGGTAATTGTTGAGACAACACGCCTCTACACTCTAGATACCAGACGCGCATACTGTCACCACTCTTCTTATAAGACAATCATAGGCAAATTTTTTTTCGTCTGTTTTATCGGTATCTATTCTCTAGAGTCCATTTTAACAATTTAAATTTTTCTACTTTTTTAGACTTCTTGTACACTTTCGCGTTGACTAATTGTTGTTTCACCCGACTTTTTTTCAATCCGATTTCCTAATCGAGTAACCAATAGCACGACTGCCATTAAACTACTGAATACAATTCCTGCAAGATACGAATTTGTTCCAGCAGAAATTCTTGTTGCTGCAAGAAGCATAGGAGCAGCGAAACCGGCTAATGAGGAAATCAATGTGTTCATTGCAATGGCCACCGGGAACTGCTGATGGTTGGCTAAGATAGACAACTCGAATGGAATCGTCGCATTGACCATAACAATCCCCATACCTGAGAACATATTCCCGGCAATGTGCAGTGCAGGATTATTAAAAAAAACGATGCAGATATAAGATAAAGCAAAAGCGACAAAACCCCATGCCATTGTATCTGTTTTAGTAAGCTTACGAATATATTTTAAGCCAAAAGCGGTGCAGATCCCTCCAACATTTCCTAAAGCAGTGACCATCGCCGTATAGGCCGTTCCATTACCTTTTGAAGCCAGCAGGATCGATTGATTTGCCATAAATATCATCAAGCAAAGGGAAGTAACAAAGGTGACGATGAGCATGACATAGACGTAGCCATTCAAACTTTTGACTGTTTTACCGAAACTGATAGTACGTTGGTTCGATATTTCTTCTTCTGATAATTTACGATCTCTTGGCACTAATAGTAGGACTACTAGAAGTATTAGAATAGCTGCACCGTATACCCAAAAGAGGTTTTGCCAATTTGTACTTCCCAAAACACCGCCAATTGCAGTAAAACCCATCATCCCTAAATTATTGAAGCCGACAGCCCAGCCCATTACGGTTGCTCTTTCTTCTCCATCAAAATGCTCTTGCAATAATACTGGTCCAACATTACTGATTAGCCCAAGCCCAAATCCTAGAGCGACCATACATGCCAAGATAATGTTCAGGCTGCTGTTATAAAAAACAGGAAGCAAGCCGCTGATTGCCACAATTGCTACTGAGACAACCCCAATATTTTTTCTAGTCATTTTATAAGTGAGCCAAGTAAAAAGTAACGTGGCGATCAGCTGCCCCAACTGCGGAATCGAGCTGAGCATCTGAACTTTTGATATAGGTTCTTGAGGAAATGATTTCGAAATGGCAGCAATCGCTGCACCGACGACAGAACCTGACATCAGCAGAAGATTCATGCTTAAGATACCTAAAGCTAGAGATAATTTTTTCTTATTCATAATAATTACACTCCTTCATATTGTTGTTTCCGCTTTCAATCGTTAAATAAAGTATAGGGTAGAAAAAGACACCTCACCATATGCAAAATTCATAAGCTATGTGGCCTTTTCATAGGTGCATGTTCTGCCTTGCTCTATTTTTTAATCATTGCCTTCATTTGAATACTTGCTCCTTTTCCTCTAATAATCGCTAATGCTTTCCCTTGAAAGAGTCTGATGTTTTCTAAATTATGGGTCTCCTGATCAATTGGGTTTCCGTTAGCTAATCCAATCACCTCTCCGTTTTCCACATGAATAGACAGCTGATGATCGGACGTTGGTACAAACCGCTGTTGGTCATCAATTGCTTCTAATGCAAAAAGGCTACAGTCATTTCCCTCAAAAATTTTTTTACAATTTATTGCGCTTATCGCTGAGCTGGTCTCACAATAGATCTCATTGATAGGGTTATTTTCTTCATAAGCAGTGGCACTTATTCTCCCAGCTTGATAGAAAACTTCCCAATTAGCAATACCATTTGTCACTTTTTTCCTTCCATAACTAGTACCATTTACAAAAAGCTCAACTTCGTTAGCATTACTAAATACACGAACAGAAACCAATCCGTCCTCCTTGATTTCAAGTCCCTCTTCATTCCAATGAGGCAGGATATGAAGGATAGGTTCCTTTTTCCAACGGGCTTGATAATAATAGTAGTAATCCTTTGCAAAGCCGCATAAATCGGCAATACCAAACTGCGAAGAAATAGCTGGCCATCCAAACGGAGAGGGTTCGCCGTAGTAATCAAAAGCTGTCCAAAGAAAAACACCGCCCATATACTGATGGTCAGACAGATAATTTAATACTTTCTCCGGTGTTGCTGTGCCCCCTGCACCTGGATCGCCTGGCTGTCGTTTTCCAGGTAATATCATTGAAAACAGCGAACCAAAATTAGAGCAGTGACACTTTTTTTCATCGTCTTTATAAATTCCCCTGGTAGAAAAGTAGGAAGCATTTTCTGTACTCATGATCGAGCGTTTTGGATACCGCTCCTTAATCTTCATCGCACCAGGCCCCATGGCATCAGCCTCTGGGTAGTTTACGCCTAACACATCATAATTCGCCAGATAGTCTTCATTGACTATACCTTCAGGGTTTAGCAGCTCTGCTGAAACAACCAAGCTCTCGTAGTTTTGCTGCTTAATACAACGAACTAGTTTCTTGGCAATCCGACTGCCTAAGTCAGTATTTCCAATCACTTCTTCGTTCGCTACGGACCAAAAGGCCATCGAAGCATGCATTCGACTTTTTTTAACCATGTTTTCTAAATCCTGCATCCGCCATGGTGAGCTTTCTAATAAACGATTTTCATTCATCAAAAGGATTCCGAAACGATCACAAGCTTCCAATAATTCCGCTGAGGCAAAATGATGAGCGCTGCGCCACGCATTTACCCCCATTTCCTTCATCGTTTTCACTTTGTAGTCAACGATATCCTGATTTAATGCCACGCCTACACCAGCGAAATCTTGATGCTCGCATACACCACGTAATTCATACAAGCTTCCATTTAAATGAAATCCCTGAGTATCGTAGGTAAAAGTTCGTATCCCAAAGTTCTTACGACATTCGTCCGTTTCCATTTGAAAAACAGCGGTATATAAATGCGGCAGTTCAGGTGACCACAGGATCGGCGAAGGGAAATGAAAGGTTTCTTTTATTGTTCTGCTTTCAAACGGTTGTAACACTTGTTGGATCAAAGGGATGACGTGTTCATCAATCTTGATCACAGGGGTGACCTCGACTGTGTCTGATGAATGATTTTCGATACAAACCTCTGTGCCTAATATCGCCCCTGTTTCTTCAAGTTCCTTTGTGTAAATATAAGCACTTTCCCGATCGAAAGAAATCAGTGGTAAAAATTCTAACCAAACGTCTCGATAGATGCCTGCCCCTTCGTACCACCACCCCTCTGCTCCTGTAGTAGTATCCACTCGAACCAACAACACATTGATTCCTTCATCACCATATCTAGCCATCTCAGAAATATCAAAGGAAAAACTGGTATAGCCGCTATCATTATGACCCAAATAGGCACCATTCAACCAAATATCCGCTGAACGCATCACTCCTTCAAAATGCAAAAGAACACGGTTCTGATCGATCAGTGCATCCTTTAGCGAAAACGTTTTTCGATAATAGCCGACTCCCTCCTCTTTCGATCCTGACATCAATAATTCTGGCGCTTGCGTATAGGGCCGACTAATTTTCCAGTCATGAGGAATACCGATCGTTTGCCAATCTTGGTCTAAATCTGAATCAAAATCGGTCCCTGCTAAATGCTTTAATCCTTGAATTTCGTCTCCTTGAGCAATCAGTTTTAAAAAGTGTGCACCTCCAGCTCCATAAATCACTCGATTTCCTACTTCTTCAGTTAATGGCGCAGCCAAGCCGCCTAAAGCATGCGCCTTTTTTGCCGTCTTATTAGGAATTCCAACTTCTCCATAATGAAACTGCCAGTCCTTATTCAACCTTTTTTCATCTCGCATCTGGTTTCCTCCTTTGATACTCCTTATTCTAGTCACTCGTTCTCTGTGATATAATGAAAAATACCGACTTCAAGAAACCGTTTACTATAATTTCCCGACCTTTCGGAGGTGTTTTATGAAAAAAGATCCATTTTCTGAACTTCATTTTGGTGACGCTGAAATCCCTCAAATTAGCATTCATTCCCCTATCGCCATTTTCTACAAACAAAAAATTAGAGATAACATTCTTTATACCAAGGTGCAAGATGGTGACATTACGGCTTTTGAAAATGAAGAGTATCAAGCGTTGCATAAAAATCAGAATTTTGAATTGATGTATGTACTTCAGGGGGAATTAACCAATTATATTGAGGATAAGGAGTATGTTCTTCGTGCTGGAGAAGGCTGTTTATTAAATACACAGATTCTGCATCGCGAAATCCTTTCAGAAGGCTGCAATGTTGTCTTTTTGAACTTATCACCAACACTGCTTCAAGAGTTGTTAGCGAATGATTCGAGTAACGGGCCTATTTTTACATTCCTAGAAAAAAATCTACAAACAGATTCTCAATGGAAACGCAGTTATATCGAGTTCACTCCTTGTTTGCCTTATCAAAGTGAGAGCTTCCATGTCATTATTGATTCTTTACAGTTAGAAGTGGCAACGTCTAAAATCGGACGCGCCTATTTTCAACGAGGATTAATTTTACGTCTATTAGATGCCTTAGAAAATGTTAATCAGTTCTCACTTCAACAAATTGACCTAGACTTATCGAAGGAACAGTATCTTGTCAATCGTTTGATTCATTTAATCGAAAGCCGTTTTGGCCATATCTCTCGCAAAGAAATTGAAGTTGCTTTACATTACAATGCCGAGTACTTGAATCGACTGTTAAAGCGTCAAACTCAAATGACCATTGCCCACTACGCACAAATGATTCGAACGCAAAAAGCTCAACAGTTATTAAATACCACTGATTTAACGATTCAACTCATTGCAGAGCATTTAGGATTTTCTACTGAAGCCTATTTCTATCACTTCTTCAAAAAGCAAACCGGAATCTCTCCAAATCAGTATCGGAAAAAATTTAAGCTCTAAAAAGACAGTAGACCTCCTCCATAAAATGGACAGTGTCTACTGTCTGACCGATTGAGTCCTCAATCGGTTTTTTTTACGTGAAGGGAACTCTTCTCTCGATATTCAGTTGGCAATAACTTTAGATACTTGCGGAACACTTTATAAAAGTAAGAAGGATTTTCATATCCTACTTTTAATGCAATCTGTTCAATTGGCGCATTTGTATAGGTCAAATATTCGGCCGCGACATTCACTCGTTGCAAATGGACTAATTTGATGAAGGTGCGTCCTGTGTGTTTTTTTAAGTAGGAAGATAAATAGTTTGGATTGAAGCCAAAATGCTGTGCCATATCATCCAAGGTAATATGCGCATAGTTTTTCTCAATATACAGCAGCAGAGATAATAAATTGATCCCACCCTCATCTTCTCCAGCAATCATTGCTTGTTCGCTGGCAGCAGAGCGAATCAATCGTCCAAAGAGTGTCAACAGCTCTAACCGGATGATCTGATTCGACTGTGTATCTGGGTAATAATACTCTTGGATGATGTCTTCTAACAACAAATGAATCTTCTTATCCTGATGTGTCCGGAACAAACGATAAATATTTTCTCCTTGTCTCTCATTCGACAGCAACGAAAAAAGTAAAGAAGACACCTTTTTCGTTGCACGATCCTCGTTCATAAAATGATAATCATTTAAATTAAAGGCGGTATCTTTCAATGTCAGATTAACGACAATCGTATCCGCTTCGATTGGCTTTACTCGATGAATCGTATGGTTCCCAATAATGATCAAATCGTTTTGTTTTAACTTCAGCTCATCGTTTTTGGTAATAACCGTACATTCTCCTATAAGCGGAACAATGATTTCCACAAAATTATGCACATGAAAAGGGATGAAGGAGTTCACTGGCTGAACTGACACCGCAATTGATTTAGGATTCACCTCTAAAGAATCATCCAGCGTATGAAAAAATTCATACACGGGCTCGCTTTTCAATACACTTGAACGCCGCGGCTTCATTTCAGGTCCCAGCTCGTTCCAGTCACGAGGATGATTTTTATTTTGTAGAATTGTAAGAATTTTTTGCTCCATCTTATTTTCCCTCCCACTTTCATTTTTAGTATCTATTCATCCATTGAATACTATTGATGATTATTTCTTCAGAGTGGTATCAAAATATTTACGACAAAGAAAATCAATAAAGAAGTTCATCGAATAGCTGCCTACTTTTTGAAAGTTTTTTGAATTAATAATAAATACGTGATCAATCGAAGGACTAAAAAAAATATTCTGTTGCTGTGTCAGCAAAATAGTTGGACACTTTGATCGAAGAATCTGATCAAATATCGCAGAATGGTTTGAAAAGAAATTACCGTATGAAGAAAGAATGATTGCTAAAGAATCCTTTGTTAAGGATCGAGCAAGTTCCAGCTGTAGCCCAGCATTTCCCCCAACATACGTCAGCTTATTGGATAATATCAACCCCTCTTGTAATGAACGGGCTGTTTGAATAGATGTGCTGTAGCCAAAGATCATGATATTCTCATGCCGGATGATCAAATCGATCAATTGTTCAATCATAGTGATATCCACTGTATTTATAGTATCCTGGATTGAACGAATAATCGCTTGTCCATACGCTTCAAATGAAAAGTACGGTTCTGAGGATATACTTAAAAATTCTTCCCTGCTTAGGCGAAACAATCGCGTCGGATCTGTTTGGTTTTCAACTTCAATTGCCTCCTTTAATTCTAAGAAGGATCGAAATCCAAAGTGTTTGCAAAATCGAGTAATAGTAGACGGGGTTACGAAAATTGCATCCGCCATTTCGGTGATCGTCATCTCAGGAATATGAGCCTTAGCTTTAAAAATGAAGCTAATAATTCTTGAATAGGTATCAGATCTAGCATGTTCATTCAAGTAATCTAAAAGTACCAACGTTTGTTTCATCTGTTCCTCCTTCATGAATTGTTTATTATTTCAACACAATTAAAAAAAATCAGCCCAATAGGAAAAGTGAGCATTAATCGAAAAACAAATCCTTTCCTCAAGTTGATAAAATAAAATCATGAAAAAGAAAGGATGTTGAAAAATGAAATTTATGGACCGCTTTCAACAACTGTTAGAAAAAACCTTAGTTCCCTTTTCTAACAAATTAGGCCAAAACAAAGTCATGCAAAGTATCTCGGAAGGGATGATCATGACGCTTCCAGTGACCATTGGCGCTTCTGTTTTCTCGATATTGGCAAATTTCCCAATAAAACCTGTAAATGAATGGTTCCAAAATATGGGGATCTCTGCCTCAATGAACGCGATCGTCAATGGTTCAACTAACATTTTAGCCGTTTTTATCGTTTTTGCAATTGCCTATTGCTATGGGAAGAGGTCACAGTCTAACGGGATCGTCGCTGGTTTACTAAGCCTGGCTAGCTTTTTTATGCTAGCACCGCAGTCAGTTGGAGAAGGCGAAAAAGCAACTGCGGCCTTTTCCATGAACTATCTTGGCAGTGAAGGAATCATCGTTGCGATTTTAGTTGCCATCTTGGTCGCTGCCTCTTATGTAAAGCTAAGCCGAGTAAAGAAATTAGTTATCCATCTACCGGATTCAGTGCCTTCTATGGTTAGCCAATCCTTAGAGCCCTTAGTTATTGGGATCATCCTATTTATTTTCGTTTTCATGTTTAGATTAGCCTTTGATTTCACAAGCTACGGCACATTTTTTGAGTTCATCAACCAATTAATCGCTAAACCTTTGATGAATATTGGCGGGTCTGTACCAGCTATTTTATTAGTGTTTGTTTTATCAAATATTCTATTTTTGTTTGGTATCCATCCAGCGGCAGTCCAAGCAGCTATCATGCCGATTATTATATCTATGATGGTTGGCAGTTCTGCTGCCTTTCAAGCGGGTGAACAAATTCCGCATTTAGAAAACTTAGCTGTGTTCGCTTTTGTCAACAACGATTCAGCCGGAGGAACATTAAGCTTGCTGATTATGGGGCTCGTTATCGGGAAATCTAAACGCTATAAGGAATTCTTCAAAATTTCTTTGATTCCAAATTTGTTCAATATCAACGAACCAGTCATTTTCGGGATGCCGATTGTTTTGAATCCAATAATGTTTATTCCCTTCACTCTCTCTAGTTTGATTAGCGGCGGAGTCGCCTTCCTAGCAGTTAAAGTAGGCTTCATCACTAATTACAATCCTATGATCGGACTCGGAATGCCTTGGACGCTTCCTAAAGCTATTGCCAGTGTATTTACTGTTGGCTGGCAAGGGACGATTGTCTGGATCATCAATTTCATTTTACTGATGCTCTTGTACTATCCATTTTTTAAAGTATTAGACAAGCAAGCATTAAAGGAAGAGGGGCAATAGGGAATGAGCGTGATTGCACATTTGAAAACAGATTTCCCCGCTGATTTTTTATGGGGAGCTAGCACCTCTGCGTTTCAAGTAGAAGGAGCCGCTGCTGAGGATGGCAAAGGCCTTTCGGTAGCAGACATTCGTTCGTTGGAAGGAAAATATCTTGATACCTCCGTCAGTGTCGATCACTATCACCATTTAGCAGAAGATGTTGCATTAATGAAAGAACTTGGGTTAACGTCTTATCGTTTTTCAATTAGCTGGACAAGAATTTTTCCTAATGGTAATGATTCGCATCCAAATACTCGTGGGCTGGCTTTTTACCGTCGCTTAATCACACTCCTAAAAAAGAGCGGCATTGAACCAATCGTGACTATTTTCCATTTTGATCTGCCTCAGAGCTTAGTTGAACAGTACAACGGCTGGGCTGACAGACGCTGCGTGGATGACTATGTCCGTTATGCCAAATTGCTTTTTGAAGAATTTGGGAGCATGGTTAATTACTGGCTGACCATTAACGAACATTCCTTGCTTATCAATGTACCAAGTATGATTGGGCTCAAAGAAGAGAATCCTAAAAAGCTACGAGCAATGGCGGAGTATGCGAATTATCATATGTTCCTAGCACAGGCCAAAACATTTAACCTATGCCATAAGCTGTTGCCAAATGCAAAAATCGGACCTGCTGTTTCCTATATGACAAACTTATCCTATAATCATAAATCTTCAGATGCTCTACTCGGAAAATCATTGGAAGATATGGTCAGTTTTATTACAATGGATGTTGCTGTTAGAGGAGAGTTTCCTACCTACTATTTGAGAAAATTACAAGAAAAAAATATATCCTTGCCTTTCCAGCCCGAAGACGAAAAAGAATTTTTAACTGGGCGAGCCGATTTTTTAGGCCTCAACTGGTACTGTACCAGTATTTTTCGACACAATGAACAGGCAGCATCCAAAATGCTGGCTGGTGTGGTTGATCATATCGAACGCTACAATGATCCTGAATTGCTGCACACAGAATGGGGCTTTTCTTTTGATCCTCTTGGTCTTCGATATGCATTGCAGCGTGTTCATGATCGCTACCCTCACCTGCCTTTAATGATCACTGAGTGCGGCTGGTCTGAACGAGAACACTTGGAAAACGGAAAAATTCATGATCAAACACGGATCCGTTTTTTGAACGATCACATTTACCAACTCAGAGAAGCACTTCGTGATGGAGTCAACATTATTTCTTTCAACCCGTGGTCTTTCATAGACTTACTGAGTGTGAACGATGGCATTGAAAAAAGGTATGGCCTGATCTTTGTTGACCGAGATAACCTCTCAGAAAAGAAACTGAAGCGATATAAGAAAGATAGTTTCTATTTTTATCAGCAAGTGATTCAGCAAAACGGTGCCAACCTTGAAGCACCTATGAATTCGAACTCAATGTAAAGATATGCTTCGTGTTCTTTGTATTTATCCTGAACCTGCTTTTGGAGGATAAATACAAAGAGTTTTTTTGAAGACTGTTAATTAAAGTCGGATTATCGTAGGATTTACCATCTAAAGTCGCTTTTTTCAATTATCCAAAAAGATTATTTCCCTTACACTATCACTAATAGAAAAACTCATCAATAGAACCAGTGAAATGACCACACAGCAGATGTTTTTTCACAATGGTTCCTCTATTCTTTCCAGGCTAAACTGAAAGCGTCAACAAGTATACTTAAATCATGGAGGTTCGAAACACATGTTAGATTTAACAAAGAAACCATATCAATTAACAAAAGAACAAATTAAGTTGCTTCAAGTAAAAATCAAAAGCATGACCTTAAACGAAAAAATTGGACAGCTTTTTTTTGTCATTGGACAAGATGACGAACAGGTGGACATTGCAGAATTTATTAAAACCTACCGTCCTGGAGGAATGATGTACCGTCCTGCTTCAGCGGAGAAAATGAAGCGACAGCTAACAACGGCCCAAGAAGCCAGTGACATTCCATTATTCTTCTCCGCAAATTTGGAGTCTGGCGGAAACGGTATTATTACGGAAGGTACTTGGTTTGGAATGCCAATGCAAATCGCAGCAACAAACGACTCTGAACATGCCTATGAACTGGGCAATGTTGCTGGATACGAAGCTGCTCAAGTCGGCTGCAACATGTCTTTTTCACCGATTGTTGATATTGATATGAACTTTCGCAACCCCATCACCAACACCCGAACCTTTGGAAGTGATCAAGAATGTGTGATTGAAATGGCTACAGCTCAAATCAAAGGGCTGGAAAAAAACGGTATTCTCCCCGTTATCAAGCATTTTCCTGGTGATGGTGTTGACGAGCGCGACCAGCATCTGTTGAGTACTGTTAACTCCTTAACTGCTGACGAATGGATGAACTCCTACGGGAAAATCTACCAAACCTTTATCGATCAAGGGATTACCAGTATCATGATTGGTCATATCCTACAGCCAGCTTGGGAAAGAAAACTTTCTCCGGGTTTGAAGGATTCAGAACTAAGACCAGCCTCCGCTTCAAAGCGCTTGATTGAGGGTCTTCTGCGTGATGAACTTGGCTTTAACGGCTTAGCGATTACCGACGCAACACCAATGATCGGCTACAATTCAATTTTGCCGCGGGAAGAATTACTGCCAGCCACGATTAACGCAGGTATTGATATGATTTTGTTCAATAAGAATATTGATGAAGATTACACTTTTATCAAGAAGGCCATTGAAAATGGCACGTTGAAACTAGAACGAGTAGAAGAAGCAGTATTGCGAATCCTCGCCACAAAAATGTCTAATGGGTTGTTTGAAAGAAAGCTTGCTGAAACACTGGAGTTACATACTATGGAACATGCAGAAAAAGCAGCAGCTGTCGCTAAAAAATCTGTCACCCTAGTCAAGGATCGTGATCAGCTTCTTCCCTTGACCGTTGATCGTTATCCACGAATTCGAATGGTTGTTTTAGGCGATTCGGATGATGGAGGCTTTAAGGAAGGCGGCAAGGTTTCTGACATTTTCCTACAACAGCTGCAGGATCTCGGTTTTGAGGTCACCCTTTATGATCGCCAACACCTAGATTTTCACGAGATTTTTGAAGAAGGCGTGGCAGAAATGAAGGAAAAGTTTGATTTAGCGCTTTATATCGCAAACATTGAGACCGCCAGCAACCAAACAACCACTCGATTGGATTGGATCCATTTAATGGCTGCGGATGCTCCTTGGTTCATGAAAGCTATTCCGACAATCTTTGTTTCAACAGCGAACCCTTATCATTTATTTGATATACCAGCTGTATCAACCTATATCAATACCTATACTGGAAATAAAGCAAGCATTGATGCCGTCATTAGAAAAATGATCGGCTCTGAAGCTTTTGAAGGAATGAGTCCTGTAGACCCATTTTGCGGTGATTTTACCGCCAAACTATAATTAGGAGCGTGAAATAATGAAGATATCGAAAATTTTGATCAATCACATGGTAGAACCAGTGGGCTTCCAGCTTGAAGATTTACGAATTGAATTTATTGTGGAAGCGGATTGTTTTGCAGAGATTACCAAGCATTTGAAAATTTGGACCACGGATTATGACCAACCAGTATATCAAAGCGAACAGCAGGTCTTTGAAACTAATTTTTTTGACGTTGACTTAGAGCTGACGCCACGTACCCGTTACTATGTTGAAATCACGATTCAGGACGCAGCTGACAATGTGTTTGCTAAAGAAAGCTTTTTTGAAACTGGAAAAATGAACGAGCCGTTTCAAGCTGATTGGATCGCTAATCCAGACAAAACCATTCAGAACACTTTATTTAAAAAAGGCATCACTGTCCACACGAACGTAGCAAAAGCCCGCTTGTATGCGACTGGCCTAGGCATTTATGAGGCATCTATTAATGGAGAAAAAATTGGTGACGAGTATTTAACACCAGGAGTTACGGCCTACGATCAATGGATACAAGTTCAAACCTATGATGTTACTGAAGCTTTCCAAAAATCAAGCACTCATGAACTGCTTTTCTCTACTGGTGACGGCTGGTACAAAGGTACTTTAGGCTTTGATGGTGGCATGAACTCGATCTATGGTGATCAGCAGTGTGTGATAGGAGAATTTCATGTGACCTATGAAGATGGTGAAACAGAAATCATCGCCACAGATGACTCCTGGCTAACAACTGAAGGCAATGTGACAAAGTCAGAGATTTACTACGGTGAAGATCTTGATGACACAAAAACCTTCGTTAATTGGCAGCCTGTCATGCGACTAGATAAAGAACATTCACTTCTCCAAGATCGCTTGAGCTTGCCAATAAAAATAATGGAGCGTTTGTCTGTTCAAGAGATTCTTAAAACGCCTGCTGATGAACAGGTACTTGATTTTGGACAGAATCAGACTGGCTGGATCGAATTTTACAATCGTGAACCTAAAGGAACAAAGCTTGTCTTCCAAATGGGGGAAATCCTGCAGGAGGGGAACTTTTATCGTGAAAATTTACGTGAAGCACGTGCTTCTTTTGTTTACATTTCTGATGGTGAAGAAAAGTGGGTTCGTCCGCATTTTACCTTTTTCGGTTATCGCTACGTAAAAGTTGAAGGCAATACGCAACCCTTACAAATGAAAGATTATCAGGCGGCAGTTCTTTATTCCGAAATGGCACTAACAGGTGGAATCGAAACGACGAATTCAAAGGTTAATCGTCTTTTCCAGAATATTATGTGGGGACAAAAAAGTAATTTCTTAGATATTCCAACTGATTGTCCGCAACGTGACGAACGCTTGGGCTGGACAGGCGACGCTGAAGTATTTTCGAAAACAGCTGCCCTGAACATGAATGTCTTCGCCTTCTTTAAAAAATATGCAAAAGATATCGCTGTCGAACAAAAGCTGCATGGTGGAATGGTTCCCATGTACGCACCAGCAATGGGAAATTCTGACGGCGGCTCCGCAGTTTGGGGCGATGCAGCGACAATCATCCCGTGGAATATGTATCAGGTCTACGGTGATCCGGCGATCTTGCGTCAAAATTATTCATCAATGAAGGATTGGGTAGAATGGATTCGCAAAAACAGCAAAAGCAGTGAGCTATGGACCGGTACCTTCCAATTTGGCGATTGGCTTGCTCTCGATGGAGAAAACCCTGCATTGCCGACTGGAAAAACGGAAGAGGATTTTATCGCTTCTGTCTATTACTATTATTCCAGTGATATTCTCGCTAAAACCGCCGAGCTTTTGAATATTTTTTCCGATGCAGTGCATTACAGAAAACAAGCTGAGCAAATCAAAAAAGCCATCGTTAAGGAATATATTACTGCAAACGGTCGTTTAGCAATCGATACTCAGACCGCCTATGCACTCGCTTTGTATTTTGAACTGATTCCTGAAAGACAACGTCCGAGAGTGGCGGAGGATTTAGTCGCTCGATTGAAAAAAGATAACGACCATCTTAAGACCGGATTTGTCGGGACACCCTTCATTTGTCAGGTCTTGTCTCATTATGGCTATCATAAGTTAGCGACCAAAATTTTCCTTTTAGAGGATTTTCCGAGCTGGCTTTATGCAGTAAATCTTGGTGCGACAACAGTCTGGGAACGCTGGAATTCCGTTCTGCCTGATGGCTCCATGAATCCTGAAGGCATGAACTCACTAAACCATTACAGTTTTGGTGCTATTATGGAATGGGCGTATACGTACTTATTGGGAATTCAACAGGTGCGACCTGGCTATCAAGAAGTGAATTTTGCTCCTCAGTTTGACTACCGTTTAAAACAGGTCAATGGACACTTTGACACACCATACGGGAACTTATCTGTGAGATATCAAATTGAAGTCGATCGGAAACATACAGTCATCGTCCATTTAACGATTCCATTTGGATTAACAGTCAATGTCAAATTGCCTCGGGGAGAAAGCAGCCCTGTGATAGTTAACGGTGAAAAAAAAGCAAATGGCTGCTTTTCTCTCAGCTGCGGCAGCTATGAAATCAGTTATATTCCTAGTAAAAACTACGTAGAACATTATCACAGTGACACACCGGCATCTGAAATCATGGCGGATCCTATGCTGGTTGAAAAAATCGACGCCATTGATCCGGTATTGTCTTTCTTTAAAGCGGACCCAGCTGCTGTTGAAGGTGGTCTGGGCACAATGTCATTGACAAAACTGAACACTCTTTTACCATTTATTCAAATTTCGCCAGAGAATCTTGCGAAAATCAATCAGATACTGACAGCTACCCCGATTTTAAGTGAACGGGAGGAAGCTGCTCTTGTTTAAAGGTGCATTATTCGATTTAGATGGGGTGATTACGGACACCTCTATCTTACATTTTGAAGCCTGGAGGAAACTTGTCGATACTTTCTTTTCTTCTGAGCTTCCCGATAGTTTAGAGGAGAAAACCAAGGGCGTCAGTCGGACAGATTCATTGAAAGTAATCCTAAAACACTTAGATGTGTCTGTTTCAGAAACTATGTTTCAACAGCTCTTAGTTGAGAAAAATGCGTACTACAAGGAGGCGCTTCAGGGTATCTCTTCTGAAGCTATACTCCCCGGTGTCTCAGATTTTATTTCAGAATTGAAACAGCAGCAAGTAAGACTCGCCTTAGCGTCAGCCAGTTTAAACGGGCCTTTCATTTTAGACAAACTAGATTTAAGGGACAGCTTTGATGCGATCGTTGATCCGAGGAGCGTTGCTAGGGGAAAACCGGCACCAGATATTTTTCTCGCTGCAGCAGCTGCGTTGAAGCTAAAGCCTTCAAAATGTATCGGAATTGAAGATTCCATTGCCGGTCTTCGAGCAATCAAAGACAGTGGCGCCTTCTCTGTTGCAGTGGGAAAAACTACCGAGTTGCAAAAAGCTGACCTTACTCTTTCAACAACAGCTGAGCTGAAGCTGACTACAATTTGTAAGGCCTATTTTCACTAAAAAAGGAGTAATTTATATGATAAAAACGTATCAAAATCCCATTATTCGAGGGATGTATCCTGATCCAAGTATCGTCTTAGTAAAGGATACTTACTATATGGTCAACAGCACCTTTGAATATTACCCAGGTATTGCATTAAGTAAAAGTACAGACCTGTTAAATTGGACAAAGGTTCCCGGAATAGCTGTGAGAAAGGAACAAGCAGACCTCTCACATGCCAAATCAAACGAAGGAATCTTCGCTGTTTGCATTCGCTTTTTTAAGGGCCATTTCTTTGTCATTACTACGAACTTTGCTGAATTCAAGAATTTTATTATTAGAGGCAGTCTAAATGAACGTGGAGAAATTGTGTGGGAACAAGAGCGAATTGAAATCGACATTATGGGAATTGATCCCGATCTTTATCACGAAGATGGGCGTACTTATGTCTCCTTCACAGGCTACATCGATGATAAGGGTACAAAAGCAATTCAACAGGCAGAAATTGACCTTCAAACTGGAAAAATACTACGTGGACCAGAAGTTATCAGTTTTGGAACTGGTGGCCGTGATGTCGAAGGTCCCCATATCATAAAAAGGAACAATTCCTATTACCTACTAGCTGCTGAGGGCGGCACAGGAGTTGGACACATGATTACAATGTTCAAGTCAGACAATCTGTGGGGACCTTTTGAAGATAGTTCCGCCGTTAATCCAATTTTTACAAATCGTGATCGTGCAAATGAACCCCTACAAAATATTGGTCACGCCGACCTGTTCCAAGACACTAAAGGAAACTGGTGGCTGACTTGTTTAGGAACCCGTCCATCCATCATTGATTTTAAGCAAATTACTAATATGGGAAGAGAAACCTTACTTTATCCGGTAAACTGGGAGAATGAATGGCCAGAAATCAACAATGGTATCCCTAGTGAAACGGTTGATCTGACTCTATTTCCCAACCATCGACGCGTACTTGTGAATGAACAAAAACTAAGTCCTTTTATTGACTGCTTCGATCAGCCTACGTTAAATCCTGAATGGCTTAGCTTACGTGATGCACTCGATGAGAATCTTCTTTTGCAGAACTCTAGCTTAACCCTAAAAGGCCGTACAACAACGATTGACCAAAGAGCGACACCAGCCTTTCTAGGAATTAGACAAACAGAACAGGCAGAAAGCTTCTCTGTGATGATTAATACATCCACCACCTTTGCGAACGGGAAAATCGGTATTCTTATTCTAATTAATGACAACCATTTTGCTGCAATTTTAGTAGAGGAAAAAGAACAGAATTTTATTGTATCACGTTATCAAAAAATTGAAGATGTCCTCTTAGAAGAAGAATTAGGAGTGCTTGCATCAATGCCAGTAAAATTCGAATTGATCAATCAGCCAGCTACAAAAAAGTTTGTCGTCACTGACGGCGATAACAGTCTGAGCTTTGAAACAAGCGCTCTACATTTTTCAAATGAAGCGATCGCTGCCCTAAACACAGGGGATATACAGGGCATTTACGTCTTGGGGGATGCAACCTTTGTTGTTGATGAGGTGCGGCGCCAAACACTTAGTATGAAATAGAAAAGGCTGGAAAATCTGTTAAATTAGATTTTCCAGCCTTTTTTAAAGATTATCTAGTCAGCATCACTATCATTGTCAGAATAATTATACCTTGTTTAGCCAGTTTAGCCATATATTTCTCATTGCCAAAGCGAATATCGTCATTTCCAAGCATTTCAATGCTCGCCGCCACCTAAGCCTGCTCCCAAAGTAATGACAACTCCATAATTGACTTGAGGCAGATTTCCCATCATTAATTATCGCTACTGGTAGAGCCAACTTGCTTTCAAACTGCGCCTTTAAAGAAAATCCGTCAAAAAAGCGCTGCGGCCCACTGAAAAAAGTGTCTCTTTCGAAAATTTGAATAGGGGCCTGCTTTGAATCTCTTAAAAAACGTCCCAGCAGTGTACGATCTTCCTCAAAAGATCCAGCGTTGAAATAAAACTCGCCGTATAGCAAATAACCGAAAATACCTGGTCATAGTGACAGATTGGAATTCGGATGATTTTCGATAAATGTTCAAATAAGCTTTGAATTCTCAACAGAAACTCTTTGCAGTCTTTTTTTTATTTATCTTCACCAATGATTCGAACTTCCGTTTCCAAAGTCACATCAAATTTTTCTTTAATGACTGTCTGGATATGCGCAATCAATTCAATGTAATCAGTGGCAGTAGCATTGTCAATATTGACGATAAACCCAGCATGCTTCATAGAGATTTGGGCTCCACCCCATTTGAGTCCCTGCAACCCAGCATCCTGAATCAATTTTCCGGTAAAATGCCCCACAGGTCGTTTAAAGACACTCCCGCACGAAGGATATTCCAGCGGCTGCTTCAATTGGCGCAGCTCAGTCAATTCCTTCATACGTTTTTCGATCATATTGTAATCTCCCGCAGCTAAATCAAAGGTTGCGCTCACTATGATCACCGGCTGCTCTTGTACGGAAGAATACCGATAACTGAAATTCATTTGATCGGCTGTCCACGTCTCGATTTTTCCGTTTGCCAAAAGGATCTCTGCCGATTCGAAAACATCTTCCAGCTGACCATCATACGCACCCGCGTTCATAAAGACGGCTCCGCCGATGCTTCCAGGGATGCCACAAGCAAATTCAAATCCGGTCAACGAATGCTCTAAAGCCACGTAAGTCGTATCCACCAGTTTGGCCCCTGCCTGAGCAGTAATCTTGGTTCCCTTCACGTTCACTTGGTTCATTTCCGTCAGCATGATTACGACTCCGCGGATCCCGCCGTCTTTCACGATCAAATTGCTAGCCTTGCCGAGAACCATCCAAGGAATGCTCTGTTTGCGGCAGAAATCGACCAGTGCTTTGATTTCTCCTGTGTTTTTCGGAAATGCCAATATATCTACAGGTCCACCCGTTTTGGTAAAAGTATAGTTCATCAAAGGTTCATTAAACATTACCTTTATCTCAGGCAATGCTGCTGTCAATTCTGTTTTATTCAAGTTATTCGGTTCCTTTCCTGACACATCCAGATTATTTTATCACGCTCTTTCTAATCTTTCCAGCCCTTACAGCATGCTTCGCACATGATCGATCAGCATTCCGCGACATAGTTTATGGCTCAGCAATACATCCTTTTGCCGAAGCGACTCTTTTGACCGGCGTTTTAGACTAGAAAGAAAGGCCGCAACCATTTGCTCAAAGCCGCGTTTTTCCAACGTATTGGCCCAAGCGCCAAAACGCATTGTTTTGGTTTGATCGTTGATTTTGACTGTTAAATCAGTCAGTTGATCCAGAATCAAGCTTTTTTCTGGGGTCGTAATCTGATAGCATTCGGTTTTTGCTCCACTTTGCAGATCCATGGTCAACATACATTCTGTTTGTTCGGTAGAGATCTGCATTTGCGCATAGGTCATTTTCCCTGCCTGCTCGCGGACTTTTGAGTGAACATTCAAGATTGGATCATCGAGCAGATAGACCGCTGTGTCGATTAAATGAATGAACATGTCGTAAATTCCATATTGCGTCGATAAGGCTTGATCGACTTCATTTTTTTCCAAGTGGATCGTCCGTTTTTCCGGTAAGGATTTTAGTTTTTCGACCATTGGTGCAAAGCGTCGATTAAAGCCGACCATGAACAACAGATCCTTTTCTTCCGCTAATTCGAAGAGTTCTTTTGTTTCTTTGTAGCTTTCGCTGACAGGCTTGTCGATAAACACGTGAATGTTGTTTTGCAGACAGCGTTTTGCGAGCTCATAATGGCTGTCTGTCGCCGCATGAATAAAACAAGCATCCAACCGATACTCCATCAATTCATCAAAAGATGCCACGATATTCTGAAAGCGATATTTTTGTGAAACTTTATCTCGGACCTCTTCATTTCTTGTGGAAAAGATAAATTCTGCCTGGTCTTGCATTTTTGCATAAATGGGCAGGTACGCCTTTTGTGCAATACTGCCTAACCCAATAACCCCTATTTTCATTTTCATTTCCCTCCCTGACCAATCAAAATTGTTTCATGCTTTATTTTACTCCTAGTTCAAGAGAATTTCAGCTGTGATTTGTCTGATTCATGCTTTTTCGTTACAATAAACAACGTAAAGAGGCATCTCTTCTCATTTAGCAGAAGAGACCCAATTGTGAAATGATCACAGAACGACGAACGAGGAGGAATTGCGTTGAAACTGATTTCTTGGAACGTGAACGGCTTGCGAGCCATTATGAAAAAGAACTTCATGGAGGCTTTCCATGAGTTGGATGCTGATTTTTTCTGCCTGCAAGAAACCAAGCTGCAGGAAGGTCAGATCGAAATGGACCTGCCAGGCTATTATCAGTACTGGAACTATGCAGAAAAAAAGGGCTACTCAGGAACCGCGATTTTTACGAAACACCAACCCAATCACGTCTTTTATGGAATGAATCATGACCTGCATGATCAAGAAGGGCGCTTGATCACGTTGGAATACGACAGTTATTATGTCGTTACCTGCTATACACCCAATTCCCAAAATGAGCTGAAGCGTTTAGATTACCGAATGCAGTGGGAAACTGATTTTTTGGCTTATTTAAATACCTTAAAAGCTGAAAAATCTGTAATTCTTTGCGGTGACTTAAATGTGGCACACCAGACTATTGATTTAAAAAACTGGAAAACCAATCAAAAAAATGCCGGCTTCACCCCACAAGAGCGTGAAAAATTTACAGTCTTACTGGAGAACGGTTATATTGACACGTTCCGCTATTTTTATCCTGAGGTGACAGGTGTTTATTCATGGTGGAGTTATCGTTTCAATGCACGGCGCAACAATGCGGGATGGCGGATCGATTACTTTGTCGTCTCAGAAGATTTGAAGCCACAGTTATCGGACGCTAAAATCTGGACGGAGATCATGGGCAGCGACCACTGTCCAGTAGAGTTGGATGTAAAGCTTTAATTTTTTGTTTCGATCCCTTGCATTTTCTTTTCAGCAGCAGCAAGTTGTGTTAAAACAACTATGGGAGGTTCGAAACAATGAATTTTATTGCCATGGATTTTGAAACAGCCAATTATCAGCCGCATAGTGCATGTTCTTTAGCACTAGTGATGGTTAAAAACAGCCGAATTGTCGGGGAATACTATTCATTGATTCAACCTGAGACCGACTTTTTTTGGAAAAACATCCAAATTCACGGCATCCATCCAGAAGATGTCGCGGATGCGCCGAAATTTCCAGAGGTTTGGCAGGAGATCCAACACTATTATCAAAACAACCGCCTGATTGTAGCGCATAATGCCGGCTTTGATACCAATGTTTTAGCCGGATGTTTGGATTATTATCACCTGCCGCAGCCAAATTATCTATCCTTGTGCACCGTTCGAACCAGTCGCAAATTGTTCCCCGAAATGACAAGTCATCGGCTAAACATGGTTTGTCAGGAATTAGGTATTCCCTTGGAGCGCCATCATGACGCGTTGGAGGACAGTCGCGCCTGTGCCAAAATTTTGTTGTATCAAGAAGCCCATTTTGGCGTAGCTCCTTTAAAAAAATTAGTCACATCCTTGTAAAAGGTTGTGACAATAGTACTGATTATTCGTCCTTTTAGAGGCTGCGGCAACACTGTCACAGCCTTTTTTAATTGATAAATAGACGCATCAAATAAACGTCTAAAAAAGCGCCATCCTCACTCCGAGCTCCCCGCGCAATGGTGGCCTCTTTTTCAAAGCCCATTTTTTCATACAAATGGATTGCACGCTGGTTTCTTACCTGAACAGTCAATTCCAGTCTGCGCAGCAGCTGTCCTTCTTCCGCCCAGAGAATCAACTCCTCCATTAGCAGACTGCCGAGGCCAAAGCCCCAATAGTCTTTCAACAAACTGATGCCAACCTCACCAATGTGGGCGACTCGATAGTCGTCTGAGGCTTTGATGGAGGCTAGCCCGACAATTTTTCCATTGACAAAAGCGATGAACAAACAATTATTTGGACTTTCGTACAGTGCTGCGAGATTCAAAGCCATCATCTCCAACGTCATTTCCAGCGCAGGTTGATCCATAATCAGAAAATCCGTTTCTTCAGCAAGCTGCTTCATTACTTCGATCAGTGCTGCAGCATCATCGGGAATCGCTTCTCTCAGTGTCACCTGCAATTCCTCAGACATGTGACTGTCCCCACTCTTGCATTATTTTTTGTTTGAGAACTTCACTTTTTTTTCCATGCGCAATGAATGTTACTTCTCGTTTCTCTAAACTTTGCTCATCCTTTGAAAGAATCAGTTCAAGATAGTCCTCAGGCACATCTTCTCCAAGCTGACTGCCCCATTCGATCACGGAAAGTCCGTCCCCTTCAAAATACTCATCCAATCCAAGATCGTCAGCATCATGTCCGATCCGGTAAACATCCATATGATACAAGGGAATTCTGCCTTGATCGTATTCGCGAATAATTGTATAGGTAGGACTTTTGATCATCTGTGTGATTCCAAGTCCCTTGGCAATGCCTTTTGTCAGAGTGGTTTTGCCTGCACCAAGATCTCCGGTTAAGATTAAATTCTCTCCCGGCTCAGCAGCCACTCCAATCATCACACCCAGTGATTCTGTTGCTTGTAGATTTTCAATCGTTATCAAAGGTGCTGCTCCTTCCTGTTCATTCATAGGTTCAGTATACTGATTTCCTTCTCGTTTGCAAGACATCAAAAAACGACCGTCTGCAGACAGTCGCTATACATAAACTAGTTCATTAATGTTTGGGCAGCAGTAATGATGGAAAGCTTGTACACATCTTCCTCATTTGCACCGCGAGAAAGGTCAGACACAGGCTTGTTCAACCCTTGCAGGATTGGTCCAATCGCTTCGAAGTTTCCTAAGCGTTGAGCGATCTTGTAGCCAATATTTCCAGATTGCAACTCTGGGAAAACAAACACAGTTGCTTGTCCAGCTACCTTTGAATCTGGCGCTTTTAATTGTGCGACACTTGATACATACGAAGCATCAAATTGCAATTCGCCATCAATTTCATATTCTGGTGCTAATTCTTGCGCGATCTTGGTAGCTTCCATGACCTTTTCAACTTCTGGAGCCTTCGCTGAACCTTTCGTCGAAAAACTCATCATCGCAACTTTAGGTTCGATCTCAAATAATTCAGCTGTTTTGGCAGACTCAACTGCGATCTCAGCTAATTCTTGTGCATTGGGATTGACATTGATAGCACAGTCAGAGAACAAGTATTTTTCTTGGTCTCGTCCGCGAACCATGATCATTGCTCCGCTGGTACGGCTGACACCGGGTTTTGTCTTGATAATCTGCAGAGCAGGTCGAACTGTATCCCCAGTCGAGTGAATCGCGCCGGATACCATTCCTTCTGTCACACCCATGTAAGTCAGCATGGTTCCAAAATAGTTCTCATCTTTTAGAATCTTCACGGCATCTTCTTTCGAAACCTTCCCTTTGCGACGTTCCACAAAAGCGTCGACCATCTCATCCCAGCGGTCAAAGTTCTCGGGATCGATAATTTTAAAGTTGTCCGCTTGTAGTCCACGACCTTTAGCCACTTTTTTGATCTCCTCAGAATTACCGATCAAAACTGGCTCCACCAATTCTTCGGCCTTCAGACGAGCTGCCGCTCCTAAAATTCGCGCATCGGTTGCTTCAGGAAAAACGATTTTAATTTGACGACGAACAATTTTAAATTTTAAGCTATCAAATAGTTCCACTTATACACCCTCCAGAAATTATTTACCCTCTCATCATACACTATTTTACATGAAAAAAACAGAAAAATTTTCCTGTACCATAATTAAAAACGAGGGATAACCTGTTTTGTGCATTTTTTCACAGGTGTTACTGTAACAGAAAACGGTGTCATATCACACTGTTTCAGGCAATTGCCAATGAATGGGTTTTTCACCCCAGCTTTCAAGAATCTCGTTGGTTTTTGAAAAAGGTCTTGAACCTAGGAATCCTCTGCTAGCAGATAACGGCGATGGGTGAACAGATTTAATGATCGCATGTTTGCTGGTATCAATCATTTTAATCTTTTCTTGCGCTGGTTTTCCCCATAGGATGAATACGATCGGTTTTTCCCGCTCGTTCAACTTTTGAATGATAACGTCAGTCAGCTGTTCCCATCCTTTGCCGCGATGCGAATACGCTTGTCCCTCACGTACTGTTAGTACTGTGTTCAACAAAAGAACGCCCTGTTTTGCCCAGCTGTTCAAATTTCCATGAGAAACGGGCGGAATCCCTAAATCACTATGCAATTCCTTGTAAATATTACGTAAGGATGGTGGAATTGCCACACCTGGCTGAACCGAAAAAGACAATCCATGGGCCTGATTCACACCGTGGTAAGGGTCTTGCCCTAAAATCACGACCTCGACTTTCTCATATGGGGTCAATTCCAACGCTTCAAAAATATGAAACATATCTGGATGGATACGCTGAGTGCGATATTCGGTCTTTAAAAATTCTCTCAACTGCAAGTAATACTCCTTTTGAAACTCTTCTTGCAATACCTCTTGCCAACTGTTGTGAATAATTTGCTTCATTGCCTTCCTCCTCAGTCATAATCAACGATTTTCTTTCAGCATTATGGTACACCATGTGAGCAAAGGAAGTCCAATTTATTTCATTCCTTGAGCATCAAAAAATGCGGTTGGTCTTTTGAACAATGCCCTGACTGAGTTATCTAGTTTTTAGACCTGGGATCCCAGCTATTTTCTCACCTAACCCTGTATTTTGATGGTTAAGATTCTCACCATCTACTGATTTATCCATCATTTTGAGTTATAATAAGAGTTGACGCGTTTAGTATTCTTGTTATTAATGTAGCTGAAGAAAGTTGGGTGAATCATTTTGATAAAATTGATTGCTTCTGATATGGACGGCACCTTGTTGAACAACCAAATGCAGGTGACCAAGCAAACCATCAAAGCTATCGAAAAAGCACAGGCTGCGGGAGTGGAGTTCATTACCGCAACAGGTCGAGGCATCGGCCACGCAATGGCTTCTTTAGAAACGGCGAAGATCCATGTGCCAATGATCCTTCTAAATGGTGCACTGGTACTAGATGCCCATGGCGAAACTATTTTTACTGTTCCGATCCCGCGTGAAAAGGCTTTTGAAATCATGGACGTCTTGGAAGAGGAACACATTTATTATGAGATTTTTACAGCAAAGCATGTATATTCAGAAAATCAATCGGTCCGAATTGATTTCTTCTCTGAACGAGTGGCGGAGTTAAGTCCTACTATGTCACAAAAACGTGTGATCGCTCAAACCTCCAGTATGATGACGATTTTACCGATCGACTATGTTGCCGATATGCGAAAAACCGTGATCGAAAATGAAGAAGAGATATTGAAGATCATCGCTTTTGACAAGCACGGGCCAGCGACTCTGCAAACGGCGGAGACCCGCATCAATGCCTTAGGCGAACTGGCCATCGCAGCTTCAGAAGCCAGTAACATTGAGATCAACCATGTCAATGCCCAAAAAGGGATCGCGGTCGCTCGTTATGCCGAAAGCATGGGGATCACTGCTGATGAAGTTATGGCGATTGGTGATAATTTCAACGATGTCAGCATGCTGCGGTATGCCGGGACAAGCTTTGCTATGGGAAATGCTGAGCCAGAAGTAAAGAAGGAAGCCAAATATGTCACTGTAACGAACGAAGAAAACGGAGTTGCCAAAGCAATCGAACAAATCCTTTCTGAATAATCAACCAAAGTGGTGAAAAAGATGACCGAATATTATATTCAAGAAAAACATCTAAGCTCAGCGACCCGTACGATCGTAAAGGACGCCAATGGAAAGGCGCTTTATTTGCTGGTCGGTCAATGGGGACGTAAAGGAAATGTACTTTCGCTGTATGCAATGGACGGAAAAATGGTCGCCCACATCAAACAGGCGAGTGTCATCTTTGGTCGAAAATTTGAGATCTATCAGAATTTCACAAAGGTCGGCACACTGCACAAAATCTTTAACTGGCCTGGAGATTTTTATTATATTAAGCAGTTACACTGGGCTGTTTATGGTGATATTTACAACCACCATTATTCCATCAACCACTTCAATCAACGAGTGATGACGATGGACAAAGGTAGTTTTTTAACGGGCGACTATTATGTGCTGGATGTCAAAAAGCAGGCGGATGCTCCCGTAGCAATCTGTGTTGCAGCAATTATGGATTATTGGTTGTACAACCGAAGCAAAGAAAAACAAAAAAAGACGGGCTTAGAAGTCACCTTCTGTGCCTAAAAAAGTTCCCATCCGTCATTCTAGACAGATGAGAACTTTTTTGTTTACTGCTGCACTTCTCTACGCATATGATCATAAGGATGACCACTGATGATTCGATCTCCAACGACAGTGAACCCTTGACGCTCATACAGTCGTTTAGCCGCAGGATTTTCTTTGGCGACATTTAAGCCGATCACCGTCTCGCCATCTCTGGTAGCCAGCTGATCCACTGCCTTCAAAAGGCGTGACCCGATTCCTTGACCACGGAAAGCCTCGTTAACGGCAATCGAATCCAAATACCACTCGCCTGCTGTCGCTTCCGGATCAATAAACAATTTGACATCCACGGACAAGCCGATCGAGCTCAAATAGCGAGTCAACGGCTCATCGATAATCGGTTCCTCTTTGGCCGGATAGCCAAATACCGCTCCGGCAATTTCACCATTGATTTCTTCCACCAACCCACGATCGTACCCGAATCGGTATGTTGGATCTTCATAAGAGGCCATGATCGCCTGCTTGGCAGCCTCTTCACCAAATTCAGTGACAAAAGGCAAATGCATATCCTTTAAAATAATCAGGATCAGCTCAGCAATCTCCTGGGCATCTTGTTTTCTCGCAAATCGAATCATTCTAAAACTCCTTTTAATAACTTACTCTTTCTTTCTATCTTATCATTGTCTTTAAAAAAACGAAAGATATCTACTTTTCAGCTATTACTTTCTCGAAAATTTGCTATGATAGAGTTGAACCAGATAGAAAATCAGTTAAAAATGACGTCGTTCGTTTTCCCGTAAACGAATGCGATTAATTAGGAGGAACAAGTATGAAAAAGCTGCTGAAAGCTTTTCTTATTTTATTAGTAATCGTTTTAGTAGTGGTTGGCGGCTACATTGCGTATCTGTTTATTGCCTACCACCGCATCCCAGATAACCAGAAACTAGAAGCAACGCATGAAAGTCCAGTTGCGTTAGAAAAAGAGACACCTTATCGGGCCATGACCTTCAATATTGGCTATGGCGCCTATCCGCCCAGCTACAGCTTCTTTATGGACGGCGGAGAAAAATCCCGTGCAGACAGCAAATCTGTTGTCGAGAAAAACATGCGGGGAATCGTAGACACAACGGAAGAGATTGATCCTACGATCGCCTTTTATCAAGAGGTGGACGAAGCGGCAGACCGCTCTTATCACGTCGATGAAGTCAACTGGCTGAGCAATCATCTACTAGGGTACAACAGCATTTACGGGCGGAATTACGACTCCCCTTATTTGTTCTATCCTTTTACTCAGCCGATCGGCAAATCAAAATCTGGATTAGTGACGATGAGTAAAGGTGAATTGACAGACAGCAAGCGGTATTCGTTGCCAATCGAAACCAACATCAACAAGTTTTTTGATTTGGACCGCGCTTTTACCGTAACCAAAACCCCAGTGAAGGAAGGAAATGAGCTCGTATCCATCAACGTCCATTTATCAGCTTATACGAAGGATAAATCCATACAGGCTGCACAGCTGGATACACTGTTCGATGTGATGGAGCAGGAATACCAGGATGGAAATTACGTACTAGTCGGCGGCGATTTTAATCATGATGTGTTAGGCAACAGTCCGGATGTCTTTAATACCAGTCAAAAACGCTATAGTTGGAATCAACCTTTTCCAAAGGAAGACTTGCCTAAAGGATTTGACATTCCGCTGGGGAAACTAGCAAAAGAAAAAATTCCATCTTCTCGTATGCTAAACGAACCTTATAACAAGGACACAGCAAATGTGTCTTTAATCGACGGATTTATCGTTTCAGACAACATTGCTGTAAAGTCTATCCACGTGAAGGATGAGCAATTTCAATTCTCTGACCATAATCCGGTGTATCTGAATTTTGAATTAGAGTAGCAATCATAACCACCCGTGAAAACGGGTGGTTTGCTCTTCGGCTGGAAGCCTCTCTTACCGGCCACGGCCTAAAAGGCCCTCTGAAAGCTTCCCCCCGCACCACTTTTACTCGCTGATTCTAAAAGAATCTCAC
>NZ_BJCC01000017.1 GCF_004309355.1 Enterococcus florum | reverse complement strand
TACCCCTATCTAGGATTTAATTATTTCCTTGTCCTAGATAGGGGTAGCATAGCATTTTGTCTGCAGTCTTTTTTGTTTTGGAAATTCAAGGTTCAATCAAGCTTGGATGAGTAGGATGAAGCTGCAACAGGAATTTATAGGAAAGGTAATGTAACGATGAACAAAATAATTCGAAGCAGTGTCATTTTATTAATGCTTTATGTTGCTGCTCTGGGTGCACTGCTTGGCGGCTGCGCTTCAAAGGAGCAGGAGAAAAAGCAAGCAACGGATCAAACTTCCTCGTCTACTAAGTCGATTGATCCGCCGATTCATTTTTCTCGTGGCGCACTTTCCAATCAGTTGAAGCAACAGGAGCAGGTGTTGAAGGATTCACCGGATGATCTCAGAAATACGATTAGCTATGCCCAAACTCTCTATGCCTTGGGGAATTTCGATTATGCGGAAAAGATCATTGAGCCCTTATTAAACAAAAAGAATCCCTCACCCTCAGCTATCGAACTCTCCGCAAGACTGAACTATGTTAAAGGAAACTATCAAGAAGCAGAAACCTTGTATCGTTCATTATTGAAGAAAAAAGATTTTTCGGACAAGGCCAAAAAAGGCTTGCGGCACGTTTTCTACCAAACCAATCAGTATGCAAAAGTGCAGAAACTGATTGATGAAAAAGAAAGTGCCAAAGATCCGCTGCAAAAGTTGATGGAGAGTTTTGGTGAGGAAACACCTTATCAAATGAATTGGAATGGTCTGGAAAAGGAAACCATTCCTTTTGTGGCTAAAGATCCAGCGCCAGTCATTCCAATTGAAGTCAATGGTGTCAGAATGAACGCCGTAATTGACACGGGAGCGGATGGACTTATGATAGATCAGGAAAAGGCCCTAGAATTAGGCATAGAACCAATTGTTGATTTTGAAGGCAGATTTGAAGGTGGTAATCAGGGCTTTGCTGCTTATGCTAGGGCTCAGTCCTTGAAGCTGGGAAATGTGGAGCTGAATCACGTTCCAACGACACTGATTCCGCTGAAAAATAGGCAGGAGGAATTCCTTTCGGAGGTTTCGGAGGTTCACGCTGTGATTGGAGTGAATGTGTTGCGGCAATTTATTCCAACTATCGATAATCAAACAGGTGAACTGGTGCTTGTTCCACGAGGTGAAACTGGACATAATCAGTTGAAGAATATTCAGCCAGGAGAAAAGGTCGTCGGTCGGTTAGCTTTTACATTAGCGGGCACTCATTACCTCCATACCAAAGGCACCTTAAATCGCACCAATTATTTGAATATGCTGGTGGACTCAGGGCTAATGACTAAAGGTGGAAATGGTCCAATTTTATCAGGATCTTTAATGAAACTATTAAAAATGCCCACGCCGCAGCTGAGTGAATCTGCGATGTCAGGAATGGACGGCAATAGATTTCAGGTAGGCATGGTTTCAATTTCTTCCTATGGGCTAGGAAATATTCAGGCTGGCAGCGCCATCGGTCAATACTACAGTGGTGAGATGCTGGAAAGCTTAAGTCAGTCTAACGGCTTTGTATCCGATGCAGCGATTGGCCACAGTTATTTGAAAAATTTCAAATGGACCATCGATTTTGATGAAATGTCGCTGATTTTAAGCCAAATCGAGCAGAGTGTGTAAAAGAATTCAAGGTTTAATCAAGGTTAATCCGCTAAAGTAGGAGCATATCTAGCCGGAAAAAATCCAGCAGATTAAAAAAAATCAAAGGAGTACATGTATGAAGAAAAAAATCTTAATTGGTTTAGGAATAGTGATTGTTGCGGCAGCCGGCTTCCTTTTTTACCAAAGTTCACAGGCGGCTGCAGAGGATGAGGGCACACCCGTAGAACTGTATGAAGCAAAAAAACAAGAGCCTTTGCGGTTAAAAGGTCAGGTCCAGCCTGTTAAAAAGCAATCTGTTTTTGTAAATGAAGAGAAGGGGCCTGTCCGAACGATTCACGTAACAGAAGGACAGCATGTAGCAAAAGGAACGCCCTTAATGACGTATCGTTGGGGTGAAATTGTTCGTGCGGAGCATAACTCGGTAGTCACTTCATTAGACGAGGATGCCAAAAATGATGCACAAAAACCAATCATGGTGCTAAAAAGTGAAGAACAAGTGATCAAAGGTACAGTTACCGAATACGATCGATCAAAAATCAATTTGGAACAGCCAGTCGACATTCAGTATGTAAGCAACGGTCAGGTTGTTCAAGGAAGAGTGACCAATATTTCGGAAATGAATAATGAACCAGAGGAAGACAGTCAGAAGGGCATCGTTACTTACAATTATACCGCAGTTTCAGATCAGCCAATTCCAGTAGGCTATTCGGTGGAAATTCTAATTCCAAGAGACGAAATTCGCTTGCCAGAACAAAGTGTTTTCGAAGAAGACGGTGTTCATTATGTGTATACGGTCAACAAAGGCAAAGCCGAAAAGTGTCAAATTACTGCCGAAAAAGTCAGCGGGTATTACATCTTGAGAGAAGGGCTGCAAGAAAACGAAGAAATCATCAAAGATATTAAGGGCATTCGTGATGGGATGGATGTGACTGCTGAATGATCGAAATGACCGGAATCAATAAGTATTACACAGTTGATCAGGAAAAAATTCATGTTTTAAAGGATATTTCCTTAACCATTGATGAGCACGAGTTTGTGGCAGTCATGGGACCTTCAGGATCTGGGAAATCCACCCTCATTAATACTATCAGTTTTCTAGATGGTGAGTTTGAAGGGACTTATCGTTTTAATCAGGAAAATCCTTATCGTTTCAAAGACGAAAAGCTTTCGGCTCTGCGGAATGAATCGGTAGGGTTTGTGTTTCAAGCGTTTCAACTAATTGAAAACAATACCGTAATGGAAAATGTCGCGTTACCGCTGCTATACGGCGGCATGAAGCAACGAAAAACAAAGCCGCTAGTTATGGAAGCTTTAAAAAAAGTCGGAATTGCGGATAAATACAATAAACTGCCAAAACAGCTTTCGGGTGGTCAGCAGCAGCGGGTGGCGATCGCCCGCGCGATTGTTGGAAATCCTAAATTTATTGTCGCGGATGAACCAACTGGAGCCTTGGATAGTAAAACCTCCGATGAAATCATGGCGTTGTTCAAGCGTTTGAATCAGGAAGAAAAGGTAACGATTTTAATGGTTACTCATGATCCTGAGGCAGCGGCACAATGTCAGCGGACCATCACTGTAAAGGATGGCGAGCTTGTGAAGGAGGGTGAAGCGTTTGCGTATTAGTGAAATTTGGAAAACCGCCCTTAAAGCCATTGGCAAGAACAAACGTCGCAGCTTTCTAACTATGATTGGCTTAATTATTGGGGTTTCTGCTGTAATTACCGTGTTTTCAATTGGTCGTGCCTTTGAACAATATTCATCAGAATTACTAGGATTAGATTCCTTTGATAATAGTATCGGCTATTCTTTTACCCCGAAAAATGAGGATTTTGAGGAAAACGGTTTGGATGCTTTTACTCAAGAAGACATGAGTCGCTTAGAAACCTTGGACGGGGTAGAGTCTGTCGATTACTACGACCAATCAGAAAATGGTATAAAATATGCGGAACAATCCATCAAGGAAGCGGGAAACACCAATCGTGCCAACAGCTTTAAGCTGCTAAAGACTGAAGGAACGCCAGTCCTTTATGGCCGTCCGATTATGGAGAGCGATCACATTAACGAAAATCGTTCAGTAGTAATTGATGAAGTCACTGCTAAAGCCATTAACGAAAAGGAACCGGAATCACTCATCGGCAAATCCATTACGATTGGTGGGCATCTATTTGAAGTTGTGGGAATTATGCCCGAACGCCAGCCAGGTCCCATCGTAGTTTCTCAGGATACTTATGTAACAGCTGAGATACCAGAAAGCAGCTATGAGCGCTTCTTTAAATCAGAGCAGCATGACATGATTTCAGTCAATATGAAACCGACTGCCAATGTGGAGCAAGTCTCAAAAAATGCGGAAAATATGTTAAAAGAGCAGGGTGTTTGGCGTGATTATGGCAACTATGCAACCGAAGATATGACTAGTCAGGTAGAAACCTTGCGCACATTACTGACAAGTATTACCTTATTGATCTCCGTGATTGGCGGTATTTCGTTGTTTATCTCCGGAATTGGTGTGATGAACATGATTTACATTTCTGTTTCGGAACGAACCAAAGAAATTGGTGTTCGTCGAGCTATGGGAGCTACCAAAGGAAACATTATGAAGCAGTTTCTGCTTGAAGGTGTAACCTTGACCATGCTGGGAGGAACAATTGGCTACTTGTTTGGCATGCTGTTCGGCCTATTAATCAGCATGATAACGCCTCTGTCTGTGAAGCCAGACTTGTTTACAGTGCTGCTTGCCGCTGGATTATCAATTGTTGTCGGTATAATCTTCAGCTGGCTGCCAGCGAAAAATGCAGCGAAAAAGGATATTGTGACCTTGCTGCGGTAAGGGCTTGAGGAAGAGGCAAATCATTTTTCAATCTACCAACAACGAAAAAGCGATGTGGAGCTTGTTTTCGGAGCAGCCAAAACTAAGGCTTCACACGATTGTATGTACGAAGCAAAAAAAGTTTATTGTGAGATAGGCTTGTCTTTCTGGCGCAAAATTTTAGGAAGTTGTGCAAGCGATTAGCAAATAACGGAAAAAATTCAGATGATTCAGCCCCTCCTATGAGGATAAGATCACCAGTGTTTCTTTTATCCAGAGAAGAATAGCCGTCAAAAACTTGTCGAAAAGTTTTTGACGGCTATTTTACTTTAGTTAAGAGACGGGTCAGCCTCCTGCTGTCTATTTTTTCATTTCGTTAAAGGTATAAGACAGTCACAATTACTGTTATTGTTACAGCAAGTTTATGAAGTCTTCCTCACTGGTCGTACATATTTCCAATAACGCTCGGGATCATGATACATGTAGATGATTCTGCCAGCAGAGGTATCATAGCTGTAGCCCGTCCCCGCAAAATCAAAGGAGGCCATCGCTGTTTCCAGCTTTTCTTCAATGCTGCGGTTTTCCTGCTCATAATCAAAGGGGCCATGTTCAAAGACTAAATATTCTGCTTCAGGAATATCGGTTAAGGTCATCTGTTCAGGAACTTCTCCAGCGTAATCCGCCGGCAAACGGACTCCGTAACACTCAATCCGCGGAAATCCCCAATCACAAAGTCGGCCGTTGGGATCATTTAGATAAGCCATCAGCTGACCGCTGCCGCTGTTAGCTTCACTGCCGCCGTCATCATCCAGTTTGCCTTTAATACTGTCCAGCAAACCCGAAATTGTATCACAATCCTGCCCGGGAATGTGGCTCTGCTTCTCCCAAAAATCCCAATAGCCATTGCTTTCACTATTGCTAACATGCAGGAACCTGTGGGCCGGAATAGTGACAAAATAAATCTTCAGATCGTCGGTTGTTTTGATCATACCTATCTCTCCAAATCCTAAAAAGTAGCGGTCAAAGGCATGAATTTTTGTACGAAGAACCACTGGTTTTGGATTTTTGCGGTACTCACTAGGCGCAATTCCGTAAGTATTCTTGAACGCCCGGGTAAACGCTTCGTGAGAAGAAAATCCATATTCGAAAGCAATATCCAGCAGACTTTTCTCGCTATCCCGCACTTCCTTTAAGGCAAAGGCCAATTTACGCCGCCGTAAATAATCCCGAAATGGCATGCCAGTGATTTCTTTGAATTTACGTGTGGTATAAAACTCCGAATACCCCAGCTTGCGAGACAGAAAACGCAAGGTCAGTGCTTCATCATTGTAATGATGAATACAGCTGTCAATTTCGTCTACGATTTGTTGGATTTGCTGCTGCCATTCATACATTTGTTTCACCTCTTTCAACCACCCTACAATTACTATAAGGAAATCTGCCGGGTGCCGCTTGATTTTAGTTGCGGTTATGGAGGTTTCTACAAATAATACTTAAACAAATCGGGCAAATCCACCCGCACCAATTCTTCTGAGGCCAGTACCAGCTGGTTGGCAGCATCATAGACAGTTCCCGTATGATGAATGACTGAAATGCCGCTTTGCACATTAAAAAGCTTGGCTTCTTCATCCGTCAGCTGACTAATCGCCACTTGATTCAATCCTTTGTAATCGGGTTCGATCTGATGATCTTCTAAGATTTGATACAAGGAACCGGTCAAATCCTGTGCCAATAAAAAATCAAAAGCTGCTGGGAAAAAAGTTTTTTCCAGCATAATAGGAACGCCGTCGATTTTGCGCATCCGTTGAATTTCAATTAGGCTGTCTGTTGCAAATAGGTCAGCGAAGTTTCCTGGCGCAGCAGCTTTGCTCGCAGAGAGTACCTCCGAGGTTAACTTTTTTCCTTGCTCTTGGCAAACTTGTGTGAGGGAGAGCGTCTTTTGGCGGTCGTGATTCTGACGTTTAACGAAGCTGCCTTTGCCTTGCAGGCGCGTCACATAGCCTTCGGTCACCAGCTCGTCAATTGCTTTTCGCACAGTGATGCGGCTGACCTTGAATTCCTTTTGAAATTGCGCTTCTGACAGCAGCTTGTCTCCCGGGGCTAATTTTTTGTCTTTGATTTGCTGTAAAATTGCTTCCTTTATTTGTATGTAAAGTGGTTTGGTTGTGTCGACAACTTTTTGGTCCATTGGCTTTCACCATCCTTCCTTTTATTATAAATAAAAGCCAAGTTTAATTCAACTATAGGATGAATTTTCAATAATGTTCTATACATGTATTGACTTTAGTTTCTATCTTGTATTATACTCGTTCTATCGAATGACAGAGGTCATTGATAGTCAAAAGGAGGAAAACAAATGGAAACCAGAGGAATCATCGAAGCAATTAGTGAAGCAAAGCAAAATGTTGGGGGCATTAAGCAGGTGGTTTGGGTTGCAGCCGGCGGCAGTCATGGCGGGTTTTATCCAGCCCATTATTTTCTTGATCAGGAAGCAAAAACAATCCGTTCGAAGAATATTACTAGTAATGAATTTGTTAAAGCACCACCATCCTTCGTGGGAGAGAACACGGTAGCCGTGATTTGTTCCATGAGGGGAACAGCTGAAACGATTGAAGCAGCTAAGGTTGCGAAGAAGCTAGGCGCCGCAACGATCGCTTTGTATGTAGACGAATCAGAATTGACGGAGCTGTGCGATTACCAAGTAAAATACGAATCGGTAGCCTTAGATGAGAGTGACTTTTCTAAAACCAATTCGGCTTACGGCTTAAAGCTTGCGATGTTGATTATGGATCAGGTGGAAGGCTATGACCAGACGGAAACGGCATTGGCCGAATTTTCCAAGATTGATGCCATTTACCGCCAAGCGGTCCTGGATATCCGACCAAAAGCGATTAAATGGAGTATGCAAAACCGGGAGTCAACCTCGATCCATGTAATGGGCAGCGGACCAGCTTTTGGCGCGGCGTACATTTTCTCCATCTGCAATATCATGGAAATGCTGCAAATTGATTCGCCGACGGTTAACAGCTGCGACTTTTTCCACGGGCCTTTTGAAGTGATTGATGAAGATACTTCTGTTTTCTTGCTGGTTAGTGAAGGCCGCAGCCGGTCCAATGATGAGCGGGCGGTTCGTTTCCTAAATCAATTTGGCGGCAAAAAAGTATTTTACTTGGATGCCAAAGAAATCGGCGTCGACAAATTTGACCCAAGTGTCAGCGAACATTTCAATCATCTGATTTATTCGCCGATTTTGAACAATGTATTTATGCGGGAGCTGGCGTACCAAATTAAAAAGGATTATATGACCCGAACCTATATGTGGAAAGCACCTTATAAATAGGTAGAAGGATAGAAGACCGATGAATCTGACTAGGAATCGTGGGTCTTCTTTTTTTGTACCTGAATTCTAATCAACACTTTGTTTCCATACTGTTTACAGGGTATCATTAAAGTGTTGATACCGTTTTCAAAAACCTGCTGTGACGGGGGCTAGCCTGGTCTGGCAAAAGTTGGCACGCAGCTTGCTTATAGTAAAGTGTAAGTTGAAATGAGGAGGTTAGAGCGTGAACAAGATTATTTTAGCCAGTCACGGAGAATTGTCACAAGGGTTGAAACAAACAGCTTCAATGATCATTGGCGATGATGGCAATATTTTCGCATTGTCGGCTTTTCGAGACGAAGATGAACCGATCAAAACACAAGTAGAAAAATTACTAAGTAAACTAGGTGGTGAGCAGGTCTACATCTTAACAGATATTTTTGGTGGGAGTGTCAATAATGATTTGTTGGTCATTCAACGGGCACATCCAGAAGTTCATTTGTTAACCGGTATGAATTTACCGCTGGTTATTTCAATTGCTACGCAGCCAACTGAAATATCGCCAGAACAAATGCAAGGCATTGTGGAAGAAAGTCGTCAAGGGCTGATCGACTGCAAGCAGCTGTTAACAGAAAAAATCAATATTGGAGGAGACGATTTATGATTAAGCTAACGCGAATTGATTATCGCTTATTGCATGGACAGGTGGTATTTTCTTGGACCAAGTCGATGGGGATTAATCGAATTATTGTAGTGAATGATGAGGCAGCCACTGATGATTTCAAAAAGATGTCGTTAAATTTGGCGAAGCCCACCGGAGTAAAACTGAACATTTTTACCGTAGAGGAAGCCCTGAGCAAAATGCCCAAGGTAGAAACCTTAAAGGAAAACATCATGCTGATTTTTGGCAATACAAAAGAAACATTAGCTTTTTGTGAAACGTATCCGAAGATTAAAGAAATCAACTATGGCGGTATTCCAAAAACCGGCGACGCTAAGCAATTCAGCAGTGCGATTTTCTTAAATTCAGAAGAACAGACGGAAGCAAAAAAATTAAAAGAGATGGGCATCAAGCAGTACATTCAACAGATACCAACCTCTAAATCGGAGGATTTAAATAAATTACTTTAAAAAGGAGGGCTTTTAAATGTTGGTACAATCAATAGTGTTAGGGTTGATTGCGGTATTTGCTATGTTGGATTCTCGTCTGCTGGGTCGTTTGAATTTTGAACGTCCGTTAATTGTGGGGACGATGGTTGGCTTGGCATTAGGAGATTTAGGAAAAGGGTTGTTGGTTGGTGCCTCAATTGAATTGATTTCATTGGGGGTTGTTCAAGTCGGGGCAGCTGTACCAGCTGATATGACGTTGGGGGCAGTTATTGCGACGGCATTTGCTATTTTATCGGGTTCCAATGCGGAAACGGCCTTGACGATTGCGATTCCGATTGCAGTATTAGGTCAGCTTCTAGGGATCTTGATGCGAACGGTTTTGGCCAGCTTGACTCACCGAGCCGATTCACTGATTGAGGAAGGTAAGTTTAAAGGTGCGCAGCATATCCACATTGTCTGGGGAACGATTTTGTACTCATTAATGTATTTTGTTCCAGTTTTCCTAGCAGTCTATTTTGGAACGGATTTAGTGAAGTCAATTGTCGAAGCGATTCCTGAATGGATCACTGACGGCTTGAACTTGGCAAGTAAAATCCTGCCGGCTTACGGGTTTGCGCTGCTTTTGCAAACCATGTTGTCGATCAAGATGATGCCATTTTTGCTGCTGGGCTTTTTGATTACGGCATATTCAGGCTTGGGAATTACTGGTGTGGCATTGTTTGCGATCATCGTAGCCTTTGTCATGTATCAAATTGAAGCAAGTAAATCTGGCGGCAGCGGTGGTGGCGGTCAAATGGAAGAACCAGATCCGCTCGACGATTTATAAAGGGAGGCTAAAAAAATGGGAAAAGAAAAAGATCCAAATTTCAAAAAGTATTGGCAGTTCTTCTGGCGCTCTTGGGCAATTCAAGACTCGTGGAATTACGAACGGGCAATGAACATGGGCTTCCTATACGGGATTGCGCCAACCTTGGATCGGATTTACAGTGATCCTAAAGACAGCGAGCTGAAAAAAGAAGCTTACCAGCGTCACATGCTGTACTACAACTGCACCCCGCAAACCAGTGCCTTTGTTTTAGGCTTAGCGGCTTCAATGGAAGAACAGTATTACGAAGATCAGGAAGGCTTTAACCCTGAAACGATCAGCTCAGTAAAAACTTCTTTAATGGGTCCATTGTCAGGGATTGGGGATTCTTTCTTCCAAGGAACTGTTCGGGTCTTGGCTTTCGGCTTGGGAATTAACTTAGCACAGCAGGGCAGTATTTTAGGACCGATTTTAGCCATGATTATTTCCTTTGTTCCGTCATTTCTGGTGACCTATTATGGCGGGAAATTCGGCTATAACATGGGGAATAAATATTTAACCAAGCTGTATGAAGGCGGTTTGATGGACCGGGTAATGTATGTCTGTTCAATTGTCGGATTGATGGTCATTGGGGCGATGATTGCCAGCATGATTGGCATCACAACGCCGTTGAAATTTGGCGAAACCTTTGTATTACAAGACGTATTAGACACCATTATGCCGCAAATGCTGCCATTTGCATTGACTATGCTGATGTATTGGCTGCTGCAAAAGAAGGTCAACACCAGTGTTATGCTATTGATTTGTATTGTGGGCGGACTTGTTTTGAGTGCATTAGGAATTTTCGTTTAATCAGGATAGCTGAAGCACTTCTGTGGAGTGAAAACAAGGCAGATTTGTTTCTCTAAATAAAAAAAGAAATCACAAGGAGGAATTCAAACAAATGAATTCAACTATGGGACCAAAGGAAATTATTCAAGAAATCGTTGGCAAGCAGGAGGTCAAACACGTTGTCTTCGTCGGCTGCGGAGCATCAAAAGCAGATTTGTATCCAGCAAAATACTTTTTAGACCAAAATGCAAAACAATTACGTATCAGTCACTACACAGCCAACGAGTTCAACTTTGCAACACCAACATCCGTGAATGAACACTCAGTGGTTATCTCAGCGTCTCTTGGAGGTGCAACTCCAGAAACAGTTGAGGCCAATGCCGTTGCCAAAGATAAAGGCGCTACTGTTATTAGTTTAACACGAAGCGTAGATTCACCGTTAACAAAAGATGCAGATTATGTCATTTATCATCGTTTTGCTGAAAACTACGCAGCAAAATTAGAGAAAACAGGCTACTGTTTACAGTTGGCCGTGGAGCTGCTAAATCAAGTCGAAGGCTATGAACATTATGACAAAATGATGGACGGCTTTGCTAAAATTTACGATCTTTCTGAAGAAAGCGCACAGTCCGCTCGTAAAATGGCGAAGCAATTTGCACAACGCTTTAAAGATGACAAAGTAATTTACATTATGAGTAGCGGGGCGACCCACGAAGTTGCGTACTCAAGCTCGGTTTGTCTAATGATGGAAATGCAATGGATCAATTCAGGCACCTTCCATGTGGGTGAGTTCTTCCATGGGCCATTTGAAATTACCGACAAAAATGTACCATTTATCCTATTTATGAATGACGGCAAAACACGTTCGATGGATTCTCGTGCCTTAGCCTTCTTGGATCGTTTTGATGCGAAAACCGAAGTCGTCGATGCATTGGATTACGGCTTGTCTGCCCACATCGAAAAAGAAGTTTTGGATTACTTCAACCCATTTGTCATCACAGCAGTCTTCCGGGTGTATGCGGAAGAGCTGGCAATTGCGAGAGAGCATCCATTAACGAAACGCCGCTATATGTGGAAGCTTTCTTACTAGAAGAAGCGTTCCTTCTGCGAATAAAACTGAGACAGCTGTCTCGGTTTTTTCGCCTTGTTAAAAAAATGCTCCGTTTGTGGTCAAAATGTTTTACAGTAGAGTTAGGTACGAAAAAACGATCAAAGCAGGTGAAAAAAATGAAAAAAGAGTTGGATGAGTACTTGTATGAATTGACTATGAATCTAAAGGAGGGATCGGAAGAACGATTTTCGGCCCACCAGATCGCTGAATCACTGCAGCTGAATCGCAGTACCATAAGCAGCTACTTAAACCAGGCATTTCGTGATGGAGAGCTGATTAAAATTAAAAGTTACCCTGTTTTGTTTCTACATAAGCAAGCATTAGAGGATGCGGAGCTTTTTTTGACCAAAAATGAGTATGATTCCTTGGATGAGCTTTTTGTTCAAAAGGAAGGCAATGCCTTAGAGGAAATTATCGGTGCCAATGGCAGCTTGAAGGAAGCGCTGGATCAGATTAAGACGGCGGTTCTTTATCCGCACAACGGCTTGCCGATTTTACTAATGGGTGTCAGCGGATCGGGAAAAACCTTTTTGGCTGAAAAGATTCACGAGTATGCCAAGGAACAACAGGTCATTGAAGCCGACGCTCCTTTTATCGCCTACAATTGTGCGCAATATTATAATAATCCGGAGCTGTTGTCTTCGGCATTATTCGGACATACCAAGGGAGCCTTCACTGGAGCAGATCAACAGCACAGCGGCTTGATTGAAAAGGCCGATGGCGGGATTCTGTTTTTAGATGAGGTTCATCGCTTAAGTGATGAAGGGCAAGAAAAGCTGTTTACTTTTATGGATACCGGCGAATTCTCTCCGATGGGGGACACCAGTATTCGTAAAAAGGCGCAGGTTCGGCTGATTTTTGCCACGACAGAAAATGTGTATTCGGCCTTTTTGCCAACCTTTTTACGCCGGCTGCCCGTGATTGTCACCTTACCGAAATTCCAAAACCGCCCACAATCAGAGCGGCTGCGCTTGATTGATTCCTTCTTCATTACCGAAAGCGATATTTTGGACAAGGAGCTGCAGGTAAGCTATCAAATGATCGACTTTTTATTAAATAGTGACTTGGAGGGCAATGTCGGGAAAATCAAAAACATCATCAAATACGCCTGCGGCAATGCCTATGTTCATCAAAAGGAAAGCGACATTGTACAGGTCCGCCTGCGGGATTTGCCGCTGGAATACAGTCTGAAGTTCAAGGAGCAATTCAGCAAGCCCAAGAAGCAATTACCGAATCGACGCTATTTGCCTAATACCACCCAGCAAACTCAGCTGGAAAGTAAGGAAACCCAAATGCTGCGGAGCTTTTTTGTCGAGATGCTGACGGAATTTAAAAAAGTCCAGCAAAAAGAAAGTCTGACTCAACGATTTATTGATACGATGGTGGACCGAGTTACGCAAATGATGGATGAATTTATTTTCCAGGAAACCTACAAGAAGGAAGAATCCTTTTATTCGGTGCTGACCTATCATATTCGCCAGTCGTTGGACATGATGTATGACAGCTACGGCTTTGAACAAGACGGCAATCGAGTGGTCTCCTTGGCAAGTTATCTTTATTTAAAGGACAACGAGGATATTTTAGGCAGCCATTACGAATGGAAGGAACAGAAAAATGAGCTGATTGAGTTTTTGAACGGTTCATTGGAAAGTCCTTACTGGTTTGCCAAGAAGCTTTTGACACATTTGTCTCAGCAGCTGGACCAGCAATTATTTGAAGAAGACATTGTCTTTGTCACCTTCTATTTTTATAGCTTGCAAATTAGTGATCTGCCTAGTGATGTTAAGAGCATTGTGCTGGCACATGGCTATTCTACTGCCAGCAGTCTGGCTAATGTAGTCAATCGCATGCTGGGGAAAAATGTTTTCCAAGCTTATGACATGCCGATTAATATTACGTTGGACAAGGTAGAAGCACAAATTATTCGCTATATTAACGATTATCGAACCGATTCCGGACTAATTTTGCTTGTAGACATGGGGTCCTTCAATCAATTGGGGGAACGGCTGTCGAAGCATATCAAAAGTCCGCTGGTGATTATTGACAATGTCAGTACGCCGCTAGTTTTGGAGGTGGGGGATCACATTGTTAAAGGCGACAGTATTACGGAAGTTTACGAAGCGATCACTGTGGAAAAACGGATTCAAAAGCAGCTGATTATTCCAGAGATCAACAAGAAAAAAGCAATAGTCACCTGCTGCTACACCGGCATGGGCAGTGCCACCCAAATTCAAGAAATTTTGCAGAAGTGTTTAGGGGATGCGGCTAAGGATTTAACGATTGTTCCGTATGATTACAAAAAACTATTGGAAAATAAATTATACGAAGCTCCTTTTCAGCTGTACGATGTGCTGATGATTGTGGGGACAGAAAATCCGAAAATTAATCAGGTTCCTTATATTGGCTTGGACCAGTTGATTAATGGCGAAGCTGTTGAGGAATTTGCAGAGCTCTTGCAGGACCAGGTGGATTTGGATGCGGAAACCTTGAAGAGTCAGCTGATCTTCAATTTCTCGATTAATAAAATTGTCGAGAATTTAACGATTTTGGATGCTACTAAGGTATTGCGCTTGGTGCAAAAGGCTGTGAAGGAATTGGAGCAATTGATGGCCATTGAATTCTCCAACAATCAGTTGTTTTTACTGTACATGCACTGTTGCTCTATGATCGAACGAATCCTGCGTAAGGAAACGGTGGATGAGCAGGAGGACATCGACGAATATGTACAGCGGGAGGGAAAAAACATGGAGCTGATCCACCAGGCCTTCAAGGAAGTGGAAAAAGAATATACCATTGAGCTGCCAGTATTGGAGCTGCGATTACTAAACGACATTGTGAAGGAATAGGTGAAACCGTGAAAAAAGCAGTAATATTTGATATGGATGGCGTGTTGATTGATAGCGAGACCTTTTACTTCGAACGGCGGATGGACTTTTTTCAAGCCAAAGGCATTCGCCCAGGATCTGTTCAACTAAAGGATTATGTGGGCAAAAGCGAGGAGCAAACCTGGCGAATGCTGGTACCAGACGATGACCAAAAGCGCTATATGCTCCGTCGTGAGTACGCGGAATTTCGCGATAAAAATCGAATTGATTTTACGAAGGCATTGCGAGACTCTGTTCCAATAGTGCTAAGCACCTTGCAGAGTCAAGGCATCACGATGGCGTTGGCCTCGTCTTCACCGCGAAGCGAAATTAATTTGATGCTGGAGGATTGCCAGCTGAGGGATTACTTTTCCTTTGTGATTAGTGGGGAAGAACTGCAGGAAAGCAAGCCGCATCCTGAGATTTATTTGCTAAGTAAAGAGGCTTTGGGGTGTGAGCGAAATTTGGCGGTGGAGGACTCTACATTAGGAATAGCTTCGGCAAAATCCGCTGGCTTGTATACAGCAGCATTAAAGCAGCCGTTTCCCATGAATCAGGAGGCCGCCGACGTGGTGATTAATCAACTAGAGGAATTGTTAGAGCTGGTGTAAAAAGAATGAACCAGTAGAAGAGCTGCAAATAAACGATATTCTTTATAAAAGGCTGAGCAACTTTTTCAGAAGCTTAGCCTTTTTGTGATTTCTCCTCGATTATAATCTAACCAAACTACGCAACCCGCTGTTTAGTTATGAAAACAAAGGGTAACTATACTAAGGAAGTCATGATTACACTGCTGGCTGAGACAACTAGGCTTAATTGAATGATCTCCATTTGACTAGCGCTGGCGAAATGATTCGACAGATGAAAGGCGCGTTGATTATTGAAAAACTCCACCAAATTCAACAGCTTCTACTAAAAAAGAAAACGTGTTTGGGTCAAACCAACGAAGAAAAGCTAGATGTAACCAAAAGAAAGGAGCTCCGCCAAGAAAAATCTATTCATCATCAAACCGCTAAGTATTTTCAGGAGTATATCGAACGGAATACACGCTATACCCAAAACAAAGAAATTCTTGACGATTGAAACAGCGATATGGGCCCTGTTTTCGGAGCAGTCAAAACTAAGGATTCACACGAATGTATGTACGAAGCAAAGAAAAAGTTCATTGAGAAATGAAACGTGTCTTTCTTGCGCACAGTTTTAGGAAGTTGTATAAGCGATTAACAAATGACGGATAAAATCAGGTAATCCAGACCCTCTTAGGGGCTTAAGGGCCCCTGATTTTCATATTTTTGCTTTGGTCAAAAGAGTTTTGGGTCAGCTTCTTTTCTGAAAAATTTCAGCAATCTCTTTGACAAAAGTGACCATAGGGTGTTAAGTTGATATGGTCACTTTTTGAAGAAGGGGGAAAAGGACCTTGAGTAAAGTAAAGGTTGAACAGTTAACAAAGATTTTCGGCAAACGCCAGCAACAAGCACTTGCCATGATCAAAGAAAATAAAGACAAAACAGAAATCCTAGAAAAAACTGGGGCAACTGTTGGGGTCTATGATGCTAGTTTTGAAGTCAACGAAGGTGAGATCTTCGTGGTAATGGGACTTTCCGGCAGTGGGAAATCAACGATGATTCGTTTGCTGAACCGATTGATTGATCCCACCAGTGGAGAAATTTATATTGACGGACAAGATATTGCAAAGATGGACAAAGAAGAATTACGTGAAGTGCGTCGGCATAAAATCAATATGGTGTTTCAAAACTTCGGTCTATTTCCGCACCGAACGATTCTGGAAAACACAGAATACGGATTGGAAGTTCGTGGAGTGCCAAAGGAAGAGCGCCAACAATTGGCAGAACAAGCATTGGATAATTCCGGATTGCTGTCCTTTAAGGATCAATTTCCAAGTCAATTATCTGGCGGAATGCAGCAGCGGGTCGGTTTGGCTCGAGCGTTGGCCAATGATCCAGAGATTCTTTTGATGGACGAAGCTTTTTCGGCACTCGATCCATTGATTCGTCGTGAGATGCAGGATGAGCTTTTGGATCTGCAGTCAAACGTTCAAAAGACGATCATTTTTATCACCCATGATTTGAATGAGGCGCTGCGTATCGGGGACCGGATTGCTTTGATGAAGGATGGACAGATCATGCAGATCGGGACAGGAGAAGAGATTCTGACTCATCCAGCCAACCAATATGTCAGAGATTTCGTTGAAGATGTCGACCGTTCGAAAGTGTTGACAGCACAAAATATTATGGTGCCAGCATTAACGGCCAATATTGAAGTCGATGGTCCGAATGTTGCATTAAATCGAATGCGGAAAGAAGAGGTCAGCATGCTGTTGGTCGTCGATCGCAAACGAAAATTAAAAGGCAGTCTTACGGCAGACAGTGCCTTAGAAGCCCGCAGAAAGAATCTGCCATTAAGTGACGTGATCGACAAAAATGTTCGAACGATTCCTAAAGATATGCTAGTTACAGATATTTTCAATCTGATTTTCGATTCCCCTACACCCTTAGCAGTCGTTGAAGGCGATCGGTTGGAAGGTGTCGTGATTCGCGGAAGCGTGCTTGAATCATTAGCGGATCATCAGGAAGAGGAAGGAGTGACAGTCGATGCTTGATTTTTTACAACAAAGCTTGCCAGTAGCTGATTGGGTAGAAGGCTTCACGGATTGGCTGACCCGCACTTTTGCCGGATTTTTCTCTGCCTTGCAGCATGGGGGACAGTTTTTGATGGACGGCATGACGGGACTGCTGACTGTGATTCCGCCGCTTTTGTTCATCGTCGTTTTAACGGCAGCAGCATTTTTCATCTCGAATAAAAAATGGGGGCTGACCCTCTTTACACTGATCGGCTTGCTATTCATCTACAATCAAGGGTTATGGAGCGACTTGATGAGTACTGTCACGCTGGTTCTTTTATCCAGTGTTCTCTCGATCATTATTGGAGTACCGTTAGGCATTTTAATGGCGAAAAAGGAAACAGCAAAAACCATCATTACACCGATTTTAGACTTTATGCAAACTATGCCTGGATTCGTTTACTTGATTCCGGCAGTGGCTTTCTTTGGAATCGGCATGGTGCCAGGCGTGTTCGCATCCGTGATTTTTGCTTTGCCGCCGACAGTTCGTTTTACCAATTTGGGGATTCGTCAAATTCCTAAAGAGTTGGTGGAAGCATCGGATTCCTTTGGTGGAACAGGAAGACAAAAGCTGTTCAAATTGGAATTGCCGCTGGCTAAAAGCACGATACTGGCGGGAATCAATCAAACAACGATGCTGGCGTTATCGATGGTCGTAATCGCATCAATGATCGGTGCTCCTGGGTTAGGCCGCGGTGTGTTGTCTGCTTTGCAGCGAGCGCAGGTAGGAAATGGCTTTGTCAATGGATTGGCTTTGGTTATTTTGGCGATCATCGTTGACCGTTTCACCCAAAACATTAATAAACCAAAGCAGCAAGCAAAAAAGACAGCCGCAAGTCGTAAAAAGATCGGCGGAATCATCGCCGCTGCAGCAGCAGTACTCCTTCTTTTAGGCGCATTTGCCTTAAATGGAAATAATCAAGCTTCAAAAGGAACAATCAATTTGTCCTATGTAGAGTGGGATACGGAGGTTGCCTCTACTCATGTGGTCGGTGAAGTCTTGAAGGAAATGGGCTATGATGTCAATTTGACACCGCTCGACAATGCGATCATGTGGGAATCTGTCGTGAACGGGGAATCTGACGGCATGGTCTCGGCTTGGCTGCCGAATACGCATCAAGCACAATATGCACAATACAAAGATCAAGTTGAAGATCTAGGTGTCAACTTGGAGGGTGCCAAGGTCGGATTAGTCGTTCCTGATTACATGGATGTGGAATCCATTGAGGACCTGAGTGACCAAGCCAACCAAACCATCACAGGAATCGAGCCAGGCGCCGGCGTTGTGAATGCGGCTGAGAAGACTGTACAGGAATACCCAAATCTTGCGGATTGGCACGTGGCTACCTCTTCTTCCGGTGCCATGACAGTTGCATTAGGACAAGCTATCCAAACTAAACAGCCGATCGTGATCACTGGCTGGTCGCCTCACTGGATGTTTGCTAAATATGGATTGAAATATTTGGAAGATCCAAAGGGGGCGATGGGTCAGGCAGAAACGATCCACACGATTGTCCGCAAAGGCTTGAAGGAAGACCAACCAGACGCCTACAATGTCTTGGATAACTTCAATTGGACGCAAAAAGACATGGAGGATGTTATGCTGGCGATCAATGATGGGGAAAACCCCGAAGATGCTGCTAAGGACTGGGTGAAGGCACATCCCGACCAAGTCAATGACTGGAAAAAATAAGCAACGAATGAAGCGAAAGATGCTTCCAAAGTGGGATTTCTATTTGATCCTTCGAAATGTTTAAGGATTCCCAGTCCTCTGAGCGCATTTATTGCGGAGTCGGTCCTTTTTCGATACGATGGAGGTACAATAAAATATTTCCTTAGGGGAGTAACCAGCAACGCACGTTGTAATAATGTCAACAGTAAGTAGATCATGAAGATCTGCTGGTATTATTTGAAATGGTGAGACCTAAGACAAGATCGCTTGTCTTAGGTCTCTTTTTCTATCTTAAGGAGAAACAGGAAAAAGGAGAATTGTGATTGACACAAGAAATGTATCAAAAAAAGCTAGAGGAAGTTTTACAAGAAACGCAAACCTCTGACCAAGGATTGACCACGCAAGAGGCTCAAAAACGCCTATCTGCGAACGGGCCGAATCAGTTAAAGGAAGCCCCTAAAAAATCAAGTATCCAGCTGTTTTTAGAGACCTTCAAAGATGCAATGGTGATCGTTCTGCTGATTGTAGCGACAGTCCAATTGGTAATGGGGGCCTATGTTGAATCACTGGTCATCTTTGCGGTCCTGCTGCTGAATTCGGTTGTGAGTGTGATCCAAACGAAAAAGGCCGAGGGCTCCTTGGCTGCGCTGAAAAACCTCTCTGCACCGGATGCAAATGTGATTCGTGAAGGAAAAGAGCAATCGATTCTGGCAAAGGATTTAGTCGTTGGGGATATCGCGTTGCTAGAAGCAGGAGATTATGTGCCTGCGGATGGACGTTTGTTGGAAGAAGGATCCTTGAAGGTCGATGAAGGGATGCTGACGGGCGAATCTACTCCGGCTGAAAAGGAAGTTCAAATGATCACAGCAACGGTACCGATCGGGGATCGTATTAACATGGTTTATAGTGGAACGATCGTAACTTATGGCCGTGGACGATTTGTAGTAACGGCTACAGGAAATGATACGGCGATCGGGGAGGTTGCCGGGCTTTTAGAGACGACTGTTGAACAAAAAACACCGTTGCAGCGAGGGCTGGATCGATTCAGCAAGAAGCTGAGCTTAGCCATTTTAGGCCTGTCTTTCATCATTCTTGCGGTACAGGTCATCCGAATTTTTATGGGCGACGGTTCTGGAGATTTGACGGCTGATTTGGTCAATGCGTTTATGTTTGCCATCGCAGTCGCTGTAGCAGCTATTCCAGAAGCACTGCAATCGATCGTGACGATCGTATTGTCTTTAGGAACGAAAAAGATGGCAAAAGAACATGCCATCATTCGAAAGCTGCCGGCTGTTGAGACATTGGGATCAACCAGTGTCATCTGTACGGATAAAACCGGGACCTTGACGCAAAACCGTATGACGGTTGTGGATTTCTATTTGCCGAATGGTCAGAGTGGTGAATTTTCCCAATCACCTGAGAGCTGGAGCAAAGATGAACGTCGTCTGGTTGAGATCAGTGTGTTGGCCAATGATGCGGCGATTGCTGAAGACGGAGCGAAAATAGGCGACCCGACAGAGGTAGCCTTGATCGATTTCAGCAACAAACAAGATCAACCCTACCAGGAACTACGCGACAAATTTCCGCGGATCAACGAATTGCCGTTCGATTCAGATCGGAAATTAATGTCTACCCAGCATGAGATTGAAGGCGAAAAAATCTTGCTGACGAAAGGCGGACCAGACATCGTGATCCAACGCAGCAGTCATGTCCTGTTGAATGGCGAGGTCGTACCGATGTCGGAAGAATACAAGAAGCAGATTCAACATCAAAATGAGGCATTTTCTGAACGAGCATTGCGCGTACTGGCCTTTGCCTATAAGCCGCTCGCCGATCGGGATCTGGAATTTGAAGATGAAGAGGACTTGATTTTTGTCGGGCTGCTGGCTATGATCGATCCGCCTCGGAAAGAAGTCTTCAAAGCTGTCAGTGACGCCAAAGATGCCGGCATGAAGACGGTCATGATCACGGGCGACCACAAAACGACTGCGGTAGCGATCGCTAAAGAAATTGGGATCTTTACCAATGATGATCTAGCCCTGACAGGAACAGAATTGGATCAGCTGACTGAAGAGGAACTGATGGAACGGTTAGAAAAGGTGACCGTTTATGCACGTGTTTCCCCAGAGAATAAGATTCGAATTATCCGCGCTTGGCAAAGCAAAGGCAAAATTTCTGCCATGACTGGAGACGGCGTCAATGATGCACCGGCTTTGAAGCAGGCAGACATTGGGATCGCTATGGGAACCGGTACAGACGTTGCTAAAGATGCCGCTGCAATGGTTCTGACAGATGATAACTTTGCATCTATTATCAGTGCAGTCAAGGTTGGTCGAAATGTATACGACAATATCAAAAAGGCGATCTCCTATTTGTTTGCCGGAAACTTAGGCGCGATTATTGCGATCATCTTCGCATTGGTTATGGGCTGGAGTAACCCGTTCACTGCCTTGCAGCTGTTGTTCATCAACTTGGTGAACGATTCGTTGCCGGCGATCGCTTTAGGATTGGAAAAAGCGGAGCCGACGATCATGCGCCGGGCACCACGAGATCCTGATCAAGGCATCTTCACTGGTCGAACATTGAGCTCGGTGACCTATCGAGGGATCTTGATTGCAGCAGCCGTGATCTTTGCTCAATGGTTGGGTATGCAAGAGTCTGCTGAGATCGGAATCGCCATGGCGTTTTCCACCTTGATTTGGAGCAGAACCTTCCAAACCTTGCCTGCTCGTTCAAATACACAAACCTCTTGGCAGGCGGGATTTTTTGCCAATAAAATGGTGTGGCTGGCGATCGTGGTCTGCGGTGCGCTGTACAGTGTGACCTTGATACCTGGAGTACGGGAAATCTTTGCAATTCCAGAAAGCTTTACCCTGAATCATGTCGGCTTCAGCATGCTGTTGGCATTGGCGGCAGTCTTATTGATGGAGATCACGAAAATGATTTTATTGAAGTTTCAAGGGACAGCTAAAGCTGAACAAGTCGCACAAAATCACTCTTAATGAGCGATTTATGAACGAGGCACAAGGGTGTCTCGTTTTTTTGCGCAGATCTCGCAAAAACAAGGGAAAAAGTTTTGAATTCAGAAAGCAAAGACGATCTCAAGGAAAGCTTGATATATCAGGCTTTATACAGATTCTCCATCCTTTTATTAGATTGACGAAACAAAGAGTATTCCAGTAAGATTCAAGTAGTTTTGAGTCGAACAAAGCGGGTAGTTGTTGAGGGATAACCGGGCAAAAAATCCGCTTTTGTGATTGGAGTAAAAAGGAGGAGTTTGAATGAAGGGGAAATTAGTAAAGGGTCTTATCGTGATGGGAGTTGTTGGTACACAATGGCCCATCATTGGGCAGGCACAAGAAGCTTATCAGGAAGTAGAGTCTGGGATTTTCGCTGTGTCAGAAGCGAAGCCGACAGTGGAAGGTTCAAATCCATTGATCGAGGAAGCACTTCCTGAAGAACGTGAAGAGTTGTCAGCTGAACAAGAAGAAGTAGTTGCTTATATCGAGGACTACCTGACAGATTACATCGATCAGCAGCCGAAAGCCCGGGGGTTGATAGGTGATGTGGCAGATCAGGCTCTCGTTAGTTTGGCTTTTGATTTTGGATTCAAGCGAGAGAGTCCATTGTTCGACTTGTTGACGAACTTGGCGGCAGGAGAGAATAAAGGCTCGGTCATTTCAGACGAGTTAAGAAATACATATACAGGCTGGTTCAACAGCTTAACCAACACATCTGAGCGAACACAAACGGTTTATGACATTCCGACTGGTAAAAACCTGCTGTTGTATGCTCGATACATTGATAATCAATCAAATAAAACCGTCCTGCTCCATAATGGGTACCGGGCAGAATCCGATGTGATGCTGATGCATGCAAAGCTGTATTCTGATTTAGGCTACAATGTATTGCTGCCAGATACACGCTCTCACAACAAAAGCGAAGGAGAATACATCACCTTTGGGCACTATGAAAAAGAGGATCTGAACCGTTGGATTGACCAAGAGGTCCAGAACAAACCTGAGCAGCAAGTCATTGTAACCGGGGTTTCGATGGGCGGTGCGACAACGATGCTTTCACAAGAAACACCGCATCCGAATGTGATCGCCTATATTGAAGACTGCGGCTATGCTTCGATAGAACAGCAGTTCATTGATACATTGGGTCTGCTCACACGCTATTTCAAATATATTCCACTGCTGAGCCAATATGATACACCAGCAAAAACCAATAAATTGATTCGACAATTAAACGATACAAAGACAAAACCCATTTTAGGAATGGATCTCTACCAAGTGGCTCCAATCAACAGTGTGGATAAAACCGGGGTTCCTAAGCTCTTTATTCATGGGAGTGATGACTGGTTTATTCCACCAGCAGCTCATGATCAACTGTTTGATAAAGCCATTGGGTACAAAGAAAAATTAACAGTGCCTGGAGCACAGCATGGCGACTCGATTTTAGTCAATGAGTCACTGTACACCGAAACTGTCCGATCCTTTTTGACGACGGTTTTTAACTTGAACACTAAACATGCAGCACTAGCACCAGATGTCAACTTGTTGAAGAATCCAACTTTTGAGTTTACAACTAGCCAGTTTAACGAGTGGCAAACCAGCACGGACAACCGAAATTTCAGTACCAACCCGTTAAACCGAAACAAACACGCTGAATTTGTGTTGAAGCAAGCGCGAAAACGTGATCTAGTCACCGCTTTTCAGAAAGAGCAGGGTGTCAGCTTTTACAATGAAGGGTTAGGAAATGTAGGTGCTGTTGGTCAAGATGTTCCAGTGAAAGAAGGAGAAACCTATGAGTTGTCATTTACCGCAAAAAATGAAACCAATGCACATATTACGTACCCAACTGTTCTTTATGGATTCGGCAGCGAACAGCGAGTAGACAGTCTGAAAACGAAAACGGATCAAAACAAATCAATTCAATATAGAGCAGAGCGCGATGAGACAGCTAAAGTCACCTTAGGGGCAAAAATCGGGTTTAAAACCTTGTTGTCCAAAAATTATACCTTTACGAAATTTGGCAACGTTCAAGTCGTCAATGCGGACAGAACACCGCCGAAAGGACTGGAGATCACCCATATTTCTGTAGCAGCGAATACATGTACGATCCAAGGATATGGGGAGGCAAACAGCATGGTATTGGTAGAGGATGCTCAAGGAGCAGAAGTAGTGACACTAAAGACGGGTTCCAATGGTGCCTTTGAAGTCTCTGTTCCCAAAGAAACAAAGCTGGTGCACATGATCAATCAGGACTATAAAGGCAACAGCAGTGAATCACGAGTGGTTGTGTTTTAGAAATATAGACAAAAAAACGGGGAAATCCACTGTGATCTCCCCGTTTTTTGTCTAGTTCATTGATGGAATCATCAAAACCTTTAATTCATCACCATTCATTGCCAATTCAAAGGCTTCCTCCCAGTGCTCCAGCGGCAGTGTCTTGGTCACGATCGGTGTGAGATCGACCTGTTTTTCCTGCAGCCAGGCCAATGTTTTACGCCATGAACTGGGCTTTTGAGTCCTCGAACCGATATATTCCAGTTCTTTGTGGATCAGCAAACTCATATTGATCTCATTCATGTCTTTAGCGAACAGTCCCTCTTGGATCAAGCGGCCTTTTTTCTTCAAAATGGTCATCGCCTGCAGGACAGCAATTGGACTGCCGGAGCATTCAAAGACCTGATCTACACCGATGCCATCTGTGTGGCTCTGGATATACTCATCCAAATCCTGCTTTTGACTATCGATGATATGTTGGATGCCTAATTGTTTGCCCAGAGCCAGCCGTTTTTGGTCCTTCGTAATTCCAATCAAATAGACCTCTACTTCTAAAGAAACCAAGACAGCTGCCAGCAGCATGCCAATTGGACCAGGTCCAAACACAGCAATTTTTTCTCCGGCAGCGACCGTGGTTTTCTCCATCACCGCATGGATGCAACAAGCTAGCGGCTCCATCATCGCTGCGACCTTCGTGTCAATTTCTGGCGGTAGCAGATGGCAGCGGGCAGCTTTCACGATCACATACTCCGCAAAACTCCCATCCACCTGTGTTCCGATGCCCCTTCGATGGCTGCAGAGGTTGAATTCTTCCTGCTGACAGTAGACGCATTTTTCACAAACTTCAAAGGTTGTTTCACTGAAGACGCGATCGCCTGTACTAAAATCTGTTACACTTGGACCGATCTCATCGACTTCTCCAACAAACTCATGTCCTAGTGTCAAAGGGATCTGTTTGTTATATTCTCCTTTTAATGCATGAATATCCGACCCGCAGATCCCGGTTGCTAAAACACGAATCTTCATTTCACCCTCTAATGGAGAGACTGCTTTTTCATTAGAAATTTCCAGATTTCCATAGCCTGACGCTACTTTTCTCAATGCCTTCATTTTTAAACATCATCCTTAGTTTATTGTAGAGGGATAGATGTTATTATATAAGAAGAATCTTTTATTTCCTTCAGCCTAACATGTTCCTTTTCCTTTCGCAATCCTTGTTCTAGTACAATTTTTTTGATGGCGCGGTAAAAAGGATTGGTCTTGTGAAATAATCGAATGAAAATATAATGAGAAGTGTAGAGGTGATAGGTGTGAATCGAAGAGTCAACAAAATTCTATTGGATATTTTACATGGAAAAAAGCAAACGTTGCACAGTTATGCTCATTTGTTTAAGGTTTCTAATCAAACGATTCGGAATGACATCAAAGAAATCAACTTTCGATTAGAAGAAAACAACGACGCAAAAATCATTTTTGACGAAGCCGGGCATTTGCAGATTTCAAAGGAGGTCGATCTAAACGAACTGTTAAAAACATACGGTTCCTTTCAAGATTATCACTTGTCTCAAGATGAACGCCGAACGATCTTAGCGTTATTGCTTGTTACCAGCAATGACTATGTTACAACCTATTACCTGTCTGAATACGTTCTGGTCAGCCGCAACACACTTGTCAGCGACATTGAAGAGCTGAAGTTGTGGTTTCAACGGAACGATCTGGTCCTCTACTCAGCAGTGGGGAAAGGGTACAAAGTCAAAGGGGATGAACAAAAAATTCGTGCAGCAATGACGAAACTGATCATCTTCAACGGCTTGTTCGACAATGATTATGATTATGCCTTCAGCAGTGAGAACAATATTTTTCAAAATCTGCTGCTGGATATCATCGACAAGCATACACGCTACCGGGAGGTCGGCCAGCTGCTGCTGGAGGTAGAAAAGCAGCAGGAAATCGAGCTGTCGGACTTTTCTTACCAAGAGGTGGTCTGTTATCTGTTGATCATGCTGGAGCGGCTGCAGCTGGGCTATTCGATCGAAGATTCCTACGAGTTTCGAAAGTTGCGGGAAAGCTCAAAGTACAATTTTGCTGAAGCGATCATTGCAAAATTGAGCCAGTATTATTCATTGGAGATGAACCAGGGCGAGACGGATTATCTGGTATCGATCTTGCGCAGTAAAAGTTATATCAAGAACAACAGCCGAAAGATCGATTCGATCGAAATCCAGATTTTGATCAATGAATTCATCTTTCATTTGGCACGAGAGCTGAACATCAAGTATTACCTGAATAGTGATCTGTTTGAATTGCTGGAGAACCATTTGAAATTATTGATTTATCGCATTAAGTTAAACAGCAGTGTTCAAAATGCGTTGTATGAAGAAGTTTATCAATCCTATACAGAGATTTTTCCGCTGGTGAAGAAGCATCTGAAAAAGATCGAACACTATTTAGGCAAGCAAGTTACCGATCATGAATTGTCCTTCATCGTGATGTATGTGATGGCGATTCTGGAAAACACGATCAATACGACCGCGCAAGGGCCGATCCGAATTCGACTGGTCTGTAATTCGGGAAGCGGCACGGCACAATTGATCAAGGTGAAGCTGATAGCGGCTTTTCCTCATTTGGAGATCGTGTCCGTCGATTCTTCCCACACCTTGCAAAAGATCCAACCGCAAAATCAGGACTTGATTATTTCGACCGTCCCTTTACAATACGAAAAATCACCAGTGGTGCTGGTCAATCCGATTTTGACCGAAGATGATATTATCACGATTCAAAAAGCCATCTATAAAATCAAACCTCAACAATTTATCGATCAAAATTATTTGATGACCAAAGAAGAGAAGCTGATCCAAAGTTTTCTACCCGTGATTGAAAAGTATGTAGACGAAGAAAATCAACAGAATTTTTTAAATGATTTAGAGCAGTTTTATCGGCTGAATGAGCAAATGTCGTTAGAGACCAAAGAAATCCTTCGATTGTCCGCTATTTTACGTTTGGATCACATTGAACTGGACTATGCCGCCGCGGATTGGCAGGCCGCCGTTCGCAGAGCAGGCAGCATTTTGCTGCAGGATCAATACGTTACGAAGGAATATATCGAAGGGATGATTCAATTCATCGAGGGAACAGACCCATATATCGTCATTTCTCCAGGCGTAGCGATTCCTCATGCTGAAGCATCGCAAGGGGCACTAAGAATCGGTGCCAGCTTTGTTCGATTGAAGGAGCCGGTCAAATTTAATCATAAAAAGAATGATCCAGTAAAATACGTAATCGCCTTCAGCTTGCCGGAAGGACGGTCGATCGGCACGTGTTTGTACTATTTTACAGAGATTTTAGCCACAGAAAACTTTTTGCCGCGGATGAGCGCTTGCCAGACACCAGAAGAGATCATGATCGAATTAAAAAAAATGGAAGACAAAGTGATGGGATTTTGATATGAAAAAAATATTATGCGATGACAAACAAAACTATCTATATTGTGTATTTGATGAAACCGACAAAGAAGAATTATTGAAAAAGATGAGCAGTGTTCTGATGGAAGAGGGCTTTGTCAAGGAAAGCTATCAACACGCGGTAATCGAACGCGAACGAGTCTTTCCAACAGGACTTCCGACACCAGGGATCAGTGTGGCGATTCCGCACACGGATTCGGAGCATGTGATCAAAGAAGGGTTTTTAGTTGGGGTGTTAAGTCAGCCGGTCACCTTTGAGATCATGGCCAGCAAACAAGAATATGTGGACGTGGAACTGGTCTTTATGCTGGCGATTAAGGAACCGGAAAAGCAATTAGTCATGCTGCAAAGCCTGATCGCTTTATGCCAAGAAGAGAAAAATCTGCACCTGCTAAAAGCCGGAGAGCAGATGGATGAAGTAGAGCAGTTGTTGGAAACAATCAATTAGGGATACAAGAATGATTCATTCTATTTAAGGAGATGAAAAGAATGCTAGAGATGATCAAAGCTGGGGTTAATTTTATTTTGGATCTAGGGGCAACGGCGATGCTGCCAATTATTTTGACGATTTTTGGTGTTATCTTGGGTCAAAAGTTGAGTCGCTCGTTCCGTGCAGGGTTGACAGTTGGGATCGGATTTACCGGGTTGAACTTGGTAATCGGGCTGCTTTCTGATTCGATTGGACAAGCATCACAGGCCATGATCGCCCGCTTAGGATTGAACTTGGATATTTTGGATGTTGGTTGGCCGATCGGCGCAGCGATTACCTTCGCAACACCGATCGCAGTGGTTTTGATTCCCGCAATTTTCATTTTTAATATTATTTTACTGCGATTCAATCAAACGAAAACAATGGACGTAGATATTTGGAATTATTGGCACTTGATTTTCCCGGGAGCAATGATCTATTACGCGACTAATTCAATCGTGATCGCAATCGTGTGTGCGTTGATCAACACGTTTGTCATCTTCAAACTGGCGGACTGGACAGCCCCAGCAGTTGAACATTTTTATGGACTGCCAGGGATTTCACTGCCTCATGGAGAGACCGTCAACTTTGCACCAATAACCTATGCTTTAAATAAAATTTGGGATAAAATTCCTGGAATCAACAAAATCGATATCAATGCAGAAAACTTAAAAGACAAATTAGGAATTTTCGGCGAACCGATGATGATTGGTTTGATCCTTGGTCTAGGTATGGGCGGATTAGCCGGCTATGATCCAAAGGCGATCATTCAATTAGGGGTTCAGATGTCAGCTGTTATGATTTTGATGCCTAGAATGGTAGCGCTTTTAATGGAAGGTTTATCTCCAATTGCGGAAGCAGCAAAAACGTTTATTCAAAAACGCTTCCCAGGAAAAGAAGTGTATATCGGTTTGGATGCGGCAGTAGTTACGGCTCACCCGGCGATTATTACTTGTGCGTTGATCATGGTACCGATCACGATTGTTTTGGCAGCTGTATTGCCATACAACCGGATGCTGCCATTTGCCGATTTAGCTGTATTGCCATTTACCGTTATTTGGTCCATTGCCGCTTCGAAAGGAAATATTTTCCGCGGCTTGCTGAATGCCATTGTATCTATTTGTATCGTGTTCTTTATTGCCACCAACCTGGGTGAATTGACGACCACGATGGCGCATGCAGTTGGCTTTGCTTTCCCAGAAGGTGCAACGATGATTTCAGGGATCGATATGAGCTGCCACATCACTTTGTGGATCATGCTGAAGCTGATCGATCCATCAAACGTTCCGCAATTTGCGGCAGGAATCATTGCTCTGTTGGGCTACGGAGCATTGTGGTTCTGGACTCGCAATGACATCAAGCGCCATTATGGATTGCTGGACCAAACGGATAAAAAATCAGGATCAGAAGGAGTAGGGACAAATGAATAAAAAACATGTATTGATCGCGTGCGGCACTGGAGTAGCGACTTCGACCGTCGTATGTATGCGCGTGAAAGAAGAATTGGAAAAAAATGGCATTCCTGCTACTGTGGAACAATGCAAAGTTGCAGAATTGCCGTCAAAAATCGAAAATGCGGATTTGGTGGTCACCACGACCTCTTTTGAAAGTGATGCGATCCCAGTGATTCGTGCACTATCCTTCTTAACCGGAGTAGGGATCGAAGAAGATGTTAAAAAAATCGTGGAAATCTTGAAATAAGGACGTGGGCAGCAGTGGGTGAAATGCAAGGAAAGGTTGCTGTAGTGACGGGTGCTGCGAAAGGAATCGGCAAAGCGATCGCTGAGCGGTTCGCTCGCGAAGGGGCCTATACTGTAATCGTCGATTTTGATCGTGAGGTGGGTGAGAAAACCGCACAGGAATTTTCTGCCTATGCTCGTTCGGAATTTGTCCATGCGGATGTCAGTCGCTTTGATGATCTTGCTCAGGTACGTGAGACCGTTTTCGATCATTTTGGACGAGTAGATGTGCTGGTGGTCAATGCGGGGATCAGTTATCTGCATACGGTTGAAGAGATATCAATCGAGGAATGGCAGCGGGTGCTGAAAATCAATTTGGACGGGTCATTTTATACGATCAAAGCCTTTTATAACGATTTTCTTTCCAACCAAGGCAAGATCATCTTTATCACATCCGGTTCTGGGATCACAGGAACAGGCGGCGGCGCGCATTATGCTTCGTCGAAGGCAGGACAGCACGGCTTGATGCGAACGATCTCCAAAGAGCTAGGGCCAAAGGGAGTCAATGTGAACGCAGTGGCACCTCGGGTGATTCAAACAGATATTTTGGATCATTTGTATCCGGATGAGGCCAGTCGCGCAGAATTAGTGAAAAAAATTCCGATCCGTCGTTTTGGACAGCCAGAGGATATTGCCAATCTGACCTTTTTCTTGGCTAGTCCGGAAAGTTCTTATATTCATGGACAAATTATGTTGGCAGACGGCGGTCGAACGTACTAATTACAGTAAAGAAGGAGACTCTATGAAAACAATTTTAGTGGCAGCGGGTACATCAGATAACAAGCGTAATTTTGCTGTAAATTATATTCAAGACTATCTTAGCCAAAAAGGAATAGACGTCAATGTATATGGCAAAAGTATTTATGAAGTAGAAACGGTTGATCCAGATGTGGATGCCGTTGTAGTCATCGGACAGCCTAAATTTACTACCGAGGTTCCCGTAATCGATGGAACTCCGTTTATTACTAAGTTTGGAATGGAAGGCTGCTGTGATAAAGTAATCGAAGCATTGACGTAACAAGCTGCATGCAAAGCCATTGAGACCAGAAGTACGCTTTAGAGGCGGCTTACAACAGGGATCAATGGCTTTTGTTGTCTCAAAAAAGCCGGAACATTTGTGACTGGCAGCATTCATTTGGGAACATCCACCAAATATGAACGAAAATCCGATGATAGCGTTGACAATGGATTGAAAGCCACCTACTATTGAGGTGTAACATATGTCACGTTATAGAACATATGTTAAAAGGTGAACAAAGTGTTAGATTCAAACTCGTTCAATCAGGATGCCAATTCAAATGAAGATACAGGAGGGACAACATGAGCTACTCGGATGATCGAAGATTGTTAGTAGAAATTGCTTCGATGTATTACGAAGAAGGAGCTAAACAATCCGAGGTTGCAAAAAAATTCAATATCAGCCGTTCATTGGTATCAAAGTATCTGTCAAAAGCTCGAGACTTAGGATTAGTGGAAATTATCATTCATGATGATCTCGCACATCCATACCGGATGCTGGAAGAGAAGATCATGGAGCAATATGGCATGAAGGAAGTCATTTGCATCGCTCCGACTGGAGTAGAGATGCTGAACAAACGAATTGGAATTACCGCCGCAAAATACTTGGCACGTATTTTACAGCCGAATCAGAAGATCGGCGTTTCTGCAGGAACCGTCGTGCATGAAGCAGCGATGAATTTTTCGCAAAAGAATCAAATGGAAAACCTTAGCTTTTTGCCATTGGTTGGAGGCATGGGGCAGCAGCACATGGCACTGCAGGCCAACGTGGTCTGCGAGTTGTTTGCTAAAAAATGCGACGGGCGAGCGGTTGAACTGCATGCACCGATCACCGTGGATTCAGCAGAAGCTAAACGAGTGTTCATGGAGCAGTCATTTATCAAAAATGTGTTTGACGAAGCCAAAAGTGTCGATGTTGCCTTGGTAGGGATTGGTGGGTTGCCGGCCTACTCTACGATGACCAAAACGTATTTGTTAGCGGATTCCGATCATCTGCGGACAGAATTGTCGGAACGCAAAGTGACCGGAGATATTTGCTACAACTTTATTGACAAGGATGGCCAGTTGGCAGAGTGCACTTGGAACGAACGGGTGTTGGCGATCAATTTAGATGATTTGAAGAAGATCCCGTTGCGGATTGGTGTTTCTGGGGGAAAAGAGAAGTCAGAGGGAATTCGAGCAGCGCTCAGAGGCGGCTTGGTCAATGTATTGATCACTGATGAAGAGACTGCCAAGAAATTATTGGATTAGCGCTAAGTTTTGCTTGGGCAGAACTAGTTATAGATGAATGAAAGAAAAGGAGCGTAAATTATGTCAGAGACAACAAAAATGTCCGTGCCAAATCGTGCAGGTTTGACTGATGAAGACTTGAAAAAAGTCTACAGAACAATGTGGGAAATTCGCTATTTCGATGAAAAAGTGGATCAGCTGTTTGCGAAAGGATTGATCCATGGAACGACGCACTTGGCAGTTGGGCAAGAGTCTTCCTCAGCAGGAAGCGGAGCGGTTCTAAGAAAAACAGATTGGATCACTGCTACCCATCGAGGACATGGACAAACGATCGCTAAAGGCTGCAACGTCAATGAAATGATGGCGGAATTATTTGGAAGAACGACTGGAACGAACAACGGAAAAGGCGGGTCCATGCATATCGCCGATTTAGATACAGGAAATCTAGGCGCAAACGGCATCGTTGGCGGCGGTTTTCCAATTGCTACAGGGGCAGCTTTGACTGCCAAGATGAAGGGCTTGGATAATGTAGCTCTGGCTTATGCAGGGGACGGCTCTACTAATGAAGGAAGCTTCCATGAAGCGGTTAACTTGGCAGCGATCTGGGATTTGCCAGTGGTTTATTTTATCGAAAACAATCAATACGGCATGAGTGGTCCGTTTAAAACCATGATGAGAGTGGACCAGTTGTCTGAACGAGCAAAAGCTTATGGAATCGAAGGGATTACGATCGACGGCAACGACTTGATTGAAGTCATCAATACGACCTACGATGCCGTAGAGAAAGCTCGGCGTGGAGAAGGACCGACCTTGATCGAAGCAATGACGTATCGCTGGAAGGGCCATTCAAAATCGGATGCCAAGAAATACCGAACCAAAGAGGAAGAAGAAGATTGGCGTAAAAACCGTGATCCAATCAAGCTGGCAAAAGAAAAATTTGTTGCTGCTGGATTGTTTACGGAAGAAGAAGCAGAAACAATTCGGGTAGAATCCAAGCAAGCGATTGAAGATGCCGTGAAGTTTGCGGAAGAGAGCCCAATGCCAGAAATGGAAAGTATGTACGAAGATGTTTACTCAGATTAACCCATTGCTGAGGCGATGAAAAGTATAGGAAGAATGAAAATCATTTTTCGAGAAAATGATTGCCCTAGTAACGAAATAGGAGGAGCAAGTTGATGAGAGAAATCACTTATTCAGAAGCAGTAAGAGAAGCTATGTCAGAAGCAATGCGTGAAAATGAAGACGTCTTTTTGATGGGCGAAGATATTGGGATCTATGGAGGGGCCTTTGGGGTCAGCCGCGGCATGTTTGAAGAATTTGGCGAAGAACGAATCCGTTCGACCCCAATCGCGGAATCGGTGATCGCTGGAGCCTCTGTCGGCGCAGCAATGACTGGGATGCGTCCGATTTTTGAAATTCAGTTTTCTGATTTTATTACGATCGCGTTGGATCAAATCGTGAACCAGGCAGCTAAGATCCGTTATATGTATGGCGGAAAAGCCAAGATTCCTTTGGTAATGCGGACACCAGGCGGTTCTGGTACCGGAGCAGCCGCACAGCACTCCCAAAGTTTAGAAAACTGGACGGCTCATATTCCGGGTCTGAAGGTCATCCAGCCGGCAACTGCGTATGACGCAAAAGGATTGCTGCATGCAGCAATCGAAGATGACAATCCGGTTATGTTTTATGAACACAAGCTATGTTACCGCACCTCTTCGGATGTGCCGGAAGGAAAATACACGATTCCGATCGGCGTAGCGGATATCAAACGAGAAGGGTCAGATATCTCTGTTGTTGCTACCGGCATTATGGTTCACAAAGCTTTGGAAGCGGCTGATATTTTGGCAGAAGAAGGCATCAATATTGAAGTCGTCGACCCAAGAACCTTGGTACCATTAGATAAAGAAACGATTGTAGATTCAGTTATGAAAACCGGCAAGGCTGTTGTGGTGACAGAAGCAGTCAAGCGCAGCGGATTTAGTGCAGAGTTAGCCAGTGTGATCGCAGAAAGCGAATCCTTTGATTTTCTGGATGCACCGATCGTCCGTTTGGCAGGCAAAGAAATTCCGATGCCGTACCATCCTGAGCTAGAAAGAAAAGCAGTGCCGCAAGTCGAAGATATTGTTGAAGCTTGTCGCGAACTGATGGCATAAAGGAGGAGAAAAGCATGGCACACGAGGTTTTAATGCCGAAATTGAGCTCAACGATGGATGTTGGAACGATCACGACCTGGTTGAAAAATGAAGGCGACCCGGTTGAAGTCGGCGAAGCGATCTTCGAAGTAATGACGGATAAAATCGCCATCGAAGTTGAAGCGTATGATGAAGGAATTCTATTAAAGAAATACATTGGTGATGATGAGAGTGCACCGGTCAATTCAGTCATTGCCTATATTGGCGAAGCTGGGGAAGAAGTTCCAGCTGAGATGCCATCTGGCGAAGAAGCACCAAAAGAAGCACCGAAAGAAGAAGCAGCTGTTGAAACGAAAGAAGAGAAATCAGCAGCAGCACGAGAACCGGCTAAGGTAGATACGAAAAATATTCGCGCCACTCCGGCAGCACGTCGAATCGCACGTGAAAAGGGAATCGATCTGCAGAAGGTCAATGGGTCAGGTCCCAAAGGCCGTATTCAGGCACAGGACGTTGCAAATTACCAAGAACAGCCGGCCGCTGCTGCGAATCCTGTTGCAGCAGACACCAGTGAGTTGATTCCTTGGAGCGGGATGCGTAAAGCAATCGCCGATAAGATGTCTGCCAGCAAAACCACGATTCCGCATGTCACGATGAATGCTGAAGTGGATATGACTAAGGTCAAAGAGCTTAGAGGACAATTGCTGCCGATGGTGGAAGAACAAACCTCGGAACGGATATCCTTCTTGGAAATCATTATGAAAGCAACGATGGTTGCGTTGAAGGCGCACCCTGAATTCAACGCTCATGGGTTGGACGAAGGCATTCGCCAGTTTAAAGAAATCAACATGGGTGTTGCCGTAGCTGTCTCAGAAGGCTTGGTGGTTCCTGTTGTTCACCATGCGGATTCAATGGGATTGAGTGCATTGACGCAGGCAGTCAAAGAAGTAACCGGCAAAGCACGCAATGGCCAGTTGACGCCATCTGAAATGAGTGGAGGAACCTTCACGGTCAGCTCGTTAGGACGAAGCAAGGTGAAAGAATTCAACCCAATCATCAATGCGCCAGAAGTAGCGATCTTAGGCGTTGGCGGGATGTACGACAAAGTAGTGGTTGAGCAGACCGAAGAAGGACCACAGGTAAAAAGGGTTTCTGCGCTAAATCTATGCTTATCTTTTGACCACCGTGTCGTAGATGGTGCACCAGCATCAGAATTTTTAAGTATGATCGTTGAATTGCTGGAGAACCCAATGAGTTTGCTGCTGTAACCAAATAGAACAAAATGGAGTGGAGAGAAACATGACGAAGAAAACCGATACAGTAGTCATTGGTGCAGGTCCTGGAGGATATGTCGCAGCGATTCGCGCCGCTCAATTAGGTCAAAAAGTTACGGTGATCGAGGCGGAGCATGTGGGCGGCGTTTGTCTGAACGTGGGCTGTATTCCTTCAAAAGCATTGATCACCGCAGGACATCGTTACCAAGAAGCAAAGGATTCTGCGTTTTTAGGCTTAAAAACCAAAGAAGTCGAGCTTGATTTTGAGCAGACTCAAAAGTGGAAAAATGAAAAAGTCGTAAAAACACTGACTTCGGGAGTGGCGATGCTGCTGAAGAAGAATGGTGCTGAAGTGATCGAAGGTCGGGCCAGCTTTACAGGGAAAAATTCATTGGCGATCCAAACAAAAAAGGGACCCGAAAAACTGGAATTTAAGCATGCGATCATCGCAACAGGCAGTCGTCCGATCGAAATTCCCGGTTTTGCATTCGGTGGTCGAATCTTGGACTCGACTGGCGGTCTGAACTTAAAAAAAGTTCCGAAAAAGCTGATCATCATCGGCGGCGGTATCGTAGGCTCCGAATTAGGCGGCGCTTATGCCAATTTGGGCTCCGAAGTAACGATTATTGAGGGAACACCAAGTATTTTGCCGAATTTTGAAAAAGACATTCAGCAGCTGGTAACTAAAAAATTCCAACAAAGAGGCTTGCAGATTTTTACGGATGCCAAAGCAAAAAAAGCGGAAGAAACTGCTAACGGTGTCCTCGTGGAATTTGAGACGAAAGGCAAAACACAAAAGATCGAGGCAGATTATGTCATGGTCACTGTTGGAAGACGGCCAAATACAGATGATCTTGGGTTAGAAAGAGCAGGTGTCAACGTTGGTGACCGTGGCTTGGTCACAGTGGATGAACAATATCGAACGACCACAAAATCGATTTTCGCTATCGGTGACATCGTTCCGGGATTGGCATTGGCCCATAAAGCCAGCTATGAAGCAAAGATCGCGGCGGAAGTGATCGCTGGGAAAAACGTTGCCAAAGATTATCGTGCGATCCCGTCGATCTGCTTTACGGATCCAGAGGTAGCGACAGTCGGGTATACCCTTGCTGAGGCTAAGGAAAAAGGAATCAAGGCCAAAACAGCGAATTTTCCAATGCAGGCCAATGGCCGAGCATTGTCGCTAAATGCGACGGAAGGCTTTGTACGATTGGTTTTCGAAGAAGAAACAGAATTGCTGCTAGGGGCTCAGATCGTAGGCGTTAATGCCAGTGATTTGATCGCGGAGATCACGTTGGCCATCGAATCGTTTTTAACGATTGAAGATATCGCGTTAACGATCCATGGACATCCGACGCTTTCTGAGATGGTGATGGATGCAACTGAAGTAGGACTAGGGTTGCCGATTCATATGTAAAAAGAAGAACAAGAAGAACCCTGAAAAAATCGGGGTTCTTCTTGTTTGAGGCGTAAAACAAGAAATGGCGATGGACCAGTTGCGACCTCAGTTTTGATTATTTTTGATTCAATTCTTGGTCTCTTTGGATCGTTGCATCGATGCCTTTGATCACGGTGGCGATAAACGCATTGTTTTCCAGCTCAACTAACCCGGCAACGGTCGTTCCTCCAGGAGAGCTGACCCGATCGATCAGGGTCCAAGGATTTTCGTTGCTGTCTTTCAACATTTCCGCACTGCCTAACACCGCTTGTGTGGCCATCTCCAAAGCGATATCCTTAGGCAGCCCGTTTTTCACTGCAGCCCGAGCCATCGAATCGATAAATAGAAACGCATACGCAGGAGAACTGCCGGCGATTGCGGTAAAGATCGAGAAGTATTGTTCGTCTAAAGGCCAAGCTTTTCCGATTGCATTGAATAGAGCGATGACTGTCTCTACGTCGTCTTTGGTCGCAAATGAATTGCCGCAGACGGCAGCCGCGCCTTGTCCAACTAGCGCGTTCACGTTTGGCATCACTCGAACGATACGAATGGGCTGATCGGTCTTGAATACGTCATAGAGAGCTTCTGTGCTGGTACCAGCAGCGATCGAGACCACTAATGGCTGGTTTGCTAAAATCGCTGATTTTGCCTCTTCTAAGACACCTTTGATCACATTTGGTTTGACTGCCAAGATCAAAAGATCAACGGTTTGGATCAGTTCCAGGGGATCAATAACTGCATGCGCACCGAGTTGGTCGGCAAATGTTTGTACTTTTTCTGTAGCGATGTCGTAAAGATAAAGATCATTCGCCTGGCTAAAGCCGTTTTTAACAACACCTTCGGCAATCGCTGAAGCCATATTACCAGCTCCGATAAATCCAATTTTCATAGGTTCCCTCCTAAATTATACAAAAAAGTGTTTCAATCAATGATTGGTGTTATAATGATAAAGCTATTATACGGTCTTATTCTAGGAATAAAAATAGTGTAGATAAAGAAAAACGTGTTCATTTGTAAGGAGATGCTGGAATGGTCTATTTCAAGGAAGCCCATTATGAAGCTTTTTATCAATTTCTCGCGTCTTTAGATTGCTACCTTCAGGATGACCAGGCGATGCAAAAAGAAGTGCAGGCATTTCAAACCAACGTCAAACGGGAGATTGCTGCCTTTGTGACGTTGCAGGCCAAAGGAGCCATTGAGATCCCCACCGGTTATACTAGAATCATTTATCTTTTAGACGGTGAGGCAATAGTAGAAGTAGATGGAACCGCCAGAAAGTATGAGGCTGGCCATTTGTTTTTAGTGAACCCGCCAACATCGGTGCGCTACGAAGTCAGTGATAGAGAAACGGCGATCGTGACTTTTTATTTCAAGGCAGGGTACTTTTCCGACTCGCTGTTGACACAATTTTCTGAAGAGCGGGAGCTGTATCGTTTTTTTGTGGAAGCCGTTCGCGAGGAATTTCATCAGATCAGCCGTTATCGGATCTATTGCTGTCCCGCGACATCTGATATTCATGTTTATTCGTTATTGCTGCTGAAGCAAATAGTTAAAATGTGCTATTTCAATAATAAAGTAACAAAGGCCGCTTTTGTTCTTTTGATCGTCGAGATCGCTCAGCTTCACGAGCATGCGCTGATTCAAAAAGATGACTATGTTGCTAAAAATCAGCTGATCGAAGAGGTACTAGCTTATTTAGACCTACATATCCAAACGATCACTTTGGAGAAAGCCGCCGCTTATTTTCATTTTCATCCCAATTACCTTTCTGCACGGTTAAAGGAAAAAACCGGAAGGACCTTTACGGAAATCCTCATGGAAAAAAGAATTGTTTTGGCGCAGGATTACTTAGTACACACAGAATTACCGATTCATGAAATCGTCGAATACTTAGGATATCGAGACAAGGCGTTTTTCTATAAGAAATTTAAGAAGTCTACTGGGATGACCCCGCGGCAATATCGCCTGCTGAACAAAAAGGGAGCTGTTTGAATGTACAAGGAATTGTTTCAAGAGATGAACATTACAGTCATAGAGCTGCCGGTCGAAATAGTAGAAAATCGACCGATCTACAGCGCTTTTCTTCGCGAACTACCCTTTATCGCAGAAGAGGCAGCGACTAAAAAAGAGCTGTATCGCCGCTTAATGGAAAACTACCAATCGTATGTCGCGCTTCAACCGGAAGAGGAAAAACAAACATCCTTGCAGCTGACACCCAAGCAGCTGATGAAGTATTACGATGGGGAAACCTTTGATGGCTTTTCCCTGTTTGATCAGTTAACGAATTGAAATGAACAAAAAGAGAAGTAAATAAGAGAAGGCTGACTGGTGACTATCAGACAGCCTTTTTTTGCGGATTCAGCAAGCAGAGTGGATAAAATAATAAAAAAACTTTAGTTATATTAATGTTACTGCTTGAAGTTATCTTTTTGCGATTTTTTTATTATAAAAACTGGTGAACATTATTTTTTAAGAAAAAAATATGTGTAAATTGAATATTTAGAATGCTTAATAAAAATAAACGAAAATGATTAATAACAACGCAAAACGATTTGTTTATTTGTTTAAAAACTTGATTTAATATTAAAATAACTAGCTATTCGAAAAATAAAAATAAGATATTTTTCGTTAATTTAGGTAAAATAAATAGTTGTAGTAGATGAGAAATAAATGGGAGGTATTTTATGGAATGAGAAGACTGCGAATAGGAATCACCCTCGTATTCCTTATTCCGATTTTTCTAAGTTTGTGGCCAATGAAAGTAGGGGCAGCCAATCGAGGAATAGGCTGTATGGCAGAAGGTGAAGGAATTCCACCCCAATCTGAGGTGCTTTCTTCTAGTAAGACCTATGAATCAATGTATAACAATAAGGTACCCGTATATAAATCAGATGCCGGGACATATCCTGCGTATGCTTGGCAGCCGTCTGATCAGGTCAACGTCCTTAACCATCAAGGCGGCATAGCCAATCAGAGTAGTTGGGACGGCCTGGAAAGCTGGGATGTATCACAAGACGATCACACAAACTCCTATATTCATTATGGAGATGATCCGAGCTCGCCCAATCTTTCGTTAAGAAAATATCTTTCAGAAACAGACACAGAACATGAGTTTACTGTCAAAGTGAACGTTCGGGGGAATACGACCTATCGACCGGGGCTGGATATTCTGTTTTTGCTGGACAATTCGGATTCAATGGACCCTAACAATGAGAATCCAGAGACCACACGAAAGCGAAATGCCGAGCGAGCATTGGATAAACTTATTGCCGAATTAAAGAAGGTACATGTTCCTTCGGCAGAAAACATTCGTATTGGTGGACATATTTTTTCTGATTACACGAACAATGCCTGGGGCTCTGCGCATCTAGGCGGAAAAAACACCTTCGAACTTTCGAATGATCCGAGGCAGTGGGATGCTTTGGTAAAAGAATACAAGACAGCGACAGCAATGGGAGCTACGTTTACTCAACGGGGATTGCAGGAAGCAAAAGATATGTTTGACGCGGCTGGAGGATCCGGACGAAAAAAAATGTTGTTTATCTTGACTGACGGATCGCCAAATTTAAGCTGGAAGCCAACGAGTTATCAAGAAGATGAGAACATCTATTATGACAACTGGCGGCTGATCAAGAATGATTCAGGTTCAAAAGGGAATTACAAAAAAGGGGAATTTCTCGGCGGAAAAACCTATGTTACGAAAATTGTTCCTGCTTATGCAGGGCGAATAAACAGCCATATCACTCCAGCAAATTCTACGGCCATGGATTTAAAAGATTCAGGGATCGAGATCCATACGATTTCCTTGAATATTACTCGTCATCTAAGTGAGGTCCATCCAAACTCAGAATTGATTCGCGGCTTGTACAAGCTTTCTACCAAGAAGGCCAATGCAACAAGCACGCCTCATCAGGATACAGCGGAAGACTATTTGTTCCACAATGTAGAAAACCAAAATGAGCTGGTGGACTATTTTAAGGAGTGGTACCAGACCATCATCCGTACCGTTGACAAAGGAGAGATCACGGATCCATTAGGTGATATGGTTGAACTGGTTGGAACACCGCAGATCCGGCAAGTCCACACCGATCAGCAAGTCGCGATCGACCCGATGCCTACGGTGCAGCTTTCTTCTGATCGGCGGACAATCAAGGTTGAAAATCTCAATTTAACTGCCAACCAAGAGATCGAAATGTCGTACCGAATACGATTAAAAACGGACGATCCTGGATTTATTTCCGGCCATTGGTATCAAGCGAATAAGCGGACGATTTTACAGCCGACACCGGAGCGCTCAAAGGATCAACTAGATTTTGGCATTCCTTCTGTAAAAGCAGAAACGGAAACTTTTACAATTCTGGTTAAAAAAACATGGGTAGACAAGTTCAATGGGACAGAGGATTATTTTGGACTTCGAGCACCAGTAATTGACGCCATTTTGCAGAAAAAAACAGGCAGTGAATGGAGAGATATTACTCAGGTGCAGTTACACGCTGAGAATCAGTGGCAAGCTACATTTGACGACATCCCGGCTGGCAGCGACCATACCTACCGCGTGATTGAAAAGGTGGAGGGCCGCGACAGGGTCTACGGCTACGGCAGTCCCAGCTACAATCATCCGACCTTCACCTCAAAGACAATGGGAAGTGAAGGGATTCAAATAACCAACAGCTTGCTGACGACAGACTACCTGTTCACCAAGCTTAGAGGAGACAGCAATACTCCTTTTATCGGGGATGACAAACCACAGTTTACCGTGACACGGATGGAGAACGGAATCGTTGCTGCTGCAACGGTTAAACCGGATCACAAGGGAGACGTTTATCTGCCAGACTTGCCGATCGGAAGCTACAAGGTGGAAGAAACGCAGGTTCCTGCCGGCTACCAAAAAATGCCTGACTTCGAAATTATCGTCACTGAATCCAGTGACGGAAGAAGCGTAGAAGCGGCAGTTGAAGGAATTACGAATCCGCATATTGTTAAAAATCAGAAGAGGACTCTTACGTTGGTTGTTCATAAGGTGGATGACCGAAAGCAACCTCTTCAGGGAGCGAATTTTCAACTAAATGGTCCAGACAACTATGAAAAAGCGCAGCTGGACGGGCCAACCTTTACGTTTGAAAATCTATCATTGGGAACCTATCGACTGACTGAAACCAAAACGCCTGTCGGCTACATCGGTATGAAGGATGCTTTGAAATTCGAACTTTACGTGTTGGATGGCAAATACTATGTGAGAGGGTTGGAGAATCATCCGTCTGTTGTTGCGTATGATGAAACTGAGGAGAATAACCAACTAGCGATCACAATCAGAAACGACATGGTGAAGCGGCCTTTGCCCAATACTGGTGGTATCGGTAGGAAAGATATCTTAGCGAAAGCTTTGTTGTTTCTAGGAGCTGGAAGTGGCCTAGGTTTTGGATTGATTGTTTTGAACAAAAGGAAGGGAATACGATGAAAAAAGTAAGAAGGCTTTTTTTTGGCTGCCTCCTCCTCATGATTGCAAGTATCCAGTCACCGATGATGCCAGCAGCCGCATCAGAACTTGATCCGGCTGCTGACGTTCAAGTGTCGATACATACAAAGCTAGAAGGGGAAGAAACGGTTGAGGGGATCGAAAATCTTACGTTTACAGTTTATGATTTGACGTCTTGGCGACACACCAACAATCTGTCAGAAAAGGCGGCAAAGGAATTTTTACTGGATCAGCAAGCAACGAAAGAAAAAATGGCAGCATTTATTGCCAAAGAGCAATTAAGAAAAGTCAATGAATTGCCAATCAGCGTCGATGCTGAGGGGAAGGCATGTTTGACTCTGCCACGATTTCTGCAAGAACAAGATGCGGGGTACTTGCTGATCGCTGAAGGGGAAACAGGTCAACATCAGCTCGTGCCGATCGTTCTTTTTCTGCCACAATACGATGTTAACGGAAAAACAGAGAATTGGGCGATCGAGATCCACGGCAAGCACACAACAAAAATTTCAACTGAGAAGCCAAAAGAACTTCCGGCAACGAAAGCAACAGGGAATAAAGACGTACAAACAAATACAAGCAAGCGGCTTCCTCAAACCAATGAGGTTCTCGAAAATGGTGCTGTATTCGGTGGGCTGCTGATTTTAGTAGGGGCGCTAGGTCTCAAACAACAAACAAGGAGGAAAAATAAATGAAAAAGAAAACAAAAGTTGTTCGATGGGTCACTGCAATGATATGCTTGATTCCTTTACTGGCAGGAGTATTCCATTCTGGAGCAGCAGCTTCTGCAGCAGAAGAAACAGTAAAAGTAACCTTGCACAAGAAAAAGATGGATGAGTTTCCAACAAAACCGATCCAAAATACCGGTGAATTGATGCCAGGCATGGACCAGTATGAAGGGTTGCCGGGCGTAAAATTTACGGCTTGGGACATTACGGCTGATTTTTATAAGGAATTGGACGAACAATTAGACGGTTCAGAAACTAAAGCGGAGTACAAAGAGAAAATTCAACAGCTGATGAAGGATTATGTTTTTTCTGATATGAGAGCTGCGAAGGCTGGAGATGCAATCACCGACGATGCTGGCGATGCTGTTTTTAAAAGTTTAGTAAAAAGAGCGGCTGACGGGACTTACAAAGTGTATTACTTTGAAGAAGAAATGCCGACTGGAGCGACGGCGCATGCCAATCCAACCATTTTGGTACTGCCAATGATGAGCGGGGAAAATGAATTGAATGAAGTTCATTTATATCCGAAAAATAAAATTGCCGGAGAAGTTGGAAAAGAATTGCTGGATGAAGATGGAGATGCTTTGCCTGACGCACCGGACGATTACTATGGTTATGAAGTCGGCAAACTGATCAACTACCGTGCGACCTTTACGATGCCCAATCAAATCGGAGAAATTATTGAGAAGGATGGGAAAAATCAGACACGCTATGCCCGTCTGATCCTTAAAGATGAGTTGAACAAAACCGGTGTGAAGTTCGAAGGAATTTTCAAAATCGCGATTGGCGGGACTGACTTAACAGATGCGCAAAAGTCGGCCTTTTTAGCCAATTTCGTGGAAGAGTACAAAAACACAGATAGTCCCTATGCTGGAAATGCCGGATTCACGTTGACGGCTAAGTTAAACGCGGAAAATGCCACTGACAATGCAGAAGAATTCAACAAGTCAAAACAAACCGCTGAGTTTTTAAGCCAGTACAAAGGGAAGAAAGTAGAAATTTACTATGGCGTATCGATGACCGAGCATACACCTGTCGATGTTGAGATCGACAATGATTTTGCGGTTCAATTGACGCAGGATGATCAATCCGAGGAATGGACGATCGATCCAACCGAGCAGCCGCCATCAATCGGTGTCGGCGGTCATAAATTCCATAAACACGAGGATGGAAAAGAGACACAGGGTCTGGGTGGAGCAGAATTTGTTGTCATCAAACAAGCAGACAGCAAAACCTATTACATGACACTGGATGCAGTAAAAAATGTTGGCTGGACAGAATACACGACTCGCGAGGACATGATGAAAAACGCAGCCAAAATCGTTTCTGCAAATGATGGAAAAGTAGTTGTTAGCGGACTGGCAGCGGGCTCATATGCACTGCGCGAGGTCAAAGCACCGAATGGATTCCAGCTATTAGAAGAAGACGTGGACTTTGTGATCCAGTCAGGGTCTTACGACGATGAGACTGCCTTAAACATTCCAAACGTATCGCAAGGCGGTTTCCTGCCTTCAACCGGGGGAATGGGGATCCTTGCATTTATTATCGTTGGATCCGCATTGATGCTAGGAGCAGTTATTAACTACCGACGCACCCAAGATCATGCCATTTAACGAAAATTGGATCATCGAAAACGATCATGTCGAGGGCATGGTCGTTTTTCTTATGAATTCAGCGGTAAATTCTCATGAATAAAATAAAAAAATCGAAGAACTGAAAAATACAATAACATAGAAAGTGTTTATCATTTATGTGGTTAAGGGTAAAATAATTTGGGTGAAAGACGGATAACACATAACACTTTTTGATTTTTTAGCAAAAAATGATGATAAGGTGGCATGCATCTCATTTTTTTACACCTGTATTCTTAGAGAATAAGTTTGAGAATTCATTTACAAAGTCACGATTTTTTGCTACTCTCAAGTTGTAAGGGTAGCTGATTTAAGGGGGAGATAGGCATGGACTTTCGTGAAATTCTAGGAACCAGCAACAGACGTCGATTATCTCTGATTGAACTACTGTATTATAAAAAAGAAGGCTTGCCAAGTGACCAACTGCTTAATGAATTGGATTGTTCTCTGCCGATATTGCTAAACGATGTGAAATTAGTCAATGAGCAGCAAGACAGCTTTTTCATCGAAAAATACAAAGGCCTATACAGACTGACCATCATAGGCCGTGTAAGTATCGGAAAACTATACGCCGAAACCTTGATCAACTCACCAGAATTCCAAATCATAGAACAATTATTATATGAAGAATGCGACAATATCACTTCATTGGCAGAACGACTGTTTCTAAGTGTCTCCAACACACAACGCTATTTGAAAAAAGCGGAAAGTGCGTTGGCGAAGGCGGGAATTCGCCTGCATTATCGACCACTTCGTTTGGAAGGAAAAGAAAGTGTGATCCGCCATTTCTTCTACCGCTACTACATCGAAAAGCAAAATGCCTTTGAAAATGTCCTGCCGATGCTGAAGGATTACCAGTTTGAAACGATCGAGAAATTTATTGTGGAATTTATCAATATCAATAAATTGTACAAAAAGTACATTTTCCAAAAACGCCTGATCTACAATATTTATGTTAGTTTATGGCGGATCAAAAATGGACATGAATACCCAAAAGAGGAGCTTCGAACCAATGCTTTGGAGTTGCCTTCTAAAGAAGTCTGCAATGGACTCAGCAGTACGGCATCGGAATTGTTCCGTTTGCATCTGACAGATGACATCATGCGTGATTGTTTATGGCTGCAGTTTTCAGATTGTGTCATCTTTAGTAACGAACATCGAAACAACGCCTTGCAAGACAACCCAAGATACCGCAAGCTGTTCAATCAACACATGGAATTGGTCGAACGCTATAACGGGCTGATCGGTGAAGCAATGGGGACACAGCAATTGATTGATTTAAATACGGTTCTCATGAACGATTGCTACATGTATGAACCAGATGGCGAATTTTTCGCGATCATTCGCAGAAGCCGTCAAAGATTTATCGCGGTGGTCTCGATCATGCACAAGCATGCAGTAGAGCAAATCGATAAAATCGTTAGAGAATTCGTGCATCAGCATCAGATCTATCAGAGCGAAGACTTTATCATGAACTATATTTATTTACTGCTGACCGGTGACGTAGACAGCTTAGAGCTGTTGGCTAAACGGAAAAGAAACTTGCGTCTCTTGCTGCTGTCGGATTTGACGCCAACAGAAGAAGAATTTATTGCAAAGCACATCAAAGGGATCGTTTATGGAAACTACGAAATTTTCTTCTTTGAAAGTGTGGTCGATGGCAATGACGGCATGTACACAGAAATGCTGAATTACGATGCGCTTCTGACGACTGGTTCGGTGGAAGGCTTGCCGGATGATTTTCCAGTGATTATGATGGACCCGTATGTCACGCCTGATTCCATCATCCAAATTCAAAATTTGGTGAACGAATTATAGCAAAAGGGTTTGTTTCAGTCATATTAGTGCTTGTTAGTAAAGACAAAGTTGAAAAAACGATGTGTTTTTGAAGGACAATGGCAGCGTATGTCATTGTCCTTTTTTGGCGGATTCTATGATAAGATGGGAACAGAAAAGAGGGGGTAGCATGAACAGTATGGAAAAAATCAATCAGTTTCGTGATGATCGAGACTGGCGACAATTTCATCAAGAAAAGGATCTGGCTTTGTCGATCACTTTAGAAGCAGCAGAATTGTTGGAGCTGTTTCAGTGGAAGACATCTGAAGAGGCCAAAGAACAGCCGGAACGATTGAAAGAGGAATTGGCAGATGTCCTGATTTATTCTTATATGATGGCGGATAACTTGGGCTTTGACATTGATGAGATCATTGACGAGAAGCTGAAGAAAAATGCGCTCAAATACCCGATCGAACAGAGCAAGGGGCAACGCTAAAGGACTGCTCAGTGACACAGCCGAGCAGTCCTTTATTCATGCAATTCCAACGGCAATCCATCTGGATCAAAGAAAAAAGTCATTTTTTCGCCAGTGAAGTCATCGGTGCGAATGGGTTCGCAGCTGACACCGTGTTTTTCTAAATAAGCCACGGCAGCCTCAATATCATTGGTTTTAAATGCCAGGTGGCGCAACCCGCTGGCCTCTGGAAAGCTAGGGCGCTGGGGTGGATTTTTGACGCCGAAAATCTCCAATTCTGCGCCATTGGCTAAACGAAGATCTAATTTATAATCTTGACGTTCTGCACGGTAATTTTCGCGAAGGATCGGCAAACGCAAAATATCAACGTAAAAGTGTTTGGTGCGCGGATAATCAGACGCGATGAGGGCAACATGGTGAATCGTCGTAAAATCAGGTGAAGACATTTCAGGACTCCTTTCTATTTTCAATTAAGAATAGCACAGGAATCCGAAGAAATCTGCCGCTTTGTCTGTTAAAATAAAAAAAGGTATGTTATACTCTAATCAATTTCATAGAAACATTTGGGGTGCTTGAATAGCTGAGATGATACCCATTGAACCTGAAACAGTTAGAACTGGCGAAGGGAAATGTCCTTGACTGATCCATTCGTCCGACCATTTTTTGGCCGGACTTTTTTTCTGAAAGACTCCTTTGCCGTTCAATGGGAACCGGAAGGGAGTTTTTTCGTGTTTATAAAATCTGTGCAGCTGCAGGAGGTCGCCTCACGACTAGAACGGGAGGAAGAAGGATGCAAAAAGATCGATTGCAAAAAATGATGATGCTGGCTATGATGATCGCACTGGATGTGGTATTGTCACCGTTGTTTCGAATTGAGGGGATGGCTCCGATGTCCAGTGTAATGAATGTGATCGCCGGTGTGCTGTTGGGTCCATTCCACGCGCTAGTCATGGCGTTCTTTTGCGGGGTGATCCGCATGCTGCTGTTAGGAATACCGCCGTTGGCTTTGACAGGAGCAGTCTTTGGTGCTTTTTTTGCTGGTGTGTTTTACCGTTGGACAGGTAAGATCTATGGATCGATGATCGGAGAGATCATTGGGACGGGGATCATTGGTTCTTTGCTGTCTTATCCAGTGATGGTGTGGTTCACCGGCAGCCAGCAGGGGATGTACTGGCTGATTTATACGCCAAGATTCATCGGAGCGACCTTGATCGGGTCAGCAGCAGCTTATTTTGTATTGACCGTATTGAAACAGACCACGGTTTTCCGCCGTTGCCAGCAATTATTTGGAGGAGTGAAGATCAATGAATGAACTTGCGAAAAGAGTCCAGCCTATTTTTCCGCTGCAAAAGTCTCCCTTAGTCCAATGCATTACGAATGAAATCACCTGCGAATCAATGGCCAATGCGCTGCTGTATATAGGCGCTAAGCCAGTAATGGCGGATGATGCGCGAGAATTTCCAGCATTTTTCCAACAAACGGACAGCTTGCTGCTCAATTTAGGACACATCTCGCCTCAACGCGAGAACAATATTTTGGAGGCCGGACGCTATGCTCGAGTGAAGAAAAAGCCGACGGTCGTTGACCTTGTTGGGTTAGCTGCCAGTCCTTTGCGTCAAGAAATGGCTGAAAAATTGCTGGCGTATCACCCGAATGTGGTCAAGGGAAATAGTTCAGAGATGCGTGCACTCTGTCAAATCGAAAGTCATGGGCGCGGAGTCGACGGCAGTTCGCTGGATCAATCGGAAGAAGCGATCCACGAATTGGTTGAGGCTTTGAAAAAATTAACCGAAGAATATCCGGAAACCACCTTTTTAGCAACAGGAGCTATCGATGTCGTTGTTCAAAAGGAGCAAGCAGTGTTGTTGAAAAACGGGGTTGAAGAATTGGATTGCTTTACTGGAACAGGAGATATTGTTGGAGCTATCGTGGCGGCATTGTTAGGTGTCGGACTGCCTGAATGGGAAGCAGTTGTTGGGGGAGTAAGCTATTTTAATTGCTGCGGTGAGAAGGCTAAGGAATTGGTGCCGGCAGGATTGGCCAATTTTCGACAAGCTGTGTTGAATCAGCTGTCGCTCTTGATGGCTACCGATTGGTACAATGATGTAAAGGGGAGCTGGCAATGAACAAGGAAGCATTGACATTGTATTTGGTGACGGAGCGGTATGATTTTAGTGATGAGAAATTTTTGGCGATCCTGGAGACGGCATGTCAAGCGGGAGTGACGCTCGTTCAGCTGAGAGAAAAAACGGCAACGACTCATCGCTTTTATGAGTTGGCGGTCAAAGTCAAAGCAGTGACCGACCGTTACGGCATTCCGTTGATTATTAATGATCGAATCGATATTTGCTTGGCGGTTGATGCGGCAGGGGTGCATATTGGGGATGATGAGCTTCCCGTCGAGGTGGCTCGCCGACTGATTGGCCCTGACAGATGGCTGGGGGTTTCTTCCAAGACTGTGACCCGGAGCCTTGAAGCACAACAGGCTGGAGCGGATTATTTAGGTGTCGGCGCGATCTTTCCAACCAAAACCAAGGATTCCGCATTGACGCCGGTGACAACCTTAAAAACCATTACGGCGCAGGTGTCAATTCCGGTGGTAGCTATCGGAGGGATCAATACAGAGAACATTTCGCAGCTGGAAGACAGCGGAGCCGCGGGAGTCTCTGTCGTCAGCTGCATCATGAAGGCGGAAGACGTTTTTGAAAAGGTGAAGCAGCTCCATCGAGAAAGTCAACGAGTACTTTACTAAACTAAAAAGAAGGTCTCTGGTCAAAAGAGGCCTTCTTTTTAACGAGTCGTCAAAACCAATCTTGCCAAAGGAATGCGATATACTAGCTATGAAAGAAACTAGTACAAGAGGTGAGCAGAATGCGTTCGGAGGAAAGGTTGGAGGTCAGTGAAAAAAAGTGGCGCGTGACCAGTATTCTTTTGCCTTCTCCAAAAGAAATCGATGACTATGAAAAACAATATGATTTGCCAAGAGATGTGTTCACGCTACATCATTTTACAGAAGAGGTGTCACGGGTCGAACGATTGGAATCGGAAGTGCTTGGAGAGTGTCTCAGCTTGGTGATGGTCAACTATCGGGAAGAAAAGGATGTATCGGCTACTGTTGAAGAAGCCTTGTTTCCCGTCTCACTGATTTTCTCGGAAAACCAGCTGCTGATTGTTACGCAGGAACAAGACAGCATGACCGAGATCAAACGATTGTTCAAAGTCTCTGAAGGCGATATCCCGCAATTTTTGGTTGCTTACATTTTAGAGTCGTATACGTATTTCTTGCATGCGTTGAAGAAACAAAAGCAAATGATCGATCAGGTCAATGAGGCGGCGAAAAACAGCACAGAGAAGGATACCCTGCTGCTGCTAAGAGACATCGAAAAAAATTTAGTTTATCTGGAACACACCTTGGATGACCAGAAGCACACGACGGATATTATTCTGGAAAATGAATCGGTTATCGAGCAGGTCTCCAAGGAACGGTTGAATGATGTGACGGTCAGCTGTCGGCGCGTCGAAAAAATGGTCCATCTTTACCGTGGATTGGTCGATTCGACCAGCGGCATGGTCTCAGCCCTGATGGACAACACGCTGAATCACCTGATGAAATACCTTGATTCAGCTGCGTTGATCATTTCGATTCCTACCTTGATCTTTAGTCTTTGGGGCATCAACACAGGTGGCTTGATCGGCAAGGATTCTGTACTTGGCTCCATAGGTGTGGTGTTTCTGGCAGTTATAGCTACCCTGATTGCAATGATTTTTTTACGGCGTAAAGATTATATGAGCTAATGGGAAAAATTTGGATGACCTGTGTTACGATAAAGGTGTAGGGAAGACTGTCCAAGGGGTGGCAAAAAGGGGGAAGACGAATGTTTACAGGTGCTGTCGTTTTTTTCGCAGGCTTTTTGTTGGTAATGGTATTGGTCAAAGGGAAGCGGATCCAGACTTGGGATGTGGCGTTCTCGAGAAAGGTGATTCTGCAGCGTAAAGTCTGGCTGACGAAGGTGTTTTTATTTTTTACAAGGGCAGGAAAAGCTCTGCCAACACTGGCAGTCTGCGGGCTATTGATTGTCGTGCCGCTTACCCGCAATACAGTGGCATTAAATGTTGGAATCAGTGTTATGGCGACTTCAGGACTTGTGTTTTTGATAAAGCGCTTGTACAAACGGGAACGGCCAAAAGGGGATCGGCTGGTGGAAGAAACCGACCACAGCTTTCCCAGCGGACATGCCGCAACGGCTGTGACGCTCTATGGCAGTTTGTTTTTAAACGGGTATTTGGTGTTGGGGATTTCGATTTGGTTTCTGTCAGCGGCACTGTTGCTGGGCTTTCTAATTGGATTCAGTCGTGTCTATTTGGGGGTTCATTACTTTACAGATGTGTTAGGCGGCTGGTTTATCGGCGGGTTTGTCGCAATACTAGTCGCGTTGTGGATGGTATAAAAAGCAGCAGAATAAGGAGATTGTTCTCCTGCTCTGCTGATTTTTTGTATCATGGGTCCGGCAATCAAATCCGGCGCCGCCCCAAGCATCGTCGCTTCCAGCCCACGAGCTGTTGTTTTTCCAAATGTCCCGATGGTGGTAATAGACAGAATCGCCTTGCATAGTTTTTCTTTTTCAACAGAACCTGCCAAAGGGTCAGTGTCCCAACTGCAAAGGAAAAATCGTAGCAGCGGGTCGATCGTTCTTTCCGTATTTTTTTCTTAGAGAGTTGTTCGCCGTTTTCTGCGCGAAACAACTCTTTTGCTTCTTCGGTCATCAAGTTCATGGCCAGAGCATCTGGAAGGGTATCCTTGAGTGGCTTTTCAAGACTATTTTTTGATTTGATTCAGCTCCTTTGCCAACCGTTGCTGCTGATAGCGGGAGTAAAAATAAAATCCGAGGGTATGTCCGATCAAGGTCAGTCCGAGGATCGGAAAAAAGTAAGGGCGAACGATCGAAAAAAGGTAGCTGGAAAATAAATAAAGTGCTAGAAATCCCCCCAAGGTATTAAGAACGGAACTGATCAAAATATTGGTACGTGCTTGGAAGGTTGAATAGTTCCAAAGGTAAGGGTAGCTGACCCCAAAAATGAAGCCTAACAACCCACCGATGGAAAAAAGCTTCCAAACAAAGCTCAAAGGAATCATCTGCTGCCGATAAAATAAGCTGGTTAATGCGGTGATCCATAGTGTGCTGCCAAGTGCAGCCTGCATAAAATTATTTTTTAATTCTCTGATCATCGAAATCTCTCCTTGATTTGTTTTGCGTAGTGACGGCTGACGATGTAGGTGTTTCCCGTTTTCGTCTGCACTTCCAGACGTGCATGCTGACCCGCAGCAAAGGATGCCGCATGGGTCAAATTTAAAATCGTTGAATTGTTGATGCGGAACAATTGCTGCTGCTCCAGATCACCCAATTCCTTTAGCTTCTTCGACAGGAAAAAACGTTCTCCTGCAGTCGTACAGATCTTACTTTGATGACCCATGGCAGTGATCGTTTCGATCAAGGGGACCGCCAGCAATTTTGTCCGGTTGTTTTTTGGATCGATCACTGAAATCGTTGTGGAATGCTGCAGTGTTTGTTCTAGTTGTTTTAGTTTCTCGCGGTTGAACGGATGGCTGATGACATCTATTTCGTTTACCGCCTTTTCCTGCTGCCAAATGTAATTAAAAATCATTGTGTGCTCCCTCCTGAAACCAGCATACTTGGTTTTCTGCTCTTTTTCATACTACTATTTGTTTTGTTGCAAAAAAAGCTGATTTTGTTGCAAAAGATGGATCGATCTTTTCTTTAGAGGAATACACAACCATGAAACGAATCAGTTGACTGTTGGCCGACTTTGATGGATGATGAACGGACAGAAAGGGTGAAAAACATGACTACTATGGTTTTTGTGAATTTTCCAGTGGCCGATCTAGACCGTTCGATCGCGTTTTATGAAGCACTCGGATTTAAAATGAACAAAGCGTTTTCGACCCCTGAAGCAAGTGCTGTCGTTTGGGACGATCATTTTTGGGTGATGCTGTTGACACATGACTTTTACCAACAATTTATTCAAGACAAGACGATTGCGGATCCGCATACCACGAGTCAGGCGTTGATTGCTTTTAGCATGGACAGTGCAGAAGAGGTGCGCAGGTTTGCAGAAGCAGCCAAACAAAATGGCGGGAATTACTACCATATTGATATGGGGATCCCAGAAGATCAGATGTTTGGTCTGGAGGTACAGGATCCAGATGGAAATATCTTGGAACCAAATTGGATGAACATGAGTAATTGAAACAACGCTATGCAGGAGCTGGCTTTTTGGAGTCAGCTTCTTTTTTTGACAAAAAAGAGCATAGAGAGACAAGCCGGAAGGATTAAAAAAGGCTACACTAGAACGAAAGCAGCAGAAAGGAAAGATCGATATGAAGTGGTGCCAACGTTTTGCAAAAGAACAACAACCGACATTTTTGGAAATGACAGAATTTATTCAGAACCCTCTCTGGAAGACCTTTCACCAGTATTTGCAGGCGGCCTACGAGACGCAGCCTCAATTTGCTTATAGCGGCTGCTCCATGCGGCCGGGATGGAATGTCAAGTACAGCAAAGCAGGAAAATCCTTGTGCACGCTGTATCCTGAAACAGGCCGCTTTACTGCATTGATCGTTGTAGGGCGCAAAGAGATGCCGCAGGCGGAAGAAATCTTGCCGGTATTGACACTCGAAACACAGGAACTGTTCCGTCAAACCAAAACAGGGCAAGGTGCGAAATGGCTGATGCTGTCGATTCACTCAGTTTCTATGCTGGAGGATGCAGTCAAGCTGATTTCTTTGCGCCGAAAGCCAAAACATCAGATAAACATGGAGGATTGTATCAATGAAAATCGCCAAAATAACGCTTTGTCAGCTGCCGGCCAGACACGTAGTCTCTGTGCGGAAAACGATTGACTTTTTCACGGAGTATGGGCCATTGATGGGAGAAGCATTGACAGCAATAAATACGTTGATTGAAAGACAAGAAATCTTTCCCAGTAGCGGACCGATCGTTTGTTTCCATAATGTCGATCTGAAGGCATTGGATGTTGAGATCAGCTTGCAGGTACCAGTAGAAGTACCCGGTTCTGAGCTGGTGGAGAGTAAGGTTTTGCCAGCGCAAACAGTGGTGCGGACTATTGACTGCGGCGCGTATGAAAAGCAAGACTCCACTTTAGAAGCGCTGCTTAAATGGGTGCCAACAAACAATTACCGCGCTGCAGGCGGGATCTACTATCATTACTTGAACGAGGAACGGCAGAAACCAGACGAATGCTTGACGGAAATGTATGTTCCGGTTGAAAAAAGCACATAGACAATTGGCAGAACATCGGGAGAAACTCTTGGATGTTCTGCTTTTTTTCGGATACACTGGAGGTAGCGAATAAACAGGAGGCGCGTATGAAAAAAATCATTTTGGACTTAGATACAGGCATCGATGATGCGTTAGCTTTGGCTTATGTGTTAGGCCAAGAGGCTGAGTTGATCGGGGTCACCACGACCTTCGGCAATGTGCTGGTTGAAAGAGCAACAGAAAACACGTTGGACCTATTAGATCTCTTCGGAAATGAAACGATCCCTGTCTTCGAAGGTGCTGCGCATCCGTGGGGAGCCACAAAGTATCGATTATCTGACTTGGTCTTGCGCGTTCACGGTCAAAATGGGTTAGGCAATGTGGCTCTTCCACGTTCAAAACGAAAAAAGGAGTTGCAAACAGGTAGTCAATTCTTGATCGAGGCAGCCAAGCAATATGGACAAGATTTGATTTTAGTGGCTACCGGACCAATGACGAATTTAGCAGAAGCGATCCAACTGGAAAAAGCAGCCATTGAAACGATCGGTCGTATCGTCATCATGGGCGGTGCACTGACGGTTCCTGGAAACAGTACGAAATTTGCAGAGGCCAATATCTACAACGATCCGTTAGCCGCAAACTATGTTTTAGAAAGTGGTATTCCGGTGACGATCGTCGGTTTGGACGTGACCTTGAAAACACTGATTTCAGGAGCCCCGATACGAGCGTGGAAACAGTCAGAAACCTTTGCAGGAAAAGTGATGGCTCAAATGGCAGAGTATTACTACACCAATGAATATGAAAACCAGGATATCGGCGGTGCCATGCATGATCCGCTGGCAGCAGCGATCGCGCTTGATCCAGCTCTGGCGACGCACCTCCTTCCAATCAATTTGACAGTAGAGACAGCAGGCGTTTCAGCGGGACGTATGATCGGTACGTTGCCTGGTTTACTAGAAACGGAAAAAAATGCGCAGGTCTGTTTGGATATCGATTCGGATACGTTCATCTCACGCTTTGTTCAAACCGTCGATCAAGTAATAAAACAAGCGGAGTAAGTCCTTTTGAGCAGGACAGTGTGATTGCGCGTTTGTTAAGAATTTATTAAGAAATCTCAAGACTACTCCTTCTAGTCAGTTAAACTAAAGAGAAGCATCAGACTAGGAGGCGTTCGCATGAATCAAACCAAAAATAGCAGGATCGTTGTTCATCGTCAACAGCTGCGCGTGAAGCATCGGATAATTGCTCGAGCCATCTCGGAGATCGTATCGGCCCATCAGGCTCAAACTCATCCGATCGGAGAGGTCGAAGACTGTGAACGGTGCAGACGCTACCAACAGTTAAGAAAGCAGCTTGTTCAGAATTCTTCCAGCTTAAAGGAATTGGAAGAGGGGTATACAGATGGCTTATAACCAAACCGCTCCTGCTTTCTTGATGGAAGTGAAAGAAAATAGTTACAATACCCAGTTTTTAGTCGGTGATCAAATCACTTTTGCGTTTGCCGAAGCTTCCAGGCAGCTTAAAGGAACAGTCATGAAGAAGTACACCCACAGCTGCTTGGTCGATATTTCTCAGGATTCGACTTTATCAGAAACAGAAATTACTGCTTACAATGGCAAAGTGATCGTCAATTACAAATGGATCCAAGGGGTAGACATGCATGACGCCTGAAGCAATTGGACAGCTGGAGCAGCCTTGCATTTTACATCCGAGAATTGCGAAAAAACGGTCCGACCAAATACCAGCAGGAATCTCTGCGTTGTTTGGAAGAAGATTACCGCCGATATAAGAAAATCTATGATCAAGCAATCCCACCATTAGAGGAACCTCAAAGACAAGTTTCGGATAGATGGGAAGACTAAAAAACCCAGCGCTGGATTATCAAGTGAAGCCTGATCCAGCGCTGGTTTTTTGTTGTGTAAAATAGACCAAACCGTTTCTTACAGCTGTTTATGCACGATCTCTCGAGCGATTTTTTCGCGCATTTGGTCCTCATTGATGCCGTAGGTTTTTTCATAGTAAGTGATTAACAGGTCAATGGCGAAAATTTGAGAGATTTTCCCGGTCAGAGAGCCGCCGTTCAATAAATATTCCTCGATCGCTGTCTGTAAGACGACGTCACTGATTTGAGCGACTGGTGACAGAACATAATTACAGATCGAGATGATTTTGGCACCATTTTTCTTTGCAACGGACAGTGCATCATAAATATCTTTGGTTTTTCCGGTCAAGGTAATGCCGATCACCAAATCTTCTTGTGTGAATAAGGAGGCATTCATCATTTGATAATGCGGATCGGTGATCGCTTTGACCCGCAGCCCCCCGCGCAAAAAACGTGATTCCATATCCAATGCTGTGATACCACTGGAGCCGACACCATAAATATAGATATTTTTGGCTTGATTGATGAAGCTGGCTGCCTCTTTCATTTTTTTTTCGTCTGCCAAGGAGCTGGTATCCTTGATGGCATTGGCTAATTTTTTTTCTACACGTTTGACAAAGGATGACTCGGTCGATTCCGGATTGTTAAGTTCTTCCTTAGCAATGGCGATTTTCAGGTCAGAAAAGCCGCTGTAGCCCATTTTTTGACAGAAGCGCACGATGGTAGCATCCCCTACCATGGTGGCTTTTTTGATATCCGATAAGGTTTGCTGATGCAGCTTGTCCCCAGTGGAAACAATGTAGTCGGCAACCTTTTTTTCCGATTTGGTCAGGTTTTCATAGTTGGCGCGAATCGTTTCTAAATAGCCCATCTTTGCACATCCATTCTTTTGCATTCTCCTCTATTTTCTAGTGAATTGGAAATTTTGTCAAATCATCTCCTCCATATTTACATTTTTGGAGGAGTATGCTATATTCTTTTTGGAGAATGGTTCTCCAAAATATTATTTAGGGAGAATTTTATGGAGAAAAATGAGTTATTGAAACAATTCAAAGACGGTATCATTGTTTCATGTCAGGCTCTTCCGGGCGAAGCGCTCTATACTGAAACAGGCGGTGTAATGCCCTTGATGGCTAAGGCAGCAGAACGGGCTGGAGCTGTCGGGATACGTGCGAATTCGATTCGGGATATTCGAGAGATTCAAGCGGTGACAGAGCTGCCAATCATCGGGATCATCAAAAAAGAATACCCACCGCAAAAGCCCTTCATCACAGCTACCATGAAGGAAGTCGATGAACTGGCCCATGCAGGAGTGGCTGTCATCGCTTTAGATTGCACTAATCGTGAGCGACATGATGGCCGGACGGTTGCAGAAAATATTCAAGCTATTCGAGAAAAACACCCGAAGGTTCTGCTGATGGCAGATATTGCGACTTACGAAGAAGGGGTCGCTGCTTGGGAAGCCGGAGTGGATTTCGTGGGGACGACACTTGCGGGCTATACCGAAGAAAGCGCACCTAGAGATGAACCAGATTTTCAGTTAATCGAACGCCTAGTGACTACTGGTATCCAGGTGATCGCAGAAGGAAAGGTTCATACCCCTGACCATGTAAAAGCTATTAAAAAGCTTGGTGTCGCAGGGATCGTTGTTGGAAGTGCTATTACACGACCACAGGAGATCGCCGCTCGCTTTATTGCTGCGGTTTCAGAATAAACGGCGGAGGATACTGCTGCCGTTGATCAAAACAATAGGAGGGAAATTATGTTTAAAAAGTTTTCACAGTTAGGGCGTGCATTCATGTTGCCGATCGCGATTCTTCCGGCAGCCGGTTTGTTGTTGGGGATCGGTGGAGCATTATCGAATGCCAGTGCGATCCAGGCGTATCCTTGGCTGGATCAAGCATGGCTGCAAACGATCTTGACGATCATGAGCACAGCCGGAAATGCTGTATTCAGTAATTTAGCACTTATTTTTGCAATTGGATTGGCTGTTGGCTTGGCCAATGGAGACAAAGGAACGGCTGGGTTGGCCGGTGGGGTTTCTTTTCTTGTTTATACCGCAACGATCAGTGGGCTGCTGCAATTATTTTCGCCAGATAATACCATCGATACGGGAGTTGTTGGCTCGATTGTGATCGGCGGAACGGTCGCCTTTTTACACAATCGTTATCGTAAAATCGAATTGCCAAGATTTTTAGGCTTTTTTGGCGGATCGCGGTTTATTCCGATCGTTTCTTCTTTAGCTGCGATCTTCATCGGAGTGATTTTCTTTCTGATTTGGCCGCCGATCCAACAAGTGTTGGTAAGTGTCGGGGAGGCCGTTGCGCAAATGGGCAGCTTCGGAACCTTCCTTTACGGGTTCTTGCTGCGTTTAACCGGTGCGGTAGGACTGCATCACACGATCTATCCGATGTTTTGGTATACTTCCCTAGGTGGTACTGAAATGGTCGCTGGCGAACAAATCGTTGGTGCGCAAAACATTTTCTTTGCCCAACTGGCCGATGCGAACCACACGGGCTTGTTTACTTACGGGACGCGCTTCTTTGCCGGACGTTTCGCAACGATGATGTTTGGATTGCCAGCAGCATGTTTGGCGATGTATCGTGCCATTCCCAAAGCCAACCGCAATCAAAGCAGCGGCTTGTATGTCAGTGGTGCATTGACTTCGTTTTTAACAGGGATCACTGAACCGATCGAATACATGTTTTTATTCAGTGCGCCGTGGTTGTATGTAATCCATGCCTTTCTAGACGGGTGCTCTTTCTTTGTCGCCGATTTGCTGCAGGTACGTATCGGGAATTCGTTCTCTGGCGGTTTGATCGACTTCCTGCTGTTCGGGGTATTTCAGGGAGAGGCCAGAACACACTGGCTGTATGTGATTCCGATCGGCTTGATTTGGGCAGGGATATACTACATCGTTTTCAGCTTCTTTATCAAAAAATTCAGCGTGGCAATTCCTGGAATGGAGGAAATGGATGAGACAGAAAACGCGGTGCCGACAGCGGGTGGCAGTTCTTTGCACGAAGAATCCTTGATCATCATTGAGGCATTGGGCGGAAAAGAAAATATTCTGAGCGTGGAGGCTTGCGCAACTCGCCTGAGAGTAGCCGTGGTAGACAATACGATCGTGGATAAGAAACGCATCCAAGCGCTGGGTGCGGTGGCTGTTCTAGAGATTGGCGGCGGGATCCAAGCTGTCTTCGGCGGGAAAGCAGATCTGTATAGTCAGGAAATCAATCAAATCCTAAAAAGTGAATAGACCAAAAAGGCTATGACAGTGAATGTCACAGCCTTTTTGATTTATCCAATTCCAGTAATAAAATAGAACAATTTGTCTGAGTATGTGGGATCTGTCAAGTCTTGCTGGATCGTGTGATTCAATAACGATAGATTGTCTGTCACGATCCCGTCCACACCATAAAACATCATCCGCGTCATCGTGTCCTCGTCGTTCACCGTCCATGCAAACACTTCTTTGCCGTCATCATGTGCAGCATCGATAAAGTTTCGATTCAGCGTGGTATGTTCCATTGTAAAAAAATCTACATTGGAAACAGGCGGTCCGACGATATTGAAGGGCATCACATAACCGACGAAGAAGGCGGGAACCTTTTCCTTCAGCTGAGCAGCCACATCAAAATCCAAGGTGTGCAAGATATAGTCATGGCGCAAAATCGTGTCCTTATACTTCTGAATGAAGCGATCGACCATATCTGGACTGTCCTGTGGAGTCGCTTTAATTTCGATCAGTAAGGGTTGATCCAATTGTTCTGCTTTTGTTAAATAGTCATCGAAGGACACTACCGGTTCGGTCTGGTCACTCTCTCTGACGTTCAATTGCTCTAATTCCTTTAAAGTCAGCTGGTTCGGACGCTTATCGATACCCGTTAATTCTTTAAGATGAAAGTCATGCATCACAACAAACTGCTTGTCCTTGGTCTCCTGTACATCCATCTCCACGAAGGCTGGCTGCAGTTGACTGGTTTTGGCTAAGGCGGCTAGGCTGTTTTGGACACCATTGCCTTCAGAGACTCCGCGATGGGAAATGGTCAGCGGCTTTTTAAGCGAGTAATTGCTTAAATAATTGGTGTTGTAGGAACCAACACCAATCCCAAACAGCAGTGTGATGACGAGAAATAGTGCGACCTTTCCTAATGACCAGACGGGCTTCGGTTCATCCGCCGACTGTTTAAACCAGGTCGGCAGGATAACCAACAGTCCTAAGTCGTCCATAAAACTAACGGTGATATAGAAAATCCCCACCGTTGACAAAACGATCGTCGCTAAAAAAATAAATTGCATGACCGTCATCGCAATCACAGCACTTGGCAAGGCGTAGGTGGCAAGGTGTGTTTCGATCAGGCTCTGTAAAAAAATGACAACGCCGTATCCTAATGAGGACAATAAGGACACCGATCCGCCGATCAGCACAAACTGCCCGAAAAGCCGGAGAAAATTCCAGCCTTTGGTCGTCCGCCAGCTTTCTTTGACCGCTTGGGCAAAGCGGCGATCTCGCAAAATCATTTCCGGCAGTGCAAAGATCAAACGAATCGAAAAATAGAATAGAATCAGATAGATCCCCGCAGCTGCAGCAATGATCGGTACTCGGTTGGCAAAGAGATAATCCAAAAGAAACGCAGGGATTTTGACCTTTGCCAAGAGATCCGAATTAAAATTCAATCCGCCAAACGGCAACACCAGCAAAAAATAAACCAGAAAGAACAAAATAGTGGAGACGCGAAGCTTTTTCAGTTGAATCAGAGTTCCGGTCAGGAGCTGACTCAAAGAGATCGGCTCGTTCTTTTTAATAAAAAAGACGCTGATCAGCAAAAAGGTGAATTCGAAAAAGACCCCTATCATGATCGCCAACAAGACTGCAAGCAACGAAAGCAATACCCCAGGATGGTCCCGCAAGATAATCCCGATCGTGTCATAAGACAAATAAGAAATGTGTCCCTGCCGCAAAATAAATTTGATCAAACTGGTCAAAAGCGGCAACAGTACAAACAGCATGAAGCCGTGCAACAGCAGCACATCTCGGAAATAAGCCATCGTATCCTTTAAAAAGCGGAACAGATGGACAAAGCTATTTTTTAAATCCTTCATTTTAACATCTCCTGCATCCAATGTAGCACAACTCCTCTATTATAGCAGGGAATCCTTATTTGATCCGCTTTCGACCTCAAAAAAACAAGAAAAACAGAAAATCGTCAAAAAGAGTTGACAAACGATTCGGTACCGAACTATAATACAAGGGTAATAAAGTTCGGTACCGAAATAAAAATGAAAAAAGAGGGATAATCATGAGTACATTTACCGATGATTTAATGAAACGATTGCGTTTTGTCAGTGCAGCCAGTGGTGCCTTTATGAGTAAAAAGCAGCAACGCTTGACCGGACAGCTGCGGGTACTGGCGATTTTGGAGAAGGAAGACGGGTTGATCCAAAGCCAGTTGGCGGAGATTTTAGATATACGCCCTAGCTCTTTAGCGGAATTGTTGAAGAAGATGGAAAACAATGGAGATATTCTACGAAAAGAAGAAGAAAATGATCGCCGCATCAAACGGGTTTTTTTGACAGACCAAGGACGTGAAAAGGTGGCCAGTTTGAATGGCGAAGCCGATGAGTTAAGTGAAGCCTTTTTCGCGGGTTTGACCGAAGAGGAACGCAAGGAGTTTCTTGACCTGTTAGGGAAAATCGCGGATGGCTGGGAAGAAGAGTTTCAAAAGCAAGCGGATCGTTTTGTGGACCCGATGGATCGTCTGCGTCAGATGCAGGATTTCCGCCAGCAATTTGAGGGTTTTGAAAACTGGCACACTCTATCTCGAGAGGAACGTCGGCAACTCAAGGACAAAATGCGCAAAGAAATGGGCCATCATCCTTTCTTTGGACCAGGACATGGTCCTGGTCGAGGTCATGGAGGTCCCGGTGCGCACGATTTTCCAAGAGGACCTCATAAAGATTTCCGCCGTGATTTTTGGGAGAAGGACTTTCCGGGTAACCCTTATGACCAAGGCAAAGACCAACCTAAAGAAGACGATGAGTGGCAAGATTTTTAAGCATATAGACTCGATCAACGTTTTTATCGTAGCATCGAAGGCTGCTTCATACAGCTTTATCGCCAGCTTGTATTATCCGTTGATGTAACTGTGAGTCACTAACACGAGGATTCCTCCTTGATCTGATAGACTTGCGACCTTTGACATAGGCAATGTTTTGTATATTATATCACGGAGATAAATCAAAACAGGTGAATAGTCAAAAAGAGCGCAATTGAATTCATACGTCCAATTGCGCTCTTCTTGTTTTCAGGCTCATCATACTAGAATCATTGATTTGCTAAATGTTCTTCTTTAAACCAAGCGTGAAATATCGTAGGAAAAACCGTTGTTATCGCTCAGCTGCTTATAAAACTCGCCGCTCTTTTTGATCCGGCGTTCTTGAGTCTCCAGATCCAAGGCCACCAGACCGTAGCGGTTTTTGTACGCATTGATCCATGACCAGCAGTCGATAAAGGTCCATAGATGATAGCCTTTGATGTTGCAGCCATCCTTGATCGCCTTCCAAAGATAGGCTAGGTGATCCTGAATATATTCGATGCGGTAAGTATCATTCACCTGTCCAGCCTCATCCATGAAACGTTCCTCATCCGCAACTCCCATCCCATTTTCAGAGATAAAGGCTTCGATGTTGCCGTAATTCTCTTTGATATCCATGCAGAGGTCATGAATGCCTTTTTCATAAATTTCCCACCCTCGATACTCGTTCATGCGACGGCCTGGCATGGTATGGTGCTCGAAGAACCAGTCTGGCAGAAAAGGTCCGCTTGGATTGATCGCAGTCAACCGAGCTTTGACCCGACGTGGTTCATAGTAGTTTAGTCCTAGAATCTGGCAAGTATTGTTTTTGATCTCTGACAGATCCTCTAGCGTGTAATCCTCAGGCATTTGATCGTATTCCTTCAACAAGGCGACTAGTTTCTCCGGAAAGGTCCCTTTGACCATTGGATCAAGGAAGCTGCGAGTATAAAACAGGTCTGCGATCTCCGCTGCCTCAACGTCTGCTGGATGTTGGCTGCGAGGGAACGTCGGACTTAGATTCAGGATCGTGCCGATCTTGCTGGCGTAACCGTATTGTTTGAAAGCTGCGATCGCTTTAGCATGGGCCAAAACAGTGAAAAAGGCTGCCTGTGCCCCACGTTTGAAGTCGATCAGGTTTGGATAATGGAAATCTTCTAAATAAGAGCCGAGAATGGGACCCAACGGTTCATTGAAGGTAAACCAATGAAACACCAAATCACCAAATTCTCTAAAGCAAGTGTCCGCAAAATGAACATACGCATCTACTACGACGCGGGATTCCCAGCCGCCGATGTCCTGCAAAGCAGCAGGCATGTCAAAATGATAGAGGTTGGCAAAGATTTTGATACCGTTGGCGTTCATCTCCTGAAACAAGTCGCGATAAAAAGCGATGGCTTTCGGGTTGGCTTCACCGATGCCATCATTTGGAAACATCCGTGCCCATGAGATCGACACACGGAAGGAGTTATGCCCGGTTTGTTTCATTAATTGCACATCTTCTTTGTAACGATGGATATGGTCGGTAGTGATCGCTGAACTGACTCCTTGATAAAAGCGGTAGGGTTGTTCCTTGTACCAGCGCTCCCAAACAGTCTCTGCTTTGCCGGTTTCGCCGAAGCCTTCTGCTTGCTCAGCGGACCAAGCAGAGCCCCACCAAAAATCCTTCGGAAAAGTTAGTTGTTGTTTTATCATGATCGTATCCTCCTACTTCATTTCAGGAATAGTGTACAGGTGAATTTTACAAAAGTAAATACTTTATATGAAAAATATATATTTTTATTATTGTAGTATAATTATTCTCTGGATTTTTCCTTTGAATATGTGATAAAGTATAGTCGAACGTATAATTTTAAGGAGCAGCGTATGAAAAAAATGCCAAAATACATGGAAGTCTATGTGACGTTGAAGGAACGAATCGCCAATGGTGATTATGCGATTGGAGAAAAGCTTCCCACAGGAGAAACGTTGGCACAGGAATTTGGGACCAGCAAGCTGACCGTTAAAAAGGGGGTCGATCTGCTGGTGTCAGAGGGGGTCGTTCGCAGCCGCAGTGGATTTGGCACGGAGGTTTTGCGAACCCCGATCGACAATTCGAAGGTCTTTGGGCCAAGCGATGGCTTGCTGAATGTGGTGGGAGAAGAGCATGTTGATTCGGAGATCCATACGTTTTCGATTGAACTGCCTTCCGCCAAGGTAGCTGAAATGTTGGAGATCGATCAAAAGGATTATGTGTACAACATCATTCGCAGCCGGTATGTCGACCATCAGCCATACTCGATCGAACAGACCTTTATGCCGCTGGCGGTCATCCCGGGACTGGAGCCCAAGCATTTGAAAAAGTCTGTCTATGGCTATATCACGAACGAGCTGGGGCTGAAGATTCAATCCTCTCATATCTGGATTAAAGGGGATATGGCGGGAGAGTTTGATGCGAAGGTGTTGAATATCCCCACAGGCGAATTTCTGATTGAGGTGGATAAGGTGGTTTCTTTGGCCTCCGGGACGCCGTTCGAGTATTCCTTGACGCGTCATTTGTACCAGGATTTTGTTTTTGAAGCCGTGTTCGTTGAAAAATAAGGGCATTTCGATGCCTTTTTCTTTTGCTCTGTTTGTAGTATTCAAAAAGATATATAATTTTAAGTAAAGATATTTACTTTTATTTAAAGGTAATGTATTATAGTGGATGTAAATAGAGCAATCGCTTTCATCATATGTTGGTTTGGTGGAAGCAGCTCGAATACAAAGAGGGAGAGAAGATATGAAAACGAACAAAAAAGAGCTGGTCTTTGAAAAGATCGGTCTGCTGGCGACCAAGCTGGGGAATCAGATTCATCTGCGGACATTGCGGGATGCTTTTGCCACGTTTATGCCTTTTATGATGCTGGCGGGGTTTGTCACACTGATCAACTATGTCATCTTGGAACCAACCGGATTTATGGGAAAGCTTATCAATCCAGAGACCTTGACCACGATCCAGCAGATCGGAGTATCCATCGCCAATGGGACTTTGAGCATCACGACACTTTTAGTCGTGGCAGCCGTGTCTTATCATATGTGTGCCAGCCGAAATTATACCAATTCGATTGCGGCAGTCTTAGTTGCGATCTCAACCTTTGTGGTGCTGACTCCGATGCGGACGATGTTTACTCCTGAAAATGCCAGCAAGGCCATCGAAGTCACTGGCGTGATTCCAGTCAGCCATACCGGAGCTTCAGGCATGTTTGTCGGAATTTTTGTCGGGTTGCTGGCTACAGAGCTTTTCATTAAATTGTCCAATAACGAAAAATTGCAGATCAAATTATCGGGAAACATTCCACCAGCTGTATTGAAATCATTTAACGTATTAATCCCGATCATGATCACGGTGACCAGCTTTGCGATCATCTCCTTTGCGATTAACCAATTGTTCAACATAGATGTTAACGGCCTGATCACCAACATTATCATCGGTCCATTGAGCAAAGTCACCACTGGATTGCCGGGCTTCCTGCTGATCACCTCGGTTGCCAATTTGTTCTTTGGCTTTGGGATTCATCAGGCGGTGATCTCCGGGTCGCTGTTAGATCCGTTTTTGATTCAAAACATGCAGGAAAACATGAGTGCTTATGCTGATGGCACACCGATTCCTCACATTATCAATATGGCCTTTAAAGATACCTTTGCCGTAATGGGCGGTTCGGGAAATACGATCGCGTTGCTGCTGGCGATCTTCATTTTCAGCCGACGCAAGGATTACAAAGATTTTGCTAAGCTGTCTGTGACACCGGCATTTTTCAATATCAGCGAGCCGATCATTTTTGGCTTGCCGATCGTCTTCAACCTGAGCTTGATCATCCCGTTTGTGTTGGCACCGATCTTTTCATTGACAGTGGCCTATTTTGCTACTTCGATCGGTTTGATCAATCATGTGGTGGTCCAAATCCCTTGGACGACACCACCGGTGATCTCGGGCTTTCTGGCGACTGGTGGGGATTGGCGAGCAGCCGTGCTGCAAATTGCCATCATCGCGGCGACAGTCTTCATCTACCTGCCATTTCTGCGCATCGATGAGAAAGTTACTTCTAAGATGGCTGCGGAAGAAAATTAAGTATTTGTTTCCTAGAAGGATTGACTCTCGTTGTGATTACAGCGAGAGTTTTTGTGTTCCTCCACCAAAAAAATGGATCAAACACACTTTACAAATATGCTATGCTTAAGACAAAAACACGAACCTAGATTGGAGTGCTAATCATGACCTCGATAGAAGAATTGACTTTAATGCTGCTGTATCTCTCTTCATGGGAAGAAACGTATCCTAGTCTGGAAGAGGGAGAATATACCTTGTTGAATGCATGGAAAGGATATGATTTTTCTGTACTAAACAAACTGACCGAGGAGGACCTGCTGTTCGCCCAGAAAAGACCGTCACGCACAAAGTCAGTCACTTTGACCGATGAAGGGGAAGCGATGGCCAAAAGACTGTTGGAAAAGTACAACATCGCGGTGGAGGAAACACAGAATGATTGAATGGCAATCGCTTTTCCGGCCGTACATTTTGGAACGAGGATTTGACTATTATGATGAAAAACGAGTCATAGACAGTCGTTTGATTGGGGATACGATCCATGCACTGGTCGACGGAAATGAAACCTACATGGTGGAAATCGAAGGGCTGGAGGACGACCCGCCAGCATTTTATTGCGAATGTCCGTATGCGGAAGAAGGAAATCACTGCAAGCACATGGCTGCGGTTCTGTTTGAATACGAAGCGGGAAAAGCAGCCCTTTCTTCACGATCCGCTGAAAGGAATCTCCGCTACTATCAACGAGAGATCGACCGCGCGATTCGCCGATTTACTGGCTATGAGAGCTATCTTGAATACGATCAGGTGACCCCGTTTGTTCAAAAAATGAATGAGGTTCTGACGAATACGCTTTTTCCTCTGACTAAAATGGGGGACTATCAAACGGCTTTTCAGGCAGTGAACTATTTAGTAAGGGAAGTCGATCAGATAGAAATGAATGATGAAGAGGGAGAATTGTACCAACTAGCGGACCTCTGTCAATCGATCTGGATGTCGGCCTTGCAGCAGGCGGACAGTCAGGAAAAACAAGGCATGTATCAATGGTTTGCTAGTCAGCTGAAACACTCAACCATCCATTTTTGCCAGTGGGAGATCGCAGCGATAGTTGAAAAATACTTTGGATAAGAAATTATCAAAGGGCTAGATCGAGAAAGGTCTAGTCTTTTTTACTCCCTATTGTTGAGAATTTACCATTATGAGTAGCTAAACAGTCATGTCTTTTTAGGAAATATCAAAAAAGCTTCCTTCAAAAAATAAGCCAAAGTATTCGTATTTTTCTGATTTTTCCAAGCGAAAAAAAGTTGATAGGGACTAGAAATTATTCCATCTACTTCGAGGTAGCGAAGATCAGATCGGATATTTCTAGAGGATTCATGGATCAATGCAACGCCCATATTACTTGCAACGAAGGCCATGAGGGACTGCATCCGGTCAGCAGTTAGGACGATATTCGGGCTAAAACCATTCTCCATACAAGTTTGAATGAATTGATCGAAATAAAAGGTTCCCGCTTCCCGTCGAATTGCAACGAAACGTTCCTTGGCTAAATCTTTTATATCCACAGATTTTTTTTCAGATAAAGGATGGTTAGGAGAAAGAGCGAGCAAACAACGTTCTTCACGAATTGGATAATAATGAATATCGGGTGCTGTCAATTTCGCCCCAACGATTCCAAGTTGAATCCAGTCTTGCGACAGTGCTTCGATTTGCATATGCGTGTTCATTTGATGAGGAATAATTTCTACATTAGGGTGTTTCTGTTTATAGGAAGAAATTAATCGCGGTATGATATCCCATAAAGCAGCTTCTACAAAAGCAATATTCAATGTACCGTATTCCCCATCGATAAGTTGCGAAACCGCGGTTTCTGTTTCTTTAATCGTTTGCAATATTCGAAGAGCGTGTTGCCAAAAGACTTTTCCGACTTCTGTCAAAACGACTTGGTGTTTATCACGGTAAAATAAACTGCTATTCAACTCATCTTCTAATTTCTTGATTTGTTGACTAAGTGCAGATTGTGCGATAGGAATTCGAGCTGCAGCACGACCAAAATGTAGTTCCTCAGCCAATATAACAAAATAGCGGATTTGACGAAGTTCCATCTGATGCCCTCCAATTTTGTAATCTTGTTTCGAGATAACTGTGATCATTTTTTTCTATTTTTGTTATGGTTACTTCCAGTTTACAATGATAGTGAGGATCGAACAATAGTTAAAGAGGTTGTTGATATGAAACAATGTATGAATCTTCTTATTGTTGGAAATGGAACAAAGACTGTTGCAATGAAGATTAGTGAGAGAAGGTGAAAATATGAACTTCGAAAATCAAACAGCACTTATTACTGGCGGTGGGAGGGGCCTCGGTTTTGCTTATGCAGAAGAACTTGCCCGCAGAGGAGTCCATGTACTGATTCAAGATAGCGGAGTAGACTTGGATGGTCTTGGCAATGATCCGATTGTGGTACAAAAAGCTGTGGAAAAAATAAGAAAAACACCAAACGGTTCAGTACATGCTTCAACCACAACGATCAATACACGAGAAGGATGTCAAGCATTGATTCAAGAAGCGATTGACATCTTCGGTCGCTTAGATATTCTGATTCATAATGCCGGTTGGGTCAGCTATCAGACCATTACTGAGCTTACGCCAGAATTTCTCCACCGAGCAATGGCTGTTCAAACGGAGGCGCCTATATGGTTAGCTCAAGCGGTCTGGCCCCAGATGACCCAACAAGAGTATGGTCGGATCGTCTTCACCACTTCTTGTCGTGCAATCTATCCAGAATATGCTCAACCGGGTTTGATCGCATATGCTGCAACAAAGATTAGTCAAATCGGTCTGATGAATGTGCTGGCGAAAGAAAGCCAAGGTACTGGAATCGAAGTAAACGCTGTTTCGCCAGTTGCCCGGACACGAATGTGGGGCGTCAATAGGGAACCGCTTGACCTTAAACCTGAGAGTATCGTTCCTGGTGTTATGTACTTAGCTTCGTCAGAATGCCAAGCATCAGCGTGGATTCTCAGAGCCAGTAATCACCATTTCCACGCGATTCGCTGGCAAGAAGCTGCGGGAGTAGACTACCCAATCGACATTAGAGGCCACTATTGCAAAACAGCAGAAGAAGTGGCGGGAAAGTGGTCGAAAATCGCCGTTTCAGTACCGGAGTATCGTTCAAATTAAAAAAAGCAAAAACGACTTCAAGAGCTTTCTTCTGAAGTCGTTTTTGTATTTGTTTGCTGAAATATGTTTCAAATTTTGAAACGGGTTCAATCGTAAGCGTTTTCTGTATCTATTCCTTTAGCTCTCCCCTATAATAAAGCCCATCAAAGAAAACAAAGGAGCTGCAAAATATGAAAGCGAAAGTAATGGATACGATGCAGAGATTCTCAAAAGCGATGTTTATTCCGGTCTTGATTTTGCCGATCGCGGGTCTATTGATCGCTATTGGAAATGTCTTTACCAATCCCCGCTTGATTGAACAAGTGCCCTTTTTGGATAATCCGATCACGATGGGCTTCGGGAGTATTTTATCAGCCTCCCTACTGCCAATCTTGACAAATCTGGGGATTATCTTTTGTGTTGGGATCGCTCTAGGTCTGGCGAATAAAAAGAAGGCAGAGGCGGCCTTTACGTCATTATTAGGCTATTTGGTATTTCTATATGCCATGAACAAGTTTCTTGAATTGCGTGGCATGCTGGTAGAACCGGATGCGCTGCAGGGATCAGGACAGGCGCTGGTCTTAGGAATCCAGGTTTTGGATATGGGTGTATTTTTGGGAATTATTCTGGGAATCGTCGTGGCACTGGTCCACAATCGGTTTATCGATACGACCTTTAACAATGCATTTCAGGTCTATGGCGGGGCACGGTTTGTGTTTATCGTGCTGATTCCGATCTTAGTGTTTTCGGCCATTCTTCTTTCCTTCGTATGGCCGGTCATTCAACAAGGAATCGATGGCTTAGGGGGAGTGATCAGTGATACGGGCAACTTTGGAATCTTTCTGTATGGTTCACTGGAACGCCTGCTGATTCCGACAGGGCTTCATCATTTAATCTATACACCGTTCTTGTATACTTCATTAGGTGGGGTTGCTGAGGTGGGCGGACAGGTCTTTGAAGGAGCGCGAAACATTTACTTCGCTGAGATCGCGGATCCGGCAGTTCGGGTCTTGTCAGGCAGTGTCATTTGGGATGCCCGCGGGATCTCAAAAATGTTTGGGCTGATCGGTGCCTGTCTGGCGATGTACCAAACCGCTAAGCCTGAGAACAAAAACAAGGTTAAAGCGATTTTAATTCCAGCAGTCGTCACCTCTTTTGTAGCAGGTGTAACCGAACCGATCGAATTTTCCTTTATGTTTGTCGCTCCTGTTTTGTTCGTGATCCATTCTGCCTTGAGCGGCTTGAGCATGGTGGCGTTGAACATCTTCGGCTCGCGAGCGATCGGACCGAACGGCTTCATTGATTTTCTGTTGTACAATTTGCCGTTGGGCGTGGAAAAGACCCGTTGGCCGATCTATTTAGCGGTGGGTGTCGCCTTCTTCTTCATTTACTATTTCACCTTCCGCCTGCTGATCACGAAGCTGAACTTGAAGACAGTGGGGCGAGAAGACAGCGGCCAAGAGACCAAGCTGTACTCGAAGAAGGAGTACAAGGAGAAGAAAACTGGAACTGTACCAGACCCCGCGATGCCAAGCGCCAGCGGCGGAATCTCCGCTTTAATCGTGCAGGGCTTGGGTGGTGCAGAGAATATCAAGACCATCGACAACTGCTATACGCGGCTGCGATTGAAACTTCTAAACCCTGAATTGGTCAACGAGAACCTGTTAAAAGAAGAGACCAGTGCCAAAGGAGTCATTAAAAACGGAGAAAACGTCCATGTGGTCTATGGGCTGACGGTACCTCAAGTCAGAGGAGAATTAGAAAGCTATTTAGGAAGAGAAGCAGAAGGAGACGAATAAGATGAAGAAATTTTCAGTAGTTATTGCCGGAGGAGGCAGCACCTTTACCCCAGGAATCGTTATGATGATGTTGGACAATCTGGAACGGTTTCCGTTGCGCACCTTGAAATTATATGACAATGACGGGGAGCGCCAGGGAATTCTGGGAGAGGCGCTTGAGATTTTGTTAAAAGAGCAGGCACCAGAAATTGAGTTCAGCTACACGACTGATCCCAAGGAAGCCTTTAGCGATGTCGATTTTTGTATGGCCCATATCCGTGTCGGCAAGTATGCTATGCGAGAAAAGGATGAAAAGGTACCATTAAGGCATGGCGTTTTTGGTCAAGAGACCTGCGGACCTGGCGGGATCGCTTATGGCATGCGCAGTATCACTGGCATGCTGGAGATCATCGATTATATGGAGCAGTATTCGCCAGATTGTTGGATGCTGAATTACTCCAATCCAGCGGCAATCGTTGCCGAGGCCTGCCGTGTGCTGCGACCGGATTCCAAAGTGTTGAATATTTGCGATATGCCAGTAGGAACACTGCGCCGGATGTCACAGATCATTGGTAAGACCCCTGAGGAACTAGAGGTCCGCTATTTTGGCCTGAATCATTTCGGCTGGTGGACCAGTGTCAAGGACCGGGATGGCCATGAATACATTGATCAGATTCGCCAGTACGTATCGGAAAATGGCTACCTGACGCAGATTGAGGTCGACACGCAGCATACCGATCCCAGCTGGCAGGAGACTCATAAGAAGGCCAAGGACCTCTTGGCAGTGACGCCAGACTATTTGCCGAACACGTACTTGAAATATTATTTGTACCCGGACTATGTAACAGGACACATGCAAGATCATCCTGAATACACTCGGGCCAACGAAGTCATGGAAGGTCGAGAAAAGCATGTATTCGACCATGCCAAGAAAATTATCGAGAACGGTTCGGCTGAAGGGATCGCTTTTGACATTGATGCCCATGCGACGTTTATTGTGGACTTAGCACGAGCGATCGCCTACAATACTCATGAACGAATGGTCATGATCGTCGAAAACAACGGAGCCATCGCAAATTTTCCTGACGATGCCATGGTGGAAGTCCCTTGTATCGTGGGAACCGATGGCCCAGAACCTTTGGCGCAGGGGCAGATCCCTGCCTTTCAACAGGCCTTGATGTTTCAGCAGGTGACTGTCGAAAAATTAGTTGTAGAGGCCTATGTAGAAAATAGTTATCAAAAAATGTGGCAAGCCCTGACTTTATCAAAGACCGTGCCGAGTGCGCAGGTTGCCAAGGAGCTGCTGGATGATTTGATTGCTGAGAATGGCGATTTTTGGCCGATATTGCAATAATCAGAAAAAGGCAGGCTTAGTGCTGCCTTTTTCTGCAGGATAGAAGGAGAGCAGGATGGAGCAAGCATTTTTAGGCATCGATATTGGAACAACGGCAATCAAGCTTGGTGTGATCGTAGAAAATCATTTATTGTATCAAGCCTCAGAGGAAATCCGCAGCTATGTGGAAGGTCCCAAAAAATACCAGAAACCGGATGAATTGCTGGAGCATGTGAAGCAGGTGATTCTAAGTGTTCCGCGTCCACTGCGGAATCAGATTGGAACGATCGGCTTCAGCTCAGCGATGCACAGTTTGCTGCCGGTAGTAGGAGAGGTCAAAGACGCGATCTATCTTTGGTCGGATGAACAGGCCGGACCATTGATTGAAGGATTTAAAGGCACTGCCTTAGCCAAACAGTTTTATCAAAAAACCGGGACACCCATCCACAGCATGTCGCCCTTTGCGAAAATTCTTTTTTTCGGGCAGCAAAAGAAATACCCTGCGAACGTCCGTTGGTGGGGTATCAAGGAATGGATGATGGACTATTTCACGGGAAAAGCCCGAATCGATTATTCGACAGCCTCGGCGACTGGATTGTTCAACTTAAAACAGCTGGACTGGGATCAGGAGATTCTGGATTACTTAGAGGTGCGCCGCAATCAGCTTGGAGAAGTAGTCGATACTAAGGAACGCTTCACCATCGACAGCAGTACAGCATTGGCACTAGGGCTGCCTTCAGATACGGAAGTGATCGCCGGCGCCAGTGATGGCTGTTTGACTGCCTACGCTAGTTTTTATCGGACAGGCAATACCGCCAGTCTGACGATCGGCACCAGTACAGCCGTGCGGAACATCACGCAGCAGCCACATGTTGATCCGGACAAGCAAAATTTTTGCTACTACTTGGACCAGGATCATTATGTCGTAGGGGCACCCTCGAACAATGGCGGCTGTGTGCTGGCTTGGGCGGCGGAGACGCTTGATACGCCGGAAACATTTTATTCAAGGATCCCTGCCTTTTTAGCGGCATCACCGATTGGTGCCAAGGGTCTACGATTCTTTCCGTATTTGAACGGAGAACGCGCGCCTTTTTGGTCAGCCAACAAGCAAGCAGAGTTCAAACATCTGACCTTGGCCCACACGCGGACAGATATGATCCGAAGCGTGATCGAAGGAATGTTGATGAACGTTAAGATTTTGGTGGAGATGGTGGGAACGAAAGAAGGATTGTCTGTCAGCGGCGGCTTTTTCCGGACCGAAGCATTGACTCAGCTGACGGCAGATATTCTTGGTCTTCCTTGTTTGTATGCGGAAGAAAACGAACCAATTTTTGGGTTGTATTATTTGCTGGAGCAACCGGAAAAAAGCGGCAAGTCAGGGACTGTGTTCTCGCCGAATGAGACCGCCAATGCCAATTATCAAACGATTTTTCCAACTTATTTTGAATGAGAGCAGCAAAAAACGACGCCACCACTATTGTGATCGCGACGTTTTTTCTCTTGGATTATACTGCGGTGTATCCGCCATCGACTAATAGAGTGGCTCCGTTAACGAAGCTGGCTTGATCGCTTGCCAAGAATGCAACGGCTTCGGCTACTTCCTCTGGACGACCCAGACGACCGATTGGATGCAGGTCTACTAAAGCCTGAGTCGCTTCGTCATCCATTTCGCCTAATAGCGGTGTTTCGATATAGCCGGGAGCGACGGTATTGACTCGAATGCCTTCTTTGCTGTAAGTAGCAGCCAAGGTTTGGCTCAGCATTTTCACGCCGCCCTTTGAGGCAGCATAGGCAGGGATACTCTCACGCCCCGCAACACTATGGATCGATCCGCAGTTGACGATCGTTCCACGGTCTTCTTGTTCCAGCATTTGCTCGATTGCAGCTTTGTCAGATAGGAAGACACCGGTCAAATTGACATCGACAACGGCTTGCCAATCTGCTGGGTCCAGTTCAGTGATTGGATCATTGTTCGACATGCCAGCATTGGCAACCAAGATATCGATCTTGCCAAATGTTTTCACGGCATCTGCGGTCATCTTTTTGACTTCTTCCGCTTTGGTTACGTCCGTTTGCAAAAACAGTCCGTCTTCCTCGCTGATTGCCATCTCCTGCAAAATGTCCGCGCCATCCTCGCTCATATCCGCTACGACTACCTTTGCCCCTTCGTTATAAAACAATTTGGTACAGGCCGCTCCGATCCCGCTGGAGCCGCCAGTGATCAGGACCACTTTACCTTCAAAACGTTTCATAAAAAAACCACCTTTATTTTATTTGTACGTTTACCGTAACAAGATTTTTGGGTAACGACAAAATTGATGCTTGTGAAAAAATCTGCTGGTGACAGCAAAACAACGCCGCCTGTCACTTAAGACAGACGGCGCTGTTTGTTAATAAACCAATTCGATTTTCTCATTCATGATCTCTTTGACTCGCTGGATGAAGTATTCTCTGGACAAATCCTGTCCTTGATTCACATGAATCATGTGCTGATTGGCTAAATCATTGGTATAGTCCTTCAATGCATAAGCTTCATAGGTTTGATAATTGTCGCCAATGTAGGTGATTGTCGGCAAAAATTGCACCTCTTTGAAGCGGAAATCCCTTTTCTTTTTATCGTAATCGATCTTCCAGCGGGCCATTCCTCCCAGCATACGGTCATTTTCTGCTTGAGAAGACAGGAAATTTCCCAAAGAATAGATCACGAGCGTTTGATTGCCTTTTTTGCCCTCTAGATAATCCATCGGTTGGATCACATGCGGATGCCCGCCTACGATCACATCTGCCCCTTCATCGCTCAGCAGCTGTGCCAGACGGACTTGTTCATCGTTAGGAACAAATTGATACTCTTCGCCCCAATGCATACTAACGATTTGCAGATCGCTTTTTTTATTCATTTGCCGCAGATCTTTTTTAATAGCCGCATCGTCGATCAGATTCACCAAGTATTCTTTCCCCTCTGGCAGTTCAAAGCCGTTCAGTCCGTAGGTATAAGAGGCAAGCCCGATCTTTACTCCATCGATCTCGACGACCTGAAAGCGCGGGTCCTTTTCTGAACGTCGGGATCCTGTGGCAGTTATATCGGGGTATTTTTTTAGGTAGTCCAACTGCTTGACCACCCCTTCTTCCCCCCGGTCAAAGGTATGGTTGCTGGCAGCTGCCAACCAATTGAAGCCCGCCTGATGCAAGGAATCCAACACCTGCGTAGGGCCATTAAAGGTCGGATATCCAGACAGCCCTAATTCTTCTCCCGCACAGATCGTTTCTAGATTAATGTAGGAAATGTCTGCATTTTTAGTCAAATAGCGTGTCGGCTCATACATCGGATCGAAGTCATAGCTGCCGTCTTCACGCTGGCGATGCTGGTAAATAAACTCATGCATCAAATTGTCGCCCACCGCTGAAAATGAAATTTCCGCATGTGAACGATCTGCCTGATTTTTTGCCTCCGAAGCTGTCCCTTTTTCTGCTTGATTCGTCGTGCACCCCGTCAGTATCACCAATACAAACATCAACACTACCCATGTCTTTTTCATAGTCGTTCTCCCTTTATACTTTCGTCACAAATTCTTGTACACAATACTCCAAAAGCAGCAGCAGCTTCCCAAAAAAACTGTTGTATTTGATATTTTGACTATCCAGCGGCCGTTCGTCCTCGACCTCGAAGCTGATCGCCGCCAATTCTTCGGCCCGCGAATTCAGATTGCCGGTGAACAGGATATTTGGGATATTCTGTTCTTGGCAAAACGTCATTTTTTCGATCACCTTTTGGGTTTCTCCAGACTTCGAAATACAGATCAGCATACTGATGTTGTCCGCATTGTTGTTGATGATGCCGGAAGAATCCGTGGCATTGACGAACAAGGTCTTAATGCCGTTAACCAAAAGCTTTTTATGCAGGTAATCGGCAAGGATGCTGGAAAAACCAGTCGCATAAATCGTGATGAACTTGTCTTTGTTTTGCGCATAGATTTCTTTCATTTCAGTAATGGAGGGCTGAATCTTCTGGGTATCGATCGTAAAGTCGATAATGGCCGAGACCCGTTGATTGCTGGGACGAAACTGATTTTTCAGATAATAAAATAATTCCAGATATCCCGAAAATTCCAGCTTCTGAGCCAGCCGCACGATCGCAGCCGGGGAAGTAAACAAGCGCTGAGCCAATGCCCGTAGAGAAACGCCGTCCAGTTCTTCCACGTGATTGATCAGGTAGTTCAAAATTTCCTGCTCATTTTCGGAAAGCTTTTTGCCCTTCATAATAATATCCAGATCCATCCTGCTCATCCTCTCTTTGGGAATAAGTATAGCATATGGCTGGCGAGGGAGTGGGGGTAAGGTGGAATTCAAAAAGACCCGCACTGCTGCGGGTTGTCTAACTGTCATTCATTTCGAAAAAAAAAACGGACTAAGAAGAAAAATCCATCAATTCTGCCAAATTGACGTTCAGTGTATCTGCAATAATGGTCAAACTTTCCACTGGAACAACCGTAGCATCGTACTTTCCACCATAATAAAACTGAGCAAGGATATCGAAATCTACTCCTGTCGCTTTTGACAATTCCTCCAAACTAAGATCACTGCCGGCCATGACTTCTCTTAATCTAATTCGTTGCATCAAATTCTCCTTTCTCAGCAGACATTCCCTAGGATATTGTTCTCACTTTATATTAAAACAAGAGATGAGAAAATTCACAAGATTTATTTCACGAAAAGAAAATGAATATTTCGATGTTGATTTTTCGATGCAGAAAAAGTCCTGCTCCGGGTCAAAGAGCAGGACTTTTCTATAGAAAAGATGAAAATCAGACAGCGCTGCCAGCATAGAAACCGTCGCGAATCGCGTCACCGATCTTGCCGATTTTACTGCTGTCGCCAACGATACGGGTTTTGGTGTGGTATTTTTCTTTGATCCCGTTAACGGTGGACAGAACGGGCTTCATGCCGAAAGCATTAATTACAGTGTCTGCAGGTAGTTTTTCGATCGTTCCGTCTGCCTTTTCGACCAAAACGCCATCTGCTTCAATCGCAGCCACCTTGGTGCTGGTCAGTTGGGTCACATGGTTAGCGTCTAAGGCGTTCATCAATGAGATTCGGTTGATGAACATAGCATCCTCAGCACAGGCTGCTTTCATTTCTACGATCGTGACAGTTTTATTCATTTCAGCCGCCATTTCGAGTGCTCCGTCACAGCCGGTGGAACCGCCGCCGCAGACGACGATGTTGTCACCTTTGATCAACGACTCATCCCGGTGTGCAGCGACCATGGTGACGACATTCGGCAGGTCGATCCCAGAAATATTCGGCACGATCGGTTCGGCGCCGCAGCCGACAAAGATCTGATCACAGCTTTCTAAGATTGGATCGTCCGGAGAGAGGAAAGTATTTAACCGCACTTGCACTCCTAGTTTTCTCAGCTGGGTTTCGTACCAGTCGCTTAGTAATTGGATATTATTTTTAAATTGTGCTGTTGCGACATCGCGCATAATTCCACCCAGTCGATTTTTTGCTTCAAATAAAACGACGTTGTGTCCGCGCAGCGCAGCGACTCGGGCAGCTTCCATACCGGCAGCCCCCCCGCCGACTACGACGATTTGTTTTTGATTTTCAGTCGCCTCCAGCTTGAAGCGGCGTTCTTCCATGGCTTGGGTATTGACCGAACAGCTGAGCTTTGTGTGATTGTTCCAGATTCGTCCGATACAGCCTTCGTTGCAGCGGATACATGGGCGAACATCTTCTCTTTGTCCAGCCAATAATTTGTTCGGCAGGTGAGGATCAGCGATTAATCCACGGCCGATCATCGCAAAATCGACATTGCCGGATTCGATCAATTCCACAGCAGTCTCTGGATTATGCGTCCCGGCATTCAATAGGGGAATATTGACGGCTTTACGAGCGGCTTCGGTTACATAAGACATACAAGATTCACCTAAATAAGAAGGTGGGAAAATATAATCCAGGGTTTCGTAGCAACCGGCATCGATATCCAGTGCATCTACACCTTCTTCCTCCAGCAGCTGAATCAATGGAATCGAGTCCTCCAGTGTCCGTCCGCCTTCAAAGCGGTGATCCAGAGAGATTCGGAACAGGATCGGCAGTTCATTTCCGACCGCTTTTCGGATGGCCTGAATAATCTCTCGAGGGAAGCGGGCAAAATTTTCTGGCGAACCACCGTATTCATCGGTTCGCTTGTTCCAAACTGGCGACATGAACTGATCCACTAAGTAGCCGGCATGGGCATGGATCTCGATCGCATCAAACCCAGCATCCTTGGCCAAGCCAGCCGCAAACGTGAAGCCGTCCATCACTGCCTGGATATCTTCCTTGGTCATCTCACGGCAAGGAACGTTCGGATCAAAGGCCGATGGGATCGGGGAGGCAGACATCGGCGGCCGCCCCAAGGTATCGGGAAAGGCATTTCGGCCAGTACCGCAGGTGATTTGACAGACGACCTTCGTACCGTAGCGATGGATCGAATCGCACATAGAGGTCAAGGCCGGCAGTACGGTAAAGGAATCAAGAGTCCCTTCCATTGAACCCTGCGCGATTTCTTCATTTAAAGGCTGGCAGCCTAAAATGATCATGCCAGCGCCGCCTTTTGCACGCTCGACAAAATAATCAATCTCCTGCTCGTCCTTTCTGCCGCTGGCAAAAGCAGAGTTCGTGCCCATCGGCGACATGACGATTCGATTTTTGACTTCCATATTTCCAATTTTAAAGGGGGTAAACAAGGCATCGTAATTCATCTTCATCACTCTTTCTCATCTTTGGCAAAGGGGGTGGCATAATAGCGGTAAACATCGTATTGAATCACAATCGGATCATTGGTGAAATCTACACGGCCAATGCCAAAGCAAGCGACACGGTTGCACCATTCGTATCTTGGATCGTCAGTGTCTAATACCGGCATGGGCTGGGTGCCCATCACAGGCGGAAATTTTCCGTTGGCATAATCGGCAGCCGCTTCTTCAGAGCCGAGGTCGATCCGTCCTTTGTAAAACATATTGATATCGGCGCCGTCGTCGGTGCGAATCATCGTACGGCAATCCACATCCACGATCCCATTCGGGTGAACCGTGGACCAGTCGGCTCCCACGGGCAGGATTTCTCCCTGCAATTTCGGGCCCCAAACCTTTCCACCGGTGATGGTTCCAGTCACGCGAGTGCTTCCTGTCGGCAGCTTTTGGATAAACATGTTGGCATCGACGTCGATCGAGTAAGTAAACAAATGCTCGATCTCAAATTTGTTCAATTCAAAGTGTTCCATGTCTAATTCCTCCTTCATTCTATTCTTGTGAAAAGGATAACATGTATGCAGCTGTATTCCTTTGGCAAAAAGAATGATTTTGTTGCCGCGTATCGTCAAAACTGCCGAGAGGTGCTAAAATCAAGCTATACAGCACAATGGAGGAGAAAGCATGGACCGATATACAGAAAGCAATCTAATTGACTATACCAATCAAATGATCGATCAGATCGCACAGGGCTGCACCATCGAGGAATTAGCCGCAAGGACCTATCAGACATTTGAGTTGCCGATCATCGTAGCGGACCCGGGATACCGATTCATTGCTTATGCAGGAGACGAAGAGGTTGTGGATCCTTATTGGCGTCAAATTATTTACAGCGGCGAACCGACAGACCATACAATCATGGAATACTACATCAATGACGGCTTGATGACGGCAATCACAGGTTCAAAGGAAGCACTGCACATCGATTGGGGTGTTTGTGAGGACTATCCCCAGACCTGCGGGCCGATCTATATCGATCAGAATTTGGAAGGATTTGCCAGTGTGCTTTTTCTGGATAAAGCGATCCTGGAATTTTCATTAAGACTAAACAATCTGCTGTGTCGCTTTTGCGCGATCTTGATGCGTTCAAAGAATTTCCGACTTAAGCATGCCATCAATCCAGTCAAGGAATTACTGGCGCAAAAACTTTTTGATACAGTCAATTACCCTACCTCTGCTTCGTTGGAAGAGTATCTGTCTACGGTTCAGGTCAAAGCCAACTATTGTCTGTGCGTGCTGTCAGAGAAAAATCGGGATCAAACGATCCTATCGCATGTGAAAAGTCGAATCGTCAAAGGGCGGTCCGACATCCTATATCTAGTCAAAGATCAAAAATTGTACTTGCTGCTCCATCAATTGAAGCAGCAGGCTCTCGAAAAAACCTTTTTGGAGCTAGTGGCACAATACGGTCTGTATTGCGGCAGCAGCGGATTGTTCTCCTCCTTGAGCAAACGCGATCTTTATATCCAGCGGGCGGAGTTGGCGCACGAGGCTGCTCGTTCGTTAGACCAAAGCGGCCGGTGTCTTGACTTTGCGGATTCGTATTCTGAAACGCTGATGCTGCAGCCGATCGGAAGGATCAGCTCGGAGAATCTGATGACAGCCCCGCTTCAAGCCCTTCTTCACTACGACCAGCAGCATGAGGCCGAGCTGGCCAAAACCTTAGAAGCCTATTTGTTCCAGCGAAATGATATCAATAAAACATCCAATACGCTGCATATTCACCGCAATACTTTAATTTATCGGTTGAATAAGATTCGTGATCTGACCATGGTGGAGATCGATGATCCGAAGGCAGCCTGGCAGCTGCAATTGATGTTTTGGGCCGCTGCAATCAAGCGACAAACAGAAAACTAAAAGGCGAAGGATCTGTAGCAAAATCGGATCCTTCGCCTTTCTTGTGGGTTACTCAAATCATTTATACTTTGTAACAAAATCTAGGTTGAACTTTTCTGTCTGTAAGCGTATACTCAAGAGTATTGACTCGTGAAAGGTCTTTTTCTATGAAAATTTTTAAGAAAAAAGAATAACGAACGTCATTAAAAAATGAAAACGAATGAAAATCAGGAGGGAAAAAAGATGCAAAAGGTAAAAAATAGATGGCTGATCGCCTTATCAGGTGTGGTGGTCCATCTATCCATTGGTTCAGCGTACGCGTGGAGCGTATTCAAGGAGCCGATCAAAGAGCTGACTGGCTGGGAAAAGTCGTCGATCTCTTTTGCATTTAGCTTGGCGATCTTCTGTTTAGGGATCTCAGCAGCATTTATGGGAAAGTTTGTTGAAAAATTCGGTCCGCGAAAAACAGGCATGATGGCCGCTGTGCTGTTTGGTTTAGGCATCTTTTCAACAGGATTTGCGATTTCATTGCAGTCGCTGCCGCTGCTGTATCTGACTTACGGTATTATCGGCGGAATCGGTTTAGGTTCAGGCTATGTCACGCCTGTTTCCACGATGATTCGCTGGTTTCCGGATCGAAAAGGCTTGGCGACCGGCTTAGCGATCATGGGCTTCGGCTTTGCCTCGATGGTTACAGGACCGATCGCGCAGCAGCTGATGCTCCGCTTCGGTGTGCAGATGACGTTTCATATTTTAGGGATCGCTTATTTTGTTGTCATGTTCGCAGCTTCGCAATATTTGGCAAAACCACCTGTTGGCTGGGCACCTGATGGTTTTGAAACACCAGCAGTGGAGGAGGAGACGACGAAACCAGTGGGTATTCAAATGACTGCCAATGAAGCGATCAAGACAAAGACGTTCTGGCTTCTATGGTTCATGCTGTTTCTGAACATTACCTGCGGGATCTCCTTGGTTTCCGAGGCTTCACCAATGGCTCAAGAAATCACCGGCATGTCTGCGACGGCTGCCGCTGCGATGGTGGGGGTGATGGGTGTCTTCAACGGTCTGGGACGATTGGTTTGGGCATTGATCTCTGATGTGATCGGTCGAAAAAATGTGTTTACTTTATTGTTTGTGATCGACATCGTTGTCTTGATTGGATTATCTGTTGTTAAAACGCCATTGATTTTTGCTGGAATGATTTGCTTGATTATGACCTGCTACGGGGCAGGCTTCTCAATCGTGCCTGCATACATTGGCGATGTATTCGGCACAAAAGAAGTTGGCGCGATCCACGGGTACATTTTGACTGCTTGGGCAGCGGCAGGAATGTTTGGTCCGATCTTCTTAGGCAAGGTCACTGAGCTGTTCCATTCATACAGCACTGTCCTGCGAATCTTCGTGATTCTGGCAGCAGTTGGGTTGTTTGCCTCGCTCGCGATTCGTACGGCGATCAAGTATCTGGGCAAGAAAAAGAATAAAGTACATGTCGGCGGAAATGTAGGGCATCATTTTTAAGAAATAACTTGAACGAGAGTAGGCATCGTGCTTACTCTCGTTTTTAATTGGCTGAAAAGCAGATCTTTCCTATTTTGACTCGATTTCGTTTTCTTGATATAGTAGAAGTACAGAAAGCGAGGGGTCCCAATGCGTAAGTTCACCAACTAAGTAGAAGCTGCATTCAGACTGTACCATGGAGATGACCAAGGGAGCAGTGTGCAGATTTTCGAACGATTGGTGGAATGAACGAAGGCATCCTTTGCGACGTGGCTGCAGTGTTTTTTTGACGCGGCAATTTTCTACGTCTCGTGAATCGGAAAAGCGCTCGACCTCCAGTTGTTTGAGAATAACTGGAGGTTTTTTGACTTCTGGGAAGAGGTCACTGTGAGGTGTTATCCACGATGACAATAATCAATATTAATCATTTAACGTTTGGCTATGATCAATTAGGCACGTTGCTGTTCGACGATGCGCAGCTGATCATCGACGAACAATGGAAGCTGGGCTTAGTCGGGCGAAATGGCCGGGGGAAAACGACGCTCTTGAAGCTGCTGCAGCATCAGTTGCCTTATCAGGGCAGTATTCATCACACGCTGGAATTCGTCTATTTTCCTTTAGCCATTCACGATCCGACACAATTAACTTATTATGCGCTGCAAGAGCACAGCGACTCGGAACTATGGCAGATGGAGCGGGAATTGAATTTGCTGGAATGTGATCCCGAGGTCCTCTGGCGTCCTTTCGAGACTTTGTCGGGCGGGGAACAGACCAAGGTGCTGCTGGCAAATTTATTTACTGAAGAAGGCCGGTTTCCGCTGATCGATGAGCCGACCAACCACCTGGATGTGGTGGGCCGGCAACAGGTCGCCCGTTATTTGCGGAGAAAGAAGCAAGGATACATCTTGGTCAGCCACGATCGGCGGTTTTTGGATGAAACAGTTGATCACATTTTAGCGATCGAAAAAAGCCAGCTGGTGCTGTACCAAGGCAATTTTTCCACCTATGAGGAACAAAAAGCAAGGCAAGATGCCTTTGAACAGGCACAAAACATTAAGCTTAAAAAGGAAATAAGCCGACTGCAGCAGACTGCACGAGAAAAAGCGGCCTGGTCTGCTTCTCGTGAAACGGACAAATTGAACAAATCCACGGGGTTTATCGACACCGAATACCGCCGGGTCAGTCCCGGTGCGATCGGGGCTGATGCCGCACGGATGATGAAGCGCTCCAAGGCGATCCTGCAGCGGGTGGAAGGCCAGATCGGAGAAAAGGAAAAGCTGCTGAAGAACATTGAGACCATCGACGGACTATCCATGTGCTGGGAGCCCAGCCATCACCAGCGGCTGATTCAAGTAGAAGATCTACGCTTGGCTTTCGATGGGCAGGTGTTGTTTGAAAAAATCCGCTTTGAGCTGAATCGCGGAGAATGCCTGGCAATCACCGGCAAAAACGGCAGCGGGAAAAGTGCGCTGGTCCAAGCCTTGATAGGAAGCTTTCCAGGCGAATGGTCCGGCAATATTTTTCTGCCCAAAGGCATCGTCATCAGCTATGTCCGTCAAAAATACGAAGACAACCATGGCACGCTGCAGGAGTTTGCGCTGCGGGAGGGCTTGGATTACTCGATATTTCTCGGCAACCTGCACAAGCTGGGGATGGAGCGCAACGTTTTTGAGAATCGGATCGAGCAGATGAGCATGGGACAGCGGAAAAAGATCGAACTGGCCAAGTCATTGTCGCAGCCTGCAGATTTATATATCTGGGACGAGCCGTTGAATTATTTGGATGTGTTCAACCAGCAGCAGATCGTCCAGCTGATCCAGCGCGTTCGCCCATCGATGCTAGTGATCGAGCACGATCAGCATTTTGTTGAAGCAGTCAGTACCAAACAGATTCACTTAGGTGGGTAAAGGCTGGAGGTACGTAAATGAAACCTGTGATTGGGATTATGCCTTTATACGATCGAAAAAACGAACGTCTTTGAATGCTGCCGGGGTATGTGAAGTTGATAGGAGAAAAAGGCGGTATTCCAGTCATTTGGTTTAAGGAGACGAAGGAAAACGATGTTTATGCAGCAAAGGAAAATTAAGCAGACAGGCGTACTGGCAAGATTGCTGGTACGCTTTTTAAGGGTTCAACGATTATGAGATCTTTCTTAAAAAACCTTGTTGACAATCTGAGTTTGACGTGATAACCTTTTCATTAAGTTGTTGGTGTTATTACTTCGGGTAAGCAGGCAGCAGCGAAAAAATGAAAACTGAAAATGTTGGATGTTATCACAATGTGAGCAGGACCTATTTACCACACAAGTGTAGTGTATGTAAATGGGCTTTTTTTGTGGCTAGCGAGGGAATTTTATGATCATAAAACGGGTGTTAAACAATAATACAATAATTTCTGCCAACAGCAAGGGGATTGATGTGCTGCTAATGGGGAGGGGCATCGCTTTTGGAAAGAAAAAGGGCAGTACTGTCGATATGGAGCAGGTAGAAAAGACATTTCTGCTGCGAGATAAAGACACACAAAACAAGTTCACTGAACTGCTGATCAATGTACCAATGGCGCATATTATGGTTTCGGAGAAGATTATCAATTTCGGGAAAATCAAACTAGGTAAAAATTTGAATGAAATTATTTATGTCAATTTGACCGATCACATTCATTCAGCAATCGAGCGGTATCAAGAAGGAATCATTTTGAAAAATCCGCTTCGCTGGGACATTGCCCGCTTCTATGCCGATGAATATGCGGTAGGGGAAAAAGCACTGGAAATTATTCGCAAGGATTTAGGGGTTGCTTTTGAAATTGACGAAGCGGCGTTTATAGCTACTCATTTTGTCAATGCGGAATTGGATCGCAAGGACGATGTTGCTTATGAAATTGCTGAAATTACGAAGGCGATCGAAGAAATTATCAAGCTGCACTATCATACAGAATTTGATGAAGATTCGTTGGACTACTATCGCTTTATTACACACGTGAAGTTTTTTGCGCAACGTTTGTTGACAGGAGAGCATTACGATGATGAAGATGCTGAACTATTGGAGACCTTGAAGCGGAAATATGTGACGGAATATGATTGTGCGTTAAAAATACGTGATTATGTTCTTCAGCAATTCGAGTATGAACTAAGCTCAACGGAACTATTGTATCTGACAGCGCACATTCGTCGGATCACGAAAAATTTATAAACAAATAGGATTGTTATCCAAATCTGGAGCATGACCTAAAGCTGAACGTTTACTAACGGCAGTTTTGGGTCATTTTTTACTTTCAGGAGCGGATCTTCCGATACTAAAAAAATAGGAGTGACAAAAATGGACTATCCATCAACAGCAAAACAAATTTTTGATCAGGTGGGCGGACAAGACAATATCCGTTCAGCCACTCATTGTATGACTCGTTTACGTTTAATTTTAAAGGACGAAAGTCGGGTAAATGATGAGCAGGTAAAAAATATACCTGGTGTTATGGGTGTAATGAAAAAAGGTGGACAATACCAAATCATCATGGGAAATGATGTGGCCAATTATTATCGAGAGCTAAACAAATTGGGTCATTTTGGCTCAGCTGCTGAAGGGGACACGGAGGATAAAGGTAGTTTATTTGAACGTTTTGTGGATGTGATTTCCAGCTGCATGTCCCCGTTAATTCCAGCAATGCTGGGCGGTGGAATGATCAAGGTATTGTTGATTGTTTTGCCATTAATCGGCGTATTAAGTGCGGATTCTCAAACTTTTGCGGTATTGTCATTCTTTGGCGATGCGCCATTTTACTTCATGCCGATTATGCTGGCTTATACGGCAGCACAAAAATTTAAGGTTACACCGATGCTTGCAGTGACTATTGCTGGTATAATGCTGCATCCGAATTTTACAGCGCTGGTTTCAGAAGGCAACCCGCTGAGTGTATTTGGCTTGCCAATCACTTTAGCTTCCTATGGCTCATCAGTTATTCCGATTTTGATCATGGTGTGGTTGATGAAGTATATTGAAGGTGCCTTCAATAAAGTAATTCCGGCAGTGATGAAAAGCTTCACGCAACCCTTATTGGTAATCTTGGTTTCAGGTGTCATTGCTTTAGTAGTGGTTGGACCTTTGGGAACTTTTGCTGGACAAGGCTTGTCAGCGGCAATTATTTGGGTTCAAGGAAAAGCTGGCTGGTTAGCTCTAGGCTTAATGGCTGCCTTTATGCCATTGATTGTTATGACTGGAATGCACTGGGCATTTGCGCCGATTTTCTTGATTGCTTCACCAGCAACACCAGATATTTTAATTTTACCAGCTATGCTGGCGGCGAATTTGGGTCAAGGTGCAGCTGCTTTAGCTGTTTCATTAAAAGCCAAAGATAAAAATTTAAAGCAGGTTGCTTTAGCATCGGGAATTTCGGCTTTGCTGGCTGGGGTGACTGAACCAGCTTTATACGGGGTCACTCTGAAATACAAACGTCCATTATACGCAGCAATGATTTCCGGCGCGATTTGTGGAGTCTACATGGGCTTTACTGGTTTGGAATCTTATGCTTTTGCGGTACCGTCTGTCGTGTCCTTACCACAATTCATTGGTGAAAATTCTAGCAATATTATCAATGCCTGCGTTGTGGCAGCAGCTTCAATTATTCTAACATTCGTATTAACTTGGATTTTCGGCATTGAAGAAGAAAACCCAGTCGATGAAGCAATTTTAGAAGTACCAACTGGCAGCAGTGACCCTAAAAAAGTTTTCGCTCCAGTCAAAGGTGAAGTAATTCCCTTGGAACAAGTGAATGATTCAGCTTTTTCGAAAAAAATGATGGGAGAAGGTATTGCGATTATTCCAGCTGACAACACCATTCGTGCACCTTTTAATGGAACCGTTACGGCTATTTTTCCAACTAAACATGCGATTGGTTTGACCAGCGATGCCGGCTTGGAGCTATTGATCCACGTAGGAATTGACACTGTTGAGCTTGCTGGGGAATATTTTGAAACACTGGTTTCGGCTGATGAACGAATCACTGTCGGTCAGCCGCTGTTGAAGGTTGATTTTGCAGCGGTTAAAGCCGCTGGTTATGATACGGTAACCCCCATTGTTGTGACCAACTCGGATCATTTTATTGATGTAGTAGCTAAAGACGAAATGAAAACAGCAAATTACGATGAAGCTGTATTGTACGTTGTGTAAAGTTTAAATTGAAGGAGCAGAACATGAGTAAATTTCCTAAGGACTTTTTATGGGGCGGTGCTACTGCCGCCAATCAATGTGAAGGAGCCTATAATGAAGACGGCAAAGGATTAACGGGGCAGGACTTAACCCGCAAAGGCTGGCGTGAGGCGCCTACAAGTGAACCCACTGAAGACAATTTGAAATTAGTCGGGATTGATTTTTATCATCGCTACAAAGAAGATATTCGCTTATTTGCCGAAATGGGCTTCAAGGTTTTCCGCTTATCAATTGCCTGGGCTCGGATTTTTCCTAACGGTGACGAGCAGGAGCCAAATGAAGCGGGGTTGGCCTTTTACGATGATGTTTTTGATGAATGCTTGAAGTATGGCATCGAACCATTAGTTACCTTGTCCCATTACGAAATGCCGTTGCATTTAACCCGTACTTACGACGGTTGGCGCAGTCGCCAGGTAATTGATTTCTTTGAACGTTATGTGCAAACGGTATTCAAACGCTATAAAGGCAAAGTGAACTATTGGCTGACCTTTAATGAAATTAATTCAATTAGTCATGTTCCTTTTTTAAGCGGTGGAATTAATACGCCTAAAGAACAATTAACCAAACAGGACATTTACCAAGCGATCCATCACGAGCTGGTGGCCAGTGCACGGGCGGTTAGAGCCTGTCATGAGATTGATTCACAGGCTAAAATTGGCTGCATGATTCTAGGGGTGCCGGTTTATCCACTAACCCCCGAACCTAAGGACGTGCTGAAAGCTCTAGCGACTGAGCGGGAAAACTTTTTCTTCTCGGATGTACAGGTTCGCGGCTATTATCCTAGCTACAGCAAACGATTATTTAAGGAAAACAATATTGACCTGACTATTACCCAGCAGGATTTAGCCGATCTAAAGCATACGGTTGATTTTATTTCCTTTAGTTATTACATGAGTGTCTGCGAATCTGCTGATCCAACCAAAGAAGCTGGTGAAGGCAATATTATCGGGGGGATTCCTAATCCTTATTTGAAGGCCAGTGACTGGGGATGGCAAATTGATCCAGAAGGACTGCGTTATTACTTGAACTGCCTATACGATCGCTACCAAAAACCGGTTTTCATCGTCGAAAATGGTTTAGGTGCGGTAGATGAGCTCATCACTTTGCCAGATGGAACGAAAACCGTCAATGATGACTATCGGATCAATTACATGAATGACCACCTAGTCCAAGTAGAAGAAGCGATTGAAGATGGGGTGGAAATCATGGGCTACACCTCATGGGGGTGTATTGATTTAATTAGCTTTACTACAGCAGAAATCAAAAAACGGTACGGGATGATCTATGTCGACCGCAACCAAGATGGTTCAGGCTCTTTGGATCGCTATAAAAAGAAAAGTTTCCACTGGTATAAGGAAGTTATTGAATCCAATGGTGCCAGTTTAACACGCTAAAGATAAAATCTGTTGTTTTCTTCGGAGAACAGCAGATTTTTTAGATGAAAAAGAAGAGAGGGTTATTGGTATGGACTAGATAGACGAGCAACTCCTAAGGAATAAAAGAGGGGAACAGTCCCTCGCGTTTTGCTTGGCTAATCGTAGGAAAGAGCTGCTTCAGTCACACCGATTATTCGTTTTTTAAAGATGTCCTAGCCTATTTTACTCTTCATCTGCCAACAACCCATGAGTCATCAGATCCTGATTTCCTTTCAAATTCCGCAGGTTATGCTCATAGTCCCGCGTATACATCACCGAATAAATGGTATTTAAAATGTATTCAAAAGCCGTTTGCGAAGAAAAGGTCGCAATCTTGGCAAAATCAAATTCCTCCTGAATTGTTAGCAGCACATGAGTTGCATAAGGCACCATCGGAGAATCCGGATTGCCCGTCAAAAGGATCACGGGGATGTTCTTCTCCATCAAATAGCGCATGATCTTGGTGTAAGGCTGGACAATCCCGCTGTAAGAAAGGAAAAAGGCGCAATCCTGCTGCTCGATGCTGACCGCATTCCATTCCGTATCGACATATTCCTCTGCCTGAATCGCAAATTTGTTGATCTTGATCAATTTGTTTTGGAAGCTGCGGGCTCTCAGCTGAGTATCTCCTCGTGAGAATAAGAAAATCCGTTTGGCAGCCATCAAGACATCTACTACGAGCTTTAGCTGATCGCTGTCTACTTGCATAGCCGCTCTTTGCACAGTATGGATCGTCAGGTCCGCCATTTTTTTCGCGACATCGGCAGGCGTGTCCAATGAATGAAACGGGAAATTCGCATTGACCTCCTCCACGGAATGGATGTTAGCATACACCACCTCGGCGAGCGCATCCTTGAACTCGCGAAACCCGGAATACCCCAGCTTCTGCGACAAGCGCACGATTGTGGAATGAGAAGAAAAGGTCTTTTCTGCCAACTCTTGAATAAAAATCGTCGGGATCTCCGGCAAATGAGCCAAAATGTATTCAGCGATCCGTTTTTCAGCTATGCTGAAGGTCTCCTGCTGTTTTAAACGTTCAATAATAAGCATGATCGTTCCTTTCTGAAAAAATGATATTTGCACATGATGTTCACCCAGCAGGCTAAACAAGTCCGAAACCTGCACATGACTTGCGAAATCCGTCGTTTTGTACCTGCCACCTGCGAAAAACAGGTATAATTCAAAGTAACAAAACCAGAAAGCGAGCTGATTCATTCATGTTGACCATCGCATATTTAGGCAATGGAAAAAGCACCAATCGATATCACCTGCCTTTTTCGACCAAATTAGGAGACAAAATCAAAGTCAAAACCATCTATTCTCCCTCTGGCCGGCAAGCCTGGACGCCCCTTGACGACGTCCATTACACGACTCAGTTAGATGATATCCTGACTGATGAGGAAATTCAACTGGTGGTGATTACGACACCGCTGAAAGCCCATTATGAAAATGCCAAACAAGTTTTAAATGCCAACAAACATGTGCTGCTCGAAAAGCCCTTCACTGTCACTGCGGAAGAGGCCAAAGAGCTGTTTGCCTTAGCAAAGCAAAAAAACCTATTCCTGCAGGCGTATCAAAATCGCCGGTTCGATTCGGATTTTCTAACCGTTCAAAAGGTGATCGAAAGCGGCAAGCTGGGGGATTTGATCGAGGTGGAGATGCACTACGATTATTTCCGGCCAGAGGTGCCCGAAGCTTCGGCGCATTTCGTCAAAGAAGACAGCTACCTGTACGGACACGGCTGTCACACCATTGACCAAGTCCTGAGTTACTTTGGCGAACCTGATCACATCCATTACGATGTCCGTCAGCTGCTGGGAGAAGATCGTATGAACGACTACTTCGATTTGGATTTTTATTACGGCAAGCTGAAGGTCTCAGTCAAGTCTAGCTATTTCCGCTTGAAGGAACGCCCAAGCTTTGCGGTCTATGGAAAAAAAGGTGTCTTCGTCAAACAAACCAAGGACCGGCAAGAAGAACATTTGAAACTGTTCTATATGCCCGACCATGCCGACTTTGGCATCGACCTGCCCGAGCATTATGGGGTACTGACTTACCAAGACGAGCACGGGGTGTATCACGAAGAGAAGGTCGTTTCCGAGGTCGGAGATTACAGCCGCATCTATGAAGGTGTGTACGAAGCGATTATCAATGGCAAAGAAAAAATCGTCAAAGATGAAGAAACCATCTTACAGCTGGAAATTTTAGAAGCAGGTATCGCAGAAATGCTGGAAAATCAAAAATAGGAGGAACCACCATGAAATTAGGGATTATTGGAACGGGATTGATCGTTAAAACGTTACTGCCGATTATGCCGGAGCTTTCGAAAATCGAATTAAAAGCGATTCTTTCCTCACAACGCAGTTTGGAAAAAACCAAGGAGCTGCAGGCAGAATACAACATTGATGAAGTGTATACGGACTACTCAGAGCTGCTGCAACACGCCGAGGTCGATACGATCTACGTCGCTTTGCCAAATCATTTGCACTATCAATACACGAAAGAAGCTCTTGAAGCTGGCAAGCACGTCATTTGCGAGAAGCCCTTCACACTGCATTTGAAGGAATTGGAAGAGCTGCATCAATTGGCCAAAGACAAAAAGCTGCTGCTGTTTGAAGCCATCACCAATCAATACGTCGGCAACTACCAGAAAGTCAAAGAACACCTGGCCGATATCGGGACGATCCATATGATCTCCAGCAACTATTCTCAGTATTCCTCCCGTTATGATGCCTTCCAAAAAGGCACGATCCTGCCAGCCTTTGACCCGGCAGCCGGCGGCGGAGCACTAATGGACATCAATATTTACAATCTGCATTTCGTGATCGGTCTCTTCGGCTCCCCGCAGTCCGTGACCTATTATGCAAACGAACAACGAGAGATCGATACATCGGGTGTTGCGATCCTCGATTACGATCAGGCTAAAGCTGTTTGTATCGGCTCCAAAGATACCGATTCCGCCAGCTTCATTCACATCCAAGGTGAAAAAGGCGAGATAATCATCAACAGTCCAGCCAATACCCTGATCGAAGGCGTTGTTCAGCTGAGGGACGGCACCAAAACGGTGATCGACCACAATGCACACGAGCACCGAATGTTTGAAGAATTCGTTCGCTTCGAACAAGCAATCGCAGAAAATGATTTGGCGTTTGCTGAACAGCAGATGCAGCACAGCTTAGCAGTGATGGCTGTGGTAGAAGAAATCAAGAATAAATAGGGAATAAGCAATGCCGAACAGATTACCCTCGTTCGGTGTTGTTTTTTGTATCATCTCATCCTTCCAATTTTCTCGTTTCATTTCTGCAACAATCTCATAATTAATTTGGCTGGGAAATTGTGTTTCCCCAAAGTACCTGCTAGGCCTTTGACCAAGTGCTGCTAGTCAATAGAAAGGTGAGAAGTTGATTTTCACAAAAATACAATACATATCATCATTTTAGCTATACACTTAACTTATTTTAGGTCATTATCTTTTTATTTTATATTTCGAAAAATAAAACACAAAAATGTGAATTATTTGTTATTATTAAATTGTTTTAGTTAGGAAATATCTAGCAACTTTGGCTTTAATTTAAGCAATAAAAAAATCATTCTAATTAAAGAATGATGCCAATGGTTGTTTTTTATAGACTAGCTACTTTTCTCTTAGTCTTCAATAGACCAAGAAAGAGATTCGCCTAAAAA
>NZ_BJCC01000016.1 GCF_004309355.1 Enterococcus florum | reverse complement strand
TAGGATTTAATTATTTCCTTGTCCTAGATAGGGGTAGCATAGCAATGTCACAGCCTTCTTTTCATGCTTTCTCTAAATACCGTTTCAAATGCTTTCCAGTAAAAGAGTCTTTTATTGTTAGCAAGTCCTCAGGAACACCTTGAAACAGAACCTTTCCACCTTGGCTGCCCCCCTTTGGTCCCATATCGATCAGCCAATCCGCCTGACTAATGATGCCTAGGTTGTGCTCCAAGACGATCAACGTCTTTTGTTGATTGTTCAATTTTTCCAGCAAGCGCTGCAACTGTTTAATGTCGGATTCATGAAGACCGGTACTGGGCTCATCCAAAATGAAGATCGAGGCATCCTGCACGGTAGACGCTAATAGTTTTGCAGCGATCTTCAATCGTTGCCGTTCTCCTCCAGACAAAGTATCTAAGCTTTGACCGATCGTAATATAATCGAGATTCGCTTCACTAAGTGCTGATAATACTTGCTGTACCTCCGGAAGATCGATGAATGATAATCCCTCAGAGACAGTCAGTTGGAGCAGCTGATCAATGGATTTACCTTTCCATTTGGTTGACAGCGCTTCGTCATTGTATCTTTTTCCGCGACACTTCTCGCAGGTCTGCTGAACATCGCCCATATAAGCTAGATCAAACTTTATGTATCCTTTACCATGACAAACCGGGCAGCCCCCTTTGCCGTTGAAGCTGAAAAGTGATGCGGACTTACCGGACAGCTTCGCATAGTTTCGACGAATCACTTGAAATACATCTAGGTAAGTCAACAGATTGGATCGACGACTGCCGCGGATCGGCGATTGATCAAAAACGATTGCTTCAGGATACTTTTCAGTAAATAAAGTCCGCATCAAAGTACTTTTTCCAGATTCTGCGACGCCGCTGACCACTGTCAACGCATTCTTGGGTATCTTGACGGATTGGTTGACAATATTAAATCTGCTGACTTGGTTCAACGAATAAATCTCTGTAAATGCGGCAGTGGTTCGTTTAAGCTGATGTGGTTCTCTGAGGGCCCTTGCCGTAACCGTATCCGATAAAAGAAAATTTTTGTAGCCGCCTTGATAGGTAAGCTTTCCACCGTTAACACCTGCCTTTGGCCCCAGCTCAATCACGTAATCCGCCAGACGAATGATGTCTGGATCATGATCGACTAAAACCAGCGTATTGCCTTTTGCTTTTAACCGATGAAAGATTTCGCTGATCCCTACCAAGTCTTCAGGATGCAATCCGACACTTGGTTCATCAAAAATATAAAGCACGTCTGAGATAGCGCTGTTTAAATGCTTCGTCATTTTCAATCGCTGTGATTCACCACCCGACAATGTACTGGTCTTTCTGCCGATCGTTAAGTAGCCCAGTCAGCCCAGTCCTACAGCCTCCATACTTTCTAGGCGATCCAACAGGTCAGAAATGACGATTTCTACTTCAGGTCGCTGGATCGTCGCTAAAAAACACAACAATTCACTCGCCGACATTCGTACACAATCACCAATCGAATACCCGTCGATTTTAGCAGAGCAAACCAAGGAATTGACCCTTGTGCCGCAACAATCCGTACACTCAATGGTTTTCGTGACTCGTTGAATGTCGTCTTGATAAGTTCTATTGCCCTTTTCCATGACGGTCTTCCTTATTCGAGGAATAACCCCGACATATTCTCCCGTTTTTGGAAACTTCTGGGTAGGATGTGCCGGTTTGTGGCCTTCATCATACAATAAGAGCGCCATTTCCTCAGTTGTAAATTCCTTTAGCGGCTTATCGTTGTCGAAATAGCCCGATTCCGTATAGCGAGTCAAGCGCCAGCCGCCTGGCTGAAAAGTTGGAAAGCAAATGGCCCCTTGATTCAGTGATCGCTCCTTGTCTATCAATGCATCAATGATAAATTCAGTAGTTTCTCCAACCCCTTGGCAAACTTCACACATCCCTTGCGGATGATTGAATGAATAGACCATTGAATAACCGATAAAAGGTGTCGCGATTCGTGAAAACAATAAACGCAGCCCTGTGTAAATATCGGATACTGTCCCGACGGTCGAACGAATGTTGCCGCCGATTTTCTTCTGATCGATGACGATCGAAACAGGCAAGTGGTCGATACGCTCGACAAGCGGCTTTTCATAGTGTGGAAGCATTTGCTGCACATAACTTGAATAGGTATCGTTCAAAAGGCGCTGCGATTCTGCAGCCAAGGTATCAAACACCAATGAAGACTTTCCCGAACCAGATACCCCTACAACCACAGTAATCTTCCCTTTAGGAATCTCAACTGAAATATTTTTTAAATTGTTGTTCTGTGCCCCTTTGATAGAAATAGTCGTATTCATCTCAATCCCTCCATTCTTTTATTATACTGCTTTTCTTCCTATACAAAAAAGCCCTGAGCAAACAAGATTCTACTCTTGCTTACTCAAGGCACCGCTCTAAACAATTAACTAAAACACGTAGTATATAATCGTTCCACATTTCGATAAAAGATTTTTTCGATCTCGTCTGTCGAAAACCCGGCGTCACGTAATCCCTGCTCGATCTTCTCGATGGCGCGAATGTCGGCGAGTTCTTCATTTTCCTCGATGCCATCAAAATCAGAACCTAAGCCAATGCAATCGATGCCGCCCACCGCACGGAAATGTTTGATGTGCTTGACTAGACCAGCAACCAGTGATTGCTGATTGCCTTCAGGCCGAATAAAATCCTCGTAATAATTTATTCCAATCACACCACCGCGTTCAGCGATCTGTTGGATCAGTTCATCCGGCAGATTGCGTGGATGGTGGCAGATCGTACGTGCATTTGAATGGCTGGCGACAAAAGGTTTGGTGGTATGAGCCAAAACATCCCTGACTAATTGATCTGATCCATGAGACACGTCAATGATCATTCCCAGCTCTTCCATTTTTTGCACAATGCGGATGCCTGTCTCCGTCAACCCTTTTTGTTCATTGGACAACGTTTGTGTCTGTTCATCCCAATAGAGCATATTGGGATAGCCTAGTTCATTTTTGAAATTCCAGGTCAGTGTCAGCATTCGAACACCTAGATCGTAGAATTCCTGCAATCGATCCAAACGCCCCTCCAGCGGCGCGCCTTCTTCCATCGTCAACAACGCACTAAGCCGTCCTTTTTGTTGATTCTCTTCAAACTCCTGCATTGTGGTGATTGGCCGAATAAGATCCGCATTCGCAGACAGCTCTCGCTGGTAGCAGGAGATCATTTCACGACATGTTTTATACGGGTCCTCGACTTCATCTAAAGGGACAAACATGGCAAAATTTTGCAGTGTCGTTCCACTGGCCTTCATTTTTAACAAATCAATCTGAAATGCATTCTCTCTCAGTGTCGTTTGAGGGTGCTGATATATTTTTTGGATCGTATCACAGTGCATGTCGATGGCTTTCATAGGTTCCTCCTGTCTTCATTCAGAATGAAAAAACGCAAAACCAGAATGATTTTGCGTTTCTTGTTAAGCTTGCTGATTTTCCATAATGTAATCAACCGCAGCTCCAACAGTTTCAATTTTTTCAGCATCTTCGTCAGAGATCTCTGTACCGAATTCATCTTCCAATTCAAGCACAAATTCCATAATACTGATCGAATCTGCATTTAGATCGTCCTTGATACTCAATTCAGGCGTTACTTTGTCTTTTTCCAATTCAAAGTGGTTCGAGATAATCTCCGCAACCTTGCCGAATACTTCCTCACGAGTCAACAACATTCACCTCCATACTGATCAACATTCATTCACTATTCAAATTACCAGAAGGTCAATGTACATTGTACTGATGTTTCAAAGGTTTGTCTAGCTTTTTCAGCAAATTCCCCCTGTTGCCGATTGGCTATACCTGTTCAAAGAAGGCCACAAGTTGTCCGACAACGTTGGTTTCCAGCATCGTGTGGATCTGCGAGATCGTGTGTGAGACAGCTTCTGGCCCGGTCGATCCGTGGGTTTTGATCACCGGTGCCTTTAGTCCAAACAAGACAGCTCCGCCATGCGAGGAGTAGTCCATTTTGTCCTTCAAGCCATACAACGCATCCTTTAAGAAAAATCCGCCTACTTTGCCTTTCGCTCCAGCTTCGTTGATGCTGCCTTTGATCAATTTCATCAGTCCCATCGCGGTGCCTTCGATGGTCTTCAGCACCGCATTGCCCGTAAAGCCATCGGTTACAACCACATCGGCGGCCCCCGTCAATAATTCACGCGCCTCCACATTGCCGATAAAGTGGATGCTTTTTTCCGCTTTCAGCAGTTGAAAGGCTTCCTTGGTCAACTCGCTGCCTTTGGTTTCTTCGGTCCCATTGTTCAGCAAGCCGACACGGGGATTTGCGATTCCCCGCACATGTTTGGCATAAAAGCTGCCTAACACCGCATATTGGTGCAAATGCTCTGGTTTGTTTTCAGCGTTTGCGCCTAAATCAAGCATGTCAAAGCCTTGATCGCCAGTTAAAACAGGCATCGTCGACATCAAGCCGGGACGTTCGATCCCTTTGATGCGTCCTACCACGAACAGTCCTGCAGCCAATAGTGCTCCGGTATTCCCTGCAGAGAAAATGGCGTCTGCTCGGCCTTCCTTGACTGCCTGGGCCGCCAAAACCATAGAAGCCGTTTTCTTTCGGCGGATCGCTTTGACTGGTTCGTCATCGCTGTTGATTTTTTCATCGGTATGAATAATCGTAATATTGGTTTCATCTGTCAGGTATTGACGGATGGCCTCTTCTTTTCCATATAATTGAAATTCAATGTCTGGGTGGTTCTTTTTCGCAAGCATCACGCCTTCCACGATGGCCTGCGGGGCAAAATCGCCGCCCATTGCATCTACTGCAATTTTCATGAGGATGTTCGCTCCTTCCATTTATCTAGAAATCAGTATAGCATTAATCGAAATAGGTTTCACCCGCTTCAGTCGGCAAAACAACCGCGGCCAATGGAGCAAATTCTGGCAACTCTCGCCAATTGTCCAGCAGCCAAACCTGTTCAGCCTCTTCACGAGCGACTTCTAACACGGTAGCGTCATTGACCAGATCAGCAATCAAAAACTGCGGCAGTCCGGATTGGCGAAATCCAAACACTTCTCCCGGCCCACGCAATTCGAGGTCCTTCTCACTCAGCACGAAGCCGTTCGTGGTTTCTGTCATGATCTTCATACGCTCTTTGCCCATTTCATTTTTGGGACTAGCGACTAAAATACAATAGGAGGCTTCAGAACCTCGACCGACACGTCCGCGCAGCTGGTGGAGCTGAGCGAGACCGAAGCGTTCTGCGTCCATGATAAACATCACGGTCGCATTCGGCACATTCACGCCGACCTCGATCACCGTTGTCGAAACCAGGATCTGGCTCTGATTTTCTTTAAATTCTTCCATAATGGTTTCTTTTTCTTGATTTTTCATGCGACCATGCAGCAGACTGACCTGGTAATCCGGAGCATAAAACTCTTTCAAATGCTCATAAATCTCGGTCGCATTTTTTACATCCAACGCCTCTGATTCTTCGATCAATGGGCAAATCACATAAAGCTGATGCCCGTTTGCCAGCTCCTGCCTGGCCCAATCCAGCGTAGGCTCCAATTGCTTAGGCTTGATCCAACTGGTTTTCACCGGAATCCGACCTGCAGGCATCTCATCGATCACGGAAACATCCATTTCGCCATATGCCGTAATCGCTAACGTTCTGGGAATCGGTGTCGCTGTCATAAACAAGACATCCGGCCGCAAGCCTTTTTCCCGCAATACCTTGCGCTGGTTTACTCCGAACCGATGCTGCTCATCCGTGATAACCAGCCCTAAATTGGAAAACGCAACGTTGTCTTGGATCAACGCATGCGTTCCAACAATCACGTCGATCTCCCCATTGGCCAAGGCTTCCAAAATAACTCGCCGTTCCCGGGCCTTCGTTGATCCAGTTAACAGGGCAGTGCTGACCTCCAGCGGATCAAACAGCTGATTCAGACTCTCCACATGCTGCTGGGCCAAAATCTCCGTAGGCACCATCAATGCGCCTTGAAACCCCGCTGTCATGGTCGCATAAAGAGCAATCGCTGCCACGACTGTTTTCCCGCTGCCTACGTCTCCTTGCAAGAGACGCTGCATGTGTTTTTTGCTGCGCAGGTCGTAACAGATCTCGTTGGTTACCCGCTTTTGAGCGCCAGTCAGTTCAAATGGCAGGCTTTGTGTGAAGCGTTTCAGACGTTCGACATCGTAGCGGATCGCGATCCCATTTTTTTCGCTGCGCTCGCTTTGCTTCAACCCTTGCATCCGCATTTGGAACAAGAAAAATTCTTCAAACACAACACGACGTTTGGCCAACCGATTTTCTTCGGGATTTTTAGGAAAGTGCATGGCCAGCATCGCTTGGGGCCTTGGCATCAACCGATATTTTTGCAGCAGGTAATCAGGAAGATTTTCTGTGATCTCGCGGCCATATTTTTCAAACGCCACCTTGATCAGGTCGATCAGCGTATTTTGCCGTACTGCTTTTGAGACATGGTAGATCGGTGCGAAATCTTCTGGCTGTTTGCCCCCCAGAATTTTCATGCCATTCAATGCTTTGCGCTTGGCATCCCACTTCCCATAAACTGCGATCTCTTCACCTACGACCGCTTTATCTTTCAAATAAGGCTGATTAAAAAAAGAAACGGTAAATACAGCATGGTCCTGCATCATCCGAAATTGCAGTCGACTCTTTTTATAGCCGTATCGGTTCACCACTGGTGCAGATACGACCACCCCTTTTAAGGTCACCTTTTCCTGGTCATTGATCTCCAATAAATTTTTTTCCTGAATGTCTTCATAACGGAAAGGATAGTACCCCAGCAATTGCTCAATCGTAACAATGCCTAATTCTGCCAAATTCTGTGCACGTTTGGGTCCGACTCCTGGCAAGACCGCTACGGACTCTTGTAAAGACATGCTCATTCCTCCTTTCCTACGTTTACCTGAAAAAGCCCCGCAAACCAAGGAAACCTGTTCACGCTCCCTGAACTGTTCCACGTTTCAGAAGAGATGATCAGCCGCAGTCGTTCGCAAAGCTTTTTTATCAAGTCTTTGGTTCATTGAAAAGGCGTTGCAAACTTGTCCGGATTTCGAACTATCCGAATGCGAAGCCGAAGATCAAGTTTCTATTCTTAACTGAAAGAACAAACACTGACCTTTTTTATCTGTTCTTTATTCACAAAAAAGGCCGGATAATCCGACCTTCTTGTTTATTCTGCTGAAAGCAGGTATGGATAAACCGGTTGATTTCCTTCATGGATCTCAACTTCCAGATCAGGGTATTCCGCTTCGATGGCTTGCCCTAATTTGTCCGACTCTGCTTTGGTTCCTTCTTCTCCGTAAATGATCGTGATGATCTCGATCTCTTCGTTGATCATTTGCTTCAAGGTATCTAACGTGGTTTGATAAAGCTCGGATTCAGACAAGACGATCTTTCCATCAATCATGCCTAAATAATCTCCTTCATGGATCTCAACACCGTCAATCGACGTATCGCGGATCGCATGCGTAATCTGTCCACTTTTTACAGAATCCAACAGCTCTGTCATGGCTGATTTATTTTCTTCCAAGGATTGTTCTTCGTTGAACGCCAACATCGCAGTCATTCCTTGAGAAACGGTTTTGCTTGGTACCACAGCGACTGGGACTTCTGCCACTTCAGCTGCTTGATCGGCTGCCATAAAGATATTTTTGTTGTTTGGCAAAATCACGACTTGGTCTGCATTGACCTCCTTGACTGCCTTCAAAATGTCTTCTGTACTTGGATTCATCGTTTGACCGCCGCTGATTACATAAGAAACGCCTAAGCTCTTGAACAGCTCTTTGACACCATCTCCTGCTGCGATCGCAATCACTGCATATGGTTTGCGTGGTGTCGAAGTCCCTTCGAATGCAGAGACTTCTTCATCGTGCTCAAGGATCGTTTCATGCTGCAAACGCATATTGTCGACTTTGATCTTGACTAGAGAGCCAAACTTCTGTCCATAGTTCATGACTTCACCTGGATGTTCTGTGTGGACATGAACTTTGACGATCTCGTCATCGTTGACCACGAGCAGTGAATCTCCCAAGCCGTCTAAATAATTACGGAAGGTGTCATAGTCAAATTGACTATCCACAGTTGGACCTTCACCTAATTGCACCATGATTTCTGTACAATAGCCGAATTTGATATCTTCTGTGGCCATATGTCCTTGAACGCTGCGGTGGTGTTCCGCATTGACCATTTCGTCCATTTCTGCTGGACTTGGTTCATAGCTTTCATCTGCAATAAACTCGCCGTTTAGCGCACTCAAAAAGCCTTCATAGATGAACAACAAGCCTTGACCGCCGCTATCAACGACGCCGACTTCTTTTAAGACCGGCAACATATCCGGTGTTTTGTCCAATGCTCGTTTCGCATAAGTGACCACGGCTTCCATAACCTCGATCACGTCATCCGTTTGTTTTGCTTTGCGGTCGCCAGCCTTGGCTGCCTCTCTTGCTACGGTTAAAATCGTTCCCTCAACAGGCTTCATTACAGCCTTATAAGCCGTTTCCACCCCGTGAACAAACGCTTTTGCCAGTGCTTGCGCGTTTAATGTGACTACATCGGGAATTTCTTTTGAAAATCCGCGAAACAGCTGAGAAAGGATCACTCCGGAATTTCCTCGAGCCCCCATCAAAAGACCTTTTGCCAAAACATTCGCCAATTCACCTACTTTTTCAGAGGTTGAATTCACGACAGCGGTCGCACCGCTGGTCATGGACAGATTCATATTGGTTCCCGTGTCGCCATCTGGTACAGGAAAAACATTCAAAGAATTGACATATTCTGCATTTGCTTGCAATCGTTTAGCGCCAGCCTCTACCATTTCTTGGAATTGACTCGCGCTGATTTCTGTTACCTTCACTTAGATAATCCTCCTTAAGAACACTGCCGAGATTAATCTGGCAGGACACGTACACCTTGTACAAAGACATTCACCGAGTTCGCTTTGACCCCCAGCAATGTTTCAAGGTTGTATTTAACTTTTTCCTGTACGTTGCGGGATACTTCCGAAATTTTAGTACCATAGCTGATGATCGTATAAACGTCCACAGCGATTCCATTTTCTTCTTGCCGCACCACGACACCGCGGGAATAATTTTCTTTTCTCAGTATTTCAGTAATATTGTCTTTGATTTGTTTTTTACTTGCCATGCCGACGATACCGAAAACGTCTGTTACTGCGCCTCCGACGACGGTTGCAATGACATCATTTGAAATTTCGATCATGCCTGTTTGTGTATTGATCTTGACAGCCATTGTTGTTAGCCTCCTTAAATAGGCATAGTTGCCCATTTTTTCTACTATCACATTTTATCACAGCGCCCATACAAATAAAAGAAAGTTCCTTTTAAAACTTCTCTGTCCCTACGACCGACAAGCTAACATTGTTTAATGTACCCGCTAACGCCTCTCTTGTCAATCTTTCGCGTAAAATATACTTGCTTTTTTAATCTAGCTGTGATAAGTTATTTTAGTATGAGCCAAATAAGCGCTCCAACATCAAGGCCAAAGGAGGAAACTACACATGGCAAAAGTTTGCTATTTTACTGGTCGTAAAACAAGCAGTGGAAACAACCGTTCTCACGCAATGAACGCTACAAAACGCACAGTAAAACCTAATTTGCAAAAAGTTCGCGTAATGATCGACGGCAAACCTAAAAAAGTTTGGGTGTCAACTCGTGCTTTGAAATCTGGAAAAGTTGAGCGCGTGTAAATCCATTCGAACAATAACCAAACCGTTCTCGGCGAACGGTTTTTTATTTTGTCCATTTTACTTGCCCCAATGCTGTATCGTTCGTTCCCCTAGTTTCCCCACTGCCTCTTACGAAATCCAAACCCAGCCGTTCAAACGGGTTTGACTTTTTCCATTTTAACTGCGTTAAAACTTTCTTAACGTTTGTTTCGTGTTCTCTTCTTCATTAACTATCGGCTTCTATGGTAAACTTTATATAAGAACTCTTGTAGAAATTTGGTGGTTTATCAATGAAGAAATTTCTTAAAAATAACCGCTGGTACATGCTTGCCAGCTTTTTCATCCCATTGGCTTTAATGGTGATCGCTTATCTGACGCTGGGAATCTATCCAGGATCGGACCGCAGCATCCTTGCCAGCGACGCCTTTTCACAATTTTCCAACTTCCATGCCAGCTTCCGAAATATGTTGTTAGGAAAACAAGGCTTTTTCTATACGTGGAATGCCTCATTGGGTTTGAATTATCTTTCACTGGTTTCCTATTACTTAGGCGGCTTTTTCACTCCGCTGGTGATCTTCTTTCCAAACCAGTACATGCCGGATGCTCTGTACTTTCTTACGCTGCTCAAAATCGGGTCTGCCGGACTGGCTTTCTGGTTTTACGCAAAGGGCAGCTTTCGTCTGCCGGACTGGTCTCGAGTGTCGCTGAGTGTGGCTTATGCCTTAATGTCCTTCACTACGGCACATTCAGAGATCATTATGTGGCTGGACGCGTTCGTTTACCTGCCCTTGGTGATTTTAGGCATCAATCGGCTAATGGATGAGAAGAAGCCGACTGTTTTATTTGTCTCCTATCTAATGCTCTTTTTGACCAGCTTTTATATGGGCTTTATGATTGGTATTTTTTCCGTTCTGTATTTTATGGCACGTATGTTGACCAACTGGAAAATCTACAAGAAAAGCATCCTGCCTTACGGAATCACATCCTTGCTGGCCGGGTTTGCTTCGCTGATTATAATCTTGCCGGCAGTGATCGATCTCAGTACCAACGGGGAAGAACTCAGTAAAATTACCCAATTTAAGACAGAAGCAACCGGTTGGTGGGATTTAGCGGCCAAAAACATGGTCGGCGTCTACGACAACACCAAATATGGATCGATTCCTTTTATTTACATTGGTTTGCTTCCATTGGCACTGTGCCTGTTTTATTTTATCTGCAAAAAAATTCCGTGGAAAAACAAAGTCTTGTACGGGCTCGTCGGGGCTATTCTGGTGGCAAGTTTTTACATCGTCCCAATGAATTTGTTTTGGCATGGCATGCATGCACCGAACATGTTTCTGTTCCGCTATGCGTATCTTTTTTCCTTTCTAGTCATCACTTTAGCTGCTTGGGGCTGGGAAAAACTGGAGCGGAAAAATCTGCTGCAGCTAGTAGCTATATTCCTGCTGCTGATCGCTGTGTTTGCGATTTTCTGGGGAGTTAAGGGCAAGGATTACGACTATATCAAAACGTCCTCCCTTTTTCTGTCTGTGGCTTTTTTGGGATTATATGCCTTTGTCTTTACTGGCGGATATTTCAACAAGGTGCCGCTGAAAACTGTCTCCATTTTATTATTGCTCTTGATGAGCACGGAGGCGTTTGCCAACAGTCATTCCATGCTGAACGGGATTTTAGAGGATTGGAACTATGCTTCTCGCAGCTTGTATACGGATCCTTACCCAAGCATCAAACCTCTGGTGGACCAAACGAAAAAGGACAATGATTTTTTCTATCGCTTGGAAAATCTTGACCCCGTTTCCTCCAATGATGCATTTAATTACGGCTACAGCGGAATCAGTATGTTTTCTTCGATCCGCAACCGTCATTCGTCTGGCTACATGGATCAACTAGGATTTCGTTCACGAGGAACGAGCCTGAATATCCGTTACCCAAACAATACGCTGCTGATGGATGCCTTTACGGGGATCAAGTACAACATTGCCAAAACGAAAAATTTGAATAAATACGGGTTTAGACGAATCGATAGTCATGGAGACTATCAATTGTATGAAAATCTATTCGCTTTGCCTTTGGCGTTCACTGCACCGAAGTCGCTCAAAGACTTGAAGCCTTTGCTTAATGACAACCTAGGCACACAAACTCAGCTGTACAATGCCTTGGCAGGAACGGATTACGAGTACTATACATTCCTGCCAACCGAGCAAATCAGTACAGAGAATGCGACTGTCGAAAACCACGGGAACATCACGACGATCACTGAGGAAAAACACAATGTCGCCAAGGATGTCACCTGGCAGGTGTTCGTTCCAGCCAATACGCAGGCGTATTTCAGTCTTTATCCGACTGATTTTGCGGAGTTGGAAAGCTCGACCGCATCTGTTACGATCGATGGCCAGATTCGCAAGACACAAATCAATATCAATGGACAATATTATGACCTTGGGCATTTTCCTATGGACCGTACCGTTACCTTCACTGCCAGTTTTTATGGCACAAAGTCCGTCAGCTTCCAAGATCCAAAAGTCTTGGCTTTGGACACGATGGCTTATCAAACGGCGACGAAAAAAATTCAAAATAATGGCGTTGAGATGAAGGTCGGCAAACACAGTGCTGCGGGAACAGTGGACTTGGATGAAGACCGAACATTGATCACCACGATTCCTTATGACGAAGGCTGGTCAGCGAAGGTAGATGGTAAAACAGTGCCCATCTCCTCTTTCCAAAATGCGTTTGTCAGTATCGATGTTCCAGAAGGAAAACACCAGATCTCCTTGAGCTACGTGCCAAAAGGTTTTATGGTTGGAGCCATATCCTTTGTGGTTTCGATCCTGCTGTTTCTGCTTTATCTGCGCTTTTTAAGAAAACGCTCAACAACCGAATGACCAAGATGCCTCCAGAATCGCTGTTCTGGGGCATCTTTTTTGCGCAAAAAAACCTAACAGAACATCTTCTCTGCTAGGTTCTCATTTATTCTTTTCTAAAACAAGGCGCCGAAGAAAACCCCATTGAAAAAGGAAAAGCTCAGATACATTAGGAATAAGGTAATTAATCCGATCGGCACTCCTTTTAAAAATTTTGAAATAGGCGCCATTGACATGCGGTCCAAGGCACCGATATACGCAATACTGAACACAAAATACATGCCACCATAAATGACCACGTGGTACATAAAATCCGCCGTTCCGTTTGCATCAATCCGCGAAAACGTCGCTGTACTTAATAAAAAGACCACAGAAACCATCATTTTCTTTAAGTCCACTGTCAAAAACGTTTGCTGCATCGGCGCAAACAAGGTTGCCCCGCTGACCAGCACCGCAATTCCTCCTGCATACACCAGTTCCATCACACTTTCTGTGCCAGGAATCCCGACTTGAGTCACCAGCAGCGCAAACAGCCAGCCAGACACGCAATACGCTAAATAGTTTAACAAGCTGGCATATGCGGTTCTCGCTACAGAACTCGGTCCCTTAGCCGGAACGCTGGTCTGCTTGTATTTTTGTGCACAATAACAGGTAAATAAAATGCACAAAAAGAATACCAATCGATTTGCGATTGTCATTTTTTACTCCTCCTGTTCCATGATTTTGGGCTGACTATCTATTTGTTCCATTTAATATTCAACAGCTGATTGCCTTCTTCTCCGATCACTCGATTGCGCAGAACATAATCGATCAATGGCGTCAAACAGTTCATGATTAAAATACTATAGCTGACCCCTTCTTCAGTGACACCATAATAACGAAACAGCATCACCAGCAATCCGCAGCAAAAAGCGAAAATGTACTCACCTGCTCGCGTTGAGGGTGTAGAGGCATAATCCGTTGCCATAAAGAAGGCTCCAAAGACAGCACCGCCGCCAAAAACATACCCCAAAACGGTGGTCAAATCAGCTGTGAAGAAGTTCTGGCCGTCAAAGACAAACGCGATCACCGCGATCGTTCCCAGCATGGTCAAAGGAATCCGAATATGGATGATCTTCTTCCACAGTAAGATCCCACCACCGATCAAAATCAACAGCGTACTTGTTTCACCAAGCCGGCCGCCAATATTTCCAACAAAAGTATTGAATAATTCTTGTCCTGAAAGATTGCCGCCGCTATTTAAAACGGCTAACGGTGTCGCACTTGTCACTGCATCTGGGACGATTCGATCAAACGGCGGGTTCGGCCAGCTGATTTTGAACATCTCAGTAAAGAACAGACCTACCAACAGAGCACGACCACCCAACGCGGGATTGATGAAGTTGAACCCGATCCCGCCAAAAAATTCTTTTACAACAATGATGGCAAACGCAGAGCCGATGATTGGGAAATACCAAGGCGCTGACGGCGGCATATTCGCAGTAAGCAAAATAGCCGTAACAACTGCACTTAAGTCCCAAGTCAATTCTCGCTTGTTCAATTTGAACCAAAGTACCTCACACAGCTGGGCTGTGGCGATCGCGATGGCATATAAGCCCCACACGCGGAATCCAAATAAATACCCTGCACCCAACACAGAAGGCATTAAAGCGATCACCATCCACATCATGATGTTTCGCGTCGTATTGTCCCCGCGAATGTGCGGATTGGCTTCCGGCGGAGGGAAATTCTTTTGCGCCGCCGCAAACTGCTGGGCGCTTTTTCCAGAGACATGGTCCACTTGTTTTGCATCCTTTTTCATTGTCCTACGCCTCCTGTAATAATTCATTGATCTTGCCAGCAGCCGCCGTAATGTTTCTAGCCAAATCACGTCTGGCCGGACAAACATACGTACACGCCCCGCAATTGATGCAGGCATCCGCTTTTAAATCCTGACACCGCTTATACTCTCCTGCACGATAAAATAAGTCCAGATTCTGCGGCTCTAAACGCATCGGACACACCTCCGCGCAGAGATTGCAGCGAATACATGGGCTTTCTTCATAATATCGTGCATTTTCAGTATTGATGACGACTAGACCGTTACTAGATTTGGTGATCGGTACCTCCAGCGTATCGATGGATTTCCCCATCATTGGACCACCTACAAAGATTTTTCTTGGATCACCCAAGAAGCCTTCGCAAAAATCAATCAGATCACCCGTCAATGTCCCGATCGGACAAGAGACCGTCTGTTTGTTTTGAACATCGCCGGTCACTGTACAAAAGCGATTGATTAAGGGCTCCTGCTGCTCCACTGCGTCTGTTACTGCTGCAGAGGTCGCTACGTTCATTAAATAGGTCCCAGCGTCCACTGGCAGGCCGTCTAAGGCTACCTCGATGCCGAACAGACCTTCTAACAGCTGCTTTTCGCCCCCTTGCGGATAATTCGTATTCACGACTTCGATCGCAATGTCTGAAAAAGCGTGGGCTGCCTTTTTCATTGCCTGAATGGCATCCGGTTTATCATCTTCGATCGCGATAACGATTTTTTTAGCATCCAATATCTTTTGTGCAATGCGAGCGCCTGTTACGATTTTGTCGCTTTCTGTCTGCATCAACAGATTATCCGCTTCCAAGAACGGTTCACACTCTGCACCATTTAATACGACCGTCTCTACTTCGACATCTTCATCAACAGTCAGCTTCACGTGTGTTGGAAAGGTTGCGCCACCCATGCCCACTACTCCGGCTTCAGTGACCCGATCAATCAATTGCTGCTTGTCCATAGACTCGAACGTTTCATTACGCTGACGCTTCTCTCTGACCTCATCGTCCTTTTTTTTGATCACGACTGTTTCAACCTTGTTCCCTGAATTATCCGGCCACTCCAAAATATCAACGACCGTTCCTGATATCGTCGCATGGGTATTGGCACTGACAAAGTCTCCCGCCTTGGCAATCAGATCTCCTGCTCTGACCTGATCACCGACCTCAACAACTAATTCAGGCGGTGCGCCGATATGCTGCTGTGTCGGAATATAGACTCGTTCAGGAATGAATGTGACAACCTCATTTTGCTTGACCTTCCACTTTTCTTTGAATACTTCAGTTGACGGAGCAAAGATGAATCCTCCTGTAAATTTCCCTGACGCTGTACGTTTCATAATTCTCTCCTCCCCTCAGCTCCCCTTAACTTACTGTGCAAAGAGTACTGGAATGTTCGTAGGTTTCTACCCAGTTTCCCAAGATTCACCGAATTTTGACCTATTTTTAAAAGAAATGCTCTTTCTTGATTTCTGCTCAATTATTTTAAAAAAAGACCAATAAATGATTATTATATATCTAGTGTACCAATAGGTGGTTTTATTTATCAAATAATATGTCCTTTTTTCTTCTATTTGACAAAACCGATCTATTTGTATAGAAACTGCCCTCCACATAAATTTTATTTCAAGCCAAAAAAAGATGATGCCCTAAGCACCATCCTCTATTCTTTATTAACTTGTTCTTTGTACCTTACTTCTGCAAGATACAATCCCTCTGGATGCGCCGTTGGGCCAGCTGCATTGCGGTCCTTTTGAGCCAAAACAGCAGGGATGCTGTCTGCCGGCATACGACCATTTCCGATTTTCAACAACGTTCCCACCAAAATTCGGATCATTTTATACAAAAAGCCATTCCCGCGAAAAATGAAGGTCAGCTCTTTGCCATCCGGGCTAACGACCATTTCCGCCTGATAAATCGTTCGCACCTTGTCTTCGATCGATCCCCCTGTTGCACAGAAGGAAGTGAAATCATGTGTCCCTAGTAAATCCGGCAACGCCTCTCGAATCTTATCCAAATCAAGCGGATAAGGATAATACGAAGCATAATGCCGCCGAAAAGGACTGCGAGGTTTCTGAATTTGCACATGAAAATGATACGTCTTTTCCTGAACATCATAACGTGCATGAAAAGTGTCCGGCACGATTTCTACAGCTGAGACCGCTATGTCTTCCGGCGTTTGAGTATCCAAAGCAAAGCGCATTCGTTCGACTGGACGCTCTTGAGGATAATCAAAATGAATCACTTGTCCCAATGCATGGACGCCCGCATCGGTTCGTCCAGAGCCAAAAACCGTGATTGGCTCCCCATTGTTGATGTTTGCCAACGTCTTCTCCAATTCCTCTTGTACGGTACGCCCCTTCGGTTGCCGCTGAAAACCATGAAAATGGGTGCCGTCATAAGCGATGATCGCTTTGTATCTGACCATAATACTGCTCCTTTTAAAACTGAATATCTACCTAGAAAAGAGCGTGATAGAACACTTAAAAAGCGTTCTATCATGCTCTAAGTTCGTAAAACGATCAATCCAATTGTAACGATGACGAACACAACGATCACTCCCGAATCGCGGTTCGACCATTTCAAGATACGGTATTTGCTGCGGCCTTCGCCTCCTCGATACCCACGAGCTTCCATTGCAGTAGCTAAATCCTCCGCACGATTAAAGCTGCTGACAAATAAAGGAATCAACAATGGAACAACCGCCTTGACCTTCTGAATCAAGCTGCCCTCGCCAAAGTCGACTCCTCTAGCTCGCTGTGCATTCATGATCTTTTCTGTTTCGTCCATCAATGTTGGAACAAAACGCAACGCAATCGACAGCATCAAGGCAATTTCGTGCACAGGTACATGCAATACGTGTAATGGACGCAGCAACGATTCGATAGCATCCGACATAGACAGAGGCGGTGTCGTCAACGTCAGCAGAGTTGACATGAAGATGATCAAAATGAACCGGCAAAAGATAAAGAGACCGTTTTGAATGCCATATTCAGACAAACTGAAAACGCCCCATGACCAGTATAACGTTCCCCCTCGAGTAAACAAGATCTGCAGAATCACGGTAAACAAGATCAGCCAGATTAGAGGTCTTACTCCTCGAAAAAAGAAGCGCAAATTGATTTTTGAAAGGAGGATTGCCACAAAGGTGAAGATCCCCAGGCACAAATAACTTTGCCAGTTGTTGGCCAGAAAAATAATTGCAATGAAATAGAAGCTGGCAACCAGTTTCGCTCGCGGGTCTAGACGATGAATAATCGAATCCCCAGGAATATAGCGGCCGAAAATCAGTTTATTCATCATACGCCACACCTCCAGACTGCTGAAGGATCCAATCAGCCAATTCTTCCTCGGTTAAAGGCAATTGCTCAAAACGAGCCCCTTTGGCTTGCATTTTTTCTGCGAACTCACTGGCCGCTGGAACTCCCAGCTGCTTTTCCTTCAGCCAGTCCACGTCTTGAAACACATCCTGCGGCGAACCATGGCGAACCACGTTTCCCTTTTCCAAAACATAAACATAGTCAGCAAAATTCGCTACATCATCCATCAAATGTGTCACTAAGACGATCGTCATCTTTTTTTCTTTGTGCAATCGCCAGAAAATCTCCATCATTTCTTTTCGTCCAGCAGGATCCAGTCCAGCTGTCGGTTCATCTAAAACCAATACCTCCGGCTCCATCGCCAAAACACCTGCAATGGCAACTCGACGCATCTGTCCACCAGACAGCTCAAACGGCGAGCGCTCTAAAAAGCTATCATCCAAGCCGACCAATTCCAGCTTCTCCTTCGCCAAGCCTAGCGCTTCTTCTTGACTGACACCGAAATTCTGAGGCCCAAAAGCAATGTCCTTCGCTACTGTTTCTTCAAACAACTGTGCCTCAGGAAATTGAAAAACGATCCCAACCTTCTTGCGGATCGGTTTTAGATTTTTATTGTCTGTCTCTGGGGTGATCGTGCGGTCCCCGATCAAGACTTTTCCGCCAGTCGGCTTCAGAAGTGCATTGAGGTGCTGCAGCAACGTCGACTTTCCGCTGCCTGTATGACCAACCAAAGCGGTATAAGATCCTTCTTTGATCGTTAAATCAACAGCGTACAGCGCGCGCTGTTCAAAAGGTGTGTCGGGTTGATAAACAAAATTTACTTGCTCAAAACGGATGTCCATAACCAATCCATCATCCCTTCTTCATCCAAATAGCGCTCCGGCACCTTCACACCTCGCGCTTTTAATGCTGTCTTCAGCTTTTCAGGGAACGGCAGATCCAATCCTAAAGAAACCAATTCAGGCCCTGCAGAAAATATTTCCTCCGGTGTTCCTTCTTGGTACAACCGTCCTTCTTTCATGACCAATATACGGTTGGCGCTAGCAGCCTCGTCAATGTCATGAGTGATAGAGATCACTGTCAGATTGTTTTCTTCTTTGATTTTGCGAATCGTTGCAATCACGTCTTCGCGCCCCTCTGGATCGAGCATACTTGTCGCCTCATCCAAAATAATGATATCCGGACGCAACGCGACCACGCCGGCAATCGCGACTCGCTGCTTTTGTCCACCAGAAAGCCGTGCAGGTTCTCGCGTTGCAAAGTTGGTCATTTTTACCTGCTCCAGTGCATGGGTCACTCGTTTTTGCATTTCACTGCGTTCGATCCCCTGATTTTCCAGTCCAAAAGCCACATCGTCTTCGACCGTCGCTCCAACGAATTGATTGTCAGGATTTTGGAACACCATGCCAACCATTTTACGCACGTCCCAAACCGTTTCTTCTGACAACTGTTTCCCGCCAACGGTGACACTACCTTCTTGCGGCATTTGAAGGCCATTAATGGTCTTTGCTAGCGTGGATTTCCCGGAACCATTATGTCCGACGATCGCGATCCATTCACCTTTATTGATTGTAAGAGAAACATCCGTCAAAGCATTCGGAGAATCTTCTTGATAACTAAATTGAATGTGATTAATTTCAATTATTGGCTCCATAACAGCACCCTTCATTTATTTCGTCATTCCGTCCTTTTTCGGACGACCAGTAAAGCCTATTTACCTTAAGAGATATTATACTTCAAATCAAAAGACTGACAACTATCTCTTCTGCTGATTTTCAAGATCCTCTTTTTGAGTCCAACGATTTCTTAAAATGCTTTTTAATACCGTGATGTCTTGACAGGAATTCAGGGTATAAAAAAACACTTTATGATGAGTGCCTGCTTCCCAGATAATCTGGGAAGCGGCGCTGAGCTAGACTCGGAGATTGCTCTCCAACATCATAACACTCTAAAAGAATCATCTATAAAGTGAAGAGTGATTATTAAACAAGTTCTAAAACGACCATAGGGGCGTTATCGCCACGACGAGGTTCAGTTTTCAAGATACGAGTGTATCCACCTTGACGTTCAGCGTAACGAGGTGCGATGTCATTGAAAAGCTTCTGCAAAGCAGAATCGCTAACGATTTCATCATTTACTTCACGAACACCAGCCAATTCATTACGTACAAAGCTTGCAGCTTGGCGACGTGCATGAAGATCCCCGCGTTTTCCTAGAGTAATCATCTTTTCAGCTGTAGAACGAACTTCTTTCGCACGAGCTTCAGTCGTAACGATACGTTCGTTGATAATTAAGTCAGTTGTTAAGTCACGCAACATCGCTTTACGTTGGCTAGATGTGCGTCCTAATTTACGGTAACTCACGTAGGTTTCCCTCCTTTGTCAACAATATTAATCGTCTTTACGCAAGCCTAATCCTAGATCATGTAATTTAGCTTTCACTTCTTCAAGTGATTTACGTCCCAAATTACGAACCTTGATCATTTCTGGTTCAGACTTGTTGGTTAATTCTTGAACCGTATTGATTCCAGCACGTTTCAAACAGTTGTATGAACGTACAGACAAATCTAGTTCTTCGATGGTCATTTCCAACATTTTCTCTTTTTGTGTTTCTTCTTTTTCAACCATGATTTCAGCGTTTTTCGCTTCATCAGTCAGATTCACAAAAATATCCAAATGCTCGGTCAAGATTTTAGCAGCTAAACTTAATGCTTCTTGTGCAATAATAGATCCGTCTGTCCAAATCTCCATCGTTAATTTATCGAAATCATCGCGACGACCAACACGGGTATTTTCAACTTGGTAGTTGACTTTGCGTACTGGTGTGTAGATGGAATCAACTGGAAGAACACCGATTGGCATATCTTCTTTTTTATTTTCGTCTGCTTGAACATAGCCTCGACCAGGTTTTACTGTCAAGCGAGCATGAAAAGTCGCGCCTTCAGCAACTGTACAAATGTACATATCTTTATTCAAGATCTCTACATCACTGTCTACGATAATATCGCCGGCAGTCACTGTAGCTGGTCCAGTAATATCGATCTCAAGGGTTTTTTCTTCTTCGGTGAATAATTTCAACGCTAAACCTTTGATGTTCAAGATGATTTGCACCACATCTTCTCTTACACCTTTGACAGTCGAGAATTCGTGCAGTACGCCATCAATTTGAATGTTGGTAATAGCAGCACCAGGTAAAGAAGAAAGTAGAATACGACGTAGAGAATTACCTAGAGTAGTTCCGTAACCTCTTTCCAAAGGTTCAACAACGAACTTGCCATAGTCTCTGTCTTCATCAATTTTTGTGATTCTTGGTTTTTCGAATTCAATCATTCTTATCTTTTACCCCTTTCAAAACGAAAAGTGTCTTGTTCAATGACGTTCCTGTAAAACTCATAGTGAGTGGGGCACTCATTAAACACGACGGCGTTTTGGAGGGCGGCATCCATTATGAGGTACTGGAGTCACGTCACGAATCGCGGTCACTTCCAAACCAGTTGCTTGCAATGAACGAATCGCTGCTTCACGACCAGAACCAGGTCCTTTTACAGTAACTTCAACGGTTCTTAATCCGTGTTCCATTGCAGCCTTTGTTGCAGTTTCAGCTGCCATTTGTGCAGCAAAAGGAGTAGATTTTTTACTTCCTTTAAAGCCTAATGAACCAGCAGAAGACCAAGCAAGTGCGTTCCCATTAGCGTCAGTAATCATGACGATTGTATTGTTAAAAGTCGAATGAATATGAGCAATCCCAGTTTCGATATTCTTTTTCACACGACGTTTACGATTGACTTTCTTTGCTACCATGAAGATTTATACCTCCTTCACTAATTATTTTTTCTTACCTGCGATTGCGCGAGCTGGACCCTTACGAGTGCGCGCGTTGTTTTTCGTGTTTTGTCCACGAGTCGGCAAGCCGCGACGATGACGGATTCCGCGATATGAACCAATTTCCATCAAACGTTTGATGTTCAAGTTGGTTTCACGACGAAGATCACCTTCAACTTTTAATTTATCAACTTCCGCACGAATAGCGTCTGTTTGTTCATTCGTTAAATCACGCACACGAATGTCTTCAGATACACCAGCATCGGCTAGAATTTGTTTCGCAGTAGTATTTCCAATCCCAAAAATATAGGTTAAAGAAATCACTACGCGTTTATCACGAGGAATATCTACTCCTGCAATACGAGCCATATTCACTTACACCTCCATTATCCTTGACGTTGTTTATGTTTTGGATTTGCTGGGCAAATCACCATAACGCGTCCTTTACGACGAATTACTTTGCAATGTTCACACATTGGCTTTACTGATGGTCTTACTTTCATGATAATACCTCCTGAAGATTTACGGAGTACAATTTACTTAAAGCGATAGGTAATGCGACCACGACTTAAATCATAAGGTGAAAGTTCTACCGTCACTTTGTCCCCAGGCAAGATTCGAATGTAGTGCATACGAATTTTTCCAGAAACATGCGCAAGTACTTCGTGTCCATTTTCCAATTCGACTTTAAACATTGCATTCGGCAAAGTTTCGACGACTGTTCCTTCGATTTCGATCATATCATCTTTTGCCACGCAGAGTACCTCCTTGTAGTTGTTTCGCATTTTCACACGATAAAATGGCGGAAACTGCAGTTCCCACCTTCATTCTTAAGTTTGACTTCTCTGTAGAAGTCGGACTGACATATTCTATCATAAAACATCAGACTTGGCAAGACAAACTGCATTTCTCAAGTCGGCAGCAAAGATTATTTTTGAATAATCTTTTGAACATCCGCGAATACGGCATCGATGTCTCGATCTCCGTCAACTGGATATAACAGACCTGCTTCTTTGTAAAAGGCCAAAATCGGTTCGCTGGCTTTCACATTCACAGCTAAACGGTTTTTCACCGTTTCAGGCTTATCATCTTCTCGTTGGTAAAACTCATGTCCGCCGCAACGGTCACAGGTTTCTTCAACTTTTGTCGGGTTGAATATCTTATGATAGGTCGCCCCACAATTTCGACAAATAAAACGTCCTGCTAGTCGTTCAACTAACACGTCTTCCGCTACTTGAATCTCAATCACTGCATCGATCTGTTTGTTCAGGTCTTTTAGCATTTGATCCAACGCTTTTGTTTGATCCAATGTGCGAGGAAAGCCATCCAATAAGAATCCCTTATCTGTATCCTTTTGAGATAAACGTTCCTTTACGATGCCATTGGTTACTTCATCTGGGACCAAATCCCCTGCATCAATGAAGGATTTTGCTTTCAATCCGAGTTCGGTCTCGTTTTTGATTGCTTCTCGGAACATATCACCAGTACTGATATGCGGAATATTGTACGTATCAACAATTTTTTCTGCTTGTGTCCCTTTGCCTGCACCTGGCAGCCCCATTAAGATGAGGTTCATTGCTTTCCCTCCTTAGATTCGCGAAGCGAGACTGGTGTTGAGGAGAGTCCTCAACACGCTATCTACTCTTCATCCATGAAACCGACGTAACGTCGTTTCAACATGAGTCCTTCTAATTGTTTAGCTGTCTCTAATGCAACTCCGACGATGATCAGCAAGCTGGTACCGCCCAATCCAATTGATTGAGGCAGATCCCAAACCATTTGAGCAATGATCGGAATCAAAGCAATCAAACCTAAGAAGATCGCTCCGACTACACTTAAGCGCATCAGAATTTGAGAAACATATTCTTCCGTTCCTTTTCCTGGTCTTACACGAGGAATATAACTTCCTTGCTTTTGTAAGTTCTCTGCTAATTTCTCAGGATTCACCTGAACAAATGCATAGAAGAAAGTGAACGCAACAATTAAAACAGTGTAAATGGTCGCACCTGGAATCGTGTTGTAACTAAACAGCTGTGTCAACACTTCATACCAGCTTTCTGCACCATAATTATTAGCCAATGCTTGCAATACCGCATTTGGCGTTGCAATGAATGAGCTGGCAAAGATAACTGGAATAACTCCGGCAGCATTTACTTTTAATGGCAAATAACTGCTGGTCGGCGCACCAACTACTTGTTTTGTATATTGGATAGGAATCTTGCGCTCTGCTTGCTGGAAGTAGGTCACAAATGTGATGATCAGCAGGATCGCTGCAACTAGGATGATCACAAAAATAACTGATTTCCAAAGATCGCTTGATTCAATGTTGACGAAATAGTCGTCATAGATGTCTTTGATGCTAGATGGCAAACGAGAAATAATCCCGGCGAAAATCACCATTGAGACACCGTTGCCGATCCCTTTTTCGGTGATCTGTTCACCCAACCACGTCACGAACATCGTTCCAGCGGTCAAAATGATTCCGATCGTTACAAACGTTTGCGTATTTCTGTTTGGCACAAACCCAAATTGTGAGAAGTAATCAAAGCCTGCAGTGATCGAGATCGACTGCACGAAAGCCAAGACCAACGTTAAATAGCGAGTTGCTTGATTCAACTTTTTACGTCCGACTTCCCCTTGTTTTGACCATTCTACAAACTTAGGCACAATATCCATCTGCAACAACTGGATCACAATGGAAGCAGTAATGTATGGAGAGACCCCCATCGAGAAGATGGAGAAGTTTTGCATCGCTGAGCCGCTGACCATATTCAGCATTCTGAAAAATGGCATTTCACTCAGTGTCTGCACACCTCTGACATCCACACCAGGAACTGTGACTTGGGCTCCAATCCGGAAAACCAAAAGCATAAAGACAGTAAATAGAATTCTTGATCGGATGCTTTTTACTTTGAAAGAATCTTTTAAAAGTTTAAACATTAGATCACCTCGATTGAACCACCAGCAGCTTCAATAGCTTCTTGTGCAGTTTTCGAGAATTTAGCAGCTTTCACTGTTAACTTTTTATCTAACGAACCATTTCCTAATACTTTGATTCCAGCTTTTTCGTTTTTAACGATTCCAGCCTCCACTAAAGCAACAGGAGTTACTTCAGTTCCATCTTCAAAGCGGTTCAAGACATCCAAATTAACGACCGCGTATTCTTTGCGATTCACGTTTGTAAATCCACGTTTTGGCAAACGACGGAATAAAGGAGTTTGTCCCCCTTCAAATCCAAGACGTACACCCCCGCCTGAACGAGCCTTTTGTCCTTTTTGTCCGCGTCCAGCAGTTTTACCGTTACCAGATGAAGTACCACGACCAACGCGATTACGCACTTTACGTGAACCTTCAGCAGGTTGTAATTCATGAAGTTTCATTATAGATTGGCACCTCCTTAGATCGAATCATCGTCATTTGTATTAAACTTCTTCTACGTCCACTAAATGAGAGATAGTGTTGACCATACCCTTGATTGCATCATTGGCAGGTTTTATCACTGTACTATTCATTTTTTTAAGACCCAACGCTTTTACAGTATCACGCTGGTTTTGAGGACGTCCGATAACACTGCGTTTTAAAGTAATTTTTAATTCAGCCATTATGTCGTCCTCCTTATGCTAGATCTTCAACAGAGATGCCGCGCAATTGTGCAACCTCTTCTGCTTGTTTTAATTGTTTTAATCCTTCAACAGTTGCACGAACAACGTTGATCGGTGTGTTAGAACCTAATGATTTAGAAGTAACATCTGCTACTCCAGCCAATTCCAAGACGGCACGGACAGGTCCGCCAGCGGCAACCCCAGAACCTTCTACGGCAGGCTTCATCAAGATACGTCCGCCACCAAATACGCCGATGACTTCATGAGGAAGAGTTGTTCCTACCATTGGTACTTCGACTAGGTTTTTCTTCGCATCTTCAATTGCTTTACGAATTGCTTCAGGTACTTCTTGTGCTTTACCAGTACCAAAGCCTACGTGACCGTTTTTGTCACCTACAACAACTAGTGCTGCGAAACGTAGACGACGTCCACCTTTAACAACTTTAGTTACACGGTTAATCGCAACAACGCGGTCTTCTAATTCCAAATGTTTTGGATCGATATAAACCATGAATGGTATTCCTCCTTTTCCTAAAATTCTAGTCCATTTTCGCGAGCTGCTTCAGCTAAAGCTGCAACACGGCCATGGTAAAGGTATCCACCACGGTCAAAGACTACTTTTTTAATACCTTTTTCAGCAGCACGTTCAGCAACTAATTTGCCAACAGCAGCCGCTTGTTCAGTTTTGTTTCCACCTGAAATATCTTTATCTAAGGCAGAGGCACTTGCTAGCGTCACACCCGCTACGTCATCAATTACTTGCGCGTAGATGTTTTTGTTAGAACGGAAAACGTTCAAGCGTGGGCACTCAGCAGTACCAGAGATTTTACTACGAACACGCATGTGGCGCTTTTGACGTGTTTTATTTTTATCTGGTTTTGTAATCACAATTGTCACCTCTATTAATAAGCTGGCCTAAGCCGCATGTAGGAAAAACCTACTATTTACCAGTTTTACCTTCTTTACGACGTACGTATTCGCCAACATAACGGATACCTTTGCCTTTATAAGGTTCTGGAGGACGAGTTCCGCGAATATTCGCAGCAACTTCACCTACAACTTCTTTGTTAGATCCCTTGACAATCACTTGTGTGTTTGCAGGAACTTCAATCGTAATTCCTTCTGGAGCAACGATTTCAACCGGATGTGAATACCCAACGTTCAAAACAAGTTTTGATCCTTGTAATTGTGCACGGTACCCGACCCCGATTAATTCTAATGCTTTTTGGAATCCTTCGGAAACACCAACAACCATGTTATTGAAGTTTGCACGAGTTGTTCCGTGGATTGTTTTCATTTCTTTGCTGTCGTTTGGACGAGTGAATGTTACTTCGTTTCCTTCGATCTTCATTTCGATATCAGAAGAAAAAGTACGAGTCAATTCACCTTTAGGTCCTTTAACAGTAATGTCGTTTCCGTTTTGAGTCACTTCAACTCCAGCAGGTAAAACGACGATCTTATTACCAATACGGCTCACTTAAAGACACCTCCTCATGGATTGTTTGAAATTACCAAACGTAAGCTAATACTTCTCCGCCGACGTTTTTCGCTCTAGCTTCTTTGTCTGTTACGACACCATCAGAAGTAGAGATGATTGCGATACCTAAACCGTTTAATACTTTTGGTACTTCGTCAGCTTTGACATAAGCACGCAAGCCTGGTTTAGAGATACGTTTTAAGTTTGTGATAACACGTTCGTCATTCTTACCGTATTTAAGGAAAACACGGATCATGCCTTGTTTGTCATCTTCGATATACTCAACATCGCGAACGAAACCTTCACGTTTCAGGATTTCTGCGATGTCACGTTTGATTTTTGATGCAGGTACTTCAACTGCTTCGTGTTTTACCATGTTGGCATTACGAATACGCGTTAGAAAATCTGCAATTGGATCTGTCATGACCATTGAACTGTTTACCTCCTTTATGCGAGTTGTATTTTACCAGCTAGCTTTCTTCACGCCGGGAATTTGACCTTTGTAGGCAAGTTCGCGGAAGCAAATACGGCAAAGATGAAATTTACGATAAACTGAATGTGGACGTCCGCAACGTTCGCAGCGAGTATATGCTTGCGTTGAATGTTTTGCTGGGCGTTTGTTTTTAGCAATCATTGATTTTTTAGCCAATTTTTTCGCCTCCTTGATTATTTTTGGAATGGCATGCCAAGTTGAGTTAATAATTCGCGAGATTCTTCGTCTGACTTAGCAGTCGTAACGACAACGATATCCATTCCGCGAACTTTATCAACCAAATCGTAATCTACTTCAGGGAAGATCAATTGTTCTTTGATACCTAAAGTATAGTTGCCGCGGCCATCGAAGGCTTTTTTACTGATTCCGTGGAAGTCACGTACACGTGGAAGAGATACAGACACCAATTTGTCTAAGAACTCATACATTCTTTCTCCACGCAGTGTTACTTTCGCACCAATCGGCATGCCTTCACGCAAACGGAACCCAGCGATTGATTTTTTTGCTTTCGTGATGATTGGTTTTTGACCAGTGATCAGCGCTAATTCTTCAACTGCTTTGTCTAGGTTTTTTGCGTTTGATACCGCATCACCAACACCCATGTTGATGACGATTTTTTCAACTTTAGGTACTTCCATAATTGAATCATAGTTAAATTTTTCCATCAAAGATGGGGTTACTTCATTTAAAAATTTTTCTTTTAGGCGGTTCATCTAGTAAGATCCTCCTTTCCTATTTTTATTTATCTAATACTTCGCCGGTCTTCTTAGAAACGCGGACTTTTTTACCGTCAACTACCTTGTAGCCAACACGTGTTGCTTCACCATTTGAAGGATCGACTACCATCACATTTGAAACATGAATCGGTGCTTCGACTTCCAAAATCCCGCCTTGAGCGGCAGCTTGAGAAGGTTTCTGATGTTTCTTCACGACGTTGACGCCTTCAACAACAACTTTATCTTTTTTAGGAAGGACTTCTAAAATCACGCCTTCTTTATTTCTGTCTTTGCCAGAGATAACTTTTACTTTATCGCCTTTTTTAACGAACATTACTGTTGCGCACCTCCTTTGGTTGAAACTTCCGATTATAGTACTTCCGGTGCCAATGAAACGATCTTCATGAAGTTGCCTTCGCGCAATTCACGAGCGACAGGTCCGAAGATACGTGTTCCTCTTGGGCTCTTGTCATCACGAATGATAACTGCTGCATTTTCATCAAATTTGATATATGAACCGTCAGCACGGCGAGCACCTGTTTTCGTACGAACGATAACAGCTTTAACGACTTCACCTTTTTTGACAACCCCACCTGGCGTTGCTTGTTTGACCGTAGCAACGATCACATCACCGATGTTGGCAGTTTTGCGTCCAGATCCGCCAAGTACTTTAATAGTTAGAATTTCGCGAGCGCCTGAATTGTCTGCGATTTTTAAACGACTTTCTGCTTGGATCACTTGTGTATCCTCCTTTCTCAATTTAAAGGAAATAAGTCTTTGAGACTTCGTTGGTTTATAAGTCGTATACGATCTTGCTTATCTATGGGATAGGGCAAAATAGCATTGCTTATGTTAGGGATCGCGTGATTTAGATAACCACTGCTTTTTCTACGATTTCTAATAAACGGAAACGTTTTGTAGCAGATAATGGACGAGTTTCCATGATTCTCACGATATCGCCTGTTTTTGCTTCATTGTTTTCATCATGAGCTTTGTATTTTTTAGAATATTTCATACGTTTACCGTAGATTGGGTGATTCTTTTTGGTTTCAACGACAACAGTGATCGTTTTGTCCATTTTGTCAGATACCACACGTCCTTGATAAACTTTACGTTGATTTCTTTCTTCAGTCATACTGGAAATGGCCTCCTTCCACTATTTTACAGTTTGTTCGCGCAACACAGTTTTAATGCGTGCAATCGATTTACGTACTTCTTTAATACGTGCAGTGTTTTCTAATTGACCTGTTGCTAATTGGAATCTAAGATTAAACAATTCTTCTTTCAATTGTTTTTCTTGATCAAGCATTTCGGCAGTGGTTAATTCTCTGATTTCTTTAACCTTCATTCGATTCACCACCCATTTCCTCACGTTTTACGATCTTAGTTTTGACTGGTAATTTGTGAGAAGCAAGACGTAATGCTTCGCGTGCAACTTCTTCAGGAACACCGGCAACTTCAAACATGATCTTGCCGCGTTTAACTGGTGAAACCCATCCTTCAGGAGCACCTTTACCAGATCCCATACGTACGCCGATCGCTTTGGCAGTATAAGATTTGTGAGGGAAAATTTTGATCCATACTTTCCCACCACGTTTCATGTAACGAGTCATCGCGATACGCGCTGCTTCGATTTGGCGGTTTGTGATCCAGTGAGATTCTACGGCTTGCAAACCGAATTCACCGAAAGCCACTTCTTTGCCGCCTTTCGCTTCGCCACGCATTTTTCCGCGGAACTCACGACGGTGTTTTACACGTTTTGGTACTAACATGTCTATTTCCCTCCTTTCTCAGTGTTTTTCTTAGCAGGAAGAATTTCTCCGCGATAAATCCACACTTTAACTCCTAGTTTTCCGTATGTTGTATCTGCTTCTTCCCAAGCGTAGTCGATATCGGCACGCAATGTATGAAGAGGAACTGTACCTTCTGAGTATCCTTCTGAACGAGCGATGTCCGCACCGTTTAGACGACCAGATACTTGAGTTTTGATTCCTTTAGCGCCAGAACGCATTGTACGTTGGATGGCTTGTTTTTGTGCACGACGGAAAGCAACACGGTTTTCTAATTGACGTGCAATACCTTCTCCGACTAATTTTGCATCTAAATCTGGTTTTTTGATTTCAACGATGTTGATGTGAACTCGTTTACCAGTTAATTTGTTTAGTTCTTTTCTTAGGCTTTCGACTTCAGAACCGCCTTTACCGATAACCATACCAGGTTTAGCTGTGTGGATTGAAATGTTCACACGGTTTGCAGCGCGTTCGATTTCAACTGTTGACACAGCGGCATCAGCAAGTTTAGTTGCGATGAACTTACGGATTCTCAAATCTTCGTGTAGAAACTCAGCATACTCTTTTTCGGCATACCATTTAGCATCCCAATCACGGATGATGCCTACACGCATTCCAATAGGATTTACTTTTTGTCCCACTGATTATCCCTCCTTATTTTTCTGATACCACTACGGTGATGTGACTTGTACGTTTGTTGATAGGTGACGCTGATCCTTTTGCACGTGGACGGAAACGTTTCATTGTAGGTCCTTCGTTAACAAAAGCTTCAGAGACAACTAAATTTTCAACATCTAAGTCAAAGTTGTTTTCTGCGTTAGCAACTGCTGACATCAATACTTTTTCGATGATTCCAGCAGATTTGTTTGGTGTGAATTTCAATACTGAAATTGCATCTGCTACGCTTTTTCCTCTGATAAGATCGATCACTAAACGTGCTTTACGAGGAGATGTGCGAACTGTTTTTGCAGTTGCTTTAGCTGATGTGATTTGTTGTTCTGCCATGTTGATTTCCTCCCCTCAAAATTAACGTCTTGTTTTCTTATCATCAGCAGCGTGGCCACGATAAGTTCTTGTTGGTGCAAATTCACCTAATTTATGTCCTACCATGTCTTCTTGGATGTAAACTGGTACATGTTTACGTCCGTCATAAACAGCAATTGTGTATCCTACGAAATTAGGAAAAATTGTTGAACGACGAGACCAAGTTTTAATAACTTTCTTCTTTTCAACACCTTGTTGTGCTTCGATCTTTTTCATCAAATGATCGTCTGCGAAAGGTCCTTTTTTCAAACTACGACCCATGGTGTACCTCCTCTCAAAATGTGCGACACATGGTCAATGAAACTATTTATTTTTACGACGACGTACAATAAGCTTATCTGATGCAGCTTTCTTGTTACGAGTTTTGTATCCCAATGCAGGTTGTCCCCAAGGTGATACTGGCGCTTTACGTCCGATTGGTGCTTTCCCTTCACCACCACCGTGTGGGTGATCGTTAGGGTTCATTACGCTACCACGTACAGTTGGGCGTTTGCGCATCCAACGAGAACGACCAGCTTTACCGATGTTGATCAATTCGTGTTGTTCGTTACCAACAGAACCAATCGTTGCACGGCATGCAGCTAAGATCATACGAACTTCGCCTGAGTTCAAGCGAACTAATACGTATTTTCCTTCTTTACCAAGTACTTGAGCACTTGTACCAGCAGAACGAATCAATTGTCCGCCTTTTCCTGGTTTCATTTCAATGTTGTGGATCACTGTACCTACTGGAATGTTTTCTAGAGGTAAAGTGTTTCCTATTTTAATATCTGCATCTTTTCCTGAAACAACAGTCATGCCAACTTCCAAGCCTTTAGGTGCTAGGATGTAAGCTTTCACTCCGTCTGTATAATGAACTAATGCAATGTTTGCTGAACGGTTCGGATCGTATTCGATCGTTTGAACAGTTGCAACAACGTCATCTTTATTCCGTTTGAAATCGATGACACGGTACTGGCGTTTATGTCCGCCGCCTTGGTGACGTACAGTAATGCGACCGTTGTTGTTACGACCAGCATTGTTTTTCAATGGCTCTAACAAGGTTTTTTCTGGTGTGCTTGTTGTGATCTCAGCAAAATCAGAACTTGTCATGTTACGACGACCATTTGAGGTAGGTTTGTACTTTCTAATCGCCACGTCTGTTTCCCTCCTATTTGATAGTTAATTCTTGTGCTTATTCAGCAGCATCGAAGATTTCGATTGTTTTAGAGTCTTCAGTCAACGTCACGATTGCTTTACGACGTTTTTTCGTGAACCCTTGGTATTTACCCATACGTTTTGCTTTCGGTTTAGCATTTAGGATGTTTACGTTTTTTACTTTTACGTCAAACGCAGCTTCAACAGCTTGTTTCACTAAAGTTTTGTTCGCGCGAGTGTCCACTTCGAAAGTGTATTTCTTTTCATCCATGTCCAACATAGATTTTTCAGTGATCACCGGGCGTTTGATTACGTCTAGTAATTCCATTATGCAAGCACCTCCTCAATTTGAGTAAGAGCAGTTTGTGTTGCTAAGATTTTTTCATTAGCGACAATATCAAGTACGCTAACGTCAGATGAAGTAGTTACAGTCACGTTTGGCAAGTTGCGAGCTGAGCGTTCAGCAACTTCGTTATCTGCTTCTAAGACAACCAATACCTTAGAGTCAATAGACAAGTTAGCTAATACTTGTTTGAATTCTTTTGTTTTTGGTGCATCAAAGCTTAAAGCTTCAACAGCAACTAAATTATTTGCAGCAACTTTTTCTGATAATACAGATTTGATTGCTAAGCGACGAACTTTTTTAGGAAGTTTGTAGCTGTAAGAACGTGGTGTAGGTCCGAAGACAACGCCACCTCCACGCCATTGTGGTGAACGGATAGAACCTTGACGAGCACGTCCAGTTCCTTTTTGGCGCCATGGTTTGCGGCCACCGCCACGAACTGCGCTGCGGTTTTTCACAGCATGTGTTCCTTGTCTTAATGAAGCGCGTTGCATGATGATTGCATCAAACACAACACTTTCATTTGGTTCGATTCCGAAGATTTCTTCGTTTAAAGTGATTTCACCGTTTTGAGTTCCATCTTGTTTGAATAATGCTACATTCGGCATTCCTTAGTTCCTCCTTTCCTATGACAATTATTTCGCTTTTACAGCGGATTTGATTGTAATCAATGATTTTTTAGCGCCCGGCACATTACCTTTGATCAAGATAACATTACGTTCTGCGTCAACACGAACGATTTCCAAGTTTTGGATCGTTACGCGATTGCCGCCCATACGACCAGCTAAGCGTTTATTTTTAAATACACGGTTCGGTGCAACAGGACCCATAGATCCAGGACGACGGTGGTAACGAGATCCGTGGCCCATTGGTCCGCGGCTTTGTCCGTAACGTTTGATAACGCCTTGGAATCCTTTACCTTTTGTCGTTCCGGTAACATCAATGATGTCTCCAGCTTGGAAAGTATCTACTTTCACTTCTTGTCCTACTTCATAATCTCCCAGCTCAACATCTTTGAATTCTCGAATGAAGCGCTTAGGAGCCGTGTTTGCTTTTGCAACATGACCTTTCGCAGGTTTGTTAGACAAAACTTCACGCATTTCTTGGTAACCTAATTGAACTGCTTCGTAGCCATCGTTTTCCATTGTTTTCACTTGTAAAACAACGTTTGGTGTAGCTTCGATTACAGTAACCGGAATTAATTCACCAGATTCTGTGAAGATTTGAGTCATTCCCACTTTTTTCCCTAAGATTCCTTTGGTCATGATTACACCTCCATCTTCTTATTATAGTTTGATTTCAATATTTACACCGCTTGGCAAGTCAAGCTTCATCAAAGCATCAACTGTTTTTGGTGTAGGGTTCACAATGTCGATTAGACGTTTGTGTGTACGCATTTCGAATTGTTCGCGTGAATCTTTGTATTTATGAGTCGCACGGATCACTGTGTAAAGACTGCGTTCTGTTGGTAATGGAATTGGACCAGACACGCTAGCTCCAGTTCTTTTTGCAGTTTCCACGATTTTATCCGCTGATTGATCTAAAATACCATGTTCATACGCTTTTAAACGGATACGAATTTTTTGTTTTGCCATCTTGTTCCCTCCTTCGCCTATTTTAAAAGTAGACATAGCTCCACGAAAATCTCCGTCACACTCGTCCGTGGCAAAGCGTCCGGGCGTGTCGCAACCTCTCGTTTCAAAGCCGACGGATTCTAGAAAGAACCCCCCAGTGCCTCTGCACTCCTGCAAACAGCACCTTTATGATTATATTACAGAAAGACAGGCATTGCAAGGATTTTCTAGCTGAAATTCGCTTTATTTCTGACGTTTTCAGAAAAAATTTTGATTTTCCTTTTTGACGTTCATTTCATCGTTTCTAATTGTGGGCTTTATATATAGAAGGAAACTGTTCTGATCCGCTCATTTCCTCAATAAAATCAAAAAAAGAGCCGCTAAAAGCGACTCTTACGTCCGAGCATGTGTATAAAAAGTGTGTTCATTCAAATTAAGCGTTGATTGTTGAAACGACACCGGCACCAACTGTACGTCCGCCTTCACGGATTGAGAATTTAGTACCGTTTTCGATAGCGATTGGGTGGATTAATTCCACTTCCATAGCTACGTTATCGCCAGGCATAACCATTTCAGTTCCTTCTGGCAATTCAACTACACCCGTTACGTCAGTTGTACGGAAGTAGAACTGAGGACGGTAGTTCGTGAAGAATGGCGTATGACGTCCACCTTCTTCTTTAGACAATACGTAAACTTCAGCAGAGAATTTTGTATGTGGAGTAATTGTGCCTGGTTTAGACAATACTTGTCCACGTTGGATATCTTCACGTGCAACACCACGCAGCAATGCGCCGATGTTGTCGCCTGCTTCAGCGTAATCTAATAATTTACGGAACATTTCAACACCAGTAACGGTTGTTTTAGAAGTTTCTTCGTCAATACCAACGATTTCAACTTCGTCACCAACGCGTACTTGTCCACGTTCAACACGTCCAGTTGCAACTGTACCACGACCAGTGATAGAGAATACGTCTTCGACTGGCATCATGAATGGTTTGTCAGTGTCACGTTCTGGAGTAGGGATGTATTCATCAACAGAAGCCATCAATTCTAAGATTTTTTCTTCGTATGAAGCATCGCCTTCTAAAGCTTTCAAAGCAGAACCAGCAATAACAGGAGTGTCATCACCTGGGAAGTCGTATTCAGTCAATAGATCACGAACTTCCATTTCTACTAATTCCAATAATTCTTCGTCGTCAACCATGTCAACTTTGTTTAAGAAAACAACGATGTATGGCACGCCTACTTGGCGAGACAACAGGATGTGTTCACGAGTTTGAGGCATAGGGCCATCAGCAGCAGATACTACTAAGATAGCTCCGTCCATTTGAGCCGCACCAGTAATCATGTTTTTAACGTAGTCCGCGTGTCCTGGGCAGTCAACGTGTGCATAGTGACGTGCGTCAGTTTCGTACTCAACGTGTGCAGTGTTGATTGTGATTCCGCGTTCGCGTTCTTCTGGAGCACCATCGATTTGTGCGTAATCCATAGCGGTCGCGCCGCCTTTTTTAGCAAGTACAGTTGTAATTGCTGCTGTTAAAGTAGTTTTACCATGGTCAACGTGTCCGATAGTACCAATGTTAACATGGGGTTTTGAACGGTCAAATTTTTCTTTAGCCATTTAAAATGTTCCTCCTAAATGAGATTTGTTTTTTATTCTGATAGGTCCGCACCGCGTACCGCGATGCGAGCCCATATCATCAGTTAGTAATTTTACATGAATTTAGTTCAAAAATACAGGTTTTTTCGACGAAACCAGTCAAATCACTTGACATTTTAAGAATTATTCAGCTTTACCGCCGTTTTTCTTAATGATTTCTTCTTGAACTGCTTTTGGAACTGCTTCATAGTGGTCAAACGTCATAGTGAAGACACCACGACCTTGAGTTGCTGAACGTAGCGTGGTTGCATAACCAAACATTTCAGCCAATGGAACCATCGCACGAACGACTTGCAAGCCGCCTGAACGAGCGTCCATCCCTTCAACACGACCGCGGCGCGCAGTCACGTGGCCCATAATATCACCTAAGTAATCTTCTGGGATAACAACTTCGATTGCCATGATCGGCTCAAGGATTGCTGGATCAGCTTTTTTAGCAGCCGCACGCAATGCCATTGAAGCAGCAACACGGAAGGCTGTTTCATTGGAATCGACATCATGGTAAGAACCATCGTAAAGTTTTGCTTTCACATCAACCATTGGATAGCCGGCTAATACACCGTTTGCCATTGAGTCTTCCAATCCTTTTTCAACTGCTGGGATGTATTCACGAGGAACGACCCCACCAACGATTGCATTTTCAAACTCAAAGCCAGCGCCCTCTTCGTTTGGTTCGAATTCGATCCATACGTGACCGTATTGACCTTTACCACCAGACTGACGGACGAACTTCCCTTCTGCTTGTGTGCTTTGGCGGAAGGTTTCACGGTAAGATACTTGAGGAGCACCTACGTTTGCTTCCACTTTAAATTCACGACGCATACGGTCAACGATGATATCCAAGTGAAGCTCTCCCATACCAGCGATGATCGTCTCGCCTGTTTCGACGTTTGTTTCAGCGCGGAAGGTAGGATCTTCTTCAGATAGCTTTTGCAAAGCCACACCCATTTTATCTTGGTCTGCTTTTGATTTAGGCTCAATAGCGACTTGGATAACGGGTTCAGGGAATTCCATTGATTCAAGGATGACTGGTGCTTTTTCATCACACAGAGTATCCCCAGTCGTTGTATCTTTCAAACCAACTGCAGCAGCGATATCTCCAGCGTAAACTTCAGAGATTTCAGAACGTGAGTTAGCGTGCATTTGCAGAATACGTCCTACACGTTCACGTTTGCCTTTAGTTGCATTTTGTACGTATGAACCAGATTGTAAAATACCTGAGTACACACGGAAGAATGTTAGACGACCTACGAATGGGTCAGTCATTACTTTAAATGCTAATGCAGAGAAAGGAGCTGAGTCGTCAGCTGGACGAGCTTCTTCTTCATCTGTTTTAGGATTGATTCCTTTAATCGCTTCAATATCTAATGGTGAAGGCAAGTAGTCAAGAACGGCATCCAATAACAATTGAACCCCTTTGTTCTTAAATGCTGAACCGCAAAGTACTGGATAGAACTCAACATTTACTGTTGCTTGGCGGATACCCGCTTTTAGTTCTTCTTCCGTAATTTCTTCGCCTTCTAGATATTTCATAGTTAGATCTTCATCAGTTTCAGCAACAGCTTCTACTAATTTTTCACGCCATTCTTCAGCAAGCTCTAAATAGTCTGCAGGAATGTCGGTTTCTTCGATTTCTGTGCCCAAGTCATTTGTGTAGATTTCAGCTTTCATCTTCACAAGGTCAATGATACCAGTGAAATCATCTTCCGCTCCAATTGGTAATTGGATTGGATGTGCATTTGCGTTCAAACGGTCATGCAAAGTCTCTACAGAGTATAAGAAATTTGCACCGATTTTATCCATTTTGTTAGCAAATACGATACGTGGTACACCGTAAGTGGTTGCTTGACGCCATACCGTTTCAGTTTGAGGTTCAACCCCAGACTGAGCATCCAGTACAGTAACCGCACCATCTAATACACGTAATGAACGTTCAACTTCAACTGTGAAGTCCACGTGTCCAGGAGTGTCGATGATATTGATACGATGACCCTTCCATGCAGCGGTAGTCGCAGCGGAAGTGATCGTGATCCCACGTTCTTGCTCCTGTTCCATCCAGTCCATCTGTGAAGCTCCTTCGTGAGTCTCACCAATTTTATGGATTTTACCAGTGTAATACAAGATACGTTCAGTCGCAGTCGTTTTACCAGCATCGATGTGGGCCATGATTCCGATATTACGAGTATTGTCTAGAGAAAATTCTCTTGGCATTTCTTCTGTTACTCCTCTCTCAATTAAATTTTAACGTTCGATTATCTTTCTGCTGACAGTTGTCAAATGCAGAGAGGATTTTACCAACGATAATGTGCAAATGCACGGTTGGCTTCCGCCATTTTGTGAGTGTCTTCGCGTTTTTTAACAGAAGCTCCAGTGTTGTTTGCAGCATCCATCAATTCTTTTGCTAAGCGCTCTTCCATTGTATGTTCGCCGCGGTTGCGAGCGAAGTTGACTACCCAACGCAAACCAAGAGTCGTACGACGTTCTGGACGTACTTCAACTGGTACTTGGTAGTTCGATCCACCCACACGACGAGCTTTAACTTCTAGTACAGGCATAATGTTTTCCATTGCTTGTTCGAAAACTTCCAACGGATCATTTCCTGTAGATTCTTTGATTGTATCAAATGCGTTGTATACGATATTTGAAGCAATACCACGTTTGCCGTCAACCATCACACGGTTGATCAAACGAGTTACTAGCTTAGAGTTATACATAGGATCTGGTAAAACATCACGTTTTGTAGCAGCACCCTTACGAGTCATGCGTAACTCCTCCTTCCGAAAATATGTTTAGTTGAATCGTTCGATTGTTTTAAGCTTTAGGTTTTTTAGTACCGTATTTAGAACGGCTTTGTTTACGATCGTTTACACCAGCAGTATCCAATGCGCCACGAACGATGTGGTAACGTACCCCTGGTAAATCTTTTACACGTCCACCACGCAATAGAACAACACTGTGTTCTTGCAGGTTGTGGCCGATACCTGGAATATAAGCAGTTACCTCGATCAAGTTAGACAAACGAACACGGGCATATTTACGTAATGCAGAGTTAGGTTTCTTAGGTGTCATAGTACCCACACGTGTACAAACTCCACGTTTTTGTGGTGAGTTTACGTTTGTTTGAGCTTTTTTAAAGCTGTTGTATCCTTTATTCAATGCAGGTGAATCAGATTTTTCCACCTTTGATTTACGAGGTTTACGTACTAATTGATTAATTGTAGGCATTCCTTGTTTCCTCCTTCCTCGATTCGCTTTCTAGAACCACACATCCAGGTGGTTCTTTTTCGGCGATAAAAAATAATGCATCGTATGCATCCTTTATCAAGCGTACCTTGACACAGTCAGCACGTCTCTATCGAGAGACCTGTTCACAAAGCACCTCAGATAGCATATCATGATTGGATATAGCTGTCAACACACAGAAAAACTTTTTTTAGAGGTCTTTTTGGTCATTTTTACTCAAAAGAACTATCTTTTTTTAGTAGCAGCGTTTACAATGAGGTTAACTAATATCAGAAGGTGGGATTTTTTCAATGAATCTGAAGGAACTAGTCGGTATCGAGGTAGCGAAATACGTGAAAGATGGGATGATCGTTGGATTGGGTACGGGATCAACAGCTTATTTTATGGTCAAAGAACTAGGCCGCCGAGTAAAAGAAGAAGGTCTTCAAATCACTGGGGTTGTTACTTCGTCAGCTACAGAAAAACAAGCAACAGAATTAGGCATTCCTTTGAAAGCAATCGACGATGTGGAATACGTAGACTTGACGATCGATGGTGCGGATGAGATCTCGAATGATTTCCAAGGCATCAAAGGCGGCGGGGCAGCATTATTGTTTGAAAAAGTCGTTGCTACGTATTCGAAAGATTGCATCTGGATCGTTGACGAAAGCAAGATGGTCGATAAATTGGGGAATTTCCCGCTTCCTGTCGAGGTCGTTCCTTATGGCAGCCATAACCTGTTTCGTCTTTTTGAAGAAAAAGGCTATCATCCAAAATGGCGTAAAAAAGCAGATGGCGAGCTGTTGACAACAGACGGTGGCCACTACATCATCGATTTGGCGTTGGAGGTCATCGAAGATCCTCGTGCTTTAGCCACTGAGTTGGACAACTATGTCGGAGTGGTCGAACATGGATTGTTCATCGATATGATCTCGCGCGTGATCGTCGGTACATCCGAAGGACCTAAGGAAATTGAGGTTCCAAAATAGCAGTGATTTGCGAAATTCCTTCATTAATAAGGAAAAACAATGGAAAAAACTAGAAAAAAATTGTACAATGTTACAGGTAATTGAAAATTTCAGAAATATACTAAAGGAGAGAATCATATGCCAAAATTAGTTTTTTCTCGTCACGGACTCAGCGAATGGAACAAATTGAACCAATTCACTGGTTGGGCAGATGTTGATTTAGCGCCAGAAGGTGTTGAAGAAGCAAAAGAGGGCGGCCGCAAGATCAAAGAAGCCGGTATCGAATTCGATGTTGCTTACACTTCTGTATTGACACGTGCGATCAAAACTTGTAACTACATCTTAGAAGAATCTGACCAGCTTTGGGTACCTACTGTTAAATCATGGCGCTTAAACGAACGTCACTACGGCAAATTACAAGGCCTTAACAAAAAAGAAACAGCTGAAAAATATGGCGACGAACAAGTTCATATCTGGCGTCGTTCATACGATGTATTGCCTCCACTAATGGAAGCAACTGACGAAGGCTCTGCAGCACAAGAACGTCGTTATGCTATGTTGGATCCTCGCGATATCCCTGGCGGCGAAAACTTAAAGGTGACGTTAGAACGTGCATTGCCTTTCTGGCAGGATGAAATTGCTCCCGCGTTGAAAGACGACAAAACAGTCTTGGTTGCTGCACACGGCAACTCATTGCGCGCGTTGGCAAAACACATCGAAGGTATTTCTGATGAAGATATCATGGACTTAGAAATCCCAACAGGTCAACCCCTTGTGTATGAATTAAACGATGACCTGACAGTAGCGAAAAAATACTACTTATAAGATAAGATTTATCTATTAGCGATCTGCGTTTTGGCAGGTCGCTTTTTTGTTGTTGGACTTCACTAAAGGAAACAGAAAATCGGAGCAAGGATGCTTTTCCCTGCTCCGATCACTATTTCCGAATAAAATGAACTCAAACAAAACTGCTTTCAGTCAAACACGCTTCTAAGATTTCCTTGACGTCTTCAACATCCATAGGCACATAGGCCATCGTCTTAATCTTGTTGTGTTCTACCGCCTGTTTCGCCATAATATCAAATTTCTCTTCATTGATCCCGACCTCTGGCAAGGTCATTGGAATTCCACAGTCTTTGAAATAGTCATACGTCTTTTGAATTCCAATTCGAGCAGCCAACATTGGCACCCGTTCTTCAACATTCCAAACATTCCATGCAAACTGGGCGAATGTATCCACCGTCTCGTCGCTTAACGCATAGTCCATCCAACGCGGTGTCAAAATCGCCAGCCCTACGCCATGAGTGATGTCATAAAAAGCACTCAATTCGTGTTCGATCGGATGACAAGACCATGAGCCGGTTTTTCCGTTGCCCGTTAAGCCATTCAATGCCAAGCTGCTGGCCCACATCAAATTTGCTCGAGCCTCATAGTTTTGCGGTTCCTTCAATGCGATCGGACAATTTTTGATCACTGTGCGCATCAATCCTTCCGACACAGCATCCTGTACATCGGTTCCTTCTGTCCGCTTGAAGTAGTTTTCGATCAAATGACTAAAAATGTCTGCAGATCCAGCCGCCGTTTGATACGCATTAACAGAATACGTATTTTGCGGATCTAAAAAAGAGACCTTTGGCAGCATCGAAGGACTGCCGACTCCGAGTTTTTGATTGGTAGATAAATTTGAAATCACTGCTCCGCTGTTCATTTCCGTCCCTGTTGCTGCCAATGTCAAAATCGTTACTAATGGCAATGCAGGGCCCTTGAATGTTCGGCGCTGCAGGACAAGATCCCATGCATCACCCTCATAAAGGGTTGCTGCAGCCACTACTTTGGCACAATCAATCGTAGAACCGCCGCCGACAGCTAATAGTACATCAATATTTTCATCCCGACAGATTTCAACGCCCCTGCGCACCGTCTCTACTCGTGGATTTGGTTCAACACCTGAAAGCTCGAAAACCTGGTTGTTGTTTGCTTTCAGTCGAGCCATCACTTGGTCGTAGAGCCCCATTTTTTTAATGCTGCCGCCGCCGTAAACCAACAGTACCCTTTTGCCGAAGGACTCCAGTACTTCAGGCAGTTCGTCCAGCCGATCCTTCCCAAAGCGAATATCTGTAGACACATGAAATGTAAAGTTTTCCATTCTTCCCTCTCCTGTCTCTTTTTTCTTGTTCCCGTATACGTACCTATCATAATCTAAAAAAATCAAAAACAAAAGAATTCAAGTTAGCTTTTTTCAATCAATTGCTCTGCAAAAAATGCAGCGACTTGATCCATTGTAGCACCGCGAACCAAATGGCGTTCCTCTTCCTTGATCATCAAAATATTCTCCAAGGAATGTTCTTCCACGAACTCAGCAGCCTGCTCAAAAGGGATCTTTTCATCTCTTGTTCCATGCCAGAACAATAACGGTCGATCCGCCAATTGCTCAATATGCAGCGACAAGTCATACTCCTCCAACCAAGACGTCAATACCTCGTAATCCTTTGGTAGATAAAAACCAGCTTCTTGCACATGCTTTCGAATACGATCACGATAACGCACAGGCGAAGGAGTTCCCATTACGCAAGCTGCAGCGGCGATTTCCGGATGCGCAGTCATCAGCATGCAAGTGGTGATACCACCCATCGAGACCCCGCCGACCCCGATCTTTTCCGTCAGCAATCCTAGTTTCCGAAAAAATTCCAGCAAATAACCAAACTCGAACAAATTACTGTAGATACTGTTCCAAAAGGTCAAAGAAGGGATATCTGACAACGTTGTCTTGCGTTCTCCATGGTTGGCTGCATCCGGCAGCAGTACCCGAAACCCCTGCTGCGCCAGTTTCCGGCCTTGTGTCAAAACCAGCTCTTTCGTCGTTTGCCAACCATGATAATAAATGATCAATGGCAGGGGATCATAGATTTTTTCTTGATCAACGACTTCTAACAATGGAATATTTCCGACCAAACGCTTGCGTATCTCTACCTTCATTGCTGCTTCCTCCTTACCTGTACCTAATTGTCTTGATTTTACCATTAGTGCTTCGTCTCATGCTAATGCTTGCCACAAAAAAACTGCGCCTCGACAAAAATCATCGAGGCGCAGTATCATCAGGAATTAAGCGATGACAGTCTCCAAGCCGACATACATCATATCCTTGAACGTATTTTGACGTTCTTCGGCAGTCGTTTCCTCGCCAGTGATCATATGGTCGCTGACAGTCATGATCGCCAAGGCTTGAACATTGAATTTTGCACCTAAATAGTACAAAATCGCCGCTTCCATTTCGACTCCTAATACACCATATTCAGCAAGTCGAAAGGTTGGATCAAGGTCATCTTTATAAAACGTATCTTCTGAAAGCACGTTTCCCACGTGGGTCGTGAACTCTTTTTCCTTCGCCACAGTATAGGCCTTTTGCAGCAACTCGAAGTCAGCGATCGGCGGGAAATGAAACCCTGGAAAATGTTTCGCTACCATAGAAGAACTAGTCACTGCAGATTGAGCGATCACAAGATCTCGGACATGCACATCTTTAGACAATGCTCCACAGGTACCTACACGAACCAGTTTTTTCACCCCGTAGGATTGAATCAGCTCTTGCGCATAAATACCTGCAGACGGCATCCCCATCCCAGTACCTTGAACAGAGACTCGTTCACCTTTGTAGGTACCAGTGTACCCTAGCATCCCGCGAACATTATTATAGCAAACGGCATCTTCCAAAAAATTCTCTGCGATAAATTTTGCTCGCAATGGGTCGCCTGGCAACAAAATCTTATCTGCTACTTCTCCTGCTTTTGCTTCGATATGAACACTCATTTTTTCTCCTCCTGATGATTGGTTTTAATTGAATTAAAGCACAGCCAACGTTTCTTTGATCAATGTCTTAAAGTCTTCTTTGACTCGTTCAGTCGTTTCGACAACCTCTTCATGATTCAGATTCGCCTGCATCCCAGCAGCTAAGTTGGTGATACAAGAGATTCCCAATACGTTCATTCCATTGTGTACAGCGACAATGACTTCAGGAACTGTCGACATCCCCACCGCATCAGCACCTAAGGTACGAGCCATCCGAATTTCTGCTGGTGTTTCATATGTCGGTCCGGTGAAGCCCATGTACACACCCTCTTTAAGGTCTAGTTCAAGCTTTTTGGCCACTTCACGAGCCTTTTCTTGATAAGCACCATCATAAGCCGCACTCATATCTGGGAAGCGCGGTCCCATGTTTTCATCATTTGGTCCGATCAGCGGGTTGGTTCCCATGAAATTGATATGGTCCTGAATCAGCATCAAATTGCCCGGTGTGAAGTCTAGATTGACACCACCTGCTGCATTCGTCACCACGACAGAATGAATGCCTAACGCCGCCATCACTCGCACAGGGTAGGTCACTGTTTCCATCGGATTTCCTTCATAATAATGGAAACGTCCTTGCATCGCTAACACTTTACGTCCACTCAAGCTACCGTAAACCAGCTGCCCCGCGTGGCCTACGACGGTTGAAACCGGAAAATGCGGGATGTCATTGTAAGAAATCACAACAGGCTCTTGAATTTCTTCAGCCAGTTCACCTAATCCTGATCCTAATATCAGGCCAAACTCAACATCAGTGACCCCTTTTCCTTGGATAAATTCTGCGGTTTGCTGGATTTTTTCTTGTAATTCGATCATTGTGTCCTCCTTGATTTCGCTTTTATTTCAACAGCTTTAAGAAGCTTTCGCCATTTTCAGTTGCAGGAACCTCAAAGTTTTCGGCAATAGTCGCTGCAATGTCCGAGTAATAGCCCTGCGGCAATTTGCCCTGGTCCTTCATCTTTTTACTATACACCAACAATGGCACATATTCACGGGTATGATCGGTTCCGGTAAAGGTTGGATCGTTGCCGTGATCCGCTGTGATCATTAACAAGTCCTCTTCATCCATTGCATCTAAAATTTCAGGGATGCGCAGATCAAAATCCTCGATCGCATGCGCATAGCCGACAACATCCCGACGGTGTCCATACAATGCATCGAAATCAACCAAATTGGTAAAGCTTAAGCCGATGAAATCCTTTTTCATCACTTCTAATAATTTATCGACGCCATCCATGTTGCTCTTCGTCCGAACCGATTCAGTGATGCCTTGTCCGTTGAAAATGTCATTAATTTTACCAACAGCGATCACGTCTTTGCCATTTTCCTTCAATGCATCCAAAACCGTTTTGCCAAATGGATTCAGCGCATAGTCGTGGCGATTGCTCGTGCGGGTAAAATCACCTGGTTCGCCTAGATAAGGACGCGCAATGATTCGCCCGATCATGTAAGGATCATCCTTTGTGATTTCACGTGTGTATTCACAAATACGGTACAGTTCTTCCAGTGGGATGACTTCTTCGTGAGCTGCGATTTGCAGCACGGGATCCGCAGACGTGTAAATGATCAAATCGCCCGTCTTCATTTGTTCCTCTCCAAAATCAGCGATCACTTCTGTACCACTGTAGGGTTTATTGGCTCCACGAATGATGCCGCGTCCTGAAAAATCAGAAATCTTTTGCAGCAATTCTTCAGGAAAGCCCTCTGGGAATACCCGGAACGGTGTTTGAATATTCAATCCGGCGATTTCCCAATGCCCAGTCATCGTATCTTTTCCTACTGAGATTTCTTCCAGCTTCGTCGCATACCCTTGATGGTCCGTTACATCCTTTACACCTTCGAGCGGACGAATCGTTCCCAATCCAAGTTGTTCCAAATGGGGAATATGCAGCCCAGCCTCTTTTGCAATATGACCTAACGTATCAGACCCTAGATCATTGAACTGATCCGCATCAGGGGCTTCACCAATACCGACTGAATCCATTACGACTAAATGTACACGTTTGAACATTTCTATTCCTTCTTTCTGATTGATTTACTTATTTATGTTGAAATCCATAATACGCTTTTTTTGTATCCCGATACTTTAATGAGCACGATAGAGCGGATACATTTATGCAAGCGAACTACTCTTAGGATACCTCTTTGACACCCGATCCTGCGAGCGATTCGCTTGTTATCAGCTGCCATCCTTATCGGCTGACCACTCCTGTGGAAAGCTGATCTGACAAAAAATGGGCGCGGCTAAGAAACATTGTCCCATAGCCCCACCCTTTGATACAAAAAGCTTTTATTTTGATTTGATATAGTTGACACCATCTGCTTTTGGTGCTGCAGATTTTCCTAAGAATACAACTAAAACTAAGATCGTTAACACATATGGTGCTGCTTGCAGGTACACATCCGGGATCGATGAGATGACTGGCAGATTTGAACCAGCAATACTCAAGTTTTGGGCAAATCCGAAGAAGATCGCCGCACCCATCGCACCTAGCGGATTCCATTTTCCGAAGATCATTGCGGCCATGGAGATAAATCCTTGTCCAGCAATCGTGGTGGCTGCAAAGCGTCCAGCGATCGATTGTGCAAAGACCGCTCCGCCCATGCCGCCAAGAAATCCAGAGATCAACACACCTGAATACCGCAACGCATAAACATTAATCCCCAATGTATCTGCTGCCAGTGGATTCTCACCGACTGAACGCAGACGCAGGCCAAATCTTGTCTTGAAGATAACGAACCAAGAAATCACGGCCACTAAGATCGCAAAGTAAGCGGGTAAGCTTGTACTGCTGAAAAATAAATCGCCAATGATAGGAATCTCGCTCAAACCAGGAAAGTTAAAGTAGCCGAATTGACGTTGGATCGTATCGGTCTGTCCTTTTCCGTAGATGACCTTGATCAAAAAGATCGTCAACGAAGGCGCCAACAGATTCATCACTGTCCCGCTGATGATGTGATCCGCTCGCAGATGGACGGTAGCTACCGCGTGGATCAAGGAATACGCGACACCGACTAATCCACCGACCAGAACACCCAGCCACGGAGTCCATGCACCAAATTGATCTGCAAAGCTTAAGTTGAAAACGACTGAACTAAACGCACCCAATACCATGATTCCTTCAAGACCTACATTTACAATACCGCCTCGTTCAGAAAACACACCGCCGAGAGCCGTCAAGATCAAAGGCGCGGAATACACAAGTGTCTGTGTGATTAATGAACTAAGTAATTGCATATTCATCACAATTCGCCTCCTTCTTGACTTTCTTCATTGGTTTTACTTGTTTCCTCTACAACCGCGACTTGTTTTTTATTGCCTGAAATTTTTGCCAAAACTAACCGTACTGCATAATTGATTGCTACGAAGAAGATGATCAACGGAATCACACTGTTGGCCAATTCACTTGGAATTCCAGCAAATTGCATGCCTTGTCCGCCTAATTTCAGGACACTGAAGAGCAATGCTGATAACAAAATACCGATCGAGCTGCCGTTTCCAAGCAGGGAAACCGCCATTCCGTCAAATCCAATACTCAACGAGGTTCCTTGAACGAAGAAGTTGTTAAAGGTACCAATTCCTTGGACCACTCCGCCTAATCCGGCTAATAAACCGGAAATGATCATCGAAATAATGATCGTCCGCTTGCTGCTCATCCCTGCATATTCAGAAGCAAAAGGATTCAGCCCTACGGAACGAATCTCAAAACCTAGCGTCGTCCGTTTCATCAAGAACCACACAACAACTAAGAAGATCACTGCTAAGAAAATCCCCAAGTTGATCCGTGATCCGCCGAAGAGCTGTGTCAGCCATGGGGTCCGAAGAGTGCCGTTCATCCCCACCAGTTTTGTGACCCCTTTATTAGAGATGATTTCTTCTGACATCACATTGTTGACAATATGGTTTCCGACATACAACAAAACATAGTTCATCATGATCGTTACGATAACTTCACTTGTTCCAAAGTAAGCTCGTAGAACTCCGGGGATCGCTGCAGCAGCTGCCCCAGCTAATGCACCTGCAATAATTGCTAAGGTCACCACAACGATTTTAGGCGAATCCGGCATGCTCAATGCCACCCAAATACTTGCTACCCAGCCGCATAATGCTTGGCCTGAAAGCCCGATATTGAAAAATCCTGCCGAATTCGCGACGGAAAATCCTAAGGCTGTAAAGATCAAGGGGGCTGCACCAACTAAAATTTCTCCCATTGACATAGTGCTGCGGAATGCCGAACTGAACATGGCATTGTATCCCTCGGCTGGGTTGAATCCGAAGATCAGCATCAGGATTGCACCTAGAGCAAATCCTAGGACAACTGAGATCAACGGAACCAGGATGTTTCTGATTCTTTCTGCGCGATCATTCATTTGTCTCACCCGCCTTTTGTAATTCTGCTCGTGACTCTTCTAACGTGTAGCCGGCCATCAATAGCCCCAGCTCATTTTCAGAAGTTTCTTTTGGATCCACAATCCCAGTGATCTCACCCGCATGGATAACGGCGATACGATCAGAGACATTTAAAATTTCATCCAGTTCAAAGCTAACTAATAAAACGCCTTTGTTCTTGTCTCGCTGCTCAACCAGTCGTTTGTGGATATACTCGATCGCTCCAACGTCCAGTCCACGTGTCGGCTGCGACACGATCAATAGATCCGGATCGCGATCCATTTCTCTGGCGATGATCGCTTTTTGCTGATTCCCTCCGGATAATGAACCGGCGGGTGCTTTTTCGCTGGTCGTCCGTACATCGTACTCCTCAATTAAGCGATTGGCATAAGTATCGATCTCCCCGTGATTCAAGATGCCTGAACGGCTGAATGGCGGATGATAGTATGATTGCAATGCAATATTCTCAGATAACGCTAATTCCAAAATAAGCCCATATTTGTGACGGTCTTCTGGAACGTGACCAACTCCAGATTCAGTGATCTGACGTGGTTTTTTCCCAGTAATGTCTTTGCCGTTCAGTGTCACAGTGCCGCTTTCTATTTTTCGCAGACCAGTCAGTGCTTGAATCAGTTCCGATTGTCCATTGCCGTCAATCCCGGCAATCCCGACCACTTCACCTCGACGAACGTCTAAACTAAGCTTTTTAACCGCTTCAAGGCCGCGACTTTCTTTCACAACTAGATCCTTAATCGATAACACCGTTTCACCTGGTACCGCTGCTTTTTTGTCTGTTTTAAAAGAGACTGAACGTCCTACCATCATATCTGCCAGCTGCTGCGAACTAACTTCCTTCACATCAACTGTACCGATATACCTGCCTCGGCGAATAACGGAACAACGATCGGCCACCTTTTTGATCTCATCCAATTTGTGAGTGATCAAAATGATCGATTTGCCTTCACTAACCAAGCCATTCATGATCTCAATCAATTCATCGATTTCCTGCGGTGTCAATACGGCTGTCGGTTCATCAAAAATCAGTACATTGGCCCCACGGTACAACGTCTTCAAGATTTCTACCCGCTGCTGCATCCCAACTGAAATGTCGCGCACATAGGCATCCGGATCCACCTGCAAGCCATATTCCTTCGACAAACGTTCGATCTCTGCTCGTGCCTGTTTCTTGTCCAGCGTCACGCCGCTGGTCGGCTCGCTGCCTAAAATAATGTTCTCTGTAACGGTAAACGCATCAACTAACATGAAATGCTGATGGACCATCCCGATCCCTAAATGATTGGCTTTGGTAGGATCTGAGATCTCTACTTTTTGCCCATCCATCAAAATCTCACCTGAAGTTGGCTGTAAAAGCCCCGACAATACATTCATTAGTGTCGACTTTCCGGCACCATTTTCACCTAAAAGCGCATGGATCTCGCCTTTGCGGATCTGAAGATTGATATTGTCATTGGCTTTAAATGTGCCAAATTGCTTGGTGATATTGCGCATCTCAATGACATATTGTTCTTCTGTCACTCTTTTCACATCCTATCACTTTTTAAGACCTGACAAACACACATTAATTAAAGGAATTCTTCCCTTAGGCAAACAGCACACTTGCTGTGCTGCTTGTCTAAGAAAAGAATATTATGGCGAGCTTTAGATCGCCATAATATTCAGTTTTACCAATTAAGGTTTTTCTGGAACTTCGATGTCACCATCTGATACTTTGTCTTTTGCTTCGTTAACTGCAGCTTTCGCTTCATCGGACAAGAATCCATCAGTTAGAGATACACCGCCGTCTTTCAAACCGAATGACAAGTGTTCGCCGCCAGGGAATTTATCTTCCAACGCACGAGTAGAGATGTCTTGAACGGCTGCGCCCACACCTTTAAGTGTAGAAGCCAAACAGAAGTTGCTTTCTTTGCCGTCTTTGTCAGTGTATTCACCTTCAGCTTGCTGATCGCTATCTACACCGATAACCCAAACTTTGTCTGCTTCTGCTTTTTCTTCATTACGAGCTTTTGCTTCTGAGAAGACGCCGTTACCTGTACCGCCTGAAGCATGGTAAATTACATCGATATCATTGTCGTACATATTTGCTGCTAATGCTTTACCACGAGCAGGGTCACCGAATGATGCTGCGTATTGAACATCGATTGAAATATCTTTGTCCATTTCTTTGGCAGTATCTTCTACCCCTTTCACAAATCCAGCTTCAAAACGGTCAATTACGACCCCTTCTTCACCACCGATAAAGCCAACTTTGTCTGTCTTTGTTGTATGAGCTGCTGCCACACCTGCAAGGTAAGCTGCTTCGTTGTCTTTGAAGGTTGCTGAAGCCACGTTGTCTTTTCCTTCGATTACAGAATCAATAATAACGAAGTTTGTGTCAGGATTTGTATCCGCTGCTGCTTCGATTGGTTCTGCTAATAGATAGCCGACACCGAAAATAGTTTGGAAGCCGTTTGAAACTGCTGAATCAATGTTGGTTGTATATTGTGATGCATTGTCAGATTGAACATAGTCATATCCGCCAGTTCCGCGTTCGATGTTATGGTCTTTCCCCCACGCCTGCAAGCCTTCCCAAGCTGACTGGTTGAATGAACGGTCATCAACACCACCAATATCCGTTACGATTGCTACACTGTGATCGGCATCTCCGCCTGAAGCAGATCCTCCACCTGAAGAGTCAGTTGAGCCGCCGCCGTTACCGCCGCCACATGCACCTAGCACTACCATTGCCGCAAAAGCTGTCGCGCCTAGACCAAATAATTTTGCTTTTTTCATTTCTGTAAAGCCCCCTAAATATGGTATTTTTTTTCAACAGTCAAACGACTGAATGAACATGGTTTATAAATCTTTGTCAGTGAACATATATGGCAGTAATCCTTCAACGGTCGTTTCTTTAGTTCGACCGTTCTCACCAACTAAGGTTACTGGCATCGCTGGATCACAGAACTCTGCCATGACTTGGCGGCAAGCGCCGCATGGAGAAATCGGTTCTGGTGTGCGTCCGGCAATCACGAGGTGGCTGAAGTTTCTTTCTCCTTCAGAAACAGCTTTGAAAAAGGCTGTTCGTTCCGCACAATTGCTTAATCCGTAAGATGCGTTTTCAATATTTATTCCTTGATAAGTTTTTCCATCATTCGTGACCAGACAAGCCCCAACTGGAAAATGAGAATAAGGCACATACGCCTTGTCCAAGGCTTCAGTCGCTGCAGCGATCCATTCTTTCTTTGCTGACATCTGCAAATGCCTCCTACTATTAATACCCGCTTCCGGAGAGTCCATTCATAATGGCCACACCCGAGCTGGCACCTAACCGTGTTGCTCCGGCTTCGATCATCGCCATAGCTTCTTTCGTATTATGGATGCCGCCTGAGGCTTTAACACCCATTTCTGGTCCGACTGTTTCACGCATTAATTTAACATCATCTACTGTAGCACCGCCGGTCGAAAATCCGGTCGACGTTTTAACAAAATCAGCACCAGCTGCTTTTGCCAATTCACAAGCCTTGATTTTTTCTTCCCTTGTTAATAATGCTGTTTCAATGATCACTTTTACCAACGCTTGATCTTTGGCAGCAGCAACAACTGCTTCTATGTCTTGTTGAACCTTTTCGTTGTTTCCAGCTTTCAGCTCACCGATGTTGATGACCATATCGACTTCTTCTGCGCCGTTTTCGATCGCATGTGCTGCTTCGTAAGCTTTCACTTCAGACGTGTTGGCTCCTAAAGGAAACCCAATGACTGTACAAACAGCTACTGGCTCACCTTTTAGTTCTTGTGCAGCTAGGCTGACCCATGTCGGATTGATGCAAACGGAATAAAAATGATATTCCTTTGCTTCATTGATGATTTTCATGACATCGTCTTTTGTCGCATCTGCTTTTAAGATCGTATGATCGATCATGCGATTCAATTCCATGTACTTTCCTCCCATTTCTCTTTTACTTTTTATTATCAAACTATGAAAAATTAATTTGTGAATAGCGAATCATTTGAAGTTTTGTTACATTCCACACAAATACCTTACTCTGTAATAATACCATGTATCAGTGTCGGTTCTAAACTATTATCCCCTATGGAAATATTTTCATACAGCAGCTGCTCTACAGCCGAAGTATCCTCCGTGTTTGAATAGATCGTTAACAACGCTTCGCCTTCCTTGACTGCGTCGCCGACTTTTTTCTTTAATTTAATGCCGACTGCATGGTCAATATCATCTTCCTTGGTCCGCCTTCCAGCGCCTAAAAGCATTGCTGCAATCCCGATTTCGTTCGCTACGATCTCCGTCACATAGCCAGACTCTTTCGCCGGCAAATCAAATTGATAGGTGGCCGTTATCAGCTTCTCAGGCTGATCGATGACCGAAGCATCGCCGCCTTGATCCTGGACCATTTCACGGAATTTTTCTAGCGCTTTTCCAGATTCCAGCGCTTCTTTGAGCATGACGCGTGCATCGTCCAAGCTTTCTGCTTTGCCAGCCAGAACGACCATTTGGCTGCCTAGGACATAGCACATTTCCATCAAATCTTCTGGTCCTTTGCCTTGCAGCGCTTCAATGGCTTCAACGATCTCTAAGCCGTTGCCGACAGCTTCACCTAACGGTTCGGACATATCTGAAATGACGGCCATTGTCTGTCGACCTGCGAGTTTGCCGATCCGGACCATGGTATGCGCCAATCGTTTCGCATCGTCCAGATTTTTCATGAAGGCCCCTTCGCCTGTAGTGACATCTAGTACGATGGCATCCGCGCCTGCGGCAATTTTTTTACTCATGATCGAGCTTGCGATCAACGGAATCGAATCAACTGTTCCAGTCACATCTCTCAAGGCATACAGCTTCTTGTCTGCCGGAGCGAGATTGCCCGATTGCCCGATAACGGCGACTTGACTTTTGTTTACGATGTCGATAAATTCCTGGTCAGATAATTCAATTCGAAAGCCTGGGATCGATTCAAATTTGTCCAAGGTGCCGCCTGTAAATCCTAAGCCGCGTCCGGACATTTTGGCTACAGGAACACCTACGCTTGCTACCAGCGGAGCCAATACCAAGGTCGTTGTATCCCCGACACCGCCTGTCGAATGCTTATCGACTTTGATGCCCTCGATCGAGGAAAGATCGATGATGTCGCCAGAATGGGCCATGGCCAGTGTTAAATTAGTGATCTCTTCATCCGTCATGTCCTGATAAAAGATCGCCATTAGCAACGCACTCATTTGATAATCGGGAATTTCTTCGTTGGTATACCCTGCAATAATAAAGTCGATTTCTTCCTTCGTCAGAATTTTTCCATCACGCTTTTTTTCGATTAAATCTACCATTCTCATCCGTTTTGCCTCCAAACTCAACACTCATTATACATCAAAATAATCAAAGGTAAACCACTTTAGTAAAACAGTTTACTCAAAATAGAAAACGTTTTTAGCAAACGCTAACATCGTTACTATATCGGGTGAGGCTTAAAAAGTCAAGCCTCACCCCTTGAAGCAACACTCTCACGAATAATTAATTTAGTCTGGAAGATTTTGTTTGGGATTCTCTGAGAGGGAAAATTGATGGCATCCACCAAAAATTTAGCCGCAGAAAACCCGATTTCAAAGCTTGGCTGAAAGACCGTAGTCAAAGGCGGCACCATGTACTTGCTGACTTCCAATCCATCGAATCCCACCACCGAAATGTCGTCTGGAATTCTCCGGCCACTCTCATAAATCGCTTGATAACAGCCGATCGCCATCTCATCGTTGCCGCAAAAAATCGCAGTGATTTTAGAATTTCTTAATAATTCTTTAGCTGCTTTATAGCCGCCGGCAATGGTCAAGCCGCCATGCGTCACATAGCTGTCATCAAAGGGCAGATCATTTTCGGCTACTACCTGACGATACGCATTGTAACGTTCAGACAGCTGATAATAGCCCTCGTCTTCCTTCAGCATACCGATATGACGATGGCCATGAGCCACCAGCATGCGAATCACTTCCTGAGCACCCGCGTATTCCTCAACCAGCAGCTGACCCCAGTCTCGTTCATTCAATCCGCGATCAATCAAAACGATCGGACGATGGCGATAAAAATCACTGTTCAGCGACTGCTCAGGCGGCAGCTGATTGGGTGTTGCCATCAGGATTCCATCCACCGAGCGATGCGACAATTCATTTAAATAACGCTCCTCCTGCTCCTTGTCATGCCGGGAATTGCATAAGATGATCATATAGCCCAAGGGATTCAGATAGCTTTCGACCCCTTCAATGATTTTCGAGAAGAAAAAGTCGGTGACATCCGGCACAATCATCCCGATGGTTTTTGAATGGCGGTTGATCAAATTAGCCGCAAAAAAATCCGGTTTATACTGGTATTCATCCACGATCGCCATGACGCGTTTGCGTGTCTGTTCGCTAAACCGACTGCCTTTATTGTTTAAGATTTGAGAGACCGTTGTGACGGAAACGCCTGCCAGTTCAGCAATCTCCTTGATAGTGATCTTCATCTGGATCCTTCCTTTTGCCTTGTTTTTTTTAGTGTAGCAAAGAAGGTATTATTAAGAAAGCTTTTTCGACGACTCGATACATAAAAAAACAGTGAATCTTCTAATCCGTCTTCGACTTGTCCTTCTTGCATCGCTGCATTTGAGCGTAAGAATAGTTATCCATTTGGGTTCGGAAAATGACTAGTTGTTTATTGAATGCTTGATGCTTCGAGGACAGTCGATTGCTCTTTTATTGGGCGTGACTAAATGAATGTTTTCTAAGTGTCATTATGATGTAGCGGAACAACGAATAAAAGTTCATAATATAACATCCATTTATTTGAAACCCTTTTCAATAGTCGTAGATCTTTCAGACTTTCTTTTCCGGCAAGTTGTCCTTCCTAACCAAGTTTTGATAAGGCAGTTTGCAATTCATTCTTTTATGAGAAAGAAAAAAACAGCCTTCTTTTTAACGAAAATAATTCATAAACCTGACATGCAGTTTCGCGATTTTTTTACACTGCTCTGATAAATGAGGAACGCTATTATATAAAAAGGAGCCGCAGACACCAATCGTTCGTGGAAGAGGGAACTTGAGGCGATGCTATGATCATTAAGATCAATGGTAAGAAACCAGAAAAATTTGCTTCTTACCAACCAACAGCGTTCATGTGCTTTCCGCCGAGCATCGACCGACTATCAACTATAGTGAATGTACTCCTGAAACGGACGATCCGGTCCAAACCATCGTTGAAATGGACGTGTCCATCGCCCTTAGCCGACGTAATTGTCTGCTGATGATAGGTAGAACCGATCCACATGTTGATGGGATTGCCTGCCGTCGGCGAGGAAAAACTGCTCTCTCAAAAGGCCAGTGAAGGCTGTGTACTGAATGTTGCTATGAGGGAACAGGATTTTTCAATGGACACCGTACGTCACAAAGAGGGCTCTATGGGATTTTAATGCTCAACAAAAAAACCGCAGCGGACTGCGGTTTTTTATTTAAATCTCTGTAAATTCCTTTAATACATACTCCTCTGCTTCTTTGCTCCAGATGCCGTCAGTTTTTGCCAAGATCTGTCCTAGCTTAGAAGCAGGGTCTAAATCTGAAAGTTTGGTCAAATCGTATTTTTTATGGGTATACACCAGCTTTTTGCCGCCGCCGATTGTCGGCTGGTTCAAGGTGGTTTCTGCTACCGCATCCAGGCCTAAAATGTGAGTTACCACATTGGCTACTTTAACCTTTTTCTCCTCAATCAATTTGACTGCTTTGCGCATATCTTCGGTGTTGCCGCCGGAGGTTCCGACGAAATGAGTGAAGGAATAATGCACATCATAGAAATTGACCTTTGCCGAAAACTCTTTGTTTTGCGGTCCGGCAAAGAAATTCAGGCAGCCGTCAGGGTTCAGCATATCTGCTGCATCCGTCACGACTTTCTCAGCAGGAACCATCACGAAAATGTCGTCAAATCCACCTTGCACCGCCTCTTTCAAGACAGATACCTGATCCTCTACAGCACCTACATTGACATATTGAACGGTGATGCCGTCTTGACTTGGATACAATTTTTCAGCTCGAGCCAGTTTGTCTGGATCACGATCGGTGATTACCAAGTTTTTCGGGCGAATCGGACCATGCAGGGCATAATCAATCGCTAAAAGCCCCATCGGACCTGTGCCGCCCATGATCAGCATATTGCCGCCTGGTTTTACGCCCATTTGGTGTTCGTAGCTGCCCTCTTTCAAATGATAGTTGGCTTCAAAAGCACCGATCACACAAGACAAAGGTTCGATCAATGAGCCTTCAAAATACGTTTCTCCTTTATAAGGGATTAAACAATCTTGATTCATGACATCTTCAGAGATAACGATATAGGTAGCATCCCCGCCAGTGTAAGCATAAGAGTAGCCCGGGCAGTCTGGACGATCTGACAATTGCAAGTTCGCCTGCACCACGTAGCGCTCCCCTTTTTTGTATTTGTGGGCCCATTTTCCGCCCACTTCCAGCAGTTCTCCACAAAATTCATGGCCGACAATGATCGGATTTTCCGCTACATTATCTGGGGCTTTTTTATGGTCGCCTCCCTGGTTGGCCAGCTTCCAGGTGGACATACAGATACTGTCAGTAATGACTGAGGCTAAAATCTCATTGTCCTTGATTTCTGGTAAGTCAAATTCTTCCAATCGCAAATCCTTTTTGCCGTATAAGCGAACTGCTTTCGTTTTCATTATTATCCTCCAATATTTACGCTAAAATTCCTAATCCATAACCGATAATTCCCACTGCAAACAAAACAAAGATCAAAACAATCGGACTCACTTTTTTCTTTAATAAGCGCATCATTAATAGTGTTAAACCTAATGCTAAAAGACCGGGTACTAAATCATCCAATACATTTTGTACAGTCGTAATCACTTCTTGCCCATCCGCACCCGCTGTTTTAGAAACAACTAACGGAATATTGATGGTGGTCCACTTAGTAACCAGTACACCCATGATGAACAAGCCTAGAATAGTAGCCCCCTCGGTTAATTTTTGCAGAAGATTGCCGGACAGGTCGGAAACGATATCCATCCCTTTTCTAAAGCCGTAAGTTAAACCAAACCATTTCATGGCAATCCGCACTGCATTAAAGGCAAAGAAGAACAATAGTGGCCCAAAGATGTTACCACTCAGAGCCAACGATGCGCCCATTGCTGCAGTTATCGGACGCAAGGTTCCCCATACCAGTGGATCACCTACCCCACAGAGTGGTCCCATTAATCCGATCTTCAAGCTGTTAATGGTTCCTTCGTCGATGTCTGCTCCGGATGCTTTGGCTTCTTCCATCGCCATGGTTACACCAATCACCGGCCCGCAAACTGCGGGTGTTACATTGAAAAAGGTCATATTGCGTTTCAACGCTTCCGCTTGCTCTTCTTTCGTATGATACACCCGCTTAATGGTCGGGATCATATCTACACAAAAAGCTAAGGCGTGAATGCGTTCATAGTTAAAAGATGCTTGCTGAAAATTTGAAAAAAGAAACGTGCGCATCAAGTCCTGCTTAGTAATTTTTGACTGCACGGGTGCTTTGGTTTCTGTTGCCGTAGTTTCCATATTGTTAACTCCTCCTAATCTTCTAATTCATCGTCAGCTAAGTCGCCGCCTGCTGTTGCTGCGACTATTCCGCCAGAAGCGTCCTGCTTTTTGAAATTCGGATTTAATTGCACGTAGATCAAGGCAATAATCAAGCCGACAATCCCAAAGGACAGCAAACTAAAGTCCAAATACCCGCCTAAAACAAAACCTAAGAAGAAAAATGGCATTAAATATTTTACACTCATCATGTTCAAGACCATCGCATACCCAACGACTACGATAAAGCCGCCGGCGACTGCTAAACCACCCGTAACCACATCAGGAATCATGTTCAGCATATTCGTCACCATTTCAGCACTCACGAAGGCTGCGACAATCGTCGCTGGAATTGCTACCCGCAAGGCTTGAACGAACAGAGCGCTAAAGTGGATGAAGATAATCTTGTTAAAGTTGGCTTTCTCTGCTTCGCGATCTGCCGCATGCTGAAACGCTACCGTAATCGTTCGGGCAAAGACCGTCAACACTTGGCCCGCTGCTGCCACTGGCAAAGCAATCGCAATCCCTGCTTGAATATCCTGCTGACCAACAACGACTAGAATGGTCGAAATTACACTGGCTAAAGCGGAGTCCGGCGATTGTGCTGCCCCAATATTCATCCAGCCTAAAGCAATCAGCTCCAGCGTTCCGCCTAAAATAATTCCCGTTGTTAAGTCGCCTAAGATCAATCCAACTACCGTACAAGCAATTAGTGGACGATGGGTTTGAAACTCATCCAGTACACTGCCCATCCCACAAACACAGGAGAAAAGAAAAATAAGAACAATTTGAATCATTGATAATTCCATCGGTACTTAGCCCCTCTCTTTAAAATCCAGCCTCTTTTAATTTCGCTTCAAAATCACCTTTTGCATCCGTTGCAACTACTCGCAGATCCAGCTCTACCCCAATTTCAGCCAGCTTTCTAAAAGCCGCTGCATCCTTTTGATCGATAGAAACAGCTTTGGTTACTTGTGTTCGACCGTCTTTAAAATGCATACCGCCAATGTTAATGGATTTGATTGGCACGCCATTTTCCACCATCGCCAAGACTTCTCCTGGATTGGTAAACAAATAAAAGACGGTTTCATTTGCATATTTAGGATTGTTGTACACTTTAACGGCCTTTTCGACATCCACAATGTTGGCCTTAATGCCTGGAGGTGCTGCTTGTTTTACCAGCGTGCGACGCACCTCATCATTGGCTACCTCTTCACTGACTACGATAATTCGTTCTGCTCCAGCCTCCTTGGCCCACACCGTTGCTACCTGTCCATGGATCAATCGATCATCAATCCGTGCTAATTTGATTTGCATTTAGAAATCCTCCTCTTCCTCAATAATTTGTTCTCTAAATGATTTGACTGTATCGCCGGCAACACTTGTAAGATGTTTCACAATACTAGACAAATAATTTCCTTGAAGCATACTCGCAGCCTCTAATACCAAAGGCAGCGACATTCCTGAAACGACCTCGATGCTCTGTTGCGTATTCTTCATAGCAATCCCACAGCTGGCATTGTAGGGCGTCCCGCAAAATAGATCTGCTAAGATTAAATAATTTGCTGTCTCGTCAGTCATCGCCTGACTAATTTTTTGTTGGATCGAGTCCAGCCCTTCTTCCTTCAGAAATTCGATCGATTGAACATCTGGCAGCGCTCCGAAGATCATTTCCGCAGATTTTTTCATTTCATGGGCTAATTTACCATGCGCCACTAAAATTACTTTGTTCACTTTCTTCACCTACCCTCTCGTTTTTCCGCCAGCCACATTTACAGTGATTCCTGCGATATAGCTTGAACGTTCTGAAATGAAATAAGCGACTAGATCGGCCACCTCAGATAATTTGCCGTCTCTACCTAATGGAATAGTCTTCGTGTTGGTATAGCCTGCTCTCAACTGATCAACAGTGATTCCCCGTGTATAAGCCAAGGCTGTTTCATACTCAATCGTCCGCAATCCAGTTTCTTCCATGATTCCCGGCGCAATTCCTACGACTCGCACGCCTTTTTTACCTAACTCTTTAGCCCATGAACGAGTGAAGCTGTTGACTGCCGCTTTGGTCGCAGCATAAACACTTTGTCCTTCGGAGCCTTCCAATCCGCATTCTGACGACATGTTGATGATCACACCGGATTGCTGCTTCACGAGCTCTCGTCCGACCGCCTGCCCCATCAGATATACGCCTTTTTGATTGATGTCGATCATTTTGGCAAAGATGTTTTCATTGATTTCGAATTTGCCGTTTTCAGTTTGTGCTTCATCTACCAGTAATGCTGGAATATTGATCCCCGCATTATTGACCAGTGCGTCGATTTGTCCAAAGGTCTCAACCGCTTTGTCTACCGTTTGCTGAACAGATTCAGGATCAGTCACATTGGTTTCACTGAAAAGCAATCGATCGTGCTGGTAGCTGCCTTCTCTCAAATCCGCATTGACGACATTCACGCCCAAGTTGCAAAGCGATTGCACGATTGCTGCTCCGATCCCTGATGAACCGCCGGTCACGATCGCCGTTTTTCCTTCTACATTTAGCCAAGTCATTGTAAAATCCCCTTCAACACATTTGTGATTTTTGATTAACGTTTGTTACAACTGTATTCTAACGGCTTAAGAAAACGTTGTCAACATCTTTTTGCAATTTTTTTATAATCAAATCACTTTTGTGCAAAAAGAGGAAATAGAAAATCCCACCTGCGCACTTTTGCCGGCGCACAAAAAAAGCACCAGCGTTTGTGCTGATGCAAGGCATTGGGGCTATTCAAATAAAACTTCCAAAATCGTTTCCTGTTTTTCCGGAGGAATCTCTTCGTCGCTCAAATAATATTCATAGGCAGTACCGACAAATTTTCGATCTGATTTTTTGATCTGGTCAAACATCTCCATATAAATCCCGGTCATCTCCTCATAGCGTCCGACATACAGCGCAGACAAGGCTTGATAGGATGGCAGCAGGTAGCAGTCCACTTCTTCAGGAACCTCGATCTTTTCAGCTAAAGGAAACCCAACCTCCATCTCAATGGCTGTCTCGTCCATAGTTCCTTCTTCCCCCATGTTTTTATAGGATACAAAAGGTGTGCTTAAAATCGTTCCGCCTTTTTCTTGGATCAAGCCGCCTAATTTCATAAATGTCGGTCCAATCACCTTGGGAATTTCTTCTACCCGAACAGTAAAGTGTTGGGAAACGATCCATTGCTCTGGTTTCACGATTGCTTCAATTGTCATGATGTTCTCCTCCCTTTTCTTTATCATACAGAATCAAACTGCCAGAACATGTCATATTAAACTTGATTTTCTAAAAAAGATCGGGTGTATGCAATCAGCTTGTCTTTGACCCAGTCAGGCTCCAGTACTTGCACATTTTTTCCCAGTGGCAGCAAAAAGCGATACATGTCCTCGAACACCGCAAAGGTCAAGACAGCCTCAAAGCTGCTGTCAGGGTTATCAAACAGCTGCAAATTTGCAAACTCATCGTAGCGCTTATAGGCGATCCGCTTGCTGAAGCGGACCCTGACCTCGATTTTCGGGAAGCGGAGTTCCTCATCCGGTAGCTTTGTTGTATTCTTTTCTCCCAATGTGACACGCTGCACGCGTTGCAGGGGAAAGGCAGTCCATTCTTCAATCGCTGGCTGAAAAATCGACACATACCAGGTTTGATGCTTATAAAGGATCCGTTTCGGCAGCCCAGAGATCAGACGAGTTTGACCGTATTCAGTATAATACGTGAAATTAATCAGCCTTTCTGAAAAGATCGCCTGCTTGATCTGATCAAAGGTTTGATGGTCCAGACTGTGATTCTCGCTCAGATCGACCTCCAACCAGTTGCTCCAATCGTATACTGTACTCAGTTTTTCGATCAGCGCTTCGGTATCTGCCAGACCGACCGACTGCAACAAATGTAGGGCCAGCAGCAGATCGTCCTGTTCTTCCTTCATCAAGGTATTGTCCACAAAAAAGGACTCATCCAAAAAAATGCCGCCTTCTCGGCCTTTGACCGAATAAACCGGAATCCCGGCCAAGCTCAAGACATCCACATCACGATAAATCGTTCGCGTCGTCACCTCGAATCGTTCGGCCAGTTCCTTCGCGGTAACCTTCTTTCGATTTAATAAAACCAACGTCGTATGCAGAAGACGAATGATCTGCATTTGATTTCCCCCTTTCATCCTAAAGGCAAGAACAAAAAAGACAGGCTGATCACCTATCTTTTCAAGACTTCAATCGCTGTTTCTTCCGTCGTTACCAGCACGTTGATATAACCGCCTTTTAATGCGCTGGCGATTGCTTCGGCTTTATCTACCATCGCTGCGATCCCGATCCGGTAAGGGGTGCGTTTCAAATCACTGATGTCGATCCCGATCAAACGGTCATCCAGCTCGTTGTCGATGTGCTGCCCTTCCAAGTTGAAAAAGCGCGATACCACATCACCGATCACCTTTTTGCCCTCCAAATAAGCCAAGACATCTTCGCCATAGAACTGCTTCCAGCTTTCGCTGGCCTGCAAGGTCGGACTGCCGATACCTAAGATCGCAATGTCCAGCTTGCGCCAATAGTCGATTAATTCTTGGTTGAACTCATTTTCCATCAAGGCCTTTTTTAAAGAGACTGTATCAGGAAATGCCGGTGAATCGATCAGCAAAGCCCGGCCATTCAACTTTTTCGAAGCTTCATAGGTAATCGTATTGACATGAAAATCGCTGATCAGACGTCCGGAAGGGCCCCCGATCATTGGGATACAGGTGATATTGCTGACCGTATAGGTGCCCAAGCCCTCAGGAATCGCCGCCATCGTCTCACCCCATGAAAAGCCGATGATCATCTCATCCTCCAAAATTTCAGCTAAATAGTCGCCGACTCCGCTGGCAAGCAGCTTATCCTTTTGCGTGCGGTTCATCTCAGGCGCCGCCTGAACGATGATCGCCTTCTCCAAACCAAAGCGTTCCTTCAGCTGCTTCTCAAGGTCGTAGGTTCCAGCTTTATCGTAATTGATGGAGATGGTCACGATCCCTTCCTCCCGCGATCGCTTCAGCAAACGGCTGATGGTACTGCGGTGGATATTCAATTCTTTCGAAATCTGGCTTTGATTCTTATCCTCTTGGTAGTACATTTCGGCGATGCGAACCAAGAGCTTATCCTCATCCTTGTACATACATTCTGCTCCTTAAATTATACTTTGAAACACTCACTGCGCAAAATCACATTTGTGAAATATATTGAGTCAATGTGATTATACAGGCAATCGCCCTTCTTTTGCAAGCTCTTTCAGATACCACGCGAAAAAAGTACCAAAGAGTTACTCTTTGATACTTCGCAAAATGTAATACCCTTTGTCCTTTGCCACGATTTCGGCATTGCCGAAGACCTCTTCCATCCGCTTTTTGGCACTAGGTGCGCCTTGTTTTTTCTGGATGACCACGGTCAAGCTGCCACCGGTTTTCAAAAGAGGCGCCGCATCGCTCAAAATCTGATGCACAACCTGCTTGCCGGCACGAATCGGCGGGTTGGTTACGATTGCCGCATAAGCTGTCTGATGCAGGTCGGAATAAATATCCGATGAATGGATATCTACCTGCTCGATGTCGTTGTGTTTGGCGTTGCTTTTGGCCAATTCAATCGCCCGATTGTTCACGTCGATCATTTCCACGAAACGGCCAGTCGCATAAGCCAGCGCCAGTCCAATCGGTCCGTAGCCGCAACCCACATCCAGGATTACACCCTCAGGCAGATTTTCCCCGTCAAAATGCTCGATCAGCACTCTTGAGCCGTAATCCACGGTCTGACGGGAAAATACCCCACTGTCTGTTACAAAATGAAAATTTTTCCCAGCCAGCTCAAAGGACCACTGCTCTAAGTCATGGGCAGTATCAGGATTTTCTGAATAATAATGATTGGTCATAAACTTACCCTTCTGCGATTAATTTTTCTTTGATATCTCGTGCAATCAAGGCCCCTAAAAAATGGTAGCCTTCGTCAGACGGATGGATGCCGTCAAAAGTTTGCAAAAACTCCTTTGGTGCTGGATAAACAGTCATGTGGTGATACAGATCGATCACATTGACGTCCATTTCTGCCGCTGCCATTTTGGCTTTCTGTGCGAAGAGCTGCTGCCGTTCGTTGTCGCCATCTGGATATACCTCTGTATTGATATAGCCAGTCGTCAACAAAATAACTTTCGATGCATCAAAAGCCCCAACGAGCTTTTTGATGTTTTCTCCAAATGTGTCGAGCGAATCATCTGATTTTAACGAATCATTGGTTCCAAAAGAAATAACTACAAAATCCCCTTCTGCCTCCACGGCTTCATCCACTCGGGCCAACCCTTCAGAAGAAGTCTCGCCGCGTTTGCCTAGTTTAACCAATTGATAACCAGGAAAACCCATACCTGTCAGCTCATCCAAAATATATCGATCCAAAATGTCACTGGTCTCACCATTCATTACACCAGTCAATAAACTGTCGCCAAATAAAACGATTTTTTTCATCCTGTCTACTCCTCTTATTCATTCTCCTCTTTATCATAGCATGAAACACCCATTTTATTTAAGCAAATAGCGTGGGCCAAATGCTTGCCGCGCTTTTTGACTGTATGTCTGCACGAATGTTGATTTTGCATCTGTGTACGCATCGCGATCATGTTCGTATGTTTTTTTCAGCGACAGCTTCAATTCTTCATATCGCCGGGCGACTTCCGGATACTCGCGTAAATAGTCTCTGAAGTAAAGCTCGTCCCAGTCCCCTAGAGCTCGTACGTGCAAATGATAGACCTTCTCCGCAAAACCTTCTGGTGTATAGCCTTTGTTCAAATCCAGCCTCTGTCGTTCCTTATCCTTGATCATGGAGATCCAGCCGGCATTTTGAAGGAGCGTTGCTGCACCCTCCACGTCATATCCTTCCGGAAATTCCAGCAAAATATCCACGATCGGCTTAGCAATCAATCCTTCCACAGAAGTACTGCCGATATGACTGATCCGCTGTATCTCAAAATCAGCGAACAAATCCGTCAAACGCTGTTTTTCTTCTTCGTACCACTTCACGTAGTTCGAGCTGTGCTCTTTCAAAACAATCGGAAACAATGCCCACAGTTCTTCCAAACTCATTTCTTCCAGTCTCTTCATTTTCGCCCGCCCCTTTTAAAACCGTTGCTTTTATCATACCGCTTTTTTGAATGATTGAGAAAGGAAATTTAGCTATCGGTTCATTCCTGAATTTTCTCACGCCCTGTTGTGACCGTACCTAAAAAAACAGTGAAACTCCTGTCATTCCGATAGCTTTTTGGCTCTTTTTTCGGCTAAAATGACGTATGCTCTTTTTGTACCCGTAAATTATTCGGATTTCTTAGGAGCAGAACACATTTTATCGTGATTTTTATGGTAGAATAAGCGCAGTTATCAAAGGAGGTCGCTATGAAAGAGCAGATCAACTACTATCGGATTCCACGAGAGCAATGGCAGGATTTTTATACCAGTGGCCAGATGCCGTTGACCGAGGAAGAATTGGATAGTATCCGGAGTTTGAACGACCGAATCTCCATGAAGGACGTAGAAGATGTCTACATTCCCTTGTGTCACCTGATCCACTTGTATAAAAAAGAATCCGAGTCGCTGAACCTGAGCAAAGGCCTGTTTTTGCACAAATACGTCAAAACACCGCCTTTTATCATTGGAATCGCCGGCAGTGTGGCCGTTGGGAAAAGTACGACAGCCCGTCTGCTGCAGACCCTGCTGAGCCGATTATTCAAGCATCAGCACGTTCAATTGATTACTACTGATGGTTTCTTGTATCCAAATAAAGTCTTGGAAGAACGCGGGATCATGGACCGTAAAGGATTTCCTGAAAGCTATGACATGGCGAAACTGATCACCTTTTTAAACGAGATCAAATCCGGCGAAGAGAACATTCAGATTCCGATCTACTCCCACAATGTTTACGACATCGTGGAGGGCGAATTTGAATCGATCCAGCAGCCCGACATTCTGATCGTGGAAGGGATCAACACCTTGCAGCTGCCAGCCAACGAACAAATCTATGTCAGCGACTTTTTTGATTTCTCCGTGTTTGTCGATGCCCATCCAAGTCTGATCGAAAAATGGTATTTGGAGCGCTTTGAAGCCCTGCTGGATACTGCCTTTCAGGACCCGGAAAACTACTATTATCAGTATGCTATCGGCGACCGCAAAGCCGCCTTGGACATGGCCGAAGATGTCTGGGAAAAGGTTAATCTGATCAACCTGAAAGAGTACATCTTGCCAACGCGCGGCAGAGCTGATATCATCTTGCACAAGGCCAAGCATCATATCATTGATGAAGTCTATTTGCGCAAGTATTAGAACCACCCGTACCTGCATAAAAAGCCGGGCATGCCCCGACTTTTGAAATAAAACTATAAGAATAGAGGGAATAATTGTGACAAACGTTGCCAACGAAATGACTGACGTTGAAAAAATCATTGTGCTGGACTACGGTAGCCAGTACAACCAATTGATCACTCGTCGTATCCGTGAATTCGGTGTTTTCTCAGAACTATTGAGCCACCGCATCACTGCCGAAGAAGTAAAAGCCATGAAGCCAAAGGGAATCATCCTTTCTGGTGGACCAAACAGTGTCTATGACGAAGGTGCCTTCTCCATTGATCCTGCGATCTTTGAACTAGGTATTCCAATCTTGGGAATCTGTTACGGCATGCAGCTGATTACTTACAACCTAGGCGGAAAAGTTGAACCAGCTCAAAACCGTGAATACGGCAAAGCTTTGCTGGAGGTTACTGCTGACGATGCTGTTTTATTCGAGGGCACACCAAAAGAGCAAACCGTTTGGATGAGCCACGGCGACCTTGTTACTCAAGTACCAGAAGGCTTTGAAACAGTCGCAACCTCTGCTGACTGCCCAATCGCTTCTATTCAAGATACCACCCGCGACTTCTACGGTATCCAATACCATGCGGAAGTGCGTCACTCAGAATACGGAAACGATTTGCTGCGCCATTTTGCTTTTGAGGTTTGTCATTGCAAAGGCGACTGGAGCATGGACAACTTTATAGATATGCAAGTCGCAAAAATCCGCGAACAAGTCGGCGATAAAAAAGTTTTGCTAGGCTTATCCGGCGGTGTGGATTCATCAGTCGTAGGTGTCTTGCTGCAAAAAGCCATCGGCGACCAATTAACATCCATTTTTGTTGACCATGGTTTGTTGCGTAAAGGCGAAGGCGAACAGGTAATGGAAGCTTTAGGTGGAAAATTCGGCCTAAACATTATCCGTGTTGACGCTAAAGACCGTTTCTTAGACAAACTAGCTGGTGTCTCTGACCCAGAACAAAAACGCAAAATCATCGGGAACGAATTTGTTTACCTGTTTGATGACGAAGCAACCAAACTAGCTGGTAAAGAAGGCATTTCCTTCTTAGCCCAAGGAACCCTTTATACTGACGTAATCGAATCAGGTACCGAAACAGCTCAAACTATCAAATCGCACCACAACGTAGGTGGATTGCCAGAAGATATGCAATTTGAGCTGATCGAACCATTAAATACCCTGTTCAAGGATGAAGTCCGCGAATTAGGAGCGCAGCTTGGCATGCCAGACTCTATCGTATGGCGCCAGCCTTTCCCAGGACCAGGCTTAGGTATCCGTGTCCTTGGTGAAATTACCGAAGAAAAACTAGAAATCGTGCGAGAATCGGATGCAATCTTAAGAGAAGAAATCGCTAATGCCGGCTTAGACCGCGACATCTGGCAATACTTCACTGTCTTACCAGGCATCCGTTCCGTTGGTGTTATGGGTGATGGCCGTACTTACGATTATACAATCGGTATCCGTGCAGTAACCTCAATCGATGGCATGACTGCCGACTTCGCGCGTATCCCATGGGATGTCTTGCAAAAGATTTCTGTGCGGATCGTCAATGAAGTGGATCATGTGAATCGGATTGTGTATGATATTACGAGCAAGCCGCCAGCTACGGTTGAGTGGGAATAATCGTTGTAGAGCTTGAAACCCTTATTTATCAAGGGTTTCAGCTCTTTTTTTGTTGAGAGTTGCACTTTCATTGCACTTTTTGATTCTTATGGAGAAAGCCAACAGTATGTTGATTAGTTGGGGATGTGTCTAAGTTTGTTATTGAATGTTTTGCACTGATGACACCTTTTAGTTTTGAAGCCACTTCAAAATTACTATGTGGATAAAGATGTCCATAAGTCCCAAGTGTCGTTTCGATGTCTTCGTGCCCCAATCGTTCTTTGATGATCAATGGATTTTCACCCATCCGAATCAACAGCGAGGCGTGGGAGTGTCGTAACGCGTGAATTTTGATTCGATGGACATTTGCGAGCTTGGAGAATCTAGTGATCGCATAGCTAATTGTATGCTTTTGTGTTGGCGCACCGTTATAGCTCATCACAAAACCTGTCTTCACTACTTCCTCTTGTACCTTTTTCCATTCTTTTAAAATCATCAATGTATCATCATCCAACACGATAAATCTGGTACTAGCTTTTGTCTTTGGTTCAACAAATTCATAGTGATTCAAATTTTTATAATACAAAGTCTTATCGATCTTCAAAACACCCGTTTCAAAATCAATATCCTCCCACTGTATCGCAGTTGCTTCTCCTATTCGCATACCAGTCATGAACAAAAACCATAAGGAAACATATAAGAAATGTTGGTAGTAGTCATCTTTGTAGATACAACTGATGACCTTTTCAAATTCTTCTTTCGTCCAAAAATCGATCTTGGTTTTCTGTTTCTTCACATTCCCAACTATTTTCGATGGATTCTTTTCCGCTAATCCCAAAACAACGGCTCGATCCATTGCAATCGAGAAAATTCCTTGAACGTTTCGTATATAAGAAGCGCTCAAGGTCTTGAATAATTCGGATTGCCAATTTTGAACATGAATCGGTTCGATTTTATTTGTTGGTAACTTGTAAAAATATGAAAAATGCTTTTTGATAGAATTTAGACGGTTTTCATAAGTCCTAATCTTTACCTGTGTCTTGTACCAAGGTAAAAATATTTCCTCAACATAATCTTTGAACAACATTTTTTTCTTTGTCTCACTTAATGTTTCTGGCGTTTCAAGTAATAATTTCGAATAGGCTTCTCTTGCTTCTTTGATCGTTCTGAATCCACTTTTATACTTTTGGATCTTTTTCCCATGATTATCGTAACCAAGGTTTGCTCTGAAATAATAAAGTCCTTTTTTATCTTTTTTGATAGGATCTTTTCTCATTGTTTTTACTCCTCACTTCCGCAAGTGCAAAAACTAATCTTCATTGTGGGATTCAGCCAAGTTGATCCCTAGAATTTCTTCCACCGCTTCGACAGGGACGCGATCCAATTTTTTTGATTTGTAATAGATGTGTCCTTTTTGAATCATTAACTGCTTCGCTTTCTTGATAATATCTGCTGCAAAAGAATTTCCATACCCTAACTTCACTAAATCTTTTTTGGTAACTGTGATCATTTATCTCCTTCCTATGCAAAATAAAAACTTCAATATTCCTCATCATTATATCAGGCTTATCATTTTTACTCTGCATCAATAAATTTTTCTATTTCGTTGAGCGACCGATAGTTTCGTCAGGTCCATAGGTATTACACCTCTCCGCAAGTTTACGCCGAGCTTTACAGAAGTATCATTGTCTTCCCAATCGTCTTCGCACCTACTGAAACAGGTAGGTTGACATCACTCTTTATTCGCTTCCGCTAGTCATGGCGCGAGTGTGCCTCGGCTCTTCTTGGAAATAAACGTACTCAACAAAGTTATTCAGTTTTGTAGTGACCCCAAAAAGTTAGACTTTTTTTGGAGTGGAGAAATCCACTCCT
>NZ_BJCC01000015.1 GCF_004309355.1 Enterococcus florum | reverse complement strand
AAAAATCGTCCATATAAGATAAACTACGCAAGTTATAAGGAGTAACACCTTTATCGGTTCTTTTTGCTAGTCTATCGTAAGAACTTCCTAGATCTGGTCGCGTGTTCCATTCCTCAGAATTGAGCCAATTTCTAATTTCAGGATAATCATTTATGTTGACAGGAGAGATTTTATTGTTACCAGCATCTATAAAACCATTATGAGTATTTATTAGATATTCATTTTTAAAGTGAATTTTATTTCGCCGGATATCTTTACCACGTAGAATAGGTAAGATAATTTCTTGAGATTTAGGATCATTTGTAATCAAGCGCTCTTTTATTTCTTCAGATATAATAAAAGCATCATTTAGACCTGTTTTTATCCCATAGTTTATTGTGATATCCCATTCACCTAAAGGTTTTCCTATTGCCTCTAATTTTCTTTTTATGGATTTTTCAATGTCACTAATAATTATCCATGGCTCCAAACCGTTGTATTTTACATCAATAGATTGTTGTCGCACAAAATCGCTCCTTTATAATTAACATATCAAAAAGGAGTGTGTTCATATGATATACGGGTATATTCGAGTTAGCACGGACAAACAAACTGTAGAGAATCAAAGATATGAAGTTAAAAGTTTCTGTGAAAAAAAGGGTATAATTGTTGATAAATGGATTGAAGAGACAATAAGTGCACGTAAAAAATTAGAAGAAAGAAAATTTGGACGTTTAATGAAAAAACTAAAAAAAGGTGACATCATTATAGTAAGTGAATTATCCAGATTAGGTAGGAATTTACTTCAAGTTATGAGTATATTAAATGATTGCATGGAAAGAGATATACAGGTATTAACTGTAAAAGAGGGTTATGAACTAGGAAATAATATTAACTCAAAGGTTTTAGCGTTCGCATTTGGTTTATCAGCTGAAATTGAAAGGACTTTAATTTCTGAAAGAACAAAAGAGGCATTGGCAAGAAAAAAATCAGAAGGAGTCATACTAGGGCGACCAAAAGGTAAAAAATCAAACATAAAAAAAATGAAACTTTACAAGCATCGAAAAGCAATTGTTAAGAAAAGAGAACAAGGTATGTCTTATTCTGAGTTGTCTAGAATATATCGAGTTCATAGAATAACTGTATCCAAATTTATTAAGAGAGTCCAGGAGGAAGAAGCATGACTGAATCAAAATATAGAAAACCCAAGACAACTGATAGAATAGATAATGACCAATACATGATGAAAGAGGCGATAAGCTCACTTTTAGTAGAATGTAATAATGGAGCAGTTGATATTGCGAGTGCTTTTTTTAGGCTAAGTGGAATCTCTGAAATAAAAGATGAAATCCAATATTTTATGGATCATTCAAAAGAGACAAAACCTATGAGGTGGTTGTTTAGTACAAAATTGGATAATGATGTTAATGATTTATTCGACGAAGTTTTTCCACCAGATAATAATTTTTTTAAGCAAATCATTAAATGGATCAAAGAAAAGAAAATTGAAGTAAAAGTCTTTGTGGGAAAAGAATATATCGATACTAATGATTTGGAAAAAATTGAATTCTTACACGGTAAGGCGTATTTATTTTCTGAAACTAGAAAGAGTACAACTGGACATGTTTTAATAGGATCATCCAATTTTACTCAAGGGGGACTAGTTAAAAATAGAGAATTAAACATCTATTCAAATGATACATGGTCAGTCATTACTGATTGGTTTGATGAGATCTGGAATAATTACTCAGTGGATTACTCTAAAGATCTAATCAAAGAGTTAGAAAAAGAAAAAGAAAAAGTTGCTACTCTTTGGGTAGAAATTCAAAACAAAAGAAAGTATACACCCGTTAGTTATGTGTACTATTTGTTAGGGAAATACTATGGCGAAAAACAAGATAAAACTCTACAACAGAGAATAACATCTATCGAAAAGAAACTTCCATATCCTGAAAGGAAAGATGGTACGAAGTATTTTGTTCATCAAAGACAAGGCATAGAGATGGCTTATGAAAAACTGTTAAAAGCAGATAGCGTTGTCCTAGCGGATGGTGTAGGATTAGGGAAGACGTTAGAAGCTGTATCCATTATGAAACTGTATTTAGATGATTTACATCAGGCGAATGATACAAGAAGAATTCTCATATTGGCCAATAATAGACTGCTTGAGCAATGGTACACGGAACTGAATAATGTGGGGATTAAAAGTTCAGAGTATACTATAATGACGCGGCAAGCTTTCGCGCTACTTGATAAAGAAGCGCTAGAATTTTATTCTAATAGCTATGCTCTTATTATAATTGATGAGGCACATGAGGGATTTTTAAAGATAAAAAATAGAGCGTATAGGAATATGAAGTATATGATCGATATTGCTCGTAATAAAAACCAATCAGAGATCAGTGGTTTGCTACTAACTGCAACACCTTGGAATAATTCTAGAGAAGATGTTATTAGATTAGGTACATTATTTCTAAATAGTGGAAAAATTGAAACGGAAAAGCCTTATTATCACTATGTTATTAATGGAAATTTAGCGCCAATGTTTGAAACTAAAAGTCGAAAAGAAATTAATCAAGTAGCTTACAAAGAGTTTTGGAAGGATTTGTTTATTCAACGCACAAGGCGTAGTCTATCTTCTGAGAAACATCTATCAGAAAAATACCCTACAAGAGTTTTTCCCTTAGAAGAGGCTCAGGATACACCATATAGAATTCCTTATTCATTAGATGTGTCCACAACTCTTACTGAAATATTAGATAAACTAATTCAGCTAAATTTGCCATACCAAGATACAATTATCCAGTATTTTCTTGATTCTCCTAGTAATGTTGTATTGAGACAAAGACAACAATTATTGAGAAGAGCTGATTCTAGCAACATTGCTTTTGAGATAAGTTTAGAAAACATTCAAAAGAGATTAGATGAATTTGGTAAAGAGATAGAGAGTCTAAAAAATGAAACACTTCAAGAGGTAAAAAATTACTTTAAAAGTACAGTTGATAAAAGATTTTCTTCAGTGGACACAGACTCTTTGACTTTGGAGTTGGGAATGGACGATGATTTAGACTTTATTGAAGACTTGTCGCAAGCTAAGCGCAATAGAATAAAATTAATTGATAATACCTTAACAGAACAAAATGTAACAGATCACCTCACCCGTATTCTAGAAGATGTCTGTGAGGACAAAAATAATTTGAAAAGAATTATTGATAGATGGAAGCAAATAGCAAAAGATGATAAAAAGCGGGATGCAATACTCTCTCATATCAAAAATGAATTAGAGCAAGGACGTAAAGTGATTCTATTCACGGAATTTGTTGATACTGCTAGATACTATTATGAATATGTAATGAAAGACAAAGAAATTAGAATGTTTGGGGTAGGGTATGTTGTAGGTCAGGAAGCAAGTGCAAATAATGAGAAGTGTGATAAGGATGATGTTCTTGGCAGATTTTCTCCACATTCAAAAAAATATACTGAAGAATTAGTACCTGGAAAAGAAATAAATTTGTTGATAGGGTCTGATGCTATTAGTACTGGGCAAAACTTGCAAGATGCAAGTGTAGTAATGACTATTGAGTTACCCTATAATCCAATGAGACTAGAACAAAGGATAGGAAGAATAGACCGGCCCAAACAACATGAGCAAAATGAAATCTATATATATGCGTTTCCTTCAGATGAAATTGTTAATGCAGAAATCGCTTTACTCGAAAGGTATCAAGCAAAGGCAGAAGGAGCTTCAGAAGATACAGATAGTGATATAAATCTTCCATTTATGAAAGCTATTAAACGGAGCGGTATAAAAATAGCTCTAGATAGCGCTGAGGAAAATGATATCTATTTTGATGACTTAAGCCCAACGATTGAAGTTTCTGAACAAGAAGCAAAATATAGATTATATGATTTCTATATTCAAAATAAAGATTACGAAGAAGAGTTTTTGGCAGGTGTAAAGCTATTTCCAGGACATGCTTTTGCATTAGATGATAATACCAAGAGTGTCTATCTAGTATCTGGTGAATATAAGGATTTAAATGATAAGATAGTTGATAAGATTAGAGAGCCACTGTTGATAGATAATACTCTTTCAGCAATAGATTTGGTAAATGCTGAAGTTATATTAAACTCAGCAAAAATAAATTATGCACACAGTGTACTTGAATTACCCGAAAAAGATGCTGAAAATATTGTAAAACAAACAACTCAGTCTTTAGAAGCATTAAAAAATAAACTAGTAAATAATTTCAATGAATACAATACTAGCAAGCTAAAATTAGAGGATTCAACTACTTTAGTAAGGGAATTAGTAAAAGAATTAAATATTAAAAAAAGAGAGTATTTGGAAGAGTTTAAAAGAAATAACGTAGATCCCAAGCTATTTACCAAGTTAATTAATAGTTTGGCAAAACGAAGTTTTACGAAGAAACAAAATGAATTTCTTCGTAATCTAAAAGGTGAAAATGGAAAGCTAAATAGTAAAAACATAAGAGAAAATATTTGGTACAATTTACCTGTTTTTATGAAAGTTTTTGATCAGGAATTTTATGAGGACTCTCAGACGGTATTTAACAATGCTGATAAAAGGACGTCCATTGTAAAAATTGACGCAGCTTTACATCAAGTGATTGAATCTACTCTTAAATAATTTTTTTCTAAATAAGTTTTCACCAGATTAAAAAAATGTAATCTTCAAATTATAAGTAAATATTTTATACCAAGTGGAATACTAAAAACATTTACCAAAGGTTCAAGTAATAAACTTTTTTGTATCTCCAAGTCATAATCCTAAGTGAGCAAAATTAATGGGAGAAATTTGGGATAAAATCCAAAATGATCCAGAATCTTATCAGGATCAGAATATTTCTGTGCTACTTGAGAATTCAATACAAAATACAACTTATGAGTTGGTAGAAGAATTTTCAGATAAATGGCAAATTAATGAAGATGAATTAGAATTTATGGTATCAAACTATAATCCACGTAGAAGTAAACAAGACGGTAAAGCCGAACTAAAACGAACCAGTAATTATGAAGTTTACAAGCAAAAAGTAGAAAAGCCTGTAAGCAAACTAAAATACTGGAAGCATGTTCGTAAAGACTTAGATGACCTGATGAAAGAAGAAATATTGCTACTGCAAAATAGGAAATAATATGATGCTTCAGAACGTATGTAGTTGGAATCAGAACTCATCTGGCTCCAATTTTTTTATCGATAATTATATCGGAGGGAAACATGAAATTTACAATATTAGAAAATGCCGTTAATTCGTTAGATATTGCCATTGAGAATTTCCAATTATTTTATTATGGTGAAGAAGATTCTCTTTCAGCTTATTCAGATTCAAAGCATAAAAAGATTAGTTTGTCATTCTTAGAGAATGCGATTGAATTATTGTTAAAGGCGATCATCATTGAGAAAACTAAAGATAGTCTTTCTATTTTTTTGAAAACTGATAGAGAACCCTTTAAACAAATAGTTGATGAAGCTAGAGAACTATCTGAAAAAAATGGTTTGAAACTGGAAGATTGTTTAATTCAAAATACCAGTATGAAAACAATTACTTATACCCAGTCAGTAAGGTATTATGAAGGGCTGTTTGAGGTTGATGAAAAAGTTCGCGGTGTGTTGGGAAAACTAGGAAATTATCGAAATGCTATTACACATTTAGGTATTGACTTCACTGATAAACCTGATGAACTTTTATGTTGTTTCACTGAAACCTTTGATGTGATATTTAATAATTTATATCCTGAGTTGCTGGAACTTGATGAGGAAGCTAGGTATTATTTTGAGGATTGTGATGAAGATTTTATGGTTCGCACTCCTGAAGGTGTTGATTCTTTAGTAGGGGAAGACGGATACTACAATAATTTCTTTGATTTCACTCATGAATTGCTAACAGACTTATCTCAGGAAATAATAATGGACTTGTGCAGTAAAAATCCAGACAAGAGAATATTAAAGTTTTTCAAGACATGCGAAAAGATAAGAAGTCATACTGACTATATGGAATACTTTAAAGAAAACAATTTAGATATTCAAAAGGAAGGAGATACTGAATGGTTGTTATGTGAGTATGCAAATAGCACAGAGACAACATATTTAGCACCAGTCTATTCTTCCTATTACAATGCGACGATTTATTTTGATGATAGTCAGGTTGTCTTCATTGTTCCGCATTACGAAAACAAAATTTATCACTATATGGAAACTATAAAATACCCTGTGTTAGAAGAACCAGAAAATGTTCGACAATGGGAAAAGGATTTAGAGGATGGGAAATGTAGAGCTCTAAAACTCTCTGCTAAGAATCTGTTTGAAGTCCTAAAAAGCTGGTGCGAGGAAATGAATGATATATTGGCTGACTGATTAAGACGAGTTTATAAATTTATCCATGTGAGAAAGAAGAAACTGCATAATTATTTTTTGAATCCGCCAAAAATGGAAGTGAACACAGTAAATAAGCAAGCAGACAAAATATTTAGGTGTGCTTGCCTTTTAAGAGAGGCATTAGAATTTATGACCTTTTATTTTGAATTCAATATAATGAACAAGCTCTTCAATCCGTTCCTCGCTCTAATCATCATCCAAATCCTAAGCTGCTTGTCAGAGAGCACCTGATCTTCAGTTCCCTCACGCCCGTAAAGGTCATCCAAGCTTACATCGAAATAGTCAGCAATCTTGTTTTGAATGTCTACGTCAGGAGATCTACGACTTTGTTCGTAAGATTGATAAGTTGTTCGGGCAATTCCTAATACATTAGTCGCATCACCTTGAGTCCATTTTTTTAATTTCACAATTTGGTAAGTCTTATACCGAACATGGAAATACTTCCCAGCTGCAGAAGGAAATTTTTCTATGTCCTATCTCAACAAATATAATCTAACCCAAGAAGAAAATCTATTCTTAGCGAAAAAAATGCTGGTTGAAAATATCTATAATCAGGTACGAATGGAAAATATCAATATTACCTTTTCTGATACGAAAACTATCATTGATGGAATGAGTGTTTCTGGTTTGAAAACAGATGATGTTCAAAAAGTGTTAAATCTTAGAAATGCGTGGAAATTTGTTTTAGATGATATTTCTGTCCTGTTTAATTTGTCATATTTCCAACAAATTCATAGAATTATAGCTTATGGTGAATTATTGCCCGGAATGCTTGGAACATTAAGGACCGGTGAAGTAGGTATCGGCGGATCATTTTATTCGCCCAAAGTGCCAGAAGAGAATACTGTAATAGAATTAATTGATACAATGCTCACTACAGATCGTAGTGAGACTGAAAAGGCTTTGGACTATTTTCTTACAGCTTGCTGCAGTCAATTTTTTTGGGATGGTAATAAACGGACCGCTTCTATTTGTATGAATAGATTGATGATCCAAGCTGGTGTGGGAATTATGATTGTGCAGGAGAAGCAACTGCGAAGATTTAATAAGTTGATGATTGACTTTTATGAGACAGCTGATCGTCAAAAAATTAAACGATTTTTGTACGATCACTGTATTTATGGATTGACTGTTTAATAGTTATGGAAGATCTGTATAGACAGAATTTCATGTTTTGATTTTAAAGATATTTATGAAAATATAAAGGCAAAGGAATTTGATCAGTATTGATAGAACTTCTTTGTCTTTTTCTAGGACGTGTCTGAACTTATTACTGAATCAATTTGAAGATGGCAGCCACATAAACAAATGATAAAAACGACGTTGCTGTTTTGTCATATCGTGTAGTGACACGAGGGAAGTGGTTAATCTTGTTGAAGAAGTACTTTGCTAAATGGCGTTCTTTATACAAGTACCAATCGACTTTTCTCATTACACGCCGCTCCTTTTAATTTTTGAGGACAATTGACGACCTTTGCAACCGCCCCTCTTCACCACCACTATCTAATCATTCTGCAGCACATTCTAGAGTCTCCCATCAAGTAATCACAAAAGTCCCAAAGCCCTCTCCTCCAACATAACCGTGACGGACAAAGAGCGGTCATGCTATAATTTATCTAATCATCAGAAATTGAAGCGGTGAACTGAGGGCGATGCAAGTGCCTGCAAAATAAAGGGAAATGATGGGGGAAGTATTATGAAGGAAGAGCATGCTGGTCAAGTTAATTTTTTCTCAGAGATATCCGAATATCAAATTTCAGCCCGTGAATTTTTTAGTACCGTTCTTCTGGATTATCTGGCCAAAAATTTTGGCTGGGAGAAGGTGCTGATCTCTTATTTTGATACACAAGGCAAGTTTTTGTCCTGGACAAGCTGGCAGGGAATTCTGATGGATTGTGCGGAGCATCCGTACCGGGCTTTTTTTGCCAACGATGTGGTGCGACACATTATCTATCAGGAAGCAGTTCGGGATCAGCTGACCTATTTTAATGTTGAGCCGCGGCTGTACAAGTCGACAGACATTATTACACAAAGGGACTATGAGCATTCTGCGTATGTTCGCTTTACTGAAGAGAATTTTCAAATGCATTATAGCACGACCTTGGCATTTGGAATGAATGGCTATATTCAGGTAGCTTTCTTTAAAAATCGAGAGCAAGGGGATTTTACCGAGGAAGAGATCGGACAATTGAATGAGATCTACGTGTATCTGGCGAATTCGTACAAGAATTTCAAGAAATTTGAGCAGGCGAAGATTGTTCAAAACATTCAAAATGAGATCATTGCTTCTGGTGAAAAGGCCTATCTGGTGACAGATGATTTCATGCACATCATGAGCTACAGTCAGACGGCGTTGAAATGCTTAAAGGATATCTTGGGTGCGGCGATCGCGGAACAAATCAGCAGCACGACGCCTTGCAGCTGGCTGCCGTTTCTGCTGGGGGGAGAAGAGGAGCTGGCAAGTACGGAGCGGGTCCAAACGAAGATCATCAAGAATTATATTTTTAAAATCTATACGTACGATCAAACGTATTCAAATGGGATTATCGATCGGTATCATTGGATCACGATTTCTAAAAAGGAAGAGGAAAAGCTTCCGGCGTATTCGCTGGAGAGTCTGCCTTTGACGGCGACGGAGCAGCGGGTGGCTGAGCTGATGTATCATGGTCTGACCTATAAGGCGATCGCAGATAAGATGGTGGTCAGCTACCACACGGTGAAAAAACATGTTCAAAATATCTATACCAAATGTGGTGTAAACAGCCGGTTTGAATTGTATAAATTGCTGGATAATCGAGAGAACTGACTGTGAAAACAGAAGAGATACTATTAAAGCCCAGATGCTTGTCTGAGGCTTTTTTTTCGTGTTCAAAGAGGAATCTGTGTAGACCAATTAACCATAAGGAGCAAAGAATAGGGAACATTCCCTATATGAAATAGTACGGATGCCTACTTATATGGGCCTCTAGGCTTTGTTACACTTTGAGCAAGTTAAGTGTTTTTGAAAAGCTGGAGAGAAGGGAAAGTCGTGTCTCAAATTGGAATCGTTTTCGATATTCAACGGTTTACACTTCATGATGGACCGGGACTGCGGACGGAATTGTTTTTGAAGGGCTGCCCCATGCGTTGTGCTTGGTGCGGGAATCCGGAGAGCTGGTCGACACAGATCGAGCTGGGGGTCTACAAAAAGAAATGTATTTCGCGTAAAAAATGTGGAATTTGTGAAGGGGTAAGCGAGGAGGCAGACGTGCTTCAATTTCACCGGGGGAAGCTGGTGGCGATCGATCGCAAAAAATGCGGGGATTGTTCGCTTTATGCAGAGGCTTGTCCGGCGGATGCGATCAAGCAGTGGGGCAAGGAGATGTCTGTGGAGGCGTGCATGGAGATCATTCGCAAGGACCGGGAATATTATGATCAATCTGGCGGTGGGGTGACGGTTTCTGGCGGTGAAGCTTTGCTGCAAAGTGATTTCGTGGCGGCATTGTTCGCTGCCTGCAAGGCAGAGGGCATCCAAACCTGCTTTGAAACCACGTTTTATGGGCATTGGCGTGAGGTGGAAAAGCTGTTGCCGTATACGGATATTTGGATCTCGGATATCAAGCACATGGATACGAAGATCCACAAGCAGTACACGGGAGTTCGCAATGAACGGATTTTGGAAAATTTGAAGCGGTTGACGGATTTAAAGCGCGAGCTGATTTTACGAATTCCGGTGATTCCTGCTGTCAATGATGATATGGAGAATATTGCTGCGACAGCGGATTTCGTTTTACGGGAGTTAGATGGCCGTGTTCGAACGCTGCAGCTGCTTAGCTTCATGCGTTTGGGGGAGGAGAAGTACCAAGCCTTGGGCATTCCGTACGGGATGGAAGGGGTTAAGGTCAACCGAAGATCCTTTCAAAAGCATGTGAGCACCATCGCGGAATACCTGAATGGTCGCGGCATCCACTGTTTGGTAGGAACCAAGGAAAAGCAATGAGTTTATTCATTTTATGAAGGAGGATTTTATACATGAGTAGTATGCACACAACAGCAAGAGGAACAGAGCCATTCGACAAAACCTACAGTATTGGGTATCAAGTCAATCATGAGGACTGGTCGCCCTTCCCGCGGGTCAACCATTTGAGACAGACCTTTTTGGATCGACCGTATGAAGTGGATGTGGAACGATTACGACTGGTCACGGAGGCGTATCAGGCGCATGAAACCTGCTCTCGCAAATTGAAATGTGCGTATGCGTTTGAAAATGTTCTGCTGAATTCAACTTTGTATATCTATGACGAGGATCTGATATTAGGAGAGATTGCGGCACCGGCCAAAGCATCGCCGATTTACCCAGAGTTTTCTGTGAATTGGATTCTTGATGAGATTTTGCATTCGCCGTTTGAAGAACGACCAAACGATCAATTCTATATCAGAAACGACGAGGAGCGCAATGAAATCCTTGAACTGTGTGCTTGGTGGAAAGGTAAAACGGTCGACGACTTGGTCAATGTGAAATTAGATGAGGACCAGACCAAGGGCTCTGAAGTTGGTGAGAAGATCTTCCAGACCAACTTATATCATTACGCTGGTGCTGGGCATTTGGCGATTGATTATGCCAAATTGATGCGAGTTGGGTACATCGGATTGATCAACGAAGCGAAGGAACGGCTGGGCAAGCTTAGCAAAAGAGATCCTGAGTATGGAGAAAAACGTGATTTTTACGAAGCGATGATCATTATGCACGAGGCGGCCCGCAAATACATCAAGCGTTATGCGAAGTTGGCTGAGGATCAAGCGGCAACAGAAAAAGACATTAAACGCAAAGAAGAATTAGCCGCGATGGCAACGAATTGCTATCAAATTGCGGATGGGGCTCCTGAGACCTTCTGGCAGGCATTGCAGCTGTTTAATTTTGCGACAACCTTGATCCAGGTAGAAAGCAACGGGCACTCGATTTCTTATGGCCGGATGGACCAATGGCTGTTTCCGTATTATGAAGCAGATATGAAAAACAGCTCGGTGTCAAAAGAGTTTATTTTGGAGCTGATTGAGGTTGCTTATGTGAAGATGAACAACCCGACAAAATTAAAAGACAAAGGCAGTATGGCGCTGCGCAACGGCCGCGGGTTTGGCGGAGAAAGCTTAACGATCGGCGGGGTGGATCGTGAAGGCAATGATGCGACGAATGATTTGACGATGCTGATGCTGGAAGGCTCAGCGCACACACGAATGATGAATCCATGGGTTTGTGTCCGCATGCATGATAATACGCCCTATGAGCTGAGAGTCAAAACCATCGAGTGTATCCGAGCAGGGTATGGTCATCCGAAGTTGTTCAACGATGCGCCAACGATCAAAGGAATGATGCGCAAGGGCATGAGCTTAGAGGAAGCAAGAGAGTATTGTGTCGTCGGCTGTGTGGAAATCAGTCTGCCAGGAAAAGAATACGGCTGGCATGATGCGGCATATGTCAATACACCGAAGATGATGGAAATGGTGGTGAACGGTGGACGCAGCTTGAATACTGGTAAACAGCTGGGACCGGATACGGGCAGCTTGGATACGTATCAAAGCTTTGAGGAAGTACTGGAAAGTGTCGATCAGCAGTTTGAATACTGGACAGATCAAATGTGCAGCAGTTTGAATATCATCGATACGGTTCATCGGGAGTTGAAGCCGTTGCCGTATGTATCAGCATTCTTCGAGGATTGCTTGGAATCTGGGAAAGATTTGACCGAGGGCGGGGCAAAATACAACGGTACTGGCCCGCAAGCCAGCGGTATGGCGACCTGTGCAGATTCCTTGTCAGCGATCAAACAGCTGGTGTTCGAGGAAAAACGTTATTCAGGCTCCGAGCTGCTGCAGGCGGTCAAGGACAACTGGGAAGGGCATGAAGTGCTGTATGCTTTGGTTAACAGCTCGAAGGTGCACCATTACGGCAATGATGACGACTACGCCGATGAATTATTCAAATTTATGTTTGAATGCTATTGCCGGCACATCAGCGGCCGAAAAAATCCACGTGGCGGAGAATTCAGTCCAGGGGTATATTCGGTCAACGCCAATGTGGCAATGGGCATGAATACCAATGCCTCTGTTGATGGACGCAAAAAAGGAGAAGCGATCTCAGACAATATGGGGCCGGTTCACACGGATGCAGGGTCGCATGACATTGCGGGGCCAACGGCATTGGTCAATTCCTTGGCGAAGGTAGATCATAGCTTGGCAACCAACGGCACCTTGATGAATCTGCGGTTCCCGGAAGAAGCGGTAGCCGGCATCGAAGGAAGAGACAATCTGATCAGTTTCGTAGATGCTTACATGGCCAAGAAACCAATGCACGTTCAGTTCAATATCATGAGTTCCAAGACCATGAGAGCGGCTCAGAAAAAACCAGAGGATTACAAGGACATGCTGGTGCGGGTCGCAGGCTACAGTGCGTACTTTGTAGAGTTGGGCAAACCGTTGCAAAAGGACTTGATTCAACGAACAGAACTGAGTTTCTAAAAAAATGGAGTAGGTGGAAAAGGTGTCTTTTGAAATTAATTTTGTTTTGGTGGCGTTGATGCAGATTATCGGCTTCTTCGTTCAAGGATGTACTGGTTTCGGCTGTACCGTGATTGCGGCAGCCGTGACCAACGGGTTGTTGGGGACAGAAGCAGGCGTGCCTTATGGCACATTGATCACATTGCCGTTCTTGTATTATTTAGGCATTAAGGCATTTAAGGATGTTTCTTGGAAAGACTTGGCTAAGATCATTGGCTTGTGTGTGCCAGGGATTTTGATAGGGAACTATTTGTTTTATACGATCAGTCCCACAACTGCAAAAATCGGGATCGGGTCGATGGTGACCCTGATCGCCTTGATGAATGTCTACAAATATATCGTGAAGCCGCGTATTTTGAAGCAGATTGTTGCAGAGGAGACTGTGGATACACCGGCGAAAAAGATTTTTCGCTATGGCTGCTTGATCTTAGGCGGGATCGTTCATGGAGCATTTACGATCGGCGGCCCGCTGATCACGGTGTATACGATCGAAGCTGTGCAGGACAAGGAAAAATTCCGTAACACCATGAACATGGTTTGGGTGATCTTAAACACGTGGAACGCCTTTACGCAATTCCGCAATGGAGCATTTACACCTTACATGTGGAGTGCGTTGGCTGTTGGTCTGCCAATGGCGGCTATCGGCTTTTTCTTGGGTATGGGTTTTTTGAAACGAATCAACCGCGAACAATTTTTGCAGATCGTTTACGTTGTTTTACTATTTGTCGGCGGCAACATGCTGGTGACCAGTGTATTGGCAGCAATCTAAAGATGGAGAGGAACACAAGGAATGAAAGATTTTACGTTTAAGATACCGCAAAGCATTGAATTTGGGATGGGAAGCTTGAAGAAGCTCCCAGAAATATTGAAAGAAAATCAATCGCAGGAGGTGTTCCTGATTTCTGACCGCGGCCTGGAAAGCTTGGGCGTGGTCAAAAAGATTCAAGACATTATTGAAGCTGGGGGGATTAAATGCACCACTTATTTGGGGACCGTACCGAATCCGACCGTTGATGTGGTGAATGAATCAACTAAGCTGTACAAAGAATGCGGTGCGACCAGTATTGTTGCTTTGGGCGGAGGTAGTTCAATGGATGTGGCCAAGGCCACAGGGGTTCTGGCTAAGTACGGCGGTGAAATCACTGACTACGAAGGATTGCATAAAGTGCCCGGACCAGTGGTGCCGATCGTGGCGATCCCGACAACGGCCGGCTCCGGCAGTGAAGTCACGGCTTCTGCGGTAATCACTGATGAAGCTCGAAATTATAAAATGTCAGTCATCAGCTATGAGATGCTGCCGAAATATGCGGTGCTTGATCCAGAAATGATCATGACGGCGCCTGCGTCGATTGCGGCAGCCTGTGGAATCGATGCATTGATCCATGCGTTGGAGGCCTATGTGTCAAAAGCGGCTTCACCGTTTACGGATGCGATGGCGGAGAAAGCGATCGCGTTGATCGGCGGGAATTTGCGACAGTTTGTGGCCAATCGTCAGGATGAAGAAGCGGCTTGCGCCATGATGTCGGGTGCGACCTTTGCAGGTATTGCCTTTGCCTGGGCTAAATTGGGCAATGTTCATGCGATGAGTCATCCATTGAGTGCGCATTTCCATATTGCTCACGGGGTGGCCAATGCCATCCTGCTGCCGACCATCGTAGAATACAATGCGCTGGCTGACCGTGGCCGATATGAAAAGATCTATCAACTGATCCGCGAGAAGACAGGTCCTGTAACGCAATTTGAACCACAGATGCTGGTGGATGAAATCAAGAAGCTGAATGCGGCGATCGGTATTCCCAAGACTCTTTCGGAAATGGGTGTTACCGAAGATAAAATCGCTGAGATGGCGGAAGATGCCATGAAGAGTCCCAACGTAGCCGTGAATCCAAGATCGACCAATGTAAAAGATATTATCGAGCTTTACAAGCAAGCATTCTAAAGTGTTGGGGGAGCTGCGGCTCCCGATCTCATACGATTGAGGGAAAAGAAAATGGATATTAGTGTACTGAACGTAGATAGAAAGAATCTCATGGGGTGGATCGTCAGTGTGGCGATCCCGATGATCATCGCCTTTCTGCCAGTTTCTGAGACATTTACACCAAGTCTGAAGCTGTTTCTTGTGATCACGATCTTTGTAATCCTGATTATCGCATTGGAGCTGCTTCCGAGATTGGTCTCTGCGATTTTACTGCCATCACTGTACATGATCAGTGGGCTGGTCCCTGCTGAAGTCGCCTTTGGCTCATGGACGAGTACGACAGTTTGGATGGTTTTGGGCGGATTGATCTTCAGCAATATTTTGGATGAAACAGGGTTGTTAACGCGTATCGCCTATTACGTGATTCGTCAATGCGGCGGGACGTATTCAGGCGCTGTTTTTGGTTGTTTCTTTATTGGTATTATTTTGAACGTGATCACCTTCTGCAACGGCTGGCTGGTGGCTAGTGCCTTGGTTTTTGGAGTGTGCAAGGCAATGGAGATGAAACCGTCAAAGGAGGCTTCTCTGGTCTGCTTTGCTGGGACGATCGGTGCGACGGGGTGTACGGTTTGTTTATATTATCCAGGATATTTTTCGATGCTGGAGGTAGCGATCCGTGAGGTTATTCCCAATTATTCGATGCCCATGCTCACCTCATTGAAGTACAATGGCTTCTTCATTCTCTGGTGTGTAGCTAGTATTTTGATTTTAATGAAGGTGTACAATACCAAAAATTTAAAGATCCACGCCAGCAAAGCCTTATTTGATGAGAAGTACAAACTGTTGGGAGCCATGTCGGTGAAGGAAAAGAAAGCAGTCGTGATGATCGTTCTTCTGCTGGCTTACCTGTGTGCGTCCAGCTTTATTGGACTGCCGGCTGCGTACGGCTTTATGGCGATCCCATTTTTGATGTTCCTGCCGCGGATTGGTATCGGCGAACCGGAAACCTTAGGGAAGCTGAATTTTTCCATGGTGTTCTTCGTCTCGGCGTGCTTGGGAATCGGCATCGTAGGGGCCGAGGTCGGCTTTGGAGATTTTTTGACAGGGATTGCGGTTCCGATGTTGGCAGGAAAAAGTACTTTGGTGGTATGCATCGCGTTCATTTTGATGGGAGCGATTGCAAATTTCTTCATGACGCCTTATGCGATGCTTGGCGGGCTGTCACTGCCCTTCGTTCAAATCGCGGCGACCTTGGGGATCAATCCGATCGCGGCTTGCATGTGCCTGCTTTATTCCTGTGAACTACTGCTGTTGCCTTATGAATCAGCTGGAAATCTGATTATGTACGGATATGGAATGATGCCGATGAAGGATTTTGTGAAGCAGATGGGGTTGAAGGCGGCCATTATGGTGGTCGGTTTTATCGCAGTGATGTATCCGCTGTGGCATTTATTTGGATTGATCTAACGAAGGAATAGAAAGGAACACTGTTCTCATGAGCCAATTTGTCAAAGGACACAAAGCGTCGAACACGAAAAGCTTGAATAAAACACTGGCTATCTTGTCTTCATTTGATGAAACAAGTCCTATGCAGCGAACCTCTGATATCGCTGCTAAGCTGGACATGAATATTAGCACGGTCTCTAGGCATTTGAATACCATGCTGGATTGGGGATTTTTAGAGCGAGAGGATGCGACAGGGTACTATTATCCTGGCATCGAGATCGTTGCATTGGCTGGCCGTTCCATGCAGAGCAATGATGTTTACAGGCATGCCTTTCCAGAGGTTCATCGCTTGTCTCACAAGTACGACGTCTGTGCGCACATGGCTGTACCGAAAAAAGGCGAAGTGATCCATCAAATCTGCAGCTGTGGCGAAAGTGCCATGGAACTGCTGATCCCGATGGGGCACCGTCATCCGATGCATTGTTCCGCGATGGGCCGGGTCTTTTTAGCCTACCTTCCGCCAATAAAAGCGCAGGAGGTCCTGAAAAGCAAGGAGCTGCAAAAATACACCATTGGCACCAAGATTGACGTGAGTGAGATTAATCAGGAATTGATTCGGACGAGAAAACGGGGGTATTGCACTCTGATCAATGAGCTGGCTTTGGGTACCGGCTCGTTGGCGGCGCCTGTGTTCAATCGAAATCGCGAGCCGATTGCAGCTGTCAGCATCTCCACAAGTGCCTACAATCTTAGACAGCCGCAGCGCGAGCAAGTGCTTGCGAAGGCGGTGACCGCTGCGGCTAGCCGGATATCCAGCAAGCTAGGGTATTACCCGAAATAAACAATAGTCAAAAAATGCCGTGAAATGAGCCGCGTATCATTTTTCGGCATTTTTATTTTGTTGCATGTTCTGCAAATGAGTTGCACGATATGCAACAGAAGTGCGCAGATTGACATTCTTTTTTGGTAATTGAAAGAAACCTGGGTTTCGATTGTGCTAATTGTTTTTGTTATTAAACTAGAGGAAACAACAAAAATATTTTTGATGATTTTAGCACAGTGGTTTTGAGGAAGGAGTTCTTATGAATACGACACGACGGTTACTTTATCTCGTACTGGGACCGGCTATCTTAGTGGCCAGTATTTTACTGCTGTCGGATCTGCTTACGCAGCCGGGAGCACAAGCGGTGGGGGTTCTGCTTTGGATGGTTTTTTGGTGGGTGACCCGCCCGGTTCACATGACGGTCACGGCGATCGTGCCCGTTTTGGTAAATGCACTTTTAAACATCGTGCCGATGGCTTCGCTGACGGCACAATATGCTTCTGACAGTATTATTTTGATTTTTGGGTCTGGTTTGCTGACGTTGCCTTGGGCAGCTACAGGGTTGGATCGGCGGGTTGCCTTGAAAATTCTATCAATCATTGGTCCATCGATGCGTTCACAGATCACGGTCTGGCTGCTGGCCAGCATGCTTGTTTCCAGTATCCTGCCGAATGTGGCGGTTTGTGCCTTGTACACGCCGATTGCAGTTTCCATGCTGGCCGCAGCAGGGATCGAAGACATCAAAAACAGCACCCATGCTGTTCCGATATTATTAGCGATCGGTTGGGGTGTTGGTCTTGGTGGTGTCGGAACTCCGTTAGGCGGAGCGATGAATATTGCAGCGATTTCCTTTTTGGAGGAATACACTGGACATGAATTTATGTATGTCGACTGGATCGTTCGTATGGCACCGTACTTTATCGTTCTAGCGATTGTGAGTTTGATCGGCATGCTGCTGCTTTATGGGAAATCAAGTCCTTTGAATGGGACGAAAGAATATTTTGTAAGCAGCTACAGTGAGTTAGGACCAATGAAGCGTGATGAAAAAATCTGTGCGGCCCTTTTCTTGATTGCGTTGATAGGGGCCTTCACACGGCCTTTATACGCGGATCTGCTTCCGGGCTTGGCACCAGCTTATATTTTCCTATTGTTTGGCTGTCTGTCTTTCGTGATCAATGCGGCCAACAAAGAACCGCTGCTTATATGGGAAACTGCACAAAAGGGGATTATGTGGGGCATGATGCTGCTCTTTGGCGGAGGCTTGGCGCTCGGCCGACTGGTCAATGATTCCGGTGCCGGTGCTGCGATTGCGGACATCGTTGCTGATATGTCTCTAGATGGCGGATTGATGACCATTGTAGTCTTTACTATTTTTGCTCGCGTGATTTCAGAACTGACGAATTCAACCGTTGCTTCAGCTGTCAGCATCCCGATCGTGTTGGGCTTTGCGGTCAAAATGGGCTTGAATCCGATTCCGTATTGGTTCATCACGGTGATGGCTTACAATTCGGAGTATCTGCTGCCGATCAGTGTGCGGGCGATTCCGGTTGCTTACGGGTTGGATGCCAATAAGATGCTGAAGGGCGGATTGCCGATGACGATCGCCAGCACAATCTTAGTCATCCTGTTCGGCTATGCAATGATGCAGCTTTGGCCAGCTTTTGGAGAATTATCTTATTTAACTAATTAAGAGCAAGAACATGTGATTCGTGTATCGATTTTCATGAATAAGTGGATTCAGTAAAAAAGGAGTGATTTTTAAATGAGTGAAACAGGAACAGTCGAACAATTAGTGGCTCGTTCAAAAGCGGCACAGGAACAATTTGCCTTTGTGACGCAAGAGCAAGCAGATGCTGCTGCACGATCAGTCTGCAAAATCGTGTACGACAATGCAGAACGATTAGGTGTCATGGCTGCTGAAGAGACTCGAATGGGCAGTGCCGCAGACAAGATCACAAAATGTCGGATGAAATCTTCCTTGATTTGGGAGAGCATCAAAAACGAGAAAACTGTCGGCGTCATCAACCGACTAAAAGACAAACAAATGCTGGAAATCGCCAAACCATTAGGCGCAGTGGCCTGCATTATCCCGTCCACGAACCCGGTAGTTACACCGATGTGCAATGCGGCTTTTGCTTTGAAAACTCGGAATTCCGTGATCTTTGCTCCGCATCCGCGAGCAGTAGAGTGTACCAAACTTTTGGTCGAAATGTTTCGAGGTGAATTGGCAAAATTTGGTTTTCCGGAGGACCTCGTGTTGGGATTGGAAAAAGTTTCGATCGAAGACAGCAGCCGCTTGATGAGTCTGTCTGATGTAGTGGTTGCAACTGGCGGCCCTGCGATGGTCAAAGCAGCCTATTCCAGCGGCAAACCTTCGCTTGGTGTCGGGCAGGGAAATGTCCAATGCATCGTGGATACCGATGCGGATTTGTCTGCAGCCGCTGAAAAAATTTTGATCGGCCGCAGCTTTGACAATGGCTTGATTTGTCTAGGAGAACAGACTGTCTTTGTGCCGGAAAATGACTTTTTGGCCTTTATTGAAGAGATCAAGAAGCATGGTGGCTATTATTTAGAATCTGCAGAACAAGTTGAAAAGCTTCGTGAAGGCATTTTCCCTGAGGGTGGCGCAATGAATCGGGATGTGGTCGGTTTAACAGCCGAACAGGTTGGCAAGGTCATTGGTATCGAAGTGCCCGCAAAAGCAAAGGCCATTGTAGCCAAAGCAGACGGCATCGGTCGCGAGGACGTGCTGTGTCGCGAAAAATTATGTCCGGTATTGACGGTCTATCCGTACCAAACCTTTGAAGAAGGAGTAGCAATGATGGTCGAAAACTTGGATTACGAAGGAAAAGGCCACAGTATCGCGATTCATTCCAATACACCGGAGCACGTTGAATATGCCGCGATTCAGTGTGCCGTTTCGCGGGTCGTTGTCAATCAACCAGCAGGCACGACTGGGGGAGGCTCACCGACGAACGGTTTTACGGCAACAACCACACTTGGCTGCGGCTCATGGGGGAATAACAGCTTCAGCGGAAATTTAAGTCATACCCATTTCATGAACATTACCCGGGTCGGCTATCCGCTTGAGGACTCTTACCTCCCGGATCCAGAGCTTGCTTGGAAATAAGAATGAAAAGGAACAGCACCTTCCGCAGATGCTGAGTCAAACAGAAAGGAATGACCTTATGGATTATTTGGAAATAGAAGGAAAAGCGCAGCTGGAACGCTTCGGTATTCCGATCAACGAAAGTATCCTGCTCACAGAAGATAGTGATTTAAGCAAGGTTCCGTATCCTTGTGTACTTAAAGGCCAGATACTTTCTGGAAAACGAGGAAAGGCTGGTGCAGTTCGAGTCGTAAAAAATGAAAAAGAGCTGCTTGAAACCAAAAAAATCATCGAAGCGATCGAAATCAATGGACAGGTCATGGAAGGCGTGATTGCCTGCGGCTTTCTGCCGATCGAAGAGGAATATTACTTGGGGATGACCCTGGATGTCACTAATCGGGCAATGACCATGCTGTTTACGCCTTATGGCGGAATGGACATCGAAGAGCTGGCCGCAACCGCACCCGAAAAGCTGCTGCGCTTCGACTGTACAGCTGGTTTTGATCCAGAGGCCTTCCGCAAGGCGGCTGCTGTCTTCGATCTGCCGATCCATCGAATGAACCAAGTCGCAGAGATTGCTGAGAAGCTGTCTATGGCTTGCTTTGAATTAGATGCTACGACGATCGAAATTAATCCATTAGCCTTGTTAAAAGATGATACGCTGGTGGCGATCGATGCAAAATTGGTCATCGATGACAACAGTCTCTATCGTCAGGGCGACTATACGCTTTTGCCGAGAACGGCACAGGAACAGTCTGCACAGGAGATCGAAGCGCAAACCCATGATCTCACTTATATCGAGGTAGATCCGGAAGGGGACATTGGGACGATGGCAGGGGGTGCTGGCATTGGAATGGCTACTATGGATACGATCTTTCACTATGGCGGGCGAGTCAATAATTTTCTTGATCTGGGCGGCGGTGTGACAGCAGAGAAAACCTATCAAGCCATGCGAATCCTCCTGCAAAATGAAAGAACCAGTTATATCCTGGTGAACATTTTTGGTGGAATCAATAATTGTGCCGACATGGCAGAAGGGATCACTCGAGCTTACAAAGAGCTGGGCATCCCAAAAACCGTGGTGATTAAAAGTCGAGGCTTCAATCAAGAGCAAGGCTGGGACATGTATCAGGCATTAGGCTTCCCCCAAACCAAATATGGAACCACCGACGAGGCCGTTCAAACATTACTAAAGGCAAAGGAGGGACGATAGGATGAGTATTTTGATCGATCAAGAAACAGCCATGCTGATCATTGGCATTACAGGAAAGCAAGGCCGGATTCATGCGAAGCGCACATTGGAAAGTGGAGCCAATTTGCTGGCTGGTGTGGCGCCGGGCAAAGGCGGACAAACGGTCGAAGGCGTGCCTGTATTCGACACTGTCGCGGACGCTCGTTCGAGCTACCCGCAAATACGCGCGGCTATGCTGCTGACCCCGCCTCAATTTGTTAAGGAGGCAGCCATTCAGGCTCTGCAGGCTGGTATTCAGCTGCTTGTCGTGATCACCGAATTTGTGCCAGTCATGGATACTTTGCACATTGTTCATGAAGCAAACCGAGCAGGTGCTCGCATAGTAGGACCTAACACGATCGGTATCATCTCTCCAGGAAAATCCAAATTGGGGATTATGCCGGCGGATATTTATGGCAAAGGACATATCGGTATCATTTCCCGCAGCGGGACATTGACGCATGAAACAGCGTCAAACCTGACATTCAAAGGATATGGCCTTTCGACCTGTGTGGGAATCGGAGGTGATTCCATCGTAGGGATGAACCACGCGGATGTTTTGGAGTTGTTTGCTGAAGATGACGAAACAGAAGCGATCGTGCTGATCGGTGAAATCGGTGGAACCAGCGAAGAAATGGCTGCTGCGAAAATCAAAGAGTTAAACATCACAAAACCAATTTGTGCCTATATCGCCGGCATGCATGCCCCCGAAAATAAGAAAATGGGCCATGCAGGAGCGATTGTCAGTGGAGACATGGGAACCGTCAAGTCGAAGGTTGCAGCGTTGGAAGATGCCGGCGTTGTCGTTTGTCCGACATTAGGTAAAATCGTTGAATTTATGGATGAACACAATGGGCAGTTGGGCGGACGATTAAAGACCTTAGAACCACGAGAAGATGAATCTGTGGTGCAGACAAGGTAAAAAAACAGCTGAAAAGAACACCCATCGGAGCGAGGATCAGTCCTCCTCCGATGGGTGTATTTTCGTAGTGAAAAACAAAGCCCGAAACCTTCTAAAGCCGCTGCTTCATTTTGGCTTCTTCTGCTTTACAAACTCAATATAATTAATAATATCCTCCAGCTGTTCCGCCACAATATCCTCGTCGATATGAGCAGCGATCAATTCTATATGAGAAATCTGTTCTTCTTCAAAGTAAGAGATGGATACACCAAGTGCCTTCGACAATTTTTTTACAGTTTCAAGAGTAGGGTCCTTTCTTTCGCCTTTTTCCAATCGAGAAATGGTGGAGGCGCTGACCCCGGATTTTAAAGCGAGCTGGTTTACCCCCATACCTTTAGAGGTTCGCAGCGTGTTTAATTTTTTACCAAAGTCCATCAGAAAAACTCCCCTCTTCCTACTAATATATAGCCAATTGGCAACAAATTCGAGTCAATGTCAGCCATTTCGCAACAAAGCGTTGCCTGTAGTCAATGTTCGTATTATATTATTGTCATAGGGCAATGGAGGCGGAAACGATGAGAATAGTACTCAAAAAAGCAGTTTTGGAAGGTATGATGGCTCAATATGGTGATGACGTGTATTCTTTAGCCAAACGAATGGAGGTTGCGCCCTCGACAATCTATCGTATTCTGAATGGCGACAGGGGTATCGGGAATGATTTGATCGTGAAATTTATGAAAGCGTTCGATTTGTCTGAAAAGGAGTTTGACACGTTGTTTGTTTTCAGCGAGTAATGGAAAAAGGAGGGGATCATGTGAGAGCAGCGGTGCTGAAGGGAGTAAACCGATTTGACATCTGTGAGCTGCCTCGACCTGTTCCAAACGAACACGAGGTACTGATCAAGGTAAGGGCGGCAGGAATCTGTCAGTCGGATATTCATTGGATGCAGAGGCAATGGCAGTACGAGCATCCTTTGGTGATGGGGCATGTGTTTGCAGGGACTGTCGAGGAAGTCGGTCGTAAGGCAGAGCGAGCGACACTCGGAGACCGGGTAACTGCAGTACCTTTTCTCCCTTGTCAGAATTGTGTGTATTGCTGCTCGGGAAAATCGCACTGGTGCGAGCACCATGCGATGATCGGTTTTCAACGTCCAGGTGGGTTTGCGGAGTATGTCACTGTCCCCGAGGAAAATCTTCTCCCCATCGGAGAACAAATTTCTTTTGAGGAAGCAATCATGCTCGAACCATTGGCTGTGGCGGCGCATAGTGTCATGGAACTGAACATCCAACCTGAGGATACTGTGGCCGTTTTTGGTTTAGGCATTCGAGGGCTTTTAAGTATGCAGTGGCTCCAATTGACTGGAGTGAAAAGGATCATCGGCATCGATATTGATGAGGACAGGTTGTTGAGATCGAAGCATTATGGTGTGACGGATACCATCCATTCGCTAAAGGAGTCTCCAGAGAAAAAGATAGATGAATGGACGAACGGGCTGGGGACGGATGTCACGCTGGAATGTGCGGGCTCTACGGTTACTCAGGAGCAGTGTTTGAGGGTGACAAAGAGGGGTGGTCAGATTGGTTATCAAGTGCGGGTGCATGCGGATCGTGTATTAAGCCGGGAGGAGCAGGAGACGATTTTCCGCAGAGAATATCTAATGAAAGCTTTGGGACAGCCTTATTCTGAGCCCTTTCCAGGAAAAGAATGGGTGTCTTCGATCCATTTTCTGGAGGAAAGGCAGCTTAAAGTGAAGCCTTTCATTTCTTACCGGTTTAGACTAGAGGAAATCCAATCTGCAATTGATCTAGCATTACTTCAAGAGGAAGAGTGCAGCAGAATCGTACTTCTGAATGATCAGTGATAGAGGGTATTCAGAATAAGTAGAAATAAGGATATTATCAAAAAATAGCTGCCGAACTCTTTGCTTTCTTTCGAATAGAGGAAATCCATTCATTATTTTTTGGAATCGATTGATAAAAAAAAATCTCTATATTACCATGACAGTGGTTAACTATGTACAAAAGGAGAAGCGAATGAAGAGATTTGTTATTTTATTGGTAGGGATATGTTTGTTGGCAGCAGGTTGTGGAAACGAAGGTACACAAAAGAACACGACTGAAAAATCTTCGGAGAAAGTAACGAAAACCGTGGAAAAGAAAGCTGAGACAAAGCAGAGTGGAAAAACGACAGAACTGCCATTGTCACTGGGAGCGGACGAAACTGGGAAATTGCCGGAAGAAAATGGCGAGTACACCCCTTATCTGACGGTAGCGGTACCAGACACTTACGGTTGTTTAACGTATAGTACAGTTTACGAAGAAACCGATGTTTCTGGTGAGACGGAGGGCAAAGAATATTACACGGTAGGAAGCCCCAATGTAAAGGACTGGATGGAAGAAGATGAACAAATACGCTATTCAGGAATGCCGTATAGTTATGTCTGCTGCTTAGATGATAACAATCGTAGTACTTGGTTTCATTACCAAGTATTCAATGAAAAACGTTTCAAGAAAATGCAAGAACAATATCCGACAAGTGATTTTTCGCTGTATGATCGGCCCGTAGAGGAAAAACAAATGGTTCAGATAGGGATAGATGAAGGCAGCGAAAAATCTAAAAAAGCCGTCAAAGATGATAAGGGCAAAGATAAGGCAGCGGGCTTTGCGTACACGTACGATTACTTGATGGTACAAGACGAGGATAAAGAACAGATCATTTATTGTGATTACCAATTTGATTTAGGCGATGGCAGCATTCTTTATTATTCTTTAAAAGCCTATGAATCCGAGATGAAGGTTGCGGATTTTGATCCTGAACAGCATGGGAAAGAAATCGCAGAGAGTATTACACTGAAATAGGTGGGGCCAAATGAATTTTAGCGGCATATTGAATGCTGGCGAGGCGTTTGAAGCGGTGATTTTTTCGAGAGATGTTAGTCAATAGGAAGAGCACGTAAATCAATCAACTGATTGCAAAATAGAGATGCAAAAAGCTTAGCAGCGCCAACAACTGCTAAGCTTTTGTTATTCATTCCCTTGAAAAGGACGAACGTGTTCCGCTACCGAAGAAAATTCTTTCACCGAGCGAATTTTGCCGTCCGGACTGAACTCAATAATCGATACCCCATTGAACCCACCAATTGCACCTGCCAACTCCTCTTTGAAAAACCATTCTACAATAGTCAGATGATCTTGATGAATAAACTGTTTGATGCGCCACTCCAAGACTGTTTGCTTTTGCAGCATGTCTTCAATCCAAGCACGAATCTCGGATAATCCCTGATACTCCGGGCCATAGCATTCGCTGTAATAAATATCGCTGTGAAAGAGGTCTGGTAAATTAGTAAACTCCCGTTTTACCCACATAGCAAAATACTTCTTAACCGTCATTTCCTTTTCTTTTGTTTGCATTTCATCCCTCCTAATGAACTGCTAATCTTATCATCAAGTTTAACATGGAGGTCAATGCCTTTTGACGAGCCATAAAAGAAGAAACAAACAGTTCTATCCAATTGGGGTTAAACAGCGAAGGCGACGCACTTTTTTCAAGGTTTTTCCTTTTCATCTTTACTTTGGCAGACTGAATCAGCTACACTTAACTTGTGATTATCTGAGCGTTCAGTGATCCTAATGTGAACATAAGGAGGTGGGAAAGATGAAACGATTGGTTGATGCATTTACTTGAGCGTGAGGGAATTCCTACTTAGAAGTTTCTAAGAAGTACGATGGGTTTCCTGCTCTACGCAGTCTTTCCTATGTCTTTATGGCTAGGATTTTTCACAAATGAGGAGAAATGAACCATGATTTATTTAGACAACTCTGCTACTACCTTAAAAAAGCCAGCTGCAGTGGTCGAAGCAGTGACTGCTGCTTTGACTCAGCTGGGGAATTCGGGGCGCGGGGTTCACGAGGATTCGTTGAAGTCGTCAGAAGTGATTTTTCAGGCACGTCAGCTGTTGTGCCGATTGGTCAACGGGGAGCAGGCACGTCAGATCGTGTTTACTTCGGGAGCGACAGAAAGCCTAAATTTGGCGATCGAAGGGATGCATGGCAGCGGCGATCACGTGATCACTACAGTCTTGGAGCACAATTCCGTGCTGCGCCCCTTGTATCGGCTGCAGGCTGAAAAGGGGCTGGAGCTGACGATTGTGCCTGCGGATCGACAAGGGCAGCTGGATTATGCAGCGATGGCTGGAGCGATCCAGGAAAATACCAAATCGATCATTGTCACCCATGCATCGAATGTCACGGGCAACGTGGTGGACTTGCAGACGATTCGTGATATTTGCCAGACCCACGGCTTGTACTTGATCGTGGATGCTTCGCAGTCTGCGGGGATCTTGCCGATCGATGTGCAGGAATTAAGGATCGATGTATTGTGTTTTACTGGTCACAAGAGCTTATATGGACCCCAGGGAACAGGGGGTCTTTATGTGCGGCCAGGATTGAAGCTGCGTCCTTTGAAGGTCGGCGGCAGCGGCATCGATACCTTTAATCCAGTGCACCCAACGAATTTTCCGACGGCCTTAGAAGCGGGAACGTTGAATGGTCACGGAATCGCGGGCCTGAGTGCGGGGGTAGAGTACCTTTTGTCAGAGGGTCTTGAAGCAATCTATCAAAAGACCCGCAGCTTACTGGAGCTGTTTTATCATGAGGCTGTTCAGATTGAGGATCTGATCGTCTACGGTGATTTTTCGGCGAAGGTCCGTTGTCCGATCCTGTCGATCAATCTGGGAGAGCGTGATTCTGCAGAGGTCAGCGATCTGCTGGCCTATGAATACGGGATCGCTACTCGTCCGGGCGGGCACTGTGCACCTTTGATGCACAAGGCCTTGGGGACAGAGGAACAAGGAGTGGTTCGTTTTAGTTTATCTTCCTTTACGACTGAGTTTGAGATCATGGAAGCCATCCATGCTTTACAAAAAATTCGTCAAAAGGGGTAATGATTTATGGAAGGCAAAAAGATGTATGTTTCTGTTGGTATTGGGTTTGGATTGATTGCAGCATTGCTGGCTTATTTTGGCAATCCGGCGAATATGGCGATCTGTGTGGCTTGTTTTATCCGCGATATTGCTGGTTCGGCAAAGCTTCATACGGCACCGCCTGTGCAATACCTGCGTCCTGAAATTATTGGGATTATATTTGGTGCGATGCTGGTGGCGATCCCGCGCAAGGAGTTTGCGGCAAAGGGCGGATCATCCACGGCAACGCGGTTTTTATTAGGAGTTATGATGATGATTGGTGCGCTGGTCTTTCTTGGCTGTCCGCTGCGGATGGTCCTGCGGATGAGCGGCGGCGATTTAAATGCTTATGTGGGTCTGATCGGATTTGTGGGTGGTATTCTGACAGGCAGCTTGTTTTTGAAGTCAGGTTATTCTTTAGGTAAGTCTGTGGAAACGAAAACCACCAGCGGTGTGATGATTCCAGGCTTTTTCCTAGCGTTGTTTGGCCTTTTTCTATTGGTTCCGTCTTTGTTTAGTGTCAGTGCAGAAGGGCCTGGAAGCTTTCATGCACCGGTTCTGATCTCGCTGGGCGGCGGCTTAGTTTTTGGAGGTTTAGCACAATTGTCAGCGATTTGTTTTTCTGGAAGTATCCGCGACATTATTTTAATGAAGAACTTTAACCGATTTACAGGGGTCCTGACGTTGTTTGTCGTCGTTTTGATCTACAACCTGGCAACAGGTAATTTCAACCTAGGCTTTACAGAACAGCCGATCGCACATACTGAGCATTTATGGAATATTCTTGGGCTGTATGTTGTCGGTTTTGCTGGCGTCCTGTTAAGCGGTTGTCCATTGCGGCAATTAATCTTGACTGGACAGGGGTCTTCAGATGCTGGAGTGACGGTGATCGGTATGCTGGTAGGCGCTGCCTTTGCCCACAATTTTGGTCTGGCTTCTTCTGGAGAAGGGACGACGGAATTTGGCCGAATCGCCGTGATTTTATGTATTGTCCTGTTGTTTGTCATCGCACTCACACATCGTGGGAAAAAGACGGCTTAACCGTCAAATGGAATAAGTAAGGAGTATTCGCTGTGTCCAAAGAATGGCTGTTCGTGACCTTTGATACCGAACACGAAGCACTGCACTTTTCAAGCTTGTGCAAACAAGCCTCCATCGAGGGACGACTGATGCCGATTCCCCGAAAATTATCTGCCGGCTGCGGCATCGCTTGGCGCTCTGAACCGAACTGGGAACAGGCGATCTTAGCGTTGATGCAGCGGTATGAAACGGAGCTGTCGTGCAAGCTGGTGAGGCTATAGCTTAAGTAAAGAAGAACGATCGAGAGGATGCCTTTACTGCAGTCTTTCGATCGTTCTTTTTGCTTTCTTGCTGGACGCATTCCGTATTGATTTATAAATGATGTTAACTCATTGGGTGTGTCTTGTACAATGCTGGTGTAGAGACAGGATCTTTTGCAAAGACTGTTCGTATTCGGCTTTGAAAATAGTACGACTGTCTTTGGCTAAAGCCAATTCGTTTTCATGAAGGGCCATCCCAAAATCTTCTTTTGTCATTTTAAATCCTCTCGAGTAATCTTTTTGGAACACCTGCTTACTGCCAATAAAACGCCAATGCATATAAGTACCCTACCATTTTTTCATGACTATATTTATTATTCCAATGGCAAATAGCAAGCAGGTAAAGATGTGACCAATTGCTTTTTTGGCGATCATTGGAATGTTATACTTTGTTTAGATAACTAATTTCGCAAAATTGGAGGCGCTTATTTGAAGATATATACCATTCAAGAACGAGGCTTTCTTAAGAACGTTGATGCGGAAGGCTTTATTATTCCAAGGTGTATCGACCCGGAATTATCGGTTTTTACAGACGACGAGGAAGCGCTATGGGCATTAGAGTGGATGAAGGAGCAGTTCAAAAAACGAGTTCAAGTTTCTTTAGATCGTGATTTTATATGGGTATGGAGAGATATTTGTCATTTGAATCACGCCAGAAATGATGGATTCCCAGGCTTTGAAAGGTATGCTTTTTTTACCTTTGAAGTTCCTGCAAAGTATTACAAACAAACCATTCTCTGGTCTAATTTTATTAATTGGCATATTCCTTTGAATCGATTTTGGAAAGAATACGAGGACGAAAAAGAGCGTTATGAGATGATTTTTGATCTTCCAAAGAAACCAAAATACGGATACGTTCAAGGTGGTTACCACAAGGTTGCATAAGGACTGGGTCAAGAGGATTACGACTGCGTAGAAAAAGAAGCCTATCAACACCAATCAAGATCCTTGATCATTCCCTTCTACTGGCTGATAATCAAAGGAAGCCTTTTCGACGGTGAACAAAGCAACGGTTTTGAAGGAGGATTTTTCATGGTAGAAATTATGGTTGGAGATATTTCACGATTGGACCTGGCAGTAGATGGGATCGTGAATGCTGCGAATGCGGGCCTGATTCCTGGCGGCGGAGTGGATGGTGCGATCAACAGGGCTGCGGGTCCTGAGCTGGGAAAAGTCATGGCTCAGTTTGGTGGGACGCCCACAGGAACGGCAGTCCTTACACCTGGCTACCAATTGAATGCAAAATATGTGATCCATGCGGTCGGGCCGCGTTATGTCGATGGAGAGCATGGCGAGGAGCAGAAGCTTGTTGCAGCCTATGAAGCGGTGTTTGCCCTTGCGCATCAGTACCAGTTAACATCTCTAGCGATTCCGGTGTTAAGTTCGGGAATCTATCGCTATCCTAAGAAAGAGGCAGCACGCGTCTTACTCGATGTTGCCACAAGAACGGAAAATCAAGACATCACGGTCTACATCGTGGTCTATGAGGCAAGCTGGCTTTCTATTTTTGAAGAATTGCGGTCTTGATCAATCACCTGCATTTTGCGCAGGTGTTTTTTTCGGCTTTTACTCGGATATTTGGAAAACAGACGAACTAAAAAACGGTATATAAAAATAATATTGTAAAATGTTAATTCAATTTTTAAGGGAAAAGCTGCGCCGGAAGTAAAAGGAGATGTCTGCTGGGGGTACTCCGGTGTCATTTCTATTATTAAATGTCTAAATGTTTTACCAATATTTGGCGTACACTAAAAAGTTAAAATTAGTTCTATTAGAATAACAAGACCTAAATAAATCATCTTATCTAAGTTTTTTTGAACAATAACTATAAGCCATATTATTCCCTTTTACTTAAGAGAAACGAACACATTAAACAATGTTCTTCAAAATTTTTGACTTGCTTGAAATGATATCAATCAGATAAAACTTATATTTGATACTTTTCCGATATTGTAACGGTGTTCTTCCTAAAGGCTTGAATGAAACTAGAGCCATCTTTAAAACCAGTTTGGATTGCAATTACTTCAATTTTGTCGTCAATGACCAAAATTCTATTGGCAGCTTCGCGAATTCGATATTGCAGCAAATATTCATAAGGGGAATAATTCGTAAAGTCCTTAAAAGTACGGGAACATTCAGAAATAGAAACATGTGCCACTGCTGCAATTTTTTCCAAAGTAAGTTCTTTTTGAAAATTTTTACAATAAGTTCTAGCATCTCTTGCATTTTTTTGACGAACATGTTGTTTTGAAACCCTTTGAGACTGGCTCTTACTAAAATATGGCAACAATTCATTCCAAATAGTGACTAGTTCGACTGCAATTTGATATTGCCAGTGTAGTTCTTTTGATTTTGAATAAATTTTATTTATTTTCAGAATTCGATTTAAAATTTTATTTTGCCAAAAAGTGTATTCATTAAAAATAATAGGTAATTGTTGAGTTAAAAAGGGGAGAACCGCTTTTTGTTTCATTGTACTTCCAAGAAAAAAAGACAGCATTATTGGATGAAAATTAAGACTGTAGTAGCTACCATCAAACTCCATTGTTTTTGTAGTATACAGTGCTTCTGCCGGAATAAAAATTGCCTCTTGCTCGGCTAACAAATAAGCCTCTCCATTGATCTGTAGTTCCAGTGGTCCCTTTTCAGCATAAGTGAATTGAATTTCTTGGTGCCAATGTAAATCATTAAAACCACGCCCTTTGGGTTACATAGAAAAACGATTAATTCGATAGATTTCAAAAGGAAAAGTTGAATCATTATATTTATTCTCTTCATGCAACTGATAATTCATAGTTTATTCAATCCTTGATGAACTAGTTTAATTCTACTTGAGCATATTTTTATATTTTTAGCTCCTTCTTGTTAAGATATGTGTATACCAAAGAGATCATTTAGACTAGTAAATTTATTCAAGTTAATAGAGAATCGATGACGCTGAAAATTCGATAACTAAAATAAATAGAACCTGCTGAATGCTCGGTTAACAAACTAGCTCGTATACCTTGCGTTAAAAGGTTCAAGTTGGGTTATTAATAGCCAATTAAGGTGGTACCACGAAACAATTTCGTCCTTTTTTCACAGGATGAGATTGTTTTTTTACATATTAGAGGAGGGAATTTATATGACAAGTTTACAAAAAAGTGATTTTTCAAAGTGGTATCTACAAACTATCCAACAGGCAGAATTAATGAGTTACTCAGAAGTACGTGGCTATATTGTTTTTCGTCCTGATGGTTATGAATTATGGGAACATATCCAAGAAGAAGTGAATAAATATCTTCGTGAGGAAGATATCCGAAATGTTTATTTTCCAATGCTAATTCCAAAAAGTTATTTCATGAAAGAAGCCGAACATGTTGAAGGTTTTGCTCCTGAACTCCCATGGGTAACAGAAGCTGGTGAGGTATTTCAATGAATAAGACGAAAACATTTATTGAGACGAAGGAATATAAACGATTTGCGGAATTCTGTGACGCATGCATTAAATACAAATACATTGGAGTCTGTTATGGAATTCCTGGAGTTGGAAAGACTGTATCAGCACGCCATTATGCTAACTGGGATAGTATTTATAAACAAATTGATTTTAAAGTTAACCAGGAGATCGGAATAGATGTAACGAAAGAAATTATTCATGTTAATACGATGTTTTGTACAGCGCCAGCAGAAAGACAAACTAAGATTAGTGGTGATATTCATACTTTTGGCGTGCGGATTGACTAGAAATATTTATCTAACCGAAAAAGAAGGAAAAGAAGATGGCGGATTATCGACTGACGCATATAAGGGAATTGATTTAATTATTGTTGACGAAATTGATCGTTTAAAGCCTCAGTTTTTTGAGCAATTAAGAGATATTTATGATCAAAATGACATTGCCAGGCTCTTAATCGGTATGCCTGGTATAGAAAAAAGACTAAGCAGGTACCCTCAGCTCTATTCAAGAATCGGATTTACACATGAGTTTGATAATTTAAGCAAAGGTGAGATTCATCATATTATTGAATACAAATGGTCGGATCTAGGACTTGATCTGAAATTGGAAGATTTTTCTGACTATTAAGCAATTACTAGCATTATAAAGATTGCGAAAGGAAATTTTAGATTACTGCACCGACTATTTGCTCAAATCCATCGAATACTGGGAATTAATCAGTTAAATACTATTACTGTCGATGTTGTAGAAGCAGAAAGAGATAGTTTAGTTATTGGGTTATAACCATCCATGTATTATAGTAAAAATGCGTCACTTAAAAATAAAAGTGACACTTGTTTGATATAATTGAATTTAACAAACCACAATGGAGTTGCTCAAAATAAAGGAGGTAATTATGAAAATTCAAACCAAAACAGAAACAGGTAAAAAAAAGAGACATATTGAGATAAAGGAAGAATTAACTGTATTAAAATATGAAAATAGAGAACTACTGAAAAATGGAACCTTATCGATAGGAACATTACAGATACTTTTTATTCTTTCATTCTTACTTACCGTTTTTCTTGTATGGCTTATACCCAAAATTTGGGCTGACCGAATAGATATTTCACTCCAATCTCTTGTAGTTATCACAGCCGGTATTCCCACCATCTATCTCTGGATTATTAATCAGCGTAAAAAAGAGCGACAGATTATTTTAGAAATGGAAAGAGAGTTGAATGTGAGATTTGTAAAGTCAGTTGAACTTTTTTCAAACAGAGAAACTTTTATGGCTGGTTGCTACTCATTAGCAACACTTATTAATGATTGGAGTGAGATGGACGTTTCGATTCAAAAAGCTCATTCACAAATGGAAAAAAGCGCAAGAGTCTTATTTAATGTTGATAGAGAGGATTCTAGGCTTTCTGATCAAAAAATTTTAGATCAATACCTTGCTTTATTAAGAGAAACATTTGTTTCAACTTTAAGAATAGGGGACTCCGTCATTGATTACAACTTGAAATTATTAAACCTATCAATGCTCGATTTACACAACTACTCTACCCAGTATAGCTACATTGGATATGATTGGATACACGATTTAGAAAAATTGAGGAATCTTACCAGTTTTACTTCTGACTTTAGAGAGACTAATTTTGAATTCTGTGATTTTACGTATTCAGGCCTGAGTTGGTTCTTATTCTGCAGATCCAACCTGAAAGGGGCTGATTTCAGTCACGCTAAACTTTTCAATACCAATTTCGCAGGAGCAAACCTTAAAAATAGTAGATTTTTGAACACTTTTCTTGTTGATGCCGACTTTTCAAATGCTGATCTCACAAACGCCATTTTCATCAATTGTAATCTAGAAGGGGCAAGATTCAATAATGCGAATGTTAGCGGCATTCAAATAACTGAGGACTTATTGTCCTACCTACAAGCTGGTGGAATAGATACATCAAACATTGAACCAATTAAAGAAATTAGATGGGAGTGATAATTTGTCTCGAATGGGATATACCAGAGTAAGTAGTAAAGATCAGAATTTAGATAGACAAATCGAGTCCCTAACCCACTGCTCGAAAATATTTACTGATAAATCGAGTAGAAAAGATACAAATAGACACTCCCGACCGCGCAAAAACAGGAAGCCGGCGAAGAGTAAACATGCATTGGAAAAAGGCTCAACGATCTCAGAGAGGTCGCTAAGCCTTTTGAATGTGAGATCAATAACACTTTGAGCAAGGAGACAGCCCGCGGTTCTGGGCTTCTTCTAAAGTAGCGGGTGAGTAGCTGCCGTTCCCACATTTGTGGGTATGGTATTTGCTGCCGGTGGGAGTCACATAGACCGTTGTGCCTTGTGCCGGCTGAGCGGCTTGTTGCGCTTGTTGTTCTGCCTCCGCTTGAGCAGCTGCTTGCTGCTGTGCCGCAGCCGCAGCTTCTTGGGCGATCCGTTCTTCTTCGGCTTTTCTGGCAGCCTCTGCCTGCTCGGCAGCGATTCGTTCTTCTTCTGCTTTTTCCGCGGCTTCTTCTGCCTGCTTTCTTTGTTTTTCTTCTTCTGCTTTCTTAGTCTCTTCGGCCTCCTTGACCTTTTTTTCTTCTGCAAGTTTCTGCTCTTTTTCTTTCTTTACTTCGGCCTTTTCCTTTTTTTCGAAGGAATCAAGAGATTTTTCTAAAGAAGAAACTGTCTTATTAAGATCTTTGTTCTCTTTTTCCAATGATTCAATCGTCTGTGACTGGTTTGTGATGGTTTGTTCTGTTTCCCCATTGCCACAAGCTGTAAAATGAAGCCCTAACGATAATACCAATCCTATTTTTAGTAACTTTTTCATCTTTTCCGCCCCTTTTCTTACTAATTTTTCCAAATCTGAAAATCCGATCCTCCTTTTTTGCGTATATTTACTGAATAGGCATTTCCCCAAATGCGTTCTTAATAAAAGGATACTATATTTTCTCTGTATACGTCAGTAAAAAAAGGGAGTGGGAATCGTCTTTCATAAGCTTCGACTAAAATTTGGCTGCTTGTCTGGCTGTGTTTGAGGAAAATTTAGTAAGATAGCAGAATAGAAAATTATAGATTGGAGAACGTGTGAAAAAGAATCTTTTATCTGGAACCTTTTGGCTTTCGTCGGCCAGCATTTTGTGCAAGGTGCTGGGGATTGTTTATCTGATTCCTTGGCTTATGATGATGGGCTCGCAGAAATCTGGATTGGAGGCCCAGGCGCTATACAATGTGGCTTATCTGCCTTATGCTCTATTTCTTACGTTGGGGACTGCGGGTTTTCCGAGTGGGATCGCCAAGCAGATCGCTACAGAACGGGAGAATCGGCAAAGGGTCGGAGAATTATTTAAAAGCTCTGTTGCGGTGATGGAAGTAATCGGGGTCGTTTCGGCGTTGTTGATGTTCATTTTTGCTCCTTGGCTGAGTCGTGTCAGTCCAGTCAGTGATGTGGCTCAGGCGACTTGGGCAATCCGCAGTCTCTGTCCATCCCTTTTGGTCATTCCGATATTGAGTGCTATGAGGGGCTACTTTCAAGGGATGAGCGACATGGTTCCTTACAGTGTTTCGCAGGTGCTGGAGCAGTTTATTCGAGTGATTGTGATTTTGGCAGGCACCTTTTATTTTAGAGTGTTGACTGACGGCAGTGTATTTGCGGCCGTGATCATCAGCACGATGGCCTCATGCTTTGGCGGCGTGATCAGTATCTTGTATCTGATGAAGGTAGGAAAACGGAAAAATTATTTTCGACTGCGTTATTTTGTGGTTCGACCAAACAGCTTGCTGCGGGGGCGACGGGCGATCGTTGTCTCGATTATCAAAGAATCCCTGCCGTTTATTTACGTCGGTGCTGCGATTTCCTTGTCACAGCTAATCGATCAGGTCACATTAAAAACCATTTTGCATACTGTTTTAGGAAAATTAAACACCAAAGAAGTCGAAGTGTTGTACACGCAGGCATCAGCCAATCCAAATAAATTGACGGTCCTGCTGCTGTCAGTGGTCAACTCGGTGGCAGTCACTTCCCTGCCGCTGCTGGTAAGTGTCAACCGAACAGAAGAGTTGATGAAAAGCATTGCGGATATCCTGCGTTTATCGCTGACCTTCTTATTGCCGGCTTCACTGGGGATGATCGTGTTGGCTGAACCGATGTACACGATTTTCTTTGGCTATGATCCTTCAACCACCGGGTATATGCTGTTGGCGGTCTTAGCAACAGTCGCCTGCTGCGGCTTCTCCGTCGTATTTGCTATCCTTCAGGCATTGGGCTTTCATCGAAAATCCATGCGTCTGGTGACGAAGGGACTGCTCTTGAAATTTGCTTTGCAGCTGCCATTGGTGGCTTGGCTTCAGGGTTATGGGCTTCATTTGGCAACGATCGGCGCATTCAGCTTTATGACAATTCGCGGGTACCGCTTTCTCTGTCAGGAATTTGCGATTCGGCCACTTCGGTACGTACGAGATTACTTAAAACGGATCACGATCGCCACTGTTGTGATGGGGATTATATGCAGGGTCTGCTATCAAATTTTAGCCGCACATTTGGTGATGTCTCAACGAATGCAGGCCTTTCTAGTTTGTGCAGTGGTTGCATTGATCGGTACGCTTGTATATAGTCTTTTAGGTCTGCCGGAACAGCTGAAACGAGCGAAACGAACATTGAATGGCAATCAGAAAAGTAAAAAAGTCCCCAGCGATCTCGATAAATGAAGTGAGATCGCTGGGGATTTTGCCTATTTTGGTTCTTTGATGCTTTCTGGATCGATTCCTAAAGCTGCTGCCATGTCTTCATTGACATAGAAAGCCAAGTTTTTCGCATATTCAACTGGGATCTCCTGAGGTGTGGCTTCACCATCAAGGATTTTTGCGGCCATTTCGCCTGTTTGATGACCTAAGGATACGTAGTCAACACCTAATGTGACCAATCCGCCTTCTTTGACCTGATCAACTGAGCCGGCCACTAATGGAATTTTCTTTTCTTTGACAACTTCTCCTACAACAGTTGCAGCGCTAGCGAAGGTGCTGTCGGTAGGAATGTAGATACCATCGACATCGCTGGCTACAGATTCGGTTGCCTGCTGCACATCGTTTGTAGTGGTAGCATTTTTAATATTGACTTCAAGGCCTAATTCTTCCAAGTAAGCTTTGGCTACATCGATCTGGATCTGAGAATTGACTTCTCCTGCGTTGTACAGCAGACCGATTTTTTTGGCATCAGGCACGACCGATAAGAGCAGATCGATTTGTTTTTTGATCGGCGACAAGTTAGAAGTCCCCGAAATGTTAGTGCCCGGTTTGTCATAGCTTTTGACCAATTTTGCGGCCTTCAGATCGGTGACTGCAGTAACCAAAGTAGGAATGTCCTGCGTGCCGTTTGCCAAGGCCTGTCCGGAAGGTGTGCCGACAGCCAGCAGCAGATCTGGATCGTCCTTGATTAATTTTTCGCTCATACTTTTCAGATTGTCTTGGTTGTTTTGGGCATTTTGGTAGTCGATCTCTAGATTTTCGCCTTCTTTGTACCCATTGTCAGCCAATCCTTGAATGAAGCCTTCCCGAGCTTCATCGAAGGAGCCGTGCTCAACAGTTTGCAGGATACCGACTTTTTTCACATCCGACTTTTCTCCAGCATCTCCTTGGCCGCATGCACCCAATACTAGCAATCCAACTAAACTTAATCCCATCAATACATTCTTTTTCATCTTTTCTCTCTCCTTTTTCAATAAAAAAATCATCCACTTAGAAATCTAAATGGATGATGGAAAGACGAAAATTGATTCGCGATATGCTTCAGCCATTTAGAATTTCCTCTACATGGCTGGTGGTACGTCAAATCTCTTTAGCCATCATAGATAGATACAAAACGTAGGTCGTTTGCATCCACCTTGATGAATACAAACCTATCTAAAAAAGCTAAAGAAGAAGCTGTTATTCAGTTGTGAGTGAGTTCTGTTCATCATAAGGATGACCTCCAACTAGTAATTGCTTTACAGTATAGCTCAGGATAAATGAGATGTAAATAATAAATTTCATCAAAATCCAATAAAATACAAAAAATTTATTTTTATGGCAGCATATATTTTGATATAAAAGGTTTTTTAAATAAATAAAATAATGCATGAATAGAAAAAAGAAATTCGGCTTCTCTTTGACAAACAACTATTTCTAGCTTAAAATGGGAACGTACGTTCGAATAATAAGGAGTGGAACGATGGAACTAGCTAGAAAAATCGAGATTCTTGCAGAATCCGCAAAATATGATGTTTCCTGTTCCAGCAGCGGAGTGGAAAACAACACCCGACAAGGAACGGTAGGCAGTACAGCTGTCTCCGGCATCTGTCATTCCTTTACGCCAGATGGCAGATGTGTCTCCCTGCTGAAGATTTTATTTACCAATGCTTGCATTTTTGATTGTCATTATTGCATCAACCGGAAATCGAATGCGATTCCTCGAGCGACCTTTACCCCGCAGGAGATCGCTGATTTGACGATGGATTTTTATATGCGCAACTACATCGAAGGCCTGTTTTTAAGCTCAGCGATCATCAAAAACGAGGATTATACCTGCGAGCTGCTGATCAAAGCACTTCGAATTTTGCGGGAAGAAAAAGGGTTTCGCGGCTATATCCATGTCAAAGCGATCCCTGGTGCCGATGAGAAGCTGATCGAGGAGCTGGGCTTTTTGGCGGATCGGATGAGTGTGAATGTGGAGCTGCCTTCTCGCGAAAGTTTGAAATTATTGGCCCCAGACAAGGACCCTTACGCCCTGTACAAACCAATGAAGCAGATCACGAAGAAAAAACAGGAAGAATCGTATCTGCCGATGGTGGTCAAAAAGGGTCCGAGTTTTGTTCCAGCAGGGCAATCGACACAAATGATCATTGGGGCAAGTCCAGAAAGTGATCGTTCGATCGTAAAGATCTCAGAAAATCTATATCAAAGATATGATTTGAAGCGGGTCTATTACTCGGCATATATTCCTGTAAATCAGGATTCGCTGCTGCCGGCCGTCAATAGTGAACCGCCGTTGCTGCGGGAGCACCGTTTGTATCAAGCGGATTGGCTGATGCGGTTTTACCGCTTTTCAGCAGATGAGATCTTGACCGAAGAAAAGCCAAATTTCAACTTGTATCTCGATCCTAAGGCCAACTGGGCGGTCCAGCATTATGACCAGTTTCCAGTCGACCTGCAGACGGCGCCTTATGAACGATTGCTGCGAGTGCCGGGGATCGGTCCAAAGGGTGCCCAAAACATCGTGAAGGCTCGAAAATATTACCGGCTGCACTTGAATGATTTGAAAAAATTAGGGATCGTTATCAAGCGCGCGCAATATTTTATTTCCTGTAATCGTGAAACACCGGCAGGCCTGATCAAAGATCCAGAGTGGATCATTTCTTCGTTGATTTCTTCCAAGCAATACAACACCTTGAAGCAGTTGAATACCCAGTCCACCAGCGAACAATTAAGTCTGTTTGACGTGGAACGGTTTGAACATGCCAAGGCGAAAGGGTGATGCAGGATGAAGGAGCTTCAGGAATCATGGGAATACGATGGCAGCTTTTTCGGCTTTTTGTCTGTGGTGGATCAAGCCTTTTCCAGGAGGGTATTTCCAGCAATGGTTGTTGGACCGGAGACCGCGATCGAGACCCTTTTTTTGAGTGAATGGATCTCGACTGATGAACGCAGAGCGGAGAAAATTTATCTGCGATTGAAGCAGCGGATTCGGCCAGCCAATCTGTCCTTCATACAGACGGGCTTTCATTGCAGTTTGCCGGAAAAGGAGCGTTGCTTGCTGGATGCGATCGAAATCGCACTGGAAACCAAGGATGTGCTTGAGAATTTTATTGGACATCCCTCCATTTTGGCATTGCAAAAAAGTATTCGGACGTTGCTGGGGGAGGTCCATTTGTATACGGGCTTTGTGCGGTTCGAATATGTCGGTGAGGTCTTGTTCAGTAAGATCGCACCGAAGCATTATTCGCTGCCGTTTCTTTGTCCGCATTTTGCGGAGCGTTATCCGCAGGAGCTGATCATGATCTATGATGAAACCCATCGGCTGCTGGCTCTGATCGAGCGTGGTCAGACACGTTTAATCGAGGACAGTGATTGTCCAGTGTTTGATCAGCAAGCTTCGGAGGCCGCGATCCGATCTCAGTGGAAGACCTTTTTGCGAGCAGTCACGATCGACGAGCGCACCAATCGACGGGTACAGATGGGACATTTGCCATTGCGTTTTCGCGGAAATATGGTGGAATTCGACTAAATCGTTTGCTTTTACAAGTAAATGATTTTCTTTTATGCTAAAAACAAAAAGGGGAGAAATGGCCAATGAAAAAAGGACAAAAAATTTTACTGGTTCTTGTGTCCGTGCTGTTTGTTGCAGTTGCAGGAGGATACGCGTTTCTTCAGACGCAATCTTATGCAGCAGAACCGCGGACTGAGCAGCTTGCAGAACAAGCAGCTGAAACGAATCACTGGTTGTACTTCTCAGCAGAAAATACCGATAAGCCAATGATCATCTTTTATCCGGGGGCATTGGTGGATACCGCCAGCTACAGCGGATGGGCTGAAAAACTGGCTGCTGCTGGTTATCCCGTCTACTTGATGAAGATGCCGCTTGACCTAGCCGTATTGAGTCCTGATCGGGCATCCATAGTGCTGAAGGAACACCCTGACAAGCGGTATGTGATTGGCGGTCATTCGCTGGGCGGAGTCATGGCCAGCCGTTTTGCCAAAGAACATACCAGGCAACTAGCAGGTGCTTTCTTTTTGGCGAGTTATCCCGATGAAAAAGGAAGCCTGAAGGGAATAGAAATTCCGGTGCTTTCATTGACGGCAACCAATGATCAGGTGTTGAACCACAGGGCGTATCAAAAAGCGAAAGAAGAACTACCAGCAACGACGGAGTATAAAACGATCCATGGAGGAAATCATGCCGGCTTTGGCGACTATGGTGCTCAAACGGGCGACGGTGAATCCACCATCAGCAATCAGACACAGCAGGTAGCGAAGGCGCTGCAAGATTGGCTAGAGCATTTAAAATAAAACTCTTTTTTCAGGTGAATACAAAACTCTACGGAGCGTTGGTTGTTTCCAGCGCTCCGTTGTTTTACGCTTAGAGAAAGAGGTGAAAACATGAATTATGAAAAAACAGGTCAGCTGATCGCTGCGTTAAGAAAAGAACGCGGCTGGACGCAAAGAAAACTCGCGGAAGAGATGAACCTTAGTGACCGGACCATTTCCAAATGGGAGCGTGGTCACGGGTGTCCAGACATTTCTTTGCTGAGGGAACTCACCCAACTATTGAACGTGGACATCGATCAGCTGTTGAGCGGTGAATTGACCATCAATCAGCAAAGCAACGGAAACTTAAAAAGCATCGCTTTTTACAGCTGCGAAACGTGCGGAAACAGCAGCTTTTCAATAGGCAAAATGGATGTTTCCTGCTGCGGTCGGCACTTAGAGGCTTTGACAGCCTATTCGGCAGGCCAGAAGCACCAAATGAAACGAGAAGACATAGAATCAGAGGTGTATCTCACGTTTGATCATCCGATGACCAAAGAGCATTACATCTCCTTTATCGCAGCGGTATCAGGAGATAAGGTTTGGCTAGCGAAGCTGTACCCCGAGCAGGAGGCAGCCGTCAGAATACCGAAGTTCTATGGTGCCGCTATCTACTCATATTGCACGAAGGAAGGTCTGTTCCGCCATGATGAGCTTTAAACCGATCGATGCACAGCAGTGGGCTCGGGCCGAGGCTTTTTACTACTATGCCAACATCGCGCCGACGAACTATTCGGTTACTAATTCACTGGATGTGACGAAAACTTATGCGCTGCTAAAGCAAAGAGGCTGTAAGTTTTTTCCTGCTTATTTGTATGTGATGAGTCGAGTGATTCGCGAGATTGAGCAGCTGCGAATCGGGATCAATGAAGGGCAGCTGGGTGTCTGGGAGACACTGCATCCCGTTTATCCCTGTTTTCATCCAGAGAATCAAACGGTCTCTCTGCTTTGGACCGAATACCAAGCCGATTTCTCGCAATTTTATCAAAGCTATTTAGCGGATGTTGAAGAATATGGCAGGGATTTAGGAATGCTGACGAAAAAAGGATCGCCGCCAGTCAATGCTTATGTTGTTTCCTGTATTCCTTGGTTTTCTTTTTCAAGTTTTTCGCTGCACTATCATCAGCAAAAGGACTACTATTTCCCAAGTAAGGACTACTATTTCCCAAGTCTTGAAGCTGGGAAATTCGTCGAAGCAGAGGGTAAAAAAAGGCTGCCGCTGTCGATCACGGTGCATCATGCAGCAACCGACGGCTACCATCTGAAGTTGTTTTATGACGAAGTCCAACACTTATTTGATCACCCGGAACAATGGGTATAAAAGACACCATCTTCTTACGAGGATGGTGTCTTTGTTGTTTCAACAGCACAAAGGCTCCGTATTCAGACTTTTTTTACCGCAGGGGATAACTTAATAAAAATTCTCCTAGAAAAAAGCAACTATACTTAATGTGGAAGTCAAACAAAAATACGCAGTAAGTCTGGAGGAGAACGTGTTGAAAAAGTGGATGCTGCTGTTAGCAGCAACGATTAGCGGGATCAGTTTTGTTCTGGGAAATGCTTGCACAGCTACAGCAGAAACCGCTTCGTTTACCGCAATTCCTCAATTACCGGATAATCAACTGGATAAACAAGCCTCTTCTTTTCATCTCCAGGTGTTTCCCAACCTCGAACAAACGATGTATCTGCGGTTGGAAAATACGACAGATCAGGCGATCACAGTGCTCCCATCTCTGTCTCGAGGGCACACGAATGAAAAAGGCAGTGTCGTGTTTGACCAGTCCGCTCGGCAGCTTGACGACAGTGCACAGGCTAACATTGAGGAGATCGCAAGCGTGGATCGAAGGGAAATTCGACTGGCGCCTCATGCAGTTCAAGATCTGCCGATTCAAATAAAAATGCCTGCCGTGCGCTTAAAAGGCATTCAGTTAGGGGCGGTTTGTTTGCGGCAAAAGAACACTGATCAAACTACAGAAATTCCGTTAATTTTACAATCCAGTGAGCCTGAACAGCTGCCTACTCAGCTAGTCCTTGAACAAGCGGAAGCTACCCAAAAAGAGGATCGAAATGTTATCAGTCAGAAAATCCGTAATCTCCAACCTAAATACGTTCGACTATCGGAAGTCAAAGGTTCTGTGACTCGAAAGGGAGAGGAGCATATTTTATATCAAACGAAGCAGCAGGAGGTCGAGCTTGCTCCAAATGATGCCATGAATTTGATCATCCCTTTAAAGGGCCGGCCTTTTGAACCAGGGGTCTATGTTGCGACGTTTAAGGTTTGGGAGGGCAGTCAATCGTGGAAGCTGACCAAAGAATTTGTGATTAAAAACGACCAGTGCCAAAAATTGAACAAACAGGATGCAGCTTTGAGAAAACGGCCCACGCTTTTTCAACAATACAAATGGGTGGTTTTGCTGCAGATCGTCTTAGTCGCTGCCATTTTGAGGTTGTCGATGTATCTGAGGGTTTGGAAATGAGCCGACCTTGAATCTGACAGCAACAGCCCATACCCTGATCTACATCGAAAAGTACCCGGATTGTTCTTTCACTCGATTAAGTCAGCAAAGTTAGTGCAGCCGGACAGCTCTTCGTTTTTTGCTGCATCGAAGATTTGTTCAATCGGATAGCAAAAGCCGATTGAGAGTGACGGCAAAAGGCATAGCCTATCTGAACAAAATTGCAGTAAATTAGAAAACGTATGTCAGTCCATCCAGTGAAACACGATGGGGTGACATACGTTTCAATCATTCTTGGAGCCGGAGGTTGTCTGCCCGAGATAATTCAGTCAGGTCGTATTTGAATAGGCACTTTCGAATTTCCTGCAGCTCCTTTAAATCAAAAATGTAGGAGGTCTGCAATTTGCGGCACGGAAGTTTTTTCAAGACAGCATAGTCTGTATCAAACAGGATTAAGTCATTTTTTCTATACGAGAGCGCTTCTTTAGGATTGAATTGCTTCACCTGAACCAGCGCTCCATATTCAGTAGTCAACAATTCATTGGCAAGAAGATAATCGGTATAAAAACTCGTCAAAATATAGATGGATTTTGGGGGCTCTTTTTCATGCACAAGAAAATAAAGCTTCGATGCCAAATACTTCATGTGGTCATCTGAAAACAACAGATTGAGCTGCGCTTTCTGTGCCCATTTTTCCAGTGCGGCTTTCACCTTTATAAAAAGACTGACTGGCACGAGAGCTAAGTTTCCGAGTTCAATATGCTCCTCTGGAATCAACGGCTGCAGGTTGAACAGCGTTTTTCGTAAAAAAGTGATTAGAGCAGCTTCAAAAATCAAGGAATCCGCATCGAGACTCCCTTGAAATTCCTCCTGAAACAGTTGGACCAAAAGCTCAAATCTCAATTTTTGTGAATGTCGAATCAGCTGCACATACGATTGATAGGTATCCTTTGGGCCTGCATCATCGACATAATTGGCATTCATAATGTTGATGACTAGAGCATAATAAAGTAGCTGATCTTCATGAATAGTTGTGGTGTGCAATTCGGACTTTAGAAACGCAAGAAGCGGTTTTCTGAGTCTTTGATAGACCGCTGTTTTTTTTAACAGCTGAAGGGCTTCGTCATCGAAGGCTATCGGTGTCGATTGGCAGCGGTCAAAATCTAATTGAAACAGCAAACTGGCATATTGCTTTGAATAGCTAGAAAACAAGCAATTTTCCTGCACCTCGATTCGTTCGAAAAGCCGATCAAACTGGTATTGATTGAATTTAGGAACAGGAATAAAAACGATCCCCAGCTTCATTTGAAAATAAGTCACCAGGAAACGAATCCTGCATTCCGTCTCCTGAGGCGGATCGTCTGAAAGAAAAATACCCATTTCTTCAAGGTATCGCAGGACTTCTTTTTTCAGTTCATAGGCCTTGGTTAAGGAGATGTATTCCTTGTCAGCAAACTTCTCGATTTCCACAAACTGGTGCTTAAGAAAATGACAGCAGGCTCTAACAAAGAGTGAGTCGTTGTATAATTGAGTTAAGACCGCGCGTTTGTTTCTTTTCTTATCAAAAATCGAGTAGCCGGAAGGACTTGAAAGAATCAACGGCTCCTCTGGATCAGTGTAAAAAAGATTCAGAGTTTTAATATCGTTTTTGACGGTCGCTGGGGTAACGGCTAGATCCAACGCTAATTCCATTGAGGTTCGTTCCTCATTGCCCCAGAGAAGCTCGATCAGATCGATTTTTCGTACGATTTCTTTTTCCATGTATTGTCTCAGCATATTCTCTGCCCCCTGTCACGCTTCTATTTTACTATCTTCGCTATCCAGGAATCAATTTGTTTTAGGCGGATGTTTGGAGGAGATCACAGATCTCAGCTCGTAGCGGTTGCCTGCTCTGCTCGTTTTTTATCAAAATAATGCAAATAAATCTGACCGAACGTTAAAAGTGTATAGTTATTTTTTTACTTATCGGTCGATAAATAATAGAATAAAATAGAGGAGGCGAAGAGAAAATGAAAAATGTAATCGTGATTGGCGCGGGCGTCGCAGGGCTCTCGGCAGCCGTTCGCCTGCAAAAGCTGGGCTATCAGGTCCATCTATATGAAAAAGAGCGGCAGGTCGGCGGCAAAATGAATCAAATCAAACAGGAAGGTTTTACCTTCGATGTCGGACCGACGATCGTGATGATGCCGGACATCTATCGAGAGGTGTTTGAATTCTGCGACCGCGATCCGGACGACTATATTCCAATGGAAAAGATCGATCCGATGCTGAAGCTGTATTTTTCCGATGATGAACCTTTATTGTTCTCATCAGACCTAGTCAAGCTGACAAAGATGCTAGAAGAGATCTCAGAAGAAGATGCACAAGGGTACTTTGCCTTTTTAGCAGATATTTACAAACGTTATTTGGTCGCGAAAGAAGCCTTTATCATGCGCTCCTTCCGCTCTTTCTGGGATTTTTACAATCCGAAATCGCTGTTGAACGGGCTGAAGCTGAAAACCTTTGGGGATGCCTACAGCTCAATCTCTAAATTCGTTAAGGATGATCGCCTGCGCAAGTCGCTGGCCTTTCAGACGTTGTATATTGGAATCTCTCCATATCAGGGCCCGTCGTTGTATACGATCATTCCGATGATCGAGCTGTTGTATGGCGTCTACTTCATGAAGGGTGGCATGTACACTTTGGCGCAGGGCTTGGAGAAGGTTTTCAAGGAACTTGGCGGCGAGCTGCACTGCAATGCCGAAATCCAAGAGATCGTATTTAAAGACAAACGAGCTATTGGGATTCGTCTGGATCATCAGCTGATCGAAGCCGATGCCATCGTCTGCGGCGCAGATTTTCCGTATGCGATGAAGGAATTGGTGCCAAACGAAGCAGACCGCGGCAAATATACGGATAAAAAAATCGATCAAATGGAATACTCTTGCTCTTGTTTCCTAATGTATCTAGGGTTAGACAAAAAATACGAAGTGGATGCGCTGCATTCGATCTATTTTGCGAAGGATTTCAAGAAAAATATTTCAGATATCTTCGATGACGGCAGACTGCCGGAGGATCCATCGTATTATTTATATGTACCAAGTTTGCTGGACCCTTCTTTGGCAAGAGAAGACCATGAAGCGCTGTACGTGCTGGTGCCTGTGCCGGAATTATCTAAGTTCTCCAACTGGAATGAGCAGACGATCCAGCAGTACCGCAACTACGTGATCCAAAAAATCCAAAAGGAAACCAATTTTACGGATTTAAAAGAGCATATCGTGTTTGAAGAGCATTACACTCCAGTGGATTTTGCAGAGAAATTCAATGCGTATCGCGGGGCGACTTTTGGCTTGAAGCCTACGTTAAGGCAAAGCAACTATTATCGTCCTCACAACAAATTTGATGATGCGGAGGGTCTCTATTTCTGCGGCAGCAGCACCCACCCAGGCGCTGGTGTGCCGATCGTGATGCAAAGTGCTAAACTAGCAGTGGAGGAGCTGTTGCGAGATGACCAATAAGTACATGACCGATTTTCAGCAGCACCAAGCGGATTTTGATTACTGTGAACAGATCATTATCCAGCATTCGAAAAGCTTTTATGCGGCCTTTTCTCGCTTGCCTAAGGAAAAGGCTATGAGTGTCTATGCGATCTATGCCTTTTGCCGTCAGGCCGATGACATCATCGATGTGGAGAAGGACCCAGTAAAATTGGCGCGCTTAAAACAGCGCCTGCTGGATTTCCAACAGGGCACTTACCCTGATGAACCAATGTGGCGGGCTTTAATGGTGGTCTTCAAACATTATCCAATGGCGATCGAAGCTTTTTTTGATATGTTGGAGGGCCAAGCCAGAGATGCTGATTTTCACCAGCCGGAAACCCAAGCAGAGCTGGAGGAATACAGCTATTATGTAGCTGGCTCAGTAGGTTTGATGCTACTGCCGATTTTATCAGCAAACTGGCAAAAGATCCGCGAAGAGGCCAAGCTGCTGGGAGAAGCGATGCAGCTCACCAATATCCTTCGAGATGTGGGTGAAGACGAAGCAGCTGGACGGATCTATTTGCCTAAGGAACAAATGAACCGCTGGCACGTGACCGCAGAGGACTTGAAGCAGCAGCGTATCACGTCGCGATTTATCGAATTGTGGGAATACGAAGCCGAACGGGCAGAAAAGAGTTATCAGAAATCCTTGACAATGATGCCGCTGATCGATGAAGATTGTCGGGCACCATTACTGGCAGCAGCCTATTTTTACCGGGAGATCCTGCAAGTGATTCGGGAAAATGGCTATCAGGTATTTACTAAACGGCAGGCTGTCAGCAAGGCCAGGAAAATCAGGCTTTTTCATACGGTCCAAAAAGAATTGAAACGAATTCAGCAGGAAAAGGCGTTGATGAATCCATGACAGAGCGACCAATGGACCAAAAAATCCTTCAAGTGGCTGAGCAGCTGTTCATGACACAAGGGTACGAAGCAACGTCGACCCGTCAGATCGCAGAGGCTCTGCAGATTACGCAGCCCAATTTGTATTATCATTTTAAGAAAAAAGAAGATATCTACGTGGCAGTAATGAATGCGCTGGCTCGTGAGGTCAAGTTTCAGCTGAAGCAATTGGCGCAAGAGCAGGCGCCGCTCGAAGCCAAGCTTTCAACAATGCTGTTGTATTTACAGGAGCGCCATCCCTTTGATTTTTACATGATGATGCACGACATGCATTATGTGCTCTCTAAAGAAGCAGCCCAAAACTTGTATCAGCTGTGGCAGGAGTCCTACGAACGGCCTTTTGTCGAGGTGCTTGAGCAGGAATCAGTCAATTTACGAGAAACAGTTCCTGCAAAGCAGGCAGTCAAGCAGATGTTCATTTTATTGGCTGCTTATCTTCAACCCAATGTTTATGGGAATCGAACGACCTCTTTTGAAGAGGCGTTGGATATGTTTTTATATGGTATATTGAACTGACACTTCTTGGAGCGGTGAAAGCCGCTCTTTTTGTGCTTCTAGTATATAATGAAAGGGAAACTGTGGAGAGAAGTGAACGTCATGGAAAAGAAAAGCGGATCGACTGCGGTTCTTGCTGCACTGGCAGCCAACCTGCTGGTGGCCGTCAGTAAATTTGTCGGATATGCGCTTAGCGGCAGTGCGGCGATGCTGAATGAAAGCATTCATAGTGTCGTGGACTGCAGCAATCAAGTGTTGCTGATTTTTGGCGAAAAGCGGGCTGGCCGTGGGCAAAGCGAGCTGCATCAATTTGGCGAGGGTCGGGCAAAATACTTTTTCAGTACCATCGTAGCGATGATGCTGTTTTTCGGCGGGGGTGCGCTGGGGATCATGGAGGCATTGGAAAAGCTGTTCCATCCCAACCACGAAGTCGACAATCCTTGGATCGTGCTGATCATTTTGATCTTCGGAATTTTGATCGAGGGCAGTTCTTTGCGGGTGGCGATCAAGGAGATTAGGGAGCTGAATACAGAGAAACTGCCGATTCGCCGTTTTTTGCGAGAAAGTCGCCACAGTGAAATCCTGATTATTTTTACCGAAGATTTTTGTGCGGTGATTGGGCTGGTTTTGGCGATCATCGGAACCCTGCTGACCACCTTTACCGGCAATCCGATGTTCGATGCGTTGAGCGGATTATTGATCGGGATGATGCTGCTTCTGGCTTCAATCTTTTTGGCCAGAGAATTTTACAGTTTGTTGATCGGTGAAAGTGTCGCTGCTTCTGATCTGCGGCTGATCAAGCAAGCCTTTGACCGTCAAGAGGTCAAAAAGCTGATCGATGTGAAGACCGTTCATTTGAGTCCGGTCGAGATTCTGGTAGCAGCCAAAATCGACATTCAAGACCCTTTTGAGGCCATCAGCTATCAGGTAATTAATCGGATCGAGCAAGACATTCGCCAGTCGCTTACCGGCAAAAAGGCGTATATTTACATTGAAACGGATGAATTTGATCCGAATTATCATCGCGAAGGGTAGAACGTGGTTCTGCCCTTTTCTAGTGGTAGTAAAAAAACGTGATCAAAACAATCATTTTCCTTATTTTTGGCAGGGAATGCGAGGCAAAAAAGAACACTTGTGCAGACTGCAAAAAAAATTCACTAAATTTCCATATAGTTTTCCCAAAACATTTTCATAAAGCGATCTGCTCTATGGTAGAATAACACTATAATTTTTTTAAGGAGCAACCAATGAAAAAAAGAGGATTTGAAGTTATTTCAGCATATCAGGACCAAAACATCCAAGTGCCGCAACGAGCAACGCGACATGCCGCTGGCTACGATTTTGAGGCAGCAGCAGACATCGTGATCCCCGCTTTTTGGAAGCAGCTTTTCCAGCACGTTTCAGGAGAGGAACAAAGTCAGAAAATCATGAAGCCGGTACTGGTACCGACCGGGATTAAGGCTTACATGGGTGAAGATGAATATTTGCAGCTGGCGAACCGCTCCAGCAATCCGTTGAAACGCTTTTTAAGTTTGAGCAACGGAGTGGGCGTGATCGACAGCGACTATTATAACAATCCAGACAACGAAGGGCACATTATGTTTCAGTTCACGAATTTTGGTCTGACAGATGTGACGATCAAAAAGGGAGAGCGCATCGGGCAAGGGATTTTCCTGCCGTTTTTAAAAGCAGACGGCGATCAGTCTTCCATGGAACGTTCTGGCGGCTTCGGCTCATCTGGAACCAACCAAAATAACTAGTTCTATGTTAAAATCAAAGAGGTGGAAAGTGTGGCAAAGAAAGCCAAAACACAATTCGTTTGCCAAGAATGCGGCTATGTTTCGCCAAAGTACTTAGGTCGTTGTCCCAACTGTGGAAAATGGAACACGATCGTGGAAGAGATTATCCAAGATACAGATGATCGCCGCAGCCGGGTCAGCCTGACAGGAGAAAAGGCGCAGCCTTTGATGCTGAAGGACGTGGTTTTCAGAAAAGAGACCCGTATTCAGACCGACTTGGCTGAATTGAATCGAGTGCTGGGCGGCGGAGTCGTTCCCGGCTCGCTGGTATTGATTGGCGGAGATCCCGGGATCGGGAAATCAACGTTGCTGCTGCAGGTTTCACACCAGCTGGCAGCAACAGGCGGCAAAGTACTGTACGTGTCAGGTGAGGAAAGTGCGCAGCAGATCAAGCTGCGTGCCGAACGGCTGGGCTCCAGCGAGACCGATTTCTATTTGTATCCGGAAACTGACATGGGGGAGATCAGCCGAACCATTGAGAATTTAAAACCCGAATTTGTGATCATCGACTCGATCCAAACGATGACCCAGCCGGATATTTCCAGTGTGGCTGGGTCGGTCAGCCAAGTCCGTGAAACGACGGCAGAGCTGTTGAAGCTGGCAAAAACCAACGGCATCGCGATTTTTATTGTGGGCCACGTGACCAAGGAAGGAAATATTGCAGGGCCGCGAATGCTGGAGCATATGGTGGATACGGTTTTGTATTTTGAGGGCGAAAAGCACCACAGTTTTCGAATTTTGCGGGCCGTCAAAAACCGCTTCGGCTCGACCAACGAGATCGGTATTTTTGAAATGCGAGAGCAGGGCTTAGTCGAGGTGGCCAATCCCTCTCAGGTCTTCTTAGAGGAGCGTCTGGAAGGGGCGACCGGGTCAGCCATCGTCGTCGCAATGGAGGGCAGCCGTCCTATTTTGGTCGAGGTGCAGGCATTAGTGACCCCGACCGTGTTTGGCAATGCCAAACGAACGACAACAGGTCTGGATTTTAATCGCATCTCGCTGATCATGGCCGTGCTGGAGAAACGAGCTGGCCTGCTGTTGCAAAATCAGGATGCCTTTTTGAAAGCCGCTGGCGGAGTCAAACTGAATGAACCGGCGATCGATTTAGCGGTGGCAGTCTCGATCGCTTCAAGCTACAAGGAAAAGGGCACCGCGGCCACCGAATGCTTCATCGGTGAAATCGGTTTGACAGGAGAGATTCGCCGGGTCAACAGCATCGAACAACGAGTCAAGGAAGCGGAGAAGCTGGGCTTCAAAAAAATTTACCTGCCAAAAAACAACCTTGGAGATTGGAAAGCGCCTAAGGGCATCGAGCTGGTCCCGGTTGCAACGATCGGCGAAACCTTGCGAAAAGTATTTAAGTAACTGTTAACCGCAGCTTCTAAAAACGAAGATCAATCTAAGATGTTCGTTTTTAGAACTTAGCTTGCTGGAAGCAGGATAACGGTCTTGTTTTTCCAGAAATAGTAATAATCAAGAAGAATGAGGAGGGAAGTTATGCAAAAGCGTGTGTTAACCGTCATTATTGTCTTAGTGGGAATCAGTATGGGCATCACCTTGCTGCCTGCTGCATGGATGGCAATAGGACAAACAGACAATTTTTGGTTGAATAATTCATTGACGAACGGTCTGATTGGTGCCATTATTTTTTCATTATTATCTTTGATCATCGTCGAGCCTATTTCAACTGGTATCAAAGCAATTGAAAAACAATTAAACGAATTTAGCTTAACTTATTTATTATTTGGGGCAGTTGGAACGATCATTGGTCTTACGTTAGGACTTTTCGTATCGAATCCGCTGTACAACGTCAATATTCCGGTGGTCAATAGTGCCCTGCCGGTATTGGTGATGATCCTGATGGGGTACTTGGGTTTCCGTGTAGGAACCACCCGGATCGATGAGTGGAAGAAAATGCTGACGCCGCGTTCTAAGAAAACAGAGCCTTCAGAAGGGGAGATGCTGGAACGCAAAGCAGGCGACCATTTCCATAAGTATAAGATTTTGGATACCAGTGTGATTATTGACGGTCGGATCTATGACATTGCCAAGACAGGCTTTTTAGAAGGCGTCCTGCTGATTCCTAATTTTGTGTTGTATGAGCTGCAATATATTGCGGACTCAGGAGACAGCTTGAAACGGGTTCGGGGACGGCGTGGTCTCGATATCTTGAACGCGCTGCAAAAAGAAGAAGGGATCGCTGTGGAGATGTACGAAGGCGACTTTGAAGATATCAACGAGGTCGACAGCAAGCTGATCAAGCTGGCTAAACTATTGGATGGCGTGATTGTGACCAACGATTACAACCTGAACAAAGTTTCTGAGTTTCAAAATGTGGCGGTGCTAAACATTAATGCCTTGGCAAATGCAGTGAAACCGGTAGTGATTCCAGGTGAAAATATGAATGTTCTGGTTGTGAAGGCCGGAACAGAAAGACAGCAAGGAGTCGCTTATCTGGACGACGGCACGATGGTCGTTGTCGAGGACGGACAGCATTACATGAATGAACACATTGAAGTGGTCGTAACAAGTGCTTTGCAGACGGCTGCAGGGCGCATGATTTTCGCGAAGCCAGCCCATTCTGGTCGCAATATCAAAGACGATTCACCTGAAAAGAAAATCGAATATCAGACAGATAAGAAGAAGTAAGGATTGTCCCCTTTACTAATAGAGGGTTTGATTGTACAATTTTAGCTGAATAGCAGGTTTCAAAAATTTGCTAATAAGTGGGAAAGAGGAAGCTATATGTCAAAAATTCGTGTGCGTTATGCACCAAGTCCAACAGGACATTTGCATATTGGAAATGCCCGAACAGCGTTATTCAACTATTTATTCGCACGTCACAATGACGGTGAATTTATTATCCGAATCGAGGATACTGACCAAAAACGCAACATCGCAGACGGCGAAAAGAGCCAGCTGGAAAACTTGGCTTGGCTAGGAATCGACTGGGATGAATCACCTAACAATCCGGGAGAGTACGGCCCATATCGTCAATCCGAACGCAAAGACATTTATCAACCGCTGATCGATCAGCTATTGGCCAGCAATTTGGCGTATAAATGCTACTGTACAGAAGAAGAGCTGGAGGCCGAGCGTGAAGCGCAGCGTGCGCGTGGTGAAATGCCGCATTATGGCGGGAAATGTGCCAGCCTGACGCCGGAAGAGCAAGCGGAAAAAGAAGCACAAGGACTCGAACCAGTGATTCGTTTCCGTGTGCCGCGCAATACGACGTACAGCTTCAATGACATGGTCAAAGGCGAGATCAATTTCGAATCTGACAACGTTGGCGGCGACTTCGTGATCCAAAAACGCGACGGCATGCCCACCTACAATTTTGCTGTGGCAGTCGATGACCACATGATGAAGATCACCCATGTGTTGCGAGGCGACGATCATATCGCCAATACGCCGAAACAATTGATGATCTACGATGCCTTTGGCTGGAAGCGTCCTGAATTTGGACACATGACGCTGATCATCAACAGCGAAACAGGGAAAAAATTGAGCAAGCGCGATGGTTCGATCCTGCAATTTATCGAACAATACCGTGAATTAGGTTACCTGCCAGAAGCGATGTTCAACTTTATTGCCTTATTAGGCTGGTCACCGGTTGGGGAAGAAGAAATCTTCTCACAAGCGGAATTAATCAAAATGTTTGATACTAAACGTTTGAGCAAATCACCAGCAGCCTTTGACCAAAAGAAACTGGAATGGGTCAACAACACTTACATCAAGGACATGGACCTGGGTGCCTTAACGGAATTATGCCTGCCATTTTTGATTAAGGCAGACAAAGTAGAAGAAGCACCCAGCGCAGAGCGCAAAGAATGGGTCAAACGCGTCGTTGGGTTATACCAACCGCAAATGAGCTATGCGGCAGAGATCGTGGAAGTTTCCAACCTGTTCTTCGAAGAACATCCTGTGTTGGACGAAGCGGCTCAAGCTGTTTTAGCAGACGAAACGGTTCCTACCGTGCTGAGTGCCTTTAAACAACAGCTGGAAGATATGGAAATCGTCGATGCTGCGAGTGTCCTGGCAGCCATCAAGGCCGTTCAAAAAGAAACTGGGATTAAAGGCAAAAACCTTTGGATGCCAATTCGGGTAGCCGTCAGCGGAGTGACCCACGGACCAGAATTGCCAGAAACAGTCGAATTACTAGGCAGAGAGAAATCTTTGGCTCATTTGAATCAAGTAATGTAAACACAACGAAAAGAAGAAGTAGCAGAGGTCTTGCTTGACAGAGAGGTCGCGGGTGGTGCAAGCGGCTGGGCGAGATTCTGTGAAATGCATCTTGGAGTGGTTCTGACGACATGTAGTCAGAAACGGCGGCGACCGTTACCCGTACCGAGGCAGCACACTGCTGCGAACAAAAGTGGAACCACGCAAAAGCGTCTTTTTGAGGCAACTCAAAAAGACGCTTTTTTTATCAAGTATGCTTTTCACAATATGCATAATACAAAATCTATTGAACGGATTAGTGAATAGTTGTGTGCATTGCTTAACATAGTGAGCTGCGTGGTGAAAAATGAATATCTATCGTATAAAGTAGCTGTCAGTTTAATGTTTAGGAGATTATAGGATATGAAATCTTTTGAATAGACCGACAGATCACTACACCGTTGATCAGCACTCAGTCTGCCGTCACAGCGAGTCTGAGTGTCAAGGATACATACAGGGTTGAAGGAGTTATTTATTGTTTCACAGGAGAGGAGAGATTAAAATGGGATGGTGGAAAGAGACGATCGAAGCGGTCAAACGAAATGACCCGGCAGTCAAATCGAGTGTGGAAGCGGTATTGACCTATCCGGGAGTTCATGCATTGTTTTTTCACAAGGTGTCGCATTTTTTGTACCAGCAAAAGCTTTTCCTGCTGGCACGGATTCACTCACAATTTTGGCGGTTTCTGACCGGCATTGAGATTCATCCGGGAGCGAAGATCGCCAACGGAGTGTTTATTGATCACGGATCGGGAGTTGTGATCGGAGAAACGGCAGAAATCGAAGAAAACGTCGTGATGTTCCATGGAGTGACCCTGGGCGGAACCGGAAAAGATAAAGGGAAGCGTCACCCGACGGTACGCAAAGGAGCCTTTATCTCCGCCAATGCGCAGATCTTGGGACCGATCGAAATTGGACGTTATGCAAAAATCGGTGCAGGGGCCGTTGTTTTAAACGATATTCCTGACCATGCGACCGCAGTGGGAATTCCAGCAAAAATAGTCAGAATTCATGGAAAGAAGGTTCAACATGATTGAAATTTACAACACATTAACACGTGAAAAAGAAGTTTTTACACCAATCGAAGAAGGCAAGGTGCGCATGTATGTCTGCGGACCGACCGTCTACAACTATATCCATATCGGAAATGCCCGCAGTACGATTGCATTTGATACGATCCGCCGCTATTTTGAATACCGCGGCTACGATGTAAACTATGTCTCGAATTTTACCGATGTGGATGACAAGATCATCAAGGCTGCGAAGGAATTATCGATCACTGCACCCGAAGTGGCGGATCGCTTTATTGCGGCTTTCGAGGAGGATACGCAGGCATTGAATGTGAAACCCGCAACGCTGCATCCGCGGGTAATGAACCATATCCCAGATATTATCGACTTTATCGCAGTGCTGATCGAAAAAGGTTACGCCTACGAAGCAGAAGGGGATGTCTATTATCGCACGCGAAAGTTCAATGATTATGGCGAGCTGAGCGACCAGTCCATTGACGAGCTGGAAATCGGTGCCAGTCAACGAACCGGAGCGGAGCAACTGCAAAAAGAAGATCCGTTGGATTTTGCTTTGTGGAAGTCTGCGAAGCCAGATGAAATCTCATGGGAGTCACCTTGGGGCAAGGGCCGTCCTGGCTGGCACATTGAATGCTCAGTGATGGCTACTAAACATTTGGGCGACACGATCGACATCCATGGCGGCGGTCAGGATTTGGAATTTCCCCATCATGAGAATGAGATTGCTCAAAGTGAGGCCAAAACTGGCCAGAAATTTGCCAATTACTGGATGCACAATGGCTATGTGACCATTGGCGAGGACGATGAAAAAATGAGTAAATCGCTAGGTAACTTTGTGACGGTGCATGACATGGTGCAAGAAATCGATCCTCAAGTGCTGCGCTTTTTCATGGCCACGACACAATACCGTCGTCCGATCCGCTACAGCGAAGCAACGATGAAGGATGCTCAGGTCAATTTGCAGCGTTTAAAAACGACGCTGGAAAATGCAGAATTCCGCAAAGAGACCGCCGTTGAACAATTGACTGGTGACCAAGAAAAAATCCAAGCTATTGATGCATTGGAAACGCGATTTGTCGAAGAAATGGACGACGATTTTAATGCAGCTAACGGAATCACTGTCGTTTACGAGCTGGCAAAATGGATCAATCAATACATCGAAGAATCAGAAGTTTCTATTGCTGTCTTGACCTATGCCATCGATGTATACACTCGTTTACTAGATGTATTCGGGATCGTGTTTGAAGCAGAAGGATTGTTGGATGAAGAGGTCGATCAGCTGATCGCGGAACGCATCCAAGCTCGTAAAGACAAAAACTTTGCCCGTAGCGATGAGATTCGCGACCAGCTGAAGGAGCAAGGCATCATTTTAGAGGATACCCCTCAAGGAACACGGTGGAGAAGAGCCTAATGACAGATTATAAACAATTGAGCGGATTGACCTTGGCCTATGTAGGCGATGCGATCTATGAGACCTATATTCGGGATTTTCTCGTTCGTTCTGGTCAAACACGGCCCAATAAGCTGCACCACATGGCGACCCGCTATGTGTCCGCCAAGGCGCAGGCCGATCTGATCCGACAAATGGAAGCAGAAGAACTGTTGACCGAAGAAGAGATGGCCATTTACCGGCGGGGCCGCAATGCGAAAAGCTATACATCGGCTAAAAATACCGATATCATGACCTATCGGATGTCGACAGGCTTCGAAGCCGTCATGGGCTATTTGCATCTGCTGGAGGAAAAGGACCGAGTCGAAGAATTGATCACATGGTGTATCAAGAAAGTAGGTGAAACAGATGAAGGATAAACGCAGGAAACATCCAACGCATCAATCTAAACAACCATCAAAACAGAGGAATAAGCACGAGGCAAAACGTCAGCCTGAACAGACCGAGGGACAGGAGGCCGATAACTTCGTTTTTGGTCATCATGCAAGTGTGGAAGCACTGCAAGCCGGTCGAGGCAATAAGCTGTTTCTGCTGGAGGATGCTCGCGGAGAGAAGATCGAGCAGTTGAAGCAATTGGCCAAGGCGCAGTCGGTGCCGGTCAAATGGGTACCTAAACAAAAGCTGGACAAGTTGAGTGACAGCGGGGTCCATCAGGGAATCGTTCTAGGGATTACGCCGTATGAATATCTTTCACTGGAGACCTTGCTTGACACTATTTCTAACACAGAAGCGCCCTTTTTACTAATCCTTGATGGACTGGAAGACCCGCACAATTTTGGTTCAATTCTGCGGACGGCAGATGCCAGCGGTGTCAGTGGAGTGATCATTCCAAAGCATCGTTCGGTAGGGATCACGCCTGTTGTGACGAAGGCTTCTACAGGTGCGGTGGAATATGTTCCAATCGCCCGAGTGACTAATTTGAGCCAAGCCATCAAACACTTGAAGGAAGCCGGTTATTGGGTGTTTGGTACCGACATGCAGGGGACCGATTATCGTCAATGGAAGGTTTCTGGCCCGATCGCCTTGATTATCGGCAACGAGGGTAAAGGCATGAGTGCCGGTCTGAAAAAGGACGTAGACGAAATGGTGACGATCCCAATGACCGGGCACGTGCAAAGCTTGAATGCCAGCGTAGCAGCAAGTCTGCTGATGTACGAGGTTCTGCGAAAGCGAAGTGAGCTCTAATGAAGAAGAAATTGTTGATGGTGGACGGCTACAATATGATCGGTGCTTGGCCTGAGCTGTCCTTGTTAAAAAAACAGGACCGCTTAGAAGATGCCCGGGAAGCATTATTGCAGCGGCTGTCTAATTATGCCAAATACGAGGGACTGGAGATTATTGTCGTTTTCGATGCACAGCTGGTGCCTGGAATTCAAAAAAGCTATCAAAAATATCAGCTGACGGTCATTTTTACCAAAGAGGATGAAACCGCAGACAGTTACATTGAGCGCACAGCCAAGGAACTGAATGATCGGCTGACGCAGGTCACCGTAGCCACCAGTGATCTGGCTGAACAATGGACGATCTTTTCGCAAGGGGCATTGCGGACCTCAGCTCGCGAATTGTATAAATCTGTTCAAAAAACCGAAGAGCTGATTTTGAGTGACACGAAGGATACCAAATTTACCAATTTTCGTAGAAACTCGCCTTGGACCCCTGAACAATTAGCGGATCTGTCGCAAAAAAGAGCAGAATTGAGTGAGGACTAGCAAAATTGGCAGGTTCTTTTTACGCCGAAATTTTGTATGATGACGGTGTAAAAAGGAGTGATCAGAATGGACTTAGTAAGCAAAGTCAAAACGGGAGACGAAGAGGCGCTGCGGGAATTATTTGACCAGTATGTGCCTGTCGTGTTCAACCTCAAAGCGAAATTCTTTGTGCAGGACTATGATCTCGATGATTGGCTGCAGGAAGGACTCTGTGCGTTGTATGATGCGGCCCGCACGTACCGCAGCGACCAAAATACCACGTTCGGCCTCTATTTCAAAAAGATCTTTGAAAATCGCGTGCGCAGTTTGCTGCGCAAACAAGAAGCCAAAAAGCGCAAAGCTCAACGCAACCCGCTGTCGATCGAAAAAGAAGGGATCGACTACCTCGCCGAGCAAATGATTTACAATAGCCAAATCGAAGAGCAGCTGATCATCAATGAAATTCTTCAGGAGACTGATTTTCAGCTTTCTTCTTTAGAGGCGGAGGTGTTGAAAAAGTATTTGCAGGGAACAGACATTGCAGCGATCGCACAAGAACGCCAGATGGAGTTGCGGACGATCAAAAATGCACTGCTGCGGGCAAAACGCAAGATAAAAAAAGAGTTATCTTATCAAATACCCAAAAATGCAAACGGATACAAATGAAAAGGGCTGGCGAGGGGTTGCATTTCAATTTCTCTTATGATAACATTGATATTTTTATAAATTTCTGTTATAATATAAGTTGAGGTGAACTGTATGCCAACAACTTTAGCTACGATTAAAAAAAGCCTGGAGGATCGATTAGGCAGTCCGATCATGCTGGTCGCTCAAACAGGTAGAAAGCGTCAAACACAACGCAAAGGAATTTTGACAGAAACGTATCCTTCCGTGTTCGTGGTTGATTTAGATCCTGAAGAAAATTCTTTTGAACGTGTCTCTTACAGTTATTCCGACGTATTGACCCGTACGGTAGAAATCGAATTTTTAACTGAAGCAGTTTAAAAACCATGGAGCATTCGCTCCATGGTTTTTATTCTTTTTCAATCTCTTCGTCGCTTTCTTTGAGCTGCAGATGCTTTTGCTCCGCCAGCAGATCTCGAATATCTGCCAAGTAATCTTCGGCGGTCGGTACTTCATCTTCTTCCTCCTCCGTGGTGCCTAAATCGCGGGCTTTATTGGCTGCCTTGACGATCAAGAATAACACGAAGCCAGTGATAACAAAGGTAATGATGGCACTGATGACATCGCCAAATGCGAAGGTCACACCTGCACGAGGTTTCCAGTCTAATACGGAGACCGCACTGTCCAAATCCTGTCCGCCAGTGAAGAAGGAAACAACTAATCCCACCAGCGGGGTTATCAATCCATCCACGACTTGATTCACGATAGCCGTGAAGGCACTCCCGATCACGACACCAACAGCGAGATCCAATACATTTCCGCGCATCAAAAATTCTTTAAATTCTTTAAACATAACGTCACACCCTTTTTTCCTACTTGTCTCATTTTTAGTATAACGAAATCCTCAAAAAAGTTGAAATAAACGGCTTGGACAAGTATAGCAATTTCACCATTGTCCACTAGCCCTATGCTATAATTGGCAGTAACGGATAAAATAAAGAGGGCTTGTCCAACTGACCGGCCAAAAGGAGTCCAGAGATGATTCAACTAAAACAAGGTGTTCGTCTGCATGTTCTGCCGACGAAAAAATATAAAACGATCCATATCTACGCTCGATTTACGACCCGTTTGCAGCGGGAACGAATGACCAAACGCTCGCTGCTGTCGAATTTATTAGAGACCAATTCTGCCAACTACCCGGACCAGACCAAATTAAGTGCCCAATTGGCAGAGCTTTACGGAGCCAGCTTTGGAATCAATGTCGGTCGCAAAGGCAATCTGCACTGGCTGAATATCGGAGTCAGCGTAGTCAACGGAAAATATGTTAATGATCCAGATATTTTGCCGCAGGCCGTTGACTTTTTCAAAGAGATTTTGTTTCATCCGAATATTAAAGAGGGATCTTTTGATGTGCAAACCTTTGCGCTGGAAAAAGAAAATCTGCAAAGCTATCTGGAAAGTCTGAACGAGGACAAGCAGACCTTGGCTTCGTTAAAGTTGCAAGAAACCTATTTCACAGAAGAGGCGCAAAAAATTCCCAGCTTTGGCAGTCTAGAAGACCTGGTGCATGAAACCAGCCAAAGTATCGCCGCGTATTATCAGGAGATGCTGGCAAATGACCAGATCGACATCTTCGTGATCGGGGATGTGGAGGAAGAAACACTCAAGGGTCTGTTCGCAGCACTGCCGTTTACAGATCGAGAAGAAACAAAGCCGGAGATTTACTACAGCCAGCCCGTCAGCAATGTGATCCGTGAAAGTCAGCTGCAGGAGTCCGTCATTCAGGGCAAGTTGAATTTGGCATACTCAACGGGCATTTATTTCCAAGATAAGGCGCGTTTTCCTTTGCTCGTTTTTAACGGCTTATTTGGTGGATTTCCGCATTCGAAATTGTTTATGAACGTACGGGAAAAGGAAAGCTTGGCTTATTATGCTTCCAGCTCCTTTGACACCTTTCGCGGCTACATGAATGTCCAAACTGGGATCAACAGCCAGAACCGTGAGAAAGTGCTGCATTTAGTAGCGGAGCAGCTGCAGGCCCTTCAAAAGGGAGAATTTAGCGAGCTGGCCTTCAAGCAGACCAAGGCAATGCTGCGAAATCAGTATTTATTAGGACTGGATCGTCCGCAAAACGCGATTGAGATCGCCTATATGGAACAATGGATGCCGGGAACCTACTTAACAGACGAACAGTGGCTGGCCCGATTGGATGCTGTTACGCCCCAAGAGGTTGAAAAGGTTGCTAAGCAGATCCAATTACAGGCGATTTTCTTTTTAGATGGAGGACAATAGGATGGAAAAGCAGATCTATCAAACTATCAATGAGACACTTTACAAAGAAGTGCTGCCTAACGGCCTGACAGTCTACTTACTGCCAAAGGATGATTATCATAAAACGTATGGATTATTCAGTACCAATTACGGCTCGATCGACAATACGTTTGTTCCCCGCGGCGGAAGCGACTATATCACCGTTCCTGATGGGATCGCGCATTTTTTAGAGCACAAAATGTTTGAAAAAGAAGATGGCGATGTCTTTCAGAAGTTCGGGGAGCAAGGCGCATCGGCCAACGCCTTTACCAGCTTTACTCGTACCAGCTACCTCTTTTCGACGACGGATCAGCTGGAGTTGAATTTGCAGACCCTGCTGGATTTTGTTCAAGACCCTTATTTTACAGAAAAATCGGTTCAAAAGGAACAAGGCATTATTGGACAGGAAATTCAAATGTACCAGGACGATCCAAACTGGCAGCAGTTTTTCGGTATCTTGAAAAACATGTATCCGAAGCATCCGCTGCATATCGATATTGCCGGGACTGTCGAGTCGATCGCTGACATTACTGCCGAAGATCTATATACTTGCTACAACACGTTTTACCATCCAAGCAATATGACGTTGTTTGTAGTTGGAAATCTGGAGCCGGAATTACTGATGGCTTTTATTCGCGATAACCAAGCCGAAAAGGAATTTTCTGCACCGGAAGCCATCCAGCGCAAATTCCCGGAAGAGGCAACTGAAGATATCGTCCCTTTCAGCGAACAAACGATGCCGATCACGATCCCGAAAGCGGTCGTGGGAATCAAAGGTATCGCGCCGTTGCCAGAAGACGACCGTGAGCGATTGATCTTCAAGATTTCGATAGATCTCCTCCTGCAATTGCTGGTAGGCAGTACATCACAAAATTATTTGCGCTTGTACAATTCGGGAATCATTGACGACAGCTTTGGTTATGATGCATCATTGGATCGCGGCTTCTATTTTGTCGATTTTGGCGGCGATACCGAAGATCCTGAGCGCTTTGCTGAAGAGATGACAAAGATTTTGCTGAACTTTGAAAATGATCCAGAGCTGTCGGAAGAGAATTTGGCTTTGTTGAAAAAACGGATGCTTGGCAAGTATTTCCAATCTTTGAATGCGTTGGAGTATGTGGCCAATCAATTTACTCAATCCTTATATGGCAAATGGACGTTGTTTGATATGCCGGAATTGATCCAAGAGGTGCAGCTGGAAGATGTGTTATCTGCCGGTAAACGTCTGATCAAGGAAGAGGCCTTCAGCCGGTTTTATATGCGTAAGGAGGACTAGGATGCCTTACGGATTGGTCATGGGAGCCAGCGGCGACATCGGAGAAGCGATTTGTCGCCGGCTGGCAGCAAACGGCTGGTCGTTGTACTGCCATTACTATCAAAACGAAGAAAAAGTTTTAAATTTCGTTTCAGACTTGCGGTCGCATTATCCTCAGCAAGATTTTTTTGTGGTATCCTTAGACATGCTGAAGGAGTCTGAGATCACTGGATTTTTAACGCAGCTTTTTCAGGTCGATGCAGTTATTTTTTCTGCCGGACATACCGTTTATGACTTGCTGACAGAGGTCTCGAGCGAAGCAATTGACGCCTTATGGCAGGTCCACGTCAAAACACCGTTGCTGCTTTTGCAGCAATTGCAGGGCAAGCTGAGTGCTGGCAAACAAGGTCGGGTGATTTTTATCGGCTCTGTTTATGGGCACCGCGGCAGCAGTATGGAGACTGTTTATAGTGCGGTCAAGGGAGCACAAGAAGCCTTTGTCAAAGCCTATGCCAAGGAGGTCGCCACCTTAGGGATCACGGTCAATGCCGTTGCTCCCGGAGCGGTCGATACCCGCATGAACCAGGAATGGACTGAAGAGGAACAAGCTGAATTATTAGCAAAAATCCCTATGAACCGACTAGCAAAACCAGCAGAAATCGCCGCAGCTTGCAGCTACCTCTGCTCACCCGAAGCCAGCTACACCACCGGCATCATCCTCCCCGTTACCGGCGGCTGGATGGAATGAAGGTTTGGTATACGGCATGAGCAAGAAACTCATTTTCCAAGGAAAATGATTACCTTAATACGAATAAGGGTGCCAGTCCTACTTTTCGTAAGAGAAAACAGACAGTAACACTTAGAAAAATGGACCATCTACAAAAAACACAGACTGTTTAGTAGGATGGTATACGGCATGAGCAAAAAATTCATTTTCCAAGGAAAATGATTACCTTAATACGAATAAGGAGTAGAAACCGAGTGGTTAGTATCAACACAATAGGAGAAATGTTACAAAAAGCCCGTACGCAGCAGCACATCACGCTTGATGTGCTGCAGCAAAAAACCAAGATCCCCAAGCGGTATTTGCTGGCGATCGAGGACAATGATTTCGAGCGGCTGCCGAGTGAATATTATGTTCGCACATTTATTCGCCAGTATGCGGAAGTCGTCAAAGTTGATGCGGACCATTTGCTGGCTATTTATGACGGCAAAGACAAGCCGCCTTCTGCTTACGAAGAACCAAAAGCAATAGGAAGATCACGCACGAATAAGCATGTGGCGGATCCAAGAAAATTGAAGCTTCAAGCCAGTTTGCCAACGATCATTCTTGGTCTGATCGCGTTGTCAATCGTGATTATCGTCGGCTACATGACGTGGCTGGATCATCGTTCAGAAGACATGATCACCCGTCCCAGCTCGATTCAGGTGGAGGATTCTAGCTCTTCTGCAGAGCCGCCAGCTGCTAGTGAAGTACCGGCGACGTCTCCAGAGCCGCCGCAAATGACTGCGACAATGGAAAACGACAGCCTCACCGAGGCGAACATGCGGTTAGATCAAGTGCAAAAGCCCGCTCGATTGACCTTTACCGGCAAGACCGGCCAAGCTTGGATCGGTGTGCAGATCAATGACGTCATGGTGTATCAACATGTTTTGCAGCCGGAGGAAACACAGACAACCGACATACCTGCGGATGCCACACACGTTTTAGTCGTTGCTGGAGTTGCCGATTACGTGAATGTCCAAGTCAATGATCAACCATTGGATTTTCAACCCAATCAGTCGCTCAATCAGAAAAATATCCGATTGACGCTGAATTATGCAGCATAAGAAAGGAGCAAGAAAGTGAATTTACCAAACAAGCTGACGGTGTTGCGTATTTTTATGATACCGTTGTTCATGATCATTGTTTTAGTTCCATGGGATTGGGGAACGATCCAAGCAGGCAACACGATGCTTCCAGTTACCCAACTAGTTGGAGCGATCGTTTTCGCGATTGCCAGTTATACTGACCATTTGGATGGTCAGATCGCCCGTTCAAGAAATTTAGTGACCAACTTCGGGAAATTTGCCGATCCGTTAGCAGACAAAATGCTCGTCATGACCGCTTTTATTATTTTAGTGGAACAAGGAAAGGCCCCTTCTTGGGTCGTTGCCATCATTGTATGTCGTGAATTAGCAGTCACCGGCTTGCGTTTACTGATTGTGGAACAAGGTGGCGGCGTTATGGCGGCGGCCATGCCGGGAAAAATTAAAACAGCTACTCAAATGACCGGGATCGTCTTCTTGTATTTGAACAATGTGCCGTTTAACTACATCGGGATTCCAGTGGATCAAATCCTGCTATATGTGTGCCTGTTCTTTACGATCTATTCAGGCTACGATTACTTTGCTAAAAACACCAATATTTTTAAAGGCTCTATGTAGAGTGGAAAGACAGCTGTGTGAGGCAGTTGTCTTTTTTCGTTAGCGGCAACATCTTTAAAGTGATCAATGCGATTATTTCGGAGGTGTTGCTGCTTTTTTTCTCCGTCTAAAGTCGGATTTTTCACCTGAACGGCAAAAAAAATGCAAATCCCATTGACCTTCACCCGTGGTTTAATGTTAAGTTACTCGAAAAGGAGAGAGAGCCGATGTGGACTATTCAAGAATTTTCAAAATTGACTTCAATTTCGCCGGCTTCACTGCGATATTATGATAAGCGAGACATATTGCCTTCAAAACGACGAGAAAACGGATACCGGGTATATGACGAACAAGACCTGTTGATCATCAAAAATGTCATGGTGATGAAGTATGCAGATTTTTCCTTGGAGGATATTCGCACAATGACGTCGCTATATTATCAGCCAGAAGGACAAGAGTGCAATGATCAGGCGAATCAAGTGTTGCAGCAGCATGTGGCAGAAATGAAGGAGCGTATCCGAATGTGGACGGAGATCGTGGCGGTGATCGAAGGCATCCAGCCTTTATTGGCGAATCATGAGCTGTACAAATTAAATCGGGAACAGCTGGACGCTCAGATCGATCAGTTGTTCCAGCAAATCGATGTTCACAAGCTGACACGCAAAGGAAGGGATTAGAATGAGTAAAAAAATGAGGGTGATCGTCATACTTGGGAGTGTAATGGTTCTTTTGGCTGCAGGATATGGCATCTATTATTTCCGGCGAATGCAAAATTACAAAAGCATCATCAATCAAATCACCATTCATGACGTGGATCTATCCACGGTTGAAGATGGCGAATACATCGGGGAAAAAGATGCGGACATCATTGGAGCCAAGGTCAAAGTGACGGTCAAGGATCATAAAATTGAGAAAATCGATCTGGAGCATCGAAACGACCGCGGAGAAAAGGCCGAGGTGATTCCTCAACGAATCATTCAGCAGCAAAAAATCAGTGTGGATGCTGTTTCTGGTGCCACCAATTCCAGCAAGGTGATTCAAAAAGCAGTCGAAACTGCATTGGTAGGCGATTCGAATGACTCTGACTGATGCAGCGGGCTGGACAAGTGCGGCGTGTATGCTGCCGCTGTTTTTAATGGCAGTTCGACGACGGTCGTCGGGAATGACTTTCGTCAAGAAAAACCATTATCTGTTTGGCTGGCTGATGTTGTTTTTAGCAGGCTTTCACGCATTGTTTCGAGTCGATCAGTTTTTTGATCAGCCTTTTGGTATAGGGGCTCTGGCCATGCTGGGCTATTTAAACAGTTTCCTATTTATTAAGAAAAAAACCAGAGAGAAAAAGCAGCGACATACGTATGCGTCAATCCTATGCTTCATACTGATCGGCTTGCACATTTTTATCCATTAAGGAGATGATTCTTCACAGGATCATTTCTTTTTTTTCTGTCCAAATAAGTCTCAGGACCTATTCTTCTTTTTTGACTATATGCTATGATTGTTAATAGGTAACAAGTTACTATTCAAATATACATTGTTTTTTAAAAGGGGGAGCTATGAGGAGAATGGGACTAACAGCAGGCATTTTATTGATCGTGCTAGGCGGGATCATCGCTTACGAGAGTGTTGGTTATTCGCCGGTAAAAAGGGCTTTTCATCAGCAGAAACAACAGCTTGTTGAAGCTAGCAGTCTTGGACGACCGGAAGTGTTCTCTAAACAGGAAATCGCTCGTTTGCCAAGGAGCTTGAGGAAGTATTTGGAACATTGCGGGTTTGCAGAGCAGCCTAAAATGCGTTATTCGATCGCCAAATTTGAGTCCGTGGACTTTGTATTGAATGTGGGTCAAAAACCGTTGAAGATCGATTACGAACGCGTCAATGACGGCAATCAGCCAAATGCATTAGCGTTGATTGATACAAGGCTTTACGGTATTCCGTTTCAAGGGATTGATGCTTATGTCAACAACCAAGGCTCGATGAAAGGTGTGTTGGGCAAACAGTTTACCCTCTTTGATGAAACAAGGGAGGATTTTTATATCAGCTGCTTAGTGACCTATTTATCTGAATGTTTGATCGTACCAAGTGTGGTGTTTCAGGATTTCATTACTTGGGAAGAGGTAGATTCACAGACGGTCAAGGGGACATTGAAGCATTCCGGCTATGAGGTGAGCGGCATCTTCTATTTTAGCGCTCGGGGAGAACTGGAACGCTTCACGACGGAAGATCGAATTGCCATCGACCCTTCTGGAAACAAGTCAAAAGCACCCTGGACAGCTAAATTCTCGGAGTATGTAGAGGAGAACGGACTGTTGCATCCTAAACGCCTGCAGGCCATCTGGCATTATCCGGCAGGCGATTCGATTTATTTTGACGGGGAAATGGTGTCGTTGCAGTATGGCTATGATGAAAAGGGGAAATGAAGAATGAATGATTTAGTCATTTACGCATCTAAACGAGGAAGTACCAAAGAGTATGCGGAAGCATTTGCAAGAACACAAGGCTTTCCGATTCTTGATTACCAGGAGCTCAAACAGCTTGACGAGGTGGATCGTGTGTTTTATTTCGGTTCGGTCTATGCCGGCAAACTCACTGGGATCGAAGCAGTCAGCAAGCAGCTTTCGCCAGAAACGGAGGTCGCGGTCATTTCTGTTGGCTTAACGTCAGGAAAAGATACGGAAAAGCTGGCAGAAATTCAGATCGGCATCCAAAAAGAAATCCCTCAGGCGCAAATGGTTCACCTGCGTGGCCGGCTTTCCAAGGAACAATTGAGTTTTCCAGAGAAGATGCTGTTAAAAATACTTAATAAGGCCAGTAATAAAGGAGCAGAAACTGAATTAAACAAAGCAATCAATGAGGTGATGCAGGCTGGGAAGGCTGATTTCGTTCAGTTAGACCAGGTGCAGATGATTCAGCTTTAGTCGGACAGAAAGAGAGGAACAAAAAGTGCGAAAGATCCTAGTCACCGTGTTAAGTCTAACTGTTGTGTTTGGAGCCATCTGCTCTGTTGCAGGATTATTTGCCTTCAATACAGATTATGCATTTCATTTCGTCAACCAATATGGCGAGACTATAAAAATGTGGGGATATGGGCTTTATAAACACGACTCTTATTTTAAAGCGCCGATTTTTATTGGAACAGATTGTATGATGCTTTTTGGGCCCTTCCAAGCTTTGCATTCTCCTTGCTAAAATACAAAAGGCAAGGCACTCAAAAAAGTTTGATTATCGTAACCTCGTTAACAGCAATCTTGTTGTATTACAGCTTTTCCTTAGCATTTGGAGTGGCTTACAATCAGCTGCATTTAATCTATATCGTTTTTTCTCTTCTAGTTTTTTCGACTTGATTCTTTGCCTGACCTAGATGGATGCTGGAAGAATTGCTGCGTCACTGCAACGCTATTCTGTGACCAGGAAGGTCAAACTCTTTTTAATTATTGCAGGAAGTTCCTTATTTGCTGCTTGGCTGCCGGAAAGCCTTTAGTGACGAAGGTAGTGATCTTCGTGGTGCTCTCCGTGTATTCCTTTTTGTTAAGTAGAGCGTATTTTCAAAAATTTGAGGAATGATCCAAGCCTTTTGCTCTCATTCCGACTCGGTGAGAGCAAAGGGCTTTTAACAAGCGCAAACACCGCCTTTGCAAAAAGAGATTGACAACCAAGGACAATCACGTCATAATAAACATACCGCGGTCGGTATATTAATAAGGAGGTGCCGTTATGCCACGCACACAGAAGGATTTTGCCCCTCGGAAGGAACAGCTGATTCGAATAGCATTGGATCTGTTTTTGGAAAAGGGCTACGAACGAACGACTATCACGGATCTGCAGAAGGCGTTTGGCCTGACAAAGGGCGGCATGTATCACTACTTTTCCTCCAAAGATGAAATTTTGGATGCAGTGATTGACAAGGGAATTCAGGAAATGATGGACGAATGGCGAGCGGATATTGTCAAACTTCCGTTAGAACAGCGGCTGCTGCATCTATTGTTCAGCGACTCAGCCAATCAATTTACCAGTCAGCTGATGCGCTATGCCAAATCAGGGGAAAGCTCGATCGTGACCTATAAGGTGAAGGACCGGCGCATCAAAATGCCGATTCCGCTGATGACAGAGGTGATTCAGGAGTACGTTGATCAGGGAATCTATACCTGCGACTATCCAGAAGAAGCGGCCGAGCTGCTTATTTTAATAGCAGTAACCTGTAGTGACATCGATCTCTGGCCTGCCGAAACGGTGGAAAAACGCAACCGCCGTATCGAGAATCTGTTGTTGATGTGGAAGAATTACGTCCATCCGCCGCAACAGCATTTGGATGAGGTTCGGGAAAAAATCAATCAGTTTTACGACATGGTTTATCAGGAAGCGGCTGATTCAAAGGATTTATAGAACCGGGTTCGATCAATGATCCGCAGGCTTATCAAAAAGAAGGTTGGGAATAAATGAAAAAGAATCGGATAAATATCGTGTATTTGATCGTCGGGCAGCTGATTTCGGTCTGTGGAATCTCGATCCTGCGATTTGCTTTATCTTTGTATGTGTTGGATACGACCGGCAGAGCAGACGTGTTCGCCGTGATTTTAGCCGTGTCCAGCATCGCCGTGTTGTTTGCGCCGATTGGCGGAGCCATGGCGGATCGGTTTGATCGCAAGGTGTTGATGGTGATGATGGATGCAGCGAATGCCGTTTTGGCCCTGCTGCTGTTCTTGGTGGTGGGGATGACGGAATCGATTTTTGCGATCGGGCTGCTGCTGTTCCTACTGTCCTTTGTCAGCAGCTTTGACACGCCTGTGGTTGGAGCCAGTATTCCTTTATTGGTTGAGCCGCAGGAGCTGGAGAAAATCAACGGTCTGTCCAATGCGATCCTGCAATTGTCCAGAATTGCCGCTCCGATCATCGGTGGTGTTCTCTACGGGATATTCGGCGCAAAGCTGTTGATCGGCAGCAGCATTTTCTTCTTTGTGGTCGCCGCACTGATCGAAAGCCTTTTAAACATTCCGTATGAGAAACACCAGCAAACAGGTCGAGTAATCCAACTGCTGGTCGCGGATTTAAAAGCTGGTTTTGCGGATTTGAAGGAAAGCCGGGCGCTTTTTCGGGTAGTGCTGATCGTGGCAGCGATCGATTTTTCGCTAGGTGCTTTTGTGGTCGTGGGCTTGCCGGTGATTTTCCGGATGGGCCTGCAGGTGGATGACACGTTGTATGGTATCGGGATGGCCAGCTTTAGCCTGGCAAGTATTTTAGGAGCGGTCTTTGCCAGCCGGCTGACAAGAAATGTCCGCTTTGACAATTTTTATCGGATTTTTACCATTACTGGACTGTTGCTGCTGTTCATGGGTATCTTAGTGAACCTGCTGCGGTCAGATGCTGGATTTTGGGTAGTTGTGGGGATTACTTTTATCATCGGTGTGATGGTGAGTGCGATTTCGGTATATTTGATCTCATTGCTGCAGCGAGTCACTCCGAATGAGAACTTGGGCAAGATGATGGCCACGATGACCGCGGTTTCCCAATCAGCCGTACCATTGGGACAATTTCTAATAGGGGCTTTGTTCAAAAAAAGCGGAACCTCCATGTTGTTGCCGATCATGGCAGTCGGTGGCTTTATCGCGTTGATTTCCTTCCTGTGCTTTGTTTGGTTCAAACAAACGAAGGAGACCGATATTTATGTGGTGAAGCGGGCAGGGTGAGTGACTAGAACAAGAATAGATTCAAAAAGCACATCGTTATGATGTGCTTTTTTGCAGGGAAAATGGATAGTTGAAATTCATCGATGTCGAATCCAATCTTTCACAGTTTGAGGGGCGTTCTCTGAACATGAGGATTTTCTATCATTCTGGAATATTGCTTTTTTTACTGTCTTCATTTTTTTAGATAGATATAATCCATAAAGGCTTATTCCGGAGTCTGACCATCTTTAGCCAACGTTTCTTTAGCTAGCTTTTCCTGCTCTGGTGTCAAATAAGCTATCAGCTCCTTTTTCTTATAGCTTACACCTCTCTTACTGGCTAAGCAGAAGCATCTTTTGCAGTGCTTCAAATCATAAGCAGAAAATATGAAAATTCTTAAAAGGTTCCTGACATTTTTTTGATTCACTACGAGAACCATCGGAAAACAAAATAATTTACTTTAAAAACGGCCATTTAGAATGAAATTAACAAAAATAGATTTGACAATCAATCCATGTAATGGTTAAAATGTTCTAACGTGAACTAATTATTTTGAAATGAGAAGGTATTTTATGAAGCATCTTTCAGTATTGATCAAACCAGCCTCTGCGTTATGCAATATTCGCTGTACATACTGTTTTTATGCAGATATTTCTTCACTGAGAGACGTTCGTTCATTTGGAAGGATGAACGCGGAGACAGCGGAAAAAATGATTGAGAATATCTATTGTGATCTTGAAGCGGGCGATCGGTTGACGTTGACCTTTCAGGGAGGCGAGCCAACTCTGGCAGGATTGGCTTATTTTAAGCAAATCGTTTCCTTGATACAGCGTCAGGCTAAACAGGTTCAAGTCGAGTATTGTCTGCAAACGAACGGCATGATAATCAACGAACAGTGGTGTGTTTTTTTGAAGGAAAACCAATTTTTAGTCGGGCTGTCGATCGATGGATATTCGGCGTTTCACGATCGGTATCGCCTTGATCCGAAAGGCAGGGGTACATTTCAGCGAGTCCTTAAAACAAAGCAGCTTTTTGACGACTACAAGATCAATTATAACGTGCTGTGTGTACTGACTGATGCGCTGGCGGATGAACCGGAAAAGATCTTCCAGTTTATTGTTGAGCAGAAGATTGAGTACATTCAATTTATTCCTTGTTTAGATGAGCTGGAGGCTCAAACAAAATCAGATTATGCACTTTCGCCGCGAAGTTTTGCGTATTTTTACAAGCGCTTACTGGAGCTGTGGCTCGATTATTTAGGGCATAAAAACTACGTCAGCATAAAATTGTTCGATGACCTGTTAAATCTTTTAGTAAACCATCAGACTACAGCTTGCGGCATTTTAGGGAATTGCCAGATTCAATACGTGATTGAGGCGGATGGCAGTGTCTACCCGTGTGATTTTTATGTACTGGACAAATATCGTTTAGGGTACATTCAACACCAAACATTGAGGGAATTATTTGAGCAGGATTTGTCGAAGCTGTTTGTATCAGAAAAGCCCGTAACCAGTTCATATTGCCGCAGCTGTCCTTTTTTTAAGATGTGTCGCGGCGGATGTAAACGGATGAAGGATGCCATTTATGTGAATGAACAGGAAGAATTTTGCGGGTACCAGGAAGTACTTAAAAGCTTTGTGCCGAAAATCCCTGCGATTTTGGCTATGTTGAAGGAGGCAGCAAGGTGATAGGATTGATTTATTTTATGGTCATCGTGGTTGCAAATGCGATCGGAGCGATCTCTGGAATGGGCGGCGGTGTGTTGATCAAGCCGGTTTTGGATTTGTTTGGGTTTCATTCGGTAGCCGCCATTTCGTTTTATTCGACCGTCGCCGTTTTTACGATGTCGATCGTTTCCACGATCCGGCAACTAAAAAATGGCGTACGGATCAACTGGCCAGTTCTAGGCTGGGTCTCTTTTGGAGCGGTGATCGGCGGTTTTTTGGGCAATAGTGCCTTTGAAGGATTGCTTCTGCTGTATGAAAAGGAGTCCACAGTTCAAATCATTCAGATCGTTTTGACGGTTGCAACGTTGTTGTTTGCGCTGCTTTACAGTAAAAATCAATGGAGGCAGTATGATTTTAAGTATCAGGGGAGTTTTTTGCTTTGCGGATTGTTTCTGGGATTTTTGGCGAGCTTATTAGGGATCGGCGGAGGTCCGATCAATGTCAGTCTGCTGATGCTGCTTTTTTCGTTGCCGATCAAAGAGGCAACAGTTTATTCGATCGGTACGATCTTCTTTTCACAGCTCTCGAAGCTTCTGACGATTGCCTTTAGCAGTGGTTTCGGTCGCTATGACCTATCTTTGCTGCTTTTTATCGTGCCGGCGGCGATCGTTGGCGGGTTTATGGGGGCGAAATTCAGCAAAGTGCTGTCTGAAGAACGGGTGACGACGGTTTTCCAATTGGTGATCGTGGTGGTTTTGCTGATCAATTTGTTTAATGGCTGGAAGCTGATGTAAAAAAGTACGGATTCCTCGCGAATCCGTACTTTTTTTACACCAATTCATGCTTCAACAATAATGCGATGGAGGACAGATCTTCATCGTCGTGTATATTATAATCAATGGAGAAGGTCTGAGGCGACAGCTGCAGCTCCAGCAAGGCGGATTCGACATACTGGACGAAACGTCTTGAAAGGAAGAAGTCGCCGATTAAAATGATTCGTGGAATGTCCCACAGTGCCACCGTATTCAGCAAAGCAATCGCAAAATCGTTGGCAGTTTTTTTGAACAATTGGTTTAACTCGATACTGCCCGCTTCTGCTGCTGCTACGATCGTTTCGGCAGTGATCTGATTTTTGTCTCCGTTGCAGATATCCCATAGAGTCGGGTCGTTTTTCGGAGAAAAGGACTGCTTCAAGGTTTGGATAATACCTTCGATCGAGATCAAGCTTTCCAAACAGCCGCGGCGTTTGCAGATCGGGCAGTAGTCGGCGGAAGGGTCGATGATTTGATGACCAAAGTCCATGATCAGGTGATGGTCGCCTCTTAAAAGTTCGCCGTGCTTCATAACGGCGCCGCCGATACCGGGTTCCATGTATTTAATGAAGATGAAGGTCCGGTATTCGTAGGTAAAGCTTTCCAGCAAAGCACTGCAGCGAATGCCATTGTCCAAGTATACGGGCAGCTGAAGCTCTTCTTCGATCACCGAGGCGATATCGACAGGTGTTTCCCAGATTCCAGAGAAGGAGATCCGTCCATCGGTTTTGCCTTTGATGCTGATTCCGATGCCTAAAATATCAGACGGTGCAAGATGATGTGCTGTAATTAGTTCACTAAGTGAATGAATCAGCTGAGCAACATGTTTTCCGCTTTCCTGAAGGGTATCGAAGCGCTGCTTTTCAATGACGTTCATTTGCAGATCGGTCAGGACGATCGTCGTGTACAGGTGATTTAAAACCACGCCAATGCAGTATTTGTGAGACGCATTAATCACGATCTCGATTTCCTTGCGACCGGCTTTTCCGCTGTTCAAGGTGGATTGCTCTGTGATCCAGCCCTCATCTTGAAGCTCGTTGCACAGCTTCGTGATGACAGACGCAGACAGGGACAGCTTTTTAGCGATGCGCTTTTTAGAATAAGGTTTATTTTGATAAAGCAATTTCAAAATTGACCGTTTGTTGTTTTCCTTGATATCAGAGATGTGCTTCATGTTCAACAGCTCCTTTTACTCACTATACCATATCATAAAAAAAGTTGAAAAAATATCCTAAAATTGATTGACAACGTGAAATGAAAGCGTTATAAATATAGATAATTGGTTCACGTAGTAAATTAAAAAGTGTTAGGAGGAGTATTGATGGATTTCTTTACCATTGCAACGTTCATTTTCTTTACCGCTCTGGTTGCAATTATTTCTTGGTGGATCACTAGAAAAGAGGACTTATCGACAAATTCTGGGTATTTCTTAGGCGGAAGAAGCTTGACGGGCGGCGTGATCGCCGGATCGCTGCTGTTGACGAATCTTTCCGCAGAACAGCTGGTGGGGTTGAATGGGAATGGATTTGCCGGCAGTTTGACGTCCATGTCTTGGGAAGTCACTTCGGGTTTGACGCTGGTCTTGATGGGCTTAATCTTTTTGCCGAAGTATTTAAAAAGCGGCTTCACAACGGTGCCGGAATTCTTAGAAGAGCGTTTTGACAAAGGAACACGAAACATTGTAACCGCTCTATTTTTGATTAGTTTGTCGCTGGTGACCTTGCCAATCGTCTTGTACGCAGGAGGGATCGCAGTCAATTCTTTGTTTGATGTGGCTTCCTTGCTAGGGGTCACTCCGGAGCAGTCGCTGTTTTATGTGATTGCCGGAACCGGCTTGATCGGCGGGATCTACGCGATCTTCGGCGGCTTAAAAGCGGTGGCGGTATCGGATACGATCAATGGTGTCGGTCTGATGGTCGGTGGTTTGCTGATTCCGATTCTGGGGCTTCGTGTGCTGGGGGACGGCAGCGTCATGGCTGGGATCGATCAGCTGGTGACGAGTCATCCTGAGAAATTGAATGCGGTCACTGGGCCAGGAAATGTCCCTTTTTCTACGATTTTTACAGGGATTCTATTGGTAAATACCTTTTACTGGTGTTGCAACCAGCAGATCGTTCAGCGGGCGTTCGGTGCTAAAAACTTAGTCGAAGGCCAAAAAGGCGTTTTATATGCTGGCTTGATCAAGATCATGGTGCCGGTGATGCTGTTGTTTCCAGGGATCATTGCCTTCCATTTGTATGGCTCGGAAATCGGCCATCAGGATCTGGCCTATTCCTACCTTGTAGCTCGTGTCCTTCCGAAAAGTTTATTAGGCTTTTTTGGAGCGGTGCTGTTTGGAGCCGTGTTAAGCTCCTTTAATTCGGCACTCAATTCCGCTTCAACGATGTTTTGTATCAATGTGTATAAGCCGATCATCAATCCGAACATTGATGATGAAAAGCTGGTGAAGATCGGAAAAGTTTTTGGGACCTTCATTACGATATTTGCGATTTTTGTGGCGCCGCAGATCGCGAAAGCACCAGATGGCTTGTACGCGTTTATGAAGAGTATCATGGGGTACTTCAATATTCCGACATTAGTGGTGGTGTTGATGGGCTTCGCAACCAAAAAGACACCGGCGATCGGTGCCAAGATCGCAATTTTCTTTTTCATCACGGCGTATACGCTGTACAACTTTGTGTTTGACCTGTCGATCCATTATCTGCATGTGTATGGCATCCTCTTCGTCTGCTGTGTTGCGATCATGCTGGTCGCGGGGATTATCAGTCCACGAAAAGAAGCCTACAAGCAAAAGGATGTTGGTGTGGTCGATCTGACTCCTTGGAGATATGCTAAACCAGTATCGATCGTGATTGCGATGGCAACGGTCTATGCGTACGTTATCTTCTCACCATTAGGAATCGTTGATCAGCCAGAGTACCAATCGCGTTTCTTGATCATTACGGGACTTTTTGCCGTATTGACCTTTGCATTGTTTAGAGTGACGCTGATCCTTCAAGATAAAAAATCCAAAGCAGCACCTACTATTGAATCATTAGATGGAGAGAACATGGCCAATGAATAAGCAGTTAATTTTTATCATGACAGATACTACCAGAAAAGATATGCTGGGGTGCTACAACCCGGACATGCACACCCCAAACCTTGACGCGTTGGCGGAGGAGGGGCTCAAATTTGAGAATACTTACAGCTGCCAACCGGTTTGCGGTCCGGCACGCTCAGCGATTTTTACCGGGCAGTTCCCGCATTCCAACGGCATGTACACCAACAGCATTGCCATGGGAGACAATGTAAAGACGGTGGGACAACGCCTGACAGACAATGGGATTCATTGCGGCTATATTGGTAAATACCATTTAGATGGGGCCGATTATTTTGGATTGGGCCGCTGTCCAGAAGGCTGGGACCCAGAGTATTGGTATGATATGCGCACCTATTTAGAGGAATTGACCGATGAGCAGCGGATGGCTTCACGAAAACCGGAATCCTCATACGAAGACTGGATGACAGAGGATTTTACCTACGCCCATCGTTGTACAGACCGCGCAGTCAAGTTCTTGGAAAAGAACAAGGAGACCGACTTTTTCCTGACTATCTCGTATGATGAGCCCCATGGTCCATGCTTGTGTCCGGCACCGTTCAATCGCATGTATGAAGGCTACTCGTTTGACTATAATCCAAACTATGATGATGATTTGACTCAAAAACCTTTGTATCAGCAATTGTGGTCTGGAGAAGATATGGAAAAGCCTGGTTCTGAGCTTAACAAGCCTTCGTCAGGGTTAGCGCTCTTTTTAGGCTGCAACAGCTTTGTTGATTATGAGATCGGCAGAGTCATGGAGATCATTAACCAGAATTATCCTGACGCATTAGTGATATTTACCTCGGATCATGGAGAAATGCTGGGCAATCACAAATTACAGATGAAAAATGCAGCTTGCTACAAGGAAATAGCCAATGTGCCACTGATCATCCGCGGTGGCGAAGCAGGGAAAACGATTACCAGCCCTGCTTCTCATATCGACTTGGTGCCAACGATTCTAGACTACATGGGTGTGCCGCTTCCGAAAGTGCTGGAGGGCAAATCCATGCTGCCTCAAATCTACGATGCTGAACAGGAAATCAATGATGTGGTATTTACCGAATTTACCCGATACGAGGTGGATCACGATGGGTTTGGCGGGGTGCAGATGATGCGGGCTGCGACCAGCGAGAAGTACAAGCTGGTGGTTCATTTGCTTGATTCGGATGAATTTTACGACCTTGTCAATGATCCATATGAAACGATCAATCTGATTGATTCTCCGGATTACGAAGCGGTACGCAATGCGCTGCATGACCGGATGCTGCAGCAGATGAATGAGACTCGTGATCCCTTTAGAGGCTATCAATGGGCGGTTCGTCCGTGGCGCAAAGACAAAGAACCCAGCTGGGAAAATGATCGCCATACGCGCCAACGAGAAAATGAAGAGTATGAACCGCGGCAATTGGATTATGATACAGGCCTGCCAATGGAAAAGGCAACTCGCTTGAAAGAGACCAACGATGTAAAAGCCTAGAAAAAGAACTATTGATCGGCGATCGAATGACATGAACATGCTTATCAAGTCTAGCGTTCCCGAAGAATACATGGCTTAAAAAACGCACGGGAGAACCGATAAAAAGGTTCTCCCGTGCGTTTTTTATTCCATATCCGTATGTCTTGCATGCATGGTCTCGTTCGTTTCCTCCATACGCGCCATCAGTTCTAAAATGATCCCGTCATAGGTTAGAAAACTGAGCTGTTCAAAGGCGGAACCCATCGGCTGGATCGAGGTGAGCTTGTTTTCTTTTAGCTTAGGTGAGACGCCGGGAAGCACGACAACGACATCTGCTATTTGGGCGATCTCGGATTCGTTATCCATCGTCAATAGGGCTAAGGTGACACCATTGCTTTTGGCTTTCTTTGCCAACGCTACCAGGCTGGATGTTGTCCCAGAGCCGGAGCCGAGGATCAAAAGATCGCCTTGAGCGGTTCTAGGGCAGCTGATCTCCCCAACAAGATGAACCGATAAACCCAAGTGCAGCAGTCGATTGGTAAATCCGCGAATCGCCACCCCTGACCGGCCTGCGCCAGAAAGAAAAATCGATTTGGCCTGCAGGATTGCATGGACGAGTCTTTCCAGCTCTTCTTCTCGTTCATATGGAACAAAGGACAATAATTCTTCAATGATCGCTTGTGTGTGTTGCGTTACTGACATATAAATCCCTCCCAAGAATAGTTAATACCCAAAGTGTAAAAAAAGCGGGTTCTCTCCACAAGAGTATTTTTGACAGGCGCGATCTGACAAAGGTGGCCCTTCCAACGATGGCTTTTCGGAATTGCGGCTCCTATAATAAGTATCAGAAGGTGCTTTCGAAAAATAAGTATTCTCAAGGAGGAAAAGAAAATGGAATTTCAGCAACCTGCAAATGCAAACAGCTGGCGGGCGAAAATCCAGCGCATGGGTGGATTTTTAAGTTCGATGGTCATGCCGAATATCGGGATTTTTATTGCTTGGGGTTTGATGGCCGCATTTTTCATCCCGACCGGTTGGACGCCTAATGAGCATTTGAATGAGTTGGTTCCGCCAATTTTGAATTATTTATTGCCGATTTTAATTGGATACACCGGCGGATACAATGTGTATGGAAAACGAGGCGGCGCGATCGGAGCTTTGGCGACTATGGGGGTAGTAGTTGGAGCAGATATCACGATGTTGATTGGCGGGATGATCATGGGTCCGATCGGTGCGATTCTGATGAAGAAGATCGATGGTCTTTTTAAAGGCAAGGTCAAACCAGGTCTTGAGATGCTGGTGGACAACTTCTCACTGGGCTTTTTGGGATTTGCGATTGCTCTGATTGGATTCGTAGCAGTTGAACCGATCTTTGCGGTCATTCTCTCGTTCATCTCGGGCGGCGTCGACTGGCTGATGGCACGGAATTTGATTCCGCTGACCAGTATCTTTGTTCAGCCGGCACAGGTGTTGTTTTTAAACAACGCGGTCAATCACGGAATTATGATTCCGTTAGGAACGCAGCAGGTATTGGAAACAGGGAAATCCTTATTGTTCTTGGTTGAAGCAAACGGCGGCGCTTGGGTAGGTTTACTAATTGCCTTTTCAATGTTTGGAACGGGGATGGCTAAGAAGTCGGCACCCGCTTGTATGCTGATCCAATTCTTAGGCGGGATCGGAGAAGTTGCTTTTCCATATGCCATGATTAAGCCGATCACGATCTTAGGGCCGATCGCAGGCAACATGGCTGCATTGGCAATTGGACAAATGTTTGGTGGAGGAACAGTTGGAGCAGTCTCACCGGGAAGTTTTTTGGCTTTGCTGATGATGACGCCTCGAGGGAATTTTATTATAAATATTGCCATGTATGCGGTTGCAGTGCTGGTTTCCTTTGTAGTCGGCGCCTTTTTCTTGAAGCTTAGCTTTAAAAAAGATCAAGCTGCACAAGAGGAGCTGTCGTTGGAAGGGGCAGGGGGGTCAACTGCGGAAGGCTTTGAATCCGCAATGCCGGAACTGATCGTAACAGAGAATGCTGCTCCAACAGGCAAAATGATCAAAAATGTGATCATTGCCTGCGATGCCGGAATGGGATCCAGTGCGATGGGGGCCTCCATGTTGAGTACCAAGGCGCGCAAGAACATGCTGGAGGTGACAGTCAAGAATGTTTCGGTGGACAATATCCCGGAAAATGCCGACCTGATTATCACCAATGAAATTTTATTAGAAAGAGTCAAAAGTCTGACCAGCGGCAAACAGATCCCGATTTTGACAATCAAAAACTTCCTGGACAACAGTGAATACGATCGCTTCATTAAATTTATCAAAGAAAATAATGAGGAATAGGCAGTGTCCGCTTCTATTTTAGTGTAGTATGATGAATTCTACTAAGGCTGGGGAGGAATCTAGATGTACTTATCGACCAGAGAAAGCTCAATCTTAACGATTTTGTTAACTAGTAGAAACAAGCATACCGTACAAGATATCAGCGACCGCCTAAATGTCAATGAGCGAACCGTGTACCGGGAACTAAAAAATATCAAAGCGACCCTGAAAAAGTTTCAGCTGGAATTGGTGTCAATCCCCTCAGAAGGACTTGAGATCCAAGGCAAGCCGGAAAATTTGTCGGCCTTAAAGCAGGCTTTTCAAAAGCAGACGATCCATCAAATTTTATCAGTCACCGAACGGGTTGATCTGGTCACGTTGATTTTATTGTTGGAAGAGGACTTTACGAAGATGCAGGCGATCGCCGCAGAATTATTGGTCTCTCTTTCAACGATCAAAAAGGACATCGCCTTTTTGACAGATAACCTGCTGGAAAAAGGTATTCGCGTGGTTTCAAAAAAGGGTGAGGGGATCAAACTTGAGACAGATATCATGAATCGCCATATTCTGATCTTGGATATTTTAACCAAGCACGTCGCGTCATCGGAATTTATTGCATGGTTTTTACTAAAGCATTCGAAGGATTCATTTTACAAAAAGATTTGCTTTCAAAAAATCGGCGAGCCGCTTTATTTTGTTTATGAGCAGCTTGGACAATTGAAGACTGACATTGATGACAATGATTTGCAGGAGCTGGTCATTTTACTGTCCTTGTGGCTGAATGTCTGCCAAATGAGCACGCTGCCTAACAATACGATCGATACGATCACGATTGAACTAAATCAAATCGGCAACAAGCTGTACCATCGAATGGTGGAAAAACAGAAAGCAATTCTGGCGGAGAAAAGCCATCCGGAAGCGTTTCTGGATTACTTGAAATGGATCATTCATTTGTATTTTCAGCAGGATCGGTCCAATGAATTTGACTTGCCGCGGTTTGACCGAGACATTGCGGCTTCGGTGAAGGAAATGGTCGGCCATGTTGAAGCACAGCTAGGTGTAAAGCTGCATGACAACGACCGGCAGATTCGTGATTTGACCACTCATTTGAAAAAGGCCGTGACTCGGATCAACAGCGGGTTGTTTGTCAGGAATCCGATGAAAGACGAGATCAAAAGGAACTATTTGTTTATCTTTGAAATTGTCAGTAAAGCGGCGGCAGAAGTCTTCGGAAAGGAATTTTTTCCAGAGGACGAATTGTGCTTTTTGGTTCTGTACTTTGTCATGATGATCGACAAGCTGTCGAATAAAGCCTTTCGCGTGTTGATCGTCTGCTCCAGCGGGATGGGCTCCTCTAAAATGCTGACCAGCCGACTGGAATATGAGGTGCCTGAGGTGTATGTGAAAGACATTATCTCCTTAACGGACCTGCACAACAAAAACGTGCACGAGTATGAATTGGTTCTATCTACAATCCCATTACCCCTCGCACCAGAAGAATACTTGAAGGTGTCGCCTTTATTGAATGAGCAGGAGTTGGCCTTGGTTCAAACCAAGATCAATAACCATAAATACACCGATTTGAAAACCATTCAACGACAAAAACAGATGAATGTGGAGGATTTCGAGAAGTACTTAACGAAAAAGCTGTTCTATGCACAAAAGATTTTAGCGTTAATGAAGCATTGCCGCTACAGCAAACAAACGATTTTTACTACGAGAGTCAAGAAAAAACGGGATGCGTTAAAACAACTGGCCACTTTTTTGGAGGTCGATGAGGCCAATTTGACCAGCAGCATCCAAACTACGGTTCAGCAGAATCAAACGGTGCTCTTTATCCTTCGCAGAAATGCGACGATTATGGAAGATCGGCTCCAGCTGATTGCGGAAAGCTCCAAACAGCTGGGGAATTACTACTTGATCGTGCTAGATACCTCGGAGGAGTCTTCTGAGTTGGGTCATCGATTTTACAGTCAAGTGAAGGAGCTGTTCTTTGACCATGTCTATGAATTGACTAAAATCGGCTCTGCTGATGAATTGAGAACGTATTTAGTAAAAATGAATGAAATTGTATAGATTGCGAGATGGGACAATGAAAATTTTTAAGGACGAGAACATTCAATTGAATCAACACTATGAAAACAAAATCGCGGCTATTTTAGCAGCTGGACAAATTTTAGTCGACAATGGCTATGTCGCAGAAAGCTATATTCAAGATATGCTGGCGAGAGAGGAAGAAGTCTCTACTTACATTGGCAACAACATCGCGATTCCTCATGGGATCGTAAAATCCGTGGAAAGAATCCACTCTTCTGGGATTTCGTTGCTGCAGGTGCCAGAAGGCGTTGATTTTGACGGCAACATCGCCTATTTGGTGTTTGGCATCGCAGGAAAAAACAATGAACATCTGGAGATCCTAGGACAGATCGCTGCGATCTGCTCGGAGCTGGAAAACGTGGAGATTCTCCGTCAGGCAACATCGAAGTCAGAAATTCTGAAAATATTTGAGGAGGTCGTCGTTTAATGAAGCAAGCACTGCACTTTGGCGGAGGAAGCATCGGCATCGGCTTTATCGCCGATTTACTATATGAATCTGGGTATGAGGTCACAATCGTGGATATTGATCGCGACCTAGTACAGCAAATCAACGAAACCAACACCTTTGATCTGTATTTGATCAATGAAGGCTATCAGAAAAAACAATTGACCAACCTCCATGCGCTGTCTTCCATCGAAGACCAGAAAGAGATCATTGAAAAGATCCGTACGACGGAGCTGATCACAACAGCGGTCTGGGCCGAAAACCTGCCGAAGATCGCGCCGGTTCTGCTAAAAGGATTAAAGAAACGAGTAGCAGAGAATGGCCAACGGGTCACCATTTTAGCCTGTGAAAATGCCATGTTCAATAGCGAGATTTTGCGCAATGCGATCTTAGCACTAGATGCCTCTGCGAAAGTGTGGCTCGATCAGATTGCTGCGTTTCCCAATACAGCGGTGGATCGGATGGTTCTGGCTTCTGAACATCAGGACAAAAAAACGATCGACATCGGTCGTGATTATGAATTGGTGATCGAAGAATCCAAACTAGTGGACCCAACAGACAAACCGATCAAAGATGCGGTGTATACGACTGACTTGAAGAAATATATCGAACGCAAGCTGTATGTCGTGAATTGCGGCCATGCATGGGCAGGGTATATCGGTTTTGTGCACGGATATTCGGTCATGCGCGATGTGTTCAGCAATGAAGAACTGGTGCAGCTGATCCGGGAGACCATGTGGGAGTCTGCACATCTACTGATGGAAAAGCATGGCTTCACCGAACAAGATATGGCGGACTATATTGATTTCATCATGGATCGGTACCAAACGCCAGGAATCACTGACATGATTACTCGAGTATCCCGTTCGCCGATTCGCAAGCTGCAGCCGGAGGAGCGCTTAGTCGGGCCATGTGTGCAATGCGAAGAACACGGACTGAAAAATACTCGGCTGTTAGAAGGGATCGCGGCGGCCTTTCTATTTGATAATCCAGAAGACGAACAATCGGTGGAATTGTTGGCCTTTGTGGCAGAACACGGGATCGATCAGGCGATCGTCCACTTCACAACGATTTCAGCAGGCACACGGATGCATCAGGTGATTAAAGGAAATTATCAGAAATTTCTGACAAAACAGAGACGAGTAAAGTGAAGACAGCATGTTCGAACCGAGAGGTAGTTTGATTTTGGATTGGAGGATAAAAACATACAGATTTTTATTGTCGAGGATAGGATGTCCTTGACGATCGTTGATCTAGACGAGGAGATCACGCTTCTGATAGAAGCTTCAGCACAGGCAACAAGTTTGAAAAACTATTAAAAGACAGGGTGAGTAAAAGTGAAATTACAGCTAGCATTGGACGAATTAAAATTAGAAGAAGCATTGAGTTTTGCGGAAAAAGTTCAGGAGCTCGTGGACATTATTGAGATCGGTACCCCATTCGTGATTGATTCTGGGATGGAAGCTGTTCGCCGCTTCAAAGAGAAGTTTCCAAATAAAGAGATCCTCTCGGACGAAAAAATTATGGACGGCGGGTATTATGAATCACAGCTGGGCTTTGAAGCTGGGGCAGAATACGTGACGGTTTTGGGGGTTACGGATGTCGCAACGATCAAACAATGTGTGAAGGCAGGTGCCGATTTTAAGAAACAGGTCGTAGTTGACATGATCTGTGTAGCCAATCTGGAAGAAAAGATTGCAGAAATGGAAGCATTGGGTGTGGATGTCATTGCTGTTCATACCGGTGCAGATCAGCAGGCCTGCGGTCGGACGCCGCTGGATGATCTAAAGGTCATGACTTCCTGTGCCAAGAAAACCAAGATCGCTGTTGCGGGAGGCATTAACAGCAAGACGATCAAACACTATGTTGCTCTAAAACCTGACATCATCATCGTTGGCAGCAGCATTACCCATGCCCCAGACCCTGTCGAAGAAGCTCGCCTGATTAAAGAAGCAATGCTGGCGAACGAGTAAAGGAGGACAAGTATAATGACACCATCAAAAAACTTACGTGCGATTTTGACTGAATTAACCGAAGATGCCCAACAAGTAGACCAAGCTCAGTTGGAGCAAGTGAAATCGCTGATCCTAAACGCCGATCGCGTTTTCATCGCTGGTGCTGGCCGTTCTGGTTTTGCGGCACGTGCTTTTTCAAACCGCTTGATGCATTTAGGCTTCACCGTGTATTTTGTCGGCGAGCCAACGACTCCATCGATTCGGGAAAACGACTTGATCATTATCGGTTCTGGTTCCGGACGCACCGAAGGACTCGTCAATATGGCTAAAAAGGCTAAGAGTGAAAAAGCCCAATTAGCAACGATCACGATCCATCCAACGAACCCGATCGGCACGATGGCAGACGCACTGATTCAAATTCCGGGTATTTCGACTGGCGATAAAGCGACAGAAAAAGCCCGATCGATTCAGCCAAACGGGTCTTCCTTTGAACAATTGTCTTGGTTGGTCTACGATGCCATGATCGTCGACTTGAAAAAGACCTTGAAGCAGGAGCAGACAGATATGGATTATCGTCATGCCAATCTCGAATAGACTCTGGTACCTAAGCAGTTCAAAAGTTTCATTGTTACACATGAAACATTCGCTTCAGCAAAATGCCCCTTCACATCTCTAGAAATACAGGGATGTTGAAGGGGTTTTTTAGAAATTACCAATAGTTCGGACGATCCATCGCTTTTGCCGGAACTACCCGCCCAGTGTAATTCTCCAAGTCAATCGCCTCGTTGAGGGTCTGTAGCATCCAAGCATCCTCTAGACCTTTTTTAGTAGGATAAGGCGGATAATAGCCCAATCCCAGTGCAGGCAGGAAACCGTGGCGGGGGTAGTATTCGATATGTCCTAAAACAAAAACGATCTCTACCTGTTGAGCCTTCAAACGCCTTAACCCCTCTTTTACCAATTCTCCGCCGATGCCCATCTTTTGATAAGCCGGAAGGACAGCCAAGGGTGCCAGAATCGTCGCTGAAGGCTGAGATTCTCTCCCTTCGATGTGGCAGTTTGTAAACAGGATATGTCCGACTGGTTGGTCCTCCACTAAAGCCAGCAGAGACAGTGCATCCTTTTCGGTTGCCAAAAGATCATCTGCTAAAACGGCAACCTCCGTGTCCTCTGGAAAAGCCAAGTTTTCTAATTGAAAGATTGCCTCTCGGTCTTGTTGAGTGGTCTTACGTATTTGTAACTCCATTTTTACTCTCTCCATTCGTTTTTTAGTCTAAGAAAGAGCAAATCACCGAAAGTAAACAGAAGTTTGTCAAACAAAAGCCTCCTTTGTTTAATTGAGTCAAGTATACAGGGGAGTATGAACGATTTCAAATTTATCGAAGTCGGTTTTTTAGTCCATCATTTTTACCTGAATAAAATCGACGACTGGTTTTTCAAAATAACTCGCATGTTGAACTTGGTCAAGGATCATTAGGTCTGCTCTTATACGGTCTGGAAACTTATTCTTTAATTAATTAAGGGATAAAAAATAGATTAGACCGGTTTGCCGCTGTCCCTTTTTATCCTTTTCTGACCAGAAAGTGATAAAAGGAACGCCCCACCCCTTTGCTATAGTAAGGAAAAGAAAGTGAGGAATCACGATGGAATATCGAATCGAAGAATTAGACAGCTTTACACTTGTGGGCTTTAAAAAGACGTCCACCAATAAAAAACGGCAGGGCATGAAGGATTGTCCAGCCTTTTGGAACGAGATTTTATCTGCTGGCAAGCAAGAACAGCTGCTGCCAATGATTAACCACGCTCCATTTGGCTTAATCTCAGCCAGCTTTTACAATATCGACCCAGCAGATTCACGCATATTTGACTATTATATTGCGGTTTCGACGACGAACGAAGCGCCGGAAGGATTGGAAACAGTCGAAGTGCCAGCATTAGTATGGGCTGTTTTTCCTTGTACCAGAGATACTTTGGGCAAGACACAAATAGCGGCAGTGACGAAGTGGGCGCCAAAGTCAAAGGACTATGAATTGTTGAATAAAGGCTACATCACCGGGAAAATGACTTCTGGCGGACCAGATATCGAGGTGTATGGACAAGGTGATGATGTAGAAATTTGGGTACCAGTGAAACGCAAATAAAGAAATGGCGGAATTGCTTTTCGAGTGATTCTGCTTTTTTTATCTAGGAGCAAAGAAGGATGCGAAGCCATTCCTTTACGACTATGTACAAAGAGACAGGACGGCGATTAGGGAAAAGCTGCAAGAGAACGAAAAAGAAAATCCGACTTAAGCCGCTGTTTTCGTCTTCATCAACGTGAGATACTAAAAAAGTAGATGTGAGAAGAGAAACAGGAGGAGCTTATGAGTAACCAACAATTGATTCTGCGCTATTTGAAAATTTCTTTCGGCTTGATCATCCCGATTGCTTTATTGTTTTTCGTATTACATAGAAGTGGCGTGCCCACAACGAATACGTTATTAGGTGCTGTCGGGCTCGGCATTGGCGGCGGGTCGACGGCGATTGCGGGACTGGTAACTGCTAAAACCTCAGGTAAGGTATCAAAATATGGAGAAGTGCTTCGCGATTTCTTTGCGTTGCGGCAGCCAGCTTCAGCTTATTTTCTAGTATTTACGTTCCTCCTGCTGAATTTTGGAGCTGTTTTTCGACCGATCTCGCTGAGAAGCTTTTTAGGCTATTTTTTATTGTCGCTATTGTTTGGCGGTATTGAGGAGCTAGGCTGGCGGTACATTTTTCAACCGATGTTGGAGGTCCACTATTCATTTGTTTCAGCGACTCTTTTGACGGCTTTGGCTTGGGGCTTGTGGCATATACTGTATTTTGTTTTGAATGGGGCCTTGTTCAGCATGACGGCGACGGAGCTGGTGATTTTTTTCATTGGGCTATTGGGAAATTCATTTATTCTGGCAGCAATTTTCTTTATCACAGAAAGCTTGTGGCTATGTGTGCTGTATCATGCATGCTTGAATGCTTTTACCCAACTGCTGGGCGGCGGAAATCTGCTGTATTCGATCATCTTGACGTTGCTCAGCATGGGTGTTTCCTGCCTGCTGGTGTATTGGACGGAAAAGGGCAGAGTTTCGAGATAGGCTATAAAATGAGTGAACAGCGATGGAATCCGTCTAGAGGCTGATTTCATCGCTTTCTTCTTATGCTATCTTAAAATAGTAATTATAATTACTAAAAGGAGGAGAAAGGATGAAAAAAGTGATGTTATCTGTCTTAGGACTACTTGTATTATTCTTGCTGCTTGCTCTGGCAGTCTTGTTTATAAATAGTCCGGGGAACGTTCCGAAGTTGGAAGCTGCCAGAGACGAGCCCTTCAGAAACAGCATCAATGAAAAGCAGTTTGTGGAAATCAATGGTGTAAAACAAGGAATGTTCCTTCGCGGAGAGGACAAAAACAAGCCGGTGCTATTGTTTTTGCACGGCGGACCGGGATCACCAGAATTTGCGATGACACAGGCGTGGGAAACCAACGCCCGATTAGAAAGCGAATTTGTGGTCTGTTATTGGGATCAGCGGGGAACCGGGATGTCGAATCCGAAACAATTGGATCCGAAAACGTTGACCGCAGAGACTGCGATCAGCGACACCGTCGAAGTGACCAATTATTTGAGAGAACGTTTTGATAGACAAACGATCTATTTGATGGGGCATTCCTGGGGGTCCTATGTTGGAATCAAGACGGTTCAAAACAATCCCGAGCTTTACACTGCCTATCTGGGCATTGGTCAAGTCGTTCATCAAAAAGCAGGGCAAAAGATGGCCTATAATTATTTACGCAATCATGCAAAAAAAATCGACGATCAGAAGGCCTTAAAACAGTTAGAAATCTTTGATCCTGAAGGTTCTGCCTATAACATGCTGCTGGAAGATTATGGCGTAGGGATTCGACACGACGGTCCAGCGATCGGAACAATGCTGAAAAATCTTTTCTTCTTTAAAGGCTACACGGTGTCAGAAAAGCTGCAAGCCATCAAAGGCATGCCGCTGTCGAACAAATATCTAGACACGAAGGATTATGCGGAGGACAATCTTTTGAAATCGATCAAGAAACTCGACGTGCCCGTTTACTTATTGGAGGGAAAATACGATTACCAAGTTTCGCAAAAATTGGCCCAGGATTTTTATGAACAGCTTGAGGCACCAGATAAAAAGTTCTACTTATTTGAGCATTCAGCCCACAGTCCCAACATGGAAGAGCCAAAGGAATTTATGAAGGCAATCAAAGAGATTGTTCGCCAAACGCAAGGAGTGGATTAGAATGAAACAAAAAGTGTTAGAATATTTATCAATAACCTTTGTGATTTCCTGGAGCTGTTGGCTGCTGCTGGCTTTCCTGATTCGATTTGCAGGAGTGGCGTTGTTTTCACCGATCGGTCTGCCATTATACAGTTTAGGTACGGCAGCGCCGTTGATTGGGGCGTGGATCGTAAAAAGAAAATCTGGTGAGGGAACTGCCTTTTTAAAGCAGATCATTGCGCTGAAGCAGCCAGTGACTGGGTATTTGTTAGTTATTATTTTTGCTTGGGGATTTTGCTTTCTGCCCATTCTCTTGGGTGACAATGAGCAACAAGCACCTTTTTATACTGCTTTATTCCAGTTACCTATTATGATTTTCTTTGGTGGTGGGCTGGAAGAACCAGGCTGGCGAGGCTATCTGTTGCCATTGCTGCAAAAGAAATATTCTAGTTTTCAGGCAACGTGCATTCTGGCGATAATCTGGACTAGCTGGCATTTACCCTTATGGCTGGTGAAAGGATCTGGTCAGGACACGACCAGCTTGGCTGGTTTTACCATCTGTGTGTTTAGCTTAGCCTTCTTACTAACGATCCTATGGAACCGTTATGAAAGTCCTGCATTGTGCATTTTGCTTCACGCGGGAATTAATGCGTTTGGCGATGTATATCCGCCGAGCTTTAACCAGTTGTCTTCTTCTATTGTGCTGCTGCTGATTTGTTTGTTGCTGTTTTTAGGTGATCACTATTTGAAACAAAGGTCGTGAAGTGGATAAACCTTTGCTATAATGGCCAGTATAATGATTAGTTAGGAGCTTGATCATGGATGAGAAGCAACGACTGTTTTTGATTTCCCAAACCTACGCCACTCTATTTTCGGCGACCAACAAAGTGCAAACTGCCGGAGACGAAGCCATCGAGGAGCTGACTTCACGCCAACTGATGGCCTTCATCGCGATCGCCCACCTTCCAGAAGGTCAAGCGACCTTAAACAGGATTGCCTCAAAATTAGGGGCTTCAAAACAAAGCACCGCGCAAATCATCACTAATTTAAAACGCAGAGGTTATTTGCGAACTGAAAGAAACACAGCGGATGGCCGAGCGGTCAACATCGTCATCACTGAAACCGGCAAGGCCGTTTTTAACCGAAGCAATGCTCGAGGTTGGGCGTTTTTACAGGAACTGTTCCAAGGATTTTCCAATGAAGAGCTGGAGGTCTTTTGGAAGCTGCTGCGAAAATTGTATCAATACGATGGTACGCAGCAGGATGGTTTTGAAGCAAATGGCCGAGAAGTCTAAGGCGACAGGGTCACGCATTTGTTCAAAAAGAGTAATCATAGACACAGAAAATTTGATAGAATAATAGAGTGTAAATCCCTTCACACCAACGATGCAAGAGATACTTGATCGACTTTTCACCCGCCGTTTGGTAGGTTCAGTCTAAGGAGGCAGAACAATGACGATTGGAAAAAAACTTCAACAGCGCAGAAAGGAGCTGAACCTGACACAAGGGGAAGTGGCCAAACGATTGTATGTTTCTCGACAAGCGATATCAAATTGGGAGCTGGATAAAAACTATCCGGATTTAGAAACAGTGATCGCCTTAAGCGACCTGTATCAGCTCTCTTTGGATGTTCTGCTGAAAGAAGACCAACATGTGGTGAAAGGGATTGAGAAAACAATGAATAGAAAAATAATAGGTACCATTTTTTATGGGATCACAGCCGTCAGTGGGCTGATTTGTCTGCTGGTCAATTTTATAGTAAATCATACGCTGACTTGGTCGCTGATCGTCCTGCTTGCGTTAGGCAGTATGGATGCATTGAGCCATATTTATAGAAAGAGAACACGCTGGTCGCCAAGAGTTTTGATGGGGACAAGTAGTGTGGTATGTATTTCTTTTACGGGGTTGATGGATCAGGTGCTGCTCTGGTCTGGATACACGGCAACTTCTTTTTTCTTATCGGTAGCATTGCCGCTTAGCTTATTGTGGCTAGGTTTGATTTGGCTCACAGCAGGTATTCAGAGGCGGATGAACTGGGAGGTTTGTTATTCGCTTTCACTGTTCTTTTTGCTGGGGATCGTGGGCGGTGGTTTGACCAATTGGTGGGTAAGAAGTGAACCGCTGTGGTTTAGTGCGATAACTACAACCTTGCCGTGTCTTTTCTTGGCGGGCTTGTTTTACATTTTAGGAAATCATTTGACGAAGACAAGCAAATGATCTTGGTTGATCACTGTGTATGGGGTGGCAAACGAAATGCATAGTAACTTCTATTATTTCCTTCAGGTACTGCCCGTTTTTGCAGTGATTTTCACGGTACCGATCCTGCTCATTTATAATGTCGTAAAGAAGAATAAAAATCGCAGACTGGCGTATTTTTAACCTTATCCGCTTTGCTTTGTATTCAACAAATTGTGTAAAAACTCGTAGGAGATTAATTTCCTGCGAGTTTTTTGTGTCTATAAAAAATCAGAGAATTGCTCTATTTCAACAACCTGAGGTAGGTAATAAACGCCATTAGAAAGCCGGCTTTTTGAAATGAGACAATAGGTCCGTGCTAAAACTTTTCCAGTTGTTTCGGAACTATTTACTCCGTGTATCGTTTGTTCCGATGAGAATTCTTTCTGGTCTTTTGTTCCGGTCACATTGACGTGGATCGCAAAGTGAGGCGTTGCTTTTTTAGCAAATTGAGTGCTGATATGAGCAAAACGCAGAGCCAAATGATAAACCCCTTGATAACGAAGCAGATAAAAAAATCGCAGGTTTGCTAGGGCAGACAACGCTTTGGTCAAGTTGCGATCGGCTAGGCCAAAAGAAGTGGTGACATTGGTTTGCTGCAGGAGCTGGGTGATGATTTGTTGATCCGCCAGGTCAAAGTTGTAAACAGCGTAGGGCTTTTCTGACGGGAAGAAAGCGATAAGATTTTTGTTTAGAAAAGGAGTCTTCTTCACCACTTTCTGGTCGATTGTCCAATCAAAAGGTCGAGAAAGATGATCCAGCAACCACATCAATGCATCCTTTCCATAGTGATCGCCTATCCCTAATAACAAAGAGAGCTCGGTTTTGGTGACTACATCGAATTTCTTAGAAAGCTCTCGGGCCAGAAGGGTAGATAAGCCCGGACAAATTCCAATTCCTAAGATTGCTGAAGCACGAATATCCGCTTTCTTTAATTCAACCAATTGCATCGTCGGTCGGCTGGAAGCAGAAATATCTAGGTAGTGAATTCCTTTTTTTAGGCAATAGGCAGCAAACTCCATTGTTTTAGTGCTCAGACACATCAGAACAAAGGAAACATCCGCTAATTGATGGAAATAAGTGGCTTCGTCACAAACATCAATCTGTCGAAAGGACACCCGAGAAGTATCTAGTGTTTCTAAAAAAATGTTTGCTCGGTGTAAATGACGTCCACCAATGATGATTTCCTGCTTCGTGTGAACGAGCAGTTCTTTAACGGCGGCTTTGCCTACATCGCCATACCCGCCAATAATGAAGAGTTTCTCCATACTAGACCTCCCTCCGCAGACTCCAGGTATTCAACTCCTGCTCTTTCCATGTTAACAAACGATGATCAAACGAAGTGAAGCCGTTTTTTTGATAAAATCGTTGGTTGAGTTCTGTTTGCGTTCCCAAGGTCAGCAGCTTGCCATCTTGTTCTTTTACAAGGGGAATGATGCATTCTTGCAGCATGTTGCTGCCAATCGCCCTCCCCTGATAGGCTGGGTCCACCGCCAAATGAGCCAAATACCAATTCGGCACAGTTATCTGATTCAAAGGCTCCATGATTTGATCCAGCAGCTTCATATAGCCGATGAGTGAAGGGATGCCTACGAAACGCAGTAGTTTCCAGCCGCCGTTTTTGAGGTAAGCCAGAAAATCTGTTTTTTGGTGATCGGGCTTCTCCAAGATGGCAAAGGCAATTACCTTGTCCTGATCAAGGGCTGCCAGACAAGGTGTCGTGGTCAAATAAGATCGGATAAACGCCCGTTGACTAATCTGAATAAATTGCTGATAGGCAGCTTCCGTTTTACAAAATTTCTTCATGATGGTATACAACGGATCTGCAAAGAATGCCTCTGTCGATAAACGGAGGACGGATTCCAAATCATCTGCTGTAGTGTGTCGATAATGCATCAACTTCCTCTTTTCTTCAAGTAATAGCGTTTTTTTCCTTGGGTCTTGTTTTTGTATTCCACCGCTTGAACCGGACAAATGCCAATACAAGCCATACAATGCGTACAGTTCCTTCCCCAACAAGGTTTATCAGAGGTTAGTTGAATGTTGTTTAAAGGACAAACCGTCGCACATTTTCCGCATTGAAGGCATTGGGGAGCAGCATAAAATCCTTTGCCATTAATCAGTACACGGTAAAAGAAGGAATTAACGGGTCCACTGATAAAGGCTCCGGCCAGTCCGCCTGTTTTTGAAAAGGAAGGCAAAGAACCATTAACCGCAATCCTCTTTGCCAATAGTTTGACCGTTTTTTCTGCCTGATTGATTCGCTTTTGAATTTCTTCGTCGGGACGAATCGATTTTGCCAGAACGATGTAATTGTCCACCATAATGATTTCGGCGAATCCTGTAAGCTCCCAGTCTTTTTTCTGACAAATTTCGTGAATATAACGGATGGCATTTAGCGTATTGGTATCGCAAGTCATGAAGAAGTAGACCTTTTGACTACCTGTGAAGTAGGTTTGTTCAATGAATTCGATGACAATTCTTGGCGGCCGCCAAGCGTAGGTCGGACAAACGATCACCCATGGACGTTCGGAAACCAGCGCCATGGTTTTCTGCTCTTTTATCAGCTGATTCAATGACCGCAGTTCGTCTCCTAACTCGTTTGCTAAAAGTTCCGCCACATAGCGGCTGTTTCCAGTACCTGAAAAATACAAAATCATTGCGTCACCTCCAATTTTATAAACACCTGTTGATTAACAACCATATGTGCATTATACTAAGCAGCAAAAGCGAGCACTATCGGCAATGATCAAGAAAGTGTCTATTAATCAACACGTTTCAGCGAAGTGTTCAGAAAAGAGAGAAAACATGACAGATCGGCGAAAGCTAAAAACCCAAAAAGCGATTCATCAAGCCTTTATTGAATTGCTGAAAGAGAAACCTTTGAATAAGATAACTGTGGCAGAATTGTCAGAGCGAGCCGATTTAGGGAGGGGAACCTTTTATCTGCATTACAAAGATACCTACGACCTGTACGAGCAGCTAGAAGAGGAACTGTATGCAGAGTTGGTTGAATTGTTCGAACAATATACACCTTATGTCACTGCTGAAAATCTACGATCATTGATGGAAGCGGTTGCCACTTATATAGAAGGAAAAAAGGAGCTGTTCTTGCTGCTGATGCAGTCCAACGCAAATGGCAATGTCCTGTATAAAATCAAAGAAATTTTCAAAGAAAAGGTCTTGCAGGATGAGTGTTACCAGCAGGTATCAACCTATGATCAGATTGAAGCTTTATTCATCGTTTCCGGGATGATCGGCGTCTTGGAAGAATGGCTGACTTCGGAGTTGGAACTGTCATTAAAACAAGTGTTTGAGCTGCTGCATCGACTGTTGGTTAAGTTTGATTGTTCATGAGGGAATTTCTTATGAGTGACTGTGCAGTTTTTTCTTCTCGTGTAAATAGGAAAAGTGTTTTGGAAATATGTACAAAATGTTGTTCAATTATAAGTAGTTGCTCTCAAAAATTCGCCAAAAAAAAGCAGATGATCCCTCATCTACTCATCGATCGCCAGCATCACCGCTCCGGCAATACTGACCACACCTAAGACAGTCAAGGATGTCTTCCTAAACACGACACCCGATGTGATCAGGCCAACGCCTACCAGTCCATTTGTCAGGGCAGAAGTATTCTTCATCTCCTTACTAGGGCGAGGCAGTTGGATCGTCAATCCCATTTGTTTCGCTAGTTTTTCAAAGTAATTCGCTGTTTCATTCATCATATTTTTTCCTCCTCAATCGATCTATTCAAATAGTTCATTCACCATGGTATCGACCATAAAATCAAACACATTAAAATAATCATACAGCTCAGCAATCGTCATTTTTGTCGTCAGTGTTGAAAGCAAGGCGCTGAAAATCGCGTAGGCTTTTGCATTTTCGACTTTAAGTTGTAAGTGGGCCGCCAGCAAAGTGGCGTCAAAAAAGTCGAGGCTCTCAAATTTTAATGCTTGCATCTCTTCTTCGGATAATTTGGTGACAAAGGCTCGGAAATCGGGCGTGTTTACGTCGTATAAAAACGGTTTTCGGTCAAACTCACGGAACAATTTTTTCAGTCCTGCTGCAAAGCCTTCTTTATTTGGCTGTTCCAACACTGTTTGTAAAAATTGATCCTTCAGGCGATTTTGGATCGTCAACGAAGTTTCATAGAAAAGTGCTTCCTTCGTGGGAAACATCGAATAAAACGTCCCGATGGCAATCCGTGTCCTAGCACAGAGTTCCTTAATACTAGTCTTTTTGTACCCTTGAATGATCCAAAGGCGTTCACAAAGGATGAGCAGTTCATTCCTGAGTCGTTCTCTGTCTTCATCGGAAAGCATTGGTTTTAGCGGCATTTTATCCCTCTTTTCATATAGAAACAATTTTTATGAATATTCGTAAATTATATTCATAAAATAATCATACCATGTTTTTGAAGTTTGTCAATGGACTGGGTTTGAAAAAGGATGTTTGTTTTTCGAGTTTAAGGTGAGGTTAATACTTCGCGGACATTCAGGAAAGCTTCTTCTTTTATAGTGACTTTATCGGTAAGAAAGGAGAGGGGGATTTTGTATGTACTGGAGAATTGTAAAAAACGATGTGCTTCAAAGTAAATTGATTACCATCACCACCCTGCTATTTGTCACTGTTGCATCGGTGTTAGTAGCTTTGGCAATGATTTTGAGTGTTAATCTGACAAGTTCGATTGATACGTTGATGGAAGAGGCGAAGGTTCCACACTATATGCAGATGCATGCGGGAGAATTAGATCGAGAACGGTTAGATCGATTTGCTAGAAACAACGAAAATGTCGCTGCATACGAGGCTTCAGAGTTTTTGAATATTGAAGGTTCAAACATTCAAATCGGTGATTACAGCTTTGCAGACAGTGTTCAAGACAATGGTGTTGCTACACAAAACAGCCAGCTTGATTATTTGTTAGATATGGAGAATCGGCGCATTCAACCTAAACCTGGAGAATTATATGCACCTGTGGATTATATGAAGCAAGGAGTTGCCAAGCTTGGTGATAAAGTCATCATCGCTGGAAAAGAATTGAGAATCACTGGTTTTTTGCGAGATGGGAGTATGAACTCGCAAATGGCTGGATCTAAGCGAATATTGCTGCATCAGCAGGAATACGATGAGCTGTTTTCAAAGGGGGCTTTGGAATACATTATCCAGTTTCGTTTAAAGGATCCGTCAAAGTTGAACGAATTTGAGGCGGCTTATAAGAAAGCAGGATTGGAAACCAATGGGCCTTCTGGCACCTATCGTTTATTTAAATTAGGCAACGCAATGTCAGATGGCATCATGATCGCGATCCTATTGACCATTAGTTTATTGGTTGTTTTAATGGCTTTCATGTGTATTCGATTCACATTGTTGGCAAAAATCGAAGAGGATTACCAAGAAATCGGTGTGATGAAGGCGATTGGACTTCAAGTAACGGATATCAAAAAAATCTATTTAGTCAAATACGCGGCAATTTCCGTCATTGGCGGTCTGCTGGGGTATCTGATTTCATTGCCGATGAGCCATCTCCTACTGAGAAATATCAAGCTTTATATGGGGGAAAGTAAAAATGAGCAATTGAGCTGGCTGTTCGCTGTTGCCGGAGTGATTGCAGTGACTTTATTAATGGTCAGCTATGTGTATCAATTATTGAACCGCTTTAAAAAAGTTTCCGCTATAGAAGCGATTCGCTTCAGCGGAGCAAATGAAAAACGTTCGACTAACTCACGCTTTACGCTTCGCAGACTGAACTTTCTCCCAACAGATGTGCGTATGGGAATTATCGATATTTTCAATCAAAAAAAACTATACGTGACGATGCTGCTGGTGTTCATTTTGTCCTCTTTCATCATGATCGTTCCGGCTATGACCTATCATACGGTTGCTGCAGATTCTTTTGTAGAGAACTTGGGCTTTAGCCGCGAGATGGATATGATGACCAGCTTGTACGAGTCAGTCAATAACATGGAATACGAGAAAAAGATCGAAGAATACCTTGGTAAAGACACTGATATTGCAGATTACAGCAAGATTGTGACCAAAAACTTCCACGTGAAGGAGAACGGTTCAACGGATAATGTGCTGGCAGTTGAGCTGGGAGATCATCAAAAATTTCCAGTCTCTTATCTTGAAGGAAAAGCACCTATCAAGACACACGAAATTGCCTTATCGACCATCAATGCTGAAGAATACGGGAAAAAGGTAGGAGACAAGGTAATCCTGATTCGAGGGGATAAAGAAGAAGTGTTTACGGTTTGTGGAATCTACGCCAATTTATTTAATGGAGGCAAAACTGCTAAAGCCACGTTTGAGGATCGAGAGACAGCGAAAATGTGGACCAACATTTATATGAAACTAAAGGATCCTAGCCAATTAAATCAAAAGATGGCGCAATACAAAAAAGAGCTGCCTTATGCCAAATTAAACAATGCCCGATTGCATCGTGACCAGACATATGGGGCTATGATTCGGTCCATCCTGTTGATCGCTGTTGGGGCATTAGTGGTTGCCTTAGCGATTACCGGTCTAATCACGGCGTTGTTTATGAAGCTGCTGTTAATAAAAGATAGAAAAGAAATTGCCACGATTAAGGTATTAGGTTTCACTAATCGAGAACTGAGCCGCCAATATTTGGCTCGTAGTGTAACAATTCTGATCCTCGGTTTAGGATTGGGTGTGTTTTTATCCATGACGCTAGGAAAAACCTTAGCTGGATTGATGGCATCGATGATGGGCGGGATTAGTATTCAAATGACAGGAAGCTGGCTCATTTATCTCGGTTGCCCTTTGCTCATGCTTCTTGTCACGATCGTAGCAACGAAAGCAGTTGTAACTCAGGCAGGGAACATCGAGATGGCAGAAAATTTAAAAGAATAAAGGCGGGAAAGACAATGAAAACCATGATTAAGGGAATCGACATCAGTAAATTCTTCGGTGAAGGGATAGAAAGGGTTCAAGTGCTGAATCAAGTGGATCTTCAGGTAAAACAGGGAGAATTTGTGTCGATCATGGGTGCTTCAGGTTCTGGCAAGTCAACTTTGCTTTATGCGATCAGCGGGATGGATAGTGTAGATACTGGAGAGATTGTGTTTGATGATCACCCGCTGCAAATGATGTCAGAGCGTGAATTGGCCGATTTGCGCAGAAAGGACATGGGATTTGTTTTTCAGCAGCCGACATTGCTGAAAAACTTATCCTTACTAGATAATATTCTTCTTCCTAGCTTAAATGATAAGAAAAGAAATCAGCAAGAGCTGGAAAAACAAGCACACATGTTGATGGAAAGAGTCGGAATTGCCGAATTGAAAGAACGCAGAATCACACAGGTTTCCGGTGGACAGCTGCAACGGGCAGGGATTTGTCGGGCTTTGATGAGCCGACCGTCCGTTGTGTTTGGCGATGAGCCGACAGGCGCGTTAAATTCAAAGGCAGCACAGGAAATCTTAGACATCCTTTCAAAAATCAACCAAGAGGGAACGACCGTTGTTCTTGTGACTCACGATGCGAAAGTTGCAGCGCAGAGTGAACGCGTCCTGTTGATGGCAGATGGGCGAATCGTGGATGAATTGGTGCTAGGCAGCTTTTCTGGGCAGCAGCTAGAACGTCGAATGGAACGAATCAATCAGAAAATGCTGGCTGCAGAGATTTAGAAAGAACAGCTATGCTAAAATGAAATCAATAAACTTGTGGATTGAAGGTGATGCTGATGACATACCATATTTTACACGTAGACGACGAAAAAGAGATTCTCAAATTGCTGCAAATGTATTTGAGAAACGAGGACATGCAGCTGCATCAGGCCGAAAACGGTCGTGAAGCGTTGAAACTTTTGGCAGAACAGCCGATTGATCTAGTGATTGTTGATATTATGATGCCGGAAGTCGACGGCTTTGAGTTAATCCGCAGAATCAGAAAAGAAAGCAATATTCCAATCATGGTGATTTCTGCGCGGATTGAGGCATCAGATCGGATTTTTGGACTGGATATTGGTGCGGACGATTATTTGACAAAGCCCTTCGATCCTCATGAAGCAACTGCTCGAGTGAAGGCGTTGCTGCGCAGATATCATTCTTTAGGAACCGCATTGGCTAAATCTAGCCAGCTGAAGGTTGATAAACTAAGGTTAGACCTACATGCGTGTGTGGCTTATGTTGCGGATCAGCCAATCGAACTAACGGCGGTAGAATTTCGGGTATTGAAGTTATTGATGGAGCAGCCAGGAAGAGTTTTTACGAAAGAGCAGATTTATAGTCATGGCTGGCAGGACTCCTTAACTGGCTACAACAACGTACGAGTCATGATGAGCAAGCTGCGAGAAAAGATTGGAACGGAACGCATCAAAACGATTCGCGGCTTAGGCTATCGCTTGGAGGGACATCATGAAAGAACTTAAGCACGCGATATTGTGTTCCTTTGTTTGTCACTTTTTAGGCCTTTCATTGACTGTTGGATTGCTGGAGGAAGTCGCAACTCAGCTTAGAGAGCTGATCGTTCCTGTTGAATACCAGTTCATCTTATTGTTCAGCAGTGTGGCGGCACAGGTCATTGTGATCGGTGTCTTCTCCTTTTTATTTTATCGAAGTTTAGATAAAAGGATAACAGCCAAAAGCCAAGAAATTGCACAGCAGCAAAGGCTTCTGTTTGCTAATATTGCCCATGATCTAAAAACACCATTGACCAGTATCACGGGGTTTTCTAAAGCACTGCAGGAAGAAATTGTTGATCCCGTTGAACAAAAAGAAGTTGCTGAAATCATTTACCAAAAAGCACTCACCGCTGACGAACTACTGGATGCCATGTTCCAATACACCAAATTGACGGCCGCGGACTATCCGCTGAAGCGAGAGCTGCAGGATGTCAACTATCTGTTAAAGGAAACGATCGCAGAGAGCTATGATCTGCTGGAGCAGCATCAGATTGATTTGATCGTAGAATTGCCGGAAGCCCCAATGATGCGCGCCATTGATAAGGTTGAAATGAAACGTGTTTTTGTCAATCTGCTGGTCAATGCTTGCAAGCACAACCCTTTAGGAACCAAACTGCGAATTACAATAGAAGAAAAGAAAAACAGTGCGCAAATTATTTTTGCCGACGATGGAACAAAAATCCCGTCAGAAAAGCGAACACACTTGTTTCATCCTTTTGTTAGCGAAAATGAAACAGAGCGTCATTTTCAAGGAAGTGGATTGGGCTTAGCGATTACCAAATCAATCATTGAGAAGCATGGTTTTATGATCGAGTTGGAAGATGACGAAAGGTTTACAAAGAGGTTTGTTGTGATCTTATAGTGTTGCAACAAATCAGCGTAGAGAAAAGCTTGAATGACTGTGAAGAGCCTAAAAAAAAACAGAATAGTATCTACAGAAATTTACACGACTTCTTTTGGACAACGCTTTATGATTGTTCATTCGTTGTTCTTTATCGGGTGATGGTTTTGGGAAATCCCTCAAAGGCCAGCACCCTTTTTAGCGGACAGAAACAGATGAGAAAGAAGATTCTCGTGGTCTAGCCGTCTATTTAGCTATCACTGATTTGTAAACTGCAATGATTGGATTATACAACTAACAACTTCTGTGTTTTGTAGTCTCTCAAATAGATAGTTAGAAAAAGTTCACAAACATTTCTCATTTTATTGATAAATTATAAATGAAATCGATATTAATTTGGATAGTATTCGGAGGAGAAAGCGTAGTGAAGAAATTTTTAGTGGCAGCAGTACTTCTATGTTTAAGCGGCTGTGCAATGGGGGCAACAGTGCAAGATGACATGGAAGAAGGAGAAGTGCAGGTCTCTTTAAATCAGGAATGGGAAGAGGAACAAAAGAAGAAAGAAGTCGAGTATCGTTCTGCATTGAACAATGGAGACTACACTTTGGAAAATTTTTTCGTTAAGGTCAATCCATATGGAACCAGTCCACTGACGGCTTTGGTTCAGTTTCAAACGGACATACCAATGCGAACGCGTGTAACAGTTTCGGGTAAAGATGCAGAAACGGAAATCAGTTATGCGTTTGATGAATATGTGACGAAGCATAGTCTTCCAATCACCGGATTGTATGCAGGGCAAACCAACTCTGTTCAACTGACATTAACAGACGAACATGGGAACGAACAGGTCAAAATAGTACCGATCGACACGGAACCGCTGCCGGACTCATTTTCTACGATTGATGTTGAAAAGACGGAAGGAGAGCCGATTGATTTTGGTGAAAATCAGTTGACCTTCATCATTCCTAGTACTAAACAGCCTTATGCCTTTGATGAAAATGGGGATGTCCGCTGGTATTCCACTAAGTACAACAGCCATGTATTCGAGGCATTAGAAAACGGGAATTTATTGTATTTGACTAAGCAATCCAATGATGGGGATACATACAATGTGTTGCTGGAAACTGATTATCTAGGAAAAATCTACCATCGTTATGACTTTTCAGCTTCAACTGCAGCCAATGAAAGCGGGAAAAGCGAACAGGGAGAAACCACCGTGGTTCACCATGACGGCATTGAGCTTCCAAATGGCAATTTACTTTTGACGGTTAACGATGGCAGCAAATATATCGAAGATACAATGGTCGAGGTCGACCGTGAGACCGGAGAGATTGTCAAGACGATCGATTTAAAGGACGTTTTTCCAAAAGAGATGTATGAAGAATATGAGTCAACAAAACGAGAGGACGGTAAAGTCGATTGGTTTCATCAAAATTCTGTCGTCTATGATACCTCAGACGACAGTATCATTCTTTCTGGGCGACACCAGGATGCAATCGTGAAGATCGACTATCAGACGAGTCAGATCAAGTGGATTATCAGTGAAGGCAGCGACTGGCCGAAAAGCATGCAGAAGTATTTGCTGAGTGGGAAGATCAAAGCACCTGGCGGACAGCATGCGGCGGTGATTATGCCAGATCAGGATGGGAACTCAGATACGTTGGATCTGATGTTTTACGACAACAATATTGCTGTTACTCACGGGGACAAAGAAGCTTCGGAAAAGTACTCTGAAGCGCAACAAATTCGGATCAATGAAAAAACAGGAACCGTTGAAGAAATTTGGACCTTCGGAGAGGAACTGGGAGAAAGTTACCACACTCGAATCATCGGCAGTGCCTACTATTTGCCAGAAACAGCCAATTGTCTGATTAATTTCGGGTATCGCAAAGAAGGTAAGGTCAGCTCGATCTTGGAGGTCGATCGCAATGGTCAGAAGATCTTCCAGGCAGACATCAGTGGTTTCCCAACAGGAGCTTGGGTTTATCGAGCGAAAAGACAATCGATCCGTCCGGAAGCATGGACGTATTAATTGGCAGAACAGCACAAAACATGCGATAGCTGATGCATGTTTTGTGCTTTTTTCTGTAGAATGCCGAAAATTGAAGCGGGTTCGTGAAGCGTTTCAATTTTTCTGTTATAGTTGAGAGGAAAATGCGTATGTTAAGAAAGAAGAGGATGAAATGAGAGCAGAAATTATTGCAGTCGGGACAGAATTACTATTGGGGCAAGTCGTGAATACAAACGCGACATTCATTTCGGAGGAGCTGGCCGACATGGGTGTGGAGGTTTATTATCATACAGTCGTAGGAGACAATCCCAAGCGTTTAGAGGAGCTGTTAGAGCTGGCAGATACCCGCAGCGATTTAATCATCTTGTGCGGCGGATTAGGGCCGACAGACGATGATTTGACGAAGAATATTCTGGCAGAGCATGTTGGTGTTCCATTGGTGCAGGATCAGGCTGGCTACGAGCACATGATGTCTTTCTTCAAGAATCGGCAACATCCGATGACGCCAAACAACCTGCGTCAGGTAGAGACCTTGAAGGATGGGATTCCTTTGCAAAACCGGACTGGATTAGCGATTGGTTGTCTTTACAAGGGAGAGAAAAACAATTATGTTTTATTGCCCGGACCACCTAGCGAATTGAAGCCGATGTTCATAGAGCAAGCCCGCCCATTGCTGCAAAAGGAATTTCCCGCTCCCGAAAAATTGATTTCTCGTGTCCTGCGTTTTTACGGGATCGGCGAGTCCTTGCTGGTGACCGAATTGGCAGAATTGATTGAGCAGCAAACCAATCCGACGATCGCTCCTTATGCAAAGCCGAATGAAGTCACTCTGCGGATTACTGCGCAATCGGTTGATGAGACTTCTGGCAATGTGCTGCTGGATCAAGTTGAGTCGGAGATATTGGCGAAGGTCGGCGAGCATTTTTACGGATACGGGGAAGAGAATAGCCTTGAAAAGGTCACTGTCGATCTGTTGAAGAGTCGTGATCTGACGGTGACTGCTGCGGAAAGTTTAACAGCCGGCGAATTCCAATCGACATTGGGAAGTATTCCCGGCGTCTCAACGGTCTTTCCTGGCGGCTTTGTGACGTATTCGAAAGAGACGAAAGCCAGCTTTCTAGACATCGATCGTTCATTGCTGGATACTTATGGGGTCGTCAGCAAGGAATGCGCACAGGCGATGGCTGAACAAGCTCTGGCAAAGGCTGGGACGGACTTTGCAGTGTCCTTCACTGGAGTCGCCGGTCCTGAGGAAATGGAAGGAAAGATTCCAGGAACGGTATTCGTTGCCTTGGCGCAAAAGGACGGCGAGACCCTAGTGACGGAAAATCACTTCTCAAGAGACCGCTCCTATGTCCGCCACAGTGCGGTGATGAAAGGATTGGATCTGCTTCGGCGGGCAATTCTAAATAAAAACTAAAAATACGAATGTTTGTTCGTATTTCTCTTGATTTTTCCCACATGAACCGATAAACTAAGGATGTTGCTAAAGAGATTTATTTGTTGAGATAGAAGAAACGTCATACGAAAAAACAATACATTTATTTATAGGAGGATTCGCATTGGCTGATGATCGCAAAGCAGCACTAGACGCTGCAATGAAGAGAATTGAAAAGAACTACGGAAAAGGGTCGATTATGAAATTGGGGGATAAGATCGATCAGCAAATATCGACGATCCCAAGCGGCTCTCTTGCATTAGATGTCGCATTAGGTGTTGGTGGGTATCCCCGTGGACGGATCATCGAAGTCTATGGACCAGAAAGCTCTGGTAAGACAACCGTTGCCCTGCATGCTATCTCAGAAGTACAAAAACAAGGCGGAACAGCGGCCTTTATCGATGCGGAGCATGCCCTTGATCCGCAATATGCACAAAAATTAGGCGTCAATATCGACGAATTGCTGCTTTCACAGCCAGACACAGGGGAGCAAGGTCTGGAGATCGCGGATGCATTGGTATCCAGTGGAGCGGTCGATATCATCGTTATCGACTCGGTAGCAGCTTTAGTACCGCGCGCGGAAATCGACGGCGAGATGGGGGCTTCCCATGTCGGACTGCAGGCACGTTTGATGTCACAGGCGCTGCGCAAGCTGTCTGGTTCAATCAACAAGACGAAGACTATCGCTGTCTTCATCAACCAAATCCGCGAAAAAGTCGGTGTCATGTTCGGGAATCCGGAAACCACTCCTGGTGGACGTGCGCTGAAATTCTATGCGACCGTTCGTTTGGAAGTTCGTCGGGCAGAACAATTGAAGAACGGGACCGACATCATCGGGAACCGTACGAAGATCAAAGTAGTTAAAAACAAGGTCGCACCGCCATTCAAAGTAGCCGAAGTCGACATCATGTACGGCCAAGGCATCTCTCAAGAAGGGGAGCTTTTGGATATGGCCGTGGAAAAAGACATCGTCGACAAGAGCGGTGCTTGGTACGGCTATAAAGGCGATCGGATCGGTCAAGGACGGGAAAATGCCAAACGCTACCTGTCTGAACATCTTGAGATGATGGCAGAAGTGTCTGAACGTGTTCGGGCAGCGTTTGGAATCGGTGAAGAAGGTACTGTTACAGCAGCGGATCCAGAGAACGCCCAAGAAGAATTGCCATTAGAAGACGAATAAGCAAGACCTTCAAGCGACAGTGAGTCTATTGGATTCGCTGTCGCTTTTTTTATGTAAGAAATAAAGCGCTTTTCTCTTTTTAGGACCGCTTTGATTCGTGATTGACTGCACTAACAATTAAAGTTGACACGCTATCTTTCAAACATTAGAATAAAGTTGTGTGATAACACACGTATGCAAGTAGGCATATTGATAATTTTAACGATGTTTATCAAAAAACTACACATAAAAAAATAGATAGTACGGAGGTGGATTCAATGACAGTTCCTATTCTCCTCGCTATCATCGGTTTAATTGTCGGTCTTGGTTTAGGGTTCATGGTTGCAAAGTCGCGTCATGAAAGAGAAATTGAAGGTGCACAAAATTCAGCAAAGGGTATTCTCAATCTTGCCCAAAAAGAAGCTGAAACCTTGAAAAAAGAGGCTTTATTAGAAGCTAAAGAAGAGAACCAGCAGTATCGAGCACAAGTTGAAAGTGAGTTGAAAGAAAGCAAACTAGAATTAAAAACACAAGAAAATCGCTTGCTTCAAAGAGAACAGTCTTTAGATCGTAAAGACGATTCTTTAGAGAAGCGTGAGCACTCACTAGAAGACAGAGAAACAAAAATCAGTGCTAGACAGCAATTAATTGACGAGCGAGAAAAAGAAGTAGAACAACTAATTGGAGAGCAACAAACAAAACTTGAAAAAGTGGCCTCTTTGACCAAAGAAGAAGCCAAAGATGTCATCATGAAGACGACAGAAGAAGAGTTAAATCATGAATTGACAGTGATGGTCAAGGAATCTGAACAGCGTGCCAAGGAAGAAGCGGACCGCAAAGCGAAGAATCTTCTGGCAATGGCGATCCAGCGTTGCGGAGCAGACTCAGTATCAGAAACGACTGTTTCGGTAGTGAACCTGCCAAATGATGAGATGAAAGGCCGGATCATCGGACGTGAGGGACGGAACATCCGCACCTTGGAAACATTGACGGGGATCGATTTGATCATCGATGATACACCAGAAGCAGTGGTGTTGTCCGGATTTGATCCGATCCGCCGTGAAACGGCGCGCATGACGTTAGAAAAACTGATTCAAGATGGTCGGATTCATCCGGCACGAATCGAAGAAATGGTGGAAAAATCTCGCAAGGAAATGGATGAACGGATCCGTGAATACGGAGAGCAGGCAGCCTTTGAGGTTGGTGCGCATACCTTGCATCCAGATCTGATTAAGATTTTGGGTCGCTTGCATTTTCGTACCAGCTATGGTCAAAATGTATTGAACCATTCGATCGAAGTAGCAAAATTAACCGGTGTTCTAGCTGCTGAATTGGGCGAAGATGTTCAATTGGCACAACGAGCTGGTTTGCTGCACGATATCGGAAAAGCCCTAGATCATGAGATCGAAGGCTCTCACGTAGAGATCGGTGCAGAATTAGCTGCGAAATACCGCGAGAACCAAACGGTAATCAATGCCATCGCCTCCCACCATGGAGACACAGAAGCCACTTCTGTTATCTCCGTATTAGTCGCCGCTGCGGACGCAGTATCTGCGGCACGGCCGGGTGCAAGAAGCGAATCATTGGAGAATTACATTCGCCGTCTGGAAAACCTAGAAAACATCTCCAACAGCTTTGACGGTGTGGATTCAAGCTTTGCCGTCCAAGCAGGACGAGAAGTTCGTGTCATGGTCAAACCAGAAGAAATTTCTGACTTGGAAGCTGTTCGTTTAGTTCGAGACATCCGTCGCAAGATCGAGGATGAATTGGATTACCCAGGCCACATCAAAGTCACCGTGATTCGAGAAACACGAGCAACCGATTACGCGAAATAAGAATAAACATCAGAGATGGACTAAGATCCTTGTCTCTGATGTTTTTTGGCAGTACTGGTAAGAAATTCAATAGAATAATCGAGATACTCACACGGCTAGGCAGTTCTCTTGTCTAGCCGTGTTGTTGTTCTGGGCTTAGTCAGTTGGGTGGTGTTCTTAGTTTTCTTGAAATATTTTCCTCTGAAGCTCTTCATTTTTATTGCGTTTCTTTCAGTAAAGCAGGATGATTCGTTGACCAGAAATCAGGCTAAGAAAGAAACAAGAAGTTTTCGAAAAAAATGGCTACAAGTTGGCAAATCGCTTAGAATAGACTACGATAGAAAAAAAGAAGTGGGAGAACTGATGTGAAAAAAAGCATAGCAACTTTCAGTCAATGGTTCAAACGCCATTCGACCTTGCTGAAGATCTTATTTTTCGGTGTCGTCCTTTTCTTCGTTGCAAATCAGGTCACTCATATCGCTCAAGGCATGAGCTGGGCGGCGATTTGGCAGAAGATTCAACAGCAGGATCGCTGGTCACTGGGCGGCATGTTCGCCGTAGGGATCGGCTGCCTGCTGCCGATGCTGCTGTATGATCATGTAGCGATCGTCACGCTGGAGAAGGAAGGTCGACCGAGGCTGAATCGTAAGCAATGGCTGGTGGCTGCTTGGACGACCAATACGATCAATAATCTGGCCGGCTTTGGCGGCATCGTAGGGGCAAGTCTGCGGGCCAGCTTTTACGGCAAAGGTCTGGAAAAAAGAAAAGTGTTAGCCAATGTGTCCAAAATGGCTTTATTTATGTTGACCGGCTTGTCGATTCTGGCCTTTTTTACGTCGATCGATCTGTTTTTGTTCCAAACGGAGAATCCTTTCGTGCGTTATCGAATCTGGCTGCTGTTGGGCGGAGTGTTTGCGCCGTTATTGTTTATATTGGTCTATTTCAGACGCAAAACCTTGTTCAAGGAGTTCAAAGGCAAACAGATTTTACAACTGTATCTGGCTTCATTAGGGCAATGGCTGGGTGCTTTGGCCGCTTTTCTGGTTATTGGGAGACTCATGGGCATTGCTTTGGCGATCCATGAGGTGTATCCGATGTTCGTGATTGCTACAGGACTCGGGATGCTGACGATGGTGCCAGGAGGAGCAGGGACCTTCGATGTGATGATGATCTTAGGTTTGGGACATCTTGGCCTAGACCAAAGCACGGCCGTTGTGTGGATTTTGTTTTATCGGATTTTTTATTACCTGCTGCCGTTTGCAACTGGAATTTTGATTTTCCTGACCAGCACCAGTGTAAGAATGAATCGCTACTTTGATAATTTGCCGCGGGTGATTTCTCAAAAAGTTGCTCACGGAATTTTAGTCGGTGCAGTCTATTTTGCTGGGATCATGATGATCCTGCTTTCGACCTTCACCAATCTTTCCAATTTAAGTCGATTGTTTGAGGTGCTGCTGCCGTTTTCCTTTGATTTCCTGGATCAATCGCTGAATCTGCTGATCGGATTTTTGCTGATCGGACTTGCTCGGGGAATCACCCAAAAGGTAGCTAAAGCCTTTTGGCCAACGATTCTTTTATTGATCTTCGGAATCGTTAACACGGTTACTAAAACAGCATCTGTTCGGTTGATCGTGGCGTATTTGATTGTTTTATTGATCGTCTGGGCTTCTAGGAAGGAATTTTGGCGGAGATCCTTTGTCTATTCATGGGGCACATTGCTGATCGACGGTCTTTTGTTTGGGGTCTTGTTTATCTTTTATGCAGTAGCTGGGTATCACAGCGGGCAATTTTGGAAAAATGAGGCCTTGCCGACACGCTTTTTCACGTTTCCTTCTGAAGATATTTGGACGTCCGGTCTGATCGGAGTGATTTTGTCGATTTTGTGTTTGGCTGTCTTGTATCAATATTTGACTCAAGATCGGGAAGAAATTGGTGAGTCTTGGGATGAAAAACGCTACAATTATTTGATCAATCGCTATGGCGGAACGGCCTCCAGCCATTACTTGCGGTTGCCGGGCTACACCTATTATTATTATCAAGAAAACGGCAATGACCAAGTTGTCTTCGGGTTTCAAACGAAGGCCAACAAGTGTTTCGTCTTAGGTGATCCTGTTGGCAACCCGCAAAAATGGCGAGAGGCGACCTTGTCATTCATCAAGCACGCAGATGCGCTTGGGTATCAGCTGGCGTTTTATAAGATTTCCGAAGAATACGTCTTGCTTTTGCACGATCTAGGGTTTCATTTTGATAAGATCGGGGAAACAGCAGTCACTGATTTCACTCTGCACCCTCATGAAGTGTTCGCCGATCGTTTTGAATTCAAACGGTTGACCAACGAAGGCTATCACTTTGTTTATTTCAATGAGATTCCAGATGAAGTATTTGACGAACTAGCAGAGACCTCCGAAGAGTGGCTCAATGGGGAAAAAGAAAAATTCTTCTCTGTCGGACGCTTTAGCCGCGACTATTTGGAGGCGAGTCAGGTAGGAATCGCTCGTGATCCTGAAAATCGCATCGTGGGCTTTATAACGAAACAGCCGATCGATGCCACAACTTGTTCTTACGATTTGCTGCGTTTTCGACACGATGTTCCAGAAGATCTGCCTACATTCTTAAAGCTGCACTTCATGGATGAGCTGAAAAAAGAAGGCATCCGGCATGTTTACCAAGGCATGGCACCTTTGGCGAAGGTCGGAGAAACCTCGTATGCCTTCATGGGCGAACGGATCATGAACTTGATCTATAAATATGGCAACTCCTTCTATGCCTTTCAACAAGTCGCGGAGGAGAAAACTTTGTTTGTAGACCAATGGCGGCCGCGGTATTTCGCTTATATGAAACCTAGCAGCTTCTTATTTTCCGCTCTACAGCTGATGCTTTTGATCGGCCGCGGAAAAAACAAAGGGGCGACGTTGACCGAAGAGATGATTGAAGTTTAAACAACCGGATCCTGAGAAGAAGGGTCCGGTTTTTCTATGGCTATTGTAGATTAAATACCGCAAATCATGACCACCTGCTCTCACGGGTGGTCATAATTTGCTTTCAAAAAAATAGGAATGCACAGAAAAGTATTCTGATCAATGAACGGAAAGAGGAAATATGAACGTATAAAATCTAAAAATACGATGTTCGATCGAACGGAATGACAAATCGCACCCTCAGAGGTGAATTTTAAATAGATTGTGTTAAAAATGATGTTTCAAAATCGGAGGGTTTTGACAATTAAAGTCATTTGAAAATAGAAAATTTAAATCTGAATAAAGCGTTTAAATAAACAGGAATATATAGAAATAACAATATATATTTTTTTCGCAATAACATTGATAGTAAAGGATTTATAGCGTGGTAATTTCGTTTTTACCGGTCTTTTGTGTCGTTAAAAGTAAATTGCACCTTTTGATTCGGAGAAAAAATAATTAATTAAATGATTTATTGTAAAGTTTATAATTATTTAATTAAATTGTAAAATAACGGATTGTTTTTATAGACCATTTATTGGTTAGGTCGTTTAATTATAAACAATAACATCAGTTTTGATAAACGAAAATAAGCATAAAATGTTCAAATTTATTAAAATGGGGATGCAGAGGAGAACAAGAGAGAATTGGGGGGAGGAGTTATATGAAATGAAAAGGCTGAGATTAACCATCTTGGTCCAAATCATCCTTTCGCGTTTCAGTCTTTTATTGAAACAAATGACTGGAACAAAAAAATTGACTTTGACCAGAAGCGTTGATGCAGGAAAAATTTTCTACCGATTTTTTGGTTCAATGCACAACTTAGTTCCAAACGGCAAAGCCAACCACTTTGATGAGGACGGTCAAGTGATAGGGAATCCAGAAATGGATACAGCAATGGGTAAAAATGAATGGGTTGCTAAAAAGAGACATACACCCTCTGCAGTATTACACTTTTTAATTCGTTGTTTCAGAAAACAGGAACGACGCTGCTACTTCATTCAAGAAAAAAAGCAAATGGGTTTTGAAGAAACAGATGGGATTGGAGAATACAGTACAGTTAGTCAAGACGTAACCTTTCTATCACCGCACTTGAGAAGTGAACCTGTAAGGGCGAAGCTGAATGCTGCCTGGCGATTTATGAATATGAAAATTGAAACAGAAACACTCAGGTTGAATTCCCAACCATTCATGAATTGGATTCAGTGGAAGGCCAGTGGAATAGAAAATGAACTAATCAAAAAGGCCAGTCTCCTTGCAGTCGCTGAAACGCTTAGTGCAACGAACGATGTGTTCTTAGATAGAAGGAGGGACTCATCATGAAAAAACTAGCTGTTTTCTTTGTCAGTCTTCTTCTATTAATCGGAGGTATTCACTCACCTAGTCGTTCGGCAGCTGCTGAGCAGGAGCAAGTACAAGTGTTGATACATACGCGATTAGAAGGAGGAGAAGTGGTTCAGGGGACTGAAGACATTACTTTGTCAGTCTACGACCTAACTTCGTGGCGATTGACCAATGAATTGACTGAGAAGGAAGCCAAAGAATTTTTGCTTGACAAGGATGCCACAAAAGAAACCATGAAGGCATTCGTAGAAAACGAAAAGCTTCAGAAACTCAATTCCACACCAATCAAAACAGATAGCGAAGGAAAAGCCAGCGTAACAGTTCCGAGATACCAAGAGGGTCAGGATGCGGCCTACTTGATTCTGGCACAGGGAGAAACTGGGAACCAGCATCTCTTGCCAGTCGTGATTTTTTTGCCGCAGTATTATCCAGATACTCAGAAGGAAAGCTATCAACTGCTATTTTATGGAAAATATGCAGAGATCGTACCACCAGAACCAAGCGAACCACCAACTAGTTCTTCAGAGGAACCGCCAACAAAGCATCCGATAGAAGAGCCAAACGAACCAATTGAAAGAAGTCGCACCGTAAAAGAGTATCCGCAGAATTCTGGAAAGTCTTATCCGCAAACCAATGATGTGGTAAGAAGCTATTTCGAAATTGGCGGTTTACTGGTTGCACTCGGGGCGATAGGGCTTTATTACACTAAGAAAAAAACAGGGGGAAGAAAGAATGAAACGTAAAGTATTGAGTTTATTGACTGCAGCACTTTGCCTAGTACCATTTGCAACAGGGTTGTTCGGGATGGGTGAATCAGCCAGTGCAGCAGAGGCAGCCAAGGTAACTGTCACATTGCACAAAAAGAAAATGGATGAATTCCCAACAAATCCGATTCCAAATAATGGGGAAGAAGATGCAGATTGGGAGAGATTTGAAGGCTTACCGGGTGTTACATTTGAACCTTTTGATGTAACGAGCGATTTTTATGCTAAATTTGACGATGAACTGACCGGGTCTGAAACACCTGCACAATACCAAGCGGCAATGAAAAACTTTATGAAGACGTATCAATTGCCATCTGGTGCAACTTCGGCAGCAAGTCCAGATGTAACAGATAGCAACGGGGATGTTACGTTCCAGCTTGATCGACGCGCTGCGGACGGTACTTACAAAGTGTACTATTTTGAAGAAACAATTCCATCAGGAATTGATGCAGAAAAACACCAAGGACATCCAGTTATTTTAGTATTGCCAGCAGTTACAGAAGATGGCACAGTTCTTGATGATATTCATCTATATCCGAAAAATAAGATGGATGGCGAATTAAAGAAAGAATTGTTAGATGAAGATGGCAACCCAATCGTAACACCTGCACCAGATGACTACTACAGCTATGAAATCGGCAAGAAAATTTCTTACCGGGCAGCTTTCACGATTCCAAGCCAAATCGGTGAGGTTGTTGAAAAGACAGTTAGCGGAAGCAAAACAAAACAAACACGTTATGCGAAATTAAGCTTCGAGGATCAGGTTTCTCAAAAAGGGGTTCTATTCGAAGGCATTTCCAAAATCGTGATTGGCGGGCAAGAATTAAAGGATGCAAAATTAGCAGAATTCATGGCGAATTTCAATGCAGATTACAAGATCAATGACCTTCCAAATTATGACAAAGACAAATTCGCTGGATTCAAATTAAGTGCCAAATTGCATAATGTTACTGAAAAAGCTGACCCTACAAAATATGCTGAGTCTGCTAAAACAGCAGCTGCTTTGGCTGAATACGGTGGTAAAACGATCGAGATTTACTATGCCATCTCTTTTACAAAAGATACACCAGTTGACCAACAAATTGACAACAGTTTTGGCGTATTCATGAATCGCGATGGCAAAGATGACAACAAAGTCGTCGATTCAGATGATCTGCCTCCTTCAGTTGGAACTGGCGGACGCAAATTCGTGAAGCATGAAGAAAACAAAGACGACAAAAAACTAGACGGTGCAGAATTTGCTGTCACTCGAGTAAAAGACGGTAAAACACAATATTTGGTTCAATCAGCAGATAAGAAAAATACTTGGACTGAGTACACCAACAAATCAGAATTGTCAGCAGCAACTAAATTTGTTTCTAAAAATGGCGGAGCAGTAGAAGTAACTGGCTTGGAATTTGGAGACTACAAATTAGTCGAAACCAAAGCACCAAACGGATTCTTGTTGCCAGATACTCCTTTCAACTTCACAGTAAGCTCTGGTTCTTATGGAGCAACCAGTATTATGCCATTGCCAAACGTTTCTAACGGCGGATTCCTGCCATCTACAGGTGGTGCTGGGATCATCGCATTCTTAGTAGTAGGACTTTCACTAATGGGAATTGCAATCTTCAAATACCGTCGTTTGCAAGACCAAGCAATCTAAGGAGCATATTAGATCATCAAAGCTGAACCACAGCTTTGATGGTCTTTTTTGCTGTTTAAACGTCGTCATTCGTATCAACCAGTTCTAAAGATTATCGGTCCATGCTAAAATGGAGTAACTATACTTTTAAGGCAAGCTATGATAAAATTTCCTAGTGAAAATTTAGGACAGGTGAGCAAATGGAGATCATGGAAAAGGCGCCTGCGAAAATCAATCTTGGGTTGGATATTTTAGGCAAACGTCCAGATGGTCTGCATGAATTATCCATGGTGATGGCCAGCATTGATTTAGCAGATCGGCTGCAACTTGAAGAGATTCCTGAAAATAAAATAATCATTGAGACCAACAAGGCCTTTTTGCCGACCGACAAGAAAAATCATGTCTATGAGGCATTGGAGCTGGTAAAGGAACGATTTCAAATCGATCAAGGGCTGAGGGTCCGTATCCACAAACAAATTCCCGTTGCTGCAGGATTGGGCGGGGGATCTACGGATTCGGCTGCGGCATTGCGTGCAGTTAATCGTTTGTGGGGGCTGGGGTTGTCGATCGAAGAAATTGCCGGGCTAGGTGCAGAGGTTGGCTCTGACGTTCCTTATTGTGTCTATGGCCAGACCGCATTAGTAGAGGGCTTTGGAGAGAAAGTAACACTGTTGCCAACAATGCCGCAATGTTGGGTAGTGGTGGTCAAGCCGCGCATGAGTGTTTCGACCCGCATCATTTTTTCGCAAATCGTCATGGATGAGATCCATCATCCAAACATCTCTGCTTTAATAGAAGCAATCGAAGCACAGGACTATCAAAAAATGACTGAACACCTAGGCAACTCCATGGAAGCAGTCACGATCAAGAAACACCCGGTGATCCAGCAAATCAAAGATCGAATGATCCGATACGGTGCAGATGCAGCCTTGATGAGCGGCAGCGGCCCAACCGTCTATGGCCTATGCCAAAAAAAATCGCGAGCACAACACATATACAACGCACTAAAAGGCTTTTGTGAAGAAGTCTACCTCGTGCGCACACTGAAGTAAGATCTAGAATTCTAGGTCTTTTTATATTGTCAGTTCTACTTTTTGCAGTTTGTAAGATACGAGTTGGGTATGTCTAAGTGGAGAACTAATGATGATACGAGAGGTTTAGTAGAATGATAGACGCACGAAAATAAGGAATTTTTCCTAAGAAAAATTCACTCCGAATTATGGAGTTAGCTGTCAGTTCTACTTTTTGCAGTTTGTAAGATACGAGTTGGGTATGTCTAAGTGGAGAACTAATGATGACACGAGAGGTTTAGTAGAATGATAGACGTACGAAAATAAGGAATTTTTCCTAAGAAAAATTCACTCCAAACTATAGAGTTAGCTGTCAGTTCTACTTTTTGCAGTTTACAAGATACGAGTTGGTACGACTAAGTTGAGAAATAGCGATGATACGAGAGGTTTAGTAGAATGATAGACGTACGAAAATTTGACCGAACAAAAGAAGACATCTGCAACTCCCAACACCTTTTTAGATAACTAAACATATGAATCGAAACTCCAAAATACATGATTGAAGATTCATATATATTACGGTTTAACAGCAATTCATGGTGGCAAATCGTAAATTTTACGCTTTGGGTTGACGGATAGAAAAACATCTGTTAGATTGATTTGTGGCTTAACCAATGAAAGGTGTGGAATAGATGAAAAAAGCGTTGTTTTTATTAGCAGCTGTGGCAGCAACCGGACTTCTAGCAGCGTGCGGCAATCAAGGCGAATCCAATGACGCGGATGGCAAGATTCAAGTCATGGCGACGTTTTATCCAATGTATGAATTTACCAAGGAGGTCGTAGGCGACAAAGGCGATGTGGAGCTGTTGATCCCAGCTGGCACAGAGCCGCATGATTTCGAACCCTCCGCCAAGGATTTGGCAAAAATCTCCGACTCAGACGTCTTTGTTTACAACAATGCAGCCTTTGAAACATGGACAGAGCATTTGTCGGATTCAGTAGATACGGAAAAAACCACGATGATCGAAGCGTCTAAGCACATCGATCTGATGGAAGGCCAAGCGCATGATCATGAAGAAGCACATGACCATGAAGCGGAAGACCATGCAGAAGAAGGGCACGATCATGCACTGGATCCACATGTATGGCTAGACCCTGTCTTGGCAGCAAAAGAAGTGGAAACGATTCGGGATGACTTAAGTAAAAAATATCCAGAAGATAAAGAAGCTTTTGAAAAAAATGCAGCCGCCTATATAGAAAAACTGAACAGTCTGGACGAACAATACAGAGCAACCTTTGCAGATGCGGCCAACAAAACATTTGTGACTCAACATGCAGCGTTCGGTTACCTTGCCAATCGGTATGGCCTGACACAAGAATCAATCTCTGGCGTGTCCCCGGACCAAGAGCCTTCACCAAGTCGGTTGAGCGAATTGAAGCATTTTGTTGATGAACATCAAACCAAAGTGATCTATTTCGAGGAGAATGCTTCCTCGAAGGTTGCGGAGACGCTTTCGAAGGAAACTGGTGTTAAACTGGAGGTATTAAATCCTTTGGAGAGTCTGACTGAAAAGCAGATTGATGCAGGTGAGACCTACCTTTCAGTGATGGAGGACAATCTGAAGGCCCTAGAAGAAAGTATCAATTAAAAAGAAAAAACGGAGGGATGAGGATGTCCTACATTACAGTCGAAGACCTTTCTTTCTATTATGACAATGAGCCTGTTTTGCAAAATGTTTCCTATTTTGTCGATCCTGGGGAATTTGTTATTTTGACTGGGGAAAACGGTGCGGCCAAATCCACGCTGATCAAAGCAACCTTAGGCCTTCTGAAGCCGACCAGCGGAAAAGTGACGATCGCTAAGAAAAATGCGGCGGGCAAGAAGCTGAGTATCGGCTATATTCCACAGCAAGTCGCGTCCTTTAATGCAGGATTTCCCAGCACTGTGTTGGAATTGGTCAGCTCAGGCCGCTATCCGCAGGGGAAATGGTTCAAAAAATTAACCCCGCGCGATCACGCCCATGTCAAAAAGGCCTTGGAGGCAGTCGACATGTGGGGAATGCGTCACCGACGTGTCGGTGAGCTTTCGGGTGGGCAAAAGCAGCGAATCAGCATCGCCCGCATCTTTGCCAAGGATCCTGACCTGTTTATTTTAGACGAACCAACGACAGGAATGGACGAAGGCTCTCGCAACAATTTTTATGAGCTGCTGCAGCATAGTGCCCACGCCCATAATAAAAGCATTCTGATGATTACTCATGATCATGACGATACTAAAAAATACATTGATCGACAGATTCGATTGATCCGAAAGGAGAATTCCCAATGGCGTTGCTTTCATATGAGTTCATGAGACGGGCCTTTCTGGCGGCAATCTTCATTGCTGGGATCGCACCAATGGTGGGAGTTTTCTTGGTGATTCGCCGACAATCACTGATGGCCGATACCTTGTCGCATGTGTCGCTGGCCGGAGTTGCCTTGGGCTTCTTTCTGAATCTAAACCCCACAGGTACCACATTGCTGGTGGTAATTGCGGCGGCGATTATGATGGAATATTTGCAAAATATGTACAGCTCCTATTCGGAGATATCGATCGCCATTTTGATGGCAGCCGGCTTGGCAGTGGCATTGGTGCTGATGAGCTTGGCACCAGGAAGTTCAGCGGTTAGCATTCAGTCCTATCTCTTTGGCTCGATTGTGACGATTACTTGGTCGCAGGTGATTTTTTTAGGTATTTTGTTCGTATTGATCGGAGTCCTATTTGCTTTATTCAAACGGCCGATGTATGTCTTGACCTTTGATGAAGATACTGCGGCGGTCGATGGACTGCCTGTTCGTTTGATGTCGATGATCTTCAACGTCGTGACCGGTGTAGCGATCGCGATCATGATCCCTATCGCTGGAGCACTGCTGATCTCTGCGATCATGGTATTGCCGGCAGCGATCGGCATACGGGCAGGAAAAAGCTTCAATATCGTGATTCTGATTAGTATCGTCGTTGGTTTTATTGGTATGATCGGAGGATTGACTGGTTCGTATTATTTGGATACACCTCCAGGAGCAACGATCACACTAGGATTTATCATTCTTTTCCTGCTAGTCAATATCGTTCGGAAGATTCGAATGCTGCTGCAGCGCAGCCAACAGCAAAAATCGTAGAGGAAAGCGAAGGCTTTTCCTCTTTTTTTTTGAATTTGCTAAGAAAATCCGAACTTTTTTTATTAAAATCAATAAAATGCTCGAATTTTTTGCCCTAAACCCTTATAATGAAGAACGATAGATTGGAAGACACCAATTTTTTTAAAAGCTATCATCCTACATAGGCACGAACGTTCGTGAACCACGGACGATTTTTTTTGGCAAAAAGGCCTAACTTAAATAAGCTGCCCAATCCGTTGTTCCCAGTATCCAAGTTCAACAGTCTACTGAATACTTCAACCTGCTAATTCCACATGTGGCAGAACCAGCAAGAACAACCAAAAAATCGAAATAGGAGTGAATGACGTGAAGATTCGTCGGAGTGAGCGTTTAATCGATATGACGCAATATTTATTGGAGCATCCCCATGATTTGATTCCCCTGACTTTTTTTGCTGAACGCTACAGTTCAGCGAAATCATCGATCAGTGAGGATTTAGCGATTGTTAAAAAGACCTTTAAGGAAAGAGGCAGCGGCTTTTTAGAAACGATCCCTGGAGCTGCGGGCGGTGTGGTCTATACGCCGAGTATTACAGATGAAGCGGCTAGAGAGTACATTGAATCCTTGGCAGAACGTTTGTCGGAGGAAGATCGGTTGCTGCCTGGCGGATATGTGTATTTGTCAGATATGCTGGGACAACCTGATCTGCTGCGGATGGTGGGGCGTATCATCGCAGCACAATATTTAGACCAAGAGATCGATGCTGTGATGACGGTGGCGACTAAAGGTGTGCCGATCGCACAAGCTGTTTCTTACTATTTGAATGCGCCGTTTGTGATCGTGCGCCGGGACTCGAAGATCACTGAAGGCTCTACGGTCAGTGTGAATTACGTTTCAGGTTCTTCTGAACGAATCGAAAAAATGGAGCTGTCTAAACGAAGCCTGGAGCGCGGCTCGAAGGTTCTGATCGTAGATGATTTCATGAAGGGCGGCGGGACCGTCAACGGCATGAAGAGCTTGATCGAAGAATTTGAAGCAGAACTGGTAGGGATCACGGTTTTTGCCGAATCTCGTTTCAAAGGCGAACGCGCCATCAGCGATTATCGCTCCCTGTTGTACGTAAAAGATGTCAATACCAGTACAAAGACGATCACGGTCGTACCGGGAAATTGTTTTGATAAATAAGCAGGGTCTCCTTGCTTATTTTCTTTTTGCATTGAAAATCAGAGTAAGCTACACTAAAGAATGAGTTAGACAATAAGGGAGTGACTATTTTTGGAAAAACGATACGCAGTCATTTTAGCGGCCGGCAAAGGAACACGCATGAAGTCCAAGTTGTACAAGGTCTTGCATCCAGTGGCGGGCAAACCGATGGTGGAGCACATCATCGAGCGAGTGATTGAAACCAAACCTGAACAAATCGTAACGATCGTCGGACACGGCGCAGAGAAGGTTAAAGCACAATTAGGCGAACGCAGCGAGTATGCTTTGCAAGCGGAGCAATTGGGAACCGGCCATGCAGTCGTCCAAGCAGCAGAATTCCTAAAAGGAAAAAAAGGCACGACTTTGGTGATCAGCGGAGACACCCCATTGCTGACCAGCCAAACACTGGACAATCTGTTTGATTATCATCAAGGGAAAAAAGCCAGTGCGACGATTTTAACAGCTCACGCAGAACATCCTGCCGGGTACGGGCGGATCATTCGCGACCATGTCGGAATCGTTGAAAAGATCGTGGAGCAAAAGGATGCTACCCTGGAAGAGGCACGGATCCAAGAGATCAATACAGGGACGTATTGCTTTGACAACCAAGCCTTGTTTGATGCACTGGAAAAAATCGGCACGAACAATGCACAGGGTGAATATTACCTGACCGATATCATCGAGATCATGAAAAACGAAGACAAAACAGTTGCGGCTTATCAAACAGAGGATTTTGAAGAATCGATCGGGGTCAATGACCGGATCGCGTTGGCAGAAGCCAATAAAATCATGCGTCAACGAATCAACAAGATGCATATGATCAATGGCGTCAGCTTTATTGATCCTGCTGCGACCTACATTGATTCGGGCGTTGAAATCGGACACGATACAATCATCGAACCTGGCGTCCAATTGCAGGGAAAAACGGTCATTGGTTCTGATTGTGTGATCGGTGCTCATTCGAAGATTGTCGACAGCGTGATTGAGGACAACGTAGAGATCAAATCCTCTGTGGTGGAGGAAAGTGTCGTTCGTAAACACGCGGATGTTGGTCCGTATGCACACCTGCGTCCAAAAGCGGATATTGGCGAGCGTGCTCACATCGGCAACTTTGTAGAGATCAAAAAAGCGACGATTGGCGAAGATACCAAGGTTGGCCATTTAACCTACGTTGGAGATGCAACGTTAGGGAAAAATAGTAATATCGGCTGCGGCGTAGTTTTTGTGAATTATGACGGCAAAAATAAATTTCACACAAACATTGGAGACCATGTATTTATCGGTTCTTCCACTAATTTAATTGCACCCGTTACCTTAGAAGACAATACTGTAACTGCGGCAGGGTCAACGATCACTCAAGATGTTAAAGAAGGCGATTTGGCGATTGCGCGTGCTAGACAGGTCAATAAAGAAGGCTATGCTTCTCGTCTGCCTTTTTAAGAGGAATATCTTGAAATCCTTTTGAAAAATGACTAGTATTTTAGTTGAAATAGTATATAATCGGTAACGTACGTTAAAAAGAAAGTGGAGGTCCCCATGTCGAAACATTATTTTGATCCAAGATTGAAAATCTTTGCTCTGAACTCCAACCGTCCGTTGGCAGAGAAAATTGCTGCAGAAGTAGGCGTAGAATTAGGTAAAAGTTCTGTTACTCAGTTCAGTGATGGTGAGATTCAAGTCAATATTGAAGAAAGCATCCGTGGTTCCCATGTCTATGTCGTTCAATCGACCAGCAGTCCTGTCAATGACAACCTGATGGAATTGTTGATCATGATCGACGCGCTAAAACGTGCCAGTGCCAAAACGATCAATGTCGTGATGCCTTATTACGGCTATGCTCGTCAAGACCGAAAGGCTCGTGCCCGTGAACCAATCACAGCGAAACTTGTTGCGAATATGATTGAAAAAGCAGGTGCCACTCGTCTGTTGACATTGGACTTGCATGCTTCTCAAATTCAAGGTTTCTTCGATATCCCAGTGGATCATTTAATGGGAGCACCACTGATTGCAAAATATTTCGTTGATAAAGGTGTCTGCGGCGATGATGTCGTTGTTGTATCACCTGACCATGGCGGCGTGACTCGTGCCCGCAAATTGGCGGAGTTCTTAAAAGCACCAATCGCGATTATCGACAAACGTCGACCAAAAGCAAACGTAGCTGAAGTCATGAACATCATCGGAAACGTGGATGGAAAAACCTGTGTGATCATCGATGACATGATCGATACTGCAGGAACCATTACATTGGCAGCCAATGCATTGAAGGAAGCCGGTGCGACAAAAGTTTATGCTTCTTGTACACACCCGGTACTTTCTGGACCAGCAATGCAGCGTATCCAAGATTCTGCGATCGAACAACTTGTCGTTACAGATTCGATCTACCTTTCAGACGATCGCAAAATCGACAAGATCGATGAAATCAGTGTCGGCGAATTAATGGGAGATGCCATCAAACGTATCCATGAAAACAAGCCTGTCAGCCCATTGTTCGAAACACAGAAATCAACTAAATAAATAAAATCGTTGAGCCATTTGCTTTAAGAGCAAGAGGCTCAACGATTTTTTTGTTGGATGGAAAATGAGAGCAAGCTTTGCAATCGTTTGCTTAAAAGAAAATCAGTTATCGACCGTATATCTGTCGATTAAAAAAAATTTCCTTTTACTCTGGGAAAGAGCTGAGCAGAACGGTTGCCGACTCCAGAGTATGAACGGACAGAAGCCTCAGAACTGTCTTTTATCAACTTCGGGGATGATCCGGAGCAGGTATACAGTGAAGTCTGGATGGCTTTAAGAAAACGAAAGGCTCAATTAAAACGAGCGCTTAGAGAAAAAATCTGTGGTCCTTTTAGGCTTCAAAAAAATCGAGGAGGTCAGGGAAAAGCAGGTCCTGATGAGTAATATAGCTGTCATGATCGTGCCCCAGCATGACCTTTACCTCTGCTTGCGGAAGTGCCTCTTTGAGACGGGGGTAAACAGTTGGCTTGAACAAATCGTGTTCGCCGTGGATCAACAGGATCGGCAGATTCACTGTGCGAACATCTTCTAAGGCAAGCTGAGGCTGCTCCAGCATCAATTTAATCAATGGATCGCGGGTCTTCTGATACATTTCTTTAATTGCTTGATACTCTTCGTCGATAAAGTCTTCTGGAGATAGGTTGACTCCCAGCAAAGCCATCCGACGAATGCGTTCTGGCGACTTCATGGCTAACATCAATCCGATGATCGCTCCGTCGCTAAAACCAAGGAGATCAACTGAAGACAAGTTCAGTGCTTCGATGAAGTGAAAAAGATCCTCTGTCATGGTCTCATAGGAATAGTCTGCGGTTTTCTGACTTTGTCCGTGGTTTCGGCTGTCAAGAGCATAGACGGTGTAATGCTTCGCCAGCTTGGCTGACAATTCGTCAAAGATCTGATGGTCTTCTCCGTTTCCATGTAGCAAAAGCAGCGGTTTTCCACTGCCGACCTTTTGATAAAACAAAGACACCTCGTTGGCTTGAATGATCATAAGCAATTCCTTTCTTTTCTTGGTTGCTTTTAAGTATAAAGCAAGTATCGGAGTATGGAAAAGGACAAATGTCTTTCAGGCAAAAAAATATCCCCGCCAGTGGGGGCTGGCGGGGAAAGGAGTTAAAAAATGAAAAAGTGTTAAGGGTTGTTTGTTGGTATGCTTATACAATATAGGATAAATGTGAAGAAATTGTGAACGGAGCTTGCAGGCATCCATTAGTCATTTTTTCAGCGATAATCTTAATTAGTCAAAAAAATACCCCACCAGTGGGGGCTGGTGAGGAAAGGAGTTAAAAAATGAAAAAGTGTTAAGGGTTGTTTGTTGGTATACTTGTACAATATAGGATAAATGTGAAGAAATTGTGAACGGAGCTCACAGGTCCCTGCTGATTGATTTTCTTCGGTCAGCTAACACCAAATAAACAAAAAAAATACCGCCGGTGGGTGGCCGACGGAAAGGAGTTAAAAAATGAAAAAGTGTTAGGGTTGTTTGTTGGTATGTATATATCATACAAGTTAGATATGAATGAACTGTGAATGATCTATTGCAAAACAGTAAAACTTTAGAGAAGAAGTAAAGTGATTTACTGATGAAACGCTTTCTATTTAAAACAAAAAAATACCCGTCGGTGGGTGGCCGACAGGAAGGAGTTAAAAATGAAAAAGTGTTAGGGTTGTTTGTTGGTATACTTATATAATACAGGGGATTTATGAATTAATTGTGAAATAAGTCTTGACAAATTGTAAAACATTTGTTTGAAAATTAAAATCTTGGTAAACCAAGCCGCTTCAACTGACTTTTTTGGAGTGTCGCAGGATGCTGTTTTCTGATGAACAGTATCTAGGGCTGACTATTTCATACGAAACATGCTGATCATCATTCTACGAACCGATCGCCTTTCAGGTCTCATATGATAAACTGGCAAAAAAATACCCGTCGGTGGGTGGCCGACGGGAAAGGAGTTAAAAATGAAAAAGTGTTAGGGTTGTTTGTTGGTATGTGTATATCATACAAGTCAGATATGAAAGAACTGTGAATAAAGTTTTTTCAAACAGTAAAACTTCTGAGGCGACTTATGACGTTTACTAAGATAAAGTAAAGGGCCCCTGAAGATTATCCGAAAACGAAGGAGCCAATGGATTCGGCTTCTTCATGTTTATACTTTTCGTGCTTCGTTTTTCTTATCGTAGGTATTCCGCAGCAATAAATAGAGTGGGATTAAGTCCTTTTCTCCATAGTTATGATCCAAAACATGGATCGGCAGGTGCGAACGTTCCTTTTGCAGCAGCAAGGAAGAACTGATGATCAGGTCATAGTCTTCACTCAACGAATTGTCATATGGTTCGGCTTCAACAAACTTCAGATCCTCTAAGAATCGATACAGCTGACGGACAAAAATCGCATTGTGTTCCATTGCGATACCGACGTGCAGATTTTCTGAATAAGGAAATTGATTGAAGCTCGGCAACAGCAGGTGTTTAAAGGCCTTGCCCATCAATTCGTGAACAGATCGCGAAAATTGGTAGGCAGGATTCTCACTCGCGCTTTGCATGAAATTCAAAATATTTTGTTCCAAGACGTATTCTCCATGAGAAGGGCGGTCGTTGTGTGGAATCACCTGACTCATGATATTAGGAAACGGCTGACGGAAAATGAAATAGGCAAATGTGATATTCAGTAAATTGCCAACGATCAGCGGGTCATCCATCACTCCTGGCTGATCAGGGAACAACGTCTTTTTGGCAAACTGACGAAATTCTGTCACGAATTCGTTAACCGGGTTGTCGCGAACTTCAAAGTCATGAAGCGTTTGGCGCAAACTGGTGTCGTCGCGAATCGTGTAAAAAGGTGCATAATGGGCCAAAAAGTAGATGAATCCAGATTCTCCTTTTAGCTGTCTAGAAGTGAGCGGCACTGGAACCAACGTTTCCAATGAAGTGAAATCGTAATACGGGTTGTCCTTCATCAGGAAATTGTATCTCGGATCATACTTGACAAAATTTCCTCGTTCGATCCGTTTCAGGAAAATTGCGGTGAACAAACGCAGTTCATGGATCCCAAAAAAGGTTCGTGAAAGTGGGAAGTATTCTCGGTAATGCTCAACCAACTGGTCAATGACTTGATTATCTGCCTTCAGCGGCATGTCGATTCCGCGAGTTCCCAACCATAAAATGTCGAACAGGGCGATCCGAATCAACCGTTCATCTCCGGACATACCGGCTTCGGTATATGTAAAGCGTAGATTGAAACGTTTTAAGTATTTTTTCAGCTTTTCAATTTTCCGGGAAACAGTCGAACGACTGACATAATATTTTTCACAAAATTTCTCAACGGTCGGGTCTTCCTCGTCCAAAAAGTACAAGATGAATTGGAAAGGGACAGCTTGCTTCAACAGGTGGTAGCGGTATTCGTCAACGGTCGCCGAAAGGTTGTCGATATTGACCTTTCCAGCACGCAGCATAAATGAGTGGTGTTCTGGATGAATCTCGGCCAATTCATGGTCGATCTCATTTAATTCGATGACGCTTTGCTGGTAATTCAAATCAAGATCATCAGAAAGTTGGCTGATGGATAGTATTTGTTTTTGTGACTGCTCCAAATATCGATAAATCGTAAATCGCAGCAAAAGCGAAGGGTCGAACATAAGCTCTTCATAAAGCATCCTGATTCCTCCTTTGTAAAAATCTTCAAGGATGTTCCCTACATTGTACTTTATTTGACAAAAACTGTCAGTTAAGATGCGCAGCAGCAAGCTTTTCATGGGGGCATTCAGTGAATTTCGTGGTATTCTTCTCATGAAGAAGGTGATTTTTTGACAAAATCTCGTTTAGAAGCATTTACGGATGGGGTCGTCGCAATCGTTCTTACGGTCTTGGTTTTGGACATTCAAATTCCTGATGCACCGACCTTTGCTTCTTTATACAGCATTTTTAATACGCTGATCGCCTACACGGTCAGTTTTATCTTTGTTGCAGTGATTTGGGTGAATCATCACCGGGTCATGCAGATGAGCGAAAAAAATCAATTATGGAGTGATCTGGGCCAATATTTTTTGGTTGTTTTGGCTGACACTGTGTCCGGCGGTGACAAGCTGGGTCGGACGAAATCCGAACACCTTTTGGCCGGAATTTGCTTATGTGATCGTCTATTCCATGTGGAGCTTCTCCTTTGGAATCTTGACGAAAAAGGTGATTCAAGCCAATGATCCGAACAGTCATGTCGTCAAAGTACTATCTAGAGATCAGCGCAGCAAGCTGTCTATGGTCATCAATGTGATCACTTTAGCGAGTGTGTTTATTTACCCGATGATTGGGATGATCGGGCGCTTTCTAGTATCGGGCTTGTGGATCTTGTCGTACCGTAAAGCGGATTATTATTACAATAAGTGGATCAAAAGAGATTTATCAATGTAAAAAGCCCACCCTCGTTTCCTTTTTGTTGGTAACGAGGGTGGGTCTATTACCCGTCAGAGCATTTTTTTCGAAATATAATAAAGCAGCGGATTCGGCAGCAGGCAGGAACAGCTTACAAGTAATTTATTGTAAATTCCTGCTGTCACGGCGGATTTTCCTCTCCGCATCGCTCGATAGCCGATCGCAGCGACCGTGTTCGGGTCCATAACAAATAATTTAAACAGCCAAGTGTCCTCAATGCCGGCCTTTTTGGCAAAATTCGTTTTGGTAGCCCCGGGGCACAGGGTTGTGATGGTCACACCAGATCCTTGCAGTTCAGCAGCAATTGCTTTTGATACGGAGAGAAGATAGGACTTGGTAGCAGCATAGACTGCATCATTTGGAGTGGGAAGGTACGAACCTGTAGAGCCGACATTTAGGATACGACCCGCTTTGAGTTTCGCCATGTCAGGCAAAAAGAGTTTCATCATTTCGGTCGGAAAAACCGCGTGGAGCTGAAGCATCGCCTGCTCTTTTTGCCAATCGGTGTTTAAAAAAGCGCCGCAGACATTAAAGCCTGCATTATTGATCAAGGTTGTGACAGTCAAGCGAGACTCTTTGGTCTTTTGAGCGATCGCAGCAGCGGCACCTGCGACCTCCAAGTCTGCGACTATCGGATAGACAGCTATTCCGTAGACTTCGGATAAGTTTTGGGCTTGTTGGGTTAACTGGATTTCATTTCTGGCTACTAGGATCAAGGACGTATACTCGCGCGCGAGCAGATGGGTAAAGGCTTCGCCGATCCCACTGGTGCAGCCGGTGATCAGTGCGGCCTCAGTCATTTTCCGCACCTCGAATCAAGGATTTAAACTGTTCCCATTCATCATTGTAGTTCATGCAGGTGACGGCAGGGTCCTTCGATTCAAGCGCATGATCATAAAAAGTGATCTTTTGATCGATCATCTGGGAAAGCTGCTGATACGTCTGCATCTTTTTAAGGATGTAGTCTTGGTGTTCTTGCAATATTGTCCGCCGTTTGGACAGCGACTCACTACCGCCCTGCAGCAGAAGAGACACATATTCTTTGATTTTGGCGATGGGCATATCGGTATCCCGCAGACAGCGAATCAAATAGAGCCACTCGATATCAGACTCGCTGTACATGCGGTGACCGGCATCATTTCGTCTGATTGCTGGCACCAATCCTTCTTTTTCGTAGTAACGCAATCCATCTTTGGTCAGACCTAGTTTTTTGGCAGCTTCGCTTGCAGTGTAGTTCAATTTCATCACCTCTATGAAATTACTATAAAAGATGGTGTGTACTCCATGTCAAGCCCCGTTTTTCGTTTTACAAAAAAAGCCAGACGAGGTGTCGTCTGGCGAAGGTTGTTTATGCTTCTGGGTGCAGCACGCGGCGCAGGAATTCTTTTGTCCGAGCTTCTTTTGGCCGAACGAACAGATCCTCAGGCGTGCCTTCTTCGGCGATCAGGCCTTGATCCATGAAAATCACGCGGTCAGAAACTTCTTTGGCGAAAGCCATCTCATGGGTTACGACCACCATCGTCAGGCCAGATTCTGCCAAGTTTTTCATGATACTCAGAACATCGCCGACCATCTCGGGATCTAAGGCAGAGGTAGGTTCATCGAACAGCATCACTTCAGGATCCATCGACAGGGCTCTGGCAATCGCGACTCGCTGCTTTTGTCCACCGGAAAGCTGTGCTGGTTTGGCATCGATAAAACGATCCATCCCAACCTTTTCCAGATTTTCCAGCGCCACTTTTCGAGCTTCGGCTTCCTTCCGGCCCAGCACGGTAGTTTGTCCGGACATGCAGTTTTGCAGAACGTTCATGTTGTTGAATAGGTTAAAGGATTGGAACACCATACCTAGATGTGTTCGGTAGTTTGGCAGATTGTAGCCGCCTTCCAATACGTTCTCACCTTTATAAAGGATTTTACCTCCCGTTGGTGTCTCCAGCAGGTTGATACAACGCAGAAAAGTTGATTTCCCAGAACCAGAAGCACCGATTATGGTCACCACTTCTCCTTTGTTGACATCCATGCTGATATCTTTTAAGACGAGATTCTCGCCAAAACTTTTTTTCAAGTGTTCAATTTGGATAATGCTCATACTGGTTCCTCCTATTTATCTGCTTCAATCGCAACATCGGATTCTTCCAAACGCACGTAGGCACTTGGTCCGTCCATTTTCTTCTCCACCAAGCGAAGCAGACGTGTGGCTGTAAAGGTCAATACAAAATAGATTACACAAATGATGAAATAAGTTTGGAAGAACATATAGTTCGTACCTGCAGCGGATTTCCCTTGGAAGAACAGCTCAGATACCGAAATGATACTTAATACGGAGGTATCTTTGATGTTGATCACCAATTCATTCCCAGTGGCTGGCAAGATATTACGCAGAACTTGCGGCAGTATGACTTTACGCATCATTTGTCCGTGGGTCATCCCGATGGCTTGGGCCGCTTCAAACTGGCCTTTTTCAACAGCGTAGATGCCGCCGCGCACGATCTCGGACATATACGCTCCGGTGTTAATCGAAACGATAAACAAGGCAGCTGCGGTTCGATTCAAATCAATACCAAAAGCCATGGCGATCCCGTAATAGATCACTGCGGACTGAACGATCATTGGTGTGCCGCGGAAGACTTCAATATAAATGTTCAACAGCCAGCCAAAGCCTTTTTGCAGACCGCGTTTAATCCCGCTTTTTGCTTCAGGCAAGGAACGGAAGACCCCGATCAGCAGGCCGATACCTGTTCCGACAGTCGTACCAAAAATCGCCAACAGCAAGGTCATGCCCGTTCCTCGCAGGAACATCATGCCGTTTTGCTTGATGATTCGTACCAGCGCGTTTTCGTTGGAATCAGAGGATGCACTTTCCTCGCTGGCAGGCTGGTCTTTGATGGCTTGATCCATGATCTGTGTACGTTCATCTAACGGGATTCCCGCTAGGATCTGATTAACTTCAGCCATCAATGGGTCGCCTTTTCGCATCCCGACAGAAACCTGTACATCCTCTGGATTGGATTGGAACCCGTCAGCCGGAGCAAATTCGATCATTTTCAAATCAGGATTCACGGCTTCTACAGTGACTCCTTCTGGCCGTTCGCCGACATAGCCGTCGATCGTCCCTGACTCCAAAGCCACACGCATGGCGGGGAAATTGTCCATCGCCTGCTGTTTTTGCACATCTGGAATTTGGTCGATGACATCGTAATGGAACGTGCTTAGCTGGCCGGTAATTTTGGCGCCAGAAAAATCAGCCAGGCTTGTTGCAGTAGCATATTTTGAATCCTTGCGGGTAATGATGACTAATTGGGATTCGTAGTAGTTATCAGAAAAGTCGACTTCTTTGCGGCGTTCTGCCGTTGGCGACATTCCGGCGATGACGGCGTCGATTTTACCGGACTGCAGGGCAGGCAAGAGGCCGTCCCATTCGGTTTTGACGATGACCAATTTGCGGTTCATCTGATCAGCAACTCGTTTGGCGATTTCCACGTCGTATCCACCAGCATATGCTCGATCGCCTTGGATCGGCACCGCACCATTGCGGTCATCCTTTTGTGTCCAGTTGAAGGGCGCATACCCAGCTTCCATGCCGACTCTTAACTCGCCCTCCGGCGTTTTGTCGTCTGCTCTGGACACCTGCGGCATGCCTAAAAACGTGACGAACATCGCTAGTAGTGCGATAACTGAAAAAATTCTTTTGTTCATTAAACTCTCCCCTTTTTCTATGCACGAGATCAATAATAGCTAGCTGCTGGTTCATCTAAAACAAAAAAGCCGCCGATGTACAGAAGGCCGCTTGCAGATGATAAGAAGATGATCCTCTCACAAAACATAGCGCAACTTAGTATTACTACTAAGACAGTCCGCAAGTTATTGACTTGCGTCCCAACATACAGAACAAAGAGAATTCTGCACATTTCGGCGAAACTTCCTAGTCCTACTTCTTCGTGTCTCTCCACTCGATAGGGTTAATAAGTCCCGCGACCTCTACCTCATTGATTGAGGCATCTCGTATTCAGTTATTGTAGGTTATAGTCTAAAGGCTGTTATCCAAAATGTCAATGGGAAGAAACTGAAACAGCAGTTATTTAAAAATAATGGGTATCCGGTTGACCTTTTTGAGGAATTACGGTAGCTTAATGAAGAAGTTTGCAGACAGGAGGGGTTGGAATGTGGTTTGTTTATGCCATGTTGACGGTTTTAGCATGGGGAAGCGCCGATTTGTTTTACAAAAAGGGCAATGCACCCGGTGATCGGTTCAGCGCCAGCAAAACGACGATCATGGTCGGCTTGGTCATGGGGCTTCATGCAGTTATTTATTACGGGATGATCGAAAGAATTTCCTACGATTGGTTTAATTTGATCCGCTATTTGCCAGTCTCTTCGATGTATATTGGTTCGATGGCAGTTGGCTATTTTGGTCTGCGCTACATTGAGGTTTCGATTTCCTCGCCAATCTCGAATTCTTCTGGGGCAGTCACCGCTCTTTTGGGGATCGTTTTGCTGGGCAATCAGATCGGCGGCGGACAATTGTTTGCAGTAGCATTGATCTTGCTTGGGATCTTGATGCTGTCGATTTTGGAAAAGAGAGAAGAAAACGCCGAGTTAAAAAAAGAAGGCGTAATAATAGAAGAAAAGTATCGTTTTGGTGCGTTAGCCATCATTTTTCCGATCATCTATATGGTTATTGATGGCATGGGAACATTCTTAGACAGTTATTATTTAGAGTACCGGAAAATCATGCCCGAAGACCAAGCCAATATGAGCTACGAGCTGACTTTTTTGATCGTTGCGTTGATACTGATCGTTTATCTGCGCGTAAAACAAGGTGAAAAAATTCAGATATTTCAAGAACGAGCCAAAGGATTGGCTGCCATTTTTGAAACGATCGGACAATTCTTTTATGTCGATGCGATCGCCAGCAAAGAAGCAGTCATTGCAGCACCTTTGATCTCTTCTTATGCGATCATATCTGTTATTTTAGGACGCATTTTTTTGAAAGAAAAACTAAACTGGAAGCAATATGTCGTGATCACCATGGTCATGATCGGCATTGCGATATTAGGCTTCTATGACGGCTAAGGACAAACACCACGTTTGTCCTCTTTTTGCAGTTAGTAAAGATCAAGGAAAAAACCAACAAATGTTTTATTAGTAACGTGCGAAAAGTTTAGTTGGATGATATGCGTATCGAAAATTGGTTTCATTTTTTCAGACACTCAACGGCCTCGCAATCCTCATGACCGTCATTTTATAATCAATTTAATAGCAAGAATTCTCCTTTTAATATGTAAGAAAATACCCGGAAACTCTAAAGAAATTCATAATAGAATTAATCCCTCTATACGAGGATTGGTGTCTTTGGTACAATCATTTTTGTTTTTTTTAAACAAGTTGTACCGAACAGAGGTCGCCGATGAAGCGATTTCAAACTATACTGAATGCAGGAGGTGAGGAGAATTGAACTATGCATTTAGTTATCTCCTATCCCATGGCTCGAAAGAATATGTGTCTTTTGAACAGGCCAGCCAATTGACAAATTTGTCCTTTCAAGAGCTGCAGAAGCAATTGACTGAGCTAACCGACCATTTACGAATGGAAAAAAAGGAAACAGCCACGAAGCTCTATGTTCCGAAAGTCTCACCAAACTTGTGGGCCCAGCTGCTGGTGAGCGGGGAGGAACTTCCGTTGATTTATACGGAAGAAGAGCGGCAGGCACTGATTTATCTATTGAGCTACTCTCAATATGAAGAGCTGTCGTTGTATCACTTTCAGGATTTCTTAGAGATTTCCAAAGGCACCGCAATCGCAGACATCAAAAAACTGCGCAGCCTCTTGAACGATTTCGACATTCAATTGGACTACACTCGAAAAAATGGTTTTTTTGTGACCGGAGAGGAAGAACAGATTCGCCGATTGGCTAAAAACTTTGTAGCGGAATTGCTGCAAAGCGGTTCAGGGAAATTCGGACTGCATCATTGGATGAATCAGCAGGATTTGGCACTTTACGCAAAAGTACGGGATGCAATATTGGTCCACACAAAGATGGCCGGTCTGGAGATTGTGCCCAGCCGTATCGATGAAGTTGCTTTTTTCTTAGGCATGTCATTGAACCGGATCAAGCATCATCCGCTGGAGCGGGTCGAGCAGCTGGAATTGTTGACTTCCTTGACTGCCTACCAAGCGGGTGAGGCGATTTACCAAACATTTTTTACAAAGGACGAGTCGATCGAAACAGCTTATTTAACGGCGGTTTTGATGACCGTAGTCCAAGGAGAGATTCAGGACATCCAGTTGGATCAATTGCTCAGCTGCTCAGCCGAGATCATCCATCGCATGGAAGGGCTGGCAGCTATCGAGTTCTCGAACTTTCGCGAGTTGCTGATGAACTTGTTTCATCATTTGGTGCCGGCATATTTTCGGATCAGCAATCAGTTTTATTTGCCGAATGTACTGATCGAAAATATTCAATTGGAATACGCTGAGATCTTTGGCTTTACCAAGGAAGCCTTGCTGCCGCTGGAAAGAGTGGTTGGTCAGCGGATTCCAGATGAGGAAGTTGGATTTTTTTCCATTCTCTTTGGCGGGGAGATCGCGCGTCAAAAAGAAGAGCCGGAACAAGACGAGGTCCGTGCATTGATCGTTTGTCCAAGCGGGATCAGCTCTTCATTGATCCTGCAGACGGAGCTGAAAAAGATGTTCCCTACGATTCACTTTGAGGAAGCCAACTCTGTGGATCAGCTGCAGAGTATTCCGGAAAGCAGCTATGATGTGGTGTTTTCTACGATCAATCTGGATATTGCCAAGTCGGTGTATCTAGTCAAGCCATTGATGTCGCAATTAGAAAAAAATCAATTGATCAATCAAATCCAACAGGAGCTGTTGATTCCAGGCTTCTCATTGCCGAGTGCCAAGGAAATCGTCGATGCGTTATTGCCGTATATCGAGATCAAACCGGGTGTCTCGAAGGAAAAAATTTACAAAGTATTGAACAAAAAAATGAATCGCATGATTGAAAAGAAGGAGGATCGCCGACCTATGTTAACTGAACTTATTACTCCCGAGATGATCCAATTGTCTGAAGAATCGCTGGATTGGGAGGAAGCCATTCGTTTGACCGCGAGACCATTGCTGGAAAGCGAGAGGATCGAGGAAAGCTATATTGAGGCGATGATCAGCAAAGTCAATCAATATGGGCCATTTATCCATATCGGAAAAGGCATTGCGCTGCCTCACGCCCGGCCAGAGGATGGAGTGAAAAAATTAGGGATGTCTCTATTGAAAGTTAAGGACCCGGTTTTGCTGATGGAAGATGAGAAGCATGCTATTCGTTTGTTCGTTTGCTTGGCGGCTGTCGATAATGAGGCCCATCTTCGAGCATTATCAAGCCTGACCAAGCTGCTTTCCAACAAAGACAATCTGAATGAATTATTGGCAGCAGCTTCGAAAGAAGAGATTTTGACAATATTAGCTAAAGGAGAGATGGAACAATGAAATTTGCAGCAGTATGCGGCTCAGGGTTAGGCTCGAGCTTTATGGTAGAAATGAATATCAATTCCGTTTTGAAGGAGTTGGGAGTTGACGGTGTGGAAGTTGCTCATTACGACATGGGCAGTGCAGCGCCTGATCTGGCAGATGTCTTTTTTGTAGGTGGCGATTTAGCAGACAGCGCACAACACTTAGGTGAAGTGATCGTCTTGGATAGTATCATCGACATGGATGAGCTGAGGGAAAAGGTTTCTGCTGTTTGTCAGGAAAAAGGGTTGCTTTAAAAGGATCAAAAAGGAGCAAAAGGTCGAATCATCAGCGATTAGACCTTTTGTGCATCTCTATTCTTTTGAGTTAAAAAAATCGTAAAACAAATATAGGGAGGAAGTAAAATGAACGGAATTTTAGACATCCTAGTGGATATCGCAAGCACGCCAGCTTTACTGGTAGCAATCATTGCCGTATTGGGAAATGTATTGCAGAAAAAGGATGCCGCTTCAACAGTCAAGGGCGGGATCAAGACCTTTGTAGGCTTTTTAGTAGTAACTGCGGGGGCTGGTGTGATCGAAGGCTCGCTGCAGCCGTTTGGTGAAATGTTCCAAGCCGCATTTAATATGCAAGGGGTCGTTCCGAACAACGAAGCGATCGTCGCACTCGCATTGAATCAATTTGGTACGTATACAGCACTTATTATGTTGGTTGGTATGGCTTTTAACATTTTGATCGCACGAATTACTCGATTCAAATACATCTATCTGACTGGGCACGCAACACTTTATATGTCTTGCATGATTGCTGTGATTTTGAGTGTAACTGGCATAGGAACAGTTCCGTTGGTGTTATTTGGCGGACTGGCTTTGGGATTGGCAAATACGATCTTCCCGGCGATCGCCCAACCGTTCACACGTCAAATCACTAAAAATGACACTGTTGCGTTAGGACATACAGGAAACTTCGGGTATGCATTGAGCGGTCTGATCGGAAAATGGGTTGGCAACAAGGAAAGATCGACGGAAGACATTAACTTTCCAAAGGGACTGTCTTTCTTGCGCGATTCAACAGTCAGTATCACCATTACCATGGCAGTCGTTTATGTGATCGTAGCATTGTTTGCTGGAAATGTCTTTGTGACTGAAAATCTAAGCGGCGGCACGAATTACATTATATATTCCTTACAGCAGGCAGGGGCTTTTGCGGCAGGCGTATTCGTTATTCTGGCTGGGGTTCGTTTGATCTTAGCGGAGATCGTGCCAGCTTTCAAGGGGATCTCTGAAAAATTAGTTCCAAATTCGATCCCAGCTTTGGACTGCCCGATTGTCTTCCCTTATGCACCAAATGCGGTGTTGATCGGTTTCTTGACCAGCTTTGTTGGCGGAATCGTCAGTTTGGTGATTATGGTTTTTGCAGGGACGACAGTGATTATTCCGGGGGTTGTTCCTCACTTCTTCTGCGGAGCAACTGCAGGGGTTTACGGAAACGCAACTGGCGGTCTGCGCGGAGCTTTGGTTGGGTCTTTTGTCCACGGAGTAATCATCAGCTTCATGCCAATCTTATTGATGCCGGTAATGGGTGATCTTGGATTCCAAGGGTCGACCTTCTCAGACACGGATTATGGGGTGACAGGAATCTTTTTAGGAAACTTGGCAAACTTCGGTGGACAAATCGCGGCAATTGCCGGGATCGTAGCCGTTTTAGCGGTATTGATCGGCTTGACTGTGGTATCCAAAGGAAAGAAAACACCGACTGTTTCTGAATAGTAGAGGAGAACGACATGATGAAAAAAGAGACCCTTTCTCAATTGAAAGGCTTAGCCGCGGAAATTCGGACCGAAAGCATCGAAGCGATCCGCAAGGTGGGCTCTGGACATATCGGCGGCTCGCTGTCGATCGTTGAGCTGCTGGCAGTATTGTATGGCAAACAAATGACGTATGATCCGAGAAATCCTGAGTGGGAAGACAGAGATCGGTTGGTTCTGTCTAAAGGGCATGCAGGTCCAGCTTGGTATAGTGCATTGGCTGCGGTTGGATTTTTCGACAAAGCATGGTTAGGCACATTGAATGAAGGCGGCACACGGCTGCCTTCTCATCCTGACCGTACGAAAACGCCCGGTGTAGACGCCACTACGGGTTCATTAGGCCAGGGAACCTCAGTGGCAGCAGGGATTGCGACCGGGTTAAGAATGCAAAATAAGGACAGCTATGTTTATTTGATCGTTGGCGACGGCGAATTGAACGAGGGACAATGCTGGGAAGCGTTCCAGTATTTGGCACATTTCAAGCTGAACCATTGTATCTTGATCATCGATGAAAATAAAAAGCAGTTGGATGGCACTACAAAAGAGATTTTGAATCCTTTTGATTTGGTGGAAAAGATGCGGGCATTTGGGTTTGCGACTGTCAAAGTGAAGGGCGATGACTTAGAAGCGATCGATCAGGCGATAGAACAGTGCAAGGCAGTCAACGACCAGGCTGTCTGTATCGTCTTGGATTCGATCAAAGGCCAAGGGGTGACCTTCTTTGAAGAAATGGAGGCCAACCATTCTGTGAAATTTAACAGTCCAGAAGTGCAAGAAGAAACCGACAAAGCGTTGGCGGAATTACGAACAGTGAAGGGGCGTGGGTAGATGTTTGAATTGACAGGAAACAAAGAAGTCGGCAAAGAACTACGCGCGACCGTCGTTGAGGCACTAAAAGAGCTGATGGAAGAAAACGAAAAAATTGTGGCTTTGGATGCCGATCTTGGCGGAGCCAGCGGCTGGACGTCGATCGCTAAGACCAATCCAGAGCGGTTCATCAATGTTGGGATCGCCGAAGCCAACATGATCGGCGTCGCTGCTGGGCTGAATCTGACTGGATTTGTTCCCTTTATCCATACCTTTGGTCCTTTCGCGACACGTCGAGTGCTGGATCAAATCTTCTTGTCCGGTGCTTATTCGAAAAACACACTGAATCTTTTTGGTTCCGATCCGGGATTTGCGGCAGGGCACAATGGCGGGACCCACACGACTTGGGAAGATGTAGCCTTGCTGCGTTCGATTCCAGATGTCGTGATTTGCGATGCCGCCGATGAAGTTCAAATGGATTGGATCATTAAAGAATTCAGCACCATAGAGGGTGTTCATTATGTTCGCGGCAATCGTAAAGGAGTTCGCAATGTCTACGCACCTGGCTCCTCCTTTACGATCGGGAAAGGGAATCTGTTGCGTGAGGGGACCGATTACTTGATCGTTGCTGCTGGACAATTGATCTCAGAAGCATTAGATGTGGCTGAACATTTGGCAGGCCAAGGAATCTCAACCGAGGTTGTTGACATGTTTACCATCAAGCCATTAGATAAAGAACTGTTGTTGGAACGATTTGACGGTAAAAAAGGCGTTATCACGATCGAAAATCATTCCATCATTGGTGGACTCGGCAGTGCAGCAGCGGAAGTATTGGCTGATGCTGGTGCAGGAATCCCGCTGAAGCGTATTGGAGTTAATGAACGCTTTGGACAGGTGGGGACACCTGACTTCTTGCAAAAAGAATTTGGCTTGACCACTGAAGCAATCCTAGAGCAGATAGAAGAATTTGTAAAATAGCTCAATTTTTGAACCCTTTAAAGCAGGCGATTCTGCTTTAGAGGGTTTATTTTGGCAAAAGTCAAATCTTGGAATAGATTTTGATATAATCAAGTCAGAATGAAAAAAAGGAGGAGAACCTATGGAAAAGTGGTTGTATCAAATGACGATCATCAAAACAAAATTATACAATCGATTGAACAAAGCCGCAGTCGAACGCCACGTAGAAAACATCCGAAGATTAGACGAAGCTGGGAAACTAGAACTTTGTGGGGTGTACAAAGGGTACAAAGGCGTGGCTGGAATGTATCTTTTAAAAGCAGACAGCTACGAAGAAGCAGAAGAACTTTGCAAGCAGGAGCCGCTGGTCGTTGAAGGGTTTGCGACGTATCAACTGTATGCGTTGCGGATGGCTGATAAGGAAAATAATTATTTGCTGTGATCGAGAAAAAAGAACATAAGTTCCCGTTCGTATGGTATAATTAAAGAAAAAAGGAGTGGGTATGTAGATGAAACAAACAGCGATTTTTTTCTTAGTAGATCAGTACGCGGATTGGGAAGGGGCTTATTTGTCTGCCTTGTTGAACAGATCCGAACAATGGACGATAAAAACAGCCGCTTTGCAGGATGAGGTGACTTCGATCGGCGGCTTTACAACAAAGGTCGATTATCGCTTAGCGGATCTTCCTGAACAAGCGGAGCTTTTTGTGTTGATCGGCGGCAATACCTGGGATTTCGAAAATGAACAGCTGAAAAGCAGAGTCAAGCGTGATCTTGAAAACGGCGTAGTCGTGGGGGCGATCTGCGGAGCAGTGGATTATTTGGCAAAAAATGGTTTGCTGACGTCTTATGCACATACTGGCAACACCATTTTCTTTTGGTCTGATTATTCAAATTACACCAATCCGGCCGATTTTATCGAGCAGCAGGCCGTCAGAGATCGAAATTTAGTGACGGCGAACGGAACAGCGCCATTGGAATTCACTGAACAGCTCTTGTTAGCACTGGATTTCGATACAGCGGAAGAGGTGGAAAAAACGGTCGCGATGTATCGCTTGGGCTATTATCAATATTGTGAGACGTATGGGAATCCTTATCTTTCTTAGGCGCATGGATCGATTCGATCTTGCCAACATAAAAACCCCCAATGAGTGCAACAACTCATTGGGGGTTTTTCAATTAGAAGGGCAGGAAATCCCCTTCCTCATTCAGATCGATTTGATACGCTGCCAGTGCAGCAACCTCTTCAGGCAGGTGCTCTTTGATCAGCGCTGTCCAAAAGTAGGCAAGCTCATCGGAGCGGTAAACCGTTTCTTCTTCATCAAAGCTTTGCTTGTAGAACAATTCATGTAAGGCCTCTAAGAGTACATAGGCGTTGGCATTTGAAAAGAACAGCTGAGGGAACGTCTTAATGATCTTAACCAGTAAATCCTCAGCAACCTGGTAATGTTTAAAGGTTTGGAAAAATTCATCCAATGCCAGCAGACGTTTGGCAAACCCCTTATCAGATTCCCCTTTTTTCCGAAGAGCCGGATAAAACATGACTTCGTCGTCGAAGGCATCGCCCTCAAAATCGAAATCCAAAGAGCGATTAAGTTCTTTCAGCAGCGCCAGTTCATAGGCTTTTCTGTCTGATATCTTTCGCAGCTTCGCCAAGGATGAATCACTGATCATTGAAAAAAGCGGCGGTTCGCAGGCATAGCCGTTTTCAGCCGGCACCAATAGTGAGAACAGACGAATGTCCTTCGCATCCTTAGGAGATATCAACTCCGTTGTCGAAAGGTCCAGTCCATATTTTTGACTGTCTTTTACGTCAACGAAGGTGACTTTCGAGCTTTGCACAGATAGTTCAAAGAGGCTCAGCACGTAGCTGTTGGGCCAATCCAGGATCGTCTGTTTTTGCTCAGCCGTAAATTTTGGCAACCAATTGACACTTTTGATAAACATTTTGATATTTCTTGAAAGCAGGTAGTACATCGTATAGATTTCCAGCTGAATCGACTGTTCTTCTTCTGCATTGATCAGCATATCGAAGTCCATAGTTGTTTCGTCAAAAAAGGCGATCTGTTTTTCCGCCTCTTTTTTCGTTGCGGTAGCCAAAAAGTGTGCAGTGATTGCAAAAAGGGCAATCGAATAAGGGTCTTCTCCCCCATCCAGCAACTCTTCGACATGTTCTTTCAACTCTTTAATCTCTGAAGCACTCATTCTTTTCCCTCCGAATAGTTCTTTGTTTTAGTCAATTTAACCATACATTTTTATTCCACTTTATGCAAACCGTGGAATGCTATATAGTAGTAATTGAAAGAAAAGTCAAAGGACGATTAGGAACGGAGGATCAGTGATGGAAACAATAGTTCAAAAAGCAGTCCAGATGATCCAACAGGCGCAAACCATCACATTTTTGACCGGAGCCGGGGTCTCAACCCCTTCAGGCGTGCCGGATTATCGATCATTGAAGGGCATTTATCAAGGAATCGAGGCACCAGAGTATCTGCTGAGCATTGATTGCTTGAATCGAGAACCTGAGAAATTTTACAGTTTTGCTAAAACGTTATATCATCCAGAAGCAGCACCTAACGTAATCCACAAAAAAATGGCAAAGTTGGAAAAACGAAAATCCGTACAAATTGTTTCACAAAACATCGACGGTCTGCATCGAGCTGCAGGCAGTCAGCGATTCGTTGATTTCCATGGGTCGTTGTATGAATGCACGTGCCGAACCTGCGGCCAAAAGGTCCCTTGGCAAGAATATCTGATCTCCGACAGCCATCGAGACTGTGGGGGTCAAATTCGTCCGGACATTGTTTTGTATGGAGAAGGCTTTACGGAGGATACAATCCAGCGAGCGGTTCAGGCGGTTCATTCAGCTGACTTGCTCGTCATCGCAGGAACCAGCTTTCAAGTCCATCCATTTTGTGATTTAATAAATGAAAAGAAAGACACTGCAGCTGTTTTAGTCATCAATCAAACCCCGATCCCGATCTGGGAGACCCATACCTTTGTTGAGGCAAACGGGACAGCTGTTTTTGAAAGGTTGTAGAGAATGGAACGTACAGAAAAAGAAAAAATGATTGCTGGTGATCTTTATATCGCGGGAGATCCAGAATTGGCCGCGGATCGTCGCAGCGCACGTATCCGTTTAAGGGAGATCAACGGAGAAATCGACTCGGAGAAAAGACAGCAGCTGGTCAAAGCAACGTTTGGCAGGACGGGAAACCATGTCCATGTAGAACCCACGATCTCATTTGATTATGGCTACAACATCTTTGTAGGCGAAAATTTTTATTGCAATTTCCACAATGTTTTTTTGGATATTTGTCCGATCACGATCGGAGATAACTGCTTGTTTGGCCCCAATTGTCAGCTGTACACGGCATCGCATCCGTTGGAACCGATTAAACGCAACAGCGGACTTGAGTTTGGCAAGCCGATTACGATCGGCAACAACGTTTGGTTTGGCGGCGGAGTAGTGGTCACACCAGGAGTAACGCTAGGTGACAATGTCGTGGCTGCCGCCGGAGCTGTGATCACGAAATCCTTCCCAGCAAATGTCGTGGTCGGAGGCAATCCGGCCCGCATCATCAAGACAATCGAGACAGAAAAACCCGTAAATGCACTCGATCAGGTGCGTCAAACCATCGATCGGATCGATCGGCAATTAGTAGAGCTGATGGAACAACGCATGACTGCGGTGAAGGCCGTTGCGGCGTATAAAAAAACAAACCAGCAAGATGTTCTCGATCAGAGCAGAGAAACAAAAGTGCTGGAACAGGTTGCCGCTCAGGTCAAAGAGGATGACTATCGTGAGACCATCGTTGCGACGTTTGAAGACATGATGAAGCGTTCCCGTGAATTTCAAGCGAAAGAATTAGGTGAGTAGAGATGAAAGACGGAAACAAGCGCCGTGAAAAGATTCTAACCGATCTTGCTGCGGCAGAAAAACCGATCAGTGCTAGCCGCTTTGCCAAGGAGTTTGGGGTCAGCCGTCAGATCATCGTGGGAGATGTGGCCTTGCTGCGGGCGAGTGGAGAAGAGATTATCGCCACCGCTAGAGGCTATGTGCTTGAACAAAAAAGCACGAAACGAATCAGCAAACTAGCGGTTCAGCATGACGAAACCCAAGCTGAAGAAGAACTGCGGACGATCGTCGATAGGGGTGCAGAAATCATCGATGTCATCGTTGAGCATCCTTTATACGGAGAACTAGTAGGCGGGCTGCATATCAAGACCCAACAAGATGTCGATAATTTCCTGCAGAACTATCGTGCAACAGAGGCTAGTCTTTTGTCGCAACTGACAGACGGCATCCACTTGCATACGATCGCCTATGAGGAACCAGACGATTTAGCTAAGATCAAACAAGCCCTTTCGGAAAAAGGGATTTTATATGAAGAAAAAGAGGCGTAGCTCAGCTAGGCCTCTTTATTCAATCACCAGTACACCGTCTTCCAGGTGCAATGGATTTTGTTCGTTAATATGATCGTAGAACATGACACCATTGAGGTGGTCGATCTCGTGTTGAACGACGATGGCATCGTAGTTTTTTAGACGGATCTTTTGCTTGTTGCCGTCTTTGTCAAAATAGGAAACGGTAATCCGCGCAGCGCGAACCACATAGCCTGGAACTTCGCGGTCTACTGATAAACAGCCTTCCCCTTCGCCCAAGCAAGCTTGCTGAACGGAATGGCTTAAAATTTTCGGATTGTACATCACGGTGCTGAGTTCTGCTTCTGGTTTTTCAGGATCAATCGAAGGAACATGGACCGCAATGATGCGTTTGGAGATATCTAATTGGGGAGCAGCCAGGCCCACTCCGCCGCGCAGGTGCAGCTCTTCGGCCTTCTCGGGATCTTGACTGTTTTTCAAAAATTGAATCATTTCTTCCCCCAGCTTTACGTCCTCAGCCGATGGCGGAATTGGTACTTCCTGTGCGACCTCGCGCAAGGTGGGATGCCCTTCCCGGATAATGTCATCCATTGTGATCATTCAAAAGGTCTCCTCTCAAGTCTTTATTCATCAAGATAGTTTATCACAAAAGCGAGTCTTCGCAAATGAGCTGTTTAAAAAATGTATTTCTTTAAGGAAAATTACTGAATCAAAATCGGCTTTTATTCGCTGCATACCTTGCTTTTTTCAGTTAAATCAAGTAAAGTAATATAGGTATGTTGTTGCATACTTTGCCTACTACTTGGTTGGACGCTTCACCAACGTTTTACTCAGTTGTAGGAACAAAAGCAGAAAGAGGTGAAAAACATGGCATTAACAAAAGAACGTAAAAATGAAATCATCAATGATTTTGCTCGCCATGAAGGAGATACTGGTTCTCCAGAAGTACAAATCGCTGTATTGACGGAAGAAATCAATCAACTGAATGAGCATGCGCGTGTCCACAAAAAAGACCACCATTCATACCGCGGTCTAATGAAAAAAGTTGGTCATCGTCGTAACTTGTTGGCTTACCTGCGTAAGACTGACGTACAACGTTACCGTGAATTAATCCAACGTCTAGGACTACGTCGTTAATTCGTAACACTGAAAGTGAGGTTCCTAGGAATCTCACTTTTTTTGAAGTGATGTGTGGGTATCAGCCCACAGGTCTCAAAAACAAAAATAAAACATCCTCCGACCGGCCTGCCGTCACTCTACTAACCAAATGCAAGCTGCGAACCGCTTCGCATTTTCCATTTGTTTAGTAGCGTCGCACCAGTCAGAGGGAAAAAAGGAGAAATTATGTCAGAAAAACAAGTATTCAAAACAACTTGGGGCGGACGCCCCCTGCAAGTCGAAGTTGGTCAAATGGCGAAACAAGCCAACGGTGCTGTTTTGGTGCGTTATGGTGACACGGTTGTATTAAGTGCAGCAGTTGCTTCAAAGGAAGCAAGAGATACTGACTTTTTCCCGTTAACGATCAATTATGAAGAAAAAATGTATGCAGTAGGGAAAATCCCTGGCGGTTTCATCAAACGTGAGGGTCGTCCAAGTACGGATGCTACCTTGACTGCACGATTGATTGACCGTCCGATCCGTCCGATGTTTGCGGATGGCTTCCGTAACGAAGTACAAGTAACGAACGTTGTTATGAGTGTGGAACAAGATTGCTCCCCTTCAATGGCAGCGATGTTTGGTTCATCATTAGCGTTGGCTATTTCAGATATTCCATTTGACGGCCCGATCGCTGGTGTTGATGTAGGCCGTGTTAATGGCGACTATGTCTTGAACCCAACTGTTGAACAAAATGAAACTTCAGACATCAACTTAACGGTTGCCGGTACGAAGAAGGCCATCAACATGGTGGAGTCAGGTGCCAAAGAAGTTTCTGAAGAAGATATGTTAGGTGCCTTGCTATTTGGTTTTGAAGCGATCAAAGAAATGGTAGCTTTCCAAGAAGAAATCGTAGCAGCCGTAGGCAAACCTAAAATGGAAGTTCAATTATTGCAGGTAGACGCTGACTTGAAGAAAGAAATCTTTGACAGCTACTACGAAACAATGAAAACGGCCGTTATGACCGAAGAAAAATTGGCTCGTGAAGACGAAATCGATAAAGTCAAAGATACCGTAAAAGAAGTCTACGCAGAGAAATTTGCGGATCATGAAGATGCGGATCAATTAACTAAAGAAGTGAAACAAATCGCGGAAGATCTTGAAAAGGACGTCGTTCGTGAATTAATCACCATTGACAAAATTCGTCCGGATGGCCGTAAATTGGATGAAATCCGTCCTTTGGATTCTGAAGTAAGCGTATTGCCACGGGTTCACGGTTCAGGGCTATTCACTCGTGGACAAACACAAGCTTTGTCCGTATGTACATTAGCACCATTAGGAGAACACCAAATTATTGATGGTTTAGGAATTGAAGATTCTAAACGCTTCATCCATCACTATAACTTCCCACAATTCTCAGTCGGCTCAACTGGACGCGCGTTTGGTCCGGGCCGTCGTGAAATTGGGCATGGAGCGTTGGGTGAACGTGCCTTGGCACAAATCATTCCTAGTGAAGAAGACTTCCCGTATACGATTCGTTTGGTAGCAGAAGTACTGGAATCAAATGGTTCTTCGTCTCAAGCAAGTATTTGTGCTGGTACGCTGGCATTGATGGACGCGGGTGTTCCAATCAAAGCCCCGGTTGCCGGGATCGCGATGGGCTTGGTTTCAGACGGCGAAAACTACACGATCTTAACCGATATTCAAGGTTTGGAGGATCACTTGGGCGACATGGACTTTAAAGTTGCCGGAACCAAAGAAGGAATTACTGCGCTGCAAATGGATATCAAGATCCAGGGCATCACCGAACAAATCTTGACAGAAGCATTGGATCAAGCGAAAAAAGCCCGGATGGAAATCCTGGAAAACTTGACCAATACCTTGGCTACGCCGCGTGAAGAGTTGAGTCCGTATGCACCGAAGATCGAAATGATCAAGATCGATCCTGATAAGATCAAGACAGTTATCGGTAAAGGCGGCGACACAATCAATGGCATCATTGATGAAACCGGCGTGAAGATCGATATCGACCAAGAAGGTCTTGTCAGCATCGCGTCATCGGATGCTGAAATGATCCAAAAAGCCATTAAAATTATTGAAGAATTAACCAAAGAAGTCAAAGTCGGTGAAGTATACCTAGGTAAAGTTGTCCGTATCGAAAAATTTGGGGCTTTCGTCAACTTGATCAAAGGCAAGGATGCGTTGGTGCACATCTCTCAACTGGCGAATGAACGAGTTAACAAAGTGGAAGACGTTGTGAAAATGGGTGACGAAGTCTTAGTCAAAGTGACTGAGATCGATCGTCAAGGCCGTGTGAATGCTTCTCGCAAAGCGATGCTGACGGAAGAAAAGAATGAAGAAAAATAATTCTCAACTTTCAAGGTTATTCTTTGACAAAATGCCCAAAGATCCGGATAATGAGGGTACATTTTAGGGGAGTAGCGACATAGAGCTTCTATGCTTTTAGATCAACATCTAGTGCTCTGCACTGGTCTAAGAGAAAATTTGCAAGACCTAAACAATGGTGAAGACTATTGTTTAGGTCTTTTTTAGTTGCAAGCTCTCCTTTACAGAAATGAAAAAGATCGGCTTTATTTTGTCAGGAGTGTGCAGGAATGGAAAAGAGCAAGAGTTCGATGAAAAAGTTGTCTGCAGCGGGGCTGCTAGTCGCAATGGGCGTTGTGTACGGAGATATCGGGACGAGTCCGCTGTATGTAATGAAGGCCATTTTGATGGAAAACGGCGGCTTGGCGACAGTCACTAACGATTTTGTGATTGGGGTCGTCTCCTTGGTATTTTGGACGGTGACCTTATTGACCACGATCAAATATGTTATGATCGCCTTGAATGCAGACAATCATGGTGAGGGTGGTATTTTTTCTTTGTATACATTAGTACGAAAGGGCGGGAAGTTCTTGATCGTTCCTGCTATGATTGGCGGAGCTGCGCTTTTGGCCGATGGCGTGTTGACACCCGCCGTAACGGTGACTACTGCGATTGAGGGCTTGAGGGGAATTCCGGATTTCTACCAACGGTTTGGGAATAATCAAAACATTATCGTCGTGATTACGTTAGTGATTATTCTTTTCCTCTTTTTGATCCAGCGATTTGGGACTGATTTTGTCGGTCGTGCTTTCGGTCCCGTGATGCTGCTGTGGTTTACGTTTTTAGGTGTAATGGGGTTAATCAATATCCCTTATGACCTCAGTGTATTGAAGGCGTTGAATCCTTATTATGCGATCCAGCTGCTGTTTGATCCGGCTAACAAATCAGGCGTTTTTATTTTAGGCAGTATTTTCCTGGCGACAACGGGTGCAGAGGCGTTGTATTCTGATATGGGGCACGTAGGCAAAAAGAATATTCGCTTTAGCTGGCCCTATGTCTTTCTTTGTTTGATGTTGAATTATGCAGGGCAGGCTGCCTGGATTCTTCATGCAAAAGGAACCGCGGCTTTAGAAGCTGTCGAAGAGTTGAACCCCTTCTTTCAAATTTTGCCAGACGGCTGGATCGTATTTGGGGTGATTTTCGCTACAGTGGCGGCGATCATTGCGTCACAAGCGTTGATTTCAGGCTCCTTTACTTTGGTTTCTGAAGCAATCAAGCTGAAGCTGCTGCCTCGTATGCGTATTTTTTACCCAGGGAGCAGCATTGGACAAATGTATATTCCAGCTGTCAATTTTATTTTATGGGGGGCTTGCTCCTTGATTGTGCTGACCTTTCGAACATCTAGCCATATGGAAGCAGCCTATGGGCTTTCAATTACAGTAACAATGCTGATGACGACTTATCTGCTGTATCATTACATGATCCAAGAAAAGGTTTCGAAGCTATTGGCCTATTTAATGATTCTCTTTTTTGGGACACTCGAAGTATTCTTCTTTGTGTCCAGTATAACCAAATTCTTCCACGGCGGTTTTGTGGCAGTAGGGATGGCGCTGGTGATTTTAGCGTTGATGTACATTTGGCACCGCAGCAACCAAATTCAGGAAAATGCTAGTCAAGAGGTTTCTTTTCAAGCATACGTTAGTCAGCTGGAGGAACTGCACAAGGATGAAACGATTCCTTATTATCAAACCAATGTGGTCTTTCTGGTTCCTAAAATGGACGATGATCAAATTCCACAGCAATACATTTATTCCATTTTGGACAAACGTCTAAAACGGGCCAAAGCCTATTGGTTCGTCAATGTGGAGGTCACAGATGAACCTTATACAAAGGAATATGCGATCGATATGATGGGCACTGATTTTCTTGTAAAGGTTAAATTGTATTTAGGCTTCCGGGTCTCGCAGGACGTGAATGTTTACCTGCGTCAAATTATCCATGACTTGATGAAGGAAGGGCGATTGCCCAAACAGCCGCAGCATTATTCATTGACCCCCGGACGACAGGTCGGCGATTTTCGGTTTGTGCTGATCCAAGGGGAATTGTCCACTGTGACGGAATTGCCTAAATGGGATCGCCAAGTCATGCAGGCTCGATTGGCGATCAAGCGGCATGCGGTATCTCCAGAGCGCTGGTTCGGATTGGAATATAGCGAAGTTGTGTATGAAACCGTCCCTTTGATCGTTGGACAGACACGAAAGACGTGGTTGAAGGAACGGAAATAAATGGATGAGCAGTCATGAGATTTTTCATGGCTGCTTTTTGCAGCTTATTTCAGTGTTAGTACGCAAATGATCCATAATGACATTGATAAATTGAATGAATTACTGGAGACCTTGCATGCAAAAGAAATAGTAATTGAGATCGCAATCAGCACTTCAGAAATAGTGAAAAGCAAAATCAAAAATACGTTTCACGTCAATGTCGTTGGAACTTTTGGAGCAAGAGAAGGTGTCAGATGGCTATCTGAAAACAATGTGGATCTGGTGGTGACGACGATTCCATTAGAATTGAAAAGCATTCCAGTCGTTCAGGTGAATCCTTATTTTTCGGAAGACGACCAAGAAAGCATTTATCGGTTTTTCACGAAATCACTATCGAAAAATTACTGTCCATCATCGAGACTTGCACTCCTTTATCACCTAAAGAAGCGCAAACTCTTTCAAAAGAACTTTCTGCGTGTTTTAATTTAGCAAAAAATCATACGGATAAGAAGACAAAAAATCGCGTGGTACGCTGTTTATTAACAGGCGCCACGCGATTTTTATCGTACCTTTAATTCGTTGATAATTGACTCTTAGGTTCTTTCGACCGTTCAGGTTCTTCTTTTTGCTGACGTTCCAATTCCTTCAAATGGCGAATGGCCTTGATGGTCGATGGCAGCAGGACCGAAACAGAACCGATCCAAGCAAGGGGTGAAGCAAAGGCTGCTCCGGGGTAGCCATACAAGCCGGTCAAGATGATCGCTGCGAAAGAACGCATGATCAATTCCATCATGCCGGCAATAGTCGGGATTTTCGCTTGGCCAAGACCTTGCAGGGTGTAACGCAAAATAAATAAAATCGCAAGGACTGCGTATAAAGCTCCACTGATATTGAAGTAGACTTGTGCCAGGGCAAAAACTTGTGTTTCCCCTTTATCTACGAACAGTGCGATCAAATGATGACCGAAAACGATGACAGAAAATCCAGCCAGCAAGCTGAACAAAATGTTCATGATCAAACTTTGCTTGATTCCGGTCAGAATCCGGCCATATTGTCTAGCACCATAGTTTTGGGCAGTGAAGGTCGCCATAGTGATCCCAAAGGACATCATTGGCAAAATAGCAAATTGTTCGATTCGTCCAGCCGCAGCTTGGGCCGCTACTACATCTGTTCCCAGGCTGTTCAATGCCGATTGCAAAACCACAGCACCAATAGCGATAATCGATGATTGGAAGCCCATTGGTAAAGCGGTATTCAAGTGGAAACGAAGTTCGTTTTTATCCAATGAGAAATGTTTCCGACCGATCTGCAGCAACGGAATTCTTCTGCGAATATAAATGAGACACAACAAACTTGCTACGACTTGGGCGAACACGGTGGCATACCCAGCACCAGCGATTCCCATATGAAACTTCGTGATAAAGACAACGTCTAAAATAATATTTACAACGACCGCCATTGCTAGGAAAATCAATGGGGTGCGGCTGTCCCCCAATGCGCGAATCATGTTCGACAACAAATTGAACATCATCGCCGCAAAAATCCCGGCCAAGATGATCGAGATAAAGGATTGTGCTTGATCAATGATCTCTGGCGGTGTCTGCATGATCAATAAGAGCGGACGTAAAAACAAGAGACTCAGGGTGGTCAGGATAACCGTTACTGCGGCACTGATCACCACAGAAGCCGCAAAGCTTTTACGAACACCAAAAGTATCTTTGGCGCCAAAGCGTTGAGAGGTAATGATCGAAAGCCCAGAAGTCAACCCTTGGGCAAATCCGATGATCAAAAAGCTGACACTTCCTGTTGCACCAACCGCCGCTAACGCATCTTTGCCTAACGTCTGGCCAACGATAATCATATCGATCATATTATAAAATTGCTGTAAAACATTTCCGGCTAACAATGGGATGGTGAAGAATAAAATCAGTTTTGCAGGATTCCCGCGGGTAAGTTCTTTCATGGCTTTCATTTCCTTTCATGAAAATTGCTCACTAGATATTACCACAGAACCCACACAATGCAAGGGAAAATATTGAATTATCGAATATTTACAAAAAAAGCATACCAAAAGCGGTCGAAACCGCGCTGGTATGCCTTTTCAATAGGTAAAGAATTGTTTAACACTACTTGAATAAAATGCTTGTTTGAGTATTCAGTTACCACATGTTTCAAGAGTTAACGTTGTTTGATTTCATTGGGAAGTAAGATGGTTTGTTTCGTACCATCATCATAGGCATAGACTTCTGCAGGGAATTCTCTGGAATAAACAAACGGCAGGTCAATATCCATTTCGACCTCGCTGCCTTCTTGAGAAAAATGCATCGTCACATGTCCTTGTTGATTGATCAAATCAAAAGTCAACATGTTGTCCAAGGGAATCAAGCCCTTTAAATCTAGATCAATGATGAACCAGATGCTGTCAATCAGCTCACCAGGCATACTGGAGACTACACCGACAGAGGCATAACGGCTTCTATTTGCATCAAAGGTTTCAAACATGTTTTGTCCTCCTTTGCGGAACAGGTCTATAGGCTAATTATAGCGCAAATCACTGAACCTTGCCTTTGTAGTGCTTTATTGTAAAGCTTTTTATAAGAAAAAACAATTATTTACTACCAAAAAAAGGAATTTGTTTTTGTTGAGGACTTTGCTACAATCATAAGAAATCGACCATTTAAAGAGGTGAGAACCATGAAAGCAAAACTACTACACTATTTAGAAAATCAAACAGCCTTTATTGATTTGAAAGCAGTTAATGACATTTTTACGACTAAAAAGCTGGCTGAAATTTTTCAGGTGAAACGCAATACAATCAGTCATTACTTGAATCAGCTAAATGATGAAGGCTTATTAATCAAAGTAAATTCTCGTCCGGTCTATTATTTCCATAAAGAAGCCTTTGAAAGGCAGTTTTTCTCCTTGAGCCAAACCTATTATCGCTCGTTAGAAGAAATCATCAAGGAGCAGCCCTTGTTCGATCAGCAAAAGGACTTGTTTTCATTGTTAATTGGTCATGATAAAAGCTTAAGACGCGGTGTGGACCAAATAAAAACCGCCTTGGATTACCCTGGAAACGGCCTGCCGGTTTTAATCACTGGTGAAAGTGGTACGGGGAAAAGCTTCATGGTTAAGATCATTTATCAGTATTGTTTGGAAAATGGACTGATTGATGAAAATGCTCCGTTTGTGACCTTGAATTGCGCACAATATGCCAACAACCCTGAATTGTTGACTAGCAATCTCTTTGGTCATGTGAAGGGAGCCTTTACGGGAGCTGATCAGGACAAAGCAGGAGCGTTTGAGGCGGCGGATCAAGGAATTTTGTTTTTAGATGAAGTGCATCGCTTGAATCCTGAAGGACAGGAAAAACTGTTCACCTTTCTGGATCAGGGATTAATCTATCGAATGGGGGACACTGGCAATCCCTTGAAGATCAACACCCGTTTATTCTTCGCGACCACAGAGGATCTGCAAAGCAGCTTTTTAACTACGTTTATTCGACGAATCCCGATTCAAATTGAATTACCGACCTTAGCAGAGCGCAATCGGACGGAACGCTTAGAGTTAATTTATTCCTTTTTATTAAAAGAGCAGAGGAAGCTAAGGCGGACACTAAAGGTATCTGGTCAAGTATTGCAGCTGCTAGCCAGCGGCACTTGGAATGGCAACATTGGAGAGTTGAAAAATGTGGTGAAGGTCACTGTCGCAAAAGCATTTTCAGAACAAAAGACGGAAGAAGAAATTCAAGTTACCATCTATCATTTGCCAGAAAGCGGCTTGAGTCCTGCTCAACTGACCACTCAAACGACTGTTCAAGAAGAAATATGGATCACTGATCAACTTTCTTTGGAGCAGCTGGTAGAAAAGGCCCAGCCGAAGCAGCAGCGAGTCATGAGGACCTTCGAACGGTTATTAACAGAATTTCAGCAGCAAGAGTGCCAATTGGCAAACTGTGAAGAAAAGTTCAAAAAGGAAGTTGAAGGACTATTTGATTTTTTGCTGTTTGAAACGGATCGGCAGCAAAAGCAGGAGCTCCTCATTTATCTTACTCAATATGTGCGGGATACCTTTAATCAAATGGAAAGTGCCTACCAAATTCGCTTTAATGGAAACAGTGTGTATGCTATCAGCTACTACTTATTCCAGCGAGGAAGTAGTCATTGGTATCCGGAAGATCCCGATATTCATCGATTGATTAAGGAGTTGGAAAGGCAGGTAGAGCAGAGTTATGCCGCTAGCTATCGTTACGTCATCCGTATCCTCGAATTATGTCGCCCAAAACTAGATTTGGACATTTCACCGATGGACAAGGTGCTGTTGACGATTTATTTAAGAAAAACGGATTGGAAGAAGCTGGCGGGAATTCCTAAGGCGGTCATCGTAGCTCATGGCTATGCGACGGCCAGCAGTATTGCGAATGTTGCCAATCGTTTATTAGGCAAAGATATTTTTGAGTCCTTTGATATGCCGTTGGATGTTACTCCCCAGCAAATTGCTGAGGAAATTTTAAACTACAGCGAATACCACGATGTTTCTAATGGTCTAGTAATTTTGGTTGATATGGGATCATTAAAGGAAATCTATCAATATTTTCCTAAGCAGATTACGACACCGATTGTTATTATGAACAATGTAACGACACCTTTGGCGATTGCAATGGGGGAACAGGTGCAGCAGCAAAAATCCTTACAGGAAATTGTCCAGCAAACCGCTGAGGCAGCACCATTAGACTGGGAAATTATTTACCCTGAGAAGAATAAGCTGCAGGTTTTGATTACCACCTGCTTTACCGGGATCGGGACAGCTGAACACATTTGTCATTTGCTAGAAAAAAGCTTACCATCAACTTCTAGCTTGAAGATTTTGCCTTACGAGTATTCCTTGTTAAAGGAGAAAAAGGAAACGGAAACTATCTTTTCGATGTATGAAGTTTTGGGCGTCATTGGGACAGCTGATCCTGAAATACCAACAGTTCCGTATTTATCCTTAGAGGAGCTGATTTCTGGGGATGAGGAGCAGACCTTGGCTCGCTGGCTGGACAAAGCGTTAACTCCCGAAGAAAATGCTGTGTTTAACAGCAATATTATCCGCAATTTCTCATTGGAAAAGGTAATTGACTCAGTCACTATTCTTGATACTGATAAAGTCATGGGGGAAATTGAACTGTTCATGCGGGAGCTGGAGAGTCTTGCAAAGCTGACCATCAGCAATGCGAAGAAGCTGGCTTTGTATGTACATGTCAGCTGTTTGATTGAACGACTAATTCGGAATGTAGCGATTGACAGCTACCAGGGCTATGAAGAATTGTATCAGTGTCAAAAAGAAGTTCTCCAACAGATCGAAACGGCCTTTAGTGTCATAGAAAAGGTTTATAGTGTCAAAATTCCTGAATCAGAGATTGCCTACATCTACGACATTGTCTTTAAGACAACTGATACAACAGCCGAAATTGAAGATTTTTAACAGCAGCAAGTTCTTTGCCACTAAACTTGGCATAGGACTTGCTTTTATTTAGGTGTAAGCGAGGTGAAGAGTATGGCAAGAAAAATTATTTTGGCCTCTCATGGTAAATTTGCATCAGGAATTTTGAGTTCCTTACAGCTGATCTGTGGAGGAGATACATCCATTACAGCGCTAGATTGTTATCTGGAAGAAACTTTTGATTTAACGAAAGAAGTACAGGAGATCGTTAAAATTCATGCAGCTGATGATCTGATTGTTGTCACGGATTTATTTGGCGGCAGTGTCAACAATGAATTCCTGCATTATATTCGTTATCCGAATTTCTATCTAGTGGCTGGCTTGAATTTACCCTTCTTAATTGGCTTGACGACTAGAATGACCAGTCTTAATACTACCGCGGGAATTATTCAAGAAGCGCTGGAGGAAGCGAAAGAGAGTATTCAATTTTGTAACGAAGCCGTTAAAAAGGAATTAGCGGAGGAAGAATTTTAAACGAAACAGGAGGAACGAAAGATGATTTTATTGACGAGAGTGGACCATCGTTTGCTGCATGGTCAGGTTGCTTTTTCTTGGACTCAAACAATTGGAGCGGATTGTATTTTGATTGCCAACAATGATGTGCCAACCAATGAGATTCGCAAAACAACCATCAAGCTGGCTAAACCACAAGGAGTCAAACTAGTAATCAAGAACATTGAAGATTCTATCGCGGCTTTGAAAAGTGGTGTAACTGACAAGTACAAATTATTTATCGTAGTGGAATCCATTGCCGATGCTTATAAGCTGGCAGAAGCTTATCCGGAAATTAAACGAATTAACTTAGGAGGGATAAAAGCTAAAGAAGGTTCTCGCAGTATTGGTAAATCTGTCAATGTTGTGCCAGAAGAGGAAGAATTGCTAAAGCAGCTGGTGGAAAAGGGAATTGAGATAGATATTCAACAGGTACCATCAGAGAAAAAAGTGAAGGTTACGGAAGTACTATAAGAAATGGGGGAGAACAATGGGAGTACAAGCTATCTTGCTGGGGATTGTGGCATTTATTGTACAGTCGGAATATGCGTTGGGAACATCACTGCTTTCAAGGCCGATTGTGACGGGCTTGTTTGTAGGGATTGTATTAGGTGATGTGAAAACGGGTGTCATTATGGGAGCAACGTTGGAGTTAGCATTTATTGGTTCATTTTCAGTTGGCGGTTCCATTCCGCCTGATGTAGTAACAGGTGGGGTGTTAGGTACGGCATTTGCGATCACCGCAGGAGCAGGAACGGAAACGGCCTTGCTGCTAGGGCTGCCAATTGCTACCTTAACCTTGATTTTAAAGAATGTTTATTTAGGTTTGTTGATCCCAATTATGAACCACAAAGCCGATGATTACGCTGAACAAGGAAACTATAAAGGTGTCGAACGAATGCATTTATTGGCGGGCTTTGGCTTGTCCTTCATGTTGGGATTAGTCGTTACGATTTCCTTTATGGTAGGCAGTAAAACAGTTGGCAGTTTATTAAACAGTATTCCAGAATTTGTGCAGCACGGCCTAAGTGTGGCAACTGGATTAATTCCGGCTTTAGGGTTTGCGATGCTGGCTCGCTTGCTGCTAAACAAGAAAGTAGCACCTTACTTTTTCTTAGGCTTCGCTTTAGCTGCCTATTTAGAAATTCCAGTGACTGGTTTGGCTATTTTCGGAGCAATTGTAGCCGTTGTTGTTGTGAATATCATGAATGTTCGGGCGGCTCAGCCTGTTCAAACCACTACCGGGGAGGTAATCGATGATGACGAAGACTTCTAATAATGAGTTGAAAATTACTAAAAAGGACTTAAATAAAGTATTCTGGCGCTCCTTCCAAATGGAATTTTCCTGGAATTATGAGCGGCAAATGAATATGGCCTACGCTTATGCAATGATTCCGATTTTGAAAAAATTGTATACCACCAAAGAAACGATGGCCAATGGTCTGAAGCGACATTTGGAATTCTTTAACACCACGCCTCACGTGGTTACACTGATTTTAGGGATTAATGCGGCGATGGAAGAGGAAAATGCCAATGATCCTAACTTTGATGTAACAGCCATCGACAGTATCAAAACATCATTGATGGGGCCATTAGCTGGAATTGGTGATTCCTTGTTCTGGGGAACGCTGCGTTTGATTGCAACTGGTATCGGAACCTCACTAGCCGTTCAAGGAAATATTTTGGGTCCAATTTTATTTTTAATCATCTTCAATGTTCCGCATCTTTTGTTCCGTTACTTTGCGACTGGCTGGGGCTACAGATTAGGAACCGGCTTTTTGAAGAAAATCCAAGAAAACGGCATGATGGAAAGTTTAACTTTTGGTGCAGCGATTATCGGATTGATGGTGGTCGGTGGAATGACTGCGACCATGATCGAGGTAAATATTCCACTGCAAATTGGCTCTGGCGACAATGCGGTGACTGTTCAAAGCTTGTTTGATGATATTGTTCCTAAAATTTTATCTTTGGGAGCGTTTGGCGGAGTGTTCTACCTACTAAAGAAAGAGTTGAATCCATTAATCATTTTAATCAGTATCGCAGTGGTAGGTATTTTGGGTTCTTTGATAGGAATTTTTTAGGAGGGAAAATATGGCAACCATGTTGGATTATATCCATGAAGAAGAACCAACGTTATTACGTATTCTAGATAACTTCTCAGAGACGACAGATGCCAAATTGGCAAACAGCAAAAATATTTTAGTGTTGGCAACCGGCTCTTCTTACAATGCTTGTCTGGCAGCTAAAGTTGCGCTAGAGCAATTAGGCGATGTATCAATCACGATTGAGGAGCCCTATCATTTTCAGCATTATGGCAAGCTTTCTTCAGCGATTGATACGGTCATTGCGGTTTCTCAGAGTGGAAAAAGTGCCTCAACCAGTTATGCTTTAGAAGCCTTAGAGCATTCGGAGCTGTACACTATAGCCCTAACTAGTAATCTAGACAGCTCCCTGGCACAAAAAGCCGATCGGACGATTGACTTGAACATCGGTGTAGAGACAGTTGGTTTTGTTACGAAAGGGTATGCAGCAACCGTATTACAGCTGATGCTCTTAGGTCTGGCGATCGGGCAAGCTAAAGGGCTGCCGAAAGAAAAAGTGCAACAGACAATCAAAGAGCTGCGGAAATTGATTAAACGTATTCCTTCAATTATTGAGGCATCAGAAGCCTTTTTCGCAAAACACGAAGCGATCTTTAAGCTTTCAGAACGATTTATCGGTATTGGCTATGGAGCCAACTGGGGAACGGTCAAAGAATTTGAAACTAAATTTACCGAAACGGTTCGCGAGCCTTCCCAAGGCTTTGAGCTGGAGGCTTATATGCATGGACCATATCTTGAAGCCGACAGCCAGCATGTCCTATTTTTTGTAGAGACAGCAGATGAGAATGCTCAACGTGCAGAGATGCTTCGAAAATACATGGAGCCAGCGGTGGGACAGACTTTTATTATCACAGCTGGAAGAAGCGATGAAGAGAATGTTTTAGGCTTGGAAATTGAAGGCGAGAAGTTTTTCTCTTCCTTAGTGATGGTCATTCCGTTCCAATTATTTGCTTGCCGAACCGCAGCAGCTAAAGGGATCGATTTGAGTCAACGGATTTTTGATGATTTTGACGAGGTATTAAAAAGTAAATTATAGAGGTGAAGACATGTTAAAGTTCAACGAACAGCAACAAATCGAAGACATTCAAGGCGCATTAGCTTTACGACCAGAGGTAGAAAAGCTGGTAGATCAGGTCTGGGAAAAAGGCTTTGACGCAATTTATTATTTAGGAATTGGCGGGACCTACGCTTCTGCAATGCAAGCTGTTACGTATATCAATGGAAAAAGCGCACTTCCAGCCTATGTTCAACATGCAGCGGAATATTATACGACTGGTAATCAACGTCTGACAAAAGATTCCTTGGTCATTTTATCTTCGGTTACTGGAACAACGGAAGAAGTGGTAAAGGCTGTTAAGGAAATCAAAAAGGCAGGCGCGGTACTGCTAGGTTTTATCGACACACCTGACAGCATTCTGGCCGATTTGTGTGATCACGTCATTTCGTATCCAAACCCTGGAACTGAGCAATTAAAATTCTTTATGGTGGCAGATCGCTTGATGAAAAATAATGGAGACTTTGAAGATTACGCAGAGTACTATCAAGAATTAGATGAGCATTTAGCTGTGGGTCTCGTAGAAGCGGAGAAACAAGCAGACGCGTTTGGCTTGAAGTTTGTAGAAAAACATCGTCATGATCCCATGCATTATTTCATCGGAGCAGGAAATCAGTGGGGAGCCGTTTACTCTTATGCTATGTGCTATTGGGAAGAGCAAAGCTGGTTGCGTTCCAAATCGATTCATGCAGCAGAATTTCTGCATGGTACCTTGGAAGTAGTGGATGAAACAACACCAGTCACTTTATTCTTAGGGGAAGACGAACAACGACCATTAGCCGAACGAGTAGCGAAGCTATTGCCGCGAATTTGTGGCGATTACACCTTCATCGATACAAAGGATTATCCTGTTGCAGGGATCAGTGAAAAATATCGCGGACGTATCCTGTCACCTTTATTAATGCATTGTGTCACACAACGAATTGATGCCCATATTGAAAAATTGAATTGTCATCCCTTGGATATTCGCCGCTATTATCGTCAGTTTGAGTATTAAAAAAAGCAGGAGGTCAGCTGATCTCCTGCTTTTGATGGGTTAAGCTTACTCTTCTGATTCACCGATTACTTCTGGTTCTGCTGCTTCAGCGGGCTCTTCGGTATCTGCTTCTGGTTCTTCTTGTGCTTCTTGAACCGATGCGATTTGTTCTTCTGCGTCTGTGATAACTTCATAGTCATCATTTTTTGGCAGATCTGCAATCGTGAGTGATTGACCGATTTCCAGCTCAGTAACATCCACTTCGATATTGTCTGGCAATTTGTCTGGTGTTGCGGAAACAACAACGGTGTAAAGGGTTTGTGTCAATACGCCGCCTGCTTTCGTGCCCGCTGCTTCACCAGTAAGGACGATTTCTGTTTCTGCTTCAGTTGTCTCCTTCATGTTGACTGACAAGAATTCAATATGTGTCAATGCATGAGTGAAGGTATCTGATTGGGTTTCCTTGATCAGAGTATTGACTTTTTTTCCATTCAAATCCAATGAGAATACAGTATTCGCGCCGTTTTCACGCAATAATCGCATCAATTCATGGTCATCCACTGAGATCGGAGTGCTTTCGACTTGATAGCCATAAACGATCGCCGGGATTTTACCTTCGTGACGTAGCTTGTTGCGCAGGGAACGGGGACGAGTTGCTCTTTCTTCTACTTTCAATGTTACTGCCATAACCAAATTCCTCCTTAAAATGTGACTGTCTGTTGGTTTTCAGACAGGTTTTATTTAAGTGACGGGTTATTCTCAGCACAATGGTTTTGCGAAAAATACGCAAAAAGACAGTCGCAGGCGCAACTGTCCAAAAAAAGTCTGGGTTCAACTTTCTCTACCAGGTCATTACGCTGTGTATGAGAAACCTTTGATTCACTTAGGTTGACCGCATCTATTTTGCGGCCTACTAAAATGGTACCGCTCTTTTTGACGAATTGCAAGGAAAACACTTGTCTATTAAGAAGAGATAACTCAGTTTATAAAATGAAGCACAGAAGAGGCATGCCGTTTTATCTGTTCATTCTTTGTTCTCAGGTCAGTCAGTACAAGAGAACTTAGCTTCAGAAGATGTGTTGCGGTGGTTGTTGCAAAATGGATGACGGTGTCTTTTTTTGAGTTGCATTCGCTGATGAATCCAGTATAATGAGTCCGATGAGCATGAAGGAGTTTAGCAATGCGATTGGACAAAGTGATCGAAAACAATTTACATACGACGAGAAAAGCGATGAAGCGGCTCTTTCTTATGAAAAGAGTTTGGGTCGATGGCAAGATCGAGCAAAATCCTCAACGAAATGTAGACAGTCAACTGCATAAGGTTCTTGTTGATGGAAAACGATTGACAACTCAGCATGTGTATTATCTTTTGAACAAGCCGAAGGGAGTCGTGACGGCTAAGCAGGACAGGCAGATTGAAACGGTCGTGGATCTGATTGCTGTAAAGGATCGCCGAACGGATTTGTATCCTGTCGGCCGACTGGATCGTGATACCCATGGCTTGCTGCTATTGACGGACAACGGTCAGCTGGGGTATGATCTTTTGCAGCCGGGATCAAAGGTCGAAAAAACCTATCGTGCAGAGGTCAATGAATCGGTAGGCGCAGACGACATCCGGGCTTTTTCTGAAGGAATCATTTTTCACGGTGGGGTCCGTTGTCAAAGCGCCCAGCTCACGGTATTGACTGCTGAAACAAGTTCATCGACGGTAGAATTGACGATTCACGAGGGGAAATTCCATCAGGTGAAGAAAATGTTTCTGGCGCGCGGGATGAAGGTGACTGACCTGCAGCGCAAAACGATGGGGCCTTTGCATCTTCCAGAAGACTTGGCACCTGGCGAATATCGTCCGTTGATGTTTGAGGAGTTAACTGCGTTAAAAAAATACTTTAGATAGAGGGAATAGCGATGGGATACACGACAGTATTGTTTGATATTGATGATACGCTGCTTGATTTTAAAGATGCGGAAGCGCAGGCTTTGAACAAATTATTCCAAGAACTGGGGCTGCCGGACGACCCAAATCAAAAGCTGGAGTACAAGGAAATGAATCGTGGACTTTGGCAGCAGCACGAAGCAGGTCTTTTATCACGAGAGGAGTTGTTGGCAACACGCTTCAGCAGATTTTTTGAACGTTATAACAAGCAGGTAGACGGACCCGCTACTGAGGCACGCTATCGCTATTACTTGAATCAAGGACATAAACGCATCGAGCACGCGTTGGAGCTCGTGCAGCGCTTGAGTCAAAGCAAAGATCTGTATGTTGTCACGAATGGAGTTTCCGTGACCCAAAGGCAGCGATTGCATCAATCCGGATTGGCGCCTTTTTTCAAAAAGCTGTTCATCTCTGAAGAACTGGGTGTTCATAAGCCCATGCGCGAATTCTTCGAGATCGTGTTTAAGGAGATTCCGCAAATCAATAAAAAGGAGACGGTGATCATCGGCGATTCCTTGACGTCCGACATTCAGGGCGGGGTGACCGCTGGAATCGATACGATCTGGATGAATCCGACTGGTAAAAAAGCTGAGGTGATTCAGCCAACCTATCAGATCCAGCGGCTGACCGACCTGTACGGAATTTTAGAAGATTTTTGATAAATCCATAGTAATCTGAATGGATTTCGCTATAATAGGTGTAGCGAAAAGATGAAAGAGGTTTTGATTCATGAAAAACAAGCCAATTATCATTGGTGTGACTGGCGGATCAGGAAGCGGAAAAACCAGTGTCAGTCGAGCGATCTACAATCATTTTCCCGATCACTCGATCATGATGCTTGAACACGATTCTTATTATAAAGACCAAAGCGGAATCAGCTTTGAAGAGCGATTGAAGACTAATTATGACCATCCTTTTGCTTTTGATACAGATTTGCTGATCGAACACTTGAAGCAACTATTGAATTATCAGACGATTGAAAAACCGGTATATGATTACGTAGCACATACCCGAAGCGATGCGGTCATTATCCAAGAACCAAAGGAAGTCATTATTCTGGAGGGGATCTTGGTTTTAGAGGATGAACGACTGAGAGAGCTGATGGATATCAAGCTTTATGTAGACACAGATGACGATATTCGTATCATTCGCCGGATTAAGCGAGACATGGAGGAACGCGGCAGAACATTGGATTCCGTGATTGAACAATATCTGACAGTCGTTAAGCCAATGTACCATCAATTTATCGAACCTACCAAACGCTATGCTGATATTATTATTCCAGAAGGTGGCGAAAACCATGTAGCCATTGATCTTTTAGCTACGAAGGTCGGGACATTTTTAAATCATGAGTAGCTTAAAGCAGCAGGACGAGGAGTCTTGCTGCTTTTCTATTTTCATGAAATGTGCATGGGAGTACTATACTTTTGTGCTAAAATATGTGTTATGATTATCGGGATTAACAATGAAAGTAGTGAGGAATTTGACCAAGAAAGTTTTTAGTCCTAAAGTAAAATTGTTTTTTTGTTTAGGATGTGTTTTTTTATTTATGCTGTTAATGAATCGTTATACACCACTGATGTATGATGACTATAGTTATTCTGTAAAAACGCAAAGCTTTTTTTCAATATTTAAGGATGAGTATCATCAGTACATGACTTGGACAGGCCGCTCAGTAGTTCATGTTATCTTACGTTTTTTTGCGAAGTTACCTAAGCCCTTTTTCAATGTGTATAATGCAGCCATGTTTACTATTCTTTTTTATCAAATGCTGCTATTGACGAAAATGAAGAAGATAGATGACATCAATCATTTGGCTTTTTTTAAAGTATTGACTATCTTTGCTACTATTTGGCTTTTTATACCGACTTTCTCAGATGTTTTTTTGTGGATGGCTGGTTCGGTCAATTATTTGACTGCGATGGTGATCATGCTGAGTTTCATTTTAGGATACCATCACTATATGTTTTCAAAGAACAAAAAAAGAGGAACTCCGACAAAGGTCATTGGTTTTTTTCTGTTGGGATTATTAGCCGGCTGGTGCAATGAAAACACTTCGGGAGGAACCTTAGTCATCGTTTGCGGATACGTATTAATAGCTTTGCTCTTTCAGAAAAGAAAAATCCAGTTATGGATGATTTCTGGCATTTTGGGAAATGTTATCGGATTGACATTCATGGTTATTGCACCTGGCAATGATATTAGAGCCACCTATTTTGACCGAAATAATTTGAGTTTTTTAGGTAAAATTTTAGATGCACTGCCGATTATTTCCGGTGGACTAAAAGACCATATCAGCATGCTGCTGTTTTTTACGATCGTTTTAATTGGATATCTGTACTGGAGTGAAGGAACAACACCGCAGTTTATGATTAGTTTGCTATTTTTTATAGGAGGGATTCTTACAGTTGGTGTGTTGCTGATTTCTCCAGCTGGAATCGTTTGGTCTCGCTCTTATTTTGGTGGAATCGTATTTATTTTGATTTCTTTTTACATCACCCTTTTCCATCTAGTTACACGAGCAAAAGAGACAGACAAGCTCTTGACTGCGATTGTCTCAGGTTATATCTTAACTTTTTTCCTGTTCTCTTTTACAGGAGAATTATCGAACATCTATAAGAACCATCTAGCGATCAACCGGCAAACGGAAGAAATAAAAATGAAAATCAAAGCTGGTGAAAAGGATCTTGTCATTGAACCACTCAAATATAAAGTAGAATCGAACTATGTTGCTTCAGACGAAAACGACATCAGCCCAGATAAGGACAGTGGTCGAAACAAAAATGTAGCAACCTACTTAGGTGTCCGCTCAATAAGAATCAAATAAACCAAAAAACGATCTCCCACCCGTCACGTATGACAGGATGGAGATCATTTTTTTAGTTTCCATAATTAAATACTGGAGCCACCGCCACCAGAGGAACCTCCGCCTCCGGAGAAGCCGCCGCCACCAAAACCGCCACCGCCGCCGAACCCGCCACCGGAAGATCCACCGCCGAAACCTCCCCACCACATGGTAGGAGGCCCGCCGCGATAACGTCCATTACGGCCGCCGCGACCGCCACCGCCGCCAAAAAAGACGAGCGCGAGGACTAAAAAGATAATCGGTACGATGATCTCAGACAAACCGCCCGAATCAGAATCGTTTTGAAGGTCATTCACTTCCTCTTGATCCAAGGCTTGTTCATCCGCGGGGTATTCGTAATTTTGGTCGATCAGGGTGGTCACACTGTTGAACACGCGCTGCAGACCTTGATTGATTTTCTCTGGGTCGTCAGACTTCAAGTTATCCTTGGAATACTGCAGAATATTATTAGAAACACTATCTGTAATGACCCCCTCTAGTCCATAACCTACTTCGATTCGGACGTTTCGGTTGCCGTCATTCAAGGCGTAAAGGATCAAGATCCCATTGTCTTCATCAGCATTTCCAATTTTCCATTTTTCAAATAGGTCTGGCGCATAGCTGTCAATATCATCGCCGCCTGTCGATTCGATCGTTGCGACGACGACCTGAGGCTTCTCAGGCTTGCCTTTATAAACCAGTCCCTTGTTTTCGATCAGGTCCTTCGTCTGATTGGACATGATGCCTAACTGATCATAGTAAAAATGGGAAGGAGCGTCTGGCAGGGATTCAGCATGTCCTGTCAGCGGCAGCCAGAAGACTGCCAAGAGCAGGAGTGAAAAGAGGCTCCAAAACCGTTTTTTCATCTTATTCACCAGAATTTCCAAAATCGACCTCAGGGGCATTTTCTGCGCCTGGTTGTGCTTCAAAGTAAGGTTTTTTACCTAGTCCCATCAGGTTTGCAAAGATATTTTTCGGGAAAGAAACGACTTTCTCATTATAGGTTTGAACGGATTCGTTGTAACGTTTGCGTTCAACTGAGATGCGGTTTTCAGTCCCTTCTAATTGCGTCATTAAGGTTTGAACGTTGTCATTTGAACGCAATTCAGGGTAATTTTCATTAATCACATTGATCAAGGTATTGACTGTTCGATCCAATTCTTGACTGGATTCGATTTTTTCTGAGTCGCTGGATGCACTCCCGTAAGCCTTACGGGCATCCGCAATATCGCCAAAGATTTTTTGTTCTTGGCCCATGCTGCCTTTGACAGAGTTGACTAAGTTCGGGATCAAGTCCGCTCGACGCTGCATCACATTTTCGACTTGACTCCAGCTGGCCTCTACCGATTGTTCTTCTTTGGCCAATCCGTTGTACTGTGTAACACCAAAAATTACCACTAAAGCAATGACGATTAAGGCAATGAGGCCGCCGCGCATTCCTTTTTTCATTTTCGATTCCTCCAATTTTATGCCGGATGACTTTTTCAAGTGATCCTTGTGCAATGATTTTATCACTAAACGTCTACAAACACCTAAGTCTAAGGATGTATCTTTAGAAAAATATCAACTTGAATCATTTTTTTTATCGGGCATGATAAAATGCAAAATGCGCGCCGTGGTCTTCTGCAGTACCGTCGTGACCTTGGGACGTGAGAGCAAATAGAGAATACCTAAGGAGCCTAAGACTAGCAAGGTCAATTGAATGACCGGCAGCTTGATATAATCAGTGAGCTGTACTAAAGGCGCGACCAGATAGATATGCAGCAGGTAGATCGCCAGAGTGCGCTGTCCCCAAGTCGAGAAAAGATGGGGCTTGTTATTGGCTAAGGTGATGAAAACAAAAACGAACGCAAAGCCCATACCATAAAGGAAAATGATCGTCAGTAAATTTTGCAGCAGCGGCACCGCAAAGGCATTGTACGCCCGATCCCGCCACAACAGCTCCGGCGGCAAATTGTTACTGGTCCATAAATATGCGGTCATGATGGCAAAAACAATAATGCCGATACTGATCAGCTTGCTGTGAGGAATTCGCCGCAGATTTTTGATCAATGTTTTATCTGTATAATAGCCAGCCAAGAAAAATGGGAAAAAGCCCAGTGTGCGTGCCATAGCCATGTAGGTCCCGAATTCAGTCAGGAATCCAGAAAAGATTCCCACGATAAAGCTGAGCAGCAGCACATAGCGGATCTTGACCAAGTCCGGCAGCATCAAACGCCAAATGAACATGCAGTATAAATACCACAGCGTCCAGCCGGGAGAGAGGATCGAGATTTCCTCAATTTTGCCCAACGCCAGCATGATGACACTCAAAAAGATATTCAGCAGCAAATAGGGGATCAAAAAGGTCTCTACCGAGGTTCGTCGGCCTTTTTCCAAGTTCTTTGAAAAATAGCCGGAAATGAAAATGAACACCGGCATATGGAACAAGTAAATAAAGACGTACAAAAATTGACCGACCTTGTTTTCCAGCCGGAAATACTCCAATGCGTGTCCTAAAACCACTAATAAAATCAAAATGCCCCGAATATTGTCGAAAAGAAACTCACGATTCGGTTTTGTGATCGTGGACACCTCCTTTGTTTATGCTAAAATGAATCAAAGACTGTTTTTTCTATTGTAGCATGCAGAAAGAAAAAATTCTTCTTATTCAGCGGAAGACCACTTGCTGATGCTATTTTTTTACGATCAGCTTCTGCAATGGGAAGAAAACAGCTAGCGAACGTCTATCTTTAGGAGGAAAACAGATGCGTTATTCAGCCAAATTTGTAAAAAGGGTCTTTAAAGTGATCAACATGAAAAAATTGGTTGGCATCACGATGATCGATCCGCCTAAACGAAAAAATATCAATGGCCGGCAGCTGAGCCGAACCGATATCCCGCAAAAAATCAGTCTGATCGACGGCCATGAAGTGATCACTTTACTGCCGCCGCATCCGACGAACAAGCATGTATTTTATCTGCATGGCGGAGGGTATGCACTTGAGGCTTCTCCATTCCATAAAAATGTGCAGGAACGCTTCGTCAAGCGCTATAACTTAAAGGTCAGCTATTTTGATTACCCTTTGGCTCCTGAGAATACCGCTCAAAAGACGTTGCCAGTCACAGAAGCTGCGTTTCGCAAGCTGGCGTATCTTTACCCGGATGACGAGTTTCGCTTGTTCGGCGACTCGGCTGGCGGCGGCCTGGCTATGAGCTTGGCCCAGCGGCTGAAGGAAGTTGAGTTTGACAAACGACCGAAGAAGACCGCACTGGCTTCGCCTTGGCTGGATGCCACCTTGAGCGATCCGCGAACCGATGCGCTGCAAGAAAAGGACGTTTTGCTGGAGAAGGAGCTGCTTTCTGAGGCAGGCGAGAATTATGCGGGAGATCTGCCATTAAATGATCCGATCGTTTCACCGATTTATGGAGAATTTGATGATTTAGGTGAATTGCTGGTGATCGCCGGGACAGATGAGATTTTGTACCCAGATGTTCTGCATTTGCAGCAGAGGGTTCAAAGTAGTCAAGGAACGACGATGACGATCGAGATCGTTCCCGGGATGATGCATGACTTTGTCGTCTATCCATTAAAAGAATCTGTACAATATGTAGATCAGATGGGCGAGTTTTTCCAGTAGGCAAGGAGGCACTATGGAACCAAAAGTCAAAACACACTCAAAATTTCTGCTTCAGCAAAAAATCATTCAGAGTCTTCCGGTGATCGGACTGACGGCGTTCATTCTTTTGCTGGTGTATATCCGTCATTCGGGAATGTTCGCCTCTCACGAGGATGTTCAGGCCTTCATTCGACAATTCGGCAGCTTTGCAATCGGGGCGTTTATTCTTGTTCAAGCGATCCAGCCGATTATTCCTTTTTTGCCGGGAGGGATTGCGACGGTCGTCGGAATGCTGATGTTCGGCAATATTCAGGGAATCTTATATAGCTACATCGGACTAGTGATTGGGGAAATCGCACTGTTTTTACTGGTTCGTCGTTTAGGGCCGAAATTTGCTCGACTGGTGCTTTCAGACAAGAATTTTCACAAATTCGAACATGCATTGATCGATCACACGAAGGACATTCGCCGCCTGTTGATCGTATGTTTTATTTTCCCCTTTTTACCCGATGACTTGATTTGTTTGGTTGCCGGGATGACCGATCTTTCGTTGAAGGAGTATTGCAAGATCATTCTGACCTTCAAGCTGTGGTCAGTGGCCGCTTACGGTTATCTGATCGTCTTTGTTTTGAATAAAACCACATTCTTTTAGAGGAGGACATCTGCATGACGATTCGTTATGGGATTTTAAGTACCGCTCAAGTCGTGCCGCGCTTTGTTGCGGGCGTGAGGGAAAGTATGGATGGAGAAGTGACTGCGATTGCGTCGCGGGAGCTTAAGAAAGCAGAAAAAATGGCGAAGGAGCTCGACATTCCGCAGGCTTACGGCAGCTATGAAGCGCTGTGCCAGTCAGAAGAAGTGGATATCGTGTATGTGGCTGTTTACAACAAAGGGCACTATGACGCAGCTAAGTTGGCTCTGGAGCATAATAAGCATGTTTTACTGGAGAAGCCCTTCACCATGACATTGGAACAGGCCGAGGAACTGTTTGACTTGGCTGAGAGCAAGCAATTGTTTTTAATGGAGGCACAAAAAGCTTTGTTTTTACCAATCACAGATCAAGTGGTCGAATTGCTGGAAAAAGGAACGATCGGAAAGATCCAGTGGATGGAAGCTGTCATGGCGTATCCCAATATTTATCATATCAGCTGGTTTTCATCGTTGGAAGCCGGTGGTGGGGTTTTAAGGGGTGCGGGGACGTATCCGTTGGAATACATGCAATTTCTGATGCAAAAACGACCGGATCAAGTGGTAGGAACGATGGTCTTTCCGCCTGACCAGTCCGATACCCAAGCCAATCTTTCCTTGACCTTTGACGATACCGTGGTGGGAACGATCTTTTTGACGGTCAAGCTGGATCTGCCGCCAGGCATCACGATCTATGGTGAAAAAGGTCAGATTCATATCCCGAATTTTTGGAAGACCAAGGAAGCTGAAGTTCTCTTTACGGACGGGCAAAAAGAGAAGATTCTGGTGGAACAGCAAAGCGAGTTCGTCTTCGAAGTTGAACATGTCAATGCTTGTTTGAATCAGGGCCGGTTGACCAGTCCGGTAGTGACCAAGGAAATGACTTTGGAAACTGTTAAGATTACCGCAGAAATGTATCAAAAAAACCAAAAGTAGTTGGTAAAGCAGTGTCCGTTGTGCTATAGTATGTCTCATGCGACGAGTCGAGTGGATCAGATGATCCTTCGATCCAGAGGCACACGAGTTTTCTCACCTGTCGGATTATACAGGGTGTCGGAAAGAAGCTTAGTGGACGAAGACTCTTTCTATCGCTTCGGCGGTACTGGAAAGCCCGGGATATCTTTCGAGATGTCCCGGGCTTTTTTATCATTAACGAAAGAATAAAATGCTTGAAACAGTCTATTGTCTTTTTAAACTAAAGCGAGTTTCTCTTTATTTCGTACATCCATAATCGCTTCCGCTCCAGCCACACTTGCTTTTTTCCAATCTTTAAATGAGTTAGAGCTGCGCAGGAATGCCTAGTCTTTTCGAAGTCTCAATGGCAGTTTCTTTCCAAATTGCTTGATAAATTTTTTCAGTATCTATAATTATGGTTATTTTATTCTTTTTCGAGTCATTCTCTAAAAAACGATCTTGCCATCAACAACATCATAGCTGTAAACCTTCACCTTTCCGCCATTCCAAAAATAAAGAGGTTTGTTTTCGTGCAGCAAAAGAATCGTGTAGAGGTTTTTCATCGCTAGCGGCGGCTTTTTGTTTTGGCGGAAAAAGACCAGGTTGTTTTCAATATCCGGCTTCGCAGTGGTAAAAGGCACAAGTCTGCCCTCCACCTTGGTATAGACACCGGTATATTTCATAAAAGGATTGACACTCAACTTTTTCAAAAACTCCCCAGCTTTCATTTTGCACCTCTTTCACGAACGGTTCCTTGACCAAAGTTTACCATTAGACTGCGGGTATTCACAATCGGATTTTGATAGTTTAAGCTGTTTAAGCAAATAAAAAATTCTGGACTTGAGCCATCACCAAGCAAGAATGATTGGAAAATTATTAAGAATATTGGCTGAAATGGTATCGCTCTCTTTTATCGGGTAAACTTAACCTAAAATGAATGAGGAGCGACCATGAAAAAAGCCGCGATTGTTCTTCCACTACTTTTGATGTTGATTGCTGGAGCAGGCTATGTGGGATACCAAATCTATTTGAGACAGATCCCTGAATTTAGTGAGCTGAGAAAGGTCATAAAAGGCATGACGGTTCAAGAAACGGAGCGTGTTTTAGGCAAGAGTCAAGAAACGATCACAGATGCGACCTATATCCGCAAGCGAATTGCGGAGGGAGAGAGTTTCTATCGATCGACAGATTCCTTCGGTTCGGCTCATACCAAGCTGATCCAGCACTATGAAGCCTTGGAAGAGGTGATGCAGGAAAACCCAGAGTCCGTCTCTATCCGCAAGTACCGTTACGCCATCAAAGATTTTGTCTCCCCTGTGAGAAACAACGAGAAAATAGAGTGGGTCATGACCTACGACAACTACGAAGAGATTTTCTTTGTTGAAGACAAGGTCTACCTTTCCAGATTTGGGATATAAGCTGTAAAATTGACTTTGACTTCCCTTGTTTTCTATGCTTAATAGAACAGGAGGGAGACTTATGGATAAAAAATTAGATGTAGTGGTCGTCGGAGCAGGTCTGGCTGGACTATCTGCTGGCCGAAACCTGCGGACGGCGGGCAAGACGTATGCGATTCTTGAAGCCCATGACCGACCGGGAGGCAAGGTATTCTCTGAGAAGATTGAAGGGCGCACTTTTGAGCATGGTCCGCAATTTGTCAATCGTGATATGACTGAAATCGTCGCTTTGGCCCATGAGACCGATCAATCGTTGACGCGAACAACGCTGGCAGAAAATGCGGTCTTTATTGATGAAAACAGACGGGTGATCGATCCGCTTTTGGCGGAGATTGAAGAGCGATTGACGGCAGCAGAAATACCGGAAAATCAATCAGTCAAAGAATTCACCCGAACACAGTTAAAGGATCCATACTTGGAAAAAGTAGCCAACAGTCTTTTTTCCGAGGAAATCACCAATGATTCGAACGAGGTCAGTCTGGCGTATCTGCTGGAGATGTCGGAGCGCTATCTGTCCAACAAACCTGAAAATGGCTTTCAAGTGGCGGGACAGCTTTCAAACATAACGGACTTTTTAGCGGAATTATCTGGCGAACGAGTGCATTATGGCGATCCGGTGAAGCAAATCAGCGGTACTGAAGGGGATTATACAGTTCAAACGGAAGAAGCCGTTTATCACACAAAGGCTGTAATCGTAGCCGTACCACCTACTGCAGCAAAGCGGATCACGTACAGCGATTCCCTACACGAGCACTTTGGAGAAGCGCTGTCCAGCTTTACGGATGGGGCGGTCATCAAATACACTTGGATTTATCAGGAACCGTTTTGGCATGAAACGGAAACGGAGAATGGCTTTAAAGCAGTGGGTGGAGTGGTTTCTGTGAATCAACCAGGAGCGGCGATCGCGGATTCCTCGACGGAGCAGGATACCGAAAGTCGTTTGACGACCTTTATCGGTGGAAAGACGGCTAAACAATATGCAGAAAAGAGCCCAGAAGAACGGTTTGAAATTGTTTTAGACAGTCTGGTGAACGCATTTGGGGAACCGGCCAAAGAGTATGTGACCGTCAAAGAGGCTGTGTGGGTGAACGAACCATACTACAGCGGCGGCTACAGCGATGCGTTAAGAAAAGATGGATTGAAGGATGCAGCGAAGATCTTACGGAATCCATATCAAGGAATGGTCTTTGCCGGGACAGAACTGGCGATCGGCTATCCAGGATTTATGGAGGGTGCTGTTCGTTCAGGAAAAGCGGCTGTACAGGAATTATTAGGTTCGTGATCAGAGAAAAGGAGGAATCATGATGGAAGAAGTTTATCGGAGTTTGGCAGGACTTGAAGAGGAAAAAAGAGAAAAAATGCAAGGCCTCTTTGAGTGGATTCACAAAGAATTTCCTCAACTGGAGCCCATAATCAAATGGAATCAGCCAATGTTTACGGATCACGGAACCTACATCATCGGCTTCAGCTTTTCTCGAAATCACGTTTCAGTCTCTCCTGAAGTCAAACCGATGCGTACATTTGCTGACAAAATCGCTGAGGCAGGCTATGACCAGACAAAAAATATATTTCGGATCAAGTGGCATCAACCGATTGATCATGCGCTGCTGCGGGAGATGATCGCGACAAACATCAATGAAAAAAAGGAGTATTCGAAGTTTTGGCGAACACCCGAATAAAAAAAGAGGCCGCGGCCTCTTTTTTTAAGCGATAAATAAGAATTTGTACAAGGCGATCGCTACGATGGACGCAACAATCGGTGCAGCAACAGGGACCCAAGCATATTCCCATTGGGAGCTGCCTTTGTATTTCAAAGGCAGGATAGTATGCATGATGCGCGGTCCTAAGTCGCGGGCTGGGTTCAGGCCAGGTCCGGTTGGTCCGCCAAGAGATGCTACCAGTGTCCACACCAAGAAACCTAAAGCAAAATGCGCAGTTCCCAGATTGTCTTGAAAGAAGGGGGCTTTGGTAATCCCAATCGCACCCATGAACAAAATAAAGGACCCGAAGAATTCATTGACGAAGCCGTTGAATTTTGAGCCGACACTGTTGATCGTAGAGAAAGTCCCTAAAACGTGAGCGACATTTTCTGTTTGATCATAATAAGGCTTGTAACAAGCGACTACGATCAATTGACCAACCATGGCACCTAACACCTGAGCAATAATGTAAGGCACGACTTCTGCCCAGGGGAACATGCCGTTCAAGGCTAAGCCGATAGTAAACGCGGGGTTGATATGATTTCCGCTGATTGATCCGAACATCATGGCAGGAATCATGACCCCACAGCCATACCCGACTGCAATCAGCATCCAATCACTGCCGTACCCTTTAGTCCCTTTCAGATCAACGTTTGCCACCGCACCGTTTCCCAGCATAATCAAAAGCGCGGTTCCGATAAATTCGGCTGCCAAACGCTGCATTAATGAAAAATCCATAATAGCCTCCTATGAAAATAATAATTGAAAGAATTCAGTAAAAAATCCACTGTATATCGTAGTCCTATTTCTTGTTTTTGACAACTGATAACCCTTCGCTCAAGCGAAACATCAAAAGGATGCAGGAAACCAGTTTTGCTTGACGATTTTTGGAGAAGTTTTCCGTTTCGCCTCTTTTGCATGGTATGATAGAAGACAACGAAATTAGGAGGAATGCCAATGGGAACCTATCAAGTGATTGATGAAAAGACGTGGAAACGGGCGCTGCACTGTGCTGTTTTTCGCGATAGTGTCGAACCGAATTTTTGTATCACCTATGAGCTGGACATCACAAATTTCTTGCAAAAGCTGAAGGAACAAAAGCATTCGTTTACGTTTGCGATGATTTTTGCGGCGGCAACCTGTGCGAATTCGATCGAGGAGTTCCGTTACCGCTTTGTCGATGGAAAAGTCGTTTTGTACGATCAGATCCACACCGCGTTTACTTACTTGAACCCGGAAACGGAATTATTCAAGGTAGTTAACGTGCCACTGACGGAGACACTGGCAGCGTACACGGCTTTAGCGAAAAAAACAGCCGAGGAGCAGGAAGCTTATTTTACCGGACCGTTAGGCAATGATGTCTTTCAATTTTCTCCACTGCCTTGGATCAGTTTTACTCATATTTCCCACACGATATCCGGCAAAAAAGACAATGCGACACCGTTGATCGACTGGGGAAAGTATCGGAAAAGGGAGGGTCGTATTATACTGCCATTTTCAGTCCAAGCACATCATTCCTTCGTTGACGGACTGCATATGGGAAAATTGGCGGCGGCCTTGCAGACGTATTTGGACACCTATGAATAGACCAGAGCGGGTATACGAGAAAAAACGATAGAATTTTTAACAGGAGGAACCAAACGTGTTTAATGAATCAAGTTTTGAAGTGTTCAAGATCGCAGGTTTGGATGATCGGATGGCAGCCATTCGGTCAGAGATCCAGCCAGTGTTTCAAGCGCTGAATGAGTATTTCAGTGCAGAGTTATCCAAAATGGTGGCGGATGAGTTCTTTATCCATATCGCTCAGCACCGCCGACGGACTACCCATGCTCCTGAAAATACGTGGTCTGCTTTGAGCCGCAAAAAGCGCGGGTACAAGATGGAGCCGCATTTTCAGCTGGGTATCTGGCCGGATTACGTGTTCATGTGGCTGTCCTGCATTGATCAGCCGAAAAACGAAAAGGCCATCGCTCAGAAAATGCTGGACCAGCCAGAAGTGTTCACTACGTTATCCCCAGATTTTAAGTTGTCTGGAGATCACACGAAGGAGACGGTGGAGGATTTTTCCCCAGAAGCTGTGGAAAAGCTGTTGATAAGATTTCGTGATGTGAAAAAAGGCGAGTTTCAAATTGGCCGGATCATTCTCAAGGACAGTCCATTGTGGGAAAAACCGGAAGAGGCCAAGGCGTACATGCTGGAAACCTATCAGCAGTTGATGCCGCTCTATCAAACCATTATTCAGGAGGCAGGACAATGACATTTGAAGCAATTTTACCCGAATTAAAGAAAGGTGCAAAGATCATTCGTGAAGGCTGGGGCGGTTTTGAGCTGTACGTGACTCTGGTTGAGGGAGAGGTCTATCAGGATGCGCCGGTTACGCCGTACTTTTTGATCAAAACATCCGACGAAGGTTTTTCCAGCTTTGCCCCAACGGTTTGCGACATTTTGGCCGATGATTGGAAGCTGGTAGAGTGATCGAGTATTCAGAATTTTCCGGGAAAACCGTAGTGGTTTCAGGTGCTGCTTCCGGTATCGGCCAAGCACAAGCGGAAGCTTTTTTAACCCAGAAGGCGACGGTGATCGGACTCGATCAACAGCCGATGACAGCAAAAGAACGGTTCATCCCATACCAAGTGGATCTGAGTGACTATTCACAGGTGGCTGAAGTGGGAGCGGCCATTTTAGCAAGATATCCTCATGTGGATATCTTGATTAATACGGCAGGTATTCTGGATGATTATCTGCCCACGTTATCCACAACTGAAGAGCTGTGGATGAAAATTTTTCAAACGAATGTCACCAGCATTTTTCGCCTGACCAATGTATTTTTGCCGCACATGCTGGAGCGGAAATCTGGGGTCATTATCAACATGGCCTCGATTGCCGGCTTGATTGCGGGTGGAGGCGGTGCTGCTTATACGATGGCCAAACATGCGGTGGTCGGCTATACCAAGCAGTTGGCTTTGGACTATGCAGCAGAAGGCATTCGGGTGAATGCGCTGGCACCGGGAGCGATCAAGACACCAATGAACGCTGCGGATTTTGCCGGGGATGCCTCGATGGCTGAATGGGTCGCCAAGGAGACCCCGCTGAATCGTTGGGCAGAACCGCAGGAGGTCGCGGCGGCCACCCTATTTTTGGCCAGTGAAGCAGCCAGTTATCTACAGGGTGTCGTTTTGCCTGTGGATGGCGGTTGGTTATTGAAATAGGAGATGTGTGGATTTTTACGCACGTCTTTTTTTTGTGTCCGAATGTTCTTTTTTGTGGAAAAAAAGTCGAAAATTTCTTCGAGGTTACAGTTTGACATCACCGCCTGAAAACCTTTCTGTGATTGACTTGGTCTTCAACTTCAAGGTACGGTTAAGCTCACGACTTCAATCAATCGTTTGTAAGCGATTTCTGTTTTGTGTCCACTTAAATGGACACAGGAAAACGGTTACGAGAACAGAAAGAAATTATAGTAATAGACAAGGAGGTTGACAAAATGCAGCTAAGTAAACGAGAAACACAATTGATTGAGTTGTTTATCAAGCACGGGATGACCTTGACCGGTCAAGAGCTAGCTGAATTTGCCAATGTTTCGACCAAAACGATTTATCGAACCATCAAGAAAATCAATGAAGCTTCGGATCAGGGCGAGATCATCGTTGCCGAAGTTGGCAAAGGCTTTCGTTTGGATTATGACAAGTATTTGAGCGAAAGTGTCCAAAAACGCCAGGATGAAACTAGCCAAGGCCCACGAGAACGTCGAAATGCGATCTTGCTAGCTTTGTTGTTTAAATCACCGCGCAAGGTGCTGATCCAAGAGTTGTTCTCACCGTATTATTTGAGCGATACCGTGATCAGCAGCGACCTGACCCGCATCGCTGATTTCTTATCCGAGTATCGGCTGAAGCTGGTCAAAAAGGATCAGCGGATCGCGGTGGAGGGAAATGAGAAGGCCATCCGCAAAGTGGTCAATGGACTGTTGAGCACTAATACGTTGTGGGATGCGGATTTTACCACGCAAAAACACAAAATTAGTGCCTACGACATCAATTTTATTACGTCCTTGTTGGAATTTATTGAGAATCAGCTGGGAAGCGGGATCGTGTATCCATACAACATGAATATTTTTTCCCATATTTATATTTTGATCAAGCGGGTACGCGAAGGGGAGATACGGGAAGATCAGCCTTTTGAGCAGTTGGACGAGGAAGAAAAGAAGCTGATCAATCGCTACCACGAATTGTATCGTCTGTCAGAAAAGGTGATCAGTAAAATGAACGATTACCTGAATCTTTTGCTGCCAGAGAGCGAGACCTTTTACCTGTTTCAGTACCTAATTTCCTCGCGGATCGAACATGATCAGATCAAGTTGGCACCGAAATCACAGACGGCCTTGAACATGACCGACTATTTTTCGAAGCGTATGAGCGAACTGATGGGCATTCAGATCGATCAGCAGCCGAACCAGCAGGATCTGTATGAGCACGTTGAACCGATGCTGTACCGCTTGAAAAACGAGATCATCGTTAAAAACGATTTGCTAGGCGACATCAAGTTGGAATATGCAGAAATCTTCAATCAGGTTCAGCAGGTCAGCCAAGAAGTTCAGGAGGTCTTTCAGGTCAATCCAATATCGGAGGACGAGATTGGATTTTTGACCCTTTATTTTGTGAAATATAAGGAGATGATCGATGCGAAAAAACGCGTCCTGATCATGTGCAGCAGCGGGGTCGGCACCTCGGAGCTGTTGAAGGTAAAAGTTCGCAAGGCTTTTCCAGAATTAGAGATCGTCGATGTTCTGTCGTCCCGCCAATACCAAAAACGAGCAGAGCAGTACCAAAACATCGATCTGATTTTGACCACGGTCCATTTGAATACCGAGCTGCAGGTGCCATCGATCTTAGTGAATTCGATGTTTACCAAGCAAGATGAAAAAAGAGTGAAGCAAATGTTAGGAGAGATTGAATAATGACAAAGCACATGATGGAAGATTTTAGTATCGCAGATGTGATCACAGAAGAGTTAATCACACTGGAAATGGACGCTGAGACAAAAGAAGCAGCGATCGTTGAATTAACCAAGCTGTTGGCTGAAAAAGGCATCGTCACCGATATAAACGGCTTTGCCCAAGATGTGTTCCAGCGAGAAAGTGAAGGCATGACTGGCATCGGCAACGGGATTGCCATTCCTCACGGCAAGTCCGACAGTGTCAGCCAAACTTCGCTGGTTGTCGGTAAAACCAAACAGCCGATCGAATGGGAATCACTAGATGACGAACCCGTTCAAGTCATTATTTTGTTTGCAGTCCGCAACACAGATGCCAACACGATGCACATTAAGCTTTTACAAAAGGTCGCGATGCTGTTGGCAGATGAAGCATTCATCGAACATCTGGTCACCGCGCAAACCAAGGCAGAAATGTTGGAACTGCTGTCTAAGGAACCAACTGAATAGTAAAAAAACCGCCATCAAGATCGGTGACTCACCGATTTTAGAAAAAGCAAGAACAAGAGGAGGAGACAGACATGAAGATCGTTGGAGTAGCCGCATGTACGTCAGGCATTGCCCATACGTACATTGCCAAACAGAAATTGGAGACCGCCGCCAAAAGCTTGGGACACGAGGTCCATATTGAAACCCAGGGGACGATCGGGACCGAAAATGAACTGACACCAGAAGACATCAAGGCAGCTGATGTGGTGATCATTGCCGCGGACATCAAGATCGGAGGAAAGGACCGCTTCAAAGGCAAAAAAATCGTTGAAATCCCAACGAGTATGGTGATCAAAGCACCCAAAGGCTTGATCAACAAGATTGAAGAGGAAGTAAGGAAAGCATAAAAATAAAAGGGGATGAAAAGAAATGATGAAAAAACTACAGCTCAAAAAGCATGCACTGACGGCGATTTCCTACATGCTGCCAGTGGTTGTTACAGCGGGATTATTGATCGCCATCGGAAATTTGACGGGTGGAGCCGTGATCGAGGATTACAAGGCAGCCTATTCTGTGCCGGATGCTTTAGTCTCGCTGGGTGTTTTGGGAATGGGGCTTTTAGCACCCGTAATCGCTGGTGTGATCGCTTATTCGATCGCCGACCGTCCCGGGATCGGACCGGGGTTGTTCATGGGACTGATCGCTAATTCCATCGGTGCTGGTTTCTTAGGCGGCATGCTGGGCGGTTATCTGGTTGGGTTCTTCGTCTTATTTTTAGTCAAAAATTTAAAGGTACCGGCCTGGGCACAGGGCTTGATGCCAATGATGATTGTTCCGCTATTATCTACTTTAATTATCGGGTTATTGATGTTCTTCGTGATTGGTGTACCGATCGTTTGGGCAACAGAAGCGTTGACAGAATTCTTGGTTGGTTTGCAGGGCTCTGGTAAATTCTTGTTCGGCTCGATTGTGGGCGGAATGGCGGCCTTTGACTTTGGTGGTCCAGTCAATAAAGTGGCTTCCTTGTTTGCAGATGGCATGTTGCTGGAAGGTATTCAAGAACCAGAAGCGGTGAAGGTTCTAGCTTCGATGGTACCACCATTTGGCGTAACAATTTCTTGGATTTTGTCTCGGGTCTTCCGCAAGCCTAAGTTTTCAAAAGAAGAACAAGACAACATCAAAATTGCTTTCCCAATGGGCTTATGTATGATCACAGAAGGCGTGATTCCGATTGCGGCGGTGGATCCATTACGTGTAATTGTTTCTTGTGTTGCTGGGGCTGCTATTGGTGGAGGTCTGAGCATGAGCTGGGGTGTGGGATCACCAGTTCCGTCGGGCGGCGTCTTCATTATTCCAGCTATGACCGACCCATTGAAATTCACTCTGGCTTTATTAATCGGCTCAGTAATTACTGGTGTTCTGTTGTTTGTTCTGAAGAAAGAACCAGTCGAAGCACCAGTCGTTGATGAAGAAGAGGAAGATGTCGATTTTTCTTCGATCAAATTAAGCTAAGAAGGGATTTAAACACATGTATGTCTCAATGAGAGAAATGCTGCAAAAAGCCAATCAAGAAAAGTATGCAGTGATGGCGATTAATTGCTTCAATTTGGAAACAGCCAAGGCGGTAATCGAAGCCGCTGAAGAGCTGCACGCACCGATCATCGTTGACTTGCTGCAGGACCATTTAAAGGAACATTTGGATCACCGCTATTTGACTCAGCCGATCATTCGGATGGCCAACAATGCCAAAGTCGAGGTCGCGATCAATTTAGATCACGGCCAAGACCAAGCTTTCGTCAAACAGTGTCTGCATGAGGGCTTTTCCAGTGTCATGATGGATGCTTCCATGTATCCGCTGGAGGAAAATATTCGGATCACCAAGGCGATGGTAGAACTGGCGCAGGTTTATAATGCCAGTGTTGAAGCCGAGGTCGGCGACATGGGGGCCGTAGCAGGCGATCATTTTACCAACGATGACATGTACACCGACCCAGACGATGCGATCCAATTCATTCAGGAAACCGGGGTGGATTGTCTGGCGCTGTCTTACGGGTCGAGCCACGGCAATTATCCTGAGGGCTACGTGCCGGAGTTTCGTTTTGACATCGTTGAAAAAATCAAAGCGGCCACTGATCTGCCTTTGGTGCTCCACGGTGGGTCAGGTGCAGGGACTGAGAATATTTTGCGATCGATTGAATTAGGCATCAACAAAATCAATGTTGGTTCCGACTTCATGAAAGCACAGCTGCAGGATGTCAGAGAGCAGTTGGCCGCCGATCCGGAGGTAGATTATCCGACCTTGATCCATCACACGATGGCAGCCGGAAAAGCAGTCGTCAAACAGTATATAGAGCTTTCGGGTTCTAAAAATAAATCACTATAGAGGAGTCTAAGTCAAATGTTAATCAATATGAATCAAATGTTGGAAATCGCCAAAGAGGAAAAATTTGCCGTTGGAGCCTTTAACGTCGCTGACAGCAACTTTTTAAGGGTCGTCATTGAAGCAGCCGAAGAAAATGATGCTCCTGCGATCATTGCCGTCCATCCGACAGAATTGGATTTTACCAAAGATGAGTTTTTCCAATATGCAGTCTCCCGAGCAAAAAACAGTTCGGTCCCATTTGTCATCCATATGGACCACGGTGACAATCTAGGCAGCATCATGCGGGCGATCCATTGCGGCTTCAGCTCAGTCATGATCGACGGATCGCTGCTGCCATTTGAAGAAAATATCGCCATCACGAAGGAAGTTGTGGAGGTTTGCCACAAGATCGGAGTCTCTGTCGAAGGGGAGTTAGGAACCATTGGCAACACTGGAACTACCATCGAAGGCGGCGTCTCCGAAGTAATCTACACGAAACCGGAGGATGCAGAAGAGTTCATTGAGAAGACCGGGATCGACACGTTGGCCGTCGCAATCGGAACGGCTCATGGAATCTACCCGAAAAACATCAAACCGCAATTGCGAATGGATGTACTGGAAGACATCAAGAGTCGGGTAGATATTCCGCTGGTGCTGCATGGCGGTTCCGCGAATCCGGATGAGGAAATCGCAAGAGCGGTTCAGATCGGGATCCAAAAGGTCAATATTTCTTCGGATTATAAATATGCCTTCTACAAAAAATGCCGGGAGATTCTTTCCACTACCGAGCTGTGGGATGCCAATGCGATTTATCCAGAGTGTATCGATGCCGCCAAAGCGGTAGTGAAGCAAAAAATGGAGCTGTTCAATTCCATCGGCCAAGCCAAAGTCTACCGGGACAAAAACGTGCAGCCTTGGAGACAGGAGCAAGCGTAACAACCAAAAAGCCAGAGGGAGACCTTTGGCTTTTTTTATATCGAGAAGAGGAGGAAGCAGCATGTTAGTAGGGGGAATCGAAGCTGGCGGAACCAAATTCGTGTGTGCCGTCGCCAATGAACAGCTGGAGATGATCGAAAAAATCAGTTTTCCAACGGTTTCACCGGAGGAAACATTGAAGCAGGTTTTTGCTTTTTTTGATCAATATCACGTGGCAGCGATCGGGATCGGATCATTTGGGCCGATCGGTGTGCGGCCAGATCAGCCGAAGTATGGGTATGTCTTATCGACACCGAAGAAGGGATGGGAGAACTTTGATGTACTAGGAACGTTAAAGAGCCGTTACTCCATTCCAATGTATTGGACGACAGACGTGAATACTGCCGCTTACGGAGAGCTGAAAATGGGAGCCGCACAGGGCTGCAGCAGTTGCATCTATGTAACGGTCGGTACCGGGATCGGCGGTGGGATAATCGTGGATCGGCAGATTTTTCAAGGAATCAGCCACCCGGAGATGGGCCATTTTTTTGTAAAGCGTCATCCAGAGGATACTTACAAGGGCTGCTGTCCGTATCATCAGGATTGCCTGGAAGGGCTGGCCTCGGGACCTTCACTGGAAGCACGGACGGGCATAAAAGGGGAGCAGCTGACGGCAGATGATCCGATCTGGGAGCTGCAGGCGTATTATCTTGCGCAGGCACTGGTCGCTTACACGGTGATTGTAGGACCAGAGAAAATCGTTTTGGGCGGCGGAGTGATGAACCAAGACCATCTGCTGCAAAAAATCCGCCGACACTTCTTAAAAGCGATCAACGGCTATGTTCAAGTCCCGTCCGTAGAGGAATATATTGTTCGCTGGGAACTGCCGAACGAGAGCGGTTTGATCGGAGCCCTGTTACTGGCGATGGAGTTGACGAACCAATAAGTAAAAGGAGCTGGACAAGCTTTTAATGAAGTTGTTATGATAAAGCAGAGGTGAGACGATGATCGAAAAGACTGCTCTTTGTGCGTACAGCAATCACCAACGCGCGCTTTATCAAAATTCGGAGTGTGTGTATCTCCGGCCGGATCCAAGGCTGGGCTCTTATATCTCCAACTACACGCTTTCGTTTCCAAATCAATCGCACATGACAGAAAGCTATACGATCATTCCGCATGGCTGCGCCACGCTGGTTTTTGCTTTGCGAGATCAGGTGTTTGAGGGCAAAGTATTTGGACCGGCAACGAAGGCTGCTTTGGTCGGTGACCAAGCGATCACTTTCCAGCAGATCATGATTGTAGAATTTCAACCCGGCGGATTAGGTGCCTTCATAACCATCAACCAACAGGAGCTGGCCGATCACCTGGTGGATCTCGACCTGCTGCATGACCGACTGAATGCGAAAATACTGGTGCTTTTGGAACGATCGGAGACGATCGAGAATCTGTTGCAGGGATTGGACCAGCTTTTTTTGACATATTTAACAAACACTTCTCCTAAGGAATTGCAGTTTTCAACGCAGCAGATCATTCAGCATCAAGGGGTCCTTTCGTTGAGTCGGCTTTCAGAGACAGTTTTTTATAGTGAGCGGCATCTGACTCGGTTGTTTAACGAACATTTAGGAATGAGCAGCAAAGTGTTTTCACGATTAGTCCGAATTAATCAGGCAATTCGCTTGCTGCAAAATCCGACTATGACAATCCGTCAGGTCTATGAACAGATGGCTTATTACGATGTTTCGCATTTTAATCGAGCGTTTAAACAGATCTCCGGCTGTACCCCGACTGAATACCGGCAAAAGATGTCTGATTTTTACAGTGAAATTGCCAAGTTTTAGCGTATAGTGGATAACAGAACGAAGAAGACATTGGAGGGATCTGTATGCAATTTGGTGGTGTACTGCTGGCAGTATCGGATATGACACGGGCCAAGCAATTTTACGAAGAAGTAATGGAACAAAAAATAGTCATGGATTTGGACAATCTTCATGTAGCTTTTGAAGGCGGCTTTTCTCTGCAGGCGAATTATGAAACACTTTTGGAGGTGCCCTTAGAGATGAAGTCGCGTCCAGACAATGTTCAGATTTATTTTGAGGTGGAGGATCTAAAAGCCTGGGAAACAAAGCTTTCAGCGATCGAAGGCATCGCGTTTTTACACCACAGCAAGGAATATCCATGGGGCCAGCGAGTCATGCGCTTTTATGACTATGATCAGTTCATCGTGGAGGTTGCAGAAAGCATGACCAGTGTGGTAAAACGCTTTTTAGCAGAAGGCAGGACGGTCGAAGAAACGGCGGAACGTACCATGTTTCCAATTGAATTTGTTCAGCAATGCAACAACTAAACGCAGCAAAAGACTATGAAGCATTTAAAAGAGCGGCCAATCCGTTCTTTTAAATGCTTTTTCATTTACCAAACTCAGTCTAAAGTCCTAGTCAGAGTTTGCACCTCCGATGGAAGTATTCAAATGAGTACTCCATTAAAATTTACTTAGGGAAAATCCCAATAGACCATTTTCTTTTTTACCGCAAGAAACAGGAGATGATTCAAAAAAGGGTATACGGTCAGAACAAAAAAGAAAGTTGCACAGCTTGGATGTATTTTCCAAATTTTGGGAGACAGAAATGTAAAGTAAATAGGAGGAGAAACATGAAGAAATTTTTAATTGGGTTAGGTGTCGTACTTATTGCAGGAGCCGGTTTTTTTGTTTATCAAAGCGCACAAGTAAAGGCAAAAGCGGACACTGCGCCGGTGGAACTATACAAGGTAGCTAAGCAGACTCCGCTGCACTTAAAAGGGCAGGTTCAACCCTTGAAGAAGCAAACGGTTTTGGTCGATCCAGAGAAAGGACCCGTTCAAACGATCCACGTCAATCAAGGCGATCATGTGGTAAAGGATACCGTGCTGGTCACGTATCGATGGGGCGAAAAGGTACGAGCTGCTTATGACTCCGTGGTGACGAGTATCAACGAAGACGCGAAGAACGATCCGCAACAAGCTTTGATGGTACTAAAGAGTGAAGAATCAGCCATCAAGGGTACCGTGACAGAATACGATCGCTCGAAAGTTGCGCTAGAACAGCCGGTGGAAATTCAATATGCCAATAATGAACGCACCGTCACTGGAAAGATTACGAACATAGCTGAAATAAACAATGAACCTGCAAAAGAAGACAAGAGCAATTTAGTGACTTACGATTTCACAGCCGTACCAGATGAGCCGATCCAAGTGGGGTATTCAGTCGAATTGCTGATCCCAAGAAACGAGATCCATCTACCGCTGAAAAGCGTCATCGAAGAAGAGGGGACGCATTATGTCTATACGGTTAAGAGCGGCAAAGCCGAGAAACAGGCAGTCATCTGCGAAACAGGCAACGGCTTTTATGTGCTGCGAGAAGGACTCGATGAAGACCAGAAGATCATCAAAGATGCATCAGACATTAAAGATGGGATGGATGTGACCGTTCAATGATCATCATGGAAAACATCAATAAATATTACATTGCCGATCAGGAGAAAATCCATGTGCTGAAGGACATTTCCTTGACGATCGACGAACATGAATTCGTCGCAGTCATGGGGCCTTCAGGTTCAGGGAAATCCACCTTAATCAATACCATCAGCTTTTTGGACGGCGATTTTGAAGGCAACTATCGGTTTAACGGCGAAAATGCTTATCGGTACAAGGATGAACGACTTTCCAAGCTGCGCAACCAGTCGGTCGGCTTCGTTTTTCAATCCTTTCAATTGATCGAAAACAATACAGTGCTGGAAAATGTGGCATTGCCGTTGTTGTATGGCGGAATGAGGCAGCGGCAGACCAAACCTTTAGTCATGGAAGCCTTGCGCAAGGTCGGTATTGCCGATAAATACAATAAATTGCCCAAGCAGCTCTCAGGCGGTCAGCAGCAGCGGGTAGCGATCGCTCGAGCAATCGTCGGCAATCCCAAATTCATCGTTGCCGATGAACCGACTGGAGCCTTGGACAGCCACACCTCAGAAGAAATCATGCAGCTGTTCAAACGGCTCAATGAAGAAGAAAAGGTTACGATCCTGATGGTTACGCATGATCCGGAGGCAGCTGCCTATTGCCAGCGCACGATCACGGTGAAGGATGGAGTCATCTTGGAAGAAGGTGTGCCTCATGCGGTTTAGTGAAGTTTGGAAGACCTCAATCAAAGCCATCGGCAAGAATAAACGGCGCAGCTTCCTGACTATGATTGGGTTGATCATTGGGGTATCTGCGGTCATCACCGTATTCTCCATCGGGCGAGCGTTTGAGAATTACGCTTCGGAATTCATCGGATTGGACCAGTTTGATGGCAGTGTCGGTTACACCTTTACGCCCTCTAATGATGGATTTATTGAAAATGGCTTGGGTGCCTTTACCGAGGAAGACATCAGTCGAGTCGAAAGTATTTCCGGCGTGGAATCAGTGAGCTATTATGACAATTCGCGAAACGGTGTAAAATATGCCGATCAAACCATTGATGAGGTCGGCAACGACGGCCGCTGGAACTGCTTCAAGCTGCTGAAGGAGGACGGCTCTCCCGTGATTTATGGACGAGCGATCCAAGCCAGCGACTATTTCAATGAAAATCCGGTGGTTGTGATCGATGAAACGGCTGCTAAGGCGATTCGGGAGGAAAATCCTGAGACCTTGGTAGGGCAAAGCATTACGATCGGCGGTCATTTATTTGAAGTCGTCGGTATCATGGAAGACCGGCCAGCAGGGTCGATTGTTGCAACCCAGGAAAATTACGTGGTGGCAGAGCTGCCGGAGAATATTTTTCAGCATTACTTCAATTCTGAGGACCACAGCATGATCCAGGTTAAGATGACGGAGACGGCCAATGTTCAAAAGGTCTCGAAGGAAGCAGAAAGCATGCTGAAAAAATATGGCACCTGGAAGGAAATGGGCAGCTATAAAAGCGAGGATCTAGCTGGTCAGGTAGATACACTGCGTACCCTGCTGACCAGTATCACACTGCTGATTTCAGTCATTGGTGGCATCTCCCTGTTCATCTCAGGAATCGGTGTGATGAACATGATCTATATTTCCGTCTCCGAAAGAACCAAAGAGATCGGTGTTCGCCGGGCGATGGGTGCGACCAAAGGCAATGTTATGATGCAGTTTCTGTTAGAGGGAATCACATTGACCCTGTTTGGCGGAACGATCGGCTATCTGTTTGCAATGTTGTTTGGCATTTTAATCAGCTTATTCACCCCATTAGCGGTACGGCCAGACTTGTTTACGATCACCCTGGCGTTTGGAATGTCGGTGATCATAGGGATCGTCTTTAGCTGGCTGCCAGCCAAAAGTGCAGCCAAGAAAGACATCGTCTCCCTTTTACGTTAGGAAAACGCTCTCTAAAATGATAAACTAAAAAGAAAAGGAGTTGGAGAAGATGAATTGTCGATCCCCGAACTAACCGATTCGAGGTCCTCCAAGGCAGTTGAATACCTAAGATCAAATAATTATTGGAGGATGAAAATATGACGAACCATCAAGACACAGAAGAAAAACTAGCAGCCTCATTAACAGCTGAAACGGCTGAACTGCTGCCTTACCTAGCCTATTTGCTGCAGGACATTTACGAACTGGGCAGCGACCCGCGTTTGATGACACAGCTGATCCGTACCCATATCTCAGAACCGGAAAAGTGCAAGGCTTTGGATCTAGGCTGCGGCAAAGGAGCCGTCTCCATCGAGATCGCTCAGCAGCTCGGGATGAAGGTTCACGGCAGTGATCTTTTGCCGGACTTTATCAAAGAGGCGCGACGAACTGCTGAAAAATGTCAAGTGGATCACTTGTGCAGCTTTGCAGTGGAAGACGTCAATCAAACCGTTCAAAAGGAACGGGGTTACGATGTGGCGATTCTAGGGGCGATCGGCAATGTGCTGGGAGAACCTTTGGAAATGCTGAATAAGGTCAAACAAGTAGTTAAGCCGCAGGGCTACCTTTTGCTGGATGATGGCTATCTGGCCGGGCAATCAGAGAATGTGCGGTACCAAAACTATGAGTATTTGACATTGGAGCAATGGAACGAGACATTTGCTGAAGCAGGCTTCAACGTCCTTGCTTTAACAAATGCAGCCGAAGCCAGTGATGAGCAGGCTGTGAATGATCGGAACAATCAATTGATCCGTCAACGGGCAGAAGAGCTGAGCAGTCTGGAACCTCAGAAACGTCCGCTGTTTTTCGACTATGTAAAAAGCCAAGAGAACGAATCCGAAGATCTCGTCACTGATGTCGTCGGTGCCACTTGGCTGCTGCAACGCAAATAAGAAAAGGAGTGCGAACATTCGCACTCCTTTTTAGTTTGACAAGCGAAGAGAACGAGGCAAGCGGCGCATGATCAGCAGACCCAGATAACCAGCCAGCACGGCTTTGATCGCGCTCGGCACCAGAAAAGGAATCATCCCAGCTGCAAGAGCGCCCTGCCAAGGCATTCCGGCACTCACCTTCAACCATAAAACCCCAAACAATAAGGTGATCAATGCACCGGTAAGGTTGGCGGTGATCGCCCAAAAGTAAGTTTTTCGCGTGTTTTCTAAAATCCAGCCGATACTCAAAGCAGTAAAAACAAAGCCGATCAAAAAACCGCCAGTCGGACCAAAAATGACCGAAAACCCCGCATTGCCGCCAGCAAAGACCGGAAGTCCGATTGCTCCCATAAACAGATACAGCAGCACCGTCAGTGTACCGATTTTCTTTCCTAATAAAGTACTGGTAAACGCCACAGCAAAAGTTTGCATGGTCAACGGAATTGGCCCAAAAGGAATCGTCAGCTGGGCCAGCACACCAGTCAATGCCGCAAACAAAGCTGCAAAGACCATTTCTCTCGTTGATAGTTTCATAGATACCCCTCTTTTCGTTAACCTATAATATTTTATTGGTTAACGAAAGTATACAGAGAGTGCGGGGAAATTTCAAGGGATATTTTTGTTTTACTAAATAAGCTGAGCAATTGTTCAGATCAAAAAAACAAGTATGGTTGATTTGATGTAGTCAAAGCTTAAAGGAAGTATTACAGTAGAGGTACGAAGCGTTGCACGATCGAAGCGAGGAGAAAAGGATGAAAAAAGGAAAAATGACACTCGGGATTTTGGGGCTGCTTGTTCTGGCCCTTTGCTTGAGTCTTTATTGGGTTCAGCAGCAAAAGTCTGCTGTTCAACAACACGAAAACCTGAAGCTGCAGCAAATCGATATCAGTGATTTTGCAGAGACAGATCAAATCAAGACTCGTGACCGTGGGCTTTCGGGGATACAATTCTATCAAGATCAGCTGATTTATTTCAATGATGAGCAGTTGTTGAAGGTCGATCCTTTTTCAAAACGAGCTGTCGCAATCCCTTTGCAGTCGATCCCCCCCAACGAAGAAGTTCGCCTCTTTCCAGATTATGAGGTTGAAGAAATCGATCGGCAGTACGCGGTGGTCTCAGCCACAGCGGATTTTACCGATTACGTGGATCGGTTTTACAATGACGGGGCCAGCTATACAAAAAAATATTACTATGGGGTAGTTGATCTGGAGACAGAAAAGCAGGTTGGCGAGTTTGTGGCTTTTGACAGCAAAGTTCCAAGAAGCGCACTTACGTCAGATGACTTGTACATTTATGGCTACGGGTCCCCGACGGCTGAACGTTCGGAGAGCGGTCAGCTGCGCCAGTTCATATTGAAGGTCGATCTGGCTTCAGGACGAGTCGTAAAAAGCATTGAAAAAGGTGCTGACTTTGATCGACTGTACCAGCAGTATTTTGACCTTAAACAATCGACAGACGACTTTTCAGAGGATGAGTGGACTGCCGATCGGACCAAGCAAATTTTGAATAATGGCACCAACTATACGATCCGTGAAATAGAAACAAACAGCGAAAAGAAGTATGCCTTCCCAGATGAACAAACGGACAGCAAGAAAGCCTATTTTGCCTATTCGGAGGAGTGGGTGATCGAGGAATTGATGACCTATACGTTCCCTTATTCGTCTGAGCTGGCAGAAAATCCGGACGGCGAATACGAAGATATTCCCGAATTTGAGTATTATTTAAAAAATGTCACCACCGGTAAAAGAAAAAAGATTGATCTTGGGAAAGAGGGCCCTTTTTTCAGTACGGCAGAATACATTAGAAAAGAGGACTGCATCTTTTGGCTGTCTTACGGCAAGGTGATCCGAGAGTACGTGAAAAAAGAGACCATTCATCGGGACTATTTCAAATTGCCTAAAGCAGAGCTTACTAGGATTTACTCAACGGAAGACGGCACGATCTTGGTACTGACTTATGATACAAAAAAGGGGAAATTACTGGTTTTTCATGAACCGCAGTCTTGATTGCGCAGACGGGTTATCGAAAAAGCTTTTTTCTAACTGTAGAAAGCTGCTCAAAAAAATCTGTAAAAGCGGTCTTTCCTCTTGAATTCCCGCTCTGGTTGTATTACAGTAAGCAACAAGATTTAGAAAATACGCGTGGAAGAGAAGAGTAACTGATGCGTCAGCAAGTACAGAGAACCCGGTCGGTGGAAAAGGGGATTGCAAAATTCAGTGAAGATGAGCTCTGAGCATTTTGGTTTGTTCACGCAGGCCAGACGGTACAGCGACCGTTAACGCGCCGGGTATCAAGCGAATTGGTACCGATGAGGTATTGTCTGTGAGGGCAATATGAACAAGGGTGGTCACACGAAAGCATTCGTCCCTTTGGCTGTCGAGCGATCGATAGGCAAAGGAATGAGTGCCTTTTTTGTTGTTCAACTCAGGAAGAAAAGAATCCCTTTTATCAAGGATTGTTTTGATGATCACAAGGAAAGACTTATTCGCAAACAAGGATAGAAAATGGAGGAATGAAAAGTGGAACGAGCAATATTTGCAGGAGGCTGCTTTTGGTGTATGGTCAAGCCATTTGATTCGCATCCAGGGATCGAATCGGTTCTCTCTGGCTATACGGGAGGACACACCGAAAATCCCACCTATGAAGAAGTCAAAAGCGGTGATACAGGACACACGGAAGCTGTCGAGATTATTTTTGATCCGAACTTGATCCGCTTTGAAGAGTTGGTGGAGATTTATTGGCAGCAAACTGATCCGACGGATGCTTTTGGCCAATTTGAAGACTGCGGCAGCAACTATCGGCCTGTGATCTTTTATTTTGATGCACAACAAAAGGCCGCAGCAGAAAAAAGCCGACAAGCATTAGCGGACAGCGGACAATTCAAAGAACCGATCGTCACCACGATCGAACCTGCGTCCGCCTTTTATCCAGCAGAAGAAGAGCACCAGGACTACTATAAACACCATCCTGAAAATTATGCTAAAAACGCGGAGCGCAGAAAACAGTTCATTCAGGAGTATTGGGGATAAAGTTGAGCACTAGCGATTGAATAATCGCAGTGCTCTTTTTTTTTGTACATATGCCGCAATTCCTTGTTTTATTTCACAAAACTAGTGCTAGGGGAATCAGCGAATCGTTTAGAATCAGGAACGATTTTGCATCAAAAAGTGATCTGGTCATGTTAAAAATGAGCGAGTCGCTGAAGCTTTTCCAACAGTTTATTTAATTTTGAAGGGAACGGTTACAACATGAAAGATGTTTAAAAAAATGCTCTTTTCTGAAAATATAATTACGTTTCAACTAGATTTGATTGTTGTGTTTCACGAAAAAATGTACAGTGTGGATAAATAATTTTGAAAATTCTGACTATTAGAGAGAAGGAACTGGATATGAATCGTTTTTTTGATTGGCAACTCGTCATTAACTATTTTCCTAGACTGTTGGAGGCATTGCCGACGACGCTGTTAATCGTTGGTGTTGCCAGCCTTATTGGGTTACTGCTAGGAGCGCTGCTGGCCTTTTTTAGAATCGAAAAAGTGCCGATCTTCCATCAGCTTTCGGCGGTCTTTGTTTCCTTTATTCGCGGGACACCGATCCTAGTCCAGCTTTATGTCGTTTACTACGGCGTACCTGAACTGCTACAGGTGGTGGGTGTCGATGTGTCTAATCTGGATAAACTGATTTTTATCTATATTACTTATGGATTGAATACCGCAGCCTTTCAGTCAGAGACGATTCGTGCCGCGATCCTCAGTGTTCCGCAAACTCAATACGAAGCCAGTACCGCCTGTGGATTGACCAGGACGCAAACCTACTTGAAGGTGATTCTCCCTCAGGCAGTAAGAGTGGCGATCCCGAGTTTCGGGACAACGACAATCGCTTTGCTGCAAGACACCTCTCTGGCGTTTACGATCGGGGTGTTGGACGTCGTTGGCACAGCTAAATCGATAGGCTCAGTCACGTTCCATACCTTAGAGGGCTATATTGGAGCAGCTGTCTTATTCATCCTGCTGAGTATTCTTTTAGAACGAATTTTTGCTCTGTTGGAGGATCAGCTGAATTATGGCAATCAGAACTTTAAACTACGCGTTCCACAGCTCTTCTTGCTGTTAAAAAGAAAAAAATTCGTCTCATAAATCAAAGGAGGAAATCTATGAAAACGTCAAAATGGATCATGCTGGGGGTTATTGCGTTGGCAGGAATCGGGCTTAGCGGATGTGGCAATGATGCGGAATCAGAGGCCAACACACAAAAGGGAACCGAAGTGAAGGTCGGTACAGGAAATGATGGCCTTCCTTATTGCTACCTCAATGAGGAAGGCGAGTACGATGGGTACGACGTTCAAGTGGTCAAAGCAATCGACGAAAAACTGGAGGATTACTATTTCACTTTTCAAGGTGGAGATTTTCCGACGACATTGTCCAATCTTGAAAGTAAAAAGGTTGATTTTGCCGCTTACGAATATGAAATCAATGAAGAACGTCAGGAGAAATTCACCTATGGCGATGTTGGTTATGTCGTTTGGGACACGTATATCGTAACCGATAGTACGCAAGGTGCCCCGATTGATTCTTTTGAAGAACTGAAGGGGAAAAAGGTGTATGTCACTACTGCCACTAATCAAGCAGCGATGGCTGAAGCCTATTTAGCGGAAAACGACGGTGCTTTTGAATTGGTTTATGGGGAATACACACCTGAACAAATCGTTCAATCTGTGACCTCAGGCGCAGTTGATGCTACCTTGGCACCGAAATACCAAGTCGATACGTATAATCGTTCCTTCGATGTTGCGCTTGAAACAGGTGAAAAACCGGTCCATAAATCGGACGCTTATCTGTTATTCAACAAAGAAACAGATAAAGAATTAATGGAAGCGATCAATGGTGCGCTCACCGAGTTGATTGCGGATGGGACGATTAGTGAGATCTCAGAAGAGTACTTACAGGGAGATTATGTTCCAAAGGCAAACGAAAAGAAGGGATGAGGATTATGAGCTTTAAGCTGGATATCATGGTAGAGGCATTGAAAACAGCAGTTCAATATATCGGAACAACGCTCTTTATGGCTGGTGCAGCACTAATAGTAGGATTGGTAATCGGTTGGGGAATCGCGCTGATTCGCAATTACAACATCAAAGGGTTGTCGCCACTTTTTCAATTTCTTGTCACTGTTTTAAAAGGAGTTCCAATCGTCTTGGTGATACTCGGGATCTTCATGCTCTTCTCCCAACAGTTCAATGCTTTTTCGGAATCAATGAATTGGGGTATTCGATTTAAAGATATTGATCCAATCTGGATCGTGATTTTTGCACTGAGTTTGATGGCAACAATCAATTTAAGCGAGGTTTTTCGAGGAGCCCTCTCTTCAATCAAGCAGGGACAATACGATGCAGCCAAATCAATCGGACTCACGACCTTTCAAACGATCCGCCGTGTACTGATGCCGCAAGTATTCCCCGTGGCGTTGCCAATGATCAGCAACCTATTGATCACCTTGATCAAAGCATCGGCACTGGCGTCGATGGTAAGTGTTGTCGATGTGTTTGCAGCAGCGAAAATCACTGCGCAACAGAATTATCGCTTTTTAGAAGCCTATGTCGCGGTCGCAATCATTTATTGGAGCATCAGTTTAATCATTGAAAAGACATCAAGTTTATGGGAGAGAAGAATACTGCAAAGGAGAGGAAAATTATCATGATAAAAATTAAGGAAATCCATAAGTCCTTTGGAGAAAATCAAGTGTTGAAGGGCATCGATCTAGAGGTAAAGAAAGGCGAGGTCGTCGTCCTTTTAGGTCCCAGCGGCTCTGGAAAAACGACCTTTCTACGATGCCTCAATTTTTTGGAAACAGCGGATCAAGGAAAAATCGTTATTGAAAATCAGTTGACAGATATAGCGACAGCAACAAAGAAAGAAATTTTACAGATTCAGCGAAGCACAGCGATGGTTTTTCAAAATTATGCGCTTTTCACTAATAAAACAGCGCTGGAAAATATTGCGATGCCCTTGGTTCTTACACAGGGGAAAAGCAAAAATGAGGCGAGAACGATCGCAAAAAGATTGCTGAAAAAGGTTGGATTAGAAGATCGCGCAGATCATTATCCTGTCCAATTGTCGGGAGGACAGCAACAGCGAATCGGGATTGCTAGAGCCTTGGCTTTGAATCCAGCGGTGATTTTGTTTGACGAGCCTACTTCCGCACTGGATCCTGAGCTGGTGAGTCAGACCTTAGCGTTGATTCAATCCCTCGCCAAGGAGGGGATCACTATGATTTTAGTGACCCATGAAATGCAATTCGCTCATGATGTGGCGGATCAGGTAGTGTTCATGGAGCACGGGCATATCGTTGAGTCTGGTACGCCCCAAGAGCTGTTTTATACACCGAAGGAAGAACGAACAAAGATCTTTTTATCACGTTTTACCAATCAATTGAAGGCAGGTTAACGAATAGAGGAGGAAACGTATGAATTATCAATTTTCAGATCGAATGAGTCAATTAAAGGTATCTCCGTTACGGGAAAATGCACACAAAAACATGGAGCAAAAAGAAGTCATTTCCTTTGCCTATGGGTATCCGCCAGTTGATGCATTTCCAATGGAGACCATGGGAGAAATCGCAGCAACAATGTTCAGCGAATTTGATCCGGAATCCTTCTTGCAATATGGTGCGACAGAAGGGTATCCAGAGTTGAGACGCTTGTTGAAAAAACGATTGCAGCTGGTGACGAATATCCCTCAGGCCGGTCAGGAAGAAGTCGTGATCGTTTCCGGATCGAGTCAGGCGATGGATCTGGCGGTTCGAGTTCTATGCAACGAGGGAGATATCGTCTTATGTGAAGAACAAACTTTTTCTGGGGCAGTCAATGCGATTAAAGGATATGGAGCAATCCCAATGGCTCTTCCGATGGATCTGGAGAAACAAACGATCGATTTGACTGTATTAGAGGCAATGCTGAAACGCGACCAGCAAAAACGAATCAAACTGCTCTATCTAATCCCTACGTTTCAAAATCCTTTAGGCACTTCGATTCCTTTCGAGGAACGCAAGAAAATCTATGCATTGGCGAAAAAATACCAAGTGATCATTTTTGAAGATGATCCCTATGGAGATTTGCTTTACCAAGGAGAAGCGATTCCCAAAATAAAGACGTTGGACACAGAAGGGTTGGTCATCTATGCGGGATCATTTTCAAAGATACTGGCACCCAGCTGCCGCTTAGGATTCATACTGGCATCAGATCCGATTTTAGAAAAATTGATTTTAGCAAAACAAGTCTCTGATTCTCACAGCAACTTTTTTTGGCAGGTCTTAGTAGCAGAATTTATGAAGCATTATCAGTTTGAGGCGCATGTTGCGTCCTTGAAAGGGTTGTACAAAGAAAAATTTAACCTCATGATGACTTGTTTGCAGGCATTTAAAGAAGAAGAACTGTCGTTCATTGAACCGACAGGCGGATACTTTATTTGCTGCAAATTGGGGGAAGAGGTAGAAGAAGAGCGATTTTTTGACTATCTAGAAAAACAGAAAGTTGCCATTATTCCAGGAAATGTGATGAGTGTTGCTGGAAAAGGCTATGAAAAATCATTTCGCCTGAATTTTACCAAGCCAACGCTAAAAGAAATCAAACAGGGCATGCGCATTATTGCCGAAGGGCTGCAGATTGCAACTTATTCAAAAGCAATGTAAGGGGGAAAAACAATGAAACTGATTTTTTATGGAGTAACAGATGTGGAAATTCCATTTATTCATGCTTGGTCCACTCGGACAAAAGTGCCAGTCACGATTGTTCGTGATGCGTTGAACCGGGAAAATGTTGAAATGGCCCGACAACACGATGGTATCTGCCTATACCCTAGTCAAGAGATGCGGGAATCGCCGTTTCTCTATCGAAGGTTGGCTGAATATGGGATGAAGCACCTTTCGATCAAATCAACAGGCGTTGACGGCGTAAACTTTGAATGGGCAGGGAAATACGGCTTGGCTGTGACGAATGTGCCTAGTTACAGTCCTACGTCAGTTGGACATTTCGCAGTAATGTCAGTGTTGATGCTGCTGCGTAATATTCCAGACTACCTTCACTCCTCCAAATTGACGCAAAATCGGCAAAAGAGAATTGGAAAAGAACTTTCTGAGGTGACAGTCGGTGTGCTGGGGACTGGAAGGATTGGTTCTGTGGTTGCACAAAGCTTAAAAGCGTTGGGAGCTACTGTAATTGCCTGCAGTCGCAAGCCTCATTCACAGCTTGCAGCAGCTATTGACTACGTTTCCTTTGAGGAAATGATGGAAAAATCGGATATCATCAGTATCCATATTCCGCTTATGAAAGAATCTGAGTATCTATTCTCAGCGGATGCCTTTGCCAAAATGAAGAAAGGGGCCATGCTCGTTAATACTGCCAGAGGGAAAATTATCGATACTGAAGCGCTGATATCAGCATTGGAAGCCGGCGATATTTCCGGGGCCGCTTTAGATACCTTGGAAGATGAAGAAAACTATTTTGCTGTCGGATATGATCAAAACCCGTTCTATCAGCGTTTAAAAACGTTTGAAACTGTTATTATGACACCGCACATCGCTTATTATACGGATCAGGCAGTAAAAGAGATCACCGAGACAGTGCTCGACAATGCTGTAGAAATGGCGATGGGGAATATCTCAGAAAACTTAGTCGTCGTCTAAGAGAATGAAGAAGGAGGGATGGGAAATGATTCGAATTCGCAACGTGCATAAAAAATTTGGCAACGATCAGATTCTAAAGGGCATCGATCTAACCATCAAGCCAGGAGAAGTCATTTGCATAATTGGGCCTAGCGGCTCTGGAAAGACGACCTTTTTACGCTGTTTGAATTTTTTAGAAAATGCGGACAAAGGCGACATCGAAATAGGAGATACTCATATTCGCTTTGATCGTGCCTTTTCAAAAGGGGTTCGGGAGATTTGTTTAAAAACTGCGATGGTGTTTCAAGGCTATGAGCTTTTTCAGCATCGAACTGCACTGCAAAATGTGATGGAGGGGTTGATTATCCCCAGAAAAATTCCGAAGTCAGAGGCCAAAGAGATTGCGATGAAGATGCTTCAAAAGGTTGGGCTGTCTGAGAAGGCCAATAGGTATCCTGAACAGCTTTCGGGCGGGCAGCAGCAGCGGGTCGGTATTGCTCGGGCGATCGCATTAAATCCTGACTTGCTGCTCTTTGACGAGCCAACATCCGCCTTAGACCCTGAATTGGTGGGGGAGGTACTAGATACGATGAAGAATCTGGCAGAAGAAGGTCGAACCATGATCATCGTTACCCATGAAATGCAGTTTGCTCATGATGTTGCTGATCGAATCGTATTTATGGCAGAGGGCGTTGTCGTTGAAAGTGGAAAACCGCAAGAATTTTTCCGTGAGCCGAAAGAACAGGCGACAAAAGATTTTTTGTCGAAGGTTGCTTTTGGCTCAGTTTAAAAGAGTTGGAGGGACGGAATGGAAAGAACCAAAGAAACTACGACAATCTGGACAAAGGACTTTATTTTATTGATGCTGGTCACCTTTTTTTCTGGCTGTGCCATCAACTCTCAGATGGGCACACTGCCGCTTTATGTAGAAAGTCTTGGAGGATCAAAGGCTGATTCTGGCGTGATCATAGGAATGTTAGGAGTGTCCGCACTCCTTTTTCGTTTGCCCATTGGCAAGCTGCTGGACCAATATGGCCGAAAAGTGATCTTAGGCATAGGGTTGTTTTTGCTGCTGATGGATTTTGGATTGCTGAATATTTGGAGCGGCTTGTTTGCTCTTTTGATTTTACGTTTTATTCAAGGTGTGGGCAATGGTACACAATCTACCGCAGCAGGTGCAATGATGAGTGATCTGATCCCAAAAGATCAACTGTCCATCGGATTAGGCTATTTTAGTATTGCGCAGGTTCTTCCAAGTGCGATCGGTCCTGTTATCGGTTTAGCCGTTGTTCAACACTCTGGGTTTCAAAGTCTCTTTCGTGTAGGACTGGTCTTTACATTTTTGGCTTTTTTCATGAGTCTGTTTGTTTCTGAGCGATACAAGGAACAGAAAAGAAGCAAAAAAGATCGTCCGATTCGCAAAGGCTATGCACATTCCTTGATTCGTAAACCGGTCATGGTTCCAACGCTGGTCATGTTCTTGATTTGTTTGGCTAATTCTGGCGTGATCGCTTTTTTAGTTCAATACGCAATGGAAAAGGGGATTGCCGGGGCAAGCTGCTATTTTACGATCATGGCATTAGTCACTGTTTTTTTCCGTTTATGTTTTCCTTCACTGATTCGTAAAGTAAAGGAAAGTCGGCTGATAGCAGTGAGTATCATGAGCATCGCAGGGGCCTTTTTCTTGATCGCGATCAGCAGCTCATTGAGCCAACTGATAGCAGCAGCGGTACTCTACGGAATTGGTTTTGCCAGTGTTTTGCCTTTGATGAACACGATTGTTTTAATGAACGTAGCGGCAGATCAAAAAGGCAGCGGAACAGCAATTTTTACTTCTGCACTGGATGTCGCTTACGGGGGTGGTGTGATGATTTGGGGCGTGTTAGCAGCTGCAAGAGGATTTTTTGTGATGTATCTTTGCTGCGGATTGCTGGCGATCCTTGCCTTAGCGATTTTTCTGTTATTCAGCAAAAACTTATGTTAGGAAATCTAACATTGAGTGTCTTGCGAAACTTGTGATACAAGATAAAAGGGACTAAAATGGAAACATCACAATAGGAGGGAGATTATGGACGGAACAGACAGAAAGATCTTAAACATTATCCAAAAAAGCGGTCGAGTTTCGGTCAAGCAGATTGCGAAAGAATGCTTTATCTCATCCCCTTCAGCGTCAGTCAGGCTTCAGAATTTAGAAGCGCAAGGGTACGTAGTGAACTATCAAGGGCAGATCGACTATCAAAAGCTGGGGTATTTGATCAAAGCTTACGTCAATTGTTCAGTAAATGCGGTGGATAAACCGGTGTTTTACGACTATATCGATCAAATCCCCAACGTGCTGGAATGCGATTGTGTGACCGGGATGTATTCTATGCATCTAAAGGTAATTTTTCAAAATACGATTGAGCTGGATGAATTTATCAATCGATTACAAAAGTTCGGTGACACGCATACACACATCGTTTTTTCAACGAATGTCGGTCCTAGAGGGTTGAAACTTCCGGAAGAAGACTGACAAAGAGAGCTTGGTGCTATGCACCAAGCTCTCTTTGTCCATAATGAAGTTTTAAAAGGTTGGATATATAAAATACAAGAATCTGCTAATCAGAGCCGGTTGGTTGGTGGCTTTCTGGAAGATCCAAAAATTGCGCTAAGCGCTGATCAGACATCATCTTGGTATTTTTAATCAAGGCTGAAACAGGTTTTTTCGACTTTCGGGCTTCTTTTAACAAAATGGTGGCATGTTCGTAGCCCGTTAACGGAGCGATGGCGGTGATTAGACTATCTGAATTAGCCAGGGTCTCTGCACAGTGATTCTGATTTGCTTCAATACCTAAGATGCAAGAATTAGTTAGAGTTCGACCGGCATTGCTCAGCAGCTCGATCGAAGCAAACAGATCGTGAAAAAGAATCGGTTGGAATGCATTCAATTCAAGTTGGCCACCCTCCACAGCCATCGTCACTGTTAAATCATTTCCTATAACATGAAAAGCCACTTGACTAACGACTTCGGGGATCACAGGGTTGATTTTTCCAGGCATGATCGAAGAACCCGCTTGACAGATAGGCAGGGCCAATTCCGCAAAACCGGAATGAGGGCCGCTGGAAAGCAACCGCAAGTCATTGCAGATTTTAGAAAGACCTACAGCTAGAGTTTTTAAACATCCGGAAATTTCAACAAATACGTCTAAGTTTTGTGTCGCCTCAACTAAGTCATCTGCTAAAAAGAGCGTATCACTATAAAAGTGTTGCAAGGTCTCCAGAATATGCTGGCGGTAATACTTGGTGGTGTTGACTTGCGTGCCAATAGCTGTACCACTAAGATTCAATGTAAACAATTTTTCTCTTACAGCCTGAATTCGCAAAATGTCACGGTGGATCATTGCCTGAAAAGCACCAAAGCTGGCACCTAAGGATGTAGGGACAGCTTCTTGCAACTGAGTCCGTCCAATTTTTGCCACATCAGCAAATTCTAATTTTTTTTGAAAAAGACTATCATCTAAATACCGCAACTCCGTCAATAATTGTTCCAATAATTCAGCCATCGCCAGCTTACCGGCACTAGGGAAGACATCGTTTGTAGACTGGCACATATTGACATGATCATTTGGATGAATGATTTGGTAGCTGCCTTTTTCTTTTCCGATCAACTCCAGTGCACGATTTGCAAGCACTTCATTAACATTCATATTTGCGGAAGTTCCGGCCCCTCCTTGGATTGAATCAACGATGATTTGCTCGTTCCAGATTCCTTCGGCCATTTCAGCAGCGGCTGTTTCAATGGCCGAACCGATCGTTTGAGGGAGAGCTCCGCCCAGCTGATTTGTTCTGGCCGCAGCCTGTTTAATATGTGCCAAGTGTTTGATCAGCAACGGATGAAGCTTCTCCTTAGAGATACTGAAATTTTCTTTGGCGCGTTGCGCGTGGATACCATAGTAAGCCTCTTTAGGAAGTTTCCTTTTTCCGATCGAGTCCGTTTCAATGCGTGTCTTCATAGAGCTATAGCCTGCCTTTCCTTGAATGTAAGGACACTATAGCACAGGAAAAGGCCGCCTAATAGTTCTTTGAAGAAACTCCGATGAAAAGCAGAATAAAAACGATTTCATAAAAAGGAAAGGTTGATTTTCAGCAATAAAGACAAATAATGTAAAAGCGAAAGGACCAAAAATACTTAAGTAAAAATCGTAGAGTTATTAGGGGATGCATAAACGATCTTAAAGTAATTTGTTGTAAAATTTTTTTGTTTTTTATATAGTGTCAATAAATGCTTGAAAAGCTTCTATATCAGCGCTTTCAGACTGTTGATAGATTAAAAGATATCAACAAATATCAAACGAAACTGAGTTAAAAACTAAGTCAAAATTCAGTTTGTGGGGCATAAAGAAAAGAAATCTTTCATTAGTGAAGTTGGATATTGCAGGAAAATCGGATGACTGTACCATGAGTGCAAATAGTGGTACAATTTGTCCGCAATATCCAGTGTAGTAGACTTTTACATGTAAAAACGCATTACATACTATTCTCTTTTAGTTCAAACAATTTCTTTTGGAGCAATTTAATTTTTCTCGCGGAAACCATTACGTGTTCTCCATTCGCCATTATGCAAGATCTTTCAGTTTTGTTGAAAGATAGAATGTTATCTAAGTTAATTAGATAGGATTTATGTGATCTAAATAGTTTGTCAGGGTAGACGTCGTAATTCCCAATTTTATCATAAGAATGTATTATTCTGTTCTCCAAATGAAGCAGAAGCTTGTGTGAATTGGAGGATGTCTCAATAAACATGAGTTCTTTTAATGATACAATTTGAATTTGATTTCCGACTTTAACTTTTAAGAACTGATCCTGATCATTTTGGTCTGAGTAGAAATGCTTTTGTGCGTGATTTAGGGATTCTACTACTCTTTTTTGAAAAGTATCAATATTATCCTTAAGTGAGCTAATTTCATAATTATCAGCCCTTGTTATATCAATGTTTTCAAAGCACAC
>NZ_BJCC01000014.1 GCF_004309355.1 Enterococcus florum | reverse complement strand
GTGTGCTTTGAAAACATTGATATAACAAGGGCTGATAATTATGAAATTAGCTCAGCTATTGAAAAGAGAACAAATGATCAACCATCCTAACTGTCAAGAAGCACTTGCGTTACTGCAGAGCAAAGGGGATGGACAACTGAACTATAGTGCAGAAAAAATATTTATGAAAAGCTCTTGGGTGTGCTTCGATCCGCTTCGTGCGAAGGGGGATTGGATCACTGATGAAATTCAATGGCTTTTAATGTAACCCAGCGGCCTTTCCACCATGTAAAGGAAAGGCCGCTGCTGAATTAAGTGAGGGGATAGAGACTCTTCTGATAATCATCTACGTAATAGCGTAAATTTTTTCGTCCTCGGCAAATGACTGTGTGTCCCTCGGCCTCTAGCTTAGCTTTTTGAGCATCAATTCCACCAGGGTACTTGGGATTCAGCTCCCCCTTAGTTTTTAAGGTTCGCCAGTAAGGCGTAGGGTCTTTTCTACGCTGTTCACTGGCCCAAGCAGCGATCGAAACAAAAATACCTGCAGTCAACGGCTCTGTAAAATCAGCATGGTTTTGTTTGGCTAGATAAGTTCGTATATCTGCGACCGTAATCAATTTACCACTGGGGATTTTTTTCATCACCTGATCATACATGATCGGCGGGGCGAAAAACATTTTGGCTCCGCCGTATTTTTGAATCGTTGCTTCATCTGTAAGAATTTGGGTTTTAGGCATGTCACGAGAATCATTCAGCATGGCATTAAAATCTTTTTTACTTTCGTTCATAGGATCAGACCTCCTGTTTTAAGCAGACCTCCTTGGATAAAGAGAGGGTTGTAATATTCAATGTTTGCATTTGTGTTTAAGAGAAGCTAACGACCCAATGTTTTTATTTAAATCAGTCGTCAAGAAAACGATCAAAAGCTCTTCAAATGACGCCCATAAAGCGACTAAGAAAACCAATACCAGCCAGCGGGGACTAAAAAAGAAGGGGAACAAGAAAAGCAGCAACCCAGTTAACTTGTTGCTCCACGTGTGCAAGCTGGCAAATTGGCGAAATCGGCAGGCTCCGATGATATAGCTGACACAGCGAATCAACAAAATAGCACCCAGACACCAGAAAAACCAGGCAGGTAAAAAAAGAATAGGGATCAATGTTGTACTAGCAGCTGCGAAAAAAATCAAGTCGGCAAGACTATCCAGCCAGATACCTAAACTGCTGCTCCAATTGTATTTTCGTGCAATTGGACCATCCAGCATATCACTTATTCCGCAAAGACTATAGCTGAATAAAAAGGACCGGCTGAGAGGCTCAGTGAACAGCAATAAGATAGCGAAAAAGATTCGAGCAACGCTCAGCAGGTTTGGAATTTGTTTCATAAAGATCTCCTTCAACTAAAAAAACAGGCATCCTCGATAGAGGCTCCTGTTTATTTTACCGCTTGATTAGGGTATAAGGCAATTTGATTCGAGTGATTTCTTTGGTGTAAAACAATTGAAAAGCTTTTCGTCCACAAGCATCCAGATGATGATCAATCGTAGAAAAGTTCATGACCTCACTAATCAACAGATTTTCCCGTCCAACAATCATTGGGCGAAGAGCATCTGAATAATGTTGAAGGATGACTGCGGCAACCTCATCTCCAATCGTTAAAATCCCATCGACTTCTTTTTCCACGAAAAAAGCAGCGGCCTGCACCCCATCTTCGCGAACAAAGCAATCCCAGAAAATATTGTTGGGATCAAAATCAGGAAAAATCTCTTTGCAGGATTTCTGAATCAATTTAGAGTTGCGGCTGATTCGTTTACTTCGTCCAAGAGTAACCCCAAGATTTTTGACACCTTGTTCTTTCATAAAATGCAAGGCCTCTGGGATCGAGGAGGCTAAATCGATATACACACTGCCAACATTATCCAGTGAGACATTCTGACAAAAAACGATTGTCCCATACGTCAGATAGGGCTTAAAAACATCACTGGGGTTTGCCTTAGTCGTCACGATCAACCCGTCAAATTCTTTTGCTGCAAATTGCTCTAAATAAATTTTCTCCAATTCCTGATCATAGTTCGTAGGCAGCAAAGTGATTTTATAAGAATGTAGAAACGCTTCACGAATAATCCCATTCAACAGCTGATCGAAATAGGGATGGTTCGTGAAGGGAATAATCACACCAATGTTTTTCGTTTCACCGTGGCTCAAATTTTGAGCCGTTTTATTCGGAATATAATTTAACTCGTCCATGACTTTCAAAACATGCTGCCGTTTTTCTTCCTTGACATAAGGGTAATTATTGATTACCCGCGAAATTGTTGAGACAGAATAGCCAGTAGCCTTAGCTACATCTCGGATATTTGCCATAGTCTTGTACCTCGCTTATCAGAGATAATTGATGGCACAACTCCTCAATTACAGCCAATCCATTTTGGAACACCGCATATTGCTCTTCTCCATAAGAAAAAACAATTCTTCTAGCACCAAAGTAGTGGTCTTCACCTAAATAATCGACCTTTCGCATATCGATGATTCGACGGAAGGATCGGAAAGCACCGATTGTACAAGTAAGGATCAAATGATGTTCTTGAAGCTGAATATTGGCATAGTAATAGTTTGTTTGTCCATCTCTTTGAATTTTAACATAGGTTTCCATAATGATTCCTCCTTGGATTGTCTTGTTCTGAAAAGTATTGCAGCTCTCTCTTTTTAGTTCTTGTAATGAGTGTAAAGTATGAAACGAGTTTCAACGCAAGCGTTTTATCATTTTTTTTTCAAAAAAAGTTGATGAGAACAAAATTTTTGGTAAAAAAGAGAAAGGGGGATATAGCGCTCAAGGGATGATGCTCAGAAGCGTCAAAAGGAGGTGATTGATATAATCTGTTGCAAACTAATGTTTTTTCCGAGTAAAATACTCTATTTTACAGCAGGGTTTTTCGCATCTATATTAATGCAAAAAAATCCTAAGAAATTCCGAAACCTAGTAAATTTTCTTGCAACCTTTTTTCTTTATCGGTACACTGAGTGAGGAATAATTGTGAAAAAGAAGGAGAAAATAGTTGATGGAAAATGAAAAAATAACGCCGTCTATGAAAAATGACTGGTTTTTACGCTTTATAAAAGGGATGTTTATTGGTTCAGGCTTCATTTTACCTGGTGTTAGCGGTGGGGCTTTAGCAGCTGTTTTTGGCATTTATGAGCGGATCATTTCGTTTTTAGCCCATATCACTAAGAATTTTAAGGAAAATGTTTTGTTTTTTATTCCCGTTGGATTAGGTGGGTTGACAGGGGTCTTCCTGCTGTCTTTTGCCGTTAGTTTTTTATTGGGAGAATTTGAAACGATCATCCTTTGGTTCTTCGTAGGCTGCATTATCGGAACCGTTCCTGCGTTATGGAAAGAGGCTGGAAAAAAAGGAAGATCCACCAAGGATTTAATTATTTTAGGTGTCAGCTTCGTCTTGGGATTTCTATTTTTGTGGCAGGGATCAGGCTTGTTTGGTGAAGTAGATCAGAACTTCTTTACTTGGATGATCGCTGGCGGATTGATTGGGTTGGGATTGATTGTACCAGGCTTGAGTCCATCTAATTTTTTGGTTTATATGGGCATGTATAAATCAATGGCTGACGGGTTCAAAACATTAGATCTTGGTGTGCTGGTTCCTATTGCGATCGGTGGATTAGTTACTGTACTGAGCTTGTCAAAATTGATGGATTGGGTCTTCAGTCGTTATTTTGCTCCCATGTTCCATTTTATTCTGGGAATCGTTTTTGCTTCGACGATCATGATTATCCCTACGAACTACAGTGGAATCGGGATTTTAGGCTTTATTGGTTGTGCAGTGTTATGCTTCCTCGGCGCTGCTTTGGGCTGGTGGATGAGTCGCCTAGAAGAGCGTTACGTACCGGAAGATTAAAAAAATTGAAATTTATGCTTGCTTTTTTTTAAATAACCCTTTACGATATTAGTAAGCATTTGGATCAGTAATAAATGTTCAAGGCATCAGAGAGTTGATTCACCGGCTGAAAGATCAACATGCCCGCTGAGATTTATGAACCTACCAAAGAAGACTGCTGTGAAAACGGCACGTGACTCCAGCGTTAATGGAGCTGAAAGTTGGACCAGCATCGACTGGTCAAGCAAGGTGGTACCGCGAAATGATCCGTTTCGTCCTTACATTGTTGTAGGGACGGAACGGTTTTTTTTATTATTTTTTAGGGGGAAGCGTAGATGACGGAATTACAGAAAGAAGATTTTTCAAAATGGTACTTACAAACGATTCAAAAAGCTGATTTGATGGACTATTCTCCTGTTCGAGGATGTATCGTTTTTAAACCAGACGGATTCGAGCTTTGGGAACATATTCAAGAAGATTTCAACAAATGGCTGCGAACACAGGATATTCGTAATGTGTACTTCCCAATGTTGATCCCTAAACACTTCTTGGAAAAAGAAGAAGAACACGTAGAAGGCTTCGCACCAGAATTGCCTTGGTTGACCAAGGTCGGTGATGAAGAATTAGAAGAGCCTTACGCCCTTCGTCCAACTTCTGAGACATTGATCGGAGATGCCTTCTCAAACTGGGTAAACTCTTACCGTGATCTTCCTTTAGAGATCAATCAGTGGGCCAACGTATTCCGTTGGGAGAAGAAAACGATGCCTTTCTTGCGGACTTCTGAATTTTTATGGCAGGAAGGACATACCGCTCACGAGAATGAAGAAAATGCTCGTGAACGTACGATGAGTGCTTTAGAGGCTTATGCGGATTTGATCGAAAATACATTGGCAATCCCGGTTTATCGTGGCCAAAAAACACCTTCAGAGCGATTTGCTGGTGCGGTGGACACTTATTCTGTCGAGGCAATGATGCGTGACGGGAAAGCCGTCCAAGCAGGAACGTCTCATTACCTTGGTCAGAATTTTGCGGAAGCTTTTGATATCAAGTTCTTGAACCGTAACAATGAGCATGAACATGTGTATACGACCTCTTGGGGTATTTCTACCCGATTGATTGGTTCGTTGATCATGGTCCATGGAGATGAGCAGGGGTTGGTATTGCCGCCGAAAGTGGCACCTACACAAGTTATTTTGATTCCAGTTGGTCCTTGGCAAAAGAATCCAGCGATCCTTGACCGATTGAAGGAATTGAAAGCATCTTTGACAGAAAAAGGGTTGCGGGTGCGCATCGACGAAACAGACAATACACCAGGGTTCAAATTTAATGAATGGGAACTAAAAGGTGCACCATTGCGGATCGAATTTGGTCCACGGGATCTTGAAAATAATCAAGTCGTGGTCAAAATGCGTGATTTGGATGAAAAGGTCTCTGTTTCATTGGATGGCATCGAGGGGTATATTGAAGAACAACTGGATGTAATGCAAAAACGCTTATACGAAAGTGCTCTTGTTCGTTACAAAGAAAATGAGCACTATGATATCGATACATTGGATGAGCTGAAAGCTCACATCGCCAAATCGAAAGAAGCAGGCGAAGTGCCAGGATTCATTTTGATCGGATGGGACGGGACGGAAGAAACCGAAGCGAAGATCAAGGAAGAGACCGGCTTTACGACTCGGAACATTCCATTTAGTCCACCTGTTGAGAAAAAAGTGGATATCGTAAATGGAAAACCTGCGAAACACACAGTGTGGATCGCACGTGCTTATTAGGAAAGTATCTGCAAAAGAAGTGGTTGAATAATATAAAATCCTTCAATACCTGTTCGAAAAATCAGCCGCAAGCAATACAAACAGTGAGAGTTTTTTCTATTCCCGCATCAACGACTTCTGAGCAGACTTTTAATTGAGAGTTTGAGATAATGACTGTAGATCATTATTTCGAGCTCTTTTTTAGCAGCTCTGTTACTTGATATAGAAAAATATGCGAAAACCCACGAGGAGGATATAAATGAAGATTGTTGTTTTAGACGGCTATGCCTTAAATCCTGGAGATATCAGTTGGGAAGGGCTTCGATCGTTAGGCGAGCTGACGGTTTATGAGCGAACCTCATTTACGAATACAGAAGAAATCATTCAACGCATTGGAGAGGCAGAAATCGTATTGACGAATAAAACACCGATCACACATGAAGTGATCCAAGCTGTTTCTACACTCAAGTACATCGGTGTTTTAGCAACTGGATATAATGTGGTAGATCTCGCGGCAGCTGCAGAATCAGGTATTGCGGTGACAAATATTCCTGCATACGGAACAGACGCAGTTGCCCAGCACACCTTTGCTTTGCTGCTGGAAATTGCTAATCAAGTAGGAATTCACAATGAATCTGTCCATCAAGGAGAATGGGTCAATAGCCAAGATTTTATGTATTCAAAGACTCCATTGATCGAATTAAGCGGGAAAGTTTTCGGCCTTGTCGGCTATGGTGCCATTGCCCAAGCCACGGCAAGGATCGCTCATGCGTTCAATATGCAGGTCATCTATTATAATCACCGGGAGAAACCAGCTCAAGGGGATTGGGATCGACAGGTCGCTTTAGATGAATTATTTCATCAAGCAGACGTCGTGAGTCTGCATGTTCCGGAAACAGATGAAACGAGAGGCATGATCGATCTGCAGGCTCTCCGACAGATGAAATCAACAGCGATCTTATTGAATACAGCTAGAGGCGGTTTGCTTAATGAGCTGGAAGTTGCCGAAGCATTGAATGAGGGAAGGATCGCAGCCGCGGGTATCGATGTGCTCTCCAAAGAACCTATGCAAACAGGGAATCCACTGCTTGAAGCCAAACACTGTGTGATCACTCCGCACATTGCTTGGGCTGCTCGTGAAGCCAGAGAGCGGTTAATGGCAATTGCTGTAGAAAACGTCGCTTCATTTATCACGGGAAAAACTAAAAATGTAGTCACCGCAAAGAAATAGAAAAAATCCTCCAAACGATAGACTTTGTTTGGAGGATTTGCTTTTTTACTTGAACAACTGATCGATATGAACAAAGTCCTCATCTGACAAAGTTAACCCAAGAGATGTTATATTCGCTTCGACCTGTTCTGGTTTTTTCGCTCCAGGAATAACGACACCCATTACAGGGTGTTTCATGTACCATGCCAAAACAAGCTGAGTAACGTCTGTATTGTAAGCAGCCGCGATAGGTTTCAATTGCGCCACTTTTTCAAGGATTTCTTGGAAACGGGCACCTTTGAAGTCCGGATTTTTACTTCTCAAGTCATCGTCAGTAAAAACCGTCTCTTTTTCGTATTTGCCGGTTAACAAGCCAGAGTCAAGAGGGTAGTAAGGAATAAAGCTGATTTTATTTTCTACCAGATAAGGAAATAGTTTCGCTTCGTGCTCTCGATGGATCAGGCTGAAGCGTTCTTCCACTACATCGACATAGCCGTATTTGTTTGCTTCCTTTAGTTGCTCTAACGAAAAATTAGAAACCCCGATGGCGCGTATTTTCCCCGCTTCGCGCAGCTTTTGCAACGCTTGAACAGCTTGGTCCTTGGGTGTGGCTTCATCTGGAAAATGAATGTAAAAGATGTCCAAGTAATCTGTCTGCAGTCGGTTTAGAGACTCCTCTACCGCGTTCGTTAAAAATTCGGGAGAGTTATTGAATTTCCCGTTTTGCCTCATATCGTGCGCAGCCTTTGAGGCAACGATCACTTTGGAACGATCAAATTCATTTTCTTGCAACACTTCACCAATCAATTCCTCGGAACGCCCACGGCCATAAGAAAAGGCTGTATCAAGCAACGTGATACCGTTTCTAAGAGCCGTTCGAATAACTTCCTTGCCGACATTCTCATCTAAATTCGGATAAAGATTATGTCCGCCGACAGCGTTCGTCCCTAACCCTAGTTTGCTGGCGTAGACCTCTGTTTTTCCGATTTTTACTTCAGTCACTGCAAATCCCTCCTTTTGTTGATGCAAGATCCGTTTACTTCTTTATTATACGTGACTGGTAAAGAGATACTAGTATTTTCAGCGTTCGTTCTATTGTTTTTATCTATCAAAATCGTGAGTTTTTCATATAGGTATGAAAAAAAAGACCAGCAATTGAAGAAAGCTGGCCCAGTAAATTATTCTTCTTTAAACCGTTTATCGATCGTTGTATAGTCAGCTTCAGACAAACGCACATTGACTGACTGAGCATTGGCTTCGACCTGTTCAGGACGTTTAGCACCGGGAATCACAACATCAATGAAAGGATTTTTCATATACCATGCGAGTATCAATTGAGCTACGGTGATGTTGTATTCTTTCGCCATTGGTTTCAAAGCATCTACTCTTTCAACGATTTGCTTAAAGCGATTACCTTGAAAATCTGGTTTGCTGGAGCGAGGATCGGATGAATCAAAAACATCCCCCTTTGTATACTTTCCGGTCAACAAGCCAGAAGCTAGTGGAAAATAGGGAACAAAGCTGATCCGATTTTCCTTCAAATAAGGCAGCAATTCTACCTCAGCTTCTCGGTGAATCAGGTTGTAATGATCCTCTACGACATCGACATAGCCGTCTCGATTTGCCTCCTTGACTTGGTCCAAAGAGAAATTAGAAATCCCGATCGCTCTAATTTTGCCGGCTTCCTTTAACGCATGCAAAGCTTTTACAGCTTCATCCTTTGGTGTGTTCTTATCAGGAAAGTGGATATAGAAAATGTCAAGGTACGACGTTTGCAGCCGTTGCAGGGCATCCTCGACAGACTGGGTCAGAAATTCTGGACTATTATTGAAACTGCCATCCTTTGCAGGATCGTGAGCAGCCTTGGTTGCGAGAATAACACGAGAGCGATCGTAAGCTGGTTCTTGCAATACTTCACCGATCAATTCTTCTGAACGTCCATTGCCGTATGCGAAGGCCGTATCAAGCAAGGTGATTCCATTATCTAAAGCAGCTCGAACGACCGCTTTTCCTTGTTCATCTTTTAGGTTGGGAAACAAATTGTGTCCGCCGACAGCGTTGGTTCCTAATCCTAGATCAGAAGCATAAACACGTGATTTACCAATTCGTACATCTGTCATCAAAAAGTCACTCCTTTTTTAAGCTGTTGATCAAACATGCGCTGGGGTTCACTTGATCTGATCAGCAACGTTTGTACTTCTCAGTGTAAGGTTAGTGGCGAAAAAAGTGAAATAACTTGCTTTTTCTAGTTGACTTTCCAAGCCATTTTTAGTAGGTTAAGAGGTGATAATAATTTGTCTGTGAAAGAACAAGTAAGCTGCTTGATGGAGTCAGAGAGAATTGCCTAGGCTGCGAGCAATTCCAATTCGAGTTTCTGAAAGACATTCTGGAGATGAGCGCGTGCAAAGCCGCTCCGTGTCGCAAGCGTTAATTGCCAGAGGAAAAAGTAAATTTTTTCAAAAAATAGGTGGTACCGCGATCCATTCGCCCTTGTTCAATATGAGCAAGGGCTTTTTTGATGTTATTTGGAAGGAAAGAGGTAAAAGCATGAATTATCAGCGACCAAAAGGGACCAACGATATTTTACCAGGTGAAAGTGAAAAGTGGCAGTTTATTGAGGAAACTGCTCGACTGCTGTTCGGGGATTATCAATACCAAGAAATACGGACCCCCATTTTTGAGCACTACGAAGTAATTGCTCGAAGCGTTGGAGATACAACCGACATCGTTTCAAAAGAAATGTATGATTTTTATGACAAAGGGGATCGGCATGTGACCTTGCGTCCGGAAGGCACTGCTCCGATCGTTCGTTCGTATGTCGAAAATAAATTGTTTGGACCTGAATTCAAAAAGCCTTACAAAGTGTATTATACTGGTCCAATGTTTCGATATGAGCGCCCTCAAAAAGGTCGATTGCGTCAGTTTCATCAGATCGGCGTGGAAGCATTTGGCAGCGAAAATCCAAGTTTGGATGTAGAAACCATGGTGATGGCGATGGATTTCTTCAAGCAGTTGGGTATTCGTCACATTCGTTTAGTGATCAATACTTTAGGAGATAAGGAAACTCGTGCAAACTATCGTCACGCATTGATTGATTATTTGGAAAGCCATGAAGCGGCTTTGAGTGAGGATTCAAAGCGTCGCCTGCATGAAAATCCATTGCGGGTCCTCGACAGCAAAGACAAAAAGGATCAGCCGATCGTGCAGGGTGCTCCTAGTATTCTAGATTACCTGACAGATACGGCAAACACACATTTTGAAACTGTCAAGAAAACATTGGATCATTTAGGTGTAGCGTATGAGATTGATCATCGGATGGTACGTGGATTGGATTATTACAATCATACGATTTTTGAGATCATGAGCGATGCGCCGGGGATGGGGGCTCAAACAACGATCTGCGGCGGCGGCCGTTATGACGGCTTAGTGGAAGAACTCGGTGGACCAGCAATACCTGGTGTAGGTTTTGCGATGGGGATTGAACGAATTTTGCTGACGTTGGATCAAGAAGGGGTCATCGTTCCTTCGGCTGTTAATTTGGATGCCTATGTTGTCGGAATCGGTGAAGCTACCAACATGGAAGTGTTGAAAATAGTTCAAGCTATTCGAGGCTTTGGGTATTCAGCCGACCGTGATTTTATGCAGCGAAAAACAAAAGCGCAGTTCAAATCAGCGGACAAACAAGGAGCGCAATTAGTGTTAACACTTGGTGAAGATGAACTTTCTCAAGGAAAAATCAACGTAAAATCAATGAAATCTCACAAAGAAAAAACATTTTCTTTAGAAGAACTCTATCAGGATTTCAATGAAATCTATGATGAAATGCTGACATTTATTATCGAATAAAATTATCTGAGAGAATAAGGAGTAGAGAAATGGCTAAGAGAACAGTATATTGTGGTTTGGTTTCAGAGCAGTATTTAGACCAAAAAGTAACCTTAAAGGGTTGGGTCCAAAAACGTCGGGACTTAGGAGGGTTGATTTTTATCGATCTTCGTGACCGGGAAGGGATCGTCCAAGTGGTTTTTAACCCAGAAGAATCAAAAGCGGGTTGGGAGGTTGCTGATCAATGCCGCAGCGAATATGTCGTAGAAATTACTGGAACGGTGATTCGTCGGGATGAAAACTCGATCAACCCTAAGATGACCACAGGCGATTATGAAATAAAAGGCGAAGATATCACTATTTTGAATGAGGCGAAAACACCGCCGTTTTCTATTGAAGACGATCAAAACATCAGTGATGAGGTTCGCTTGAAGTATCGTTATATGGACCTTCGTCGTCCGAAAATGACCCAAAATATGATACTGCGTCATCGTGTGACGAAATCAGTCCGTCACTTTTTAGATGAAAACGACTTTCTGGATATCGAGACCCCCTATTTGGCAAAATCAACACCTGAAGGAGCTCGCGACTATTTAGTTCCTTCCCGTGTACATCCAGGGCACTTTTATGCGTTGCCTCAGTCGCCGCAAATTTTAAAACAATTGTTAATGACGGCCGGCTTTGATCGTTACTACCAGATTGTTCGTTGTTTCCGTGATGAAGATCTGCGAGGAGATCGCCAGCCTGAATTTACTCAGATCGATATTGAAACGAGCTTTTTAACAGCGGAAGAGATTCAAGAATACACTGAGAAAATGATCGCACAAGTCATGAAGGATGTACTTGATATCGAAGTGAGCTTGCCATTTCCTAGAATCACTTGGGATGAGGCAATGGAACGTTACGGTTCTGATAAACCCGATACCCGCTTTGACATGGAGTTGGTCGATGTGACAGAAATCGCTTCAGCTACTGATTTTAAAGTCTTCCGCATGGCAACGGATAATGGCGGTGTAGTCAAAGCGATCAATGCTAAAAAAGCGGCAGATCACTATTCCAGAAAAGAATTGGACCGACTTGGACAGTTTGTTGGTCAATTCGGTGCAAAAGGGCTTGCTTGGATAAAAGTCGATGAGAACGGTGAGTTGACTGGTCCGATCGCCAAGTTCATGGGTGCTGTGGCGGATGAATTAAAAGTGGCTCTACATGCGGAACCTGGGGATGTGTTAATGTTTGCGGCGGATCAGTTCTTGACAGCTGTAACGGCATTAGGTGCTGTTCGATCGAAGGTCGGTAAAGAAATGGGTCTTATCGATGAAAGTCAATTCAACTATCTTTGGGTCGTGAATTGGCCGCAGTTTGAATATGATCAAGAATTGGGACGTTACGTTTCTGCTCACCATCCATTTACAATGCCAAATGACGAGGATATTCCTCATTTGAAGGATCATCCAGAAAAAGTTTATGCTCAAGCTTATGACATCGTTTTGAATGGCTATGAGCTTGGAGGAGGATCTTTGCGTATTCATACCCGTGATCTGCAAGAGCAAGTCTTCGAAACCTTGGGCTTCACTCGGGAAGAGGCAAATGCGCAATTCAGCTTCTTATTAGAAGCATTGGATTATGGATTCCCGCCAATTGGAGGGATCGCATTGGGCTTGGATCGTTTCGCTATGCTGTTAGCTGGAGAAGACAATATTCGAGAAGTCATCGCCTTTCCTAAAAATGGTAAGGCTGCAGATCCAATGTCGGATGCACCTAGCACAGTTTCGCCATTGCAGCTTTACGAGTTAAGTATTAATACAACCAATATAGAAGAATAAGAAAACACTAAGAAAAGCGGCTCTCAGTTGAAGGTCGCTTTTCTTTTATTTTGAAACTCCGTATAATGTGAATGGAATTAGCCGAAAAGAGGATTCGAACACTATGAAAAAAAAAATCGAGGGCTGGCCATATCATGACTTTGCCACTCGCTTATCTGTTGCCGTTGTATATGCTTTTTTAGCTGCGATCGCTGTCAATTTTTTTTATCAGCCAGGCCATATTTATTCTAGTGGACTCACCGGGTTTGCTCAGATTCTGACGACCTTATCCATGCAATGGCTGGGACACACGATACCTGTCTCTATTACATTATTTGCGCTGAATATTCCTTTGTTTGTTTTAGCGTGGTTCAAAATTGGGCACAAATTTACGATATTCACCTTTATTACCGTTTTTTTGACCTCCTTTTTTATTCACATCATTCCAGAGACCCGCTTGACAGACGATCCAATTATCTGTGCAATTTTTGGCGGAGCAATCATGGGTGTGGGGATCGGCTTTGCTTTGAAAAACGGTCTGTCCTCTGGAGGATTGGATATTCTAAGTATTACGATTCGGAAAAAAACAGGTCGTTCAGTGGGCTCCATTTCGATCATCTTTAATGTGATGATCATGCTGATGGCAGGAATTTTGTTTAACTGGCAATACATGTTTTATTCAGCACTGTCTATTTTTATGAGCGGTAAATTGACAGATGCGATGTATACAAAGCAAAGAAAAATGCAAGTGATGATCGTGACGAAATGCCCTGATCGTGTGATCAATAGTATCCAAGAAAACATGCGTCGCGGAATCACCATTATCAATGAAGCCGAAGGTGCTTACAAACATGACAAACAGACTGTTTTATTTACTGTCGTAACGCGATTCGAATTGCCTTTGCTGGAATCGATTATGAAGGAGACCGACCAAGATGCGTTTGTCAGTATCTCTGAAAATGTACGAATACTTGGCCGATTTTATGAAGAATCATTAGATTAAAAAGGACCGTTGAGATTTGATTCTCAATGGTCCTTTTGCGTGTTAATGGGCAAGAGCAGCCAGCTTCTCTTTGATCGTATGATCTGCGATCGCTTCAAGAATATCTAGTAAATCTCCGGTATCGTTCGAGCCCAATTGATAGCGTGCGGCCTCTTTTATGTCGTCGCGGGCATTTTCCATTGCAAAGCTGTATTGGGTGTGTGCCAGCATCTCAAGGTCGTTGCCACTGTCTCCAAAAGCAGCCATTTCATCAGGAAGAATGCCCCAATAATCTCCTAAGCGCTGCAAACCTCTGAATTTGTGTACACCTGGAATGATCAAATCAACATCACCATGCCCACTAGGGACAGCTACCAGCTTCCCTTGCAGCTCCTTCTGAAGTACCTGAAGTTTTTGGTCCATTTCTTTCGTTTCAAAAAACAAAGCGATTTTAAACAAATCATCGGGTTCATTGACAACCGAATAAAGATCCTCCAACCGTTTTAGGCGGTGGTAGTAGAAAGTATAAGGTTCGATGATTTCCTCGGAAATATGTCTAGAGGCATATGCACTTTTTTCCCCACATACGATCGTAGTCAAAGGAGACAGCTTTTCCAACAAATGCAACGTATCCAAAATGACAGCGGGGTCTAGTACAGCATGATAAAACGGCTGCTCACCTATCAAGATATTAGCCCCGTTTTCTGCGACAAAAGCGATCTCAGAATAATCATCCGGAAAAAAACTACGCAATTGATAGTACTGGTTTCCACTAGCAACGACAAACCGAATATCCTGCTCCTTAAGTTGTTTAAAAATTTGCTTGAATCGTTGTTGATCGTAGGTGTTACCAGAGTTAAGAAACGTTCCATCCATGTCGACTGCGATCAATTTGATCATTGTTTAGCCACCTTTCCTTATTCCAGTTTACCAACTGAGACGCGTCTCATGTCAAGTATATTTATCTAGAAGAACGGCGTCACTCTTTTTTAATATAATTGATTAGAAAAAAAGTAAAATTAACAAGTTAGCCCTTGCACTTTAAATCAATTGAACGTATAGTGGAATGTGATTCTAGAGTAAAGTTGGAAAATAAATTATGAAAAAAAGACTAACGAGCAGCCGGTATATCACTGGGTTTGATGGGCTTCGTTCCTTGGCAGTGATCGCCGTTATTCTCTATCATTTACTGCCTTCTCATATGAAAGGTGGGTTTTTAGGAGTCCCTGTTTTCTTTGTCGTGTCTGGTTATTTGATTACAGACCTGCTGCTGCAGGAATGGAAGCAAAACGGGACGATCAGTGTCAAACAATTTTATATTCGTCGAATGAAACGATTGTATCCAGCCTTGATCGCCATGCTGGTGGCCTCATCGGCCTACATCACGCTTTTTCAACGAAATCTGTTGAATAATCTGCGAGGAAATGTCATTAGTAGTTTGTTTTATGTCAATAACTGGTGGCAGATCGACCATGGGTTATCTTATTTTGATCGATTTGCAGCGGAATCGCCGTTTACCCACATCTGGTCCTTGGCGGTAGAGACCCAAAACTATTTGATATGGCCGCTGATCTTCTTGATCCTGATGAAGGTCGTAAAAAAGCGAGGAAAGATCTTTTTAGGAATCATGGGTGTTTCGCTGCTTTCGGCAATTTGGATGGCAATACTATTTACTCCAGGGCAGGACCCTACAAGAGTATACTATGGGACAGACACTCGGATATTTTCGATTTGGCTGGGTGCAGGGCTCGCTTTCATTTGGCCAAGTACACGGTTAAAGCAAGAGATCCCAGCTCAAGCGAAAAAAGTGTTGAACATTGTTGGTGTATTTTCTTTATTGGTGATGATTCTATCTTTTGTGTTCATGCATGATGGAACGACCTTCCTGTATTATGGCGGTATGTTTTTGATCAGTATCGTCTGTATGCTTTTGGTTGCGATCACTGCTCATCCTGGAGCTAGTCTCAATAAATGGCTGACCAATCCGATTTTCAGCTGGTTGGGTAAACGTAGTTATGGAATCTATTTATATCAGTATCCTGTGATGATTTTTTATGAAGCGAAGGTGAATGTCGCCGAGCATATCTTATTACACACCACGATCGAGATCATTCTGATCTTGGTGATCACGGAGTTGTCGTATCGATTCATTGAACGGCCAATGCGTGTCTTCCCTTACAAAGAAAGCCTTCGAACAATTCGATCAGCAATAGAAGCTCCTTGGAAGAGTCGACGTAAAATTTCTTTAGCTGCTACCGGCTTGGTAACAATGGTTGCGATTATTGGACTAGTTATCGCTCCAACCAACCAAGTCGATGCAGAACAAGAGCAACTTCAAAAACAGATCGAACAAAGTAAAAAGGAAACCAACGAGGCACAGCAGACAAAAGATTCTCAGGATGCTGAACAAATCCAACAGATTGCGGACAAATATGGATTGACTAGTCGTGAGGAAACGAAAGCTCAAAGTTTGGAGATCACAGCTTTTGGAGATTCCGTTTTGTTAGCGGGAGCAAATGGATTGAAAGAAATTTTTCCTCAAATGTATGTGGATGGTGAAATTGGACGCCAGGTTGACGGAAGTGCGGCATTGATCGACCAGTTGAAGGAAGAGGGAAAGCTTCACGATACAGTGTTGTTGAGTTTAGGAACGAATGGTGCGTTTACAGATGAGGGGTTTAACGCAATCATGAAGGCGATCGGCAGCAAACGAAAGGTTTACGTTATCAATGTTCATTTACCCACACGCCGTTGGCAAAATCAGGTGAATCAAGATTTGGCCAGAATGGCGGATCAATATAAAAATATTACATTGATTGATTGGTATGATCATAGTCTTAACCAAGATAGCTGGTTTTACGAAGATCAGGTGCATCCCAATGACGAAGGGATGGTCCACTACGGATCATTTATTGCTAAAGCAATTCTGCAAGGAAAATAAAAACGTTTTGTGAGAGATGACTCACAAAACGTTTTTTTCTTGGTTCTGAATCAGGTAACGGTCCTTTTGTTTTCGATTTAAGCGCTTGAAGGCCGCTTCAGCTTTCATGGCGGCACTTCGGGTTTCAAAACTTTCGGCATGGATCATTTCGACAGGCCGGCGTTTGGCAGGGTGTGTGTATTTAGCTCCTGTCCCGGCATTGTGTTCGGTTAGACGGCGGGATAGGTCAACGGTATAGCCGCCATAATAAGACCGGTCTTTACAAGATAAAACATAAAAGAAAAACTTATTTTCCATAAAGCATCTCCTTGATAGCCGGGGTATATTGGCCTTGTGAATCATAAGTGAACAAGGGTGGTAAAAAGCGCAATCCTTCATCTTTGCCATACTTGATGCCTTCGATCAACAAAATGTTGGCTTCTTTTTCTTGTTTAGGATAGACGAACTGGATCCTTTTTGGAGCGATGCGCCAGCTTCTCAAACAGTCTATGATCTCTAAAAAACGGTCTGGTCGGTGAACCATCGCAAAATGACCATTGGTTTTGAGCAGTTTGCTGCTGGTTGAGACCACATCTTCTAACGTCGCGTGGATTTCATGCCGTGCTGCGGCAAGGTAAGGGTTTGGATTTTTCTGACCATTCGGCTGCTCCTTAAAATAAGGGGGATTGCAAACGACCAAATCAGTGTTGTCAGTTTTAAACGTCGGAAAGATCTGTTTTAGATCCATTTCGTGCATTTGAATTTGATTTGTTAAATGATTCAGCTCGATGCTGCGTTTTCCCATGTCAGCTAAACGCGGCTGCAATTCGATCTGATCAATAGAAGCGTCTGTTTGCTTACTGATGAACAAACCGACAGCACCATTCCCAGCGCAGAGATCGATGATTTTCCCCCGTTTTGGTATTCTTGGGAAATTGGCGAGCAATACGGCATCTAATGAAAAGGAGAAGACTTCAGAACTTTGAATGATTTGAACATCTTGTGCATAAAGCTGATCGATTCGTTCGCCTTTTTTTAACATTTCATTATGCCCCCTTAAAAAATTCATGCGTTTGTATTATACTACGTTTAGCTATGTTAGAAAACCGAAAGGAAGAAAAGATGTTTTTTAAATTTATTCGAGGAGTCGTGCGGATCTTACTGGCATTGATCAACGGTAACAGTCAATTCCAAAACCGTGAGGTACTTCCGCAGGACGAAAACTATATTTTAGTTGCTCCGCATCGAACATGGTGGGACCCTGTTTATATGGCTTTAGGCGCATCACCGAAACAATTTGGCTTCATGGCAAAAGAGGAATTATTTAAAAATCCGATTTTACGGTTTATTCTAAATCACTTGAACGCGGTTCCTGTGGACCGAGATAAGCCCGGTCCGAGCGTTGTCAAGCGTCCAATCAGGTTGCTGAAGGAAACCGATAAAAGCTTGATCATGTTCCCCAGTGGCACCCGACATTCGACAGAATTGAAGGGGGGAATGGCACTGATTTCTCGCTTGGCAAAGGTGAAGATTGTTCCTTGTGTTTATCAAGGCCCTTTGAAATTTTCACACCTGTTTAAGCGAACACCAGTTATCGTTCGTTATGGAGAAGCAATCGATGTCAGCGACATCAAAAAACTAGACAAGGCAGGATTGGCCGTGATCGAAGAGCGGGTTCAAAATGCCTTTAACGAGTTGGATTATCAAGTCGATCCTAATTATCGTTACACCCCGAGCAAAAAGAACGTTGAGCAATAAGTGCTGCAACGTTCTTTTTTTCTTTATAGCAATGGTAAGATGATAGTCATCCAAAACCAACTAATCGGCATCACTAAAACCATGGCGGGAATCATATCAGCAGTTGGAAATTGTTTAACTTGAATCATGCGAAAAGAAGTAGCAATGATTAAAATACCGCCGCAAGATTTAAAATCAGCGACCATTTCCGGGGTAGTTAACGGGAAAATGATTCCAGCTAACAGGAACAGTGAAAGAAAAATGAAAAATTGCGGCACCGCAATCATGGAAACAACATACCCCAAATTGCAAGCAAAAATCGCTGCAGTAAAGAAATCGAGCACCGATTTAGCGATCAATACAGTGTGGTCGCCAGTCATTCCCGCGTCCAAGCTTCCATAAATGCCTGTTCCGCTGGCACAAAATAAGACGATGATTGTCACCAGCCGATGCACAAACTCATTGTGAGAGAGGGCTAATTGTTCTTTGGGAAAGAGATTGCTGATCGGCCGTTGCATCCATTCTGCTGCACGATTGATTCGGTGCTCAAGATGGACCGCCATTCCAATCGAGGTTCCCAGAATGACGGCTAAAATGACAGCAGGTAAATGAACAGTACCATTTACAGCAGGGATTCCCATAGCCATGGCACAGAGTCCAAAAATCAATTGAATTTCCGTTTTAAATCGTTCAGGAAGCAGATGCCCTAAGAGCCCCCCCGCAATTCCCCCAAGAAAAATCGAAAACGAATTTATGATAACGCCTAAAGGCACATAAATCCTCCTTTCTAATCAAAAACTCATCGTAAAAACACACCTATCGTATCGTATATTGCCAGAAAAGGATAGTCTTTTTTTAGATTTATGCTCCAATAAATAGTGCAAGGCTTTTCAAAAACTCCTTCGTTGTAAGCAGAAAAAAGCCGGTCCACGTGGTATAATTGTGGGAAGGACTAAAATGGAGGAAGAGGATCGAGTGAAATTTTTACATACTGCCGATTGGCATATCGGCAAAAAGTTAGCAGGCTATGACTTGCTGGAAGATCAAAAAGCTGTTCTTAAACAAATAATAGAAATTGCCAAAAATGAAGAAGTTGATGCGATTGTGATTGCTGGAGATATTTATGATCGCTCTGTCCCTTCTGAGGAGAGCGTGCGGTTGGTCAATCAGACGATCGCTCAAATCAATCTGACTGAAAAATTTCCCTTGCTCGTGATCTCAGGCAATCATGACAGCAAGACACGTTTAGCCACAGGAGCACCGTGGTTTAGCCGTTCTGATTATTTTTTACATACTCGTTTAGAAGAGGCCTTCACTCCAATCGTAATCAAGGATACTGCTTTTTTCCTGTTACCTTATTTCGAGCCTGTTGATGCGCGGATTTACTTTGATGATCCTGATATTCGAACGATCCAGCAAGCCATGCCGCGAGTCCTCGAAAAAATGAAGGATCATTTTTTACAAAACCAGCGTCACGTGCTAGTCAGCCATTTTTTTGTTGCAGGCAGTATGAAAACCGATTCGGAAACCAAACTTGAGGTCGGCGGTTTGGATGGAATTAATGGTCAACTGTTGAAAGACTTTGATTATGTTGCTTTAGGGCACCTGCACGGTAAAAATGCATTGAATCTGCCGAATGCTCGATATAGTGGTTCACCGATCAAGTATTCGTTGTCTGAGAAAAATCAGGAAAAGGGTGTTTGGATCGTCGAGACAGCTGAAGAAACCACTTTTCAATTTATTTCGGTATCTCCTTTTAGAGATGTTCGGGAGCTCCAGGCGGAGTTTTCGCAATTGTTGGATCCCGGATTTTATCGTCAACAAAATCGGGAAGATTACCTGTCTATTCTTTTAGAGGATCGTCAAGTCATCCCTAATATGATGAATCAGCTGCGTCAGATCTATCCTCGAATTCTGCAAGTGGAACGGATCAATGGGCGCGAAGGCAATAGAAGAAAGTCTTGGAAAGCACAAGAGATCAAACGAAAATCGCCGATCGATTTGATCCATGAGTTTTACAGAGCCATCAATGATGAATCAGTAACGGTTCACCAGCAAAAATGGATCGAAGAAACCATGCATGATTTGATGAAAAAAGGAGGCGATCTCCGATGATTCCTAAAAAGATCGTGATGGAAAATTTTGGCCCTTTTCTGCATGAAGAGGTGGATTTTCAAGAATTTCACACCTCTCCTTTGTTTTTGATCAGTGGAAAGACTGGTGCCGGCAAAACAACGATTTTTGATGCTTTAACATTTGCTTTGTTTGGTGATGCTTCTGGCGGTGTCCGCAATGCTAATGAAATTCGTTCGGATTTTGCCGACCCGACAGAAGAGACAAGAGTATCTTTTACGTTTGAACATCAGGGGCATCAATATGTCATCGTGCGAAGTCCCAAGCAAACGCTCCAAAAAAAGAATGGAAAAGGAGCAACTGTAAAAAATCAAAAAGTCCAGTTAACTGTGCTGGACGATACCGGAAGGGAAGTAGAGGCCTATCAAAAGGTCGAGACAGTTCAATCCTATATTTATGACCTGCTGCACTTAACCAAAGAACAGTTTCGACAAATATTGATGCTGCCTCAGGGAGAATTTCGGACCTTTTTGATCGCCAACAGTACAGAAAAAGAAGCTGTTTTGCGCAGTCTTTTTGGAACAGCGATTTATCGTCAATTTAATGAAAAGCTAAAATTGAAAAAGCAGGAGCTCGAAAAAAGCGTTGCGGAAACTGCGACCCGCATTGATCAGCTGTTTCAACAGATTCCGATCGAACAAGGTGCAAGTTATTTAGAATCGATCGAGCAGACAAAGCAATACTTGGAAGAAGAAAAGGAGAAAACTGTAAAATTGGCGGCAGACTTGCAGCAAAAAGATCACGAGTTAAAAGAACAGCAGCAGGCTCTGGAACAGGCGAAACAATTAGCCGATCAATTTCAACAATATGAAAAAATCCAAAAGGACTGGCAAGAATTGCAGCAGGAGCTACCTGTTATTGAGGAACAGCGAAAGCGGCTGAACGAAGGAGAAAAGCTTCAACAGATTCGCCCACCTTATGAACGAGTGAACGAGTTGGATGCTCTTCTACTCTGGAAAGAAAAAGAAATTCAAGAAAATCAGGCGTCATTAAAACGTCTATCTGAGGAAAAAAGAATTTGGCAAATGCAAGAAGCTGCATTAGTCAAGGAAGAACAAAAGTGGGAGCAAGAAAAAGCAGAGTTGGTTCGTTTATCTGATTTACTGCCAGCGGTGCAGCAATATGCTCATCTGATGAACGATTATCAGAAAATGAATCACGAGCAGCAGCAAAGAGAAGCGGAGCAAGCCGCTTATGCTCAAACGCTCGAACAGCTGTCTGACCAGTTGAACACGTTGAAGAATCAGCAAGAAACCAAATCTTTTTGGATCGAACGACGCTACAAGAACGAACAGTTGATCCAGCAAGCTCAAACGCAAGTGAATACGGAGCAGAATTTGGAGAAATTAGAAGAACAAATGGAGGAAGCGCAGATCCATTTGGCTGTCTTGGTAGAGAACATCAGCCAAACAAGCAAACGATTGAATGCAGCGAATCAAGAGGTCAAAACCTTGAGAGATCGCTGGGCACGTTCGGAAATCGCTCGATTAAGTATGGATCTGATTGATGGAGAGGCTTGCCCAGTCTGCGGATCGAAAGATCACCCTGACCCTGCATTGCATGAGACGCTTTCGGGGGAGAGCCTTAAAGAGCTCCAGCATGATCTAGAAGCAAAAGAAAAAAATTTTGCTGAGTTGCAGAAGGTAAAAGAAACTTATGAAACCAAGCGCGAGTTTCAAGAAAAACATTACGAAGAAGTAAAACAAAAATTTCAATTGGAGCAAACCCAAACACAGCTTAAACAACAAGAGTTAAAGAAGGCTGTTGCCTCGTTGTATCAACAAACGATCCCAGAAGAACTACCAGAACTTGTGCTGTTCCTACAAAAAAAACAGACTGAAGCGCAAGCAGCCTTGGAACAGCTGACAGCAGCAGAACTAGAAATTGGAGTGTTAACGGAACAGCAAAATACAGTTTTAGAGCAGCACCAGTCAGTCAGTACCAAGTTGTCGGAATTGACAGAACAAGTACAAATGCTGAAAGGGCGACTTGCCTTGACGAAAGAACAGGTCAAGGATTGGGAAGCTGCTTCGCTGGAAGAACATATTCATGAGCGAACGATTCTGATGAAAGAGTATCAGAAAACGTTGAAACGTCATGAAGAAGAAGGGAAACGAATGTCCGCAGAGGAAGTTCGTCTGGAAGAATCGAAGAACCAATTAAGCAAGCAATATAAGACACAGTTAGCAGAGCAAGAAAAGTGGCGTGACGAACTGGATCATCTGATTGTCAAGTTAGGCTTAAATAAGGAATCTATTTCGGAACAGCTTAGTCATCAACCGCAGTTAGAAGAGCTGAGACAAGCTATTCAGGAATTTCTAAATCGTCAGTTGCTTTTGTCAGACCAAAAGGAACGATTGAAGCTGGCATTGGCCGATCAAACGGAGCCTCCGCTGGAACAACTGAGTGCTAAAACTACCCAAATGGAGGAAGCTTTTCAAGAACTTCAGCAAGTATATTACCAATCGGAGAACCAGCTGCATACACACTCACGGATTCTGACAAACATTGAATCTCTGCATCAAAATGGCGAGGAACAACTCAACCAGCTTAGCGAGATCACTCAGCTGTATCAGACGATAAACGGAGACAATCCAGAGAAAATCAGCTTAGAGCGTTACATTTTACAGAGTTATTTAGAAGAAATTCTACAAGCTGCGAATCAACAGCTGTCCCAATTGACCAAAGGACGATATCAATTCGAGTTGAACGATCAAATTGGTCGATCCAAAGGGAACACTGGTTTAGAGATCAATGTTTATGATGACAACTCTGGAATAGCCCGTAGTGCTCAAACTCTTTCTGGAGGAGAGAGCTTTATCGCGGCTTTATCACTGGTATTAGGGCTGGCTGAAGTGATCCAAAATCAATCGGGTGGGATCACTATGGAGACATTGTTCATTGATGAAGGTTTCGGTTCACTTGACGAGGAAGCGTTGGAAATTGCATTAGAAGCTTTGGCGGGGATTGAAAACCACGGAAGGATGATCGGTTTGATCAGCCACGTCAAAGAGTTAAAAGAACGTATCCCGCAACAAATAATCGTACAAACCACTGGAACAGGGCAAAGTACGATTCACTATCAATTAGAGGAGTGGCATAAATGAGATGGAGTATTCCCGAGAAGGTCATTGAAAGAGGGCGGACCTACTTAAAAGAGGGTCGTGTATTGTCTGTTATCCCAGATGCTGCTCGTCGCGTTTGGCACGGAGAGGTTCTAGGCAGTGAATTATACTTGGTAGACCTTGACGGCAGCGGAAAAGAAAACGACATTTGCGAGTGTCCTTATTGGGAGGAGCACGGCTATTGCAAACATACAGTCGCTGTGGAATTGTACCTGCGGGATAAGGGGCTTTCTCGTATCGTACAAGCATCACAAGAGCTGCCTGAAAAAAAGGTAGAAAGCAGCGTGTCTTTTGCGGACATTTTGAATCAGGGGTTTTCTCGGCTGGAGCAAGCCAAGGAACCCGTTCAACCATTGCTGGTCGAATTTGTTGTAGAACCACTCCCCACCAATCCTTATCACCCTGAATTAGATGTTCTGGCTGTTTCTTTGCGAATCGGTAATCGTAACAGTAAACGTACGTACATCGTTAAAAACCTTTACGATTTTTTGCATGCCTATCAGATTGATGCAGCGTATACGGTGAACAAAGAATATCGTTTCCAAATTGAAGCAGGAGCTTTCGAGCCCGCATGCCGCGATATCATTGAGGATTTAGTAGGAATCAGTGAGACTTACCAGCTTTTAGGGAAAACAGGACTGCAGGTCAAGGGAAAATTAGATAAGCGGTACTTGCTTTTGCCCGTTCACAGGCTCCAGCGATTATTGAAACGAATGGAAGAAACAGGGAATCTGACTGTGAAGCTGGGTGAAAAAAAATATCACTATTTGTATGAGGGGCAGGAATTGCCGCTGACCTTCGAATTATCTAAAAACGAAGATCATTTTGAATTGATGATCGAAGATGCCTTCACGACTTATTTTAGCAATTATTTTTTGGGTTTTTCGCAGAATGCGCTCTATGCAATGAGTCATGAGCAGCAAGATAGTTACATGACATTGAAGCAATTGATGAAACGCTTGAAGGAGCCTGTGATCGTTTATCAGCAACAGCAGCTTCCAAGATTATTCACAGACGTTTTTCCTTATTTGCGAAAGATCGGTCGTGTGGTCATTGCCGAAGAGGTAGCGGAGATTGTTCAGGAGGAAACCTTGAAATCCGTTGTGATTTTCCGCAAGATCAAAGGGATGATCAGAGCCGAGGTCGAGTTTCATTATGGACAGGTGTATTTCACGACGAATGAAGCCCACCAACCTGCTCTGCCACAAAAAATCGAAATTCTGAGAGACCGCAAGCAGGAGAAACAGCTGTTGGATCTTTTTACTAAATACCGCTACCAATCGATTGAGACTGGTTATGAAAAGACGATCCCATCTAAAGAAGGCTTGTTTTATTTCTTTAAACAAGAAATTGCTGATTTCAGAAAGTTGGCTGAAGTGAAAATGGGCAAGAAACTCCGCCAGCTTTTTTTAGACGGAGAGGAATTCCAACCGATGATCGAAGTTGACCAAACTGGTTCATGGCTAGATATTCGGTTCGATGTTTCCGGCATCGGAGACTCAGAGATCGATCAGGTATTAGACAGTCTTTTGCGCAAGGATCGCTTTTATACTTTAGACACAGGAGAAGTTTTATCTTTTGATTCTCAGGCATTTCAACAAACTAGTGAGTTGATCAGTCAGTTAAGAGATCGGATCAATCCTGAAAAAGGGGTGGTGCGGGTTCCGAAAAGTCAGGGATTATTGATCGAGCAACGTTTAGAAAATAACTCACACGCGCGATTCAGTGATAATTTCAAAGCAATGGTCAATGATTTAACACATCCTGAATCCTATCCGGTCGAGGTACCAACGGCATTGAACGCAACACTTCGGCCCTACCAAGAAACTGGATTTCGATGGCTTAAAATGCTCAAGGCCTATGGGTTTGGCGGCATTTTGGCTGATGAAATGGGGCTGGGGAAAACGTTACAGGTCATTACCTTTTTATTGTCAGAAAAATCCCAACAGAGGATCAAAGCGGTGATCGTTGCACCAGCCAGCCTCATTTACAATTGGCAAGCGGAGATCAAAAAATTTGCACCAACGCTTGAATCAGTCGTATCTTCTGGCAGTCGAGATGAACGGGAATCGTTGATTGCAAAAGGGGCAGAAATCATTATTACCTCTTATGCTAGTCTGAGACAAGATATTGATCTTCATGAACAACAGGATTATCAGTATTTAATCTTGGATGAGGCTCAAATGGTAAAAAATGCAGCAACGAAAACGTCTTCGGCTTTGAGACAATTGCACATCCCGTATCGTTTTGCTCTAAGCGGAACACCTATTGAAAACAATCTAGAGGAATTGTGGGCGCTGTTTCAAACGGTGATGCCAGGTTTCTTCCCAAGCATTGGGCGGTTTCGCCAATTACAGGTCAAAGAAATTGCAAAAATGATCCAACCCTTCGTTTTACGCAGAGACAAGGATACTGTTTTGGATGATCTTCCAGAGCGCATCGAATCAAACGTGCTGAGCAGCTTAACAGAAGAGCAAAAGACGGTTTACCTTGCTTACCTCCGGCGTATGAAGCAGGAAGTTGATCAAATGGATTCTGCCACCTTTAGGAAGCAGCGAGTCAGCATTTTAGCTGGATTGACCAGGCTTCGCCAAATCTGTGATGACCCTCGGCTATTCATAGAGGACTACCAAGGAGGCTCTGGTAAACTTGAGCAGGTAAAGGATTTAATCCAGGCTGCAAAAGAAAATGGGCGAAGGGTCTTATTATTTTCGCAGTTCACGAGTATGCTTTCTATTTTAGAACAAGAATTGGCAGACCTTGGGATTACCAGTTTTTACCTTCGAGGAAGTACGAAAGTGAAGGATCGATTGACGATGGTCGATCAGTTCAATGCTGGTGAAAAGGATATCTTTTTGATTTCATTGAAAGCTGGAGGAACGGGACTAAACTTGACTGGTGCAGACACAGTGATTCTTTATGATCTGTGGTGGAATCCTGCAGTAGAGGAACAGGCGGCTGGTCGAGCGCATCGAATCGGCCAGAAAAAAGTCGTTGAAGTTTGGCGGATGATTGCCGAGGGAACGATCGAGGAGCGAATGAATCAGCTTCAACAAGAGAAACGTGAGCTGTTCCAAAAAGTAATCCAAGGTAATGAGGAACAAGCCAATAAATTGACAGAAGAAGACATTCGAATGATTTTAACCTTAGGAGAATAAGTTATCTAAGCGAAAAGGACGAGCCTATATGAAGCTCGTCCTTTTTAAATGATTAAAACCTTCAAAGAATTGGATTTTTTGAGTAAAGATCGCAGCTGTCAGGGCTGTAAGTTGAGTGGCAATAAAGTCAGCAAATATACCCCCCTCCCTGTTTTTTAGATCAACTGATTCATCTTCAAAATAAAGCAGAGTTTCTAGTGAACAATCAATTTTGGATCATCAGCTCACAAAAAAGACGGCCCTCCTTTGATTCCATACTAATGTAAGAGTCGTGGATTTAGTTGTTTTCAGTGCAAAAGAATTCTGGATCTTTTTTTTGACGAACGATTGGTTCATTCGTTAAGATATCAGAAGAAAGCTTGTATAAAGCTGAATATCGCATCTATCTCAAAATAAAAGACTTTTGCTCATCTCAACAGACTAAACCGTTCAAGGTCAATAAATCTTAATGCAGGTGTCGATTTTTCTCTTTTTCTAAGTCAATTCATCACTGATTACTTTTTCTTACAGACGATGATTGGTGCGACCAATTATATCGAAATCGAAAAAAGGAAGTTGATTTTACAAATGTTATCTTATATTCAGGGATTTTTGATCAAAAAAACACGGATCAATATCAATCAAAAAATATTTCAGAAAAATAAATAATGATTGAATTAAAAAAAGCCTGCCCCTTAGAGAGCGGAATTCGACTTACAAATTGTATGTAAAAGAATTGAAAGTATGTGAAATTATTGAATAAAACCTATTATTTTTTTCATTTATTTTATCATTTTTAATAATCTTGAACGTTATAACAAAACATAAGGGAACAGAAATAAATTTTGTTTTTAGTTATTTTTAAATAAACATGATTATTAAGTTGGGGAGAGTAAAACTTGGCAAATGACGTAAGTCAAGAGTTTTTAATGAAAGAGAATTGAAGTAAAAAAGGAAGGAAATGATTTATAACACACATTATTTTTATTAAAAATAAATATTTTGAAAAAAGAATCTAGAAAATTGATACAGTTTTTTGCTATTGTTACGGAAAAGTAAAAAATGAAAAATAAATGATGACTTTTTAAGGCAAAATTTGTTTTGGCCTTCAAAGTAATAGATAGTAAAGTTTTTAAATTAAATAACATTAATGTTCGTAAAGCAAATTAATGCGTACTCTTTTTTTTGTTACGTTTTTTTTGTATAATGGGAACAGATAGAAGAGTTAAACATCTTCTGTTATAAGCTATAGTCAAGAAAAGGAGTGATACATGTATGTTAACAATATATACTTCCCCAAGTTGTACATCATGTCGGAAAGCACGTGCTTGGCTGCAAGATCATGAGATTCCATTCTTGGAACGAAATGTATTCTCAGAACCATTAACGATTGAAGAATTAAAAGATATTTTACAGATGACTGAAGATGGAACAGAAGAGATTATCTCGACTCGTTCGAAGGTATTCCAAAAGCTGAACATGGATTTAGATGAACTGCCGCTTAAAGATTTATTGACCCTAGTCAGAGACAACCCTGGCCTTTTGAGAAGGCCGATCATGATTGATGAAAAAAGACTGCAGGTTGGTTTTAATGAAGATGAAATTCGTCGCTTTTTACCCCGTGACGTACGCCAATATGAATTACGACAAGCTCAACTGATGGCTGGCTTATAAATTGTGTTTGACCTCGCTTAACGGCGAGGTTTTTTCTATTTTATGTAACGAATCCGCAGAGACTGCTTTTGCTTCATTTGATTCCTGCACTCATTGGTAAAAATTTGTCTTATTAAAGTCTAAATAAAATTTGGTCGGCTTTCTTTACTTTTGTTGGGAATCGGTTAAAATGAAGGTAGATCCTTATCTATTGAAATGAGGTGTGTGCGATGGAGATGGAACACATCAATGAAAACACCATTCGTGTGATGATAGGCAATGAAGACTTAGCAGAACGGGGTATTACGTTTTTAGACCTGTTAGGCAATCATCGCGAAATCGAATCCTTCTTTTACAGTATTTTAGAAGAGGTTGATGTCGAAGACGAATTTAAAAGCAGCGAAGCAGTCACTTTTCAGGTACTGCCCAAAAATGATGGGTTAGAACTGTTTATTAGTAAAAATCTTTCGAACGAAGAATTGAATCGATTTTCCAATTCTGGTGATTTTGAGAATGATGAGCTGGATCAGTTGATCCGAGAACAAGTTCTGGCTACGCAGCAAAGTATTTTAGAGGATGAATACTTAGATCATTTGCGTGTGTTCAAGTTGGCAGATTTCGAAACGCTGGTTGAGTTAGCCGGCTATTCTTTCCTTGAGGATGTTTGGTGTGATCTGTATAGTTACAACGATCAATACTATTTGCAGGTGTACTTTGATACGGATAATTTCGGTGAAGAGTCTATTTCTGATACGATTGCCAAGCTTTTGGAATATACAGAGGATACCGAGGTAACACCAGAGCTCTTAGAAGAATACGGAAAACTGCTGATGCAAAAAGATGCTATTGAGATTACCCGCAGCTATTTTAATTAAGAAGCCCATTCGACGGCTTCTTTTTTTTTGCGTATTTTTACTTGAGGTGATGAAAATGATGTTTGCCTACGACGACAATCGGCAATTAATCTCAGCAGAAACAGCGAAAAGTAAAATACAACACTATTGCCCGGATTGTGCGGAGCCTGTTCAATTGAAACAAGGAAGCATTCGAATTGCTCACTTTGCACACTTGCGCGAAAACAGCTGTCAAGGGCTTAGCGAATCAGAAAGTCAGGAACATCTTGGGTTAAAAAAATTATTTTTTAAAGCCGGCAAAATCTTCGATGAAGCTTGGGAAATCGAACATCCTATTCAAAGACTTTCCCAACGACCTGATCTACTGTTAGAAGAACTAGCGGTCGAGATCCAGTGTTCAACCATAAAACTTTCACGGTTGGCTGAACGAATGGACGGCTATCGAAAGGCGGGCTTTCAGGATTGGTGGCTCTTGGGTACGAAGCTTTGGCCCAAGAAGAGCTGGACAGCTTTGCACAAATATATTTGCTCTTATCACCCTCAAAAAGGGATTTATATCTGGATGATTGATGCGCAAAAAATATATTTGCGTTACCAGATCAAAAAAATGGAAGGAGAGGTTTCTTTTCTCGAAAGGACTTGGCGACTTGGAAGCACTGCTCCGACTAAGATTTTTTATAGTGTACCGTTGACAGTTAAAAAAATCAGGTATCAGGAAATCATGGTAACAAGGCAAAGACACTCTTTAGAAAAAGGCATAGTGCGAGCAGATCTGCAATTGAGACCAGTCCAGCAATTTTTTTATGAGCAGCGGCAGCATATCCTTCACTTGCCGCACTGGTTTTATCTTCCCAGTGAGTTTGGGTTTCTATTGGGAGAGGATATCTTAGTTTTTAGGTATTTATTTGCAAGGCACAAAGGGGACCCAAAAGATATTATTTCTGGTTTTGTGAACTATCGGAAAGCTGCTGATCATTTTTGGCAATTTCCAAGAATCTCCAAGTCCGAAATTATTAAAGCACTCTATCGGGAAACCACACAGTTGTCTCGCATAAAAATTTTTAGAAAATAATTTTGGCTGACTTCTTTTTTTAAAAAATGTGTTAAGATAATGCAAAGGATGGGAGTGTTGTTATGAGTAAAGCAAAGCAATTGCCAAAGCGTGATGAGGTCCCAGAACAACTGACATGGGATTTGACAAAGATTTTTTTGAATGAAGAAGCTTTTGAGAAAAGTTTTCAAGCGCTGTCTGAAGAATTAGAGGGGGCCAAACACGTAAGAGGTACACTTGGTCAGAGCGCTGAAAAATTTCTGGCAGGGATCGAATATGTTCTGGATATTTATCGCAAGGCGGAAGTCATTTATGTGTATGCACATCTTAAAAATGACCAAGATACAGCAAACACAGTCTACCAAGCGCTTTATGCCAGGGCCTCAAGCTTAGTTGCACAAACAAGTGAGGCTGTCAGCTGGTTCGAACCGGAGGTCTTGTCATTATCGGATAAAACCATATGGGCCTTTTTTGAAGAGGATTCTCGGCTGGTGATGTACCGTCATTTTATTGAGCAGATTTTGGATCAGCGAGCGCATGTGCTGCCTGCCGAACAAGAAGCACTGCTTGCTGGAGCCAGCGAAATTTTTGGCAGTGCCGGAGATATTTTTTCTGTTATGAACAATGCAGATCTGAAGTTTCCAGTCGTTACCAATGAAGAGGGACAGGACGTTCAATTGACTCATGGAATCTATGGTCAGTTGATGGAAAGTACAGATCGCGACGTTAGAAAAAATACGTTCGAGGCGCTGTATTCGGTGTATCAACAATTTAAAAATACCTTTGCTTCTACCTTGGGCACACATATAAAAAGCCATAATTATAAGGCTAAAATTCGAGGATACTCCTCTGCAAGGGAAGCATCGTTGAGTCAAAATCATATTCCAGAAGATGTTTACGATACATTGGTCTTAGTCGTCAATCAATTTTTACCGCTGCTGCACCGTTATGTTGAGCTGCGGAAAGAGTTGTTGGGTGTAGAGGAGCTGCATATGTATGATATGTATACCCCTTTACTAGCAGAAGCACCGATTCGTTTTACATTTGATGAGGCAAAGCAAAAGACGTTGGAAGCATTGAATCCTTTGGGAGAGGACTATTTGTCTGTTGTCAGAAAAGCGTTTGATGAACGATGGATCGATGTCGCAGAAAACCAAGGAAAGCGCAGCGGCGCGTATTCTTCAGGCGCCTATGATACCAATCCATACATTTTGTTGAATTGGCATGATCGTTTGGATGAATTATATACATTGGTCCACGAGATGGGGCATAGCGTGCACAGCTATTTTACCCGCAGCAATCAGCCTTATGTTTACGGAGACTACTCGATTTTTCTAGCTGAGATCGCTTCAACTACCAATGAAAATATTTTAACGAGTCATCTTCTAGAAACGGAAACCGATCCAAACGTTCGAGCGTATATCTTGAACCATTATTTAGATGGCTTTAAGGGTACGATCTTTAGGCAGACTCAGTTCGCAGAATTTGAGCATTTTATTCATACCGAAGATGCGGCGGGAAGACCGTTGACTAGCGAGCATCTCAGCAAGTTTTATCGGGAATTGAACGAAAAGTACTATGGTCCGATCGTGGAAAAAGATGAAGAGATCCAGTACGAATGGTCACGAATTCCACATTTTTATTACAACTATTATGTTTATCAATATGCTACCGGTTTTTCGGCTGCGAATGCTTTGGCAGCAAAGATTGTCGCAAAGGAACCTAATGCTTTGGACAACTATTTGACTTATTTAAAATCTGGAAGCAGCGATTTTCCAATTGAGGTAATGAACAAAGCTGGTGTGGATATGACAAAACCAACATATATCGAGGATGCTATGGAAGTTTTTGCGCGTCGATTGGACGAATTAGAGGTTCTGATCGAAAAAATAAAAAATTAACCGAAAAACCTGTTTTTGGAGTGACCTTAAAGAAGATAATTTTTTTACGGAGTAGAAGAGTCTACTCCGTTTTTTTGTATTTAGACAGCATTTAACAATCCAAATTAATAAAAAAAATTCCTTAATTGGAATTTCTCTTTTTAATTTTTCTATGAGAAAATAAGCATAGGAGGGTTACTTATGAAGAATAAACCAACTCGAACAGATAAAGTCAATTTAGGATTAAAAATTTTGATGGCCGTGATGTTTATTATTGGCTTCCTGATTTTTATGTATCCCTTTGTCGTTGACGCAGTAAATAACTATGTCGACCAGCAGCGTTTAACGCAGGTAGAACAAAAAATGGCTAAGCAAAGTGAAAAAGAACGAAAAGCTCGTATTGAGGAATTAAGAAAAAAGAATGCGGAAAATAAGACGAATATTCCAGGAGCGGGAGATTTTGAAGATCCATTTGAGCATGCTCTCAGAGGGACGAAAAGTCCTAAGAAGGAATATTATGAAGAACATACAGTTGGAGCGATATTCATTCCTAAAATCAATGTTAGTCTTCCAATCTATGATTTAACGAATGATATTCTTTTAGATAAGGGAGCTACGATCCTGCAAGGGACTTCTTTTCCAATCGGTGGAAAAAATACCCACTCAGTTGTTACAGGGCATACGGGGCTACCAGATAAAAAACTGTTTACTGATTTAGTAGAATTAAAGAAAAAGGATACATTCTATTTACATATTGAAGGTGAAAAATTAGCTTACAGAGTAGAAAAAATCAAAACGGTGAAACCTAATGAATTGGATGATTTAAAAATTATTCCAGGAAAGGACTTAGTTACACTGTTGACATGTACACCTTATGGGATCAATAGTCATCGTTTACTAGTGACCGGTCATCGGACAGCTTATCCGAAGGAAGCTGCGGAGAAGGAGATCAAAAAGGCTCAAAGTTACCATCGTTGGCGTGTTGTCTTGCTGATCATTTGTTGCATTTTCTTCTTAGGATGCTTTTTCTATTTTGTTTGGCGAAAGACGGTGCTGTATCAATCGAAAAAAAGAAATTTCGATCTGGTCTTTTATTTATTGGAAAACGGCCAACCTGTCGCAGGAGTGCCTTTCCAGTTGACCACGCGTCGTGGAAAAGATCCAGTGTATATCGATGGGGAATTGCAAAATACGGTGAGTGACAGTGAGGGACGTATCTTATTTGAAAATATTCCAGGAGATATTTATCATCTGATCAGCGAAAATGAAGTACCGAAGATCAAGGGGAAAGTTTGGAAGTTATCCGATAAGCAATTTAAGATCATCACACAAAGAAAGTATCTAATAAAAGAAAAGGTCGAAAAACAAATGATTTATCAAGTCGATCGGAAGGGGAAGAAACATGGCTAAGAAAAAACCGCCAAAGGGATCAAGAAAGCAATTAGTCAGCAAAATGGTGATGATCTTTATCTTTCTAGCGGGAATCTTAGTAATGCTGTATCCATTCTACAGCAATGCGATCAATGATTTTGTAGACCGTCAGCGATTAGAACAAGTCCAACAGAAAAATGAAGTGCGCAGCAAAGAAGAAAAAGCCAGAATCAAGGCCGAAATGAAGAAAAAAAATGAAGAACTTGCGGTCAATGGACTAGTACCTTCAGCAGATCCTTTTGACGAGAACGCTGAACAGAAGATCATCAGCGACGATTATGCCACGGAACATTTGATTGGTGCCATCAGTATCCCGTCCATTAAGATTACGATTCCTTTGTTTGATCTGACCAACGACAAATTGTTGCAGATTGGGGCGACTATTTTGCAAGGGACCTCTTACCCTACTGGTGGTCCAAGTACTCATTCAGTCATATCTGCACACAGCGGTCTTCCAGAGAAAAAATTATTTACGGATGTCGAGGAGTTGGAAAAGGGAGATGTTTTTGTTCTGACTGTTTTGGACGAAAAGCTGGCCTATGAAGTGGAGCGAATCGAAGTCGTGAAGCCAAATGACACATCCAAGCTGGTGATCGAAAAGGATAGAGATCTGGCTACCTTGTTGACCTGTACCCCTTATATGATTAATAGTCATCGTTTACTGGTCACGGGACATCGGGTTCCTTATACAGAAAAAATTGCGAAACAAATTGAAAAAGCGGATCAGGAAAGAACCTTGTTAGACAGCCTGCTTTTAGCTGGAGTCATCTTGGCAGTCCTCATTTTGCTGTTTGGGATCTACCGAGCCTTTGCTGCTTATCTATTGAAAAAGGAGCGCTTTGATTTAATAATCAAGCGTGTTGATGAGACCGGAGCACCTATAGAAGGTCTTGAGCTGGCTTTGTATACGAAATCAGGCAAAAAGGCCATTATCCGTGATCAAGTACCTGTCACAGGAAAGACTGACTCTGATGGAACGGTTATATTTAAGGATCTGCCAGGTGCTGTTTATGCAATCAAGGAAGCTGGACAGCTGTATCGATTAAAGGCAGGAATTAAAAAGCGCAAGCAGCTGAAAGCCAAAGCCTATCCGACGAGACGCCAAACTTTTGCAACGAACCAGACGGAAGAGATCCTCATTCGGAAGTAATTGAGTCCTTTTTCTAAAAAACGTCCTGCGGGGATCCTCGCAGGACGTTTCTATGTATTCAATCAAATTAGTAGAGATAGATGTTTGGGATCGCTGTTTTTCTTTGGCTGTTCGATCGCTTTCAGCTTTTTAAAAAATTCAAGCGTTGATTCCTTGGTTCCGAAAGAATCGATCACGTGTTGAATTGAGTCACAACCTTCTATACGAACGCCTGAATCATCATCACTGACACAATTATAAATTACAGCAGAAGGGTGCTGTGTGATGTCCATTTCGCGAGCGATCTGCTGGTCAGATACGAAGGCGTCCAAAATAAATTCTGAGGAACGATCCTCGCAGAAGGTCTCCATGTCACCGCCCACCTCTTTAAACAGGCTTCTTGAGAGTTCAGGAGAATAAGGAAGCTGATTGATCGCAACTTCTTCTTGCAAGCGCAGCAAAAAGTCACGGCCTTTTTTCTTGCCCTGCAGCTGAGCTGCTTTAACATCCAGACAAGCAGAATAAATATTCTTTGATAAAGCGTTTCGTGCAGCGATATCTTGCTTGGAAAGACCCTTTCTTTCCATGAAATCTGTGATGGTGTGAAGATTCATTAACGGAATTAGGCGTAGTTGAATCTTTAAATCGTGTTTGTCAATCAACTCAAGTATTTTTCGTTCCAGTCCATAGCACTTTTCCCCAATAGGGTTTATGAACAGGTAGATTTCAATCACTGAAGGTCCTCCTTTTCAATATGTTTTCTTGCAGAGATGGCACGAACGATTTTATTCTTAGCAGGTCGATAGCTGATAGCCAACTGGTTCAATAAAGACAAAAAGTCATCAAAACGTTTCCCTGTTTCCTGGACTTCTAATTCCAGTTCAAAGTCGTGGTGGTCTGTATACCAATTTTCGTCTAAAGCCAACTTTCCAGCTTCGATCGTAAGTTCAGCCCGCTTAGTAACAAGATCACCGATCAATCGAAGATCCTTTATGTATATTTCCTGCTCTGCTAAATATGAAAGCACCTTTTCTGCAAAGTGTGTAAAAGATTCAGAGCGTTTTGCCAGATCAACCTCGCTTAAAGGCACATCATCAGTAATCTCTAATAATCCTTTTGCTTGAGGAACCTTTAACGTAGCTTCAGCACGGGTTTTGAAATAGCGAATACGCAGCCCCATGCCTAAAGATTTCAGCCGAAAGTCTTTAGTATCAAAATACAGATTGGTTTGGATTATAAATGATTCAGCTGAAATTTGGAAGTGTTCCATCAAATAAAAGAATTCTTCTTCAGTTAACATCGTCTTGTATTCAATCTCTATGTTTTTGCTCATCTTCATTGTACACCCGTTTCGATTATTTGCCTAATACAAACGTATAGTTACACAAAAACCTAAGTGACGTCAAATGATACTAGAGGTTTTGATGAATTGTTAGAAAATTGCAACATTTGTATGAAGAAGAGCGAACGATAGATTTTTTCTTGTATGTAGTTTGTGATAAGATAAGTAGGAATGGAAAAAGGAACGAGGGATTTTGATGGACAGAGACTGGGAAGCTTTTCTGGCCCCTTATGAATTAGCGGTTGCCGAACTAAAAATCAAGCTTCGTGGCTTAAGAAAACAATATCGCGAACAAGGAGAACATGTTCCAATTGAGTTTGTTACCGGCAGAGTAAAGCCTGTAGACAGCATTTTGAATAAAGCAAAACTTCGCGGAATTCCATTGACCCGATTGGAAGAGGAAATGTCTGATGTGGCAGGTATGCGAATCATGTGTCAATTTGTTGAAGACATTCATCAAGTCGTTCAAATCATTCGTAATCGCAAGGACATGAACGTGGTACAAGAACGTGACTATATTACGAATCGGAAAGCTAGCGGCTACCGCTCGTATCATTTAGTTGTCGAGTATCCTGTACAAATGTTAGATGGAGAAAAAGTTTTGCTGGCCGAAATTCAGATCCGCACGTTAGCTATGAATTTTTGGGCAACGATCGAACATTCTCTTAATTATAAATATCAAGGACAGATTCCAGAAGCTATCGGTGAACGATTGTTCCGTGCTGCGGAAGCTGCGTATCAATTAGACGAGGAAATGTCCAGCATCCGTGACGAAATACAAGAGGCGCAACATGTATTTTCATATCGAAAAGATCAAAGAGAGGAAGTAAACAAGCGTGACCCTGAGGATAGGAATCATCCACAATAACGAACAAAAATCTTTGGATGTTTTTCAACGGCTTGTACCGTTGATTGAGAAAAAAGCTGGAATCAAGCTTGTAGAACGAGATCCTGAACTAGTGATCACCATCGGTGGAGACGGCACGCTGCTGTCTGCTTTCCATCGCTACAATCACAAATTATCTGATGTGCTCTTTCTGGGCGTCCATACGGGCCATCTTGGATTCTACACCGATTGGCGTGATTATGAATTAGAGGAGTTAACGGACAGTCTTTGCAGAAACCGGGGAAAAAGTGTGAGTTATCCCCTACTGGATGTTGTTGTCAATTTTTCCGATGGGCGTTCAAAACACTTTTTGGCATTGAATGAATCGACGATCCGCAAGGGGAGTCGTACGATGGTGGCCGATGTGTATATCAAGGAGGAAAGGCTGGAACGATTCCGGGGGGATGGCCTTTCTGTATCGACGCCAACGGGTTCGACAGCTTATAACAAGAGTGTTGGTGGTGCGGTTTTGCATCCGAGTATCAGTGCTTTGCAGTTAGCCGAGATCGCTTCTTTGAACAATCGCGTTTTCCGGACGTTGGGCTCTCCAGCGATCATCGGGAATCAAGAATGGATCGAAGTCAAGCTCAGGAGTCAAGGCAACCACATGATCACGGTAGATCAGTTAGATGTCAGCGGCCCCGAGATCTCCTCGGTCAAATATAAAATTGCAGAAGAACGTATTCATTTCGCTTCTTACCGACATATGCATTTTTGGCATCGTGTCAAGGATGCTTTTATTCGTGAGGATTAGTCGTGAAATTTGAATGGATTTTTAAAAAGGAAGAGCCTCAGCTTTTACGAGGATTTCTAAAACAACAAGGGATTTCCAAGAAATTGTTAGCGAAAATCAAGTTTCAAGGGGGCAAAATTTTTGTCAATCAGCAGGAACAAAACGTCTTGTTTTCTTTAAGTACCCATGATATTGTTACAGTTGTGATTCCAGACGAGCAAGCACATGAAACCCTATTAGCTGATGATGCTCCTATTGACATCGTTTTCGAAGATGAACATTACCTCTTAATCAACAAACCAGCCGGGATTGCTTCAATTCCTGCGCAATATCATCCTAGAGGTACGATGGCGAATCGAGTAAAGAACTACTATATAAAACAAAATTACGCCAATCAGGTTGTTCATGTCGTGACACGTTTAGACCGTGATACATCTGGTTTGATGCTCTTTGCCAAGCATGGTTTTGCACATGCACAAATAGATCAAGAGCTTAGAAAAAAGCAGGTTACTAAAAAGTATCAGGCACTGGTATCTGGTGAGTTGGAAAGACTTCTAAATCATGGAATGATCGAGCTGCCGATCGGTCGAGATTATTCCTCGCTATTGAAGCGAAAGGTTTCTCATGAAGGCCAGACAGCGCTGACGGAATACTGGATCAAAAAGAAAAATCAAGAAATTGCATTAGTCGATATTCAACTACATACAGGGCGGACACACCAAATTCGTGTCCATTTTTCTGCCATGTCATGTCCTTTACTAGGAGATGAGATGTATGAAGGAAGAATGGATTTAGGAATTTCACGTCAGGCCTTGCATTGCTATGCCCTGCAATTCACGCATCCTTTCACGAACAAACGGCTGGCATTTGAATTGCCGTTGGCAAAGGATATGGGGGATATCGCAAAAGAGATATGAGGTGAACGTCATGGATGAGAATCAAGAAGAATTGGAACGTCATTTCCAACAATTAAGAGAAGAACTCCATCAAAATGATTTGCAAGATTTTCGTGAACATTTTTTGGAGATGCATATCTATGATCAGGGACAATTCTATCAAGGATTGGACGATCAGGAGCGGCAGCTGGTCTACTCATATCTTTCACCCAAAGAATTGGCAGATATGTTTGATGTAATCGAAGAAGATGACGAACATGTAGAAGAATATCTTTCAGAAATGCGTCCGCATTATGCTGCAGACATGTTAGCGGAAATGTACACGGATAATGCGGTGGATATTCTAAATGAGTTGAACAAAAAACAGGTTGCTAAATACTTAAGTTTAATGGAACCTGAGCATGCCAATGAAATTCGTGAACTGCTTCATTATGAAGATGATACCGCTGGTTCTTTGATGACGACAGAATATGTGTCGATCGTCGCTAATCAAACAGTGCGATCCGCCATGTATGTATTAAAAGCAGAGGCTCAAATCGCGGAAACGATCTATTATACGTATGTTGTTAATACAGATAATCAATTGGTAGGGGTTATCTCTTTGCGTGATTTAATCATCAATGATGATGATGCCATGGTCTTAGATGTAATGAGCGAACGAGTCATCGCAGTTCACGTTGGAGATGACCAAGAGGATGTAGCCCAGATGTTTCGTGACTATGACTTCTTGGCGTTGCCAGTCACGGATTATGAAGACCATTTGTTGGGAATCGTTACCGTCGACGATATCATCGACGTCATCGATGACGAAGCTGCCAGCGACTATTCCGGTTTGGCCGGGGTCAATGTGGAGGAGGTCGATGAGAATCCTCTTAAGGCTGCTTCAAGGCGATTGCCTTGGCTGATCACTCTTTTGTTTTTAGGCATGTCTACAGCGACGTTGATCAATCATTATGAAGCATTGGTTAGTGAAGCTAGCATTTTAGCAGTATTTATCTCGTTGATCACTGGTACCGCTGGTAATGCGGGAACCCAGTCGCTGGCTGTTGCAGTGCGCCGATTGGCGATTTCTGATGACAAGGAAAAAAACTTCTTGAAGCTGATCATTGGTGAAATTTTAACAGGGGTAGTCACTGGCTTGGTTACAGGCTTGACGATTTTGGTCATCGTAGGTATTTGGAAGCACAATTTTGTCTTAGGTTTTGTGATCGGAACAGCGATGATGGCTGCGATCACTGTTGCTAATTTGGCAGGAAGTCTGATTCCTATGGTGATGGAGAGGCTCGGGTTTGATCCTGCGGTCGCCAGCGGGCCCTTCATTACTACCTTGAGCGACCTGACCAGTGTGTTGATCTATTTCAATATTGCGAGCTTGTTTATGGAACGTTTTATCGGTTGATGACGATAAGCAGTTGACAGAAGTTTTTGGGAAAAGTAAAGTAAAGTTAAGACATACACTGAAAGTAGTGAAAAAAGTGAAAAAAGCTTATGCGATCATTATACGCAATGGGTTGATATTGTTGGTCAGGCGTCCAGGTGTATTGATTTGGGAGCTCCCAGGCGGTCAATTGCTGCCAAACGAAGGGGAGCGCGAAGGTATCAAACGGATGATCGACGAAGATTTAGGATTCAAAAGTGAAATTCTCGAACTGGTGGGCATTTATTCAAAGGAATCCGAAGAGGATATCACCTATGTATATACAGCAAAGGAAGCACAATCACAAAGCAATATGGATTCACATATGTACGTAGCCTTCAGTTTTTTCGATATTCACAATTTGCCGTTAAATATCTTTTTTGACCAGAAGCGTCAAATTCGAGATTATTTATCTGGGAAATATCCGGTCCGTCTCCGATTAAAAGAAAGTAAGCTTACTGTTTGGCTGAAGACAAAATTAAAGCAGAAAAAAAAGTGATCATGTTCCGCTTTACAAGCGGAACATGATCACTTTTTCTTTCTATAATCTATAATGAAACGATCTTTGTTCCGTGGGCTTCGGATACACCGAGCTTACCGCAGAGGGGCTCCACAGTCTTGCTGGTGATTCCGCCCCCGGGCAGAATAATGATTCGTCCGTCTGCATAGTCGATCAGTTCCTTTAAATGAGCGAGATTTTCTTCGATTGGACGTGATAAAGGTCCGCCATGGGTCAGAATCCGGTCAATACCTAATTTTACAAACCAGTCAATCGCTTCAAACTGCTTTTCATTAGTCAGCTGGTCAAACGCCATATGATACGTAGTCTGCAATCCAGCGCTGTTGCCCAGTAAAATTTCCAATGCTTCCTCATCCACTTCCTTTTCAGGAGTTAAACAACCGAAAACAACGCCATCTGTTCCTGCATTTTTCGCATGGATCAAATCCTGCTCCATGATTTTTAATTCCAAATCATTATAGCAAAAATTTCCGCCTCTTGGACGAATCATGGTCATAACCGGCACATGCTTTTCTCCAGCATAAGCCAGTGCTTCTTCAATGACGCCCAAACTGGGGGTCGTTCCACCAACAGCTAGATTGTCGCATAATTCTATTCGATTTGCTCCAGCAGCGATTGCGGCCGGAATATCAGTGAAATTTTCTGCACAAAATTCTTTGATCATTCTATTCCCTCCAATGTCCATAGTGTAGCACATGTTTCCAATAGTAGGAACGTTTTGATTGTGCTATTATATCAGAAAGAAGGAAGTGAATACATGCTGAAGAAAATTGACCGAGGGGCTGTGTTCCTGCAAGAGCACGCGGCGTTGTTTCGCTGTCCAAATTGCCACAAAAAAATGAGTGCCAAAGAAAAAGGGTTGATTTGTGAGGCAGGCCATCAGTATGATTTATCGAAAAAGGGAACACTCTTTTTTTTGGATCACCAGATCAAAACAGAATATGATCAAGAAATGTTTATACCTAGAGGCAAGATGATTCGGTCAGGAATGTATCGACCAGTCATTGAGACCATTCATGACTGGCTGCCTGAAGGCTCGCTGCTTGACGTAGGATGTGGAGAAGGAAGCTTCATACAGCAGCTTTCTCAGCTGAGGGCGCCTGCTTTTTCCATCGGGTTCGATCTATCTAAAGAGGGGATTTATTTAGCTACCAACCAACCAATATCGGCCTTTTGGTGTGTTGCTGACTTAACCAATCTGCCCTTTGCGGACCAACAGTTTGATGCAATTTTGAATATTTTTTCTCCTTCGCATTATCAAGAATTTGAACGAGTATTAAAGAACACAGGGAGCATCATCAAAGTAGTACCGCAGGCGGATTATCTTGCAGAGTTAAGAGCGGCTTATCGACCAAACGGGGCCCCTTACTCAAATCAAGCAGTGATCGAACGATTTGACATGGAGATGTCAATCGAAAAACGAGAACGTTTAACTTATGAGTTTACCATTCCGGAAGAAAATCAGCTGGATCTCTTGGAAATGTCGCCTTTAGAATGGCAGGTAGATCCAAAAATAAAACAGCAATTATCTGAGAATCCACTTAAAAAAATTACAATCGACGTTGATGTATTAAAGGGAAATAAAAGGAAACGTTTTCAATAGATGAAATGGAAATAAATGGTTGCATTTCTAACTTCATGGTGATATAGTAACAACAAGTTGTTTTTCATTGGTTTTTATCAGTCTCCTGTTCTGATAAAAGTTAGTGAAAAGTGCTTCACTAACGTAGCAACTCGCCGTGCTGGACACCGAGTTGGTACGTTTTTTTGTGTCAAAATCAAGTTTTTATAAGATGAAAATAAATTGATAAAAATGAGTAATTCTTTTTCGGGATACACGACCTGAAAAACAGCCGTGCGGAATCGAGTTTTACACCGTATGGCTCTTTAAGGAGGAGCAAAAATGACCAATCATATTGTTTTGTTTGAACCGCAGATTCCTGCAAACACGGGAAACATTGCACGGACTTGCGCTGCTACGAACACACCACTTCATTTGATCGAGCCTCTAGGGTTTTCGACAGACGATAAACATTTAAAGCGAGCTGGATTAGATTACTGGCATGACGTTGAAATCACCTACCATAGCAGCTTGAATGATTTCTTGCTCTATGTGCAAAAACGGCCGCTGCATTTGATCACTAAATTCGCAAATCAGGTTTATTCGGAGATAAATTATAACGATCAGCAAGATCACTTCTTCTTATTTGGAAAAGAAACGACAGGACTGCCGGAAGATTTTATGCGTGAAAATTCTGAGAAATGTTTGCGGATTCCAATGAACGACCAGCATGTTCGTTCATTAAACTTATCTAACACTGCGGCGTTAGTCATCTATGAAGCATTGCGTCAACAGGACTTTCCTCAGTTGGAGCTGACTCACCACTACGACAACGACAAATTGGATTAAATCGAATGATTGAAGGAGCAGGCATGAAATTATACTTTACACGTCATGGAAAAACAGAATGGAATAAAGAACGACGCTTTCAGGGAATGATGGGAGATTCTCCTTTATTGCCGGAAAGTTACTTAGCGATCGAAAAACTGGGACAGACATTGGGGGAGATCCCTTTTGAGGTAATTTACAGCAGCAGTTCAAAACGTGCGTATGTTACTGCTGAAGGTATTCGTGATCAGTTAAAGCATCCAGTTGAAATCGTTCGAACAGACGAATTGAAGGAGATGGGATTGGGCGACTTAGAGGGCCGTTCGATTGAAACGATGCGCAAACGATATGGAGAAAACCTAGACCATTTGCGTCACCATCTAGATTGTTATGACCCGACTCCCTTCGGAGGGGAAAAAGTGGATCAAATGCTGGAACGTATGACACGCACGATCAAACATGCGGTCAAAAATGCTAAAGAAGGCCCATTGTTGTTTGTTGGACACGGCTCATCCATGACCGCAGCAATTCAATATTTGTCCGGTAAGCCTGTCGATGCGTTAAGAGCACAAGGTGGATTGTTCAACAATAGCTTGTCGATTCTTGAAACTCAAGGAAGCAATCAAGCTTACAAAATGGTAAAATGGAATGATATTGATTTTTTGAATGGCTTAGGAGACACACCTGACGCTATTTTATAATCAGGAGGTGGCAAAATGTCGGAGGAATCAACGTATATCACGGGAACATTGAAAGCTGTTTTCTTTCAAAATCCAAGCAATTTTTACAAGGTTCTTCTAGTGGAGATTCGAGAAACCAACAGCGATTTTTTAGAACGGGAAATCGTAGTAACCGGAAATTTTGGAGATGTGCAGGAAGATGAAGAATATCGTTTTATTGGGCATTTTGTTGACCATCCACGATACGGGAAACAATTTTTGGTAGAGAGCTATGAGCAGGCTCAGCCGACTTCACTCAATGGCATGATCAGTTATCTGTCTAGTGATAAGTTTCCTGGTATTGGAAAAAAAACAGCAGAACGAATCATTGACCTTTTAGGGGAAGAGGCCATCGACCAGATTATCGACTCACCAGATGTATTAAATCGTGTGCCTGGCTTGAACCAAAAGAAAAAAGAAACGATCGTAGAGACGGTTCGTCAGAATCACGGCATGGAAAAGATAATCATTGGGTTAAGCAAATACGGGTTTGGCAGCCAGCTATCGTTTGCGATTTTTCAAACCTATCGAAATCAAGCTCTGGAGATCATTCAGGAGAATCCTTACCAGTTGGTTGAGGAAATTGAGGGAATCGGCTTTAAAAAGGCCGATAGCTTGGCTGAACAATTAGGGATCGCAGCGGATAGTGACCAACGGATTCGAGCAGCCGTACTGCACCAAATCAATGAAGATGCCAATCAGAGTGGGGATACCTTTGTTGAAGCCCAGAAGCTTTTGGAGGAAACGTTGGAGCTGCTTGAAGGTGCTAGAGCAGTAGAAATCTCACCGGATCAAATAGCAAACGTGATCATCCAGTTGGTTGAAGAAGATAAAATTCAGCAGGAAGAGATTCGCTTGTACGAAAATACACTGTTCTACAGCGAGTGGGGGATCGCCAAAGGAATCGCCCGCCTGCTGCAACGAAAAAAGGAAATCAAGTATCCAAAGAAAAAAATCGAATCAGCGCTCCGAGTGATCGAGAAACGATCAAACATCGTGTATGGGTCTTCGCAGGATCAAGCGATCAAGCAGGCCATTCGCTCACCAATGTTTATTTTAACCGGTGGACCTGGAACGGGAAAGACCACAGTTATTAATGGGATTGTACAATTGTTCGCCGAGTTGAATGAGCTTTCCTTAGATCCTTCCGATTATACTCAGGAGATTTTTCCGATTTTATTAGCTGCGCCAACTGGACGTGCAGCGAAACGAATGAATGAGACAACCGGACTCCCAGCAAGCACGATCCATCGTTTGCTGGGGTTAAATGGCCATGAGAACACACCAGATACTGAAGCAAGAGAATTAGAAGGCGGGTTGCTGATCGTAGATGAGATGTCCATGGTGGATACTTGGTTAGCCAATACGTTGTTAAAGTCTATTCCGACAAATATGCAGGTCATTTTAGTTGGGGATAAAGATCAACTGCCCTCTGTCGGTCCTGGACAGGTGTTTCATGATCTCCTGCAGGTAGAGGCGATTCCCAAAATCGAGTTGACTGAAATCTACCGTCAAGGAGATGGTTCATCGATCATTTCATTGGCTCATGAAATCAAACAAGGCCGGCTACCGAAAGATTTTACGAGAAACCAAAAAGATCGTTCATTTATCGCCTGCAATGCTTTTCAAATGGAACAGGTTGTGGAACAAATCGTTGGGAAAGCAAAACAAAAAGGGTATACAGCTCAAGATGTCCAAGTATTAGCGCCTATGTATCGAGGTCCCGCAGGAATCGATGCGTTGAATAAAATGATGCAGGAGATATTTAATCCAAACGATGGCACCAAAAAAGAAGTTCAGTGGAACGAAACAGTTTATCGTATTGGTGACAAGGTTTTGCAGCTTGTCAATGCGCCTGAATTGAATGTATTTAACGGCGATATGGGGATTATTGTAGGAATTATCCCGGCAAAAGATTCGGAAGATAAGGTAGATGAGCTGGTTATCCGCTTTGACAGCAATGAAGTCTCTTACAAGCGAAATGAATGGAATAAAATCAAATTGTCATATTGCTGTTCCATCCATAAAGCCCAGGGAAGTGAGTTCCAAATGGTCCTGTTGCCGATGGTAAAGCAGTATTCACGAATGCTTCAACGAAATCTACTTTATACAGCGATTACTCGCAGTAAAGAGTTGCTGATCCTCTTAGGGGAAGAAGGTGCCTTTCAGGAAAGTGTGCGAAAGGAGTCAGCAGTTCGAAAAACAACGCTGATTGAGCGCATTCAATCGGCAGCGAACTTGGAAGAAATTCCTAAACCAAAAATGGAAGATCCTTTCGTAGATCAAAAAGCGCAGTCGCCGATCGGACCAGCAATTTTGACTGTTGAGGCAATTGATCGGCAACGTGTTGATCCAATGATCGGCATGGAAGGCATTACTCCAGCTCTGTTTATGTAAAAATTCGATATAGATCAAACCAGAAGAGGTTTCAAGCCCAAGAAATGAGCTTGAAACCTCTTTTTTACATAGGATCTATTCCTTATACCAAATGTATTGTGAGCTCGTTGACAGAAACAAGTCATAGGAACGCTCTCCCATCGTTTCTCCATCGGCCTGACCATGCTGTGGGATAATGGAAACAATGCGAATTTTTGAGCTGGCAAAATGCTGATAATGTTTGTTTTTGGTGTGTTTCTTTTGTGCTAATTGAACCAGCAAATGCAAAATTGCCAGTAAATTTGGTTTTTCGATCATCACAAGATCCAGCATTTCTTTTTTTGGATCCGCCATTGGAGCGATCGGAACACCTCCACCGAAGTACGGAATGTTTGTAGTCACGCACAAAAAGCTGTGTTTAAATTCCAGTGTTTGCCCGTTTACTTCAACTAAGACAGGAAATGTTTTTTGGCTGAATAATGCCTTTAGCAAATAGAACATATAAGATATAGAGCCCAGCTTATATTTGTTTAGCCATTTTTTTGAAGCAGAGGCATTAGTCGTAGCAACGATTAGAGCATCTAAGCCGATGCCCAAATTATTGATAACCAATCCTTGCTCTGCTTTGATTTTTTCTTCGTAGAGCAGGACATTGATTTTTTGTGGTTTGTCGGCTTGAGTGATTTGACGAAACGCCTGCTCAGGATCTCTAGACAATCCGATTCCCCGAGCAAAATCATTCCCTGAACCGGCAGGAATGTAGCTGACCGGCAGATTCAAATCAAGAGTAAAAAATTGATTTACCACTTCGTGAAGCGTGCCGTCTCCGCCGATAACCACCAATAAATGAAAAGGTTCTTCCGTTTCATGATAGTCTATTGACCAAGAGGATAAGAGTTGTGCTAGACGAGTCACGATTTCTTTTTCATCTCCGGCTTGTTCCGTATAATAAGGAGTGTAGGTATAATCGTTTTGGTCTAACATCTGGATCATTTTTTCTGCTGTTTTGCTGGCGTTTCCACTTCCAGCGGCAGGATTGATCAATAAGTGATAATGAACGTTCATAGGTTTCTTTCCTTTCAGAAGCTAATTATAGCAGAGGACTTCCTCAAGCAGAATCATTATGCGCTGATTTTTTTATTTTTTTCGGAATCATTTGACTTATCTAGCAAAAGAAAGTATGATTTACCAGTAATTTTACCGCGGTTCATCAACCATCCCGCGTGAACAAAACTTGGAGAAAGAGGGAAGAATATGTATGTAACACAAAAGAAACGAATGAGTGTCGTTGTGACAAATGGAATCATTATGGCCTTATATTTGGCGTTAACGATCTTAGTTTCACCTGTCGCTTCTGGTGCTATCCAATTTCGAATTTCAGAAAGCTTGAATCACCTGGTCGTATTTAACCGCAAATTTATTTGGGGGATCTTTGGCGGTGTGGTGGTTTACAATGCCTTGTTTGGAATGGGAATGATGGATGTCATATTTGGCGGAGGACAAACCTTGCTGGCGTTAAGCTTGACTGCACTGCTTCAAAATAGGATTCAGAACGTGAAGCTTCGAATCGCTCTAAACGTGGTTTTCTTTAGCCTAAGCATGGTCTTAATCGCAATCATGCTGTATTTAGTAGCAGGTGCCCCTTTTTGGGCAACGTATGCATGGCTTGCTTTGAGTGAAGCCATCGTTATGACGATATCAGCACCTGTAATGTATTTGATAAACAAAAGCATGCACTTTGAACAAAGATTATAAAAACAATGAGGCTGTGACATCACTGTCACAGCCTCTAATTATGCTATTCTTTGATTTTAGCGTACATCTTCATATCGATCACTTGCCCATCTTTGATGGCATTGCTGTGCAAAATGCCTTCTAATTGAAAACCAGCCTTTTCTAAAACACGACAAGAGCCAGTATTGTGACTAAATGGTTCTGCAAAAATTCTCAGGAGATCCGTTGTAGCAAAGAGGTGATCGCAGGTTTGTTGAACCGCTTTTGTTCCGATCCCTTTTCCCCAGAAGTCCTCTGCAATGAAATAACCTAACTCTGCTGTTCTTCGATGAATGTCTGCTTGACGAACAGCACCGATACTGCCGGCAAGTTGTCCATCCGCTAAGATAGCAAAGGATAACTCTTTATTGTTCAATAACACGGTCAGGATAAATTCTTCGGCATCTCTCAATCGATACGGTGAAGGAAAACCATCACGAAGATTATTTTTGATTTTAGGATTATTGGCAATTTTTGCTAATGCAGGTGCATCGGAAAGCTGCCAAGATCTGATTGTACAATTCATAGTGCCACTCCTTTCGAGTCAGTCATGAAGACGTATGTTTTAAGAAAGGCGCAATGACTCGATTTCTTTGACGTTAAAGTGTTTTCGTTCTAAATGATCGATAATCGTGTGAAGTTTTTTCTCGTCCACTCCGGCCGGTAAGGTGATCAGGGTTCTTCGCTCCTCGCCGTCTTTTTCAATATCCAAGGTAATACAGCTTGCAATGCTGGTGTACTTAGATATAATTTTTGTCATTGCGGCAAGATCTCCTCGTTTATCAGGTGAGAGAATCGTCAGAACATAACTGCCAGCCTTTACGCTCCATGATTGAGAAAGCATACTGAGCAAGGTGCTGTGTGTTAGAATGCCGTAAAAATGATTGTTTTCATCTAAAACCGTAATATACGGCAGCTCCTTGATTGAAAAAAAGATCTTAAAAAAAGAAGTATTGATGGAAATAAATTTTGTCGCATTTTTTAACAGGTGAGTGACAGGCAAATCAAGATCACCGCCATTCGCTTTATGACGGTAGATGTGCATTTTATAAATATTTCCGCGGAAAATCTGTTTACTCTCGTCTAGGATAGGTACACAACGAAATCCAGTTTCTTCTAAAATATCTAAAGCCTCTTGCAAGGTGGCAGATTCTGTAATCGTTGTTAACTCCTCTTTAAGATAAACTAGACTTTTCAATAACATGGTGATGCCCCCCAGTAGTAGTGTTTCATTCTTTCATAATATATCATATTATATGCGTTAAAGATAATTAATTTTCGGCAGATTGACAGGACGAAAAAATGATGATAATGTTAGTCTGTTAGTTTTTGTAAGGAGGTACCTGATGGCTACCAAAAAAGCAGCATTGGCATGCACGGTCTGTGGTTCAAGGAATTACAGCAAAGCAGTCAGTGAAAATAAACATGGGTCTCGTTTAGAGATTAATAAATTTTGCAAATATTGCAATAAATATACGTTACATAAAGAAACGAAGTAGGAGGGAATTCCGTGGGGTTTTTACGAAGTGTAAGAGAAGAAATGAAGTTGGTCACTTGGCCTTCCAAAAAGCAATTGCGCCATGACGCACTTGTAGTAATTGAAACATCCATTCTATTTGCAGCGATGTTTTTCATTATGGATACGGCTGTCCAAGCCTTGATCAATTTGATCATCCGTTAGTAGCCAATTCACATAAAGCGTGATATACTAATTTTGAGGAAAAACCTTAGTTTGCTGAGGTTTTTTTATTTTAGAACGAGGAGCCAAGGAAATGGAATCTTTTGAAAAGCAATGGTATGTGCTGCATACCTATTCTGGCTATGAAAACAAGGTAAAGGCGAATATTGAATCTCGAGCACAAAGCATGGGAATGGAGGATTTCATCTTCCGCGTTGTTGTACCAGAAGAAAAAGAAACGGAAATCAAAGGTGGAAAAGAAAAAGAAGTCGTCCACAAAACTTTTCCGGGGTATGTGTTAGTTGAGATGGTGATGACAGATGATTCTTGGTATGTTGTACGGAACACTCCTGGGGTAACAGGATTTGTCGGCTCTCACGGTGCCGGAAGCAAACCAGCTCCACTGATGCAAGAAGAGATTAACCATATTCTTCGTTCGATTGGAATGAGTACTAGAACCCATGACCTTGAAGTTGAAGTCGGGGAAACAGTGAAAATTATTGAAGGTGCGTTCGCTGGACTTGAAGGCGTCATCACGGAAATTGATGAGGAACGAGAAAAGGTAAAAGCCAATATCGATATGTTTGGGCGTGAAACAAGTACCGAGCTTGACTTCGATCAGGTAGACAAAATATAAAATCTGGGCTGGGACAGTTGTCTCGGCCTTTTTTGGCAGGTGAAAAAGGTGAGAATAATAAAAGCTTTCTTAGTGCTGCTAGCTGGTGTGTTGATGCTTTCAGCATGCGGCGATCGCTCCAGTACAAACGAGAAATCAACTTCCTCTCAGAAAACGGAGGAAACGGTCCAAAAAAGTGACATCCCGACTCTTTTTATTCACGGATATGGAGGGACAATTAATTCCTTTGGCGGAATGATCCAGCGAATGGAAAAACAAACTATTACTAAAAAAGAAGCGATCATTACAGTGATGCCAGATGGGAGTCTGCAAACAGAAGGAACACTCACTGATCAAAAAAACAATCCGAGTATTCAGGTTCTGTTTAGTGACAATGTCAATAACGAGTGGAATCAAACAGAATGGATTTATCAGGTTATGAAGTTTTTGAAGGAGCAGGGAATCGAGAAGGTAAACGTTGTCGGCCACTCAATGGGTGGTGTCAGTTCATTAAGGTATTTAACAACGTATGGTCAGCCGGAAGATGCACCTGAAATCGTCAAATTTGTGGCGATTGGTTCTCCCTTCAATGATTTTGTTGATACATCAGCAGAACAGGATTTGAAAAACTTAACAGAGAATGGACCAGCACAAGAGTCGTCTCGGTATACGGACTATCGTGCCGGGATTAACAACTTACCAAAAAAGCTGCCGATTTTGTTGATTGGCGGGAAGTTGTCAGAGGAGGCTGCCGATGACGGAACGGTACCATTGTCCAGCGCTCTTTCGATTCGTTCTTTACTTAAGTCAAATGGAAATCCAGTTTCCCTAGAAATCTTCACTGGCGAAAAAGCACAGCATAGTCAGCTGCATGAAAATACTGACGTTGATAAAAAAGTGGCAAATTTTTTGTGGAAGGAGTAAACAAGTGGGATTGATTATTATTTTTGGGCCACAAGCTGTGGGGAAAATGACTGTGGGTCGTGCTTTAGAAGCGCGGATAGATGGAAGACTGCTTTACAATCATCAAACCTTAGACTTGTTTGCCAGTTATTTAGGCTATCGCAAAGAGGCTTTTCGATTGTCTGATGCGGTCCGAAAATCATTATTTAAGGCCTTCGTAAAAGATCCTGAACAAAACCCGACGAAGCATTTGATCTTCACGGTCGTGCTTGATTTTTCAGATAAACAGGATCGGCGCTTTTTAAAGGATATCGTACGTATTTTTCAAAAAGCGCGGCAGAAAGTGTACCTCGTTGAACTCTTTTGCAGTGTTGAAAAACGGTTGGAAAGAAATCGGGGAGAAGATCGCTTGGCGGCGAAACCTTCGAAGCGAAATGTCCGTGCATCTGAAAAAGAGTTATTGTTGAGCCATCAACATTGTCGCTTGAATTCTGAGCCGGGTGAAATTGAAAGGGATTTTCCGAAAATTCCTTATCTGTTGATTCAGAATGAATCGTTGTCGGTTGATAAAGCAGCAGAACGTATTTTGGAGACTTTTTCCTTCGAGTAAAAATAGTTGCCGGTCTTTTTTGGAAGCAGTATGATGACTTCGTACTTATTTTAGAAGGAAGGTCTTAAAAATGACGTATCATACGAGTAATGAAGAGCATCCTATCGATATCGTGAACATTGCTTCCTTAGAGGAGCTTGTAAAGCAGCGAATGGATAAGGGCGCGTTTGGGTATTTTCGAGGTGGATCGGAAGACGAATGGACAATGAAAGAAAATACATTTGCCTTTACAAAAAAATCGATCATGCCTCGTGTGTTGCGAGGGATCGATCAACCAGATCTTCGGACAACTTTATGGGACATCGATTTAGCCACACCGATTATTCAAGCACCCTCTGCGGCTCAAGGATTGGCGCATGAAAAAGGAGAGGTCGACACTGCAAAGGGAGTAGCTGCTGCTGGTTCGATTTTTTCGATCAGTACCTATGCGAACACAACCATTGAGCATGCGGCGGCGGCTGCACCAGAGGCACCGCAATTTTTCCAATTATACATGAGCAAAGATGATGGATTTAATCGTTTCATTTTGGAAAAGGCAGTCGACGCGGGTGCAAAGGCGATTATTTTAACAGCGGATTCCACTCTGGGTGGTTATCGAGAAGAAGATGTCATCAATCATTTTCAATTTCCGCTGCCTATGCCTAACTTAGCTGCTTACAGTGAACAAAGCAATCAGAGCGATGGTGAAGGCAAAGGAATTGCAGAAATCTACGCGGCAGCTAAACAAGCGCTAGTCCCCGAAGATATCAAAAAAATTAAAGAATTGACCAATTTGCCTGTTTTTGTAAAAGGCATTCAATCACCAGAAGATGCAGAAGTAGCGATTAGTGCAGGAGCCGACGGTATTTGGATCTCCAATCATGGTGGTCGACAATTAGACGGTGGACCAGCTTCTTTCGATGTGCTTCCGTTGGTAGCTGGTGTAGTAAATAAACGTGTACCGATTGTGTTTGACAGTGGTGTCAGACGAGGAGAACATGTTTTTAAAGCACTGGCCAGCGGGGCGGACTTGGTTGCAATTGGACGTCCAGTTATTTATGGCTTAAACCTGGGTGGGGCAGAAGGAGTCAAGTCTGTTTTTGATCACCTGAACAAAGAATTAGCAATCACGATGCAATTAGCTGGAACAAAAACGGTTGAAGAGATTAAAAATACGAATCTTCTTTAACAAAAAAGATTCTTAGGAGCACTTTTCCTAGGAATCTTTTTTTGTCAGTTGAAGTCCAACTTTAGTCAATATGCAGCAGGTAGATGAAACAATCGATTGGTTGATTTTCACTAATTCTTGTTTTCTAAACTGTGTTATCAAATCTGTTATGAGCCTTGTTTTATACTGGCTGTTCCTCTGTCGCCTCACCATAGATTTCTTTGCTGATTCTTAATCCTGTTGGAGTGGTGGCTACGCCGCCTTCCGCTGTTTCTTTGAAGATTGATGGCATAGAACGACCAACTTTATACATAGCTTCAACCACCTCATCGGCTGGGATGACACTTCGAATGCCTGCAAGAGCCATGTCTGCTGAAATAAATGCTTGGGAAGAGCCCATTGCGTTGCGTTTAACACAAGGGACTTCGACTAATCCCGCTACTGGATCACAGATCAACCCCATCACATTTTTTAGTGTGATCGCCACCGCCTCAGCAGCCATTTCAGGTGTTCCTCCGTTCGCGGTCACTAATGCCGCTGCCGCCATCGCACTGGCAGAGCCGACCTCAGCCTGGCAGCCGCCCTCTGCGCCAGAGATAGAGGCATTATTAGCAATGACTAAGCCGAAAGCACCTGCTGTGAAAAGAAAGTCTAATTGTTGCTCATGCGTCAACGCCAATCGATCTTTAGCGGCCATGAGCACTCCAGCTACTACACCCGCACTACCAGCAGTGGGAGTAGCACAGATTAAGCCCATTTTTGCGTTCACTTCGTTTACCGCAATGGCATTGCGGACAGCGCGTAAAATGGTATCACCGCTTAAGAAATTGCCCGATTCGATATATTGGTTCAACCGTTTTGCGTCTCCTCCAGTGATGCCAGTGACAGACTGCACCCCTGCAATTCCTTCATCGATCGATCCAGACATTACTTCGAGATTTCGCTCCATTAGTTCAAGGATCTCGGCGCGAGAACGCCCAGTTAGCTCTTGTTCCGTCGCAATCATCAATTCACCGATCGTTGGATAATCTTGGGCTTGATCTACAAGCTCTTTAATAGAAAGAAACATCCTTTTGCCTCCTTAATCAAAATAGGTCACACTCAACACATGTTCTAACGCTCGAAGTTTTTCTTTTGTGGAATCATCCGTCGGCTTATCGTCAACTTCTAGTACAAGAATGCCGCTATCACCTTTTTTTTGACGTGTCATTGTCACAGTTCCGATATTGATGTCGTCATTTGAAATGACAGAAGACACCTGAGCAAGTAACCCTCGCACATCTTCGTGAACTACGATGAAGGTGGGTGTTCCCATAGATAGAGAAATACTAAATCCATCTAATTCAGAAATTTGGATATTGCCGCCGCCAATCGAAATTCCAGTGACCGACATTTTATAATTGCCTTTTTTTAGATGCATCGTAACGGAGTTGGGGTGTTGTGCTTTTTCCTTTTTAGGGACAAAAAGTACCTCAATCCCTGCCTCGTAAGCAAGTTTCAACGAATCAGCCAATTGTGGATCATCTGGGTTCATTTCTAATAATCCGCCAACAAGGGCGATGTCCGTTCCGTGACCACGGTATGTCTTGGCAAAAGATTCATAAAGATCGATTTCCACCGAATCAGGCTTTTCACCAAAAATCATTCGGCTGACTTTTCCGATTCGGGCAGCTCCTGCAGTGTGTGAGCTGCTTGGGCCTACCATCACTGGTCCAATAATATCAAAGACACTGCGATACTTTAAAAAATCCATTATTTAAAGCCTCCTTATCCATCTGACGAATAATGCTTGTCAATTCGGACATAGTGTAACATAAAGCGGCTGCAAACTTCCTAAAATTAGCATTTTATTTTGTTATTCTCATCGTAACTGAACACATTGTGAAGAAATTCTTTAAGAATATTTCTGATCGAATAATCTTGAAAAGCTATTCGAAATTTGCTATGATACCTTAGTGTGCGTTTTACACACGGTAACAGTGGGAGGAGAAATCTTTATCTCCAATTCACCACATCACGGACTCAAGGAGGTATGTCTCGTGGCAAAAAAAGTAGAAAAAATCGTTAAATTGCAGATTCCTGCAGGGAAAGCAACACCAGCTCCCCCAGTAGGACCAGCACTAGGTCAAGCCGGTATTAACATCATGGGCTTCACAAAAGAATTTAACGCTCGTACCGCTGACCAAGCAGGGTTGATCATTCCAGTAGTGATCTCAGTATACGAAGATCGTTCATTTACCTTCGTAACAAAAACTCCGCCAGCAGCTGTTTTATTGAAAAAAGCAGCAAAAATCGACAAAGGTTCAGGCGAACCAAACAAAAACAAAGTTGCAAAAGTTACTAGCGATCAAGTAAAAGAAATCGCTGAGTTGAAAATGGAAGACCTAAACGCAGCGAATGTTGAAGCAGCGATGCGCATGGTTGAAGGAACTGCACGAAGCATGGGGATCACCGTAGAATAATCCCTGAATTAGAAGCTTCTCAGTTGGCTCTTGATTGAAAGATCAGAACACGTGGGAGGTTCTACCGTTATAACCACATCAAGGAGGAAACAAAATGGCTAAAAAAAGCAAAAAAATGCAAGAAGCATTAAAAAAAGTTGACAGCTCAAAAGCGTATTCTGTTGAAGAAGCAGTAGCTTTAGCTAAAGATACAAACATCGCAAAATTTGATGCAACTGTCGAAGTAGCGTACAAATTAAGTGTTGACCCAAAAAAAGCAGACCAACAAATCCGTGGAGCTGTTGTGCTTCCAAACGGAACTGGTAAAACACAATCTGTTTTGGTTTTCGCTAAAGGTGAAAAAGCAAAAGAAGCAGAGGCAGCGGGTGCTGATTTCGTCGGAGAAGATGACTTAGTTCAAAAAATCCAAGGCGGATGGTTCGATTTTGACGTTGTTGTTGCAACACCAGACATGATGGCTACTGTCGGTAAATTGGGACGTGTATTAGGACCTAAAGGCTTAATGCCAAACCCTAAAACAGGGACTGTTACGATGGATGTTACTAAAGCAGTTGAAGAAGTAAAAGCTGGTAAAGTAACATACCGTGTAGACAAAGCTGGAAACATCCATGTACCGATCGGAAAAGTATCTTTCGATGATGCAAAATTAATCGAAAACTTTAAAACGATCAATGATACATTGCTAAAAGCAAAACCTGCGACAGCAAAAGGTCAATATATCAAAAATATCACAGTGACAACAACATTTGGACCTGGGATCCATGTTGACCAAGCAACAGTTTAAAAAAAATCATAAAATAATTATTGACTCGGCTGCCTCACTTATGGTAAGGTAGTCGAGGTTAATAATTAACTGTACCGAAGACAGTAGGTGACGCAAGTCTTAATTTCCTACCGAGGACGTTTATTGAGAACATTCAATAGTCCCTCTATGTCTGCGGTGGCATAGGGTATTTTTTTGCTCTCGGGCAAAAGTACTCTTCCATCAAAATCAGGAGGTGAAATATAAATGAGTGAAGTAGCAATCGCTAAAAAAGCCGCTATCGTTGATGAAGTCACTGAGAAATTCAGCGCAGCAGCTTCAGCCGTTATCGTTGACTATCGTGGTTTGACAGTAGATGAAGTTACTCGTCTACGGAAACAATTACGCGACGCGAACGTTGAAATGAAAGTCATCAAAAATTCTATTCTTTCTCGTGCCGCTGAAAAAGCTGGATTGGAAGGACTAGGAGAAGTATTTACTGGGCCTACTGCTGTAGCTTTCAGTAACGAAGACGTAGTTGCTCCAGCTAAAATTATCGACGAGTTCGCTAAAGAGGCTAAAGCATTAGAAATCAAAGGCGGGATCATTGAAGGCAAGGTAGCTTCTATCGAAGAAATTACTGCTCTTGCAAAACTTCCAAACCGCGACGGACTTCTATCTATGCTGTTATCTGTACTTCAAGCGCCAGTCCGCAATGTGGCTTACGCTGTCAAGGCAGTTGCAGAAAAAGAAGAAGAAGTAGCCTAATCGCTGCATCATAAATAAATCAAAAAACCTATTATATGGAGGAAATTAAAAATGGCATTGAACATTGAAAACATTGTCGAAGAGCTTAAAGGCGCGACAATCCTAGAATTAAACGACTTAGTAAAAGCTATCGAAGACGAATTTGGCGTAACTGCTGCTGCTCCTGTAGCTGCTGCTGGCGCTGTTGCAGGACCTGCTGCTGAAGAACAAACAGAATTCACTGTTGAATTATCAGCTGTTGGCGATCAAAAAGTTAAAGTAATCAAAGCAGTTCGTGAAGCAACTGGCTTAGGCTTGAAAGAAGCAAAAGCTGTAGTTGACGGCGCTCCTGCACCAGTTAAAGAAGGCGTATCTAAAGAAGAAGCTGAAGAATTAAAAGCTTCTCTAGAAGAAGTTGGCGCTTCAGTAACAGTAAAATAATCATTTCTGATTTTTAAGAGCTAGAATCCTTGTCAGATAAGGGTTCTAGCTCTTTTTTTGACCATATTTTGCAGATTTAATGAGACTATATCAGTTTTTCCATTGTTTCAGAAATACTAGAAACCTTAGTCTAATAAGCAACAGGGCCTATTAGACATCTAAATTACCAACACAGAAAATGATCAGAGACCTTGATTGCTCAAGGTCTCCTTTTTTCTATTATCCTGTTTAGATGATCAAACATTGGAAATGAATACAACAAGAGAGAAATGGTCCCTATCATAGTCGATTTGCAAAGTACCGCCATAGCTTTCAACGATCTGCCTCACTGTTTCCAATCCGATTCCGTGATCTTTTGAGGATTGTTTAGTAGAAATAAACCGCTGTTTTTTTTGCAGGACAGGCTGGTCTTTCGTATTACTGATTTTATAACTGAACGTGCCATTGTAGTAGCGAGCTTTGAGCTCGATTTTTTTTTGTGATGATTGGCGAATTGCTTCGATCGCGTTGTCGATAGTATTTCCAAAAAGCGAACACAGACTGATGTCATCAATGGCCACCATATGATCGATCTCCACTTCGATTGACGAATTGATATTTTCAGCCGCTATTAGCTGATATTTGGCGTTCAGTACAGCATTAACGATGCTATTTTTGCAAAATTGTTTTTGTGTCATTTGATGTTGCTCCGTTAATTTTACTAAGTAGTCAGTCATCTTTTTTTCTTCTTTTTCATTTATAAGATTCAATAAAACGCTGAAATGATTATTCATATCATGATGCAGTTTTCTCAACTGTCTTTGGTTATTTTCCAATTCTAAGTAATACTCTTTTTGCAATCGCAAATTTTGGTTTTCCAACTCGTAGTTGAAGCTTTTCGCAATGTAGCCCGTCATATACATCGTAGACAAGCTGGTTAAAACACATGCGAAAGAGGCAGGGTAAATGAATAACGTGTCTGATGGTGTAAGTAAAATCAAGCTGATCATTGTAAATAAAGGCGTCAAACAAATGCAATCGATCAACAGCCAAAGTTTCAGAGACAACTGCGTTTTTCTATAGGGAATGGAAGAGCAAAACATGCGATAAATTGCAAACCAAATACCACATCGGATTCCGTAAGTCACAACATGTACACTGAGGTCCATCCAAGCGGTTTGCCCTCCTGCGATCCATAATCGAAGCCCGATATCTTCGATTAAAAAATTCAATGCAGCTAGTAAAGGATGTAAAATAAACACTAGCGAAATTTTATGGATCATTGGTCCTTCCAGTGACCAAAGAGAAGCGATCAAGAAAAAGAGGAAGGGACCAATAATATTGACGCTGTCATTCGGATAAACCGGTAAAAAACCGATAATAAATATTGATGAGAAAGCGACAAACCGCAAAAATTGATTTTGTTTAATTGAGACGAAATGATTGACTAAGTGGAACAAAAAGAAGGAACCTCCTAAGTTCAAAAGCTGAGACAAGATTTGATTCAATATAGCCATACGTTCACCTAATTCAATATATTTTTTGCAAAAGTTATGTCAAGCTCGTGTTTGTATTTGCGACTGACAGGAAGTTTATCCTCCCCGCAAAAGACCCATGAGGACTCCACGACGGTGATGAAATTTAAATTAACTAAAAAACGGTTGTGGATTCGAATGAAAAAGTTCGGCAATTGGTCTTCGAGTTCGTTTAATTTTCCATAAAATGTAAGTTTATCATTAGAAAGATAAGTATGGATCACTCGTCGGTCACTTGAAAAATAACGCACTTTTTTTAAGTCTATTTTTGTACTGCCCGATTTTTGTTCAATCATAAAGTAAAAGTTGTTTTCAAGCTCGAGCTCTTCCAAAGCTTGGTGCAGAATTCTTTTTATTTGAGCATCTGTATACGGCTTTAGGATATAGTTCATTGCTTTCACTTCGTATCCGTGAAAAACAAAGTCAGCATAGGCAGTGATAAAGATGATCACCGCTCGTTGATTCCTTTTGCGGATTTCTCTTGCGGTTTCAATTCCGTTTAAGGTTTGCATTTCAATATCTAAGAAAAAAATGTCTGCTTCTTTTATATCCTCACTGTTTAGAAGCGCCTCTCCTGAGCAGTATTCATTGATTTCGTATGCATTCCCACGAAGCTGGAGTTCTGGTTCGATGATTTTCCGCAATGATTTTCGCATGATTCGTTCATCATCACAGCAAATAATTTGGATCATAAAGCTCTCCTTTAATCTTTTTCTCATTATACCACGTCCTTTTGACCAAAAATGACTGAAAAAGGGTCAACGATTACATTTTTCCGGATAGGTGAGACTGAGTGGTTTTAATAAACTGATAGTAAAGAAATGGAGGAATGAACATGTTAAGGGTGGATCATTTGTTTAAAAGTTATCAAACAGGGGATGTTCAATACGATGTATTAAAGGATGTGTCATTCAAAATCGATCAAAGTGAGTTTGTAGCGGTTATGGGACCTTCAGGAAGTGGAAAAACGACTTTGTTAAATTGTATTTCTTGTTTTATTCCCTACGAAAAAGGCGAAATTCGATTAGACGATGTTTTGCTAGAACGGCTTGATGAGGAAGCGATGGCCGGAGTTCGGAATAAAAAGCTGGGGTTTGTATTTCAAGATTTCATGTTATTAGACGGCTTGACTATTTTTGAAAATGTTTGCGTACCTAAAATTATTACTAAAGCACCTTACCGTCCAATGGTACAAAAGGTTGATAAACTATTGAAGTTATTTGGAATCAGCGAGATTGCTGATAAGTATCCCGTAGAAATCTCTGGTGGTCAAAAACAGCGAACGGCGGTAGCAAGGGCGTTGATGAATGATCCATTGATATTGTTAGCAGACGAGCCAACTGGAAATTTAGACAGCAAATCTCGAGATACAGTAATCGAGGCATTTATAGAAGCCAAAAATACGTTAGGAGCAACGATTTTCATGGTCACTCATGACACCTTTTCCGCCAGTTATTGCGACCGCGTATTGGTCATGAAGGATGGAAAGATCTTCACAGAACTGGTACGTACGGGGTCTCATCATGACTTTTTTGATGAACTGCTTCAGGCTTTAAAGGAACTGGAGGAGAGTACCTATGAAGCTAACCATGCCTAGTCTTTTAAAAAAGCTTAGAAAATACAATTTTCGCCAGTATGCGCAGTTTCTTTTTTGTGTCACTTTTTCGGTACTGTTAGTTACCTCTTATGCGGTGATGCTGTACAGCACGCTCGTCCAAAGAACGTTCCCAGAGGGTGGGGACAGCCGAAAACAAATCTGGATGATTTTCGCAGTCGCTTTGCTGGGGTGTTTGATCTTCATCATGTATTCAACGAGTCTTTTTCTAAAATACAAAAGTAGAGAGACTGGTGTATTTCTAGCATTGGGCGCTAAGAAAAGCTATTTGGCCAAACAATTAACCAATGAAATACTTCGGCTGATGGGTTCTTGTATTTTAATGGGAATCATAGGCGGAATAGGTATAGCTTTATTGATCTGGCAGCTTTGCAAACTGTTTCTAAAGGATCTGGAGAGCATGGTATTCGGCTTTACCTTGAACGGGGTATTCATCGGGATAGCCTTTGGAATGAGTGCGTTAGTTCTGGTATTGATCCAAGTGATTCTTTTTGCAAAACGAACAGATGTCATGGAGATTTTGTATCATCATCAAAAAAATGAGCCTTTGAAAATGGTGAATAAAAGAAATGGTGTGTTCGGTGTTCTCATGCTTTTTTCTGGGTTGTTTTTGGGATTTGTCGTTCCCATGATTGCGGGGACTGTTTTTAATCGAAATTTATCCGGGATATGGAGTGTGACTTATCTTCTGTCACTGGTAGGGATCTATCGAATCATGACCTATATGATTATGAAAAACAAGCCTGGAAAAAATCCTCAACACTATTATAATCGACTGATTTCATCAAGCATGATGAAATTCCAAGGACGACAAATGGTTCGCAATATGTCTATTACCGTATTATTGTTGGCAGCAGCGATGTTTAGCAGCTTTTATGCACCACAATTGTCTACAGCAAATCAACCAGTTTTGAAAAGTCCCGTTGATTATGGGCTGCACTATCCAGCAACGGAAGATGAAATAGATAAAAAAGATTTAAACCATCTGGCCAAGGAGTATGGTGTTACGATAAGCGACTATAGAGAAATAGTTTTTTCTGAGCTTTTAGCCAGTGGGGTCGAACGCGATTGGACAGATGATGGAAAATTGATTGAGACTCACGTTGAGGATTATCAGTTAGCTGATTTTATCGATAGTACGACGTTTAATAAGCAAACGAATAACCAGGTATCACTGAATCAAGGACAATACTATAAGGTGAACTTTACCGAACAGGCGGAGAGTTTTTATGAAAAAAATGATGACCTGGATCAAGTCACTAATCCTTTAACAAAGCAAAAATTGAAATTACGGTTTAAGGGCACGATCGAGTGTCAGGAATTAACGAATAACGGGAATCAACGATACATTCTAAATGATTCAGATTATCAAATGATTCGTGCAGGATTATCCAAAGAATATCAGAACCAACAAATTCTGTTCAATGTGTCTGATTTAGAAGCTTCTTATCCCTTCGCCAAGGCAGTATATAAACAATTTGTTGATCAGGCTTCAAAGAAAATGGCCGTTTCTAAAGAGTATGATAGATATCAGCATGCCAAAGCTCTTGCTGAAAATCGGCAAGCAAATGGCCTATCTTCCATGAATCTTTCTGAAGAAAGTAGAGATTTGATGGAATATTGGAAGTATTATCCGACTATCAAGATCATCTATCAGAAAGAATTTGTTCGCAACACCTTTGTATTTTTCCTGGTTTTCATTTATGTAGCGGTGATTTGTTTAGCAGCGGTAGGTGTTATCCTTTATACGCGGAGCGCAACGATGGGCATAATGAATAAGCAGCTTTTTGATGATTTAAAACGCTTAGGAGCAAACAATCAATACATCAAGCAATGTATCACTCGACAACTAAACATGATTTTTATTGTTCCTGCAGTCGTGGCAACCGTATTAATCAGTGTTTTTACAGGTTTGATGTTTTGGATGAATGACAATCAACTCAGTAGTAGCGAAATCAGTGCTGCAAAAATGGATGTCGCAATTGTTTTAATGATAGCCGCTTTCCTAGGAATCATTTACTATGCTTCGATGCGTAAAATAAAACAAATTCTAGACATTTAAAAAATCAACAGCCTGATGAGGGCTGTTGATTTTTTAAATAGGGTCTAGTTTTCTAACTCTTTGGCGACTTCATACGTGCGATCGATGATCCATTTTGCTCCTGCATCATCTAGCTTACGGGCTGACGTTTCGGTGGAAGGGTCCTCCTGAGCCAGCTGGATGATTTGATACATTTTTTCTGGCTCTGCTTCTGCATCGGTAATGCTGCTCAAGCCCATTTCTTTTGCTAATTGCCAAATAACTCTTCCTGTTTTGCGTGCAATTTCTTTAGCATCATCCTTTGAAGAATAATCAACTTCAAACAGATCAGCGATCCATCGGATTTCTTCGGATTTTTCTTCGCTAACAAACTCCAACACAGCAGGCATGAAGATTGCACAGCTGTTTCCGTGGGGAACATGGTAAACTGCGCCTAACGAATGAGCGAAAGAATGAATCAAGGATACGCTGGCACCAGTGATGATCAATCCACCGATGGCTGAGGCAGCCATCATGTCGGTTCGTGCCTCGATATTATCGCCATTATAAACTACTTCTTTAATACTCTTTCTAAACAAGCTTACTCCATAAGCGCTTTGGTACTTGGTAAACGCATTTGCTTTGATTGAGATAAAGCCATCTAGTGCATGTGATAAAGCATCAAATCCAGTTGCGGCAGTGACTTCAGGAGGGACACCCAAGGTCAGCTCCGGGTCGATCAATGCAATATCGACTTCCAAGCCATCGCCTTCAAGAGCAATTTTGGTGTCTTCTTCAGTTAGAGTGACCACGGCTCCGCGAGTAGATTCACTACCGGTTCCAGCAGTAGTTGGAATAGCGATCAAAAAGATTCCAGGTTTTTGTTTTCCTCCGCGGTCTAAATAATCATTGATTTTCCCGCCATTTGTTAACAGTAAGCTCACACCTTTAGCTGTATCGATGGCGCTCCCGCCGCCTAGAGCAACAATGCTGTCTACGTTTTGCTCAGCGGCAAATTTGGCCAATTCATTGATCGTGCGGTCTGGCGGATCTTCCTGAATTTGATTATTCTCCACGACTTCAATTCCAGCGTCTTTTATATATTCGGCAATTTCTTGGCTGATTCCTGCTTCTTCGATTCCTTCATCAAAAAGTAAAAGTGTTTTTTTCTTTTCTGCATCCGCTAATTTGTTTCCTACTTCTTTGGCTATTCCTCGGTCAAAATTAATCGGGGCAGTCGTTCGGTAGGGCATATGGGCAGTCATTAAATCTTCTCCTTTTTTCTTGGCTACAGTGACAGTTTCTATAGTCACTATAGAGAAAAATGAAATGAGGTAAAAGAAATATGCCTAAGGTTCGAGCAAGTTCTTTGTCAAATGTTAGAAAGAACCTTACACTAAAAGAAGAAAATGAAGGGAGAAACGGCTATGAAAAAGCAATATGAAACAACAATGATCAATCGTGGTGGACGTCAAGGTGAAGTCGAAGCACCTAATGGAAAAATGCATATGAAGGTGGAACCGCCTTCAATCCACGCCGAGGGAACGAATCCTGAACAACTTTTTGCAGCAGGATATGCTTCTTGTTTCAATGGTGCTGTTCAACATATGTTAAAAGAACATCAATTAGAATCTGATTCTGAAGTCAAAGCGAGAGTATCATTGTACAAATCAGATGAAGGCGGTTATGAGATCGGTGTTGTTTTAGAAACATCACTTCCAGGAATCGAAAAATCAGAGGCAGAAAAAATCGTTGAAGAAGCTCATGAATTTTGTCCGTATTCCAAGGCAACACGAGGAAACATCGAAGTCGATGTCGAATTAGTTTAATCAATGACGATCAAACAGATCCTTTCGAGGGTCTGTTTTTTTATTTGTATGTATCTAATGAACTAGGTAAAAAAAATTTTTGAATCTAAAGAGTTATTCTTAATTGAACGTAACGAAGATCAGGTAGTGCTTTACAAAATGATAACTGGTATATATTCCTACAAATGGAATTATTATCACTTTTGAAGGGAGAGACAACATGAGAGAATAGTTTGTGGCGCTCGTTGGGACTTTCATGTTAGTGTTTTTAGGAACTGCACTGTGGCAATTGCTTAAGGAGATACACACTAACTATCGGATTTGCTTTTGGTTTAACGATACCCAGTATGGCTTATTCACTAGGAGGCATCACAGAAGGAAAGTTCAATTCTGGTAGATCGATCGCTATGGTGATCACAATAAGCGTTTAGCCATCAAAGGCGGCATCTGTAGTTATAAGCGTAATATTAGGCCTTTTTGATGATCGTTGCGCTGAATCTGACCGCAGGCTCCTTAAATGATGCGCAGCCTAGAACCAGCGGTAGTTGCTGGAGAGATAGCCCTATCCCATTAGTGGGGCATCTAATCGCGCCAATCGCTGCGCCTGCTGCGAAATGGATGGGGCAGTAAAAATAGAAAAGCATTCGTATGACTGCTCTAAACGCCGATTCTAGCTTTTGAGACAGCATACGAATGCTTATTTATTTGGCCTTATAAACAAAAGAGTGGTGCTTTCTTTGATAGCTTAAAAGAATCAATACGTACATAGCTGCCGTCAAAAGGGTTACACTGATTGGATTATTGATCAAAATTCCTGCAAAAATCAGAAGTAAAGTCACGATCGCCGCACCGCTGAAGATTTTTTCCATCCATCTGCCTTTCTTTAAAGCAAGCAGGAAAGCAGCAACACTGATCAGCAACCAGGTTAATAAAACTGAATAAGAGAGTGATCCTACTAAATAATTGAACAATTTATTTCCTAAAAAATAGGATAACACGACCCCAAAATACAAAGTACCTGTACAAAATAATACTGCTCTTTGCGGAATCTGATGCTTATTTAATGTAGCCAATTTGCCTACAACTCCTGAGTTTTCTTTCAACCGGAAATACAATGTTCTAGATGAAGCATAAACGCCCGAATTGATAGATGAAAACAACGCTAATACGATCACAAAATTAATGATATCTGTTGCAAAAGGCAGATGCATCTTTTCGAAAACCAAGACGAAAGGACTGGCTTGCAAATGTGCCAGGGTATTCCAAGGATAAATAATTAACAATAAAAACATGGGAATGATATAAAACGAAACGATTCTTCCCATCACTCCCTTGATTGCTTTTGGGATAGCTGTTTTGGGATCTTCGGTCTCGCTCACTGTAATAGCAATCAGTTCTGATCCGCCATAGGAATAGATAACTACTAACAATGAATTGACAAGCCCTTTCACTCCATGTGGGGCAAAACCTCCGTGACTATTCATGTGCTGAAAGGTTGATACGATTCCAATATCAAAGACTTCTTTTCCTACTAAAAAAATACCTAAGATGATCAATAGGATGATTACTGTAATTTTGGCAAAAGCCAGCCAATACTCTGTTTCAGCAAACAATCGTACGGAATACAAATTAATTGCCGTCGTTAACAGAGCTAAAATCAGCACAAATAACCAAGCTGGAACATGTGGGAACCATAATTGCAAAAAGCTTGAGGCAGCTACCGCTTCGGCAATGATGTTGACCATCCACAGCGACCAGTACAGCCAATCAATGAAGTCGGCAGATCGCTCCCCTAATACAGGTTGAACGATACCGGATAGACCATGGACATTTTCACTCTCTAAAATCAATCGGCCCAAGCCGCTCATTACGATAAATAATACAAGTCCACCTAAAAAGAAGGCCAATAATACGGAAGGCCCTGCGATTCCGATTGCTTCACCACTTCCCTTAAATAAGCCGGCACCGATTGCACCGCCTAAAGCTAACATTGTGATATGGCGAGAAGTCATTTGCTTCTGCAATTTTTTTTCCATTGTGCATCCTCTTTTCAATCCTATCAAATCGTCAATAGATTTGAAATATTCTGAAATTTTCAACAATAATATCAGAGATCTTGGAATGCTTTTTCCTTATGAGTGTTTTTTTATGTAAGTTTTATGTCATTTTCAAATTTACGATCATTTTTTTTATATATAACCAAAAAAATCGGTAAGACTGAGCATATTTTTGGAAGTATGTTTAGGAACGGAGTAACATAATAGGTGTAATCAGACTTTATAAAAAGGAGGTAGAGAACTATGGGTTGGTTATGGACCATTCTTATAGGTGCATTGATCGGTGTGATCGCAGGAGCTATCACAAATCGCGGAGGTTCTATGGGCTGGATCGCTAATATTTTAGCTGGTTTGATTGGGTCTTCTATCGGACAAGCACTGCTAGGTTCTTGGGGACCTCAATTGGCAGGGATGGCACTTATTCCATCAATTATTGGAGCAGTGATCGTTGTTGCGGTGGTTTCCTTTTTTGTAGGAAGAAGCAAAGCGTAACTGTGTATGTATCAATCGATCAAAACTGTCGGCATCTAGTCAATTAATATTGGACGATGTCGACTTTTTTTAGGAGGAAGACGATGTTTACAGAACAATGGGAAGAAGATTTGGAGCGCAGAAAAGCAAAAGAGGCCGAGTTGGAAAAGCGGACCCTGGCATTTCGTGAAAGTTATGAAAATGGCGATATGACTGAAGAGGAATATCAACAGACGATAAATCAAGCTTTTGATTTTGCGGAACCTCAAGATACATGGGTTCCCATTGAAGAAGAGGGTCCAGAAGAGCCTTTATAAATAACGGAGTGAGGGGAACAAGAAGTGAAGCTTGTTTCCCTCTTTCTTCAGTCTAATGACGGATATTCTTAAAAGAAAGCATTTGGTATACTATGGGACAAGGAGGAGATAGGATGCGTGTGCTGTTTATTTTTGAGGACGGGGAGCGTTCTAGTTTTTTTGTGTACAAGCTTCATGGGAGAGACAATGCATTAATTCGCGTATCTCCTGAGGTTCCATTAAAAGGAATAACGTTAGGAATGCTTTATACAAAGGTAGATATCAAGAAGTTTTTATATTATTTTTCAACGGCTTTCGCAATTGAGGTGACCAAGTATTTGATTTTAAAAAAGTCAGACAGCTTACTGGCCATTGCAGAAGCAGGTTTGGAGAATGACAGAAAGATGTCTGTCTATAGTCCAAAAAGTTTTGTTTCTGAAAAGACGGGTACAGCGTTCGTCGCGGGAGAACAACGATTGACTTTAAAAGAGATCGAAGCGTATATCGAGTATCAAGTTGATCGAGATGGAAAAATGGACGTTTTTGAACGGCAGGAAGACATTATTCGATTGATGAAGCGTAAAACCGTACGACCGTCACTGTCTTCAGTCACAAAGCATTATGGTACAGTCAAAGAGTTTTCAGGAAGCAATTTGAATTTGAAAGACATGTTGAAAATGGGTACAGGTTATTTGGCGAAGGGAAGTGCTCATATGAAAAAGGAAATGATCCCTGCAGAAGGAAGCTATCAATTGTCTAAGGATTTTCCATATCGAGTAATCCGTATCGATTGGGAAAAGAACCCGTATGCTTTAAAAAAGGAATTTAGATGATTTTAGGAAAGGGACGCTGATTTTTGAGTGCAAATTGTTTTTAGTTTCTAAGTGGAGAGAGAAGAGCAGGACCGTTGAAAGGTCCTTTTTTTTGTGTGTCAGAAATTGGATCCTTTTGCTTTTTGAGTCAAAAATGTTCGGAATTATGAAAAGAGTCATTGCTTATAGAATTTGTAAAGGGTACTATTTAAGTATATTTATTATGAAAGGAAATAGCTATGACAATTTTTACTGACTATCATCAGCGGTTATTGGACATTACGACTGATTTGTTTTTTCATCCAGAACTAGGATATAAAGAAACAAGAACAAGGGCAAAAATCATGGAAGAGCTGCGAACGATCAATCCGGCGATTGATTTTTCAGAATTTTCTGAAACAGGATTCAAAACATATTTATCGACAGATAAGAAAACAACGATGGCCTTTATTGCTGAGTTGGATGCGGTTTATGCCCCCACGCATTTTCAGGCAGATCCGGCAACGGGAGCAGCACATAATTGTGGTCATTTTACACAAGTCGCTATCGCACTGGCTTTATATCAGTACTATATGAAGACTAGAGCTTACGAACAATTAGACTTTAATCTTTGTTTCGTGTTCGTTCCTGCAGAAGAATATTTGGATCTAGATTATCGCAAAGAGTTGAGAGATAAAGGAACGATCCAATTTTTGGGTGGAAAACCAGAAGCCATGGCACTAGGTGTATTTGATGATATCGACTTTGGTGTCTGCGTTCATGCGATCGGGGAGTATTTTGAACGGCCAACGATCGAAGTGAACTGTGATTTAGCGGGATTTATGTATAAAAAATACCATTTTAGCGGAAAAGCGGCGCATGCCGGCTTTGATCCGTTCTCTGGAATCAATGCGTACAGCATCTCTACCTTGTTCAATACGGCCATCGGGTTAAGTCGACAGCAGTTTAAGGACACAGAATCAATTCGTATCAATCCGATTGTGATGAACAGTGACATGTCTACGAATGTCGTTCCGAATAAAATAACGGTTGGAACTGATTTGCGTTGCAAAACCCTTGAATATATGCCTGAGGTCGCAAGAAAACTCGATTTAGCAGCGAAGGGCAGTGCATCTGCTTTAGAAGGCGAGGTTGCGATCGAGACGGAGATGGGGTACCTTCCTTTTATTCAAGATCGTTATTTAAATCATTTTGTTGAAAAAGCTTTTGAAAAATTTGATGCAATTCCAGATATTATTGATGATCGTGGAGGAATTGCAGCAGCAGGAGATATTGGCGACTTGGCCTTTATGATTCCTTGCATTCAAATAAGCTATGGAGGATTTGAAGGGACGATCCATGGAGATGATTTTAAACTGATTGATTCTGAGTTTGTACTTGCGACCTTTCCTGAGTTTTTAACGACTGTTTTTGAAGAGATGTCAGGAAATTTAGATGAATCAAGACTTTATCGCCGTTCCTTTGAAGAGTACCAAGGATTGATTCATACGATAAATGATGGAGGAGTTTCATGAAAAAAGAACTAGGGTTGTTAATTGGATTTGTCTTACTCGTCGTCGCGATGGCAGAACTGATCGGAATGCAATTTATCACGTTGGGGAATACGACGATCACCGTATTACCATTGGTTTTTTCTGTTTTGGCTGCAATGCTTTTAGGCTTGCCGATGGTCAGAAAAGGGATATTGGCTACCATCTATTCGAAAGGAAACATTCAATTTTCTGCAAAATATTTGTTGTATATCATGCTGCCTCTAATGGCACGTTACGGAGCAGATGTTGCTCCTCGGCTAAGAGAAATTTTAACGGTCGGCTGGGTATTTTTGTTTCAAGAGCTGGGCAATGTGGGAACAGTGCTGTTAGGACTTCCAGTAGCGATCATGCTAGGGCTGCGCAGAGAAGCGATTGGCGCTACACTAGGACTTGGCCGTGAAGGAGAGCTGGCCTATATCTCGGAGAAATATACCTTGGATTCTCCAGAAGGACGTGGTGTACTTTCTTTGTATTTGATCGGAACGTTGTTTGGATCGATCTTCTTCAGTATCTTTGCTCCGATAATGGCCGGGTTCGGTCTGGACTATCGAGCACTCGCTATGAGCTCAGGTGTCGGATCGGCCAGTATGATGACGGCCGCTTCGTCATCCTTGATTGCTTTAATGCCTGAGAATGAAACGACGATTGCTGCCTATGCAGCAGCGAGTCAGCTTTTAACGAGCTTTATTGGTACGTACACCATGGTTTTTGTTGCTGTGCCGTTGCAGCGTTTTATGTACAATTTACTAACAGGAGGATCACGCCGTGGAAAAGAAGCAGCCTAATGAATACATCAAAATCTCTTTCGTTTTGTTATTGAGTGTTTGTCTGATTTTATTTACACAAACGATTAAATTAGTTAGAAATCCAGCGTCGACCCCTATTACTTTTCAAACGATTCAAGGCTTGGTTGTTTTGTGGAGTTTTTCGATGATCGGGGTGTTTGTATCATCACTGGTCAAAAAAACGCGAATCAAAGTACTGGCTGACTTTCCTATTTTGGGCTGGGTATCGCTGGTTTCCTTGTTTTTTTGCTTATTGTCGGATTTTTTTGTACAAGCAATCGCTGGAGTGGATTTTTTGTCTATCACTACACCGATTTTAGCTTTTGCCGGATTATCAGTGGCAGATAGCTTAATGGATCTAAGAAAAACCTCATGGAAGGTCGCTATCGTAGCTGTTTTCGTTTTTATTGGAACTTATTTAGGTAGTGCAATGATCGCACAAATCGGCTTGCTTCTTTCAGGCAAATAAATCTATTCATCAAACTTATCTTAGAGCACCCTCAAAAGTGATGTTTACTCTAAAGAGTTAACAGAGGAGTAATCGATTCATTTGTGCTACACTTTTTGTATAAAAGAAAAGTGTAGGAGGAAATACGATGAGTTGGTTATGGACATTAATCGTCGGTGCCGTTATAGGAATGATTGGCGGATCACTGGCTGGTGGAAAAAAGAATGGGTGCGTGTTCAACGTGATTGCCGGCCTAGTCGGTTCTTCAGTGGGCCAAGCGTTGTTTGGTTATTGGGGACCGCAAGTTGCAGGAATGGCCTTGATTCCTTCCATATTAGGAGCAGTGATAGTTGTTGCAGTCGTATCGTTTTTCTTTAATAAGTCTTAAGCTGGAGCAATAGTTGTTCCAGTTTTTTCATTCTTTTTGGGCATTTTTCAAGGTTTTGATATAATAAAAAAGGAAATGAGGGAAACTGTATGATTGATCGAATAAACAGAGTAAGAAAAGCGATGCAAAAAGATGTCTTAGATGGATATTTAGTCAGCAGTCCGGCCAACCTTAGATATTTGACGAATTTCACCGGTACGGCTGGAATAGCGCTGATAACACCGGATGACGCCTTTTTTATCACAGATTTTCGTTATATGGAGCAGGCCGCTGAACAAACAAGCGGGTTAAAGATCCTTCAGCATCAAGGGGATATTATTGGAGAGATCTCTTCTTTGATTGATCAAAAGCAGCTCTCTTCAATGGGATTTGAAGATCAGTTTGTGTCGTTTGCCGAATATTCTCTCTATGAGGAATTTTTTGATGTAGAACTGGCACCAGCAAGTGGATTGATCGAACGGTTAAGAGAAAAAAAGGAACAGTCTGAAATTGAAACAATATCAAAGGCTTGTCAGATCGCCGATGCAGCCTATGAGCATGTGCTAAAAATGATTCGTCCAGGTATGACGGAGATAGAAGTTGCGAATCAATTAGACTTTTTCATGCGTTCGTTGGGAGCTTCCGGCACCTCTTTTGAAACCATCGTTGCTTCTGGGGTTCGCTCTGCATTGCCGCATGGTGTCGCTAGTAACAAAGTCATCGCAGAAGGAGAAATGATTACTCTTGACTTCGGTTGTTACTACCAAGGGTATGTTTCAGATATTACTCGAACCTTCGCGATCGGTGATCCCGGAGAAAAACTAAAGGAGATCTATCATATTGTCCTAACGGCACAAAATATGGTTTTAACCGAAGCAAAAGCAGGTATTACAGGGAACCAATTGGATCAAGTTGCACGAACATATATTTCTGAGCAGGGCTATGGTGAAGCGTTTGGTCATTCGACGGGGCATGGGATAGGGCTGGAAATTCATGAAGGGCCAACCATCAGTCGAATGAATGAGTTTTCTTTAGAAATTGGAAATGTGATTACAGATGAGCCTGGAATTTATATCCCTGATTTAGGCGGTGTACGTATTGAGGATGACTTAGTGGTTTTGGAGAACGGAAATCACGCATTGACCCATGCGCCTAAGGAACTGATCATTCTGTAGTAGATGTAGCATAAGTGTACGAGAAATGATAAACTAGAACCAAATCTGTTAAGGCATCAGGAGTGAAGGGGGAAGATACATGATCTCAGTAAATGATTTTAAAACGGGACTAACGATAGAAGTCGATGGCGATATTTGGCGGGTCGTGGAGTTCCAGCATGTGAAGCCTGGAAAAGGAGCGGCTTTTGTACGCTCAAAATTGAAAAATCTTCGCACTGGAGGCGTTCAGGAAAAAACATTTCGTGCGGGAGAAAAAGTGGCCAAAGCACAGATCGATAATCGCAAAATGCAGTATTTATATGATGATGGCGGAAATTATGTGTTCATGGATATGGAAAACTATGAACAAATCGAAATTCCTCAAGATCGAATCGAAGATGAGATGCGTTATGTATTGGTCAATACTGAAATCAACATCATTATGTATGGTAGTGAAATTTTAGGTATTGATTTGCCCAATACAGTCACTCTTGAAGTAGCAGAAACTGAACCGAATATAAAAGGAGACACCTCCTCTGGCGGTTCAAAGCCAGCGATCATGGAAACCGGACTCACGGTAAATGTTCCGTTTTTTGTGAATCAGGGAGATAAATTGATCGTCAATACTCAGGACGGAAGTTATGTTTCACGGGCATAGTTCAAATAGTTTCAACTTTTCGTAGCATGAAAAGAAATTTTTATATATAATCAAACATGCCAAAATGAAGTACCAACGAACATCGGTTATTCAAACATGAGATGAATAAAGGCGTGAACTAGAAACACCTTAGTATGAATTAAGGAGAGAGTCAGCATGGCAGATGAAAAAAAATTAGTATTAGGCGAAAGCCAAGAACTTGGAGAAATTATTATTGCCCCCGAGGTTATCGAAGTCATTATCGGAATTGCGGCATCAAAGGTTGATGGTGTGTATGGCATGCGCGGTTCTCTTGCCAGTAATGTGACCGAATTATTGGGGAAATCGGCGCACGGAAAAGGCGTTTATTTAACGAATGATGAAGAAGGTCTTAAAGTAGACATTTATACCTACTTAGAATACGGTATCTCTGTACCAAAAGTGGCTATGGATATGCAGGAGAGAGTAAAACAGCAAGTCTTGTTTATGACAGATGTATCTTTAAGTGAAGTCAACATCCACGTGGTCGGAGTTGTTGCAGAGAAAATGGAACAACCGACCCTTGAAGAATTATTCAATGATGAAGAGGAAAATAATGAGTAAAGAATTGTCACGTCACGAAATCCGCGAAAAGGCGCTGCAAGCCTTGTTTCCGTTGGATTTTAATCAAGAGCTAACTAAGAAGGACGCCATTAATCATGCGCTGAGTTTGGATCAAGCAGATTGGGTAAGCGAAGAAGAAGATGCGTTTGTACCTGCTTATTTGGATGAATTAGTGGGTGGAGTCGTTTCAAAGACAACCGAGCTTGATCAAATTATTCAGTCGCATTTGCGTTCTAACTGGTCGATTCAACGGATATCAAAAATGGATTTGATTATTCTACGTTTAGGAATCTACGAGATGATGTACAACGAAAAGGTTCCCAATAAAGTTGTTTTGAACGAGGCAATCGAACTTGCGAAAACGTTTAGCGACGATCAGTCTAGAAAATTTGTCAACGGCATTTTATCCAATGTCATGAAAGAAATCGATGAAGCTGGGAAAAATAGCTGATGCTGCTATTTTTTCCAGCTTTCTTTCCAATTACATCGTTAGAGGAGTGTTGTTCATGAGTACATTGATCAATGGAAAAGAATTAGCAGAAACGTTACAATCGAAAACGGCTGAACAAGTAGCCAGCCTGCAAAAAAAAGGATTACAACCAGGGTTAGTCGTTCTATTAGTAGGCGATAATGGGGCTAGTCAAATATATGTACGAAATAAAGAAAAGGCCGCTTCTCGGATCGGTATCCATTCAAAGGTCATGCGCTATCCAGAAACGATCTCTGAAGCAGAATTATTAGATGAAATAGCTTCTTTTAATCAGTCTGAAGAATACCACGGAATCTTGGTCCAGCTGCCTTTACCCAAACACATAGATGAAGAAAAAGTTTTACTGGCCATCGATCCGTCGAAGGATGTGGATGGGTTCCATCCAATGAATTTAGGCCGATTATTTGTGGGCATACCTGAAGCGATACCGTGTACACCTTATGGAATTATGAAGATGTTTGAAGCCTATGGAATTGATTTGGTCGGGAAACGCGCATTAATCATCGGCAGAAGCAACATTGTTGGCAAACCGATGGCCCATTTGTTGTTAGGGGCAAACGCGACTGTCACGATTGCACATTCCAAGACGGAACAGCTTCCTGAATTAGCCAAGGAAGCCGATATTTTAGTGGCAGCGATTGGACAAGGCCACTTCGTCACAAAAGAATTCATCAAACCCGGCGCTGTCGTTATCGATGTCGGGATGAACCGTGATGAGAATGGGAAGCTGATCGGAGATGTCAACTTTGATGAAGTGGAGCCTTTAACCAGCTACATTACCCCAGTCCCGGGTGGGGTCGGACCGATGACCATCACCATGTTGATGCAGCAAACGGTTGAAGCCTGCATTCGGCAGAATTCAGGTGAGTAAAGTGGCCCAAGAATATTTAACTGTTCGTGCGTTAACTAAATATATTCGGCGCAAATTTGATGCAGACCCGTATTTAGAGCGTGTTTATTTGACTGGCGAAATATCCAATTTTCGTCTTAGACCGAACAATCATCAGTATTTCAGCTTGAAAGATGAGCAGGCCAAAATAAACGCGATTATGTTCAAGGGAGCGTTTAATCAATTACGCTTTACACCTAAGGAAGGGATGAAGGTATTGGTTGTTGGCCGAGTGGCTCTATATGAAGCCAGCGGCATGTATCAAATTTATATCGACCACATGGAGCCTGATGGTGTGGGGGCTCTGTATCAAGCATTAGCTGAGTTACGTGAAAAATTGAATAAGGAGGGCTTGTTTTCACTGCCGAAGAAGCCATTGCCGCGTTTTCCAAAGCGAATCGCGGTCTTAACAAGTCCGAGTGGAGCAGTCATTCGAGATATCATTACAACCGTAAAACGTCGGTATCCGATCGCCCAATTGGTTTTATACCCAACGATTGTACAAGGAGATAAGGCAGCTGAGAGCATCGTAAAAAATATTCAGCGAGCAGGACAAGAAGATTTCGATACAATGATTATTGGACGAGGTGGTGGATCAATCGAGGATTTATGGCCCTTCAACGAGGAACGTGTAGCCAGAGCCATTGCTGCTGCCCCTATTCCAATTATCTCTTCAGTAGGCCATGAGACAGATACAACAATCGCAGACCTCGTTGCAGATGTGAGAGCTGCAACCCCGACTGCGGCAGCTGAACTGGCTGTTCCTGTGTTAAGCGAAGAATTGTTACGGATCAAGGAGCGGAAAAATCGTTTAGAACAAGCCTATTTGAATCAAATCGAACGTAAAAAGGAACGGTATCAACGTGCCATACATTCGTATATTTTTCGTCAGCCAATGCGTCTGTATGAGGCACAAAGCATTCAAGTAGACCGTTTGAATCAACGATTGCAGCAAAATATGCTGATGTTGGTCAATCAAAGAGACAGAGAACTGACTCAACTTGCAAACCGACTGGGGAAAGCTACTCCAATCAATCAAGTTTTGCAAAATCAACAACAGATTGCTTATCTGGCCAGCCGTTTGACGCAACAGATGGACATATACATGAAAGAAAAGGAACAAAAGCTGCAACACGCAATCGGCTCTCTTGATCTGCTCAGTCCACTGAAAATTATGGGACGAGGCTATGCCTATACGACCAAGGGAGACCAGGTCATTCGCTTAGTGAATCAGTTATCGTCCAATGACAAGGTGACCATTCATTTTTCAGATGGTGCAGCGGAAGCGACAATCGACCAATTAAAAAAATCAGAACCATCTTCTGATACGAATTAAGGATAGTAAGGAGAGAAACGATGGAAAATGCAACCTTTGAAGAATCACTGACTGAATTAGAAGCTATTGTTACTCAACTGGAGCGTGGTGATGTACCTTTAGAAGAGGCTCTAGAAGCTTTTCAAAAAGGAATGGTGCTAAGTAAACAGTGTCAGGATACTTTGACTAAGGCAGAAAAAACACTGACAAAAATGATGACTGAAGAAAATGAAGAGGTACCGTTCACAGGTGAGGAGGAAGCTTGAGATGTTGAAAGAATTTGCGTCTAAAGAGCTTCCAAAAGTTGAAAAAGAAATGTGTGATTTCATAAATGCGCATACGACGAACAAAGATTTGAAAGAAGCGATGCTTTACTCGTTACAGGCTGGCGGAAAAAGAATTCGCCCTCTGATCGTATTGTCAACGGCGTATTCGTTTTGTGGTCAATTGGGAGTGAATGCTTATCAAACAGCTGCTGCCTTGGAGATGATCCATACCTATTCGTTGATCCACGACGACCTGCCGGCCATGGACGACGACGATCTTCGACGGGGAAAACCGACGAATCACAAGGTGTTTGGTGAGGCTTTGGCGATTCTTGCCGGAGATGGGCTTTTTACCAGCGCATTTCAATCTATGACTCAAATGATCATGGAGCCAGAAGAGAAATTATTACTCATTCAACTGTTAACAAAAGCCGCAGGAACGGAAGGTATGGTGGCCGGGCAGGCTGGCGATATGGCTGCAGAAAAAACACAAGTTTCATTAGAAGTGCTAAAGCGAATTCATCGTGAAAAAACAGGAGCCTTGCTGACGTATGCATTTGTAGCTGGAGGAATTTTGGCACAGCAAACCGAATATGTGCTTGACCAACTTCAACAGCTCGGTGCTCATATGGGATTGGCTTTCCAGATTCGTGATGATCTTTTAGATGTGGTAGGCACAACTGAGGATCTCGGGAAAAAAGTTGGACAAGATGCAAGACAAGAAAAGAGTACTTATCCAAGACTTCTAGGCGTAGAAGGAGCAAAGCAAGCGCTGGTAAAAGAATTAAGCGCTGCGAAAAAGATTATTAATCAACTCATGGAGGTTGATGATTTTGATGCTGCTTTACTGGAAGATTTAGTAAGGATGTTTACACTGTAGGGGAGACAGACATGAAAAAAGAACGTGTCGATGTTTTGGCCTTTAATCAAGGCTTATTTGAAACCAGAGAAAAGGCTAGACGAGGTGTCATGGCCGGCTTGGTGTATGATCAGAAGAATGAACGATTGGACAAACCCGGAGAAAAAATTGCTGGTGACAGTCAGCTGCACGTAAAAGGACAGACATTGGCGTATGTTTCTCGCGGGGGGCTCAAATTAGAAAAAGCGTTGCGCGATTTTAATGTAGAGATCAATGGAAAAATAATGTTGGATATCGGGTCCTCTACTGGCGGTTTTACAGATGCAGCATTGCAAAATGGTGCAAAATTAAGTTATGCACTGGACGTAGGCTACAATCAATTAGCGTGGAAATTACGCCAAGATGAACGAGTTGTCGTGATGGAAAGAACGAACTTTCGTTATTCTACATTGAATGATTTTGACAAAGGCCAGCCAGAATTTGCAACGATTGATGTTTCATTCATTTCATTAAAATTGATTTTGCCTCCGCTAAAAAAAATTATTGTTGATGGAGGAGATGTCATAGCTTTGATCAAACCTCAATTTGAGGCTGGCAAAGAATTCGTTGGAAAAAAAGGAATTGTTCGCGACCCTAAAACGCATCTAAAGGTGTTGAGTGAAATTACTGATTTTGCTGTGACCCAAGGATTCAATGTTGAGGAATTAACCTATTCACCAATTACTGGTGGGGAAGGCAATATTGAATTTTTAGTCCATCTGAAATCTGCCGGGGAAACTGGAACAATCAATCCAGCGATTGATTTAAGTCAAGTTGTTGATTCAGCGCACAAGTATTTAGAGAAATAAGGGGGTTCCTATGCGAAAAAAGGATCGTCATCGATTAATCACTCGCTTATTAAGTGATTATGATATCAAACGTCAAGAGGATTTTGTGTCCATACTAACCAAAGAAGGGGTCGAAGTCACTCAGGCAACCATTTCAAGAGATATCAAGGAAATGAAACTGATTAAAGTTCCTGCTGCAAATGGCGGGTATCGGTACAGTATGCCTCACAAAAATGAAGAAAATCTATCGAATCGCTTAACGGAGTTGTTAAAGGAAGCTTTTTTGTCTGTTGACCAAATGGAAAAGTTCATTGTTTTGAAGACACTTCCGGGCAATGCCTCGGCAGCAGCCAATCTGATCGAAGGTCATTTCAACCGAGCATTATTTTCAATTCTTAATGATGACGACAGTGTGTTGATGATTGCTCGAACAGAAGAGGATGCGAAAAAAATTCTTCAAGATCTTCGCGAACGAAGCCAGAAAAGATAGGAGTAAGTTCTTATGTTACAGGAATTATCGATCAAGAATTTTGCGATTATTTCTTCTTTGCATCTAACCTTTGCGGATAAAATGACTGCACTCACTGGGGAAACCGGTGCAGGGAAATCGATCATTATCGACGCAGTAAGTTTGTTGGCCGGGGCCCGTTCCTCCGTAGAATATATTCGACAAGGCAGTGAACACTGTGTGTTGGAAGGGTTATTTGATTTGCCCATACACAAGGATTTTCAAAAACTAGCGAATGAATTGGGGATTGAAACAGAAGAAGGTATATTGGTCGTTCAGAGAGATATGAATGTTTCAGGAAAAAATATCTGCCGCGTCAATGGACGAATCGTAACATTATCGAATTTACGACGTATTGGCCATTATATTGTTGATATTCAAGGACAAAACGATCATCAAGAATTGATGAATCCTGATGCACATTTGCGTTTGCTTGACAGCTTTGGTTCAGAAGATTTTCAAGCGGAAAAGCGCAGATATCGTCATGCGTATCACGAGTATCTGGAGTTGGCTCAACGAGTTAGAAAATACAAACAGAATGAGCAAACGTTTGTTCAACGTATGGATATGTTAACTTTTCAACAGGAGGAGATTGGAAGTGCCGAACTGGAAGTTGGCGAAGAAGAACGGCTAATCGAAGAACGAGATAAGCTTGTGAATTTTCAGAAAATCGTAGATACATTGTCATACAGCTACCAAGCGTTGACCAATGATGAAGCAAGTGCATTGGACGGTATTGGTCTAGCTAGTCAGGAGTTGCAGAGTATTGCACCTTTAGATGATGCTTATCAAACCATTTCCGATAATGTTCACAGTGCCTATTATCTGTTACAAGATGCTGCAACTGAAATCAGTCGGCAATTGGATCTGCTCGAACTAGATGAGGAGCGGTTGGATACTGTCAATGAACGACTTGAACTCATTCATCAGCTGAAGCGAAAGTATGGGGATTCAATTGAAAGTATTCTTGCGTATTATCAAACAATCAGTCAAGAATTGATTGAGTCTGATTTCTCAGAAGGAAAGCTGGAACTTCTGGAAAAAGAACTTGAAGAAAAGAAAACCGATTTAACGGAAGACGCGTTGCAGCTTCATGCGAAACGCCAGAAAATCTCTAAACGTATTGAAGAAGCTATTCAACAAGAATTAAAACAATTGTATATGGAGAATGCTTGCTTTCACGTACATTTCAGCGAAACAACTATTACAGAGCATGGAATTGATGAGATTGAATTTTATATTACGACCAATCCTGGAGAGCCTCTGAAACCACTTGTCAAAGTTGCTTCGGGCGGAGAAATCTCTCGTGTTATGCTGGCTTTAAAAACTATTTTTTCTCGAAAACAAGGATTAACGAGTATCGTTTTTGATGAAGTGGATACAGGTGTAAGCGGTCGGGTGGCTCAGGCGATTGCAGATAAAATTTATCAAATCGGTGAAAATTCTCAGGTATTATGTATCACCCATCTTCCGCAGGTTGCTGCAAAAGCGGATCATCAATTGTTTATCCGTAAAGAGGTGGTAGAGAATCGGACGATCACCATCGTTGAGGAATTGTCACCTTCTGAAAGAATCGATGAGATCGCAAGGATGCTTGCGGGAACAGAAATTACCGAGTTGACCATTCAGCACGCCAGAGAACTGCTCGAGTTGGCAAAAAAATAGATCGAAGCGAAAGAGCTTCGATCTATTTTTACATTACGCTGATCAGACTGCTGATTACAAGTGAACCTACAATCAAAAGCAGCATTGCCCAGATAACGACTTTTGTGACTTTAGAGAAGGTGCTCGTCGATTTTTTTTCTTTCATAGATTGTCACGTCCTTGTTAAGATTCAGTATCATGATACTGCATTTCTGCAAGGACTGCAAATGAATCAGAACGGTTTATGCGGGTTTAAACATTTTTTCAACTGTGTGAAGAAAAATTGTTTTTTATTAAGAGTTGCTAAATCTATTAGATTTTAAATTAAATGAAACAAAAATGTAATGATAATGAAGTATAGTGACGGTAGTAGTTAATAAAGGAAGGAATGGGTTTGTTGGGGTCTTTTTCTCTAGTTTTGTTATTGTGGTATATTTTTCCAGTAATTGTCTTTTTGGCATCAGATTATATCGTAAATACGTTTAAATTGAAGCAGAAATTCAATATCAAAGTACCGGATATTTCAGTGCCTTTTTTAATCGTAGGAATGCATGAAATTTCAAAATATATCAGTACATTTTCAATACTGCCATATTTTTTATTGACGATTTTCTTCTTAGGAATCGGTATCGTAGCTTTTCAAGCTTATCGGTTTCGGGAAATCATGTACGGACGCTTTTTTAAGATGTTTTGGCGTTCCACTTTTTTGATGTCGATTTTACTGTATTTTATTCTGATTATCGTCAGCTTTATTCGATTGATATTTCAGTAAAAGACTTTAAAAAAACTGGTTATATCCACTTGAATCCTTGACAAAATAATATGGTTAGTAAAGGTCAGACAACTCTCGAAACAGTTTCCTAGAAAATGTGGTAGATTGTGGGGGATTGTGGTAGACTTAACTCATGTAGTGGGAGACAGGGGTGAGTCTAATATGTTCATGGGAGAATTTCAGCACAATATCGATGCAAAAGGACGATTGATCGTTCCATCGAAATTGCGTGAACAATTAGGCGAAAAATTTGTCGTTACCCGCGGGATGGATGGCTGCTTATTTGGCTATCCCTTAGATGAGTGGTCTAGCTTAGAGACTAAGCTAAATGAGATGCCGTTGTCAAAAAAAGATGCACGTACATTTGTGCGCTTCTTTTATTCTGCAGCAACAGAATGCGAGATTGACAAACAAGGGCGGATCAACATTCCAGCAGCGTTAAGAAATCATGCGACTCTTGAGAAGGAGTGTGTGATTATCGGTGTTGCAAATCGAATTGAGATTTGGAATGAGGCTCGATGGCGTGAATTTACAGAAATAACAGAAGCAAGTTTTGACGACATTGCTGAAACAATGGTCGATTTTGGATTTTAGGAAGAGGATTAATGATGGCGGCAGACTTTCAACATACAACCGTTTTACTGCATGAAACAGTAGATGGTTTGACTATCAAACCGGAAGGGATTTATGTTGATTGTACGCTAGGTGGGGCTGGACATAGTGAGTACTTACTAGAACAGTTGGGTCCAAACGGTCATCTTTACGCGTTCGACCAAGATCAGACAGCGATCGATCATGCAGCAGTACGTCTTGAAAAATATGTGAATCAAGGTCAGGTTACATTCATCAAAGCAAATTTCCGCGAAATCACCTCCCAATTAGAGCGACTTGGAGTTTCTGAAGTGCACGGAGTTTTATACGATTTAGGTGTATCTTCTCCGCAGCTGGATGAAGCTGAACGTGGGTTTAGCTACCACCAAGATGCTCCCTTAGACATGCGCATGGATAGAGACGCTTCTTTGAGTGCCTACCAAGTGATCAATGACTTTTCCTATAATGAGCTGGTAAGAATTTTCTTCCGATATGGAGAAGAAAAATTTTCAAAACAAATCGCTCGACTAATTGAAAAAAGACGCTCAACCGCACCGATCAAAACTACTGGTGAGCTGGTTGAAATCATAAAAGAGGCAATACCTGCTCCAGCACGCCGCAAGGGGGGACACCCTGCAAAACGGATTTTCCAAGCCGTTCGAATTGCTGTTAACGATGAGCTGGGAGCAATTGAAACCTCATTGGAACAGGCGATCCATTTGCTGGCACCAGAAGGAAGGATCAGTGTGATCACCTTTCATTCTTTAGAGGATCGAATCGTTAAAGCGATGTTTCGAGAATTTAGTGAGCCGAAAGATTTGCCTCCTGGGTTACCAGTCGTACCCGAAGAATATCAACCAATTTTAAAAACAATCACAAGAAAACCGATCATTCCGCAAGCGGATGAATTAGAAACAAACAATCGCGCACGAAGCGCAAAATTAAGGATTGCAGAAAAAACGAAGAGAGGATAGGAATTATGGCTGAATTGAAAAATGATCAACAACGACCATTTGATTATGCACGACCAGAACAAACAACTCAAATGCCAGATTCCTTTGATGTCTTTGTCTCTCCTGCAGAACGATTAAAAAAGGTTTCTCGAATTGAAAAGATCGCTGTGGTTGGCTTATTGCTTATGTTGATTGCTACAGCTGTTTTGATGGTGAATATGCGTAATGATGTCAGCAAGACCCAAAATGAGATCAGCAATATTCAATCTCAAATCGATGAAAAGGAAAAAACAGCTACACAACTTCAACAAGAAAAAAATGAGCTGTCTCGTTCAGACCGTTTGAAAGAGATTGCCGAAAAAGCTGAACTTAAGATCAATGACGAGAATTTAAGGAAAGTGAAGTAAATGAGCTTTAAAAGGATTAAACGAAAAATCCGCAAAAAAAATCTAACTCCGATGAACAATCGCAAAAAAGTAGGTATTCTTTTATTTGCTACGAGTATTGGATTGTTCTTTTTGTTTGCCGTTCGAATGATTTATGTCGTGGCGGGTGGACATGTAGCAGGAACCTCTTTGAAAGAAAAAACTGAAGAGCTCTACCGTGGCGAGGAAGTCGTCAAGGCGAAACGTGGCACAATCTATGATCGTAACGGTGTTGCGATTGCAGAGGATGCCACTTCTTATTCTATTTATGCTATTTTGTCAGAAAGCTTTACTTCGGGTGAAGAGAAACTCTACGCTCAAAAAAAAGATTTCTCTAAACTGGCAACGATCATTCATGACAACTTAGGTATCAAAAAGAAAGCTGCTCTTAGTCGTTTGGAAAGTGGTCTAAATAGCGAAGGAAGAGCTAAATTTTATCAAGTCGAATTTGGTTCAAAAGGAAAAAATATTTCAGAAGAGAAGAAACAAAAGATTCAGAAAGATATGGAAGATGCAGGTGTCAAAGGCCTGTATTTCGCCGAACATACAGATCGAATGTATCCTAACGGAGCATTTGCTTCCCATTTTATCGGGTATGCCACCCCTAATGAAGATGAAAATCTGGAAGGGAAAATGGGATTAGAAGCAGCATACGACGATGTGCTGAAAGGAAAAGACGGGAAAATCGTCTATCAAAAAGACAATACTCAAAAGCCGCTGCCAGGAACAGTAGCAGAGCAGAAAGCTGCAGAAGATGGCGAGGACATTTATACGACTCTAGATTCAGGCCTTCAAAGTTACTTAGAAACGCTGATGGATGAAGTCGATGAAAAAGCTAAAGCAACAGAGATGACTGCTATGCTGATGCAAGCCAAAACAGGAGATATTTTGGCTATGTCGCAACGTCCTACCTTCAATCCAGAGACAAAAGAAGGCTTGGACGAAGAAAATGTTTGGCGGAATTTCTTAGTTGAAGATAATTTTGAACCGGGTTCGACGATGAAAGTATTTACCACCGCTGCAGCGGTAAATGAAGGAATTTTCGATGAAAATGAATCGTATGTGTCTGGTAAAATCAAAGTTGCGGATGCTACGATTAATGACCATGATCTTGGTGAAAAAGGTGTTTTGACTATGCGCCAAGCATTGTCTTGGTCAAGTAATGTGGGTATGGTAATGCTTCAAGAGCGGCTGGGAAATAAATGGCCAGAATATATGAAACAGTTCGGCTTCGGTCAAAGTACTTATTCAGCGCTGCCCAATGAGAGCAAAGGGACATTGCCATCCAGTAATATTGTTGACCAGGCTATGAGTGCTTACGGCCAAGCGATTGGGGTAACGAATTTTCAAATGATGCGCGGCTATACAGCAATTGCAAATGATGGGAAAATGCTGCAACCTCACTATATCAATAAAATCGTGAATCCAAATGATGGAAAAGAGATTGTTACAAAGCCAGAAGTAGTAGGTGAACCGATTACGGCTGAAACAGCGCAAACCATTCGTGAGTATATGCGGGATGTAGTTGAGAGTCAAAATTATGGATCTGCATATGACCAATACAATGTACCTGGCTACCATATTTCAGCCAAAACGGGAACAGCACAGATTTCTGAAAATGGAAGATATTTAACGGGTGCCACCAATTATATTTATTCGATCGCTTTGATGCTGCCTTCTGAAGATCCTGAGTATATTTTGTATTTAACATTGAAACAACCGGAGCATTACCCTGCAGGAATTTTAGGTGAAATCGCTAATCCTTTGTTAAATCGTGCAATGGAATTCCAAGGGAACGAAACTGATTCCAGTAGTACAGAGGATGAGCAAGTGACGGTCGAAGATTATCGGAATCTAAAAACAGAAACCGCTGCATCAGATGCGAATAAACGTGGAATGACAGCAGTTGTGATCGGCGATGGCAAAAAAATCGTTCAGCAATCTGCAAAGCCAGGTGAAAAAATGATGGCGAATGAACGATTGATCCTATTGACTGACGGAAAAAAGGAAATACCAGATATCAGAGGCTGGTCCAAGGCAGATATACTGAAGCTTGCTTCACTGCTGGATATTGAGGTCAGCTTTAAAGGGGAGGGGTACTGTACAAAACAAAGTATCGAACCCTATAGTGAACTATCCAATAAGAAATTGAAAATTACCCTGGGTTAAGACTGGAGAGAAAAGAATGGAACCGGCACAATTATTTATTGCCTTTGTCAGTAGCTTTGCGATGACTGTCGCTTGGATGCCGTTTTTGATTGGCTATTTTAGAATGAAGAAGCAAGGACAAGAAATCAGAGAGGAAGGGCCGAAGTGGCACAATTCAAAAGCTGGAACTCCGACAATGGGCGGAGCCGGGTTTTTGAGTGCAGCAGCAGTCACGATTATTTGGTTTAGTATTTGGCAAAACCAGTTTACGACATCTCTCGTCATACTCTTGTTTGTTCTTTTATTTTATGGCTTGATTGGTTTTTTAGATGACTTTTTAAAGTTAGCAAAGAAACAAAACGAGGGGCTGACATCCAGGCAAAAGTTCGTAGCACAAGTAATTGTAGCGGTCGTATTTTATCTCGTTTATCGGATGGAAGGTTACCCAAATAGCTTAAATCTATTTGGGTTAGATCTATCTTTAGGAGTCTTATATGGTGTATTTGTTGTTATTTGGTTAGTAGGTTTTTCAAATGCAGTCAACCTGACGGACGGTATCGATGGACTAGTGTCAGGTTTAGGCACGATTTCTTTTGCAACTTATGCTATCATTGCATGGAATCAACAGCAGTATGAGGTATTAATCGTTTGTTTAAGTGTGGTCGGGGGATTGATGGGCTTTTTCCCGTATAACAAAAAACCGGCAAAAATTTTTATGGGCGATGTAGGATCATTGGCGCTCGGGGGATTATTAGCGGCCGTCTCAATCATGCTTCATCAAGAATGGACATTGCTATTGATTGGGTTAGTGTACGTATGTGAAACTGCAAGTGTCATGATTCAAGTAACTTCATTCAAATTAACTGGAAAACGTGTTTTCAAAATGTCTCCCTTACACCACCATTTCGAGATGTCTGGGTGGTCAGAATGGAAGATAGATATCATTTTTTGGTTGGTTGGATTAGTGTCTGCGCTAGTTGTTCTATTGACTGTATTGTAGGAGATGACTGAAATGAAAGAAGTAAAACAATATCAAAATGAAAAAGTTCTGGTCTTAGGTCTGGCTAAGAGCGGGTTTAGTGCGGCCAAGTTGCTACATCGCTTGGGCGCGCTTGTTACTGTAAACGATGGAAAGCCCTTTGATGAAAATCCAGCGGCTCAGGATTTGCTGGAGGATGGCATTCGAGTGATTACTGGAAGCCATCCTATTGAATTATTGGATGAAGATTTTTCCTTAATGGTAAAAAATCCAGGGATTCCTTACAGTAATCCGTTGGTCAGAAAAGCTGAGCAATTACATATTCCTATTTTAACAGAGGTCGAGCTCGCTTATTTGGTAGCTGAATGTGCGATGATTGGTATTACTGGTACGAATGGGAAAACAACCACTACGACCATGATCGGATTACTTTTAAATCAAGAACGCGAAAGTGGGAAGGCCTATCTTGCGGGTAATATTGGTTATCCAGCGAGCGAAGTTGCCCAAAAAGTGACAAATTTAGATGACATGGTGATTGAATTGTCCAGCTTTCAACTAATGGGAATTGAAAAATTCAAGCCGCACATTGCGGTCATCACGAATATTTACGAGGCTCATTTAGATTATCATGGTACGCGAGAAAATTATGTTGCTGCTAAATGGGCAATTCAGGAGAATATGCAGTCAGAAGATTTTTTGATTATTAACTGGGATTCTAAAGAATTGCAGGATTTATCTAAAGTTTCAAAAGCCTCGATAGTGCCGTTTTCTGCGAAACAAATTTTGGAGAACGGGGCTTATCAAAAAGAGAATGAACTTTATTTTAGAAATGAGCGAATCATGAAATCCGATGAACTGGGCGTACCAGGGATTCACAACATTGAGAACGCATTGGCTGCAATTGCAGCAGCAAAATTGAAAGGTGTGTCGAATTCGGCAATTCGCACAGCACTAAGTCATTTCAATGGCGTTGCTCACCGGACACAGTTTGTGACAGCGATTAATGATCGAAAGTTCTACAACGATTCAAAGGCGACCAATAGTCTAGCTACTGAAATGGCGTTAAGCGGCTTTGAAAACTCTCAAGTCATTTTGCTGGCAGGTGGTTTAGACCGCGGAAATGATTTTGATGAATTGATTCCCTCGTTGGAAGGCTTAAAGGCCGTCATTTTGTTTGGGGAAACCAAAGAGAAAATGGCAGACGCAGCAAAACAAGCTGGGATAGAAACGATCCTGATGACCGAAAATGTTGAAACAGCTGTTCCAATGGCATACGAACTGAGTCAGCCTGGAGACAACATCTTGCTTTCACCAGCTAACGCAAGCTGGGACCAGTACTCCAGCTTCGAAATACGTGGCGATAAGTTTATGCAAGCAGTTGAGAGTTTAGAGGCCTAACAACCAGTAATTACTTTTGATGGATTAAATGAAGGAGACAAAATGAAAATACTTGTAACTGGTGGAGGAACTGGAGGACATATTTATCCGGCTTTAGCCTTTATACGTTATGTGAAGGAAATCCAACCCGAAACGGAATTTTTATATGTAGGGACACATCGTGGCTTGGAGAACAAGATCGTTCCAGAAACAGGTATTCCTTTCACGACAATTAAGATCCAGGGATTCAAACGAAAGCTATCTTGGGAAAACCTTCAGACAATAAAACTCTTTGTGGCTAGCGTGAACCGCTCAAAAGGAATCTTGCGTGAGTTTAAACCGGATATTGTCATTGGGACTGGAGGGTATGTTTCAGGAGCGGTCGTATTTGCAGCTGCACGAATGAAAATTCCTACGATCGTCCATGAGCAAAACAGTGTGCCAGGGATGACGAATAAATTTCTGAGCCGCTTTGTTGATCGCGTGGCGATAAGCTTTCCGGATGCGCGGGAGTATTTTCCCGATAACAAAACGATACTTGTTGGAAATCCACGTGGTCAAGAAGTGGCTTATATGAAAGCTTCAGATGTTTTAAAAGAGTATGGGTTAGATCCCAACCAACCAACTGTTCTCGTTTTTGGAGGGAGTCAAGGCGCCTTAAAGATCAATCAAGCCATGGTCGAAGCTATTCCTCAGCTCTCCAAAAAAAATTATCAGGTTTTATATGCTTCTGGTGAACGCTATTTTGAAGAATTAAGTGCGCAATTTCCTGATCGTAAACGATGGAAAAATATTTCCCTGCAGCCTTATATCAAAAATATGACTGAAGTCATGACCAGTGTTGAGCTACTGATCGGTCGGGCAGGAGCAACTTCTATTTCTGAGTTTACTGCTTTAGGGCTGCCAGCTATTTTGATTCCCAGTCCTTACGTGACAAATGATCACCAAACTAAAAATGCGCAAAGTTTGGTGAAGGCTGGAGCGGTTGAGATGATCAAGGATACAGATCTAGATGGGAACCGATTGATCGAAGCGATTGATCAAATCATGGAAGATCCAGTACTACGGACTAAAATGGCAAATGCATCAAAAAAGGAAGGAATTCCAAACGCAGCTGAACGGTTATGGAAATTGGTAAACGAAACCATATGATCAAGGAGGTGAACGTGTGAGCAATGATAAGGATAAGCCCAAAAAACAACCTAATGACTTAAATGATATGACACCTTGGCAACAGGCAAATCTAGAATATTTGAAAAAGCTTGACGAAGAGAAGCAAAAGAGCTTGGATGATGAAAAGACAACTTCGGAAAACGAAAAACCAACTGAGGAATCAGAGCCAGCAGGCACAGATAGTCCCAACGATCATGAATCGTTGGAGCCAATAGAAAATGAAGAAGACTTTGAAGACCTAGAAATGTTCGAGGATCATTCAGGTGGTCCTGCAAATGGCTCCTTTTTAGATCGTTTGCCGAATATCAGACATGAGCGGTATCGACGGCTCTATCGTCGTTCTACGTTCTTGGTCCTATTGTTTGCGTTGCCTTCTATTTTTCTTTTATACTATATTTCTCCTTTAAGCAAACTAGCTGATGTTACTATCACTGGAAATGAACAGGTTTCAGCACAAGAAATCAAAAAGGACTTAGACTTTTCGATTGGTGAAAATCTTTGGCAGCAATATTTCCAAAGAAATGAATACATTGCTCAACTAAAAAAACAGGAGCTGCGTATCAAAGATGCTACGATCCGGTTTAACGGAGCAAACAAGTTTGAGGTTGATGTGAAGGAATACCACGAGGTTGCCTATTTAGAACATGATGATAAGTATTCTCCTGTTTTGCCAAATGGAAAGATCATCCCTCTTAATATGGATCAAGCCAAAGGTGGACTGCCTATCTTGGAAGGTTTCACTGGTCCAGGGCGTATTTTGAGTGTATTAAAGCAGTACGACCAGCTGTCTGAAGAAGTGAGACAAGGTGTTTCGCAAATCAAATATGCGCCATCGGAAGAAAATGAAGAGTTGCTGCAAATTTTCATGAATGATGGAAATCAAGTGCTGGTGAGTATTCCGGAAATGAGCAAAAAAATGTATTATTATCCACAAATCGTTAAAGAAATGGATGCGGCAGATTTTAAGGGAGTTGTTGATATGGAAGCGGGAATTTACAGCTATCCATACCCCGAAGAAACGTCTGATTCTGGCTCTATACAAGAATCAACGGAAGAAACGGTGCCATCTACTGAAAATGATTAAAAATATCCGAAGAAAATGCGGATTCTCCTTTTTAATTCTAGAGAAAATGTGGTAAAATTGTTGGCAGTGAGTATATTTACAAGAAATATATGACGTGCTTGAAAAAGCAAAGAGATTTTCAATTGACATAATGACGAAATATAAGTAGGAGGAATCCCGTTCATGGCAAAAACAGGAATGTATGTGGGCCTTGATATCGGAACGACATCAGTGAAAGTAGTCGTTGCCGAGTACATCGATAGCCAAATGAATATAATTGGTGTTGGAAACGCAAAATCAGAAGGAATCAATCGTGGAATTATCGTGGATATCGATAAAACGGTTCACGCGATTCAACGAGCAGTAAAGCAGGCCGAGGAAAAAGCTGGGATTCAAATCAAAAGCGTGAGCGTTGGTTTACCAGCAAACTTATTAGAAGTTGAGCCATGTCAAGGGATGATTGCCGTAAACAATGAATCGAAAGAAATTACAGATGAGGATGTCCGCAATGTAGCTTCAGCTGCAATGGTTCGCTCTGTTCCTCCTGAAAGACAAATTGTTTCTCTATTGCCTCAAGAGTTCACAGTAGATGGTTTCGAGGGAATCAAGGATCCGCGTGGCATGATCGGTGTTCGTTTAGAAATGTTCGGACTAGTTTTCACTGGTCCAAAAACGATTATTCATAACATACACCGCTGTGTTGAAAAGGCTGGACTAACTGTTGCTGAGACAATCATTACACCTTTGGCGCTGACAGAATCCATATTGTCGGATGGTGAAAAAGATTTTGGCACGATCGTCATTGACATGGGCGGGGGCCAAACAACTACCTCGGTGATGCATGATAAACAGTTGAAGTTTACGCATGTCGATCAAGAAGGTGGCGAGTATGTCACTAAAGATATCTCTATCGTTCTAAATACATCGTTCAACAATGCTGAAGCGTTAAAAATCAATTATGGGGATGCTTACCCATCAAGAACATCAAAAGAAGAAGATTTTCCAGTTGATGTGATTGGGAAGACGGATCCGATTAAGGTTGATGAGCGCTATTTGGCAGAGATCATCGAAGCGAGATTGGAACAAATTTTCAGCAAAGCAAAAGAAGCTTTAGATGAGATTGAAGCATTGGATCTTCCTGGAGGAGTGGTTCTTTCTGGAGGTGCTGCCAGTCTACCGGGTGTAGTTGATTTAGCTGAGGATATTTTTGGCACGAATGTCAAACTTCATGTTCCTAATCAAATGGGTCTGCGCAATCCAGTATTCACAAACGTAATCAGTATTGTTAATTATTCTGCAGAGCTAAATGATGTTTATCACCTAGCAAAAACAGCAGTAACTGGTGAAAAAGCAGTTCTAGCTCCTCAGGCATCGGCAGTGTCTACCACACCTGTCTATGACGATTATGATGCAGTAGAAGAATATGAAGAAGAAACAAAACCAAAAAGCGATGAAAAAGTGACAGGGAAGATCAAGGATTTCTTCTCAAATATTTTTGATTAGTTCATAAGGACATAGGAGGAACAGAACATGGAATTTTCATTGGATAATAACATCAACGAAGGGGCTGTCATTAAAGTCATCGGTGTTGGTGGCGGTGGCGGAAACGCAATAAACCGAATGATTGAAGAAAACGTTAAGGGCGTTGAATTTATTGCAGCAAATACGGATGTCCAAGCTCTTAGAAACTCAAAAGCAGAAACAGTGATTCAATTAGGGCCAAAGTATACACGCGGTTTAGGAGCAGGTTCTCAACCAGAAGTTGGAAAGAAATCTGCTGAAGAAAGTGAACAAGCAATTCAGGATTCTCTTGAAGGTGCGGATATGATCTTCATTACTGCTGGAATGGGTGGGGGCACCGGAACAGGTGCAGCACCAGTCGTTGCGAAAATCGCTAAAGAATTAGGCGCGTTAACAGTAGGCGTTGTGACTCGACCATTCAGCTTTGAAGGACCAAAGCGCGGCCGTTTTGCTGCAGAAGGCATCTCATTATTAAAAGAAAATGTAGATACCTTGTTAGTTATTTCCAATAACCGTTTATTGGAAGTAGTGGATAAAAAGACACCGATGCTCGAAGCATTCCGTGAAGCAGATAATGTTTTACGTCAAGGGGTTCAGGGGATCTCTGATCTGATTACCGCTCCTGGCTATGTCAACTTGGACTTCGCAGATGTTAAAACTGTGATGGCTAATCAAGGAACAGCATTGATGGGAATCGGTGTTGCCAGCGGTGAAGACCGTGTGATTGAAGCGACTAAAAAAGCAATTTCTTCACCATTGCTTGAAACATCAATTGATGGTGCAGAGCAAGTGCTGCTGAACATTACTGGTGGTTTGGATATGACGTTGTTTGAAGCTCAAGATGCTTCAGATATCGTTGCAAATGCTGCAACCGGTGATGTAAATATTATTTTAGGTACATCAATCAATGAAGATATGGGCGATGAAATCCGTGTAACGGTTATCGCAACGGGGATTGATCCTGCAAAAAAGGAGCGTAAGGCTAGCCGTCCCAATCAACGGGCTAGTCAAATCCAATCTGTTCCACAAAAACCACAATTAGAGATAGAAGCAACAAGAAATGCTGAACCGCAATCAGCTTTCGGAGAATGGGATATTCGTAAGGAAGACAATATCCGACAAAAGGTTGAAGATCCACAATTTGACAATATCGAGAAAAAAGAATTCGATACCTTCCGTCGGGAAGAAGTTAAAACTGATAATGACGAAGAACTAGATACACCACCATTCTTTCGCCGTAGAAAATAAAAGGGGGAGAGCACATGATCGCTGACAACTTGCATATTATCAGGCAAGAGATTCAGGAGTCGTGTGCTCTCGTTTCTCGTAACTCGGAAGAAGTAACACTCGTAGCAGTAACTAAAAGTGTTGGCACTCCAGAAGCAGAGGAACTAATCCAACATGGCGTTGTTGATATAGCGGAAAACCGTGTCGATCTGATGTTGGAAAAGCAATCTCAGCTTGCAAAGTACACAGATGTTCGCTGGCATTTGATTGGAAATCTTCAACGTCGAAAGGTAAAGAATATCATTAATCAAATTGACTATTTCCATGCACTGGATAGTCTACGATTGGCTGAAGAAATTCAGAAGCGCGCTGAGAAGCGAATCAATTGTTTTATAGAAGTAAATGTTTCTGGGGAAGAAACAAAGCATGGCATCCAGCCCGATGAATTGGATCAATTTATTCTAAGTTTGCAAGAGTTGACCAATGTCTACATTGTCGGATTGATGACCATGGCACCCTTGGATGCCACTGAGAATGAGATTCGACAGATTTTTAAAGCGTTGAAGCAATTGCAAGAAAGCATAAAGAAACTGGAGTATGCACACGCTCCTTGTACAGAGCTCAGCATGGGAATGAGTCAAGATTTTACAATCGCAGTCGAAGAGGGAGCAACGTTTGTTCGGGTAGGCACCGCATTATTTAAGGAAGGTAGGGATTGAATCGATGGGAATTAGTCTTGCAAAAATAAGTGATTTTTTTGGATTGGCGGAAGGTGACATAGTGGAAGAGACTGTGCCAGCTGTTTCAAAACAGCCAGTCACAAGACGACCAAAGCGTGAAAAAAGAACAGCTCCAGAACCTAGATACAATCAGCCGAAAAAGCGCGAACAAGTTGTTCGATCAACAGAGTCTGCACCTCAACGACCTGCTGCACAAAAAGCGGTTCGTAAAACGGAAAAGATTGTTTCTATGCCAAAATCTGAAAGCGTACAGCAACGGATGGCACCACAAATGGCAGAATCAAAAAGTGGAAGAATTTCTGTAATTGAACCGCGTGCTTACAATGAGGCCGTAGTGATCGCCAAGCGTGTAGCTAATGGAGAGACGGTATTGATTAATTTTCAGTCTTTGGATGAGGCGAGGGCTCGACGAGTCGTTGACTTTTTGACCGGAGCTGTTTATATGGTAGATGGAGATATCAAACGTGTTGGAAACGAAATGTTCTTATGTACGCCAACGAATATTGAGATTGACAATTCAACGTTGCAATCGATGGCAGATCAGGATATTTTTGGATTAGAAATGTAAAGGAGCTTTTTATTTGTTACTTTTTACTTTACTGAATGCATTTAATCGATTCGTTAATTTGTATACAGTTTTATTGATTGTTTACGCATTGCTATCTTGGTTTCCCGGTGCTTATCAATCGGGGTTAGGAAAATTATTAAGTCGTATCTGTGAGCCATTTTTAAACTTATTTAGAAGATTACCCTTGCAGTTTGGCGGAATTGATTTTTCCGTAATGGCAGCAGTACTGGCCTTAGGATTGATTACTAGAATCATCAATCAAATAGTCTTTGGTATTGTCTATTAATCAAAGGGGGTGAGAGGCATGAATGAGAATGTGTATCAGCATTTTCGGACAGAGGAACGGCCCTTTATCGATCAAGTCGGCAATTGGTTGGAACAAGTTGAAAGTCAATATGCCCCTTATTTGACCAATTTTTTAGATCCGCGTCAAGCATATATCTTAGAGACACTGACGCGAGAAAATAGTGAACTAAGTTTTATGTTTTTTGGCGGATATGAACAAGCGGAACGCTGCCGATGTATGATATATCCTGAATATTATCAACCAGCGTTTGATGATTTTGAAATCGTTACAGTAGAAATTAAGTACCCACAAAAATTCACGCAATTATCTCACGGGAAAATCTTGGGAACGTTGATGAATACTGGAATGAAGCGAGAATTTTTCGGAGATATCATTTCTGATGGTGAGCGATGGCAAGTATTTTTAACGAACGAAACGGCAAATTATGTGGAGACACAAGTTACAAAAATTGGACGTGTCACCGTTCATTTAGAAGAGCAACCTTATACTGAGATCATTCTTCCGAAAGATACATGGTCAGAAGAGAGTATGACGGCCTCCTCTTTGAGGCTCGATTCAATTATTTCTACTGTTTATAATATTTCGAGACAACGTTCGAAACAGTTGGTGGAAGCTGGAAAAGTAAAAGTCAACTGGAGCACGAACGAGCGTCCGGATTATATGTTGGATTTATTAGATATTATTTCGATTCGTGGATTCGGACGAATTCAAATCCAAGGCATCGAAGGGAAAACCAAAAAAGAGAAATTCCGTTTGCGCTTAGGCGTTTTACGAAAATAATTATACGAGGTGACATAAATGGCATTAACTCCATTGGATATTCAGAACAAAAACTTCTCCACAAAGATGCGGGGATACAACCAAGACGAAGTCGATGATTTTCTAGATATGGTTGTTCGCGATTATGAAGAAAGCATCGCGAAAAATCGTGAATTGGAAAAATCATTGAAGCATGCAGAAGAAAAACTGGAATACTTCAACGAATTGAAAGAAGCTTTGAATCAATCTATCGTTGTGGCACAGGATACTGCGGATAAAGTTAAATCCTCAGCAAGCAAAGAGTCCGAAGTAATCGTGACCTCTGCTCAAAACCGTGCCGACGAAATGATTACAAATGCTGAGAAAAAGGCGCATTTGTTGACAACAACAGCCGAAGAAAAGGCAAAAGAGATCTTGACTGATGCTACAAGCCAAGCTCGTCAATTAGCCAGCGAAACCAACGACTTGAAGAAAAAGACCCGTGTCTTCCACCAACAATTATTATTGTTATTGGAAACACAACTTGAACAAGCAAAAAGTGGTGATTGGGATGAAGTCCTGAAACCAATGGCATCATACGTTGACGATAGTCATGAGATCATTCGCAACGTTCTCGCTGATGAACTTGACAATAGTACGGAGTTTGCAGTAAACTCAGAAGAGTCAATTTTTGACAATGCTCCCGAACCAACTGAAGATATGGGATTGACGATCGATATCCCTGATTTGATTAATACAGATTCAAAAGACTAGACCAGAAAAGCTGATTAGATTCTTGAAGCGAGCCGTTGATGGTGTGAGAACGGCAGACCCTCTAATGAGAAAGATCCTCTAGCTGATTTTGATGATGAACAACAGTAATCATCAACGATTCATCTCGTTATCGATGGTGAGGAAATCAATGGATTTCAAATTTTGGGTGGTACCACGACAAGCTCGTCCCTTTGCGGATGCGCTTGTTTTTTTTATTTTAGAAAAGGAGAGTCGATGCGTAGTGAAGATGAAAGAAACACTACTATTAGGTAAAACCGCATTTCCCATGCGAGGTAATCTGCCGAATCGCGAAGGACAGTGGGAAAAAGAGTGGGATGAAAACGATGTTTATGGAAAACGTCAAAAATTAAATGAAGGCAAGCCAACGTTTGTATTGCATGATGGACCTCCTTATGCGAATGGCAATATTCACATTGGACATGCCTTAAATAAAATCAGTAAAGATATTATCGTCCGTTCTAAATCAATGTCCGGTTTTCGTTCTCCATATGTCCCTGGATGGGATACGCATGGGCTGCCAATCGAACAAGTATTGACGAACAAAGGAATTAAACGCAAAGAAATGACCATGGCTGAATATCGCCAAAAATGTTATGACTATGCATTAACTCAGGTAGACACACAGCGTGAGGATTTCAAACGTTTGGGCGTAGCAGGGGACTGGAAAAACCCTTATATTACGTTGACCCCAGACTATGAAGCAGCGGAGATTCGTGTGTTTGGTAAAATGGCTGAAAAAGGCTATATCTATAAAGGGTTAAAACCAATTTATTGGTCACCTTCTAGTGAATCTTCTTTAGCTGAAGCTGAAATTGAATACAAAGACGTAAAATCTGCTTCAATCTATGTAGCTTTTAAAGTCAAAGATGGCAAGGGGGTGCTTGATACTGATACAAGCTTGGTCATTTGGACAACAACGCCTTGGACATTGCCTGCAAACCAAGGGGTCGCAGTGAATCCAACGTATTTGTATGCAGTGATCGAAGCTGACGGTCGCAAATTTGTTGTAGCGAAGGACCTATTAGAAACAGTCCAAAAAGAAATTGGCTGGGACACTGTCGAAGTTTTAAAAGAATTGAAGGGTTCTGAGTTAGAGTCCATTGTTGCCAAACATCCATTTTATGATCGTGATTCACTGGTGATCTTGGGAGATCATGTAACGTTGGATGCAGGTACTGGACTTGTCCATACTGCTCCTGGCCACGGGGAAGATGACTATTTTGCTGGGAAGAAATACGGGTTGAAAGTTTTATCACCAGTAGACGACCGAGGTGTGTTCACAGCAGAAGCGCCTGGTTTTGAGGGAGTTTTCTATGACAAAGCCAATCCAATGATCACAGAACTGCTGGAGGAAAAGGGAGCGCTATTGAAACTAGATTTCTTTACGCATAGCTATCCTCATGATTGGAGAACGAAAAAACCAGTCATTTATCGAGCAACACCACAGTGGTTTGCATCAATCGATAAGTTTAGAGAAAATATTTTAGATGAGATTGAAAAAGTCGATTGGATCATTCCTTGGGGCAAAACCCGATTGTACAACATGATCCGTGACCGGGGAGACTGGGTTATTTCCCGTCAACGTGCCTGGGGAGTCCCTTTGCCGATCTTCTATGCGGAGAACGGGGAAGCGATCATCACACCGGAAACAATCGATCATGTTGCAAATTTGTTTGCTGAACATGGTTCGAATGTTTGGTTTGAAAGAACTGCGAAAGAATTGCTGCCAGAAGGCTTCACACACACAGGTTCTCCAAATGGGGAATTTACCAAGGAAAATGACATCATGGATGTATGGTTCGATTCTGGCTCTTCTCATGAAGCAGTCTTGCGCCAACGTCCTGAATTGACTTTTCCAGCTGACATGTACTTGGAAGGTTCTGATCAATACCGCGGATGGTTCAACTCAAGTATCACCACAAGCGTTGCTATCAATGGTGTAGCTCCTTACAAATCGGTGTTATCACAAGGCTTTACCTTAGATGGTGAAGGCCGGAAAATGTCTAAATCACTTGGAAATACGATTGCGCCAGAAAAAGTCATCAAGCAGATGGGCGCAGATATCCTGCGTTTGTGGGTCAGCAGCGTTGATTACGAATCGGATGTTCGTGTGTCAATGGATATTTTAAACCAAGTCGCTGAAATTTATCGAAAAATCCGCAATACCATGCGTTTTCTACTTGCCAATACGGCGGATTATGATCCAAAAGAGAACCATATTGCGTACAATAACTTACGGTCGGTCGATAAATACATGCTTGTTCGTTTAAATCAAGTTATTCAAAGCGTTCGAGAAGAAGGATATGACAAGTATAATTTTGTTCATATTCATAAGACAATTGTGAATTTCTTGACGACAGATTTGTCTTCTTTCTATTTAGATTTTGCTAAAGATGTCGTTTACATCCAATCGGAAGATAGTTATGAACGCCGTTGTATGCAGACCGTATTTTATCAAACGGCAGTGGCTTTGACGAAGCTGTTGACACCAATCTTGCCTCACACATCAGAAGAAATCTGGTCTTATCTGAAGGAAGAGGAAGAATATGTTCAACTAGCTGAATTTCCTGAGTACCAAGAATATGAGAATCAAGAAGAGCTGATCGATATGTGGCGTGCTTTTATGGACTTCCGAGACAAGGTTCTAAAAGCTTTGGAAGAGGCGCGAAACGAAAAAATCATTGGTCGTTCTCTTGAGGCCAAGCTTACCGTGTATCCTAATGAACAAGTACGTACTTTATTAAAAGCGATTGATGCTGATTTACCTCAATTGTTGATCGTTTCTCCAGATTCATTCAGTATTTCAACCGAAGAAGCACCTGACAAGGCGATGGCATTTGAAGATGTTGCATTGTTGGTTGAAAAAGCAGAAGGAGAAGTCTGTGACCGTTGTCGTCAGGTTCGTACGACGGTAGGTGCAGATTCTGAATTACCAACTCTATGTGCGCCCTGTGCAGAGATCGTTCATGAACATTTTCCCGAAGCAGTAGCAGAGGGATTCGAGAAATAATAAAAAAATTCCGGAATTCTTTTTAATGAATTCCGGAATTTTTTTATTTAAGTTTGCCACGTTCTCGATACCAATTATCTGGTTGCCAGATCCAGTAATGCTCGTTCTCGGAGAGGAGATCAAATGCTGCTTGTGGTCCCATCGTCCCAGCAGTATAGTTGGGAAAATCAGGAGTCTCTTGATCCCAGGTTTGTCGAATACGATCCACGATCTCCCAAGAGTTTGCCACTTCATCCCAATGAGAAAAATTCGTTCCGTCTCCATTGAGCGCATCTAGCAGCAGTTTTTCATAAGCCTCAGGGCTATTACCGGTTACTTCACAGCTGTGGCGGAAGTCCAATTTAACCGGATCTGTCTCAAAACCTTGTCCGATTTCTTTACCATTTAGGATCAGAGAAAATCCTTCGGTCGGCTGGATATAGATCGTCAAGACATTTTGCTGAAGTTCAGGCTGTGCAGATTCTTCATTGTCAAAATGAAAGACATTAACAGGGACTTGCTTGAAGACGATGTTGATACGGGTTCCCTTTTCAGTCATGCGTTTGCCTGTGCGGACGTAAAATGGCACGCCCGACCAGCGGAAATTATCAATTAGAAACTTGCCTGCAACAAATGTTTCAGTGGATGAATCCTCAGCAACATTTTCTTCCTGACGATAGGGTAGGAAATCGTGCCCATCTAACTTGCCTGTGTCATATTGGCCGCGAACAAAATTGTTCTTCACTTCTTCAGGACTATATCTCCGAATCGCTTCTAACACCTTGACTTTTTCTAAACGAATTGCTTGATCAGAAAAAGAGGTGGGGACTTCCATGGCTAGAAGTGACACGACTTGTAAGATGTGATTTTGAACCATATCTTTTAATGCGCCGCTTTCTTCATAATACCCTCCACGTTCCTCGACACCTAACGCTTCAGAAAAAGTGATTTGAACATTGTCGATATATCGATTATTCCACAAAGATTCAAAGATATTATTGGCAAAGCGAATCACTGCAATATTCTGGATCATTTCTTTCCCTAAATAATGATCAATTCGGAAAATATTTTGCTCAGGGAAAACTTTGCGGATCTCCTGATTGAGCTGATTGGCTGAATCATAATCGAATCCAAACGGTTTTTCAATGACCAACCGATTGAAGCCTTGTTCTGTCAAAATCTTTTGTGAAGACAAATGTTGAACGATGGTCCCAAAAAATTGTGGTGCCATTGCCAAATAGTAAATCCGGTTTTCTTGCAGCTGGTATTGCTCATCGAGTTTGACACTCAGTTCACGTAATTCATCGTAATGATTTGTATCATTCACATTGTGAGATAGATAGTAGAAATGACTGGCAAATGCGTCAGCTTCAGCGTCAGTAGGATCGAAGGACTGAATGGTTTCCTTCACGATGTCGCGATAGTAATCATCACTCCAAGGACGGCGGGCTGTTCCGATGACAGCGAAATGTTCGTTTAAGTTGCCTTTTCTAAATAAACGAAACAAAGAAGGGTACAGTTTTCTTTTAGCAAGATCACCAGTACCACCAAATATGGTAAATAATGCGGGTTGTTCCATTAGTAGTTCCACTCCTTATACTTTATCCACAAAAATTGTACTCGCTGCTTTGTAGCTTATTGCGGCCTTTTTTTGATCGTTTTTTAAAGTGATCGGACCTTCGTAAGCAGCAATATCGGTGATTGTAAATTCTTCATGGATCGTTATGCCTAGATCGACCAGATAATCTAGAAGCTCTTTTTCATCCAAGACACGAGCAATTGATACGGTCGTTCCAACAGGATAATCAATCAATGTTTTACGATCTTTCTCGTGGACATTTTTGCCTTGAGAAGGGATCATTCCTCCATGAGGACAAAATTTTGGTTTTTGCAAATAGTTATCTAATCTTTTTTCTAATTGTTCAGAGGTGACGTGTTCTAACACTTCTGCGTCATCATGAACCTCGTTCCACGAATAACCTAAATGATCGACAAGGAATACTTCCCAAAGTCGGTGTTTTCTGACCAATGTGCTGGCTTTCTCCAAGCCTAGCTTAGTTAGCTGAACGCCTTGATAAGGAGAGTGATTCACTAGACCTTCCTTAACCAATTTACTGATCATTTCACTTACTGAGGCGCCTGAAATCGTCAACCCTTCAACGATTTGTTTGTTGCTGACTTTTCGTTCATCGCCTCCCAGCTCTAAAATTAATTTTAAATAATCCTCACGATTTGGTGTCATTGTCTCCATCCTTTCAAGACTGGGCATACGTGAATAAGTTTATCAGATAATGCTATCTTTTACCATTTGATTCACTTCTCTTTTTTTGAATTCACGAACGATAACAACTGTGATAAAAAAATTTTTCTAAGAAATGTTGCACATGTCAATGAAAAAGGGTAGTATATTAAAAATAAATTAGAATTGTCAAAATATTCAAAGGATTGATGACTATGATGAAGCATGACAGAACGAAGCAACAGACAATGTATGATCCTTCATTTGAGAAGGACGCATGCGGAATGGGTTTTATCGCCCAAATGGAAGGCCGGGCCTCACGTGAATTAGTAACGCATGCATTAACAATGTTAGAGCGCATGAATCATCGTGGCGGAACGGGTGCAGAACCAGATACTGGAGATGGCGCGGGAATTTTATTGACTTTGCCAGATACTTTCTTTCGAGAAGAGGGGGAAAGGCAAGGAATCGATTTGCCTGCCTCAGGGGACTACGCCGTTGGAATGTTTTTTCTACCAGCGGATGAGCAGCAAAGACTTGGCTTGCTTCAAGCTATCACTAAAGATATTGAGATCGCAGGCTATCCTGTGATCTGGCATCGCGATGTTCCCTTTCAATTTGAAAATTGTGGACCTGGAGCACAACGGGTAATGCCTAGTTTTGTCCAGCTGTTTATCAAACGACCAATGGATGTGACAAAGGGTCGAGTTTTTGAAGATCATTTATTTCGGTTACGAAGAAAATTAGAGAAGACCTATCGAGGAAATGATATGTCGATCTGCAGTCTTTCTTCAAAAACGGTGGTATACAAAGGAATGCTGCATGCTTATCAGGTAGGGATCTTTTATGATGATTTGCAGGCGGAAAACTTTAAAGCCAGTATTGCTGTCGTCCATTCTCGGTTTTCTACCAATACTTTTCCTAGCTGGGATCGGGCACAGCCTTTTCGATTCTTGGCTCATAATGGGGAGATCAACACGTTGCGCGGTGCTGAAAACTGGATGAAAAGTCATGGTGTAGAAGTGTACAACCCTGAGGATTCCGATTCGGCTAAATTAGAAAATTGTATGGAATTTTTGTACCGAAACGGCAGAGACATTCCACAGGTGCTGATGATGATGGTACCTGAGGCTTGGTCGGAAGAAGCTAGCTTAAGCCCCAAATTGACTGCATTCAGTGAATACAATGCGAGTTTTATGGCGCCTTGGGATGGACCAGCGGCGTTATGTTTTACGGATGGTGAAATGGTCGGTGCCGCTCTGGATCGAAATGGACTGCGGCCTTCGAGATATTCGATCACAAAAGATGGGTTAGTCTTAGTTGCCTCTGAATCAGGTGTGGTTGATTTAGATTTCTCTACAGTGGTGGAAAAGGGTGTATTAGGCCCTGCGAATATGATTTTGGTGGATACGACAAAAGGAAAGTTTTATCGCAATCAAGAAATCAAGGAAAAATATGCAACACAATACCCTTACGAAGAATGGTTAGAGAAGCATCGTTTAGAGCTTCATCAGCTACCCGAGAATGAAAACGAGGCCAGTGAAATTTCAGAAACTGAATTGAAAAAGATGTGGCAGCTGCACGGGTATACCGATGAAATCATTCGTGGATTAATTCTGCCTATGGCGGAAAACGGGGAAGAACCCGTCATTTCAATGGGATTCGATGCTCCGTTGGCTGTGCTGAGCGAAAAGCCTCAATCGTTGTTCACGTATTTTAAACAACAATTTGCCCAAGTCACGAATCCACCGATCGATGCGATTCGTGAGCAGCTGGTTATCGGAACCGAGATGTTTTTAGGAAGAGACGGGGATATCCGAAAAGACTTACCAACCAGCTGTCAAAAATTGAAAATCACCAGTCCTGTATTGAGCACGACAGACTTCAACAAGTTGATTTCGTTGAATGAAAAGGGTCAAAAAACAGTTGTGATCTCCACCCTTTATAAAGTTCGAGAACATGAAGCTTGTTTAGAAGATGCATTGGAGCAAATGTTCAAGCAAGCTGAAGAAGCCGTCGATCAAGGAGCAACGATTTTAGTATTGAGTGACCGCGATCCAATGCCTGAAAAAATCTCAATGCCGATCTTATTAGCGGTCTCTGGATTGCATAATTACTTAGTTCGTAAGGAAAAAGCCTCATTAGCTAGTATTGTAGTTGATTCGGCTGAAGTGTGTGAGGTCCACCATTTTGCTACGTTGATCGGATACGGCGCCAGCGGAATCCATCCTTACGGCGCGTATGCCACCTTACAGGATTTTTCAGTTGAAAATGGACTGGAAAAATACCGAAAAGCAGCTGAAAAAGGAATTGTCAAGGTCATGTCGCGGATGGGAATCTCGACGATTGCTGGCTATCATGGTGCTCAACTATTTGAAGCGGTCGGCATTTCAAAACAAGTTACAGATCGATATTTCACTGGAACAGCTAGTCGAATCGGTGGATTGTCGCTGGTTCAGATTGAAGAAGAATACTTGAAACGCCATGCTGCAGCTTACGGAGCCAATGGCAATGATCAGCTTCCTTCTGGCGGAAGTTTCCAATACAAGGCAGAAGGCGAGCATCATTTATATAATCCAAGTACGATTTATCAATTTCAACAAGCGGTGCGCTCTGGAGATTATTCATTATACAAACAGTATGCAAATAAAATGAACGAAGAGGCCCTGGAAACACCAACGACCTTACGTTCAATGTGGGAATTTACTGGACAGCGAGAACCTGTTAAGCTTTCTGAAGTGGAGCCTGCTTCTAGTATCGTAAAACGTTTCAAGGTAGGAGCTATGTCCTATGGTTCATTAAGTGAGGAGGCCCATCAATGTATTGCTGAAGCAATGAATGCGATCGGTGCCAAATCAAACAGTGGGGAAGGTGGGGAAAATCGAAACCGATTCAAACCACGTGCAGATGGAAAAAATTTCAACAGTAAAATTAAACAAGTAGCTTCTGGCCGTTTCGGTGTAAATGCTGAATATTTGATGAGTGCAGAGGAACTGCAAATCAAAATGGCGCAAGGAGCAAAACCTGGTGAAGGTGGACAATTGCCAGGTAATAAAGTTTTCCCTTGGGTAGCAGAGATTCGCGGCTCTACACCAGGTGTTCGTTTGATTTCTCCACCGCCGCATCATGACATTTATTCGATTGAAGATCTTGCTCAGTTGATTTATGATTTAAAAACGATCAATCCTTATGCAAAAATCAATGTGAAGCTGGTTTCCAGTACAGGTGTAGGAACGATAGCCACAGGGGTTGTCAAAGCAGGTGCCGATGTAGTCGTCATTTCGGGATACGATGGCGGTACCGGCGCTTCTCCTAGAAATTCCATCCGTGATGCAGGACTTCCTTGGGAGATGGGACTGGCTGAGGCTCATCAAACATTGGCAATGAATCAGCTGCGTCAACGAATGATTTTAGAGACGGATGGCAAGCTGATGACTGGACGCGATGTTGCAATGGCTACTTTGCTAGGTGCCGAAGAATATAGTTTTGCTTCTTTAGCCTTGGTTGCTATAGGCTGCGTGATGATGCGTGTGTGCAGCTTGAATACTTGCCCAGTCGGTGTAGCTACGCAAAATCCGGCGCTGCGTAAATTCTTTGTCGGCAAACCTGAACATATTATTAATACCATGATGTTCATTGCAGAAGATCTACGAGAGATCATGGCTGAATTAGGCTTTAGAAGTATTGACGAAATGGTTGGACATACTGAAGTCTTGAAGCCGCGATTTGTAGCAAAGGGAAAAGCTAAATCCTTAGACTTCAGCCGAATGCTAACGTCAAGTGTTGGAATCACACGGAAAGTTGAAGATCCCTTCACTGAACAGCGTCAATGGAAAGAACTGGATGCCTTCTCAGAAGCGGCCATCAAAAATGGCGAGTTGATCCAAATCGACAGCACGATCAATAATGTGAATCGTTCTGTCGGCGCACGAATGGGCGGCTGGATCGCAGAGCGGTTTGGAAACTACGCATTGACTCCAGGACAGTTGAAGTATACTTATCGAGGCATTGCTGGTCAAAGTTTTGGAGCATTCATCACGCAAGGAATGGAATTGAAGCTGATTGGCGAAGCAAATGACTATGTGGCAAAAGGATTAAGTGGAGGCCGTTTAGTGATCGTCCCACCTGAAGAGGCGGGTTACGATGTTGAACATTCTCCAATCGTGGGAAATGTGGCGTGCTTCGGTGCAAATCGAGGAGAAGCCTATTTCAGAGGAAGAGCCGGCGAACGTTTTTGTGTTCGAAACAGTGGAGCCAACGTTGTTGTTGAAGGTGTGGGCGATCATGGCTGTGAATATATGACTGGCGGTGTGGCAGTCATTCTGGGATCAACTGGTCGAAACTTTGCTGCTGGAATGTCTGGAGGTGTCGCCTACGTTTACGATCCGCAAAACGAATTAGCTGGAAAATGCAACATGGAGATGGTTGATTTATTCCGTTTGGATGAATCAGGCGATGATACGATTTTAAAAGAGCTGCTGGAAAAACATTTAATCTTCACTGACTCGTTAAAGGCAGAGCAGTTACTGGCCGATTGGGAGAGAGAACAACAGCACTTTGTAAAAGTATATCCAACAGAATACCATGAAATGATCCAAGTCACTGATGAATTAGCGAAAACAGGATTAACCGGCGAGGAATTGATTGAAGAAGCCTTCACTAAAGTTATGGGTGTACAAACAGTCCCAGTTGGAAAGGAGCGTGGCTAATATGGCAGATCCATTTGGATTTTTGAAATACACCCGTCAAGACAATCCTTATCGTCCAGTAGAGGAGCGTACTCAAGACTGGTGCGAGTTGCAGATTCCTTTAAACGAAGAAGCGCGGCGTGAGCAGGCATCTCGTTGTATGAACTGCGGCATTCCTTTTTGCCATACCGGCATTTTTTACGGCGGCAAACGAGCAGTCTCGGGTTGCCCTAATGATAATTTGATTCCTGAATGGAACGATTTGGTTTATCGCGGAGAATTTAAAAAGGCCTTTGATCGACTAGCGAAAACCAATCCTTTGCCCGAAATGACGGGAAGAGTCTGTCCAGCACCTTGCGAAAAAGCCTGTACGGAGGGCCTAAATGGTTCTGGTGTAACGATCCATGACAATGAACGTTTTATCATCGATCATGCTTTTGAGAATGATTGGGTGAAAGAAACGGGGGTACCTGTGGAGCGAACTAATTTTAAAGTTGCCGTTATAGGATCAGGCCCTGCAGGATTGTCTGCTGCGTGGCGCTTGAATCAGCTGGGACACCAAGTCACCATTTTTGAACGCAGTGATCGTCCAGGCGGATTATTGATGTATGGAATTCCCAACATGAAATTGGACAAAGACGTCGTTCAGCGTCGAATTGATGTGATGGAACAAGTCGGAATCGAGTTTGTATTAAATACAGAGGTTGGAGTAGATATCTCGGCAGAAGAATTGCAAGCAGCGTACCATCGGGTGATCATTACCAGCGGCGCCAGTGTACCGAGAGATCTTAAAGTAGTCGGCAGAGAACTACAGGGGGTTCAATTTGCCGTTGATTATTTGACGGAATGCACAAAAGATGTGCTGAAGCACGGGAAAGAAGCCACCAGCAAAAAATTAGCTGGCAAGCACGTGATTGTTATTGGCGGTGGAGATACAGGAAATGATTGTATTGGATCTGCCATTCGGCAAGGTGCTGCTTCTGTGAAGCAGCTGGAAATCACTCCACGATTACCTGAATCAAGAGTGCCAGACAATCCTTGGCCAGAATACCCAATGATTGACCGAACGGGGTACGGACAAGAAGAGGGCTTGTTTGAAAATACGGATCCTTTGACTTATTACAGTACTTCTACAACTGCTTTTATCGGTGCAGAAAGAGGGCAAGTCATTGCGATAGAAACAGCAAAAGTCGACAATACCTTCCAGCCTATTGCAGGGACTGAACAAACCTTCAAGGCTGACCTCGTATTGCTTGCGATGGGCTTTATGGGAGCTGAGCAAAGCTTATTAGACCGTTTTGATGTACAAGAGATCTTTGATGATTACACAACGAATAATGAGCATGTTTGTGTAGCTGGTGATGCCAAGAGAGGACCAAGTTTAGTGATCTGGGCAATCAGAGAAGGTCGAAAGGCAGCGGAAACAGTAGACCAAATGTTACGTGCCTTTGTTTATCAGTAAATAAAAAAGAGCCATTCTCCTCAAAGGAGCTGGCTCTTTTTTAACTGGCAGGTGAAACAGCCATGTTGATATCATCCGCTTCGTCATACAATAAAGTCGGGACGCCGTCTTCGGCTTTGAGCAGTAAATGGTATCCTAATTGATCCTGTATCGCAAATTTTTCATCGCTTAATTCAATCAGCTGATAGTGGATCTCTTTTCCATCGATCATAATTGATAGGTCGGGATAAATGGTCATGGTATGTTTCGTCGCTTCTTTAGGATGAAAGAAGGACCACGATCCTACATATAATTGTGTCACATCTCTTGATTTCGTTGGCTCTCCCTTTTTTAAAATCGCTGACCCTGCAAGACCGGCTAACAAAGATGCGCCTAGAAACAATTGCCATCTTCTTTTCATCAAAAAAGCTCCTTTCGAATTCTTTACCATTTTACTATATAATAAAGAAGGTCTCGTGACTATCAGACTTTAGCAGTATTATTGAAAGAGAAGGATGACGCTATGAAATACGCATCAATCAAGATGGCCTATTTTATTGAGCGGCCCAATCGGTTTATTGCTCATTGCCGATTGGCTGAAACAGATGAAATAGTCATTGTGCATGTCAAAAATACGGGAAGAGGAAAAGAAGTGCTGCTCCCAAATGCTTTAGTAGCATTAAATTATCAACCCTCTTCAAAAAGGAAAACCGCCTACGATCTTGTAGCGGTAAAAAAGGGCGGAATGTGGATCAATATTGATTCTCAGATTCCAAATACATTGGCGGCAGATGGGATTAGAGACGGATGTATTTGTTTACCAAATCTAAAAGGAAAGATCACTTTTTTAAAACGAGAGTACCTTTACGGAACATCCAAATTCGATATTTATTTTGAGACGGATCACCATGAAAAAGGGTTCGTGGAAGTAAAAGGAATGACTTTGGAAAATCAAGGAATTGGAGCGTTTCCTGATGCACCAACATCTAGGGGATTAAAGCATGTAAAGGAGCTGTCTTCTGCGCAAAAGGAAGGCTACAAGAGTTACGTATTGTTTGTCGTGCAGTTTTCTGACGTTGTTAAAGCAACGATTCATCGGGAGATGCAACCCGATTTTTGGGAAGCTGTTTTGCATGCAGTACAAGACGGTGTGATGATTTTAGCGTATAATTGTGAAGTGGATGAAGAAACGATCTCGATCAAAGAGCGCGTTCCTTTTGATTTGTATCAATCTTTTGTTGATCCTAATCTTTGAAAGGCGGAATATCTATGATTAATTTAGGCATCATTGGAACAAATTGGATCACGCATCAATTTGTCGAAGCAGCATTATCGACAGGAAACTATGAATTAACTGCTGTTTATTCCAGAAAATTGGAGAGAGCACAGGAGTTTGGTGAGCGTTATGGCGAGGTAGAATATGCGGTTGATTTGACTACCTTTTTTGGTATCTCTCACATGAGTACGGTTTACATTGCTTCACCTAACAGTCTTCATTTTGAGCAAGCGAAACAAGCCATTTTGGCAGGAAAGAATGTTATCGTTGAGAAGCCAGCGTTTTCAACACCAGAAGAAATGGATGAAATCATCCATTTGGCTAATGAACATAACGTCTTTTTCTTTGAGGCAGCGCGAAATATCCATGAACGAGCATTTAAAACAGTAGCGGATTTCTTACCGCTGAAGGATCAAATCATTGGCGCTGATTTCAGCTTTATGAAGTATTCCTCTCGATATGACTTAGTCTTGGATGGCGAAGAACCCAATATTTTCTCAACGCATTTTTCAGGAGGAGCTTTGGTCGATCTCGGGGTTTACCCAATCTATGCAGCCTTGGCCTGGTTTGGGATGCCAAAGGAGAGCCATTATTTCGGAAAACTAATCTCTACTGGTGTGGATGGATTGGGAATCGGTATTTTGCGTTATGAAGATTTTGATGTTTCAATCCGTACTGGTAAAATCGGGGATAGTTTTCAGCAAGCAGAAATCTATTTGGATTATGGGACCCTTGTCCTAAACGCGGTCAATTCGATCGAAGAAGCTGTTTTTCATGATAGAAACCACGAACGTCAAGAAAAGTTGCCTATTCAGCAAGTAGAAAATCCGATGTCAGAAGAAGCAGATGCTTTTGCAGCTGTTATAATGAATCCGGAAGATCAAGACTTGGGCGTTTTATACGAATCTTGGGTCGAATTAGCAAGAAATGTGAATCAAGTCTTATTTGATATGCGAAAAAGTGCAGGGATCATTTTTGATGCCGACAAGAAATAGAGGAACTCATGAATAATTACGAATTGGCACCATTTTTACAAGCAAATTGGGAGAAAAATCATTTTTCTGAACCATCGTTGATACAAGAAAAAGTATTTCCCGAAATACAAGCGAAAAAAAATGTCGTTGGTATCGCACCAACTGGCAGTGGAAAAACGCTGGCTTACTTGATACCACTTCTAAACCAAGCCATCGCTGGACAGGCGAATCAGCTGTTAATATTAACCTCTTCGCAAGAACTGGCTATGCAAGTCGTGGAGGTCGCTCGTCAATGGACAGGTGGCAGCGATTTGAAGGTTCAGCCATTGATTGGTGGAGCGAGTATCAAACGTCAGCAGGAGGGCTTAAAGAAACGTCCAGAATTACTCATCGGTACTCCAGGGCGAGTGTTGGAGTTAGTGACCAGTAAAAAATTGAAGGTCCATCAGCTTCAAACGATTGTATTTGATGAGATCGATCAATTGATTCAGGGACAGAATTTGACCTTGATCCAACGAATCCTTAAAGCAATTCCCAAGGAGACACAGCGACTGTACTTTTCAGCTACTGCTGACAGAGTCTTGGAGGAGCTGCAGCATCTTGATGCTCAATTGGTGGTTGCTGATGTGAGTGAGACGGATCAGAGCCAAGGAACTGTTCGCCATTTTTATTTAGAAACAACAGAACGAAAAAAGGTTGACATGATGCGTAGATTATTGAACATGCCCATCTTTTGGGGGATTTTCTTCTTTAATCAGGTAGCTGATCTAGGCGCAGCTGAAGAGAAGTTATTGTATCATCAATTGCCCGTTGCTGGTTTAGCTTCCGACCAGTCAAAGCTTTCTCGAAAGCAGGCTATTGAAGGGTTCAAAAAACACCGACTGCTGGGACTGTTAACGACAGATATTGCCAGCCGTGGACTAGACATCCCAGCGCTGCCTTTCGTCATCAACGTTGATTTTCCTTTAACGGCAGAAAGCTATTTGCATCGAGCAGGCCGTGTTGGAAGAATGGGCAATGAAGGGACCGTCATTTCCATGTTGGCCTCTCATGAGATAAAAGAAGCAAAACGGATAGCCAAAAAATTACAGATTGCGTTGACACCAATTTATTTGCATGGTGGAGAATTAACAACAGAAGAGCCGATCAAACTGACGGAGAAACCTAAAAAAAAGAAGACAAAGAGCAGAGGGAACAGGCGGAGATAAGTCTTTGCCTTTTCTTCTTGCGAAATCCCACAATAATCGCTACAATAAATAAAGCTGTTCCTGTAGCTCAGTAGGATAGAGCGATCGCCTCCTAAGCGATAGGCCGCTGGTTCGAATCCAGTCAGGAACGTTAATCCCGCAAGAAAAATCTTAGCGGGTTTTTTTGATTTCTAGCAGGAAGTAAATGATGACAATGGAAAGCACGACGATTCTTTAAGCGGGATCGTTGTGCTTTTTAAAATACCCAAAATAAAATTTTTACGACGAAAAAAATGATAGTTCTGTTATTCAATGAACGGTGGTACTATTTGTTTGGAAGATGATCTGCAACGAATCCTTGATAGATACAAGTTTTTGGTGATTTATTCTAATTTAAAATGATATAAAAACAGTCTCTGTGTTTGTAAAATGAAAACAGGTGTTTTTTTATGAAATGTATTTCAGCAGATCTGTATAAGATCCAACAAATCCCCGACAGATCAATCTTCGTTAAACTTCGTCACAATCGATTATTTGATACCGTTTTCATTTTGTGATGAACTCGTCTGAAAAAGGCTATTTATCCTTTAATATAAATGATGTGAGGTGCAGGTCAATGAAAGAAATGGAAATCCAAATCATTCAAGAGTGTATGCAGCAGCAAAGAATCAATTTGAAAGAATTTACAACGCAGTATGAACTAGAGTCAGGAAAATTCGAAGCGGCTCTTCGATCGATCAACTGTTTGTTGGAAACGAATTTAGTCATTGATGAAAAACAAGTGTTTGTATCGGAGAAGGATCGGGAAAAGTGCTATCGCTATTTAAAAGGCAGCCGAATAAAATTAAATGCCTATTTTGATGTCTTCAATCGACGCAATTTATTGTATTTGCATCTGATTTTCAGCGAATTGGATTTAAATCTGCAGGAATTGGCAGATTTGCTTTTGGTCAGTAAGAATACAGCGTTGGCAGATATCAAACGGTTAAAAAAGGAACTTGAAGCAAAGGAGATTTATGTCAAATATTCAAGAAAGACCGGTTATTATCTATTTGGTTCAGAATTTCATTTGAGAAATGAGCTACTGAATGTCTTGAAGCTGTTGCTTACGAAACCTTATGGCCGCTATTTATTACTGGATACAGGGTATATCCAGCAAAACGAATTACTGCTTTTACGCAATCGATTAATCAATATACAACAAAAAGCTAGAATCACTTTTACCGAAGAAAGTATCGAGGAATTACCCATTCTCTTGAGTCTATTGATCAAACGTGCGCAGCGGTACAAGCAAAATTGGCATCTTCCATTTGAAAAATACGATCTGTCCAATACAAAGGAATATCCGATCTACATGGATATTTTTCGCGGATTTGAAGAGTTGAATGACTACGACCGACTTTATATGGTTATTCAAATTCTTTCCGCTACATTCGTTGAAACCAATCATGACGTTTTCGAGAATAGTGAGGTGAATATTGAGAACGCTATTGATCACTTTGTGACATTTTTAGAGGATGACTGTGTGATGCAGTTTAAAAATCGAGAGGAGCTGAAAAGCAAATTATTGCTCCATCTTCGTCCTGCAGTCTTTCGCTGCTTACTAAATGTGAATATTCGCAATCCATTAACACATGTACTTCGTCAAGAGTATCGGATGCTCTACAGCAAAATCAATGAAGGTGTGCCGATTATTGAGGCGGAAGCCGGTTGTCGATTTCCAGAAGAAGAAATTGCGTTTATCGCCATGATTGTGATCAGCTCAATGCAGGGTGTTAACCAGACGGAGAAGCAAAAAACGTTCAGTGCAATGGTTTTATGCAGAAGTGGTATGTCAATTTCGAAAATGCTGTTGGAAACGTTGAAGCAGCTGTTTCCAAACATCAAATTCATTGGAGCTTACGCGATCAGTGAGGTAGCCAAAAGTTCTGTCAAGCCTGATTTTCTCTTCACGACTGTTCCGATACATTCCGAAGTCACAACGTTTTTGATTCCGCCATTTCTTGATAAGCGTGCAAAGGAAGAAATTAAACAAAAGGTTAATTTGGCAATCAATCAGGACGTCAAAAAGAAAACCAAGGAATTATACAGCTTCCTTGATGATCTATTTCCCGATGGACATAAAGGGGATGCTATTGAACGAATTGAACGCTTTTATCAAAAGGATCAGGAAGAGCTTGAGGTACAAGAGAACTATTTCCAATTGGATCAAAAAAACTTCTCCTACAGCCATGCTGACAATTGGGAAGAGGTATTTCAACAAGCGTTTGATGCATTGAAAAACCGAGAGAGCATTACAGCGGATTATATTAAGGAGGTTCATCGTATCTTTCAACAAGATTACCAATACATGATGATCGCTCCTTGTACTTACTTGCCGCACGCAAAACCTGAATACGGTGTTTTACGACCAGATTATCAAATCACTTTATTGAAACAACCCGTTCATCTGCCCAATGGTGATCACATGAAGATGATGATTGCTTTGGCCCCGTCTGTTGAGAATCAGCATGTTGAATGGTTATTAAAAATGAACCATGTTCTATTAACCGATGATGTTTTGAAAAAACAAAAAGAGGTGTCATCTGCCGAAGCGTTTTATCAGCTGCTGACATATGCTTTTGAACATAATGATTACTTTAAAGAGGTGAGTGAATGTTAGGAACAGAGCTTTTTGATGAACGACTGGTTTTTCTCGAACCGGATATTTCTAGCAAGGAGGAATTATTTTGCTGGTTTTCAGATTATATGGACAAGGCTGGCTACGTAAAAGAAACGTATCTCGAAAACATTACGAAACGTGAAAAGAACTTTCCGACTGGCCTTCAAACAGCAACAGTAGGGGTGGCTATCCCTCACACGGATCCTGAAAATTTGAATAAACCTTTCATTGCTGTGATTCGTCCAAACCAGGGGATTGAGTTTGAACCGATGGGCATTGCTGAGGGAAAAATCTCAGCAAAATTGATTTTTATGTTAGGCGTATTAAAGGATGGGCAGCAAGTGATTGCTTTGCAAAACCTGATGGGATTGCTGTGCAATGACAAGGCAGTAACAGACTTACTGAAAGCCAATGATGCGAAGGAAATCATTGCAATCATTGAAGAAAATTTTGAAACAGTCGAAATCTAACAAAGAAAGCAGGGAGAAACATGAAAAAAATTATTGTAGCATGTGGCAGCGGGGTGGCTACTTCACAGACGGTTGCCAGTAAGGTGAGCCGTTTACTAAAGGACCGAAATGTAAATGCCTATGTAGAAGCAGTAGATCTAAAATCTGTGGATCGATATATGGACTCGAGCGTGGCCTATATTACGATCACTAAAACCACAAAAGAATACCCTATTCCGGTGATCAACGGAATTGCCTTTTTAACAGGGATGGGTCAAGAAACTGAATTACAAAAATTGATCGATATCGTCAATAGCTAGCACAGAAAAATGGAAGGAGCAATAAAATGGAAATTTTAAGTTCAGTAGTCGATTACTTACTTGGGTTAGGAGCAGCGATCTTTGTTCCGATCATAATCATCATTGCTGGGTTAATCGTAGGGATGAAAGTAAAAGATGCCATCAGTGCCGGAATTACTCTAGGAGTGGCTTTTACGGGAATGACTATGCTGATTGGGTTCATGACAGGTGCGATCAGTCCAGCCGCAGAAGCAATGTTAGAAACGACTGGAATTTCTCTGCCGATCGTTGATGGAGGATGGACTACTATGTCTACGATCTCATGGTCTTGGCCCTATGCATTCTTAATGTTTCCGCTGATGATCGGAATCAATGTATTGATGTTGGTTTTGAATAAAACCAATACCTTTAATGCAGATCTTTGGAATGTTTGGGGAAAGATTTTTACCGCAGTAGCAGTGGTAGGAATTACCGGCAGTGTCCCACTGGCTTTTGTTGTTGCTGCAGTTCAAATTGTTTTCGAATTAAAAAGTGCGGATGCACACCAGCATAGGATCGAGAAGTTATCTGGGATCCCTGGCGTGACTTGTACCCATAAGATGGTGTTTATGGCAGCGATTTTCTATCCGATTGATAAGTTGTTACGGAAAATTCCTGCGTTGGACAAAGAGTTTGATGCAGAGGCGTTGAAGGACAAAGTTGGTATTTTTGCGGAGAACCACGTTTTAGGGTTTATTTTAGGTATTGTGTTTGGAGTGATGGCCCGTTATACCATTGCTGAGACGTTAACATTAGCCATTCAAGCTGCTACGGCATTGACCCTTTTTCCGGTTATCACTAAATATTTTATGCAGGCATTGTCTCCAATTTCTGAAGCTGTCTCCGATTTTATGAACAAAAAGTTTGCAGGAAGGACATTATTGGTGGGACTAGATTGGCCATTTATGGGTGGATCAAATGAAATTTGGCTGGCAGTCATTTATTCTGTACCTGTTACATTGATCTTTTCTATGTTTTTACCAGGAAATGAGATTTTGCCGTTTGCTGGAATCATCAATATAGCTTTAGCGGTCCCAGCTTTCTTAGTGACCGGTGGAAATTTGTTGCGGATGATTATTTTATGTACGATTGGAGCCCCAATGTTCTTGTGGGTGGGCACAGCTTTTGCACCATTCATGACGTCGCTGGCTAACCAGACAGGTGCAGTGGAACTAGCAGCAGGTCAAATGATCTCGAATAGTTCAATTGATGGCCCGGTATTTACTTATGCCTTTTCTCATGTCTTCAAGTTTTTGGAAGGAAACTTCATCCCAGCGATTATCTTGGTCGTGTGGATCGGCTGTTTTGTGTTCTATTATAAAGATTTACAACGAGAAGCCAAAGCGGACTCAGAAGCTTTGGAAATCGCAGGCAATGAAGAGATCGCTTGAGAAAATGAGGGGAATCTATGATCTACACGATAACACTGAATCCAGCGATCGATCGGTTGATTTATCTGAATGAGGCATTAACTAAACGAAAAAATAACCGAGCCGATCGCGTCGCTTATGACATAGGAGGAAAGGGCACCCATGGTTCATATGCCATGACTCAATTAGGAGTAGCTAATCTGGCTTTAGGATTTGCAGGAGAGGACAATGCAGACAAATTTCAGCAGATTTTGGAGAACAAAGGCATTCCTCATCACTTTCTTTACGTGAGTGGTAGTTCGACCAGAGAGTCGTTAGTTTTGATTGATCCAAATAATCAGGGGTCCACAATGGTCACAGAACCTAGCTTGGCAGTGGCTGCTAAAGATAAAAGACGATTGATCGAGTATTTGCGTCAACATCTAACGAAAGAAGACATGGTTTTGGTAGCGGGCTCTCAACCGCAAAACTTTGAATTATCGGATCTAAAAGAACTACTGGTGACCATTAAACAAGCAGGTAGTTTTCTAGCATGCGATCTTTCCGAAGAAGCATTATCGTTGGCGGTATCTGTAGGAGTGGATTTTATTAAACCCAATGAGTTTGAAATTGCTGCATTGAGCAATGGCATTGATTCTATTGAACAAACATTACAAGAACTGGCAAAGGGAATTACGTGTATCGTTGCCTCAAGAGGAGAAAAAGGATGTACTTGTTATTATGGAGGAGACATTTATAACGTCACTGCTCCAAAGGTAGCGGAAGTCAATGATACTGGAGCAGGGGATTGTTTCGTTGGGGCTTTTCTTGCGACATTTTATCAAACACAAGCGATCATTCCTTCACTCAAAATGGCGAGTGCCTGCGCAGCAAACAAAGTGCAGTATGAAGACAGTTCTTACTTTGTTGCGACGGAAGCCAAAGAGTTATTAAGCCAGGTAAAAATCACACAATCAACAAGCACGATTTGTTAACTATAGTAGAGCAACGCAACAAGGAGGAAAACGATGTTATATCCAACAGAGAGAGCAAATTTAGCTAAAATCACTAAAAATATTTACCAACGTTACGGAACCAATGCAGCAGGGGGAAATATCAGTGTTCGTTTAAATGACGAGCATATCATTATGACACCAACGTTAATGTCGCAAAACCATTTGTGTGATTTGTCACCATACCAAATATTAGTGGTAGATATGAATGAAATGATCGTCGAAGGGGATGGCAGGTTGACTCGAGAGATCAATATGCATATGGCCTGTTATCGTCAAAATCGTAAAATTGGTTGCGTTTTGCATGGTCATGCTCGGGAATCAATGGTATTTGCAAGTATGGGGATCGATATGCCAAATCTGACAGAGGCAACCCAAAAATTTGGCGAGATTCCTTGTCTGCCATTTGCGCCTGCTTGCTCGCCAGAATTGGCAGAAATCGTGTCAGAACATGTGAAACAGCTTGACAATGATGTGTTATCTAAGGTGATGCTGCTAAACAAACACGGGGTCTTGGTGCTGGAGGAGTCACTGAATAAAGCCAATGATATGCTGGAACGCTTAGAATACAATGCGTACATTGCCTACAAATCGATGATTTTCAATAAATTAGGTATTACGAACGACACTCTTCACGAAGAACAAGCATATGCTTTCAATCTGGAAGAATGAAAAAGCTCCGCAGCTTATCATCTGATGAGTTGCGGAGCAGTTTTTTATTGTGCCCAATCCCCGTTGCGGAAAACAGGAACACGGGTGCCATCAGCGCGAATACCGTCGATCGCCATTTCTGATGAACCGACCATAAAATCAACATGGGTTTGACTGCTGTTGAGACCAGCAGCGGACAGCTCATCTTCGGTCATTTCAGTGCCGCCTTCAACACTGAAAGGATAGGCTGCACCTAAGGCCAAATGATTCGAAGCATTTTCATCGAATAGGGTATTATAAAAGGTGATACCTGATTGAGAGATTGGAGAAGGATCGGGAACCAAAGCGACTTCACCTAAATGCCGTGCTCCCTCATCTGTATCCAGCAATGAAGTCAGTACTGCTTCTCCCTCTTTGGCAGAATGCTCGATCACTTTGCCGTCCTTAAACGTAAATTTCATGTCCAGCAGTGTAGTTCCTGCATAACTTAACGGCTTAGTGCTGGTAATATAACCGTCTACCCGATTTCGGTCAGGTGCCGTAAAAACTTCTTCTGTGGGCATATTTGCCATGAATTCATTTCCATCGGCGGCAAAACTGCCTGCACCTTCCCAGATGTGGTTCTTCGGAAGTCCGATCATTAAATCTGTTCCTGGAGCAGTATAATGCAACGCTGTGAATTGTTCCCGATTTAGTCGATTCGCCTGTTCACGCATCGTTTGATCATGTTCTCTCCATGCCTTTACTGGGTCTGCGTGATAGATTCGGGTTGTTTTGAAAATTTCATCCCACAAAGCATCCACTTGTTCTTCAGTGGCAGGCAACTCAGGGAAGACCTTTTTTGCCCAGGCAGGACTGGCCGCTGCAACCACGGTCCAACGGAGCTTATTCGATTGTGTTGCTTGCATAACCGGCTTAAGAGCTTGTCCTCGAGCAGCTTGATAGGCGGCCACTCGGTTGGTATCAACACCCAAAAGAGCGTCTGGGTTTGAGGAGACGATGCTGATTCTGCTGACTCGACGTTCTGCAAAGTCTGCGGCCTCCGCTTTTTTGTATTCTGGAACCGTCGTTAAGCGAGCCTCCGCAGCGTTAGAAAGAAATTCTTTTTGAACGATGTCGTCATTCCATTGCACGATCACTTCAGCAGCTCCTAAATCATAAGCTTGCTGCGTAACCAATCGAGCGAGCGGTGCTTGCTCAACACTAGCATAAACTACCACTGTATCAGATGGTTGAGTATTGATTCCAACCTCGTTGATCAGACGAGCGTATTTTTCTAAGTTTTCTTTGAAATTAGGCAGTACCATAGCCATTCCTCCATTCATTTTACTTATCATATCACGTTTTATGAAATGAGACAGACCAAATGTTTACACAAAAAATGCCGATCCTAAAAAGGACCAGCATTGTTTTTTAAGAAGCGGCTTCGACAAGTGTTTTCGCAAAAACTTCCAATTTTTCAATGTCCTCTTCCTCAGGAGCCATTTCAACTTTGACGTTTTCAGTACCTTTGCTTGCGCCAGTTTTCGCGAAAGCTGCATCAAAATCATCTACTGATTTGCAGTAGAATTCATAAAATGTGTCTCCAGATCCACAAACACCATAGGTTTTACCACTCAAATCAAGTTCCTGTAATTCTTCATACAAGTCCACGATTTCGTCAGGTAAGTCGCCCTCACCATACGTGTACGTGGCAACAACACAAATGTCAGCATTCTCAAAGTCTTCTGCTTCGACTTGTGTGCATTCCTCTACTTCGACTTCAATATCTAAATTTTCAAAAGCCTCTGCAACGATGTCAGCGATTTCCTCTGTGTTTCCAGTCATGCTGGCATAGACTATTTTGGCTAAGGTCAAAAAAAATTCCTCCTAAAAATTCCCAGAATAAAGGTGACTGTATCAATTTCAAAAGTGATTATACCAAACTAGCAGAAAAAAGGAAATGTTTCTTCTAATCACTTCTTAAGCATTTGTTCGCTTTATAGTGATATGTTAAAATAGGAAAGATGAAAAAGGAGACGAGAACATGATCACATTAAAATCACCTAGAGAAATTGATATGATGAAGGAATCTGGCGAATTATTGGCAGATGTCCATCGTCATTTACGCGACTTTATAAAACCTGGAATTACCAGTATGGAAATCGAGAATTTTGTTAGAACGTTTATTGAGAGTCGTGGCGGAAAAGCTGCGCAAATCGGATTTGAAGGCTATGAATATGCCACTTGTATCAGCATCAACGATGAAATTTGTCATGGTTTTCCTCGTAGAAAGCCGTTAAAAAAAGGCGATTTGATCAAGGTCGATATGTGTGTGGAATATAAAGGGGCCATGTCAGATTCTTGTTGGGCTTATGCAGTAGGAGAAGCAACGTCAGATGTGCAACGTTTAATGGAGGTCACTAAAAAAGCCTTATACATTGGAATCGAGCAGGCACAGGTCGGCAATCGGATCGGCGATATCGGACATGCGATTCAGACTTATGCAGAAGGTGAAGGATTCTCTGTTGTACGTGACTTTGTAGGTCACGGCATTGGACCAACGATCCATGAAGAACCCGCGATCCCTCACTATGGTGAAGCTGGCAAGGGCTTGCGTTTGCGAGAAGGCATGGTGATTACGATCGAACCGATGATCAATACTGGCGATTGGCAAATGAAGATGGATCCTAATGGTTGGACCGCCTATACAAGAGATGGCGGTTTAAGCTGCCAATACGAGCACACTTTGGCCATTACTAAAGAGGGACCGATTTTATTGACCTCTCAGGACGAAGAAGGAACTTACTAAACATTTGAGGATAATTTATGGGTTTAATAAAGAAAATTCAAAGCAATGAGAAACTGATGCGATTCATTGAATCCATTCAAAAGCATATTACAGAAACAGAAATAGGCGGCCGTTCAGTGGTGGTCGCCTATTATTTGTTGTTGTCTTTTTTTCCGTTGCTGATTGTCATTGGCAATCTACTTCCTTATTTAGATATTACTCCTGAAACAGTTTTGCCTTATGTGCGCGAAATTATTCCTATGGAGATCTATAATTTTTTAAAGCCAGCAATCGAAAACTTGTTGTCCAACAATTCTGGCGGCTTGCTGTCGATTTCAGTACTGGCAGCGTTGTGGTCAGCCAGTAAAGGAGTCAATGCATTGCAAACAGCCCTTAATCGAGCCTATGGGGTTGAGGATCGAGGAAATTTTGTAATTAGTCGAATCGTTTCTGTAGGAATGGTTGCGGTTTTACTAGTTGCGATTATTGGAGTTGCCTTATTCTTTAGTATTGGTCAAGTCGTGATGGATGCGCTGCAGCCTCTGCTAGGGTTTTCAACAGAGTATATCGATATTTTTACTACGCTTCGCTGGCCTGTAACTGTAGTGGGCCTATTGCTTATTTTGAGTGCCTTGTATATGGTGATTCCAAATGCTCGTGTACCCTTCAAATATACATTGCCTGGTACAGCAACCACCACAATCGGTTGGATGGTATTGACACAGGGATTTGGCTTATATGCACGTACTTTTGCCAGAAGTATCTCTGGGTATCAAATCATCGGAAGTTTCATTGTCTTAATGCTGTGGCTGAATTTTGCGGCTACTCTGGTCATTTTTGGTGGAATCATCAATGTGACACTTCAAGAGTTTCAGACGGGTAGAGAAGTGAAGGAAGGGCGTAATCGATTCCAGAAGATCCTGCGTTTTTTCAAACGTAAAGCTTTTAAGAAAAAAAGTGAAAAAGACTAGTAACTTTTTTAAATATTTTATAGTACGGTTGTAATGATTTCTCAATTCGATATAATATTTTTGAGAAAAGGGGCAGGTGGCACACGTGTTAATCTCATTGGGATTGATTATTAGGTATTTTTTAACAATTGTATTGGCGTTGATTTTAACGCCAATTTTTAAAATTATTTCCGTTCAGACAGGGTTAGTAGACAAACCCAATGCACGACGAATCAATGAGGTTCCGATGCCCAGTGCAGGTGGATTGCCAATTTTTATCACGTTTGCGATCTCTTCTTTGTTTCTTTTCAGGCACGTGATTCCTCAAAGCTACATACTGCCGATTTTAGCTGGTGGCTGTGTGATTGTGGTCACCGGTGTGTTGGATGATAAGTTTGAGTTGAATCCAAGACAGAAAAGTTTAGGAATACTGATTGCGGCGTTGATCATTTATTTTTTTGCTGACAATGTTCGTTTCGATGTCCTTACACTGCCTGTAGTGGGATTGATTCATTTAGGGTGGTGGAGCTTGCCGGCCACTATTTTTTGGATTTTTGGCATTACTAATGCAGTGAATTTAATTGATGGACTGGATGGCTTGGCCTCTGGAGTTTCGATCATTGGCTTAACGACGATCGGTGTCATCGGTTATTTTTTCTTGCATTCTTCGACAACGTACATTTCATTAGCTATTTTTTGTTTGGTAACCAGCATTATGGGTTTTTTTCCTTATAACTTTCATCCTGCGAAAATCTACTTAGGCGATACGGGTGCTTTGTTTTTGGGCTTTATGATTGCCGTTCTTTCATTGCAAGGATTGAAGAACGTTACTTTTATCACGCTGGTCACACCTTTGATCATTCTAGGTGTTCCAGTGACAGATACTTTTTTTGCGATGGTTCGCAGAAAGTCCAAAAATATGCCGATTTCCGCAGCAGATAAACAGCATCTCCATCATCGGCTGCTAAATTTGGGATTTACACATCGCGGCGCCGTCCTAACGATTTACGCAATTGCGGTTTTATTTTCTTTTACAGCACTCTTGATCAATTACACGAGTCGGATCGGGACCGTTGTCTTAGTTCTTACGATGGGCTTTGCCTTGACTTTCTTGTTGGAACTAATTGGATTAATCAGTGAAAAATACAAGTTTATTACGAAGACTTTCCGCTTTTTTGGGAATAGAGAGTATCGTGGACAAGTATTGAAGAAATATTTTAAGAAATGAGAGCTTATCACTTTTATGGAAAAACAAGCAAAAGAAGTAACGATTAGTATCGTCACTCATAACAGCGAAAAAATTTTTTTGAGCTTGGATGCACTGATCAAATCACTTGGCGAAACATCAACAGTAAGCATCCGGATTTTCGACAATGCTTCAGAAAAGGACTACCAGGATAAGCTCAGGTATTATTTGAATTTTCCATTTATCCAGATTACTTTTTTTGAAGAAAATAAAGGCTTTGGTTTTGGGCATAATTATAACTTGCTACCAAAACCGACACCGTATGCCATTATTTTTAATCCTGATATTATTTTAGAGCAGAATCTCATAATGGGTTTGGTTGGGTTGTTAAAAGAGCATCCGGATTGTGCGCTTTTAGCGCCTAAAATCCTAAATGAAGACGGAACGACACAATATTTGATCCGTAACAAATTGGATGTTTTTGACTATATATTACGATTCATACCATTCAAACCAGTCAAGCGGCTGTTTAAAAAGAGATTATCCCAGTTTGAATGTCGAGGGTTGTCTGATACCAAAGACAGCTATGTGCGGATGATTTCAGGTAGTTTCATGGTGGTTGACTTGGCGAGGTTCTCTGAAGTTGACGGCTTCGATGAACGATTCTTCATGTATTTTGAGGATAATGACCTCTGTCGAAAAATTGAAGCGGCTGGATATAAAGCTTTGTACACTCCTCGTTACGAGGTTGTCCATTTATACGAGCGTGGGGCAGTGAAAAGCAAGAAGCTTTTTCTGATTTTTCTGCAGTCCATGGCGAAATACTTCAATAAGTGGGGCTGGCAGTTTTTTTAGGAGGGATTGAATGGAAAGGCAGAGATCGTTGTCTGTATCGATTTGTATGGCGACGTATAACGGGGCCGCTTTTATCGAAGAACAATTAAATAGTATCCTTCCTCAATTGAATAATGAAGATGAGTTAGTTGTTTCAGATGATGCTTCTACGGACGGTACGTGGGAGTTGTTGAAAAACCGACAGATGCAAGACCAACGGATCAAACTGTACCGCAACCAAGGAAAAGGGGTCATCAGCAATTTTGAAAATGCCATGAGACATTGTCAAAATGCTGTGATTTTTTTTAGTGATCAGGACGATGTTTGGAAAGAGAATAAAATAGACGTGATGATTCACTATTTTGAAAAAAATCCTGAGGCAACCGTAGTAGTGTCAGATCTGATCATTGTTGATAATGATTTTAAGATTCTGATTTCTTCATACCAAGAGATGCGAAAAACTAAAACTGGTTTTTGGCAAAATTTGTTGCGCAGCAGCTATATTGGTGCTGGAATGGCTTTTCGCAGCGATCTTAAGAAATTAATTTTGCCAATTCCTGATGACGTGCCGATGCATGATATGTGGATCGGTCTTTTAGCCGATGAAAACAAAGGTGTCATGTTCATTCCTGAAAAACTGGTCTATTATCGTCGACACGGGTTGAATGCTACGGAGATCAATACAACGGCATCGTTTATGCAACAGGTAAAATGGCGTTGGAATGCTTGGCGATTGGTTCGACGAAGACTAAAGGAAGTTCAAAAAAAATCTTAATTTCATTCTCTCTTGGAACCCTATCATGTATAATAAAAACCGTATGTATTGTAAAAGTGAGGAGCGTAAATGATGAAGGGAATTATTTTAGCAGGAGGCAGCGGTACTCGCCTCTACCCATTAACAAAAGCAACATCAAAACAACTGATGCCTGTTTATGATAAACCAATGATTTATTATCCAATGTCAACATTGATGCTGGCTGGAATCAAAGAAATTTTGATTATTTCAACTCCGCAGGACACTCCGCGATTTGAGGATTTGTTCGGAGACGGCAGTGATTTGGGTATTCATATCGAATATGCAGTTCAAGAGAGTCCGGACGGCTTGGCGCAAGCTTTTATCATCGGTGAGGAATTCATTGGTGAAGATAGTGTCTGCTTAGTGTTGGGAGATAACATTTACTACGGGGATGGTTTATCTAGAATGCTGCAGCGTGCAGCTGGTAAAACAGAAGGAGCGACTGTTTTCGGGTATCACGTCAATGATCCGGAACGATTTGGTGTCGTTGAATTCAATGAAGCGATGCAGGCGGTATCAATCGAAGAAAAGCCAGAAGAGCCAAAGTCAAATTACGCAGTCACTGGCCTCTATTTTTATGACAATGATGTTGTGGAGATCGCGAAAAACATTCAGCCTTCTGAGCGCGGAGAACTTGAGATCACGGACGTGAATAAAGAGTATTTAACCCGCAACAAATTATCTGTAGAGGTGATGAGCCGAGGGTTTGCTTGGTTAGACACCGGGACGCATGAATCACTGCTGGAAGCTTCCACCTTTATTTCCACGATCGAGAAACGTCAAAATCTGAAGGTTGCTTGTCTAGAAGAGATTTCGTATCGGATGGGCTATATCACCAGGGAACAACTGAAAAAATTGGCACAGCCACTGAAAAAGAACCAATATGGACAATATTTATTACGCTTAGCAAAAGAGGAAATGTAATGGGCAAATTAGTGGTAAAAGAAACCAAATTGACAGATGTAAAGATTATCGAGGCGGCAGTGTTTGGAGATCATCGAGGATTCTTTACTGAAAGCTATTCACAAAAGGATTTCAAAGAGGCCGGCATCGATTTTGACTTTATTCAAGACAATCATTCACTTTCGACTCAACCAGGTGTTTTACGAGGATTGCATTTTCAAAAAGGGGATTCGGCCCAAACAAAATTGATCAGAGTAGTGACAGGAGCCGTTCTTGATGTGATCGTAGATATTCGCAAAGGAAGTCCTACTTACGGTCAATGGGAGGGGTATATCCTTTCTGACTCCAACCACCGTCAACTGTTAGTGCCGCGCGGGTATGCACATGGTTTTATGACCTTGACACCCAATGTGAACTTCATGTATAAATGCGATAATTACTATGATGCCCAAGCGGATGGCGGGATTGCGTTTGATGATCCGGATTTGGCGATTGAGTGGCCTATCGCGATCGATAAGGCTATTACTTCTGAGAAGGATCAAAAGCATCCGACTTTAAAAGAATTTGAAGCGGAAAATCCGTTCGTTTATGGAAAAAAATAAACAAAAATTAGTTGAGACGAACAAGGAGCAAAGTAGATGAAAAATATCATTGTGACTGGTGGAGCAGGCTTCATTGGGTCGAATTTCGTTCATTATGTAGTAAAATATCATCCAGAGGTTCATGTTACAGTGTTAGACAAATTGACCTATGCTGGAAATAAAGAGAATCTGGCAGGATTGCCGGAAGATCGTGTGGAGTTAGTTGTCGGCGACATCTCTGATGCCGAACTTGTAGAACGTTTGGTCAAAAAAACAGATGCGGTTGTTCATTATGCAGCGGAGTCTCATAACGACAATTCGTTGAAAGACCCGTTTCCATTTGTACAAACCAACATTATCGGGACGTATACATTGATTGAAGCTTGTCGCAAATACGATGTGCGTTACCATCATGTATCGACAGATGAAGTTTATGGTGATTTGCCATTAAGAGAGGATTTGCCGGGCCATGGAGAAGGAGACGGCGAGAAATTCACCGACAAAACACCTTATAATCCTTCAAGTCCATATTCTTCTACGAAGGCGGGGTCGGATTTATTGGTTAAGGCCTGGGTTCGGTCATTCGATTTGCAGGCAACGATCTCCAATTGTTCAAATAACTATGGACCCTACCAGCATATTGAGAAATTTATCCCGCGACAAATCACGAATGTGTTGAGCGGTATTCGTCCTAAGCTTTATGGAGATGGTAAAAATGTACGGGACTGGATCCACACAAATGACCATTCTTCTGCAGTCTGGGCAATCCTTACCAAAGGAAAGATCGGGGAAACTTATTTGATCGGTGCCGACGGGGAAGAAAACAATAAACGAGTGATGGAACTGATTTTGGAATTGATGGATCAGCCCAAGGATGCTTATGACCATGTAAATGATCGTCCAGGTCACGACTTGCGTTATGCGATTGATTCAACAAAATTGCGAGATGAGCTAGGTTGGACACCTGAATTTACGAACTTCCGAGATGGACTTGCGGACACCATCCGCTGGTACCAAGAGAATCGTGGGTGGTGGGAAGCTGAAAAACAAGCTGTTGAACAAAGCTATGCGAAAAATGGACAATAGATTTCAGGCAGGGTGACCTGCCTTTTTTTGGGAGAGCATTTCAAACTCAAGACTAAAGGAGAGAGTCGTATGATTTTGCTTACAGGCGGAAATGGACAATTAGGAACAGAGTTAAGAAATTTACTAGATGAAAAGAATATCGATTATGTGTCAACAGATGCTGACGTGCTGGACATCACAGATGCGGAAGGAACAATGGCCTATATTTCTGAGCTGAAACCAGAGTTGATCTATCATTGTGCAGCTTATACTGCTGTAGACAAGGCAGAAGATGAGGGAAAAGAACTCGATGAAAAAATCAACGTTGAAGGCACCAGAAATGTTGCTTTGGCAGCTAAGAGTGTAGGGGCTGTTTTGGTATATATCAGTACGGATTATGTTTTCGATGGGACCAAAAAAGAGGGAATGTACCAAGTGGATGACTCGACGAATCCTCAAAGTGAATACGGCCGTACAAAGTTGTTAGGTGAACAAGCTGTACAAGAAGTCATGGAAGATAAGTATTACATTATCCGAACTTCATGGGTTTTTGGGATATATGGACACAATTTTGTTTACACGATGCAGCGATTGGCAGAGACGCACAAACAGTTGACCGTGGTCAATGATCAATTTGGTCGTCCCACATGGACGAGAACTCTCGCAGAATTTATGACATTCGTCATTGAAAACGAAGCTCCTTTTGGAATTTATCATCTATCGAATGAAAACAGCTGTACTTGGTACGAGTTTGCAAAAGAAATTTTGAAAGATTCAGATGTAGAGGTATTGCCAGTCACCTCAGAAGAATATCCTCAAAAGGCAAAACGGCCACAGTATTCTGTGATGGATTTAAGCAAAACCAAGGCATTGGGGTTTGAGATTCCAACTTGGGAAGAAGCACTAGAGTCATTTTTAGCAATTGAGAAAAAATAATCGTTTTTGGGAGTGAGAAGCTTGTTTGATATTGTGATTGTTTTATACGGAATGACTTATAAAGAATCGCCGACGATCAGAAGTTTGAGTGAGCTTCTCGCGAAAGCTTCAATTCCCGAAATCAGCCGAATTTTGGTGTTCGATAATAGTGAAACGGCTGTTCCTTTGACTCAGTTGGATCATAGATTTGTTTACTATCATAGTGATGAGAATGTCGGGTTAGCGAAGGCCTATAATTTCGCTTGGAGAAGCATGAGTGCGCAATGGTTGATCACACTAGATCAGGATACAGTTTTAACCATAGAGTATTTTAGAGAGTTGAGCCAAGAAATTAAGAACATACCTGAAAATTGTGCAGCAGCAGCACCAGTGGTTTGTGACAGAGAGAAACAAATATCACCTGTTTTTTCAAATACTGTCAGACCATTACATGGAAATTTACCTCAAGCAGATACCTGCTACCGTGAGAATATTATGGTTATCAATTCTGGGTTGGCCGTGTCAAAGCGTTATCTCGATAGTATTGAAGGATACAACGAAGAATTTCCTCTAGACTATTTAGATCATTGGTTTTGTTGGCGAATGTTTGAAGAGAAGCAGAACCTTCAAATTTTAAAGGTGAAATTATTTCATCAACTTTCTGTATTGGATTTAAGTTCGTTAAATGAGAAGCGATACACAAGTATTATAAAAGCTGAAAAGAAATTTTATTTCACTTACGCACAGCATTTAAAGGGAAGATACCGTAAACAATTGCTCTTAAGATGTATAAAACAAATAATTACCGGTAAGTTTAATTTTGCTAGAATTACTTGGCAAGAATTTTGAGAAAAGGGTTAGGATGTACATAATGGAAAATATGGCAAATCGATTGCAGCGTATGTTATTAATGTTGCCGATTATTGGGTCGTATATGATATGGCTTTTTGGTATTGAAAATAGTTTTACTCTTTTTTTATTAGGGAATACTGGAACAATACTATTTATTTTACTGATTGCTCTAGTTGTTCTAAATTTTAAGAGGATACAAGTTGCTGATTGGATTTTGGTCGGCTTAGCGATCTTTTCAATTGTCTTTTTCACTATTAATCAGGATCTGCGAAACAGCGCCTCTATTGAAGGCAATCTCATTGTATCGGTGTTTCTTTTATTACTTGTTGGCTATCGGTTATATCCACTTGATGAAATTGACAGATTGATAATCTTAGGCATCGTTTCTTTTTTTCTGTGTGCGATTTCCGTTAGACTATTTGTCGAAATACCCAAAGTACTTACCTGGGAACAAATTTTACAAAATAGTAATTCTTTGTCTACACTATGGCTCAATGTCAATGCAATCGGTGGCGGAATATTGTTCGCTACTATGACTTCAACGATTATCTTGAAATCTTTAGAGAATGGAGTTGCCAATGTTTTCGTTGTACTATTTTATTTGCTCGGTTTAGCTGGAGCTTGGATATGCCAATCTAGAACTTCGTTAATTGTCCTGCTAGGTTTTATTATTGTAGATAATTTATTCGTTAAAAAATTTTTTGAAAGAAACCAAAAATGGATCATGTCGTTTATCTTATTTTTTTGCCTAGCACCATTTCTCATTTATTATCTAGCTGTAAATACATCGGTTGATTTATTTACTGGAAGAGAGAATATTTGGAAATATATCTTTGAAAAGTGGTTAAGTGATCCAGTTTATATTCAGCTGGGAATGGGGGATTACTTATATTCAGCTAAGAATCTAGGCCCTCATAATGGTTTTTTATACTTGCTATCTCATTATGGAATTATTGGGTATGTGTTCGTTTTTGTTCCACTATCCATCCAGATCATTAAATTTGTTAATACGCCTTATTATCTTACAAAATTACAGGTCAGTAGTTTATTTGGCCTTTTTATGGTTTTGATATATTCCATGATGGAAGAGAGCTTGTTTATTGGTGCTTGGGTACCAATAATGACCATTTTCTTATGGTTGGGCTTTGGCGAATATGACTAATTTTTTGCAATACGACAAAAGAAGTAGAGGCGTTATGACAAATCCTATCTCACTCTAAACGAACGGGGTAAAAAAATGAAAGCAAATAATAAAGTAGTATCAGTTTTATTTCAATTGATTGCCTATTTTTTTTCAGCGTTTACGCTATTAATGATTTACGGTTCAATTCGGTCAGTAAATTTTAACCTTTCAAATTTGACAAACGGTTTTTTCTTAGTCGTATTCCTTTTTGTAATAATGGCAATGTTTTTTCTTTTTAGCAAGAAAAATCAAAATTTAGCAATAGATAAGATTCTTTTAATTGGGATGTTCATAAGAAAACGTTTAGGATTGATAACAGCAATATTGTTTTTAATCGGAGTAGTTGTCCAGCTATTTATACTTAAAAATATCACTGTCCCCATTGGCTGGGATGTGGGTCGCATTTTTACCGGAGTGGTGGATTTTCCTGATTCACAGGAGTCAATTTCCGGGTATCTATCATTAAATCCTAACAATTCTTTTTACTTTTTTTTGATGTACACGATAAAAAAAATCGCTGATTCATTTGTTGTTGGGCCAGGAAGTAGCTGGCTCTACTGGCAAATCGGCAATACAATTTTGTTAGATGTTGGAATAATTTTATTTTTCATTGCTGTAAAGAGACTATTTGGTCGAAGGATTGCCTATATTTCCGGATACATAAGTGCGATTTCCCTGATGTTTTCTCCATGGATATTGGTTCCATATACGGATACGATCATGATACCGGTGATTAGTAGTATACTATTGCTTTATTCTTATCTTATAGGCAGCAAGAATAACTATTTAAAACTATGCATAACATTCTTCTTAGGTGTGGGAGTGATGTGTGCCTTTTTACTCAAACCTTCTTCTGTTATTTTTATAATTGCATTAGCGATAGTGTCTGTATTAAAAGGGATACTGGAGAAAAAACGCCCCAGTTTGATCCAGATAATCTTAATTTTAGTATTTATTTTAAGTGCGGGTTTAACTATGCAAGGCTTTACTTTCTTCAAAGACAATCAGAATATTGTCAATTACAATGAAGAAGCAGCCAAGCCATGGACTCACTTTGTCATGATGGGGCTTAAAGGGAGCGGAGGATATGATGAGGAAGATAGTATTGCTACGGATTCTCGTCCCACACAGGAAGAAAAAAAAGCATTTAATATCGAAACGATCAAATCGCGTTTACAAAATTATGGATTTTCAGGATATCTTAAATTTTTGTTTAATAAATTTTTCAGTAATACAGATCGCGGTGATTTTGCTTGGGGTGTAGATGGTACAGAAGAAATTCCGTTGAAAAAAGCCGAAAATAGAATTCAGGCCTATTTAAGAGATATTTATTATAGACAAGGTTCAAGAGTCAATAATCTGAAGTTTATTATGCAGTGTTTATGGGTACTGGTATTGATAGGCATGCTAATGGCATATGCAAAGGCACAAGAAAATAAATTAATTATTATTGCTATGCTGACAGTGATAGGTGCATTGCTCTATCTATTGCTTTTTGAAGGCGGCAGATCAAGATACTTAATTCAATTTTTACCATTCTTTTATTTGGTATCTGGTTTCGGATGGAATCAATTTTTTTCTGGGAAAAGCAAGGTCTGATTTCTAGCTTTGAATGCACAAATGATTTTTAAAGGAGGATTTATGAAGAGGAGAGAAAATGAAAAAAATCAAGCCGTCAATCAATTTTGGAATGGCGTAAAATTGAAAAGCATAAAAGAAATAAGAACGAAAGTAGCTTACTTCATTAAAAAGGAACAAAAAAAAGTGTTTCTTCTTTTTAGTGTCTATTTTGTACCGCTTTTTACCATTGGATTGATTGGATTCCCATATGTAGATGATGTTGATCGACAAATTAACGGCTATACTGGTTTTGGTACTACTTACTCTCGATGGGGAAGTGAAGTTGCTTCTTGGATCATTCAAGGTGGTAGGCATCAGGTGGATTTAGGGATTTTTATGTATGGATTGTCAAGTTTGATTTTGACAGTGTCAAGTTTGATCCTCGTTTATTGTCTTAATAATAGAAAATTGACCTGGTCAAGTATTCTGGTCTCTTCTTTTCTTGGGCTAAATCCTTGGTTCATGGAGTGTTTACTATTTCGATTTGATAATCCATACATGTCGTTAAGTATTCTTTTTTCAGTCCTACCATTTTTGTTTTATGAGAGAATAAAGATGTTCATTCCAATTTCGGTTATAGCGATTTTCCTCATGTGCAATTTTTATCAAAGTTCTTCAGGGATTTACATCATGATAGTAATAGCATTCGTATTTAAAAGCTTAGTATTAAATGCGAAAATTTTAGTTGTTTTTATTAAGACATTGGCTTCTGCAGGTTCTTATATTTTAGGCTTGATCTTATTTTATCTACAGTTAAAGCTCTTGCCTGGCGCCTTTGTTTCAGATGATAATTTATTTTTAGCGTCTGCAGCAAAAATTTACAGCAGTATCAATACGAATCTGGATTCTTACTTGGATATGTATCTTTCTAAGAGTCCAACTAGTTGGATGCTTTTAATCGGAATGCTTTTTCTTTCTTTTATAGTCGTAGTATTGACTCTACCAAATAATAACCTGCTAACTAAGGTATTTGCACTTATGATGTATTTTCTTACGGGAATCCCACTTAGCGCGGGAGTATTTATTGTTTTTGATTCACCATTATTAACGGTGACACCTAGGTATGGATACGGTCTCTCTGTTTTCTGTGTCATTACTGCTTTATTGTTGTTGAACTTGAGCCGAACACGAATGATGACTTTCTATTCTAACAAGATTGCATTGATTCTCTTTTTCTATTTTTTTTCTTTTCCCTTTGTCACTGCGACGTCTCTTGATGCTCAGAAGACATCGTTTGAACATCAAAGTACATTATTAGCAACCGACTTAAATTCTTTTGTAACTCCTGATCGAAAAATAGTACAAATGAACAAATTGTTTAGAAATGCGCCCTTACGATTAAATAACATGAAAAAATATCCGTTGATTGACAATTTGGTACCTAACAATTCTGCATTGACTTGGACAAACACTTTATGGTTTAAAAGTTTTTCTAATTTGGATATTGAAATACAACCTGTAGACTTTAATCAAATTAATACACAGGAACTTGAAATTCAGAAACAATCAAGTCTTTACAACATCTATACAACGGAGGAAGAGATTTTCGTAGAAATGACTTATTAATTTTTAAAGCAGGGACATTTAAGTAGGCAGCTCGAACTTTAATTGTTCGAGCTTTTTTGCATGAGGAAAAATTTTTGAAAAACTTAACTAAGTATAGGGAACTATTAAGTAGTTTCTGTCAAAACCAGACATTTGGTTGTATGGTCATCAGTTTTCGAGTATAATTTTTAAGATTGGGAAGGTAGTAACCTTAAATGAATTGAAATTTATTCTAGAAATTAATAACTAAGGAGCTAGTCGCATGTTCGAGAGAAAAAATCGAATTCTTTTACGAGAATTAGTAAAAACAGATTTTAAACTTCGCTATCAAGGTAGCGTAATTGGATATATATGGTCGGTGCTGAAACCTTTGATGTTGTTTGCTGTAATGTATGTAGTCTTTATCTATTTCTTGCGTTTTGGTCAAGACGTTCCTCATTTTGCAGTCGCTTTATTATTAGGGATGGTTCTCTGGAATTTTTTTACTGAAACTACTAATTTAGGTATGATGTCCATTGTATCTCGCGGAGACTTACTAAGAAAGTTGAGTTTCCCAACTCATATTATTGTCGTTGCTATTTCTATCAACGCACTAATCAATTTGTTGATTAGTTTTGTGATTGTATCGATTTTCGGATTGATCAATGGTGTGGAGATATCCTCTTTTGCATGGGTCGTTCCTTTTCTATTGGTTGAACTTTATGCTTTTTCTTTAGGTGTGGCTTTTGTCTTAGCAACTATTTATGTTCGATTCAGGGATATTGGCCCAATTTGGGAAGTGCTTTTGCAAATCGGTATGTACATGACCCCGTTGATTTATCCTGTGACGTTGGTGTTGGATAGAAGTGAATGGATCGCAAAGCTTTTACTATTGAATCCAATGGCACAAATCATTCAAGATATGCGCTATTTACTTACGAGTCCGGTAAATATTACGACTTGGCAATTGATCGAGCAAAAATGGGTCGTTGTCATTCCATATGTCATTCCTTTTATCGTCTTATTTGTTGGATTTAGATTATTTGATAAAAGTTCTAAGAAATTTGCGGAGATTATTTAGATGATGAATAAAGAGATTGCAGTAAAAGTTGAACAGGTTAAAAAATCATTTCGATTGCCTATCGAGAGCACTAGCAGCTTGAAGCGAACGATTGTTAACTACTTTAAAGGGATCAAGGGGTATCGTGAACAGAAGGTATTGAAGGGGATTTCCTTTGAAGTTAATAAAGGGGATTTCTTTGGCATTGTTGGGCGAAATGGCAGCGGAAAATCAACACTTTTAAAAATTATTTCTCAGATCTATGTTCCCGAAAACGGAACCGTTGAAATTGATGGGAAATTGGTTTCTTTTATTGAACTTGGAGTTGGGTTCAATCCTGAGCTGACGGGGCGTGAAAATGTCTATTTAAATGGAGCGATGTTAGGATTTTCCGAAAAAGAGATTGACAGTATGTATGACGACATCGTTGAGTTTGCGGAATTATCAGAATTCATGAATCAAAAACTTAAAAATTATTCTAGCGGTATGCAGGTTCGATTGGCTTTTTCTGTTGCTATTCAAGCAAAAAGCGATATTTTGGTTTTAGATGAAGTCCTCGCAGTAGGAGACGAAGCTTTCCAAAGAAAATGTAATGACTATTTTATGCAAGCACGGAAAGACAAAAAAACAATTATTCTAGTCACCCATTCAATGGAGGCTGTCAGAAAGTATTGCAATCGAGCAATGATGATCGATAAAGGCGAGATCAAAGTTATTGGAACTCCTGATGAAGTGGCTAATCAATACTCATTGGACAATGTTTACGGTCTGCCAACAAGTGAAGCGGCAGATGTTGAAAAAGAAATGCCTATCACGGATTTAAAGATTCGGTTGCTATCAAACACTCTGTTAAATCTGCCTGACCCTACCGTCGAATTTGAGGTTTCTTATCGGGTAATGAAGGATATGCATTCCTATATTGCCTTCTCATTAACAGATATTGACCGAAATGTTTGGCTTTATAATGATAATTCCTTCGATCAAATGACGAAGGGCGAAGGGAAAAAGATCTTTAGATATCGTTGTCAATTAAAAGGAATTAACCAATGCAAACTGAAGCTGGTGGTTTCGGTTCGTGGTGATTCGGAGGAACCTTTAGCTATAGCAGATGCAGATAATTCTCCAGTAATTATCCTTTCACCTAAAGCGGACATGTCTTTTAGTGAACGGGATTCCAGCACTGGAGTTTTAACACGAACTGGGGCTTGGGAAGTTATCTCTAAATAAGAAATTAAGAATCTCGGAGGAAGAATACGTGATGGATCTAATTACGGTAATAGTGACGTGCTATAATCATGAATTGTATATCGAGGAGTGCCTGTATAGCATTTTTAAACAGACTTATTCTGAAATTCAACTTATCGTAATCAATGATGGATCCACTGACTTGTCTAATGAGCGAATAAAGCGGACAATACAGGAGTCTCCCTTTAAGAATACAACTTATATTTCACAAGATAATCAGGGAGTCTGTGTATCTAGAAATCTTGGAATCGAAAATGCTCAAGGAAAATACCTGCTGTTTGTTGATGCAGACAACTTTTTAGATGACTCTCATATCGAGAAGCTACATAAGGTCGCTGAAGAGGAACATGCAGATATTATTTATACTGATCTATATGATCCAGACAAACAAGAGTTTTTTCTGCACTCTCGAGACTATGATTTTCAGTCTCTGATTGAACATAACTATATTGATAACTGTGCTTTGTTGCGTACTTCCGTGATTAATGACGTGCGATATGATATAACATTGAATCGTAAATTTCTTGAAGATTATGATTTTATTTTGACTTTGATTATTGATCAACAAGCAAAACCATATTATGCGAGAGGTCTCAAGTTGAATTATCGTGTTTTATCAAATTCAGTCTCTCGAAAGGATAATCACACTTCAAGAGAATATTTTTATGAGGTCTATCTATACATTTTGAAAAAACATGTTCTAAAGATCAAGGATGCAGTGTTTCATGCGGTCGACTCTCATCTAATGAGTTTAGAAAATCGGTTATCTGATCTTACTAACCATTTAAATGAGGTGACTAGTTATGTAAAGGATACCGAAAAGCAGTTCTGTGAACTACTAGCAGAAAAAGATGAATTTAAGGCTCAAAATCATCAGCAAAGTGAAATAATCCGTGATTTGATTCAAGATAAAGAATTATTGGTCAACTCAACTTCCTACCGGTTAGGCAACTCTATTGTAAAACCGTTTAAGTACTTGTTAAAAATACTTAAGAATCCCCGCTTAGTAAAAAAAGCGATAAAAAGAATTTATCAATATGGCTCTAGACAAATAAAAAAGATGCCCAACCCTAAAACATATGGATTGAGAATTTTGCGAAATATGCAACGCAAGAATAATCAAAATCCAAAACGACTTCTAATTTATGTGATTTACGAAAATCAGAATCATTTACAGGAGTATAAATTGCTGTTTTTAGAGTCTTTAGCGATGATCAGTGATGAAATCTTGATCATCGTGAATGGAGAGTTGTCTGTCCATGATACGTCCACACTAGAAAAGTATGGTAAAGTTATTTTCAGAGAAAATGAAGGATACGATACTGCAGCTTTTCGTCATGGAATCCTTACTATAGGAAAAGAGAATTTAAAACAGTATGATGAGCTTCTATTAGTAAATGATACAAATGTCGGACCGATGTCGGATCTTAAGAAGATTTTTGAAAAGATGTCAAAGAAGCAGGTGGATTTTTGGGGGATCTCATACGGGGAGGAACAACCAGATATTACCACCTATAATCCCTACCAGTATATTCCGATTCATTTACAAACTTACTTTTTAGTTGTTCGAAAAAACTTGCTGAGTTATTCTGGTTTTTATGACTATTGGTTAAATTTGACAGATACAAACTCTCGCATGAAGGCGGTAGGAAGACACGAGACCGTTTTTACTAAATATTTTTCCGACCTCGGGTTTGCTCATGATGCTGTGGTAGAAAACAATCAAGACAGTGCCATGTATATTCATCCTTTAAAAATGTTGCAAGCGGGCGTTCCACTAGTCAAGTACTCTGCATTTAGTAATTACGATGATGACCGTTTTTTGTGGCAGGGATTACAAAGAAACAGTGAAATTCCTGCTTTAGTTGAATATATTAAAGCAAACTCCTTATATCCAATGAGTATTATTGAAAAAATTCTGGAAGAAATGAAAGCCAAATCGTTGCGACAAGACATTTTGATTATTGATGGAGTGGAAAACCAGATTCCTCAATGTACAAGGTATCGTGCACTGAATAAAGCGGAACAATTACGATCATTTGGATACAACGTACGTGTGATCAATTCGTCAGCGTTTCGACTAAGCGATGCAGAATTTGCCCATTTAGTGATCATCTATCGTTGTGGGTATTCTGATCAACTGGCAGAGCTTTGTCGCTTGGCAAAACAATTCAAGAAAACGGTGTTGTATGACATCGATGATCTTGTTATTGATACCAAGTATACTGATCTTTTGGAGTACACACAAAAGCTTTCAAAAAGCGAAAAAGCAAATTACGATGCAAATGTGATGGGCTATGGGCGCATGTTGAAGCTTTGTGATGGGGTGATAACCTCTACTACTAAACTTAAAGAAGAGTTGGGAAACTATCAAGATCTTGTGTTATTAAACCGGAATATCGTCAGCCAAGAATTAATTAGTATTAGCAGAAAGCATATGAAAGATTACACTCAAAAGTCTGAAAAAATCAAAATCGGCTATTTTTCAGGTTCAATTACACACAATGAAAACTTTGAATTAGTAAAACCGGATCTGATCAAGTTAATGGCTGAATATCCTCAAATCGAGTTACATTTGGTAGGTCATTTATTGCTGCCCAAAGACTTGATGACGTTTAAAAGTCAAATCGTGACGCATGACTATGTAGAGTGGCACGAATTACCCGCTCTAATTAGCGAAGTAGATATCAATATAGCACCGTTGACAAAATCCATTTTCAACGAAGCAAAATCTGAAATTAAATGGTTAGAAGCTACTCTTGTCAAAGTACCAACTATTGCAAGCAATATAGGTGCTTTTTCTGAAATGATTTTAGAACAGCAAACGGGTGTCTTGGCGAAAGATGGCGAATGGCTGGAAAAATTGAAAAAACTGATTGATTCTAAATCTAAACGTCAGTATATTGCAGAAAACGCATATCAATTTGTGCTGAAGAATTGTACTACAGATCAAAAAAATGATGAATTGGTAGGATACATCAATGGAAAAAATTAAGATTGAAAATCTTTTTATTGCTTTAGCTACTCTATTTATCGGCATTTCAATTGCGGTGATGCCGATAAATAGAGTCCCGGATGAATCAAATCATGCAAGAATGGCTTGGGGCATTCTTTATGAGCAAACAGATAGCAGCTTTGACTGGATGAATAGTATCAGCCAAAATGCGCCTATAAATAAACATGAATACAAGCAGTTATTTACTGAAAAAATCGACATGAGCCATGAAGCGGTACGTCTAAAATTTGGATTGAAAAATATTGTCCATATTCCTCAATTCATAGGGATGATTCTCGGAAGTATGATTTATCCGTCAATCGGATTGATGATCACACTTGGGCGGGTGTTTAATGGGCTGTTTTATATTATGGGCATGTATCTGATTATAAAACATTCTAAATATGGAAAGCTGCCTCTTTCTTTTATCTCTCTTTTGCCTATTATGATTCAGCAGGCAGCCTCCCTTTCTTATGATGTTGCTAATTATTTAGCAATAACTGCTTTTTTTGCTTGGATATCCAATCTTTCCGTGTCTAAACAAATAACTAAAAGAACTATTGTTCAATTTATCGTGATGTTTTTTGCGTTGTATGCTACAAAAATCAATAATTTATTGTTGTTTCTACTTCTGCTGACATTAGGATTAAGATTTTCTGGAATTCTTGAAGGGGTGAATCCCTTTATTGAAAAGACAAAAGCCTTTGTTTTGAAGTATAGGTATTTATTACTCACGATAGTGCTCTTTTTAGGTTTAGCCACCGTTTTGGTGATCAATCAACTAATTGACGTAAAGCATTTCACCCGTGTGATGATCAATACATTGTTTTCTAATAACCTAAATGAGCATTTAAACACAATTTTAACCATTGGTATGTTCGGGTATTTTGGAAATTTTGCAATCCAACTCCCTTTATGGCTCATTTTTGCGGATGTTGCTTTCCTAACGTTACTGTTTACACTTGAAACTGAAATTGAGATAAACAAATTTTTTGGGGTCATTTCAGGTGTTATGGTGCCGTTCCAAATCGCAGCAATTATTGCAGGGATGTATTTTGCTTGGACGCCAGTTGTATTGGGTACTAATGCCAATATTTCTGTAGGTGCTCAAGGACGTTACTTCACACCTTTTTTGATTTATTTTGTTCCCTTATTTTTAAGTTTTAAAAACAAACTAGTTCTTCGATACGATAGGTCTTTTGTAAAAATCATTTTTACCGCACTTTGTCTATTTAACTTTTTAGTTATGATGCTTTTAGTTATCCCTTATTACTGGTAACAATCTATTTACCTAGGAGTGAAAGAAATGCCGAAAAAAATTCTGTTTATTTCTCCAACAGGAACATTTGATAATGGGGCTGAGATCTCAATATTCTATTTAATGAAACATCTAGTTCAACAAGAATATGAAGTTTACAATGTAGCACCTCAAGCCAACGCCGGCATTCAAACCGAATATTACAACAAGTATATGGAAGCAGGTATAAAAGTTGATTTTATTCCTATTCTTAAATGGTGGTGGGAGGATGCGCCTGGCGGATTACCCGGGACAAAAGAGGATCGCAATGCCTATTATAGAGAGAATATTCTAAAAATCCGTCAATTGATTCAGCGAGAAAAAATAGATTATGTTGTCACAAATACGGTAAATATGTTTCAAGGTGCAGTAGCGGCTTCATCGGAGTCCATCCCTCATTTTTGGTTAATCCATGAATTTCCTACTGGTGAGTTTGGTTATTATCGCGAAAAAATCGATTTTATCGATGACTTTTCAGATCAGATTTTTGCTGTTACTGGGAATTTGCAAATTGAATTACAGAAATTATTTCCCAAGCGAGAAATAATGGGATTTGCATCTTTTACTGAAATACGATCAGTAAATCAGAAGATTGGAAAAAAGACTAGAATTGTCTCTATTGGCCGTCTGACACAACGCAAAAATCAATTAGAATTAATCAAGGCCTATCAACAGCTCGGTCAAACCGATGTAGAATTAGTCTTTATCGGCGCTTGGGACGATGAGTACAAAAAAAAATGTACCGAGTATATCAAAACACATCAAATAAAGAATGTTCATTTTAAAGGGAATAAAGAAGATCCCTGGAAAGAAGTCACTGACCAAGATATATGTGTATATACTTCTTCGATGGAAACTTTTGGATTGGTTTATGTAGAAGCTCTTCTAAATGGAGTTCCTGTTATTATTTCGGATAATCCTGGTTATATGTCTGCCTACAACATGTTTCACTTAGGAAAAATTTATCAATTAGGCAATGAAATACAGTTAGCAAGGCTCATTCGTGAATCAATCACTAATTTTTCTAACGAGAAGTCGAACGCTGTAAAAATGATTGATTCTGTCCGTGAAATCTATCAAGTTCCAGTTGTTTATCGAGATATTCTTCTTGCGCTTGAAAAAGAAATAGAGCCCACTAAAAGATCGATGCGTCATTTGGCTGATTTAGTTAGTTCAAATGAACAAAAGGGGCGTTTAGCGAGATTTGAGATCAGAGCTAGAAAATTTGTCTCCAAAGTACATCATCGATTACGTCGCTAAAACGGATTAAAGTGTCAATCTTTTTTATATTAACGATGTACACTAGCATCTATTTGCTAGAAATGATACTGAGAAAAAAGGAATTTTGGTAATTAGTGATATTGCACTAGTATCGTCCAAGAAAAAACATGATAGAGGGTAACTATGGAAAAAAAATTAAAAAAACTTCAATCTATTTTTTTGATAAATTCCTATAAATTTGGATTAGTACTGATCATCTATTTGTCTGTGACACTTGCGATAGGGATAGTCAACTATCCTTATCTTGACGATGCTGCACGTCAATTAAGCGGAGGAACCGATTTTGCTCGCAGTTATTCTCGATGGGTAAGTGAAGTTGCCTCTTGGGGAGTTCAAGGTAGCCGGCATCTCACCGATATGGGACTTTCTACACATATCTTGACAGCTATCATCTTAGCTGCTACTAGTATTTTGGCGGTATATATTCTTAATCGGAAGACATTTAGCTGGGGTGCTTTAATTTGTTCAACGATGATAGGGATTAATCCTTGGTTTTTACAATGCATCAGTTTTCGTTTTGACAGCCCTTATCTCTCGTTAAGCCTGTTCTTTTCTTTTCTGCCTTTTCTATGGTGGGGAAGCAGAAAGTCTTTTTTCATCGCATCTGTTCTATGTGTATTAGCCATGTGCAACACCTATCAACCATCTTCTGGAATTTTTATTGTAATGGTTTTAGCTCTAACTTTCAGAGATTGGCCTGACAAAAAGTTGAGTTCTATTATTCAAGGGATTGTTGTTTCAGGCATTGCTTATGGTGTCGGCCTGATTTTCTTTTTGATGGAAACTAAATTGAATCCTGAATTGGCTGAACGTGGTGGAACAACCTCTATTGCTTCATTTGAGGAAATACCTGCAACGATTATAAAAAATGTTGAAATCTATTTCAGCACAATCATCAATCAAAGTGCGAAGATTTGGATAGTATTGTGTGCTTTTACAATTGCTTTATTTGTAATATCATCAATGATCCGCACTAAAAAAAATGCTCTTTTGTCCTTATTCATGAGTAGTGCATATTTGATTTTTGGATCTATCCTTAGTTACGGAGTGTTGCTGATTTTTACCGAAGGATTAGCTGCTTGGAACCCGCGATATGCGTATGGATTTGCGGTTTTTATAGCTATTTCCTTGATTCTGCTGGTTGGTGAAAATAAGGGTGAACCGTTGTATCACGTCAATCTGCTGTTTTCCGGGATATTATTTTATTACATCCTGTCGTTTTCCTTTACTTACGCTGCAACGTTAAATTATCAAAAAGAAGCGTTTCAAAATCAAAGTGTTCAATTAGCTTCAGATCTAAAAAGAGTATTGCCGACTAAAGGTTCATCCGTATATATGAATCGCTTTTTCGAAGAATCTCCTATTTTGACCAATAGTAAAGCAAACTTCCCGATATTACACAACTTAGTTCCTAGAAATGACGATCTATATTTTGTAAATAGATGGATGTTTAATACTTACAGCAACCTAACAATCTCGGTTGAACCAATTCAAAACCAGGACTTTTTGTCTGGTGAATTAAAAGTTTCAACCGTTTCTTATGATATTTATTCTGTGAATGAGGATACGTATGTTCTGATGAAATAAGTCTTTTGTTATCCCTACAGGATGAAGCTGTTGCATCAATTAAGAAATCAACATGCTTGTTTTTAGGGTGGGATTCATTTCTCACCCTTTTTGTATGTCAGTGGTTAGCCATAAAAAAATAATTCGATTACATTATTCTGATATTCAAAAAATTTCAGATTTTCAATTCATACAGTATATGCTATAAATTATTCTCTTACAGGATGAATTGACTTGAATAAAAGTAGAGCATGAGCCGAAGAATTAGTAAATTGCTGCTTTTCCCATTTTGAATTATTTGAAATACAAGGATAATGCAGAAAGTAAAATCTGTTATCAATTTTTTTAGATTTTAGCCTTGAGTTGAGTTATAATTGAAAAAGTTATAGAAATTGGAGGGGGAAGTGTGTCAAAAGAATATAGTCACACATTTGTCATATGTGCATATAAAGAGTCTCATTACTTAGAGGAATGTATAAAATCTATACAATCTCAAACGGCTCCTTCAAAGGTTATTATCTCTACAGGAACACCTAATAAATACATTTCTGATGTAGCAAAAAAATACAATATAGAGCTTTATACACACCTACACCCTGGTATAGGGGTTGATTGGAATAATGGATTAGCATTGGCTAAAACTCCTTTTGTTACTTTGGCGCATCAAGATGACATATATTTGCCAGAATACGTAGATGCGACACTTACACAAATGAACCAGTCAAATACTTTAATCGCATTCACTGATTATAGAGAGTTGCAAGATAAAGATGTTCGTGTAAAAAATGCGAATTTAAAAATTAAGAGAAGAATGCTTTATCCAATAAAAATATTCAAGAAGTCTATTTTTATCAGAAGGCTTATTCTTTCTTTAGGAAATCCGATTTGCTGTCCTGCTGTGACTTACAATATGAAAAAACTCAAAGACTTTCGCTTTATCGAAAACATGCGATCCAATTTAGATTGGGATGCTTGGGAAAGAATTTCTAAGATGACAGGCGAATTCACCTTTATCGATAAGGAGCTCATGTATCATCGAATACATGAAGATTCCGAAACATCAAATGCTATCGCATCTAATAAAAGAACAACAGAAGATTTAGCTATGTTTGAACGTTTTTGGCCCAAACCAATAGCTCGACTTCTTATTAAACAATATATAAAAAGCCAAGAAACGAACTGAGAGGAAAAGTAGATGTCAAAAATACTAATAACAGGAGGAGCTGGTTTTATCGGCTCCAATCTCGCAAATCATTTACTGAAGAAAAACGAAGTAATTGTTATTGATGACTTGTCTATGGGAAAAAAAGAGAATTTGTCAACGTCCAAAGGATTGACATTTATAGAAGGAAATGTATTGGATCAAACATTAATGACTCGGGTTTTTAAGCAAAACCAATTTTCCTACATCTATCATTTAGCAGCGATTGCGAGTGTTGCTGATTCAGTAGAAAGACCAGTAGAGACTCATGCAATAAATTTTGATAGCACATTACTTTTATTGGAACTTACACGACGGTACCAAAAGGATTTAAAAAGATTCATTTTTGCCTCTTCAGCAGCAGTTTATGGGGATGGGGAAGAACTGCCTAAAAGAGAGGAATCTCCCATAATACCGTTAACTCCGTACGCTATCGATAAGTATGCATCTGAGAGATATGTTGCAAACTATTGGAATCTCTACCAAGTGCCTACTGCTGCGGTTCGTTTTTTTAATGTTTATGGACCGAATCAAAACCCAAGCTCTCCGTATTCTGGGGTCATCTCGATATTAATGAATAAATACGAGGAATATAAAAGAAACAAGGAGAGTTGTTTTACCTATTTCGGAGATGGCAGTCAAACAAGAGACTTCGTGTATATTGACGATGTAGTGCAAGCTTTGAATTTAGTTGCTGAGAAAAACGAGGCATTAGGAAATGTCTACAACGTTGGAACTGGAAATAAAATTTCATTAAAAGAGATTAAGTCAAATTTGGATGAATATTTTTCTGTTCAATTACCTGTTAAAAATAAGCCGAACAGGAAAGGGGACATTAAAGACTCCTTTGCTTCAATCAAAAAACTGGAAGAGTTAGGCTTTAGCCCTAATTTTTCAGTAGTTGATGGATTACGCGACTATTTAAAAACGTTAGAGGAGAAGGGAGAGGTTCCTGTTGAATGAATTGAACCCACTCCTAATTATTCCAGCTTATAATGAGGAAGAGAGTTTATCTTCAGTCATATTAGAGCTAAGAGAATTTCAACCTGAATTAGATTTTATTATCGTAAATGACGGGAGTTCAGACAATACTGTTGAGGTTGCGGTATCGATGAATGCTAATATTCTTGACTTACCAGTTAATTTGGGGCTCTCTGGTGCTTTTGAAGCGGGTGTTAAATATGCAAAACAAAAAGGGTATGATTGTGTAATACAATTTGATGCTGATGGACAGCACATGGCAAGTTCAATACCATCCATGATTTTGGAAGCTCAGAAAGGTGCAGACATAGTTATCGGCAGTCGTTTTCTAAAAACAAAAAAAAACAGGTCTCTGAGAATGATGGGCAGTGATTTAATTGCTCTAGCTATTCGATTAACTACGGGAGTAAATTTAACTGATCCTACAAGTGGGTTAAGATTATACAATAAGTCAGCAATTGATGCTTACTTATCAGTTCCTAATATGACACCAGAGCCCGATACAATGAGTTTCTATATCAAATCAAATGCTCAAATCAAAGAGGTGCAGGTTAACATGCGTGAGAGGTTAGCCGGTGACAGTTATCTCACTGTATCTAGGAGTATTCGGTATATGTTGCGAATGACTATTTCTATTTTGATTCTTCAGTTTTTTAGAAAAAAATTGGACTTAACAAAAATGAACAGAATGGCGGTTGGGAAATGACGATTGAGTTGAGATTGCTACTGTTTTTAGGAGCTTTATTTACAACCATTTATATTGGATTTGAAGTCAAGAAGGGGCGAATAGATATTGAACATTCTCTTTTTTGGGTACTGTTTTCATTTGGACTGGTAATTTTGAGCATCTTTCCGAAAATTGTTATCTTTTTTTCCAGTATTGTTGGAATTCAATCGCCAACGAATTTTCTTTTTCTCGTGATGATTTTCGTCCTGTTCATCAAGGATTTTTCAATGAGCAAAAGCTTTTCAAAGATAGAAAAAAAAAATAAAGAATTAACTCAGAAGATCGCTTTAGAAAAAAAAAGTGAAGCGGAGAAGCGAAATAAAGAGTTTTAGTTATTAACTCTCTTTATAGTTAAAAAGTGTATGAACTGTCGAATGAATATTATCTATTGATAATGAAAATTACATTATGAATTGGGAGAAAGAATGAAGAAGTATTACAATGAACTTTTAGAAAAGGCTCCAAATTCAAAAAAGAACAGCCTGTGGTATAGTATTGGAATGTTTACTTTTTCCTTTTCATCGATTCTGCTGCTTTTAGTTGTTACACGAATGCTAGGTACTTCTGAAGCTGGAATTTTTTCAATTGGCTGGGCTGTTTGCCAGCAAATGTTAACGATTGGAATGTTTGGAACAAGAAATTATCAAGTTGCAGACCTCAACGAGAAATACAATTTTAACTATTATTTTTACTCTAAATTTTGTTCAGTAATGATAATGTTAGTTGGCAGTTTCGTTTATGGAAAACTCCTCCACCTAGACGGCTATAAAATGCTCATTGCTTTTTTATTGACGCTTTTGATGAGCGGGGAAGCCTTTGCGGATGTCTTTGCGGGTTTTTTTCAACAGCATGAACGTTTAGAAATTTCCGGAAAATCCTATTTTGTACGGATTCTTTGTTACGACATTTTGTTTATAGGTGCGCTTTACTTTTCGAACAATCTAGCCTTGGCAATTATATTTGCCATTTTCTTTTCCTATATTTGGCTATTTTTTGTTGACTTTCAAGTGATTCGACATCTGCGAAAAGAACTAAACAAGCCAAAAAGCAAGAGAATGCTTCAGCTATTTATTGAATGTGCTCCCATTTTTTTGAGTGCCTTTTTAACAAATTACATTATCAATATTCCTAAAAATTCAATTGAGTTATTACTAACCAATGAAATTCAGTCTGTTTATAATGTTTTGTTTATGCCCTCAGCTATAATAACTTTGTTTACCTCTTTTGTACTTGTACCAATGTATACTACTATTTCAAAAGCCTGGAGCATTAATGATCGAAAGGGCTATTTTTCAATTGTCAAAAAAGTAACATTCACAGTTTTAGGTTTAACTATTCTTGTTGTTTTTGGAGGCTACTTCATTGGAATTCCAGTATTATCACTTGTTTATTCAATAGATCTGTTTCCTTATAAAAATGAGTTTATATTGTTGTTGGTTGCGGGCGGATTAAATAGCTTTGCGAATGTACTTGTTTATTTATTGATTGTAGCAGGAAAGCAAAAATATTTGCTCTATGTCTATGGGATTGCTGCCATATTAGCAACAATAATCAGCACTATTTTAGTGAGCAAATTCGGTATATTTGGTGCAGCTTCTCTTTATTGTATAAGTATTTCATTTGTAGTAATTTCTTTATTAGTTATTCTGTTTAGTTTGTTGTATAAACAAAAAAAATTCCGAGAATAAACTAAAAGGATGGGAGCAAGTTCCCATCCTTTTTATTATGTAAAAAACATAATGTTTCATTTTAACAGATGTATTCAAATCTATAAGCAGGACAGAATCGAACTTCTTTGTTTTCTTTAACATTTCAGCAATAATCTACTTTTTTAAGATTGACTATGTTAATATGTTAGATGGATTATTTTTGAAAGTAGGAGGAAATATGAATAACAACAAAGATGAATGGAGTGCAGCCAAGAGGATACTAATTATTCTCATGGATGTATTAGTATTCAATTGCTCCATTTACTTAGCTTTTTTGGTGAAATTCGATGCTGAAGTTCCTTTAAGAAATTTTCAAACGTTCGAAAATTCAGCATTCATCATTTCCATTTTTTTTATTTTACTCAACATTTTACTAGGAACTTATGTTTTTTATAATAGAATCATAACCGATATTGTTTACGTAACGGTCATAGGCCAATTTCTGGTGTCTTTGGGCATAATGATTATTACTTTTGTAGGAAGATGGTTTGCTTTCCCTAGAACAGTAATTGCTCTTTCCTTTGTAATTTCAGTCCTCTTATTAAGTGCTTATAGAATAATAGTATACAAGCTTTATCTGAAGCTCAGCAACAATAAAAGATTGGCAGTGGTTGGGTTTGAGGAAGACGTCGTTGCAGCGATGAACAATTTTGATTCTCGTAAAAATAATAAGCACAAAGTCGCAGCGGTTGTGGTAGGGCATTACTTTGAGAATCTTCAACTGATAATTGACGACATTGATATTGTTTATGTAGCCTCGAAACTTCCTGAGATCGATAAAATCAATATTTATCAGCTGACAATACAAAAAGAAAAAAAGTTGTTTTTAAATACTACCTTCGAAAACTTAATAACGATGAATGCGAATATTATGAATTTTGAGGATGAAAGCATCATAGAATCCTCTGGTTTTCGCATACCCTCAGAAGAAGCATTGTTCAAACGTCTTTTTGATATAATCATATCGCTTATCTTACTCATAATAACGGCACCCTTTATGATTATAACCGCTTTTTTTATAAAAGTTACTTCTCCAGGGCCTGTTATTTACAAGCAGGTACGAATCACTAAAGATCAAAAAGAATTTTCAATATACAAGTTTCGTTCGATGACAGTTTCTGCGGAGGCATCATCCGGACCAGTTCTCGCAAAAAGCAATGACTCACGTGTTACTCCCATAGGTCAAATCATTCGTACTGTTCGAATAGACGAATTACCTCAATTGTTTAATGTATTAAGGGGAGATATGTCTATTATTGGACCTCGGCCGGAAAGACCTTATTTTGTTGATCAATTTAATAAAGAGAATCCTTATTATTACTTGAGACATAATGTTCGAGCGGGAATAACGGGGTATGCCCAAGTATATGGAAAGTATGTTTCTGATTATAATAGCAAATTGAAATTTGATCTGCTTTATATAAAAAAATACTCTTTACTTTTAGACATGAAAATTTTATTGCAAACAATCCAAATTTTATTTGATAAGGTTTCTTCACAAGGTATCGATGAGGCACCCTTTGGCACGAAGTTATCAAACTTTCCAGAAGAACAAATATATAGGTAATAGAGGTGCATTATGAATAAACCGATGTTTAGCATTATTGTTCCAGTATACAATGCTGAAAAAACAGTTTCTCGGACTATTCATCATTTGAAAGCTATTTTGTTTGACAGTTATGAAGTCCTATTAATAAATGATGGGTCTACGGATCAAACTTATGAGCTGATTTCTAGAGAAATAACTGGAGATTCGCGATTTCAAGTTTATACAACAAAGAATCAAGGGCCTGGATCGGCAAGAAATTTTGGAATAAGCAGAGCTGCAGGGAAATATTTGCTTTTTTTTGATGCAGATGATTATCCGTCACCTTCTGTTCTAATTGATTATTCCAAATTGCTGGAAAGTAATAATCGAATACAACTAATTATTAGTTCTTTTACTATGATCACTCGGTATAACGAGAAACTTTCGAAAAAAAAGTATTTGGTAGAAGATATAATTTATTATAAAAAAGAGGACTTTCAAAACAGCATTTATCAATTGATGTGCAAGCAATTAATGTATGTTTTATGGAATAAATGTTACCGCCGAGATTTGATTATTGAGAACAATATTCGTTTTAAAAATTATCGAAGTTGTGAAGATCGAATGTTCAATCTAGAATACTTTAAACTTTGTGATGTCGTAGCGATGAATTCTAAAAATGAATACTATTATGAATATGATCCATCGGACGGAATTACTACCCGATACTTTGATGATAAGTTTGACTCATTCAAGGAGTTTTATCAATTAGCGAACCAGGTTACATTAGATCGAAACAGAACGGGAATGGCAGCATTGCACTTAAAAGGGACTGTTTCAGTTATTTTTTCTATTTTTGGAAATGCGCATTTGCCTTGGAAGAAGAAAAAAAGTCAAGTATACTCAATTTTGAATGATGACACAATTATTGAGGCTAAAAAGATCACTGAAGTTGATACAACTCCAAGAAAGTTAACAAAGCTGATTTTTGATCTTCCTAATGCTTTGTCATTTTGCATACTGAATTTCGGAAGTTGGGTGGAACGAAAATTCCCCAAAATCATTTTTTCGATTAAGAAAAGGTATTAATTTTTAACGTTCTGGAGGTTTACATGGTAAAAAGAATATTGCATTTTCAAGGCAGAATGGGTCTTGGAGGTGCCGAATCATTTATGATGAATCTTTATCGCAAGTTGGACAAAGAAGAGTTCCAATTTGATTTCTTAATATATGACGACTATCAGGACGTAACTGACTATCAGGATGAAGTACTGAAACTAGGTGGGCGTTTTTTTGTAGTAACAAATCCGAAAAAAAATATTTTTAAGTATCTTCATGAAGTTCGTATGCTGTTAAAAAAAGAGCATTTTGATATCGTGCACAATCAGGTCTACTTTGGTGGCGGTATTAATTTGTGGCTTTCTAAAAGAAACGGAATAGGTAAAAGAATCGCACATAGTCATGCCACAGAGGACGGGAAAGGTCAAGGATTTTTGGTATCTATTCTACGATTCTTTTTGGCGAAGCTTTTGCTAAACAATGGGACAGATTTTTTAGCTGTAAGTGAAGAAGCCGGAATCAGTCTTTTTGGGAATCATCCTTTTCAGATTGTTCATAACGGGATAGATCTTTCCTTGTACGATCATCCAAAGAAGACAAGAGAACTTAAAAGAGATGAATTAGGAATCGAAAAGGAAACATTTGTTATCGGAAATATTGGCAGGTTGGAAAAACAAAAAAACCAACTTTATCTAATCAATGTTTTTTATGAAATAAAAAAAATCAAAAAACGAAGCAAGTTAGTCATTGTTGGCAGCGGCTCACTAGAAAACGATTTGAAGGAGCAGGTAAGAGTACTAGGTTTAGATTCGGATGTCTTATTTTTGGGTGAGAGAAGGGACATTCCCGAATTGATGAGTGTGTTTGACGTTTTTGTTTTGTCCTCAATTTATGAAGGGTTACCAATGGTTGGTTTAGAGGCACAAGCAGCCAAGAAAAAGCTAGTCATGTCTGATCGCATTTCTAGAGATACGGCAGTTACACCTAACTGTGTCTATATTAACCTAGCCGCTCCGATTTCAGAATGGGTAAAAGGAATTCTGGAAGAACCTTACGACAACGATTATACGCCTTTATTAGAAAAATATGATGTGAGCTATACGCTAAATCAAATGGAAAAAATATATAGAAAAAAAGTATAGGAGTGTTACTCGTTGAATCAGGAATACATGACTTTAGATGAAATTCATCAGGAACTATTAGGGATGTTGCAAGATTTTCATAAACTATGCAACCAATTAGATATCAAGTATTTTCTTTCCGGCGGCTCATTACTAGGAGCAATCCGTCACCAAGGTTTTATTCCTTGGGATGATGATTTAGATATTATGATGTTACGAGAAGATTATGTTAAATTGATTGAAAATCGCGAGCAACTTGATGGGAAGTATCGGTTGAGCAGTTTGGAAACGGTGAGTGATTGGCAGTATCCATTTGCTAAGATAGACTTAATATCCACATATATTGATGATGAGTATAGGGATGTTCAGCACGGTCTTTTTATTGATATTTTTCCGATAGACAATCTTCCAGATGACCCTGAACGTCAAAATGAAATTTGCAAAAAGATAAGGCGTTTAGACTTTTTGAGAGGATCGGGTACAAAAAAAGCTTTTCGGCCCTCTGAAAAGCATCGAGTGATCAAAAACTTGATCAAACCTTATGCAAATGTATTAGGACCAAATTATTTTGCTAGAAAGATAAATCGACTGGCGCTAAAGATCAATCAAGAGAATCAGCAGTCAAATACGATGGGAGTAGCAGTGGTTTCCACGCATGGAACTAAGGAATTTTTATCTGCAAAAGCCTTTTCACAGGCAGTGGAAGTCTCTTTTGAAAAAGAAATTGCCACCATTCCGATTGGTTATGAAGAATATTTAGGAAACTTGTATGGAGACTACATGCAATTGCCACCAGAGAAAGATAGAATCCCTGCTCATTATAAAATTCTTAGAAAATAGGATTGAATTATCTATGATTGGAGTATTTATATCATGAATCTAAGACCCTCGGTTTCGGTCATCATGCCCACTTATAATGGAGAAAAAAACATTCTAGAGCAGCTGGATTCTATTCGCCAACAGACCTATCCTGTTGAAGAAGTTATCATATTAGATGATCGTTCAACGGACAACACGGTTTCTATGGTTAAGGAATATATAAAAAAATATAATCTAACTAATTGGCAAGTGGAGGAGAACAAAAAAAATCTTGGATGGCGTTTGAATTTCTTTTGTTTACTTAACAAAGCCTCTGGTGATATTGTTTTTCCATCTGACCAAGATGACATTTGGTATCTTGACAAGATAAATAAGATGGTGGATTTTTTTTTGAGTCATTCTACTGCGAACGTTTTAGTATCGAACTATGACGAGTTAATAGAATTTGGTGGAGTATCTTATCCTTGTAGTCAGCGAGTAATTGAAAAGGTGACGCAAGAAGGTAGAATTCCGTTTACTTTAAAAAATATTTATTTGAACCGACCTGGGTGGGTCTATGCAGTCAGAAAGAGTTTTTTAAAAGAAGTTAAGATATTCTTCGATTTTGGCGTAGTTCCAGTTCATGATAGTGCGATGTGGTCAGTAGGAGTATTAACAGATAGTTTATTTATTTTGAGGGAACCTACGGGACAATGGCGAAAGCACGGACAAAGTGCAATGCGCACTGAAAAAAAAGATGAAACTAAAAAGGGACTATTCGGTATAAGGATAAGGAAATTGGAAAGACTTAAAGAAATAACGATTTCAAGTATACATTATCTGGAGCATAGTTCAGCATCAATACCTCAAAAAAAAGATCGGGCACAAATCCTTCATAAGCTTATAAGAGAGTATGAAATAAGAAGTTCTATAATGGAAAAGAGAAAAATTTATTTGGTATTCACCAATATCAGTAAATATACCAGTTTACATCCGATATTGGCTGATTTGTGGTTTTTAATTAAAAATAAATAAAAAGGGTGAGATTCTATGATAACAGCAGTAATTATTGCCGGCGGAGTTGGAAAGCGAATGGGGCAAGATATACCTAAACAGTTTATTACTGTTGAAGGCAAACCCATTATTATCTATACGTTGGAATCTTTTCAAAACCATCCAGAGATCGATCAGATATTAGTTGTCTGCAAGTTTGGATGGGAAGAGACGCTTTGGGCATATATCAAAGAATTTAAGATCAATAAAGTTCGTTGGATTATTCCTGGTGGGAATAAAGGTCAAGAATCGATTAATAATGGTGTTCAATTCTTGAAGGAATTTTGCTCGGATGAAGATATTGTTGTTATCCATGATGGGATACGTCCTTTAGTCGATGAGTTGGTTTTGTCTGATGTCATTGTAAAATGTAAACAATTTGGGAACGGGGTTACATCTTTACCTTACAATGAACAAATCTTTATCAAGGAGACAGAAGAGAAGACGAGGAAATATGTTGACCGTAATACGCTAAGAAGGGTTTCCACACCACAGGCATATAAGTTCGGAAAATTATTGTGGGGGTATAATAAAGCTGTTGAAGAGAATATTGGTATGACTGATTCTTCTTATACAAATACGATGATGGTGGATTTAGGAGAAACATTGTACTTTTCAGTAGGATCTGAAAAAAACATTAAGTTGACAACTGTTGATGATCTAGAGCTTTTTAAAGCATATTTAAAAATGAAATATTGAGAGGTGGCACTAATGAACAATTTATACATTGAGGATATCGAAAGAGTTGCTGATTTAGAATATGATTGGGAGAGAATCGACAATCATTCGATCTTAGTCGTTGGTGCTTCTGGTATGTTGGGAACTTGCTTGATTGACGTTCTAATGACGAGAAATAAAAATGAGAATGCTAACATTAAAATATATGCTATGGGTAGGAACGAAGAAAATTTAAAAATGAGATTTGAACATTATTCAAATAATGATGATTTAACCTTGATCAGGGGAGATATTACGGATCCTATTCCTAACTTACTCAATGTCGATTATGTTATTCATGCTGCTAGTAACACACATCCCAAAGCCTACTCTACAGATCCTATTGGGACTATAATGACAAATATACTTGGCATGGAAAATGTTTTAAAATATGCTGAATCTATCAATGCAAAGAGAAGTCTTTTCTTATCTTCCGTAGAAATATACGGTGAAAATAATGGTGATGTTGAGTATTTCAAAGAGTCTTATTGTGGATATATTGATTGTAATACCTTGCGGGCGGGTTATTCAGAGAGCAAAAGAGTGAGCGAGGCTTTATGTCAAGCTTATATTGAAAGTAAAAAAATGGATATCGTTATTCCGAGATTGGCCCGGGTCTTTGGTCCTACTATGCGGATGAGCGATTCAAAAGCATCCTCGCAATTTATTAAAAATGCAGCAAACCAGGAATCGATCGTTCTGAAAAGCGAAGGCAATCAATTATTTTCATACATCTATGTTTGTGATGCGGTATCTAGTTTAATTTTCTTGCTTATCAATGGTCAAAATGGTCAAGCTTATAATATCGGAAATCCTAATTATGATTTGAGACTTAAGGATTTAGCTCAAAAATTGGCAGAAATAGCTGGAGTCGAAATTATCTATGATTTGCCGGACGAAATTGAAATCAAAGGTTATTCGAAAGCAACTAAAGCGCTTTTGGATGTTGATAAAATAAGAAAATTAGGATGGAGCCCCATTTTCGAATTAGAGACGGCCTTAAGCCATACTGTAGAAATAATTGAAAAAAATTAATGAAATAGGAGTTAGTTCATTTGATATATCAACGATTAAAAAAAATAAACTTTTATCTATATGGGCCTTTTATAGTACTATTTGAGCTAGTGCTTATTGCTCGTATGGTCAGTCTTTACTATTTGGTCGATCCTAGATTAGACTCACTCATTTCTTGGACTTTAGTTGGTTTATCCATATTTTTAATGGCCGAATTTTTTATTGAACGGATAAAGAACAAGGCTTTCTTTCTATCTGATATTCTGTTGTCTATTTTTTTGATTGTTCTATTTGTTAGTATGCTTGTAAATAGAGGTTATGGTATTTTTGATAATCTTAAACTTATAATGTGGCAAGGGATTTACTTTTTTGCTGTGTTTGAATTAGGTAGGAGAAAGAGTAAAAGATTACTTGTCTTATTCGAGAGTGTGCTGATAGCAGTATGGTTTCTACTAGTAATGATTGCGGTCGTTCTTTTCATCACTAAGTTTTCTAATTCATTCTCTTTTGATAAGCTTTATTATGGCGTTCGATTGGGTATTGTGGAAAATAGATTGTATGGCGTATTTGTGGATCCGAACTATGCATCTACAATCTCGTTGATCACCATAATATCATCATTTCATTTGTTTACTGTGCTTGGTAAAAATAAATTAATCAAATCATTTCTCGTTGCAAATATTTTTTTTCAATTTAGTTATATTATTTTGTCAGGATCGCGTTCTGCACAAATTCAATTGGTTATAGCTGTTTTGATTTGTACTTTTTTCTTTTTACTAAAAAGCAATAGAGTGAAAAAATACCTTAATGCATTGATTCTTTCAATTTTAGCAGTATTTTTAGTGTTGGGCAGCTTTCAAATATTAAAACAGGCATGGGTTTGGACGGCCAATAGCGTTAAGATTGATTTAAGTAATAGTGGGCATTCAAATGAGCTCTCGGACAGTTTAACATTGAGCAGAAATGATGTAGACAATAATTCAGATGTTTCTAATAGCCGTTTTAAATTATGGAAAAGTTCTTTAGAAATTTTTGAAAATAATCCGATTTTTGGGACTTCTCCTAAAAATTTGTATATAGTTGCTCAGGAACAGACACCAAAAACATATATTGCTGTAAAAGAGCAAACCTCTCATAATTTTTTGTTTTATTTGTTAGCTACGACAGGGATAATGGGAACAATCCCAATTCTCATCTTTTTAATTATAAATGCTAAAACTATCTTTAGCAGACTTCTTCTGGTTAGAGATCATTCGGATGACTATTTCCAATATCTATTTTTGAGTCTTGTGGGAATAACGGTATTAATCTCGGCCTGCTTAGTTACGGATATGGTGCTCGTCAATCGGTTGGCTGGATTTATTTTTTGGTTTTTTGCTGGTTATCTGCAAAATTCTAATACATTAACGAAAAAATAGTAGAACCCTTGTTCAAGCATTAGAAGGCTTGAATGAGGAAGGGCGAGGAATCATGAATAATAAAGCTAAAAGTGTAATTAAAAACCTCTATTATACAGTGGGGGCGAATTTTGCGACGCTCCTCATTTCTGTGCTTCTTAATCTATTCGTTCCGAAAATATTAGGAGTAAAAGAGTATAGCTATTGGCAGTTATATGTATTTTACTCCTCTTATGTCGGATTTTTGCATTTTGGCTGGATAGATGGGATTTACCTGAAAATTGGGGGAGAAGAATACAATGATTTAGATAAGCGTTCCTTAGGCTCGCAATATTGGTATCTGTTAATGCTAGAGGTCTGTTTTTCCTTGGGTATTACAATGTATACTCTTTTTTTCGTTGCTCATACGAATAAGTCTCTGATTTTGATTTTAACAGCATGTGTCTCATTTATAACAATAGCTAAGACCTTTATTCAATACATCTTACAATCAACAAATCGTATCAGAGAGTACGCACATCTTTCAAGAAGTGATCGTTACCTATATGTTGTCTTATTGGTGATTTTTTTCTTGTTTGGAGGAAGGACTTTTTCGTGGCTAATTATCATTGATATTTTTTCTAAACTTTGTGTGACTATTTGGGGAATGTATCAGATACGCGATATGCTTACGATCAAACTAATCTCTTTAAATAAAATCATCAAAGAAATTATTGATAATATTTCCATAGGGAGCAAATTAATGCTAAGCAATATTGCCAGCATGCTCATTTTAGGAATTATTCGTTTCTTTGTACAGAATAAATGGTCAATAGAGGTGTTTGGGAAACTTTCTTTCACATTAAGCATATCTAATATGTTCTTGACATTTATCAATGCAATAGGCGTGGTGATGTTTCCTTTATTACGAAGAACAAATAAAGATAGAATTGCGAGTCTCTTTTTAGTGTTAAGGACCCTATTCGTTCCTCTTACGTACTTTTTACTGTTTTTCTATATTCCCATCAAAGAAGTATTGGTCATTTGGCTTCCCCAATACTCCGTTAGCTTAATGTATATGGGTATTCTTTTTCCCATGATTATTTTTGAGGGAAGGATGTCACTGCTGATCAACACTTATCTGAAAACATTACGTAAAGAGAAATACATCCTTTTTGTTAATGTAGTGACACTTAGTGTTTCTGCAATAGGCGGTGTTGTAATAGTTTACTTAGTACAAAACCTTTTGTTGGCTGTCGGATTGATTATTTTTTGTTTAGCTTTAAGATGCATTTTAGCTGAAAAAATATTAGCAGGCTTTTTAAAGATTAATTTGAATGTACAACAAGCATTTGAAATAGTTCTTGCTTTAATGTTTATATTGGGAAATGTTTTCTTTACAGATATATTAAGTTTTATAGCATATACCGTCTGCTATGTGATATATATTATAATGTTTCAGAGGGATATACGCAAAGCATTGAGTGATTTCTTACTGTTAGTCAAATCTTAGTATTATGGGTAGGCACAGTAAGTTAGCGAAAATTCAGCAGCAAGTTTGCAGGTATCTATGTGACGTAATGCAGTATACCTGCAAATCATAGTTTTAAGCCAAGAATGTTTTTATAGGGAGGGAATTAAGTGAAAAAGATTTATAAAGTTGTGCTAACTGTACTATTATTGATGCCATACAAACCTGTATTTGCAGAAGAAAAGGTATCTGATTCTAGCAGTAATGGCAATCAGGTTTCTGAGTCTACAACAGAAAGTTCAACTATCATTGAGAGTACCGAAACAGTTGAAACTGAGGAAAATGATAGCGGTTCAAGGCAAACTACTTCTGAAGAGGAGGGAAAACCTGCTAAGTTAGAATATTTTGGTGAGGATGAAAACGGTGGCTATTCTTTACCCCAAGGTCGATCTGATTTAAATCCTGGGATTCAACTGAGGTCAAATATTCCAGCGGTTTCGGCGACAAATAACAATACACCAAGTAAGAATTTTGTGGATATTTCTTCTCATAATGGAAACGTCTCTACAAACGATTTCTTAATTATGAAAAAATATGGAGTAACTGGTGTGGTAGTAAAACTTACTGAAGGTACGGGATATATCAATCCTTATGCGGCTGCGCAAGTAAAAAACGCCAAAGCTGCAGGAATGAAAGTATCTGCTTATCACTATAGCTGGTTCAAAACTAATGCTCAAGCCTCTGCCGAAGCGGATTATTTTGCAAAAGCGGCTAGAAATGTTGGTCTAGATAATAATACTGTAATGGTTAATGACATGGAAGAACCCCAGATCGCAGGCTTAGCCAATCATACTTCAACGTCAATTGCTTTTGAAACGCGTCTAAAACAATTAGGATTTAAAACAATTCATCATTATGTCGGATTATACTGGATCAATAGTGGATTAATTAATGCCGATCTTTTAGGAAACAAAAAGATTTGGGTGGCAGCATATCCATATACTTTGACGTCCCAAAATTACTATACACAATTTGGTGCCTGGCAATGGAGTTCTAGATTGAGTTTTCCAGGTGTAAAGGGATCCTTTGATATCTCTGCTGATTATACAAAGACATTTAGCAGTATGAGCCCTCAAGCTGTAAAAACAGTAAATTATTCTAGTCATGTACAGGATTATGGCTGGACTAATCAGGTCTCAAACGGTCAATCTTCTGGTACCACTGGTAAGGGGAAACAAATGGAAGCTATGAAGATTTCCTTATCCAACGACCTCTCTGGGAACATCGAGTATCAAAGTCATATTCAAGGGATCGGTTGGGAAAAAACTTGGAAAAAGAATAATCAAATTAGTGGTACCGAAGCTCAATCTAGACGACTTGAGGCGGTGAAAATTAAGCTTTCTGGAACAGTATCCAATCAGTATGATGTGTATTATCGTGTTCATACCCAGAAATTTGGTTGGATGAATTGGGCTAAAAATGGACAAGAGGCTGGAACAGAGGGCCTTAGTTACCGCATAGAAGCAATGCAAGTTAAACTAGTTCCTAAAGGGCAGGCCGGTCCAACTGGAATGGGTCGATCGTTTGTAAAATCAAATAATAGTAATGTTATTTATAGAAGCCATGTTCAAGGCCAAGGATGGGTTTCCCCTTCAGTCAACGGTGAAATCACTGGAACGACTGGTAAGGGTCTGAGGATGGAAGGGTTGAAAGTGATGCTTCCTAAGTCCCTAGCCAATTCAGGAAGTGTGGAATATCGGGGCCATGTTCAAAGAATCGGTTGGCAGAATTGGACACGAAATGACGGTCTTTCCGGAACAGAGGGGAAAAGCTTAAGACTGGAGGCAATTCAAATTCGTTTGACTGGTGCTCTAGCTAATCGCTATGACATTGTGTATCGAACACATAGTCAAAAAAATGGTTGGTTAGGTTGGACTAAAAATGGTTCTTCAGCCGGAACACAAGGATTCAGTAGAAGAATAGAAGCAGTAGAGATAAAGATCGTTCCGAAAAATTCCTTTTCTATTGATCCAAACATAAAATCATTCGAAAAGAAATAATGTTTTATATATGTTTCAGCTACAAAAGGGAATCAGGATAATCTTGATTCCTTTTTCGTCGTTTTGTGTGATCAGTAGTAAGGTAAGCGCTTCGGCGCTTACGATCAGCATAGGAGAAAAGGAATAATGACTCGTTTCTTTGAGGAACCTTTCTTTTTATTTTCTTATCATTTAAAAAAGTTTATAAAAATGATAATATGAGAAGTGTGTAATAACAAAAAAAGGAGAGTACTATGAAAAAAAGTGTAAGGAAAAGAGCTACCCAA
>NZ_BJCC01000013.1 GCF_004309355.1 Enterococcus florum | reverse complement strand
AAAAGAAAAAACTGTAGACAGCATCCATAAAATGGACTTTGTCTACAGTCTGAGACAAGAGGATTCTCTTGTCTTCTTTTGATTTCGGAAATCAAGGCAGCGGTTTATTCCAATCTGGCTATGGAAAATCAGCTGTGTTATCCTAAAATAAAATGGATCGGAGAACGATATGGAACAGTCGGAAATTCTAGAAATGTTGGAAGCCAAGGACACGAAGGCTGCACAAGCTTCGTTTGTTCAGTTAGAGAAATTATGCCAGGAATCGAAGGCTTACTATGAATACTGGGATGTATTTATTCAGGCTGTTTCGTCTAAGCGCTCATGTGCTAGAGGCAGAGGATTCAAGTTGGCAATGGTTAATTTGCAGTGGGATCATGAGGATCGAGGACTTCGAGACAGTGAATCGCTTTTGGCTGTGCTGGAGGATGAAAAGGCACCCGTAGTGCGGCAGTGTTTACCGTATGTCACTTACGTATTCCGATATAAACCAGATTTAAGCCCAATGTTCCTAGAGAAAATTGGCAATCTGACCTTGGACAAATACAAAGAGAGTATGCAGCGATTGATCCAGCAAGACGTCGAACGTCTCATGCAAGCGAGGGAGAAGCCACATGCGGATTCTAATTAGTGTAGCAGTTGTCTTATCCTTAGGTGCGATATTTGGGATCGTTTTTGGTGTTGCCGCAAAAAAAGATCCAAGAATCCTGAGGTTTCAAGACAAAGAGTTGAACGCATAAAGAAAATGAAATCTCAGATCAATCCGTACATCAATAGTGTCACCTTTCTCCTGCTGGGTGTCGGGTTGGTCTGGACACTTTGCTAGTTGATATTGGGTATTTTGGTTCCTGCAGAAACTGAATATGCCACTCAGTCTCTTAATTGGTCGTTTCTGTATTAACCTTCGATCATCGTCACTTTTTATCGGTTCATCAAGGAGCAGGGATCGATGGGTAACTTAATAGAAAACAACTAAAATTCCTTGCTATGTTGTCAAGGAGCTGTTTGATTAGCGGCTTCATACCTTGGGAGGCGTGTAATTAGTGATGAGCTGTTCAATTTCCTCGATCGAATGAGCAAATCCAATTTTACTGCGGTCCTCTGCACTTAAAAAGGAGGTCGCCACCATTTGGTCAAAAAAATGCTGTAGCGGCAAATAATATTCATTTGTATCATAAAAAATACAGGGACTGTCATTTTGTCCCACTCGTGCCCAAGAGATTGCTTCGCTGATTTCTTCCAAGGTTCCTGGACCTCCAGGCAGTGCGATACATACATCTGCTGCCGCGATCATTTGATTTTTTCGTTGCGACATTGTATCGACAACGATCAATTCATCTAAATCTGGATGTGCCAGCTCTCTTGCTTGTAAAAAACTCGGAATGACGCCCACGACTTTTCCCCCATTTTCTAAAACCGTATCTGCCAATACCCCCATTAACCCAGCCTTTCCACCACCATAAATTAACTGATGATTGTTCGTAGCGATCCAAGTGCCCAATGCACGTGTATTTTCTGTATAGATTGGATCATCTCCAGCACTAGCTCCACAGTAAACAGCAATAATCATGAAGAAACCTCACCTTTCTTTTTTTAAAGTATAACAGAGTAAAGTAAAAGAAAGACGGGAACTCTTGCCAACATTTTGGGTTGTTTGTAACAAGAAAAATCGAGAAAGAAGATAAAGAGTAACAAATAAAAATGGATGATCGGTGATTTTTCTGCTGGCTTTGCGGATGACTTTTTTTGTTAAGATGTTTTTTTATAAGAGGTTTATCTTTTTATTTCCCTTAGGTTAAAATGGATTTATCCTTTATAATTATTGATTTAACAGCATATAGATGTTAAACTGATAATTAGGATAGAGATGATTTTTAAATTGATTTTTGTTTTTTAATAATGGTTAATATTTGTTTGTTTCAATCTCTAATAAAAAACGAAAATGAAAATAATGAATTATTTCTATGAAATAAATGTTTATGTAAATAGATCGAAAATGGGGAATTGATTTTTACATAAATAGACAAAGGAGAAACGAATGAAAAGAAAACAGTTAAGTTGGTTGGCTATCACAAGCTTATTGGTACCTGCAATGATTTCAACAACTGCGGTGGCCGCAGAACAGCAAACAGCTGAAACAACGGTTGCTGAAACTAAGACGCAGCCAGAAGCAGTACAACCTGAGGGTCCTGCAGAACAACAAGCAGAAGAAAACGCACCAAACGATCCACCGGCGGTAGCGCCTGCAGCAGCAGATCCGGCGACCCAAACAGCGCCGGCGGCAGAAAACAATGTGGTGGTTTCAGAAAAAGCCGAAGTGGCACCGTTAGACGTGAAGCCTTTTCCACCAAATGTTCCAACGGAAACACATCCGGTGATCAACGTGATCCCGGTACTGACGATCCGAAAGGGTGAAGCTTTTGATCCGATGAAAGGCGTGTCTGCTTCAGATAAGACCGATGGTGATTTGACAGGCAGCGTGACCCATACTGGGACCGTAGATGTGAATACACCAGGCGAATACTTGATTACCTATAAAGTCGTTAATTCTCAAGGGAACGAAGCCACTCAGTCGGTTATCGTAAAAGTTGTAGAAGATGATATTGGCATGTATACGATTGAGCTTGATGATTTCAAATTGCCGAAAAATGCTGATTATATTCAAGCAATCAAGCAGCGAATCACGATAAAAAAAGAAGGCGGTACAGAAATTCCGACAGCAGAGGCCAACATCATGGTCAGCAGTCATCACTCAACAGCAGAGGCAGGGACGATCGCTGTTGAAGTCGCTGTGCTTTCTGAATACAATACGGTGACCAAAAAAATCGTGACGATTACGATTCTTGACGATGCAGCATCGGTCCGTATCGCCATAACAGGAACAGAACCAATCAAAGTCGAGGTTGGGGAAAGCTTTGATCCATATGTTTATGCAAAAGCTTACGCATTGAATACGACTGGTGAAGCGGAAGAAGAACTAGCTAAGGCTTCCGGAGACGGAGCAGTAGGTTTATGGGCTGCTTCGACGGTAGACACTGCAACACCAGGCGAATACGAGGTTGTTTACAAAGCGACAACTGCTTTAGGAGCAACAGTTTCTAAGACTATGAAAGTCAAAGTCTTCAAAGGGGAAGAAACAGAGAAAGAAAAGCGCAAACCAGTTATCCTTGTGGAGGATAAAGTAATGTACGTTGGCGATAAGCTGACAAAAGAAATGGTCTTGGCTTGGGCGAAGACTGAAAATCCAGAGGATACGATTACAGGCTTCAAGGTTCTAGAAGGCAAAGAAATCAAAGTAAGAATAGCCAATGATACGCTGGCAGAAACGGGCACCTACCAAATCGAATTTTACGCTTCAACTCCTGAAGGAGAAGAAATCAGCAAAATAATCACGCTAACTGTCAAACAAAGATCTGGAGAAGGTAGCGGAATCAGCGGAAATACTGGCGGGACGACTAACATGAATCACACGTACAACAACACGAACCAAACACAAAAAAAGACAGTTCCCCAGACTGGAAAACAATTGCCGAGAACTGGCGCTGAAGTCAATGGCTTTGCACCGATTTTTGGCGGGCTGATCTTAGGCTTGGCAGCATTGATCCAAAGAAAACGCCACAACGTATAATACTAAAGCAAGCAAAAAGAAGGATCTTCGCGAGCAGTGGAAGATCCTTCTTTTTCATATTGGAATTTGGAAGGGGTTACTCAACTTTTGGCTTGGAACTGCGGTCTTTTGTCAGTGTGTAAAGAAACGTTCCCCAATAAACACCTGTCAAACCAGGCAGATCTTGCAAAAAAGCAGCGATCACATGAGGTACTTCAACATGGAACAGGTAATAAGCTGCAATGCCGGCTGTCAATAACAGACACCAAGCCAGCAAAAGCAGTCGAGCTGTATGTCGAACAGGCAGCCAACCAAACAGCAGCAAGATCGTTCCCATGAAGACAGTCAATGGACCAATCATCAAAACGAGTACATAAAAATCTGTTGGTGTATAGGTACGTTGCAGCTGATATTCTAGATAAGAAGAGAGAGACTCGTAAGAAAATAACAACAACGAAGGGCCTAGCAAAAACAACATCAACCGTTTCATGTTCTTCATCTCCAGTCAAAACGACGACTACAGCTCTTTAATCTCGATGGTTTGCTTTCTTCGTTCCACGACTAATCCCGTTTTTTCTTCCCACCATTGCTTCATCTCTTGTTCAAAGGTCGTAGGGAAGCGGTTGACTAATTCCAGCAACGGAGCTCCTTGGATTTTTGTGTAGGGAAAATTTAAGGTCAAATTGTATTTCAATTCAGTCAAAAGACTATAATATTGGAACATCATGTAATGCATTTCTTCTTCGTCTTCTGCTTCCAGAACATGAGGTGCCCGGTCCAGCATAAAACCAAAGCTGCGCATCATGAACAAAAAGCCCGGCAGTTGTTCAGACGAGATTTCTTCTACATCCTTCAAAATGTCGATATGCAAATCAAGGGCGTGCAGCAATTCTTTTTTTAAATGTTGATAGGTAACCATAAGCGCTCCTCCTCGTACTTCATATACTAAGTATAGCATATCGAACGTTTTGCCCAATAAATTTTTGTGACTTTAGAGTCGCATTCTTTCGATAGGTTGCGTAAAATAGAGAACGAATATTCTTTCTTTTTTTGACGGCGTGGGAAGCGAGTTTAGGAGGCAGAGCATGGGAAAATTAGCGATCATTAGTGATCTGCATGTAGACATCAATCATTTTGGCGAACCGGAATTGGCACTGCTTTTTTCGGTGTTGCAGGAGGCTCAAGTGACACGTCTGCATTTTGCAGGGGACACCGCGAATAAGATTGATGAAGCTTTGGCCGTAAATGATTTTTTCCGACAAAGGGGACTGCCTACTACCTTTAATTTAGGCAACCATGAGATGGGCAGTATTCAAGGCGAGGAAATGATCGAGCACTTTCCTGACAGCCATTTTCTGAATCTGCGCTATTTGCCATTGAATTCCCAAACGGTCCTGCTAGGAGTGAACGGCTGGTATGATTACTCCTTTTCAGACAGTCAGGATCTTAAAAAAAACGCGACAACAAAAAAGGCCTATTGGTATGATCGGATCATTGAACGTTCGGGGGATGATGTGACAGTCAATCAGCGGATCTTGACACAACTGGAGGGCGTTCTTGCAGATTTGAGCAGGTACCAAGTGATTTTGGCGACTCATTTTGTCCCGCAGGAGGATTTTATCGTCCACCTCAGCGGAAAGTACCAATTGTGGAATCGTCTGAATGCTTTTTTAGGCTCGGCTTCGTTAGGAAAGCTGTTGGATCGGTCTGAAAATGTGTCACAAGTAGTTTTTGGCCATACCCACCGCAGGTTTGAGGATCGAATCATTGCAGGAACACGTTACAGTTGTCGGCCTTTGGGGTATTATTATGAGTGGCAGTTGACGAGAGAATTTGTACTGAACAACCAGCTAATAGAGGAATATGTACCAATGAAATTGCGTAGCGTACTAAGAGATAATCAGAGGGCTTTTAATACGTACAAAGCAGTGCATCTGGCAGAGGAATTTCGTCAAAGCATGACGTTGATTACGTATGAATGAAAGAGGGGGCAGCCCATGGAACACTTGAAAAAATACGGGCGAATGGTTACGGCGACAACGCCGTTTGTGTTATCCAACACCTTGATCTTGATCCCCTATATCTTGTACATCCACTTGATCAATGAGCGGCATACGGTAACGATCTTGCCGTTTGTCTTGTTTTACACCTTTCGAATGACCAGTATCTTTTTGATTCGCGGACTGAATCGTTCGATTGAAAAATATACGCTACAGATGCTGGGCTTGCTGCTGGGCGGGATCGGAACGGTCTTTAGTTTTTTAGGGCCGCTGTATTTCCCCTTTTTCTTGATCGGCAGTGTGTGTTTGGGTCTGGGTGCAGCGTGGTTTCCGCCTGCCAACACGAGTGTCAATTTTTATGAGCGGAGCCAAGGCTATCGAACGATTCACAGTCATCAGTATTTGTTTGCGCTGCTCTTATTGATTCCTTTGTTTGTGGGGATCAGTGGAACAGCCGAAATCCGTTTATGGAGTGTGCTGGGGGTGTATTCGATTTATTTTGTATTAGCGTACGGTACTGTTCGACGCTACCCGCATTACGAGCTGGATTTTAAAGACATGCAGAAAACGATTTTTGTCGACAGAGAGCTGCTTTGGTTTCTGTTGTTCTCTGCAGCATTGATTCTGTTGCGCAGCGCAAGGCTTTTGTGGAACGAGACCTATTTGAATGGTGCAATTGTTTTATTCTGCGGGATTTTTTTGGTAGGGCTACTGCTGTTTCAAAGAAAGAAATTGAAACTGCCATTGTGGGTGAATACACTGACCTTCTTCAATGGCATGTGCGGAAATTTCATTTTTTTGTTTGGCGCCTTTTATGTGGGAGGCGTTTATGGCAAAGCTAATATGGCCACTCACTTGTTCTTACCTTATGTGATCGGAATGGTGGCGGCCTTATTAGCCGCTCGAAAGCTGCAGGAAATAGGCAGGGATGTGTTTACAGTTCAATGGCTGGGCTTGCTGCTCAGCTTGCTTTTGTTGCTGATGACCCCGTGGTTTTCGCTGGGAATTGCTTGTCTGACTTTCTTTCAAAAGGGGACCAGCAGCTGGCTGAATCGCTGGTTTTATCAGGCGGATGCATTGCCGGAAAGCCAACGGATTACAGCAAAATATGCAGTGTCGAATAAAGGCAGCATCGTGCATCAATTCTTATTGATGGGGCTGATCGCTCTGATCTTGAGCTGCAAACAACTGCCTGTACGAGAATTATTTTTATTACCAACGCTGCCGCATGGCACTACCAGCTTGGCAGCAGCAATGGTCTTAGCTAAAAATTGGTCCTGTATCGGAATGCTGTTGGGACTGATCATGATTAGGAGGGTGAAGAAAAACAATGCGCATCGTGATTGACGGCGACGGTTCGCCAGTAAAAGACACAGCAATAGCCATCGCTCAAAGCTATCAGCTGCCTGTAGTGATCGTAACCAGTATCGATCATTATTCGACGAAGGAGTACCCAGATTTTGTAGAGTTCGTGTATGTAGACCGAGGCTTTGATTCAGCTGATTACAAGATCGTTTCCCTGATCCAGCCAACAGACATTTTGATCACTCAAGATTATGGTTTGGCCTCATTGACACTGACAAAGGCCGCACATATACTTCACCAAACAGGTTGGGAATACAGTATCCATACCATGGATAATTTGCTGGAGCAGCGCTATATCAGCGGGAAAATGCGCCAAGCAAAACAGCGGACAAAAGGACCGAAAGCCTATACGGAAGAGGATCGCGAACAGTTTAAGCAAAAGCTGACCCAACTCATCGAAACAGAAAATCGGAAGACTTTGTAATCATTGTAAAAAAATTTTTGGGGCTTTTTGATTTTTATGCTAAAATGTGGAGGAATCGTAAAAGTTAACGGAGGACAAACAGTTGAAAATTATCTTACTATATGGCGGGAAAAGCGCGGAACATGATGTATCCATTCTTTCTGCTTTTTCAGTGCTTTCAGCGATTTATTACAACTATTATCAAGTTCAACTTGTCTATATCGATAAAAAGGGACAGTGGGTCAAGGGACCGTTGTTGACGGAAGCACCTAAGACGGACGAAACCTTGCGCCTGACCTGGGATCCGACAGGCGGGGAAGTCGAAGGGTTCACTGGAAAAGTGATCTCACCGGGAGAAATCAAGGAAGAAGACGCCATTGTTTTCCCTGTTCTTCATGGACCAAATGGGGAGGATGGGACGATCCAAGGGTTCTTGGAAATTCTCGACATGCCTTATGTCGGTGCTGGCGTGATGTCCAGCGCAAATGCGATGGACAAGATCATGACCAAATATGTCCTGCAAGCAGGTGGGATTCCGCAGGTGCCTTTCGTACCGGTATTGAAGAATCAGTGGAAAGAAAACCCTAAAGAGATTTTTGAAAAATGCGAGGGGACCTTGCTTTACCCAATGTTTGTCAAACCAGCCAATATGGGTTCAAGTGTGGGGGTTTCCCGTGTTGAAAATCGCGAGGAATTGCAAAATGCTTTAAAAGAAGCCTATCGATTTGATTCACGAGTGCTTGTGGAGCAAGGAATCGAAGCTCGCGAGATCGAAGTGGCGATTCTAGGCAATGATGATGTGCGGACGACTCTGCCAGGAGAGGTAGTAAAGGACGTTGCGTTTTACGATTACAATGCGAAGTATATCGACAACAAGATCACGATGGCGATTCCGGCAGAGGTATCAGAAGAGATCAATGACAAGGCACGAAGCTATGCCAAACGAGCTTATACGATGTTGGGCGGCTCAGGGCTGACGCGCTGCGATTTCTTTCTAACCAACAACAACGAATTGTTCTTGAATGAATTGAACACAATGCCTGGATTTACCGAATTCAGCATGTACCCGCTTCTGTGGGAAAATATGGGATTAAAATACGGTGATTTGATTGAGGAATTGATTGAGTTAGGATTGAATCGCTACAAGCAGCGAGCAGCATTGGAGTAAGTCGGACATTGTTGTCCGGCTTTTTTTGCCAAAAGAACCGAAGAAACAAGATCAAGAGAAAATTGGAGGAACACCATGAAGCTAACCACTACGATCATTAGTAAGGCTGTTCAAGGAGAGATCATAAACGATACTCAGGAAACCATTACTGGTGTCGAATTTGACTCGCGAAAAATCAAGGCAGGAGACTTATTTGTCCCCTTGAGAGGAACTGCTGATGGTCATCAGTTCGTCGGCAAAGCCCTCGAACAAGGAGCAGTCGCGGTTTTGTGGAGCAATGATCCTGATGAAGCCCCTGAGAACATTGCGGTGATTCAGGTGGAGGACACGCTAAAGGCGCTGCAGGCGCTGGCAAGCTACTACCTATTCGAAAAAAATCCAGACGTGATCGCGATCACGGGTTCAAATGGGAAGACCACGACAAAAGACATGACTGAATCCGTGCTGCGGCAAAAATTTAGAACCTACAAAACTCAGGGCAACTACAACAATGATATCGGTTTGCCGTACACGATTTTGCACATGCCGGAGGGCACAGAAAAATTGATCTTGGAAATGGGTATGGACCATGCTGGGGAAATCAAGCTGCTGTCTGAACTGGCGGAACCTGACGTTGCCGCGATCACGATCATCGGCGAAGCACATATTGAAAATCTGGGCTCTCGTGAAGGGATCGCCGACGCCAAAATGGAGGTCGTCAAAGGCCTGATTGACAATGGCTTGCTGATCATTCCTGAAGATGAGCCATTGCTTTCTGAGCGGGCGGCTACATTGTCCCAAGCAGTTGCGACTTTCGGAATTCAACAGGGAGCGATCTCTGCATCGATCCTGTCAGAAACCAGAGAAGCGACGCTATTTTCTGTCGATGGGCAAGACTATCGGATTCCGATGCCTGGAAAATACAACGTCACCAACGCATTGATCGCCATTACGATCGGCCGCTGGTATGGGTTGACCGAAAAGGAGATATATCGAGGCTTGTCCCAGGTAGAAGTCACTCAAAACCGTACGCAATGGTTGAAGGCCAGCAATGGAGCTGATATGTTGAGCGATGTTTACAATGCCAACCCGACTGCGATGGGTCTGGTACTAGATACCTTTGCCCAATTGCCAACAGAAGGCAGAAGACTGGCTGTCTTGGCAGATATGCTGGAGTTAGGGCCGGAGTCAATTGCGCTGCATAACAAAATGATCGAACATATCAACGAGGCTGACTATTCGGAAATTTTCTTGTACGGGGGTGAGATCGCAGGCCTTTCCCTAGCGCTAAAAGCGAAATATCCTGGTTTGGCTGTTCATTATTTTGCCAAAGGTCAAAAGCAACAGCTGATTCAGACCGTTAAAGAAAAATTGATGCCTGAAGACAGCATCCTATTGAAGGGCAGCAACGGCATGGGGTTGATCGAAGTGATCGAAGCACTGCAAGCATAATATGAAAGATTCTGAAACTTGCAGAAAATGGTTTCTTGTGCTAGAATAAACCGTTGCCGAAAAATGAAGTAATGATTGAATGCGTCATCCAATAAATGATTATCGCCCGAGACTCGGGCTTTTTTTGAGAGATGATCCTTCCGTTTGACTTCAAAGAGTGGTTTTTCGGTGGTATCACAACAAACGGCAACCAGGGGACGGTTGCAGATTGTTTGCTCGATACAGAACCTACACACTCTAACTGATATAAGTCATCAACACACATTAGGAGGATATCATTTGAAGTTTAAAGAATTAGAATTGTCATCAGAACTATTGACTGCCATTGAACGGTCTGGTTTTGAAGAAGCTACACCGATCCAAGAACAAACAATCCCGTTGGCACTGGCTGGCAAGGATGTCATTGGCCAAGCGCAAACAGGAACAGGGAAAACCGCTGCGTTCGGTTTGCCGATGCTCAACAAAATCGATACAAAGAACCACGTGCTGCAAGGGTTGGTCATTGCGCCAACTCGTGAATTAGCGATCCAAACCCAAGAAGAACTTTTCCGTTTGGGCCGCGACAAAAAGATTCGGGTACAAGCCGTTTACGGTGGTGCCGATATCGGTCGTCAAATCCGCGGATTAAAAGATCGTCCCCATATCGTTGTAGGAACTCCCGGACGGATGCTGGATCATATCAACCGCCACACATTGAAGCTTGAAACGGTCGAAACCTTGGTTTTAGATGAAGCAGACGAAATGTTGAACATGGGCTTTTTGGAAGATATCGAAAAAATCATCAGCAAGGTTCCAAGCGAACGTCAAACTTTATTGTTTTCTGCGACGATGCCAGATGCAATCAAGAAAATTGGCGTAAAATTCATGAAGCAGCCTGAACATGTGAAGATCAAAGCCAAAGAAATGACTGCTGACTTAATCGATCAATACTATGTTCGTGCCAAAGACTACGAAAAATTTGATGTTATGACCCGTTTGTTTGATGTTCAAACACCTGATTTAGCCATCGTATTTGGTCGTACCAAACGCCGTGTTGATGAGCTGGCTCGCGGCTTGGAAGCACGCGGCTATAAGGCAGAAGGCATCCATGGCGACTTGTCGCAGCAAAAACGGATGAGCGTATTGCGTTCCTTTAAAAAAGGTGATCTAGATATTCTGGTGGCAACGGATGTTGCTGCTCGTGGGTTGGATATTTCTGGCGTAACACACGTGTACAACTATGATATCCCTCAAGACCCGGAAAGCTATGTTCACCGGATTGGTCGCACAGGGCGTGCTGGAAAAGGCGGTATGTCAGTCACCTTCGTGACACCAAACGAGATGGGCTATTTGCACGTTATCGAAAACTTGACGAAAAAACGCATGACGCCGTTGCGTCCGCCAACCGAAAAAGAAGCCTTCAAGGGCCAATTAGGTGCAGCGATTGAAAAAATTCACGAAGAATTAGACGGCAGTGCGGAAAGCTTGGATAAGTATACGGAAGCTGCAAGAGATTTATTGGAAGCTTATAGTGCGGAAGAAATGGCTGCGCTGCTGTTGAAAACAGTCGCAAAAGACCCTTCTGACGCTGTTCCAGTAAAAATCACGCCAGAACGTCCGTTGCCTTCAAATAAAAAAGGCGGCTTTAACCGTGGCGGAAAACGTGGGGGCAACAACAATAACCGCAACCGCAACAAAGAAGGCGGCTACCGTAAAGATCGTGACCGCAACAGCAACCGCGATCGCTCAAACAAAAATAAAAATTACAGCAACACCAAGCGTACGAACAACCGCAATGATACAAAACGCGGATTTGTTATTCGTACAAATTCAAACGACTAATTTTTCTAGGAGTAATCGGTTTTTACAATCGATCTACTCCTTTTTTTAGTTCTTTTTAAAAAATAAATAGATTTTGAGTAAGACTTTGGTAAAATAGTATTGACCCAAATAACGGAGGTCCCCCTCAACTTTTTTTCAACAATGTAGTAAAATGGTCTATGTTATGAAAAAACAAAACGAGTGGCCGAGGAGGACAAAATGATCAAAGGAATTGGAATCGACGCGGTCGATTTAGTGCGTATGACCGAAATCATTCAAAAAAAACCTCAATTCGCAGACCGGGTGCTGACGAAAAAAGAGTTAGAGCTTTATACTAGTCATTCTGCCCATCGTCAAGTAGAATTTCTAGCAGGACGCTATGCGTGCAAGGAGGCGTTCTCAAAGGCCTGGGGAACTGGAATTGGGAAGGTCAGCTTTCAGGATTTGGAGATTCTGCGTGATGAAGCAGGGGCCCCAGTTTTTACCCGCTCTCCTCACCACGGCAAGGTCTTTGTGACCGTGACGCATACGGATACCGTAGCGATTGCGCAAGTATTGTTAGAAGATTAAGAGAGAAGGATTTTTTTGGTAGTTACTTATCATCGACCCACACGAGCACTTATACATAGAAAAGCGATCGAACACAATATAAAAAATGAGATCATGCGTTTGCCAAAAGAAACAGAGTTATTTGCTGTCGTTAAGGCAGAAGGCTATGGACATGGCGCAGTTGCGACTGCTCACATTGCGCTGGAGGCAGGAGCGACGGGATTTTGCGTGGCTACATTAGATGAAGCGATCGAGCTAAGGGAGGCGGGCATCACCGAACCGATCTTAGTACTGAGCGTGGTGTTTCCCAGCTACCTGTCTTTGGTACTGGACTACGATCTCTCAATCACCGTAGCCACTAAAGAGTGGTTGGAGCAGGCGGAGGATGTCTTGAAGGATCTGAATAGCGAGCTTCCTTTAAAGCTGCATATCAAAGTCGATACCGGCATGGGTCGGATCGGTTTTCTGACAGAAGCAGAAGTGCAGGATGCCATTGCTTTTATTGAGGCGTCCAAACACATGCTTTGGGAAGGGTTGTTTACTCATTTTTCGACAGCAGATGAGCTAGATACTGCGTATTGGGAACGGCAAAACACGCGATTCACGAATCTGCTCAATCAGCTGGACCACTTGCCAAGATATGTTCACACCAGCAATAGTGCCACGGCCTTATGGCATGAAGGATTTACAGGAAACATGATTCGGTTCGGCGTAGCGATGTATGGCTTGAACCCTTCAGGCAGAGAGTTGGAAGAGACCTATTTCTTAGAGCCTGCACTTGAGCTAGTTTCCGAGCTGATCCAGGTCAAAGAGCTTCCTGCAGGTGAGGGCATCGGATATGGGGAGACCTACGTTACACCAGAGAAGGAATGGATCGGAACAGTCCCGATCGGGTATGCAGACGGCTGGTTAAGAAAGATGCAGGGCTTTTACGTGCTGGTTGAGGGAGAGGCGTGTGAGGTCGTTGGCCGGGTCTGCATGGATCAATTGATGGTTCGGCTGCCGCGTTCGTTTACAGTCGGGACCAAGGTGACGCTGATCGGAAAGAACCAAGGCGCAGAGATCTCGATGCAGGAGGTAGCAGAGCATTTGGGAACGATCCACTATGAGGTAGCCTGCATGATTTCTGAACGGGTGCCGCGAATTTTTTTATAAGCAAAAATGACGATTTGATATTGAATATCTTTAATAAAACGAGTATATTTTTTGAAAAGCAGGCCTTAATATGAAATAGTAGGAGGAACGTTATGGTCAAGCGTGGTGATATATATTTTGCAGATCTGTCTCCAGTGATCGGATCCGAGCAGGGTGGTATCAGACCAGTGTTAGTGATTCAAAACAATCTTGGAAATCATTTTAGTCCGACGATCATCGTGGCTGCCATCACAGCAAAAATGGCGAAACCAAAATTGCCTACTCATATTGGCATTGCGGCGACGAGTACCGGGATTGAGCGAGATTCTGTGATTTTGCTTGAGCAGATCCGTACGATTGACAAATGCCGCCTAAAAGAAAAGGTTTGTCACTTGGACAAAGCAAGAATGTGCGAGGTCGACGAGGCCTTAAGGGTCAGTGTCGGAATCGAGCATTTGCCGACTGTGATCGCTCCACAGTCGAATTTTACATAACGAACCATGAAACAGTTTTGATCCATACCATGCGGCGTTATCTGCTTTTGATAGCGCCGCACTTTCATGTTCGACGTACCATTCAATGCTTTTTTATATAGTAAGAACGTATAACCAACCGACTAGTGAATAGAAGGGACCGCTTGCATGAAAAATTTACTAAAGACAACCATTCAACGCCGAATTTCAATCATTGGTATCTTAAGAGATTTCATTGACTGGCAGGACCCTCAGCTGTTGGCTAATCTGTTAGACTGCTCCGTAAAAACGCTGCTCTCGGATGTAGAGGCGATCAACCATGATTGGCACGGGAAAATCGGGATCGAGTATTCACGGACAAAAGGCCTGCGGCTGGAAGACAGCATGCAAAATATGATTCGTCCGCTGACGGCAGATATCATGGAGGATTCAGAGAGCTTTCAGTTTATCGAAGGGATCTTTTTCTATCCGAATGAAGACGTTGATTTTTGGATGAAGGAGCTGTACATCAGTGAGGCGACCTTTTACCGTATGGTCCGTCAGATTGACGAGGTGCTCAGCCGGAAAGACTTAGTCTTGAAACGCAAACCCTTTAGGATCGTCGCGGAAGATGAGCGGTGGGTCCGGATCTTCTATGTCCAGTTCTTTTTGGAGAAATACGGCTTGAACAGCTGGCCCTTCAAGACGGATCGCAGCCGGATGCTGGAATTCGTTCAGGAGTCCAGTCAGACATTTGATATTATCTTAAATGATCGAGATAAAATGGAATACAGCTTCTTGTTGTCGATCATTATTATCCGCTGTTATCAAGGATTTGAGATGAGCGATGAGACGATTCCGAAAGTCGAAGAGTCGATCTACGAAGAATTGCAGGAGCTGTACCCCTCTGCTGAAAAAGCAGTCGAAGGGACACCTTTTGGGGTTTCAAAAAAATGGTATCAAGAAGTGGTTCACAGCTTGTTTTTTGATTGTTTCGTTACGGATCAAAATGGCGACGCGGAACGAGTGCGCACGGAGATTGAAGATTTTCTAAGCCAGCTGATCATGACGTTCAAGATCCCCCTGCATGAAAATAGCCAAAAACGGATCGTTCAGAAAATGATGCGAATTTATCATGGGTTTCAGGTCTATCCGCAATCAAGAGTGATCTTGTTCAACGAAGCGGCCTTCTTTGGGCGAGCTGCGCAGCGGCAATATCCACATTTTACGAAAAAAGTCCAGAAGCTGCTGGTCGAATTGGAGCATCAGACCAGTGTTCCTTGGTTCAGTCAATTTTATTTTGCCGTTTTACGTTGTCTATTCATGGAATGGCTGCAGCTGGTCCATTATCTGGATGTATTGTCACTTAAAAGAAAGGTGTTGATTATCAGTGATTCTGGTCGGCGCCATGGCGAGATGCTGGCTGATTTAGTGAAAAGCCGCTTCTTTTACCAGGTTGAAACCAGCGTTTACGATGATTCGATCTTCACCATCACAGAAGAAACATTCCAAAAATTTGAGCGATACGATCTGATTTTGTCCAATACGGCATTTGACGAATATCCCCGCACAAATCTGATCGTGGTGGATGATTTTCTGACAGATGCCGATTACACCGTAATCAGCGCGTTTATCAATCAAATCAAATAGTTGTCAGTTCAAGGGAGGACATCACAGCGCCTCTCTTTCTTTTGGGCTAAGAAAGTTGAAACATTAGGCAGAAGGAAAGAAACCTTTTATACTGAAATGGAAGAATTAGGAAAGGACGGGAATATATGTTGAAAAAATTGCTGGCAAATGTCGGCGAATATAAAAGACAGAGCTTGTTGACGCCGCTGTTTACCATGGGCGAAGTACTGCTGGATGTCATCATGCCGTTGATCATGGCCAGTTTGATTGACCAGGGGATCGAAAAAAGCGATGCTGGTACGATTATCCGCTACGGTATTTTATTATTTGTGTGTGCCATTATTGCATTGGGCTTTGGAACACTGGGAGGAAGGACAGCGGCGATTGCGTCTGCTGGTTTCGCAAAGAACCTGCGACACAATTTGTTCGAAAAGATTCAGAGTTTTTCTTTTTTGAACATTGACCGCTTTTCCAGCTCCAGTTTGATCACCCGGATGACCACCGATGTGACCAATATCCAAAATGCGTACCAGATGATCATTCGTATCTTGGTTCGCTCACCGCTGATCTTGATTTTTTCGCTGTTTATGGCGTTTCATATCAACCGGGAATTATCGATCATTTATGTATTTATCGTTCCGATGCTGGGGATTGGTTTAGGATTGATCATTCATTTCGCCTATCCTTTGTTTATGAAGGTCTTTCAAACCTATGACCGTTTGAATAATGTAGTGCAGGAGAACCTGCAGGGGATTCGGGTTGTCAAATCTTACATCAGAGAAGAGCATGAAGAGGAAAAATTCAGCGACGTGTCGCAAACCGTCTTCAATCACTTTACGAAAGCACAGCGCATCGTGGCCTTCAACATGCCGGTGATGCAGATCGCGATCTATACCTGTATGCTTCTGATTTCTTGGCTGGGTGCAGAGTTGATCGTTGAGACCAGTTCCTTAACAACAGGAGAGCTGGTCAGCATGTTCAACTACACCATGCAGATCTTGATGAGCTTGATGATGATGTCGATGACCTTTGTGCAGCTGATGATCGCCAGAACCTCTGCAGAACGAATCACAGAAGTCTTGGATGAAGAAAGCGACCTGAAGAATCAAGTGGATCCGCTGACTGAAGTTCCAGATGGCTCGGTCGTGTTTGAAGATGTCTGCTTCAGTTATAAAGATGACATGGACAAGCTCGTGCTGGAAAACATCGATCTGTCGATCAAACCAGGTGAAGTCATCGGGATCGTCGGGGGGACCGGAAGCTCGAAATCCAGTTTGGTTCAGCTGATCCCTCGTTTATACGACGTGACGCATGGCAGCGTCAAGGTTGGAGGCCATGATGTACGAGAATACGATTTGGAAACACTCCGCGATCAAGTGGCGGTGGTCCTGCAAAACAATGTGCTGTTCAGCGGTACGATCACCGAGAACCTGAGGTGGGGCGACGCTGATGCAAGCGAAGAAGAAGTCGTTCATGCAGCAACAATTGCTCAAGCCGATCCGTTCATCCAAGAGTTTCCTAAGAAATATGACACGATGATTTCTGAAGGCGGAAACAATGTCTCCGGCGGACAGAAGCAGCGGTTGACGATTGCGCGTGCGTTGCTGAAGAAGCCTAAGATCTTGATTTTAGATGATTCGACCAGCGCAGTGGACACCAAGACAGACCGTGCGATCCGCGAAGGCTTGAAAAAAGAAATTCCAGGTACGACCACCTTCATTATTTCCCAACGGATCAGTTCAATTCAAGATTCAGATCGAATTATCGTGTTGGACGATGGCAAGATCAATGGCGTGGGAACCCATGAAGAATTGTTGGCGAACAATCAAATTTATCAGGAAGTAAACGACTCTCAACAGAAAGGATTTGGTGAACATGAATCCGAATAACCAGCAATTTGTGAAAGCCAGTCCGGCAAAAACGTTGAAGCGTCTATTGAAAATTATGGCGAAGGAATACAAGCTGCAGCTTGTGGTCGTGTTGTTTATGATTCTGCTCAGTGCCTTTGCCAATGTGCGTGGTTCCTTGTTCCTTCAAGTCGTGATCGATGATTACATTACACCAATGCTGGGACAAAGCAACCCTGATTTCAGTGGTCTGCTGCAGGCAATCATGACGATGGCCCTGATTTACGTGGTTGGAATCATAGGGACGCTTTCCTATAACTTGATCATGGTAAAAGTCTCAGAAGGAACCCAGAAAAAAATCCGCGACAATATGTTCAATCATATGGAATCTCTGCCTTTGCGCTATTTTGATTCCAACTCAGACGGCGATATCATGAGTCATTTTACCAATGATACCGATACGCTGCGGCAGATGATTTCACAAAGTATCCCTAATCTGATGATGGCGATGGTGACCTTTGTGTCCGTCTTTATTGCGATGTTCTCCTTGAGCGTTCCCTTGACCCTGTTTGTTCTGGTGTCCGTCTCCTTAATGATGGTGATGCTGCGCTTTATTTCCAAACGAAGCGGCCGCTATTTCGGAGATCAGCAACGTGCGTTGGGAAGAGTCAACGGCTTTGTCGAAGAAATGATGCACGGACAAAAGGTTGTGAAAATCTTCAACCACGAAAAGGCTGCGATCAGTCAATTTGACGAGATCAATGAAAACCTGCGTGAAAATGCTGCTAAAGCCAACGGAACAGCCAATATGCTGATGCCGATCATGATGAACCTGTTGAACATCCAATATGTGCTAGTGGCGATCGTGGGCGGACTGTTCGCAGTATACGGCGTATCTGCACTCACTGTTGGAATGATCGCTTCTTTCCTGCAGCTGAGCCGTTCATTAAACGGACCGATCAGCCAAATTTCACAGCAGATCAACTTTGTGATCATGGCTTTGGCTGGTGCAGAACGGATTTTCCAGCTGCTGGATGAAAAACCAGAAGTAGACGAAGGCTATGTGACTTTAGTAAATGTGAAGGATGAAAACGGCGAACTGATCGAAACCAATCAACGTACTGGCCTCTGGGCTTGGAAGCATCCCCATGAAGACGGTACGACCACCTATACGCGTTTGACAGGCGATGTCCGCTTTGAGGACGTGAACTTCGGCTATGATGCCAATCACACAGTCTTGCACGACATTAATTTGTATGCTGAACCAGGGCAAAAGGTAGCTTTTGTCGGAGCAACGGGTGCCGGGAAAACGACGATCACGAATTTGATCAATCGTTTTTATGACATTCAAGAAGGCAAGATTCGTTACGACGGCATCAATATCAAGAAGATTAAAAAGAATTCGTTGCGGCATTCGTTGGGAATCGTCTTACAGGATACCCATCTGTTTACTGGATCGATCAAAGACAATATCCGTTACGGACGTTTGGATGCAACCGATGAGGAAGTGTATCAGGCGGCGAAGCTTTCCAACGCCGATACCTTCATCAACCACCTGCCAGACAAGTATGAAACCGTCATTACTGGTGACGGTGAGGGCTTGTCTCAGGGACAAAAACAATTGTTGGCGATCGCTCGCGCAGCAATCGCTGATCCGCCGGTAATGATCATGGATGAAGCGACTTCCAGTATTGATACCCGAACAGAAAGCATCGTCCAATCTGGGATGGATCGTCTAATGGAGGGGCGTACGGTCTTTGTGATCGCTCATCGTCTGTCCACTATCCAAAATTCGGATGTGATCATGGTGATGGACCACGGTCGGATCATCGAACGGGGCGACCACGACAGTCTTTTAGAAGAAAAAGGCACGTACTACCAGCTATATACTGGAAAAGTTGAGCTGGATTAATACGATTTTGTTTATAATAAACAGATTTTGTATTATGGTAATAGTAGACAAAGGGCCAGGTTGTTAATCTCTGATTGCGGCCTGGCCCTTCTTACAGACCAAAGGAGGAAAAAACGATGAAGCGATTTGCAATCACCGAGTATGGTAGAGCAAAGGATGTTTTTACAGAAATGGAAGCAGAACCTCGAACAGTCGATGCCACGCATGTCCGCGTGGAACTAGCCGCATTTGGAGTCAATCCTTACGATGTTTCGTTGCGCCAAGGTCAGATGCGTGAGGTTCGTTCCGTAACCTTCCCTTATGTTTTAGGCAATGATGGGGCGGGGATCGTCACTGAAGTGGGAGACGAAATTTCCCATGTGACCGTCGGCGACAAAGTGATCGTCCATGCAGTTGGAGGAACGTATGGCGCTGAGATCGTCGTTCCCGGCAAAAAGGTCGTTAAAAAGCCAGAATCTATGGACTGGACACAAGCTGCTGGTGCAGTGACGCCTTGGCTGACGGCTTACAATTTAGTCACTCATGTATTAGGTGAAAAAATCGGGGAAACCGTCGTTGTCCAAGGAGCCTCTGGAGCAGTGGGCTCATTTTTAGTCCAGCTGTTAAAAAGCCAAGGCAAAACAGTCTATGGGACTGCCTCCGCAAAAAATGAAGCACTGGTGAGTGCATACGGTGTGGATAAGTTTGCGGCCTATGATAAAGTAGATGTTGGTGAATTGTTCCGTAATCAAGCCGATACAGTGATCGACGCCACTAAAGGCAGCCGGACAGCAGAATCAGGAATCAAAATCATGAGAACTGGCGGCCACTATGTCGCGTTGAATCAGCTGCCGGAAAATCGGCAAAAAGAAGGCACTTATTTACACTTTGCTCCTTCGAAGGATTATTCAGATCAAGAAGCCTTGTCCTCCTACGTTGAACTGTTTGATAAGAAAAAACTCACAGTGACGATTGCTCGAGTACTGCCCTTCACGTTAGGCAGCGTCATCAGTGCCCATGAGGAGTTGGAAGGCCATCCCAGTGCTGGGAAAATCGTTATCGAAAGAGAGGACAAGTAAATGGATCAACAAAAATGGCAGCTGATTCAAGAACATTTTTCCTCAGAGAAGGAATACATCAACGATGGGTATTATCGCCTTCGATCGATCGATGACGGGTATCAGATGGCTTACCTTGTGCCGGGACAATGTGGAGAAACCTTGATACATCCAGAGATCACCATCCATATGATCGAGGGAAAAGCAGTCCCTGTCCGACTGTATGATTTGGAAACGACGCCGACGACCCGTTTAGATGCTGCAGCCGGAGACCAGGCAGCGATTGAGGAAGCGGCCGAAGAATTGATGGATAAATTCCTTAAGGCGAAGCAGCTGGATTAAGCATTTCTTTAGATTTAGTTATTGGAAAGGGATACAATTATGACAGATCGTCATCAGTGTCGTAAATCTTGTTTTCACGCCTTTTTGATGATTGAAATTCCTTAAATGTCCATGCTAAAGTAAGTCAGGAAAATCAATAGGTGGGTGAACATAATGAAATCAATCAAACAGACCTTCGAATTGTACCGCCTGGATTGGCGGCGTATTTTTAAAAACCCGATCGCCGTTTTACTCATGATCGCTTTGATGATTATCCCATCCTTGTATGCATGGTTTAACATCAAAGCTTTGTGGGACCCTTATTCCAACACAGGGGAACTGCCGATCGCCGTATATAGTGCCGATGCCGGCGCCTCCTTTCAAGACAAAGATGTCGAGATTGGAGACCAGGTCATTGACAATCTTCATGAAAACAAACAATTAGGCTGGCAGTTCGTTGACTCAAAAGATCAGCTGGTCGAAGGGGTCAAATCCGGGAAGTACTATGCTGGAATCTATTTGCCAAAAGAGTTTTCAGAGGATCTGTTGAGCTTTACCTCTGGCAATATCAAACGTCCGAAAATCGAATATTACTTAAACCAAAAGATTAATGCAATCGCACCAAAGATCACAGACAAGGGTGCCAGCTCGCTGCAGCAGGAAATCTCACAGGAATTTATTCAAACAGCCAGCTCGACCTTGTTAAAGGTATTCAATGAAATTGGCTACGATATTGACGAGAATTTGGTCAGTATCAATAAGGTCAAAGACTTGATCTTGAAGACCAATGATAATTTAGATGAAATCGACCAATACACGCAAGAAGTCGTTGAAGTACATGGCAAACTGCCAGAACTGAAACAAAAGCTGGATCAAGCAAATCAAATGAAGCAATACCTGCCTCAAATCGATGAAGCGGGTCAAAAGCTGGTAGCATTGAACCAAAAATTTCCCGAGCTAAAACGCCAAGCCAGTGTGATCCTGACACTGCAGCAAAAAATTCCGGAGATCCAGCAAGCCGGGCAGCAATTAGCGACCGTTGATTCAGATTTTGCCAATATCCAACAAACTTTGACAGATGGTATCAATGAAGCCAAACAAGGCCTGCAGGTCATTCAACAGGTTCAGCAAATTCTGCCGGATGTTGAACAGCTGGGACAAAATGCTGCACAGTTCGCAGGTACCAGCAAAGAGGCTGCTGAAAAACTACAGCAAGCCGTACCAAGTATTGCTAATAGTGTCAGCGTCACATTAAGTGCAGTTGGCTCAATTGCCGACAACACCAGCTCGATTGCCGACACGATTGGACAAGCTGTTTCTGATGATCAATTAACCCCAGAAGAACGTGACAATATTAAAAAGGTGCTTACAGATTTTTCGAACAATCTGGCTGCACAACAAACAGCACTAAATGATACAGCCGCCTTTTTAGGCCAGCTTCAAGCGGAAGCGGGCAATCAGGATCTGCAACCGATCATTGATCAAATCAATCATCTAGCGAGCTTGCTTGGAGATATCAAAACACGGACAGACCAACTGATTCCTCAAATCGACACAATCAGTACGGATGATCTAGTGAATTTGTTTAATCAAATTTCTAGTCTTGGTCAACAAGTAAGTCAAACCGTCTCAGCGATCAATGTTCAAGAAGTTGAAAATACAGTCAACACGCTTCTTACTCAATTGATCTCGACGATTTCCAATGCACAAGACCTATTACAAAAAGCACAAGCGATCGATTTCAACAGTCTTTTATCATCAACCGAAAAGACTGTTGCCAATGCGATCCCGATCCTCGAAAAATACCAGCAGCAAATGCCGGCAATTGGACAGGAAGTCCACGATGCCAACGTTTTGTTAAACGGCAACATGGATACGATCGTGAACGGCATCAATACGGGAGCCAGCTTATACAACAATGAGCTGCCTGTCGTTGAACAAAAATTGGGCCTGGCAGCCAGTTTTATTCAAAACGATTGGCCCGGTGTTAAAAACGACATCAACAATGGACTGGATCTGGTCAATCAAAAAATGCCGGAAGTCGAATCAGCCTTGAATGCGGCAACGGACCTGATCCAAAATGACTGGCCTGCGATCAAAAATGGCATTCAGCGTGCAGCAACAGCCATCGACCAGGGTGATCAAACCATCGACTTTGGCGAAGTTTTGAAACTGTTGAAGCTGGATGCGCAACAAGAAAGTGAGTTTTTCACTGAACCAGTAGAGATAGCTACCAACACGATTTATCCGATCGCCAATAACGGATCTGCCAGTGCACCGTTCTACACAGCATTGTGTTTGTGGGTCGGAGCTGTCTTATTTTCAAGTGTTACGACAACAGATTTTTATTTGGATAAAAAGGACCGCAAGAAATACACCAAACGGGAACAATTTGGTGCCCGTCTGTTGACCTATATGACGATGGGGATTGCCCAAGCATTGGTCGTTAGTTTAGGAAATTATTTCCTATTAGGTGTCGATGTTCGCAATCCGCTGTTGAGTGTTCTGTTCGCGCTGCTCGTGGTCATGGCCTTCACGATGATGGTCTATGTGCTAGTCGCTCTGTTTGGAACAGTTGGAAAAGGGATTGCTATTATCATCCTAGTGCTCTCGATCTCTGGCGGGGGCGGGAATTACCCAATTCAGGTTTCAGGCAAGTTCTTCCAAGCAATCAACCCATGGCTGCCCTTCACCCATGCAGTCAACCTGTTAAGAGAAAGTGCTGGCGGCGTTTACTGGCCGAATGCAAGAACTGATATTTTGATTTTGTGCTTCATCATCGTTTTGTTTGGGGTAGTCGGAACATGGGCTTACCCGATCCTACAACCTAAATTAGCGAAGCTGACCAAAATCTCTCATGAAAGCAAAATCTTCCATTAGACCTAGTGCAGGTAGTCAGTTGTGATGACTACCTGCAATTTTTTTATCAGAAGATCACTGGAGGGGGAATGTCTGGCAACACAAGCAAATTTGCGCAGTCTTTATAAGCAAGACTTAAGCAGATTCTAACCAAAGCATCTGTTGACTTTTGAGAGGGAGCGGCGTACTATTTCGAGTGCTGTGAGTTATTTCGGTGAAAAAAAGTTCTTTTTTGAGGCTATATCAAACTTGCAAAGCAAGGATTAACTTAGAAATTTTGTTGTTTATTTCGATAAAGGAGTGTTGAAAGTGGACTATCTTAAACGTTTGCTCGTCGGGCGTCCGTTGAAATCCTCGGAAAATGATGAACAAAGCCTGACGCGCTTTGCCGCGTTGGCCATGTTGTCTTCAGATGCATTGTCTTCAGTAGCGTATGGGACTGAACAAATCGTCGTTGTCTTGGTGAGCTTGTCAACTGCAGCTATTTGGTATTCGCTGCCGATCGCTGCTGTTGTGCTGGTCTTGCTGACGTCATTGATCTTTTCATACCGCCAGATCATTCATGCCTATCCGCATGGTGGCGGCGCATACGTAGTCAGCAGCGAGAATCTCGGGAAAAATGCGGGACTGATCTCAGGGGGATCATTGCTGGTGGATTACATGCTGACAGTGGCGGTATCTGTCTCTGCGGGAGCGGAGGCAATTGCTTCAGCGATTCCAGTTCTTTATCGTCACAGGGTGTGGATCTCAGTGGTGATTGTTTTGCTGCTGATGTTAATGAATTTGCGAGGACTGCGTGAATCTGCGGGCTTTTTGATGACACCTGTCTACACCTTCATTGCAATTATTACTTTATTAGTCATCGTAGGAATGGTGAAGATCGTGACTGGAACGGCACCGATCCATGCCACTGCTCAAGCCGGCTCTTTTGTCCCGGGTATCTCGATCGCTTTGCTGCTGCGAGCCTTTTCTTCCGGCTCTTCGTCTTTGACTGGGGTTGAAGCAATCAGTAATGCAGTCCCGTTCTTCAAGAAGCCGCGTGCTAAAAATGCAGCGGGTACCTTGGCAATGATGGGGATCATTTTGGCCTTCTTCTTTACAGGGATTACCTTTTTGAACTACTGGTATGGGATCGTGCCTTCTGAACAGGTTACCGTATTGTCGCAGGTGGGGGAAGCCGTTTTTGGCAAAAGCTTCTTGTATTATTTAATGCAGTTCTCAACCGCGTTGATTTTGGCGGTTGCAGCCAATACCGGATTTTCTGCCTTTCCGGTCTTGGCTTACAATTTGGCAAAGGACAAATACCTGCCTCACCGTTATCAAGACAGAGGTGACCGGTTGGGGTATTCCAATGGGATCATCACTTTGGCATTGGGGTCGATCGTACTGCTGCTAATTTTTCAGGGCTCGACGGAACGATTGATTCCACTGTATTCCGTAGGGGTGTTCATTCCCTTTACTTTGTCGCAAACCGGGATGGTCAAAAAATGGCGCGGTGAAGGCGGTCCATGGTTGAGAAAATCAATCGCTAATATTATTGGAGCCTTGATTTCCTTTTCGATCGTGGTGATATTGTTTGTCTATCGTTTAGCAGATATTTGGCCATTCTTCATTATCATGCCGATTCTAATTTACGTATTCTACAAAATTCATACCCATTACAAAAATGTGGCGGAGCAGCTGCGTTTGGCAGATGAAATCGAGCTGCATGAATACGATGGAAATGCAGTGGTGGTTTTAGTAGGGAATGCAACACAGGTCAATATCGGAGCCATCAACTATGCTCGCTCCATTGGTGATTATGTGATTGCGATGCATGTATCGCTGGAGGAAAATGAAGAAAAGGAAAAAGAGGTCCAGCGCGAGTTCAAGCAGCATTTTCCTGACATTCGTTTTTCCGTGGTGCGCTCGCCTTATCGATCAATCATCAATCCTGTCGCCCGCTACGTGGAGCGCGTCAGCAAGACTTCAAAGAAAAACAATTATACGACAACGGTTTTGATACCCGAGTTTGTGCCGAACAAAGCCTGGAAACGTTCCTTGCACAATCAGACGGCCTTGCGTTTGCGCCTGCGGTTGTCTGATCGCGATGACGTCATAATCAGTACCTACAATTATCATTTGAAAAAATAAACGAATCCCCAAGATAAGAGCTCAGAGCTTTCTATCTTGGGGACTTTTTTGAGATTAAGGAGTACTAATAGTTCCTATTCATAACAAGTTCTCCTTTAATTGTTGGTGCCAGCGTAAAAAAAGAGAAAGGCGGGCGAATCCAACGGTGTCGCATTTTTTTGCTAGTTCGTGTTGTCTCTACTTAGAAAGATTTTTCTCCTGATTGTTGTTTCACATATAATGAAGAGCAAAAGCTTTATTTCATCATTTTTAAATAAAAAATTTATATTGAATGAATATATATCGTATATTATAATTAAATAAAATAAATTAAAAAAAGTAATACTGCGGATGCAGCAGCAGAGAAGCAACAAATAATGAGTGTTTTGTCAAAAACAAATGATTGTAACAGAAAATAGCTGATAAATAGAAGCATAGGGGGAGATTCAACTTGGTAAAAGGCGTCTATTTATTAGATTTTTTTATTGAAATAAGGAAAAGGAGGGACAATCGATGAATGAAGTAATTCAGGAGCTCCCTGCTTTACTAGTTAATTTAATGATCATTTTTGCTTTTTTCAACCTCTTTCTAGAAAGAAAAAAAGTAAATGCTATTTGGTATTTGGTTCCGCTAATCGTGTACATTGTAACAATGTTCATTACTCTGCAATTAGGCACACTCATTTTCGCAGCGACACTGTTCCTTTTAGGAAGTATGTTCTTTTTCTTTAGGGGAACGATCCGGTCAAAAATAATGGTTCTCATTCTATTTTTACAAGCATGCTTTTTTTCAGAATATGTATTATATGTCTTAATAGGTAGTAAAAATGAACTTTTGAACGCAGTGTATTCCTGGTCAACTTTAATGGTCTTAATCCTTTTAAACGTTTTTTTGCGTAAAAAGACCCCGCTTATACAATATATTGGTAAGAATTACCTCCCAATTTGGGGATTTGTTTCATTAAATATTGCCAATATTTTTATCATTGGCCTTGATCTCAATGTGGCATTTGCAACTAAACTAATTTACACAATGACTATCGTAGTCTCAAACTGTCTGGTGTTTTTCATTTTCTACCAATTAAACAAGACCTATAAAATCCGTGAAGAAAATATGCTGATAAACAAACGAGTGGAATTTCAAGAAACGAAAATGGAACAAAACAAGCTGTATTTAAAAAGGACCAGAAAGCTGATGCACGATATCAAAAAACATCATTTAGAGCTGGAACGGGCGATCGTTTCAGGGGATAAAGCTTATGCTTTGGACTATCTGAAACAAATTTCTGAAGAATATGCCAATCATGATGTTTTGGATTTTACTGGCAATCTAACAGTCGATAGTATTTTTTACGCCTTAGTAGAGGAATGTAAGCAACATAATATCGAGCTGGAGCATCAAATTTCAATCAACAAACAAGTAGTGATCGACGAAACGGATCTGTCTGTATTATTAGGAAGTATTTTTGATAATGCAGTGGAAGAAGCGATGAAGGTCAGTAAGGATCCCTTTATCCATGTGACAATGAGTACCAACACCAATTTTTTGACAATCACAGTAGCGTATTCGAGGCAGACTCCTCTTCTGGGAGAGTTCATGGAGTCTCCCAGCAAGGCAATCGAGCTGCAACTGGAGGATAATTCGGCCAGCATCAATCGTGTGATCGACAAATATTCAGGGATCTATGAACAAAAAAAAGAAGAAACACAACAATCGATTCGAGCTGCATTACCATTAAATAGCTAAATACGGAGAAAAAAGATGATTAAAGTAGCAATTTGCGAAGATGAAGCCCATTTCCGGAAGCTGATCAAAGAGATGCTGATTAAAATGTCGATTCTTTTGGATTTTGAGATCCAAACGAGAAGCTTCACGATGGCAGAAGAGTTGCTCAGCAGTATGGAGAATGGTGAAGCAACCTACGATTTGCTGATATTAGACATTGAGTTGGATGGGTGCGACGGAATGACCGCTGCAAGAGACCTGAGGGAGAATTACGACTACGATGGGCAATTGGTATTTTTGACGAGCCATGCAGAACTAATGCAGGACAGCTTTGAGGTCGGGACCAATCAGTATTTGGTCAAACCAGTCGAGTATCCGGAATTTGAACGAAAGCTTAGTCCGATTCTGAAAAATGTGTTGAACAACAATCGACGGCTGACTGTCGAATTAGTCGCTGGCGGGTTTCAGATTCTTCCTTTGAAGGACATTATCACGATCCAATCCAAAACCTTGGGCAGAAAGGGCGGCGTCGTCATTCAAACAGAATCTGAGCAGGTAGAAGCTTTTGGCAAAATGACGAATCTTTATGAGAAGCTGGAAAAATATCATTTCTTCAGAGTCCACAAACAGACCATCGTTAATCTAGAAAAAATAAAAACCTTTGATGGAGAAGAAATCACCACGACAAATCGACAGACCATCAAAGTCAGCCGCAACATGAAAAGGCAGCTGAAAGAAAAAATAATGGGAATTCTTTAAAATAGCCCAAAATTATCGCAGTTGATCAACGACCAATGGATTTTTCCATTGGTTTTTTTTTGTTCATAAGGGAAAACAGCTTCCTTAAATTCTAAATTATTTAAGGGAATATCAATGAAATTCTACATAATTTTTACACAAATACATCTTAATAGCCATTTTTGACATGTTAATTGCAAATTCTAAAATAGTCATTCTAATCTTTTATAATTAATTAAAATTATGTTTTATACCGTACGCAGGTACGTATAAATAAAACAAAACAAAAAAAGAGGAGTGAAAAAAATGGTTAAAGGCAAAAAATTCAAGCGTCTTTTAACAGGGTTGATGGCGGCGGTAACTCTAGCACCTGCAGCATTGGCATTAGGAACAGGGAATGTTTTCGCAGCAGATGCGGATGATCCAGTAACAATCAATGTACATAAATATATGTACGATAATGAAACAGTGAAATATGATCCAGCAACAGGTGAGGTAACGAATCAGGGTGCGTATTTCGAAAATGATGGGACAGTTCAGACACCGAAAAATGATGCAGGAAACAAATTGACACCATTTGATCCCGCAAAGGTCATTACAAAACCTGATGGAACAACAACAACATTGGGCAAAGTAGAATTTACTTTGGTTGATATCACTGCGTATGCAGCGGGTAAAACAGATGCACAAATTTTGGCGACTTTAAAGACGGCGAATAAATATGATCCTGCAAAATACGGACCATTCATCACAACAAATGGCGTAAACCCAGTAACGCAGGAAGTAACGACTGTAGGAACTCCTGCGAAATTTACGAATGTTGCGACTGGTGGAGCGACCGAGAAAACCTACATGATCTTGGAAACGGCGGCGGGACCTTACGTGACACAACGTACGATTCCAATGATCGTCCATCTACCATTCACAAACGCATCTGGGAATGGCTATCTAGATGATATCCATCTATATGGAAAAAACCAGATCACTGAAGGTGGCTTAGACTTCACGAAGTATTCAGAAGACTTGGAAGACGGTTCTGAATTGGCAAACGCAGTCTTTACTTTATACAAGGGCACTGCGCCAACAGGACAAGCACTTTTAAATGATGGTACTTGGGGAACGCCTGCTGTCGGTAATGAAGCAAAACAATTCAAGACAGATGCAACAGGTAAATTCACGACGCCAATCACCGGACTTGAAGTTGGTGATTACTACTTAGTCGAAATTGGTTTTGATGTTTCTGGAACGATTCAAGATACTGACAAAGCAGGAAATATGTTGAGTCCAAATGCTTTGAATGACGCGGACAACAAATTAGGTTTTACAATCGCAGCTGGAGATACTGGCAGCAAAGTCATCAAATATGTCAACTTTATCAAACCAGATGTTGAGAAAGAAGTTGAAAACGGACAGACAGATGGCGATGGCAAACACAATTTCAACGTTGGCGATGATATTGAATACAAATCTACAATTTCTGTACCAACAGATATCAATGGTGGAAAGATCTTACCAAACGGTACGATCAGCAAACCTTATACTCAATTTGACTTTACCGATACGGCTGTAACCGGCTTGACTTCGAAAGTTAACTCGTTAGCTGATCTGACTTTCTTTGAAGCAGATGGCACGACACCAATTACCTTTACTGATCCAACAGACTTGGTATTCAGCAAAACAGCAACCAGCTTCAAATTAGCCTTCAAACCTGGTGGCGAAATCAAAAACCACGCAGGTGAAAAAATTATCGTGAAATACAAAATGACCATCAATAACACTGCGGTACTTGATACAGGCCTTGAAAATACTGTGGACTTAGACTACAGCAATGGTCCAGTAACTGACCAAGAAACGGACAAAGAAGAAGTGTACACTGGCGGATACAGATGGCAAAAATACGGCGAAGAAGCGGCTGATCAAGATGGATTAGATGGTGCAAAATTCGTTGTCATCAACAAAAAAGGCGGCGCGGATGATGGCAAATACATGAAACAAGATGCATCAGGCAATGTTTCATGGGTAACGAACATCGGCGATGCAACAGAAATCGTTTCTCAAACCGTTGGCGGTATCAAAGGGGTTGTCGAAGTAAAAGGGTTAGATTACGGTGATTACCAATTGAAAGAAACCTATGCTCCAGCACCGTATCAATTACTAGTAAATCCAATTGACTTTGAAGTGACTAGCACAAGCTGGACAGATGGGTTCGATTCAATCGATTATGCAGAACGCATCGAAAACAAGAAAAAACCTGAACTACCAATCACTGGTGGCATGGGTACGATCATCTTTACTATCTTAGGTTTGACAGTGATGACTGGCGCAGCCATCTATACGATCAAAAATCGTCGCAAACCTGCATAAGTTTTTCTGACTGAATGAGAGGCGCTTGCTTCTCATTTGGTCGTACATAGCAAATACGTCACACGTTTGGAGGGAGGGATCATGAAAAAGAAAGCACCGAAAAAGTTTAAGGACATTGTTGCTATCATCATTTTTTTACTGGGACTTGGGCTGTTTTTGTATCCAACGATCAGCAATTATCTCATGGTCCGCTCCCAAACGATGGTGGTCGAACATTACGAAACGAAAGTTAAAGAAATTCCGAAAAAGAAAAAAGAAGATTTGAAAGAAAAAATAGCTGCCTACAATGACCAGCAAAATGGTGTCGTCGAAAAAGCGCAGGATACAAAAGGCAATGCGAAAGATGAAGATGGACAAGAAGTATTTGATGTGATGCAAGCACTGTTGGGCGAAGAAGTGGGAACCTTGAATATTCCAGAAATCCATGTAACATTGCCAATTTACCAAGGCACTAGTGAAGACGTGCTACAAAAAGGAACAGGATTATTAGAAGGCAGTGCGATCCCGATTGGCGGAAAAGGTACGCACGCGGTGATTACCGGACATAGTGGATTGCCAAACGCCAAAATTTTCACCGATCTACCGAAAATGAAGGTTGGAGATATTTTTTATATCCAATCCTTTGATGAAAAGCTGGCGTACAAAGTCGACAAATTAGCGACTGTAGAGCCGGAAGAAACCGATGCGTTGCGAGCGGAAGCCGACAAGGATTATGCGACGTTGATTACTTGTGTTCCGATTTCGGTGAACAGTCACCGACTCTTCGTTCGGGGGCATCGGATTCCGTACAAGGAAAAAGAAAAGAAGACTGTAGACAAAAAAGCACAGCGTTCCTTCAAATGGGCGCGGGTAAAAGAGTATTTAGTATTCGCGGGAGCGATCCTGTTGCTCTTACTGCTGATCGCATACTTGCGCTATCGCAGAAAAAGAAAAAAATCTGGGGGTGAAATGGGTGGAAGAAAAAATGAAAAGGGTTAGTGGAATCGGGTTGATCGCGTTGCTCATTTGTTTCTTTTGTGGCAGCTTTTCTCAACAAGTCCATGCAGTAGAAACGACCACGATCACGTTGCATCGCGTTCTATTTACGGGTGAAGAGGCCGAAGCGTTTGACAATCAAGGGGGGCGTCCTCTAAAGGATGTAAAGCTGGGTGCCTATGATGTGAGTGAGAAATTCTACCAATTAGTGAATGAAGGAAAAACACCGCAGCAAGCACAAAAAGCCATCAGTGAAGCAGCGACGGAAGCTGTTGAAAACGATGGACTCAACAAATCATTTACTAAAGCAGCCGAAGATCAGCTAACCAAAGAGGATGGAACAGTCACTTATGTGTTGCCGACCTATCATTCTGGTACCCTCGGAAAAGTCTATTTGTTTGTTGAAAAATCTGTACCGAACGGTGTAAATTATCAAGCTGGGAATTTAGTCGTGGGCTTACCGCAAGCAGAAAGTATGGTGGATGATGTCGTACATCTATACTTCAAAAACCAGTTGGTCGTGCGAAAACCATATTTCCACAAATATGGACAAGATGCGACTGGAAAAGATGAAGGTGTGTTGGCTGGGGCAGAATTCCAATTGTACAAGCTAGTGAATAATGAAAAATATTATTTGCAGGAAGAACCTTTTAACAACGGCAATCAATGGGTGCCAAGTGGTGAAGCAGGTATCGTGACATTTATTTCTGATCGTACAGGAAAGGTATCGACTGGAGAGTATGCATTAGCTCCTGGAACGTATTACTTTGAAGAAACAAAAGCACCTTCCGGTTATGAAATCACTGAGCAGGCGAAAAAAATTCAAGTCGATATCCCTAGCAATTCGACAGAAAAAATCACAGTAACTATTGATGATAAAGGAATTTTGATGGAAGAAGCGAAGGTGTTCAATCGCAAGACGACAGAACCGCCAGGCTCAAGCGAACCTGAAGAGCCGGAAGAACCAACGACACCAAGCTTGCCTTCGACAGGTGGCAATCGTTTGCCAAGTACTGCAGGTGGAACCTCTACAAGCAGCACGAAATCCTTACCAAGAACCGGCACGAGAAATCAGCCACTATTAATTATTTTCGGTGGCATACTATTGATAGGATTCACATGGATCTTATATAAACGAAACCAACCAGAGGAGGAGAAGTGATGAAAAAGAAACTTTCGATCATAGGAACGATTATTTTTCTAGCAGGCATACTCCTTCCCATTTTTCAACCAGTGTTGACCGCGATGGCAGAAGAAATGCAACCGAAGTTATTGACGGTCTATCATAATGGAAAAAAAGTGAAAGACGATGAAGAAATAGAAGTAGCAGCAGTCAACCAGATGCAATTGAAAGCAACCGGAGATTTTACTTTGACGATCCCTGAAAATGACGACTACGAATTTTCTTTGCTTTCTGATGAAGAACAAACAGATGTATTGGACCAGGTGAAAAAGAAAGACAAAGTATCCTTTGATGTTCGATACGACGAAGAGACAGGGTACCAATTAGAATTCAAAAAAGGAATGACGTTGTATTTCAATGTGACGTTGTTAAATGAATCTGCGGTGATTAACGGAACAGCTTCATTTGCACCTGAGAAGATTCCCGATGCCGAACTGACCTTGATCCAATTCGTCAAGCCAAAGGAAACAAAGACCAGCAGTGACAAAAAAGAAAAGACTTCAGAAACAGAGAAAAAAGCTTCAGAAGAGGCCAAGGGGTCGGAAACGAAAAAAGAATCTGAAGAACCAAAGGAATCGAAAAAGGAAATTGTCTTCTATAAAGATGATAAGCTGATAGATAAAAAGAAAAAAGTAACGATTGAAGAAGGCGAAGAATACAATCCATCTGAGAATGTTACTGCGAAAACAAAAGATGGTTCGGAAGAGTACCCAGTCGAAGTTGAAGTGAAAAAAGATGGGAAGACTTTAACGTTAGAAGGTGAAAATTTCGTTCCAGAAGAAAAAACGAATTATTCGATTCAATATAGAGCAATGGATGGAAACGAAGCTATTGCAACGATGGGGATCGGAGTGCAAGTATCTAATGGGAGTGTCAATGTCTCATTGGAATGGGTAACTGGTAATCCTTCTTATATCAGTAATCAAGATTATATTGTAGGACAAACAGGAAGTGGTGTCACTGCGATTCCTTATCGAGTGAACATCAGTACGACAGGTCAAATGTATGAACCTGGACAACTGGAACTTAGACTGCCAGCGAGTCAATTTCAATTCAGCGACTCAACAGGTGTAAGTGGTGCACTTGGGTGGAATACAAGGCATATTTCACTGTTGCCTTATGCACAAGTAACTACACAAACCTTTGGCTATGAGATATCTGCAGATAATCAGACATTGATCATCAAGAATGTAAATAAAATTACAGGAACAATCCAGGAATCCTTTGAAATATCGACTGTTCTGAATTCAGCCAATCGTTCTGCGACAGGTGTTCCCCAAAGAGTAAGGGCAAGACACATTGTCCATGGAACGAATGCGAAACTGAAATTTGATGTGACGGACTACACACAAACTACGCCGGCAAAAAAAGACTTTTCTACGAATGAGTTGAAATTAACTCTAAAAACAGAGTTTGCAAAGCCTAAGACAACAAAAAGTTCCCGAAATTTTGATCCATATAATGAATGGGATACAAGTATTTACGGTAATCGACCGACTGATTTCAACAAATATTACTGGATCCGTTACACAATATCTGAACAAGATATCGTAAATAGCGGGAAAAGATTACAAATAAGATTCCAAGACAGTATTTCAAAAGAACCTAGTGGTGGTTCGCAGACGCAATTGACAACAGCACAATTAAATCAATTAAAAATCATAACAAATTTTGACTACTACAATAGTAGCCTTAGCACCTCTTACAAAGATTTTTATGAAGAGGATGATGGTGGATTAGACAGTAAGTCGATTTCCTCAAATGCAATCAAATGGCAAGTCAATCAAAATCGAGGGTTTAACCAATTTAAAAATGCGACGTTGTCCATAATAAATGACTTTGTATTTCTTGTAGGGTATCCTAAAGCAAACTATAAAACAACAGACAAAATTTACAATAAAATCACGACTCAATACTATGATGCAGATGATAAAACAACCTATTATGATACGAATACTGCTCAAACTAGTACAACGCTAAAAGACTATTCTTTTGCTTATCCGCCAGGGGCTATTGTTGGTGCAAATAAAGTAATTAATTCAAAATACGGTCTATCAGACAGGCCCAATTTTTATACCGATAGCGGAATCGTCAATAGAGATTTGGTCGTGAACCTTCTTCAATCGGGAACAGAAGTCGAAATGCGAACGGCAAGTTTGTACTATACTGTCAATCATCCCAATGGGAATGACAATCCCTTCGCCATGACGATGTATGATGACAATATGACTTGGAAAGCAAATGATACCTCGACAGTAAAAATGACTCACGAGGATTATTACTTCAAACAAATAAATCTGCTTTCAGAAACAGTCATGCCGAATAAAGTGAATAATACTAATCAAGACAACGGTGTTCCTTTACCAAATTTGAGATTAGAATATCAAGACGACAATTCAGGGGTTTGGAAAAAGCATCCGACCTTGATTACGCCAAATGTGTATAAAAATAGAGGTGTTAATCCAGACGGAAGTACCTATGATATTTATTCTTGGGGAGAGTTAGATGCTTCAAACAAAATTGTCATGAGAATGTTGAAGATGTCTGATTTTGGGATAAAACCGTATCGTTTTCGTTTTGTTACTGTAAATGACGCAGGAACAAAAGCCGGGGTTTACGGTAGAGTGGATGTGAAAATGGAAGCGAACATCTCAATTTACGGAGTGAATCCTAATGACAACAAACAAACACAGTTAGAAAAATGGATCGCTGCGGGCAATGATACCAGTACGATTCAACTGTTCAACTTTTTGGGCTATGAGGCTGAATCAAAAGGTAGTGGTAACACGTGGACGGTCTTGAATCCAGATGATCAAAACAACAATACGAGATTAGAGTCTGATATACAAGAGTACGGACACTATTTGTATCGAAAAGAAGGGAATGCCATTCTTCAATCTACTTCACCGACGTCGAAGATGAGGAAAACAGCGAAGCAAGTCAACAATGTAGCTGAGAAACGTAACGATATAACTTGGACGATTGATTGGGTAGAAGGATACGATGGAACCAATTCTGATGCGACCCTCAAAGAGTTGATCGACAACGGGATTCTGAATATCCCATTGAGAGAAAAAATCGTCATCTATGATTTGATCCCAGCAGGACATTCGTTTCAATCGGTAGACGAACTTTATTATCGAGATCAAAAACTTAATAACAGCCAGTACACTTCCGCGATTGTATCAAATAATTATAATAATAGTGGAAGACAATTGATCCAAATCACTATTGACGGTAAGAGTATTACGAATAAATCGGGAATGACAGCCTTTACCGAAGTGCAGCCTAATGGTTTAAAAATTCGAGGAAACAACTTCAGTCTTCAGTATAAGACGCAAGTGACATGGGCGGATCGCTTAATAGCCAATGAAAATTTCTCTAGCTCCAATCGAAACTCTGTGACCGTATCTTTGTTTGATGATAAAAATAAGGCACAAGTAATGATGGATGGTGGAAAAACGCGAACTGAGGTCAATAATGAACTGAAAACATCGTCAGGACTCGATAATTCTGGATTAGGGTATGTCCCAAGTGTTGGAACAGGAAATACGAATATCAAGAACTCTATGAACGATTACGGGGCAATAGAAATCACTGGTGAAACGGCTGTTCAAGCAGGACTAACGAAATATGTTAAGGGCAATCGGCCAGAATCAGGATTTAGTGAATCGGATCACTCAGTCCACACAGCAGACGGAACCTATCAATATCGTTTAGATTATATTGCGGACGCTGCAGATGGTGCTGGGAACTACGTGAAAGACGTGGTCTTATTCGATAAGATCGAACGAGTCGAGACACCGAATAGCCAAGGCTATACACAAGGTTGGAGAGGAGTCGTTGACAGTATTGATCTTTCCTATGCACGTAGTTTAGGAATCGACGCGAAAGTTTATGTTTCGATGTTAACCTCCAAAGAACCTTTTGCACCGGGGGGTGGAGCATTCACTGATTCAGGGTGGACAAAATGGGAAAATGTTGCTGAGTCCGGGAAGCAAAATATCCAAATGATCGCGATTGATCTATCGAAAAAAATCGGTGGCGGAGATTACGTCTTTACTAAAAATGAGTATGTAAACATTACCATTAATATGAAGATGCCAACTAATTTTCCTACGCAACCGAAAGCTTATAATGTACCTTGGCTTTCAGCAACAAAATATACGTCAAATCAGCCCAGCAAAGAACTGACCGAAGCCACCTACACGGACTTTGAACTCACTCGAAACTATGATCTGAAAATCGTCAAACAAGATCTACAGACACCATCGAAGAAACTGAATGGCGTTGTTTTCGAGATCGAATACCCAGATGGTACAAAGAAGAACCACACGACATCTGGCGGGACGAGTCCGAACTTCTTAGGTGAAATCAATCTGAGTAGTTTAGATCCAGGAACTTACAAACTGCGGGAGAAATCGACTATCGCAGGGTATGAACTACTAGCTGAGACGTATACCTTCACGATAAAAAATGACGGAACGATCACACATCAGACAGATTCGGCGTATTGGAAATATAACAAATCAGACAATCAAATCACATTGACTGTAAACAATCGAAGGAAATTCACGCTACCAATCACCGGTGGCCCAGGAGGAATCAGTTTATTGCTTCTTCTGGCAATCGCTGTTGTTGTAGGGACTGGATGGTATTTGAAAAAGTACCGTTTTCAACTTGATGGAATAGAATAATCGAGTAGAAACGGCGTAAAATCACCTTACGCCGTTTTTGCTTAAAAGGGACGATGGATGATGGAGAAGACGACAAGACAAAAAATCATATCAAGAGTCATCATGCCGCTGATTTTTCTGATTGGCTTAGGCATTCTCCTTTATCCGAAAATCAGCAACTACCTTTTGGTTCGTTCGCAAACGATGGTCGTGGAGCACTATGAGACCAAGGTCGCGGACTTGCCGAAAGAAAAAAAGGAAGAATTAAAAAAAAGTACGAAGGATTACAACAAATCTCGTGTCGAATCAACCCCTTCGCTGGGCAATACCTTCAGCGATGAAAAGGTTCAAAAAACCAAAGGAAATGCCGTGGATGATCAAGGCAATCAGATCTTCGACGTAATGCAGGCGATGCTGGGCGAATCGCTGGGAACTATCGAGATTCCGAAGATCGGACTTGTATCACCGATCTACAAAGGGACCAGCGAAGATATTTTACAAAAAGGCATCGGCTGGCTGGAGGGAAGCTCTCTACCATCAGGCGGCGAGAGTACCCACACGGTATTAACCGGTCATCGCGGATTGCCGACAGCGGAACTGTTCACCGATTTGCCGGAAGTCAAAAAGGGCGATCAGTTCGTCGTTACATATTTAGACGAAAAATTGGCGTATGAAGTGGATCAAATTCTGACGGTGAAGCCAGAAGAGACAGAGGCTTTGCGAATCGAACCGGGCAAGGATTATACCACCTTGATCACCTGTACGCCTTACATGGTCAACAGCCATCGATTGTATGTTCGAGGGCATCGAGTTCCTTACTCGAAGGAAAAACTGACCGCTCAAACAAAGGATACGAATCAGCAAATGACAAGCTATTTGATCATCGGGATTGCCTGCCTCATCGGGCTATTATTGATTATCGTTATTATTAAAAGACGCAGAAGGAAAAAGTCGGTCACCAAATCGTAGCTCTATCAATGAAAAAGGACGTGAAGGAAGATGAAGATCACGATATTATTACTAACAAAAAATGTGTTGGCCGAAGCCAGTTTGCAAAAAAAGCTGCAGCGTTTGAATTATGAAGTGTTTTGCTCCAGCAGCTTGCTGAAAAAAATCGAGCTGGAAGAAAGCTTGAGCCAATGCTTCAGTATGTTCCATTATACGATCATCAGCGAGACCGTTTCTGATTTTGAGATGAAGCAGATTTTGCCTCGATTGGCACAATCCTCAACGGTAGTGATCCGTAAGAGCGATCAACACGTCAAGAACGCTGAGCGAGAGACTTGGTATGAAGAAGGTGTGAAGTACTGGGTATCAAACGAATCTACCTTGGAAGAGCTGCGGGAGATCATGATCGATTCGATTCTGGAAACCAAAAATATGACCACTAATTATTTGTTCCACGCTACCGAAGAAAATCGCTTGCCGTTGATGACTCAGGAGGCTGAGTTGGGTAAAAAACGTTCCATGTCGATGATCGCTTTAAAACCAGTAGAACGGGCGATCTTAAATCGTTTGTACCAGTCCAAGGGGGAGATCGTTTCCCGCGAAGACATGTGCAAATACATTTGGGACGGAGTCATCAGCAATTCCAACATGGTCAAGCTGTCCGTTTCAGTCAAACGATTGCGAGAAAAGCTGCAGGTAGAAGGCCTGCCTGAGGACACAATCCAAACCATTTGGCGCAAGGGGTATCAATTGGCGGACCATTTCTTCTTACTTTATTGCAGTGATGTAGAGACTGACGAGGCAATAAGACAAACCAGCTAAAGAAATGACAGAACTAAATTCAAAATGGACGATTTTCAAAATAGAAAGTCGTCCATTTTTGAGTTCACCAACACTCATTGACGAAAAAACCTACTAAGAAGCCCAACCATCTTAAATCGATGATTGGGCTTTTTTCTATCCAGATGAATCTAGCGTTTCTCATATTGAAAATTAATGAATGAACTGCGAATATCGTAAAAGCATCAAACGAAGGTCTATTTTTTAGCTAGTGAATACATTATTTATAATAGATGAATGTGCTATTTAAGCTCAAAAATGCTAGTTTGAGGGGTAGAAAGTAACTTATCAAATAAATTCATTGTTTTTTAACAAAAGGAATAAAAGCATTTTTTGCCAAATAAAAACAATTGTTATTATTTAAATTTAATCTAAAAAGTGATTTTTTTTATTTTTTTTAAAAAAAGACTATACATTTGATGTGATTTTTATTTATAATGGATTAAAATAATTCTAACCATTGTTTTTTTCTTGATATAACAAAAAACAAGAAAAAACTTTATCGGAGCTACATTTTAATGTGTTAAAAACCATTTATTGTAATAATAATTATAAAATTTAACCAAGATTAAGTCAATGAATAATCCAAAAATAACTTTTTTTATTAATTGAATAAATTTTTTTGGAATTTGATTTAAAAATATTTGAGAAAAAGGTTGTTTTAATCATATTTTCTATAAGACGTCGGCTTAGCCGTCAAATCGAAAGGAGAAAACATGCGTAAAGGTGAAAATATATATAAAAGAAAAGATGGCCGCTGGGAAGGCCGTTACTTTAAAGGCAGACATGCCAATGGTCGTATCAAATATGGTTACATTTATGGAAAAAGTTATCAGGAAGTCCGAAAAAAACTGTATGAATACAAACTAATGTATCAACAAATCCTTGACGCTAATGGTGATCCGTACTTAACTTTTCAGGAATGGAACCTTAGATGGCTGTCAGAAAAACAACTAGAAATAAAACCTTCTACATATTCGAGCTATCAGTATAAATTCCATAAATACGTAAACCCAATTATTGGACATATTTCTCTGAATGAATTGAGAGAGAAACATGGAGACGAGTTGCTCAAAAGTATGCAGGAAAACAATCTGAATGCCAGCTCGATAAATAATATCTTCAGATTGACCATCAAATGTTTCCAGGCAGCCAAGAGAGAAAATAAGCTTCCGATTAATCCATTTGATCAGGTAAAACTTCCCAAAATCAAACGAGAAAAAGTTCGAGCACTGACGAAAAAAGAGCAACGGATGTTGGAGCAGGCCGCACTTTCAGAAAAGAAAGAAGGAAGACTGCCAGTCTTTTTATCGTTATATGCTGGATTGAGGATCGGCGAAATCTCTGCATTGCGCTGGGAAAATATCGATTTTGAAGAGAATTTGATCCGCGTCGATTCGACATATCAACGCATCCCGGGCAACAAAGCTGGAGAAAAAACTCAATTGATCTATGCTAGTTCTAAAACGAGATCCTCTGAACGGCATATTCCTTTTGGAAACAAGCTGAAACAAATGCTGCTGGAGCACAAAAAATACATTCAAGGAGAGTTTGTCTTTGCCAAGAATGGCCATCCATTTGAGCCCAGACTCATCACGTATTATTTTCATAAAATCAGAAAAAGAGCGCAATTGCCGCATATTCATTTCCATCAGCTGAGACATACCTTTGCTACAAGATGTTTAGAGACCAATGGAGACATTCCTTCAGTAAGTGCATTGTTGGGACATGCTTCCACTCAGATGACGTTGGACACTTATGCAGATGCCATGCTCGAACAGAGAATTGAAGTCATTCTTTCTATGGAAAAAGGAATTGAGATCGATTGATCCACTAAAACAGAACTGAAAATGCTGAATTGTCCGTCATTATTTGACGGGCTTTTTTTTTTGGCGAATTTTTTTATGCGCCGTCTATCCTCGTCAAAGTTAAAAATAAACATTGATTTCTCACTTGTTTTTTACCTTTTCTTGTTTTTTGTTATATCAAGAAAAGTTGATGTAACAGGGAAAGCATTTGATGGTATATAGTAACGTTTGTTTTTTATAAACATACGCTAATTGTAGTATAAATCTCCCGTATGTCAATAAATCCTCTTGGGTTTAGGAAAAAAGAGAAAAGTGAAATGAATTTTATATGCCGGAGATTTCAGCATTTCTTGAAAGAAACAAACTATAAAAAGGAGCGGATCTGCAAATGAAGAAAATCATGGTTCTGACCAAGAATATTTTAGCTGAAGTAGACTTGCAAACGAAGCTGCAGCAGTTAAATTTCGAGGTGTTTGTTACATCCCAAACAATGGATGGACTTTTTTTGGATCAGATGCCTTCCGCTTGCCTGAATTATTTTGATTTCATTGTCATTAGTGAACTAATTACCGAAAGTGAAATGAATACCATATTGCCCTTTTTACAGCAGAACGGGATGCCTATTTTCCGCAAGGTAGACAAGGTAGTGTCTGAAAATGTAAAAAAGGATATTCAGAACAATATATTAAGTGGGTGGATTTGTGCATCAATGCCTAAGGATCGGCTGCGGGATTTGTTTTCTTCTAAGAAACTGGTCACATCAGAGAAAACGGAGGGTTGTACTTTCGGTAAACGAGTTTCTTTGACTGATCTGCCTTTATCAAAAAATGAAAAAAAATTCTTTTCAATCATTTATGAAAGCAATGGCAAACTGGTGACCAGAGAAGAGCTGTGTCTGCAGATTTGGAAAAGATGTGATCATTCGACCATGAGCCAGCTTTCTTCGATCAAGAAAAGGATCGAAAAAAAGCTTAGGGATCAGCAATTGCCGGATGAGTTCGCCAAAACTTCTTGGGGAAAAGGCTATGTAATGAACCAACATCTATATGAATATATCGCATAGAAAAAGTAATTGAAATAATTTTTCAGTAAATTACTGTTATTTGTTATGCAAAAAAAGACGTTTGAAGGATGGATTTTAGTGAAAAAAAAAGTGTATTGGTTCTTTAATCTTATTTTTTGGGTTTTGTTAATTGCGATCGTTGGAGCAGCAGTGATGTTCCGTTTTAGTGATAAAACGGATAAATCATTGTTTGGCTATCGAATATATACCGTTGCGACGAATTCGATGAACACAGAGGCGCCATTAAGCGAGCGGTTCAAAGGACAAAGCTTTGAAAAAGGCGATGTCATCGTTGTTAAGATCAAAAAAGCAAAGGACATTGTTGTCGATGATGTGGTGACCTTTGTTCCGACTGGGATCGAGGATGGGTCTGTCTATCTGACTCACCGTGTTGTTTCTGTCGATGAAAAGAAAGATACCTTCATTACAAGAGGAGACGCAAATAATATGGATGATCCAGAAATATCTGGCAAACAGATCATCGGGACGGTCCAATTTGCAACTCCTTTTGTCGGACGATTGCTGGAATTTATCAGAGACAATCTTGTTTTAAGCATTGGGGTGGGAGCGGTCTTTCTCCTATCTATTGGAATGATTCAACGGAAGTTTTTCACGTAAGGCTTTACAAAAAGTGTCACAACTTTTTGATAGCATAAAAAATTTTAAGGGGGATTCTAAATGAATTCGAAAAAGAAGAGAGCGTTAGGGGTATCACTAGTTTTAGCAATTGTTTTGGTACTAGCTGGAACATATGCTTGGTTCACATCTACTGATAACGTAACCAACAAATTTAAAACAGGTGCGTTGCCAGATGGCTCCGTGAAGATCGTCGAGGACTTTGAAGAACCAGATCCATGGTTGCCAGATCAAGAAGTGAAAAAAGAAGTCGGCGTACTAAGCAACAGTAACACAGATGTAGTTGTTCGTCTTTCCTTTAAAGAAACTTTGCAAAAAATGGAAGCAGATGGCAATAAGTTGAAACAGTATGCTTATGACACTGACCAAGACTCTGATACGACACTCGTTCCTGTACCATCTGTTGACTTTGCAGCAAATGGCTATGAAACACCTGCAGATTTAGGATTGACACCTAGTGGCGTTCCTGCTGGCATGACGCTTGTTGGTAAAGAAGTAATGACAGGTAAATACGAATTTGCATTGTACCGTACAGATGCGACAAGCGGTGACTTGTACAAGATGGATGCAGACTTTGCATACGATCTAACAGCGTCAACAGTCACTGTCACAAATGTGAAATACTTGTACTACAAACTTGGCACAACAGCAACAAAAGACTGGGCAACAGCACCATCTCCTGCTACAGCAGATATTACAAAATCAGCAATTGATGACAAAATCTTATTGGGTTATTCAAGTGATGTAGACACTGCTGCAGCGACTGCTGGCAAATGGGCGTATGATCCTGCAGGCGGTTGGTTCTACTACATTGGCAAACTGGCACCAGGTGAAGTTTCTCCATTGATTTTGGAAACAGTGAAACTAGACGGCAGCGCAGATAATACGTATCAATTAATGGACTACGCATTGGATGTTCGTATCGAAGCATTGCAAGCAACAGAAGAAGCGATCGATGGCGGCGGATTCCCAGGAATTCCAACAAGTATTGCCAATGCAATCAAAGCTGCGCTATAAGAAGAAGCTAGACAGTACGATATATCAAAAGATTCAGATAGCACCTCAAAAAACAAGAATCATCAGATTTCTTTGTGATAACAGCTGTTTGGAAAATTGCAAAGAATAGGAGTGAGATTGTGGAACGACTTAAAAGAATGCTTGTCGTATTATTGGTCTTGATCCTATCTGCTATACCATTTCAAAAAGCTTCGGCGGCAGAAACCAATCTGCCCGATGGTTTTTTAGTCGGAGATGAGAGTGGGATAAATGTTTCAAAAGATGGGGGCTACTTTTTCAACCTAGATGATTTGCAGCCAGGTGATACTGTTAAAAGGAATTTGATTATCAAAAATACCCTGGACGAAGATTACCAGCTGAAGCTGGCGATCGAACCAAAGTCCAAATCGGGAAAAGTTGATTTGATCGAAAACATGTCCATGCAGATCCTATTGGAAGATCAAGAAGTCTATCAAGGCAATTTAAGCAACGACAAGAGTGGAAGCAAGGAGGTTTCTTTCGGAACGATACCTGCAAAATCAGAAATCCAAGCAGTGATCAATCTGCGAGTAAACGAGATTGAAAACTGGAACCAAGTCTATTTTTCAGGTCCGAGTGAAGCAGAGGTTGATTGGATATTTACAGCCGTCCATACCGAAAAGAAAAAGGATGAGCTGCCAAAAACGTCTGGGGAGTCCCCTGGTTCGCCTGCCAGTCCTTCGAGCCCTTCTGGTTCGAACAGCGGCAAAGTATTGCCGCGTACTGGAGAACGAATCAATAATGGACTATTCGCACTAGGCATCCTTCTTGTTGCAGCAGTATGCTTTATGAAAATGAAACAAAAAAGATCTGAATAGGATAGAAATGTTGTAGTGCATGTAAATTGAGAATACTAACGAAACTGGTGCTCTTCAACAACAATTTTGAAGGCACCAGTTTGTTGTATTGAAATGAGGTGATGCAGTTTTGAAGAATCAGCTACACACTTATCTAAAAAGATTCACTGAGAAATGGAGAAGCATACGGAAATTGTCAAAAGGCATGGTAGCAGCCTTAACGGTCAGTCTGGTACTGCTGTCGACTTTTGCTTGGTTTATGACGACAGATTCTGTACAGAATAATTTCAAGTCAGGAAATCCTTTGTTCAATGTTGGTTTGGAGGATGATTTTGATCCGCGGGACGAAGTTGAACTGGATGAAGAAGTTGATAAAGTGGTTGCAGCGAAGAATACCGAAGATATCGATGCCTTTGTACGAATCATGGTATTTCCAACGGCACAAAAAGACGGAGAAATCTTTGAAGTGAATCTAGGAGACCAAGTAACCTTGATCGGAATCGATGACACGCAGTGGAAGGATGGAAAGGACGGCTACTATTATTATCTTGGCAAGCTGGCACCTGGACAAACGACACCGAACTTGTTTGAGAAGGTCAAGATCAGTATTCCTGATGAGCAAAAAGAGGAGTACAAGGATGTAAAATTCGATATCGTTGCGAAGACGGAAGCGATTCATACGAAGAGCAACGATTATCGAATCTCATGGTGGGGGAGTGCGAATGCACAGACAACAGATCCACTAAAAACGATAGACGAAAAATTGCAGGAGATACTAGCCGGCTAGAAAGGAGCTAGAGAATGTTTAAGTTTAAGAAAAGAAGTGTTTTTGTAATCGCAGCTGCAGCATTACTAGCTCTTTTGGCTAGTACGATGCAGCAGGTGACGAACGCAGAAGAGACAGATGCTGGTTTATCAACTGGTAATAGTGGAAGTGTCTTTTCTGGCAATAGTCCGTTAGCTATTCCTAGTGACTTGTGGCCTGTAGACATAACACCTATACCCGATACTAATGCAAGAACTCCAGAGTTAGCTTCTGCAATCAGGTTTAAGGGGATTGCGAATAATGAAGCTTCTGGTGCTGCAATAGATTATCAAGGCTATGTTTGGACTTGGGGGCACAATGCGAATGGAAAATTAGGAGCGGGTGTTGCTGAGGAGGCACGGTATTTCGGAGGAATGAAGCGACTTCCTTTTTTTGTGGATAATGACATAAAGGTTAAGGAAATTGTAACTAGTTATCGAGCCTTTTTTGCTCTCACAGAAGATGGAAAGATCTATGCTTGGGGAAATGGTGCAAGAGGAAAAATGGGGAATAATAGTCTAGCTGACGCCCATTCTCCCGTAAAAGTACAAATTCCAGAAACTGAAAAAGTTATTGCTGTTGAATCAGGAGATGATACCTCTAATGATGCTGTTTTTGCAGTCACAGAAAGTGGAAAAGTGTATGCTTGGGGAATTGGTGGACTAGCTTATGGTAGACGCTTGATCCCTATTTCAGGATTGCCAAATGACAACCCTGTACCAATGGAGGTGCCAGCATTAACGGCCCTTGTTGAAAGCGAAGGATTTAAAGAGATTGCTATGGGGTATCACCACGTCCTTTTTCAAACCGAAGAAAATCTTTATAGTTGGGGGATGTCAACTTACGGGGTGCTTGGGAGAGGTGCAGGGGCACCGGACACATTAACTCCAACAAAAATACCATTCTTTGAAGGTAAAGAAATTCTAGATATAGATGTTGATTACTATACTAATTTGGTACTCACTTCAGAAAATGAAATTTACCGTTGGGGAAGTATTGCAGGAAAGTTAGGAAGTTATCATACCACCGTAAACTCACCTGAGTTGACAGAAATTGACACAAATCTTGTATCATATGTTCCAACTATGACACAAGTTCAAGCCTCAAGATATGGTGGTTCTGCAGTAGACCATCACGGACGAATTTGGGTTTTTGGTTACAATGTCCACTATAATTTTTTAACAGATGGACAATTGTTTGGAACGGCTTCGGCAGCTTCACCTTATGATTTTACACAACCTTCAAGAGGAAAACTTAATCAGTATTTAAGTAAATTCACTCAGCTTCCAAGAACGATGGGTGATGGTGATACGGAAAGCGCTTTGTGGGGAGCAGCTGAGAAGCCAGGCGTAAAATCACCTGTGTTTACAGATGTGCTGAACAGTTCATTAAATGCTAGAACTTCTATAACGCTTGATAACTATCGAAATTATGGTAACTGGTCTGAATTAGATGGAAAGCATCCAACGATCTATGACAAAAAGTATTATCAGACAGTTGGAACCATTGGAACAGTAACCACTAATAATGCAGCTGGAAAAAGAGCGGCTCATAGCAGAGTCTATCTTATAGATGAAGAGGGAAATAAATTAGTTTATGTCGTTCATCGTAGTAAGAATTTAGCGAATGCAATTAGCGGAAATTACTATATCGCTTCAGATAACTACACTGGAGACTGGTTCGTGGACAATCGAACTACTACAGATTTACCTGCAGGAGTTACTGAAAAAACAAGTGTGCCAGCGATTAAGGAAAGCGAACGAAGTTGGATCGAACTGTCTACTGGTGGAGAGCCGAATGATTTTACTGGGAAACAACATGCGGTAACAGAAGTTCCTTTTGTGGACCAATTGTCGTTATACGAATCTACTGCAACTATTTTAGATTCAGCAGGGAATATCTACAAACAGACATTCAATGGATCTGGAAATATCGCATGGGGCTGGGATTATGTAGCGGCATATGACCATGAATCAAATGGTAATCCGACTGTGAATGGCTTATACGATTCTTATTGTTATGAATTGATGTTCATGCGTGGAGCGCCTCGAGCTACACCAGGTGATATAAAGATAAGTGCACCTATGGAAAAACATTACAAATCACAAAACGCTTCTGAAAATGTGAAGATCGAAGTTGGTCTAGGCAGTGCTTACCACAGCCCACAGTTGAATCTAACTATCGAACCGGAATTAAAGGATGCAAGATATGTGGTCATGCCGTATGACAGCGATGACCCTAATTCGGCAATCGTAAGTCCGACTGAGGATGAGTTTAATGCCGCATATACTGCCGCATCAACTTTAGGTTATACTGCGTTCGATTTAGCAGAAGAAAATGGTTGGAAAGGTATCAAACAAGGAATAGGTCAGCCAGAAGTCAAATTGACCGATGAAAGTATTACAATTGAAGATAATTGCATCGTTTGGGTACTTGTAAAGACAGACTATTATCAAGCAGAACCTGTCAATATCCAACGAAAAGTTTTCGACAACTTCTACACAGATGCAACAATCAAACATCAAGGTGTAGAACATGATAAAACGAGCAATATCTTATACAAAGCTACTGATAAAAACGTAACAAAAGTAACCAACGATGGCATCGCTAAGCTAGTCGGGTTCCCATTAGACAAGAATGGAAAAATAATCGGGACACCAACGGCACCACCAACGTTTGGCTACGACAAAGCGAAGGTAGCGAAGTTGAGTGATGCGGAATGGTCAGCTATCTTTGATACAACGGACGTGAAGGACGAACTGGTAACGAAGCATCGACAAGATCTGGTCGCGAAAACCAAAAAAGACTTTGAAGACTCAGGCAATACCTGGACACAGGCGATCGAGGATCGAATCGTGGCTTGGATCAATACCTGGATCGAAGAATGGGTCGAGGATGAATGGCTGCCGAAATACAAAGCAGCTTGGGAATTTTATACACCTCAGGCAGCAGAAAAGACGTATGAGCTAAATGGTGTAGCCGATGCAACAAACAACGACAATTTGGAAGCAGATGAAGGCGAGCTAGCGGTTTGCGAAAATTATACTCATTCCTTCCACTATCAGAAAAAGGACGAAGCGTATGCCAAGGTACATTATTTAGGCGTAGATGATGAAGGCGAAAAGCTTGATCCATTCAAGATGGCTTCAGAAGACGTGCTGCGGGATGTCTCCTACAAACGAATTCCGCCAGATTTACTGGTTGATTCAGTGGAGTACACGCCTGATCAGTACAAGCAGACCAATGGAACACCAGCAACAACGTTTCCAATCAATGTAACTGGCGCAACAGACATTGGAACAAATGGCGACCTAACCTTTAAGGTCCCAGCAAGCACAGCAGAAATTACAGTAAATGTGATCTATAAAGCATTTACTTCAATACAGCTGCATGTTCGCCAAGTCATCCAAAATCCGAACTCATCGGTTAAGAAACCAAGTAACGGGTTTATGTCATTGGATAATGTGAAATTGCCTAGCTATGATCAAATGGTTACCAGAAAAAATATCACTACGCACAGTGGAGATATCAATAAAACAGTTCCATACAATGAATATACTGTTTCCTTGGAAAAAGGATACAAAGGAATTAAGGTGAATTGGATCACACCACAGTATTATGAATACATTGGCTTCGTGCTAAGTGAGGCGGAGAGTGGTCAAGACATTACTAATTTGAACAATTCCAAAAATATTCATTTGGACTGTGATGGTACAGAAGAGTATTGGCTAACGATTTATTTAGAGCCGGATACGACAATCAATGACTATGCGTGGGATCAGAAGACCAATGATTTTGGGAAGATCAAAGTTCCTTAGGGTAGTTGCGATATGTTCTAAAACGAGCTCATTGTTTCAGAATAGGTAGTAAACACATAAAAACGAGTGGATTCTGTATTTCTGGAATCCACTCGTTTTTTCTATTTTATTTGCTTGTCTTCGTTGCGGGGTCCAGCCTGCGTTCAACGATCCCTAGTAGCCAGTCGGTAATGATCGCCATTAAAGCTGTTGGCAACGCACCGGCTAAAATAATCGAAGTGCCGTTAGTGGCATTAGTCCCTCGAATGATGATGTCGCCTAATCCGCCGGCTCCTACGAAGGCTCCGATAGCAGTAATCCCGATAGCGACCACTAAGGCATTTCGGATTCCGGCCATGATAACAGAAACGGATAGGGGCAACTCAATCATATACAAACGCTGCAGGGAAGTCATGCCCATCCCTTTGCCGACGTCTAAGGCGTTGCTGTCGACTTGTCTCATGCCGGTGTACGTATTTTTGATGATCGGCAGCAAAGAGTACAAGAAGACCGTCAGGATGACTACGTTGACGCCTAGGCCCAAGCCAAGCATCAAAATAGAGATCATCGCCAGCGAGGGAATCGTTTGAATGATATTGGCAATTCGAATCACCCAATTGGCTAACTTGTAATGTTTCGAGATGAAGATCCCGATCGGAATCCCCACGATTGCCGCAAAAATCACGCCATAGATCGAGATCAAGAAGTGGCGAAAGAATTGGGTAAAGACATAGCTGCCATTGACCTGAAAATATTCAATGAATTGTTGAAAGGTGTTCATATTCTCCATGCCGCTCACTTCCCTTCAAAGTATCGATGCTCGTCCAAGAATTCTTTGGCGACCATTGCTGGCTCCATCAAATCGTTGTCCGCTCGAAAGTTTAATTTTTGCATTTGCTCGGTATCGATAGTTCCAGCTAATTTGTTCAAGGCTTCTCGAAGCTTTGGATTTTTTCTTAATATCTCGTCAGTTGCGACTGGGGCTGCATCGTAAGGCGGGAAGAAACTCAAATCATCCTCCAGCATTACCAAGTCATAGCTGGCGATCCGTCCATCCGTTGAATAACCCAGCACGATATCCATTCGTCCGGCATCGACCGCATCGTAGACCAATCCGATCTGCATCGGCAGAATCGATGAAAATTCAAAGCCGTATGTTTCCTTGAAGCCGTCATAGCCATCGCCTTCACGAGTGATCCAGGCAGTATCTACACCGGCCGTCAGCTCTCCGGCTACATTTTGCAGATCGCTGACCTTTTTCAAATTGTATTGTTCCGCTGTGTCTTTACGGACGAGAAAAACATAGGTATTATCGAAGCCGTAAGAAGGGAACCACGTTTGCTGGTACCGCTTCTCGAATTCGGTACTGACGATATCAAAGGCCTTTTTAGGGTCCTTTTCCGCTGGCAAACCTAGCGTCGTCGTAACATCGGTACCCGTATAACGAGCAGCTGAGATCGAGGCGTCGTTGTTCATCATCGCCTGGTGATTGATGGTCGTGGTAGCCAAGTTGTTGATCACGGTAGTATCTAAATCAGTATAATGCTCCACCATTCCAGCTACGAGGCTTCCTAAAATCTGTGCTTCAGAGGTCACGCCACCGGTTATCCCGACGGTGTCTTCGCCGTCATTTGAAGAAAGACCGGGGAAGGAACAGCTGCTTAGAAAAAGAAGAGACAATCCGAGAACCACTAAGTATTTTACTTTTTTCATGGATTACTCCTCCTTTCGCAACGCGTTTGGCGTCATTCTATTTTCTAATATGCCTAACAAGAAGTCAGACAACAAAGCAATCAGGATTACCGGAATCGTTCCTGCAAAGATCAATGGCGGTTGGAAATTGTTCAGTCCGCTGAAGATTAAATCGCCCAGACCGCCTGCTCCAATGTAGGAAGCCAGAGTGGCCCATGCTATGACATAGACAGCGCCTAAACGAATTCCAGCCATGATCGTAGGGATGGCGATCGGCAGTTCAACACTAATGATCGATTGCAGATTGGTCATGCCCATACCTTTGGCTACATCACGATAATTCCGATCAACACCCTTCATTCCGATATAAGTGTTTCGCAAAATCGGCAGCAAGGAGTAGATAAATAACGCAATGATCGCCGGCAGCTTGCCAACACCAAAGAAGGGAATCATCAAGGCCAGCAAAGCTAATGAAGGAACGGTCTGCAGCACACTGGCTACACCGATCACGACATTGGCGACTTTCGGCAGACGGGTCAGCAGGATGCCTAGTGGCACAGCCACGAGAATCCCCAGAGCAAGTGCAAAAGCGGAGATATAGAGATGCTCGGCGCTTTTTGTCAGGATCTGTCCTCCATATTCATTAATAAATTGTTGCATGGTTACGCCTCCTCACTAGCAGCCGTAACATTTCCAGCAGCATTGATGATATTGTCCTCTTCTCCCCACAGCACATCATAGATGATGTCCACTAGAGAGACCCGAGTCAAAATGCCGACTAAATGCTTTTTGTCATCAACGACTGGTACATATTTCACACCGCGCTTCAAGATCTTTTGCAGACTGTCTCGCAGCAGAGCAGATTCTTTTACATAAAATACATTTTTATTGAAGATATCACCGACACTGGTCGCTGTGCCGCGCCGGCGTTCACGTTCAATGGTTTCTACATCTACAAAGCCTTTTAAGGTGTTGCTTTCGTCAACGACCAGCAGCGTATCGACACGCTTTTCTCTCATGAGATGAACGGCGGTTTGCAGTCCTTTTTCAGGAGTGATCGAAACGGCTGTGTTCATCATAATTTCGCCAACGGTGGTTACATCTGATTTGGCCTGCAGCAGACGATCTTCGCCGATCAGTTCTTCAACGAATTCATTTGCCGGGTTGTGAAGAATATTTTCTGGGGTATCAAATTGAATGACTTTGCCGCTGTCCATCACGGCGATTCGATTGGAAAGTTTAAGTGCTTCATCCATGTCATGGGTAACGAAAACGATGGTTTTACCTAAGCGTTCTTGCAGATCCTTGACAAGATCCTGTAGCGAGTCACGGGTAATCGGGTCCAAAGCGCCAAAGGGCTCGTCCATCAGGATAATGTCTTGATCTGCTGCCAAGGCACGTACTACACCGATCCGTTGTTGTTGTCCGCCAGACAGCTCATGGGGATAGCGATCCAGCATATCGCGAGGCAGCTCGACAAGGTCGATCATTCGTTCCGCTGTTTTATCTCGCTTTTCTTGATCGACTTTTAACAGCTTTTGGACAAGTGTGATGTTTTCCCGAATCGTCATATGCGGCATCAATCCAATGTTCTGAATGACATAACCGATCTGACGGCGCAGCTCAACAGGATTTTTCTTTTGAATATCTTCTCCGTCGATTTTAATGACACCTGCACTAGGATCGATCATTCGATTGATCATTCGCATCGTCGTTGTTTTTCCGCTTCCGCTGGTACCGATCAGACAAATAAATTCCCCCTTGTTGAAAGAGAGATTTACGTCTTCGATCGCTACTTTATTGCCTGGATATATCTTTGACACATTTTCAAATTCGATCATATTTTTCCACCCTTAAATCCTTTCAATGGTTTTCTTATAATAATAGTATGCTATAAATAATAGCATAAATGCAAATGGTATGCTTCAAAAATTGCGTAGAATCAAATTTTTAGTCGGATCAAATGGGTTTTAAAATAACTATAATTAGTAATCAATATGTTTTTTGAATGAGAAGAAAACCTATAAAATGAAAAAGCTAAGAGGAAATTTGCAATAAAAGATAAAAAACAATCCCTCAAATAATTTTGAGGGATTGAAGAAATTTGATTATTTTTCTGGATAAAGGTGCGCTTCGATCTCTTTTCGTTGCTTCGCAAGAAAAGGCGGCAGTGCCAATGTCTCGCCTAAATGATCTATGTCCTCGTCGATTGTAAAACCAGGTCCTAGTGTCGCAAATTCCACTCGATTGCCACCGGGTTCACGAAGATATAGACTCTTGAAATACCCGCGGGAAACCAGCTGCTCGACCTGCCACTGTTCGTTTAACGCCTTTTGATGAAGCTGATGGAGCGCTTCTTCATCTTTCACCGCAAAAGCCACGTGATCGATACTGCCTCTGCCCATGTGAGTTGGTCTCGTAGAGTTCGAAGGCAAAATGCGAACGTACGCCTGTTCATTCAACGTGAGAGTATCATCAACAGTCGGCCAATCAAGAAATTGATGAAAAAAGTCAATGGTCTTCTGGGGCTGAGCCACGTGAAAATCGATCGAACGCAATCCCAATAATTGTTTGTCTGCAGGAATGTTGCTTTCTACAGAGAATTCCTCTTGGATAGGCTCTAGATCGGTCTCTACGAAAACCAAGGCCACGCCATCAGGGTCGGGAAACGTCAGCGTATTGTCTTGTCTATCTGCAACGATCCCGCTTTGTTTCAAACGGGAGACCCAGAAATCCAAACTCCCTTGAGGCAGATTCCAGCCAATCGTGGACAGATAATGATCGTTGTCATAGCGGTTGCCTAATTTTGGGACGACGAAAAAAGTGATGACCGAACCTGGCGAGCCTTGATAATCGCCATAGTAATAATGAAGCATGCGATGATTTTCTTGATTGATCGTATTCTTCACAAAACGCAATCCCAGCAAGTCAGTATAAAAAGCTAAATTTTCTTCTTTATGTCGGGTTAAAAGGGAAACATGGTGGAAATTTTTCATCATAAGACTCCTTTCTTCAATGAATGTTCTTATTTTTAGTAAGTATAGTACAAGTCCTGGCAGAAACAAAAAGAGTTGCTTTCCATTCTGAGAGCCACGTGTTAGAATAGCCGAGGAAATGTGAACCGGATTAAGAAGATAACCGTAGAAATAAGGAGAGCTTATGTTAACGACAGAAGATTTTGATTTTGAATTACCCGAAGAGCTGATTGCTCAAACCCCATTGGCCCAACGAGACAGCTCACGATTACTGGTACTGGATCGTAAGTCTGGTGAGATCGAAGACAAACACTTTAATGAAATCATAGATGAATTAACTGCCGGGGATGCATTGGTCATGAACGATACCCGTGTTTTGCCCGCTCGGCTCTATGGTGTGAAGCCGGATACCGGCGGACACTTAGAAGTATTGCTGTTGAACAATACCCACGATGATGAATGGGAAACCTTGATCAAACCTGCCAAGCGTGCAAAAGTCGGTACCGAAATCGTGTTTGGAGATGGCCGATTGAAAGCCGAGGTCAAAGAAGAGTTGGAACACGGCGGCCGAATCATCACTTTTCAATATGAAGGAATTTTTTTGGAGAACCTCGAATCTTTAGGAGAAATGCCTTTGCCGCCGTATATCAAAGAACGTTTGGAAGATCCTGACCGCTATCAAACAGTGTATGCCAAAGAAAACGGCTCAGCAGCAGCGCCAACAGCCGGCTTGCACTTTACCCCGGAATTGCTGCAGGCTATCGAAGCGAAGGGAGTCAAATTAGTGTATTTGACCCTGCACGTTGGACTAGGCACGTTTCGTCCAGTCAGTGTGGACAATATTTCGGAGCATCACATGCACAGCGAGTTCTACCGACTTTCTGAAGAGGCTGCAGCTCAGTTGAATGACGTTCGAGCAAATGGCGGAAAGATCATCGCTGTTGGAACTACTTCGATCCGGACATTGGAAACGATCGGGTCCAAATTTGATGGAGCGATCAAAGCAGACAGCGGCTGGACGGATATTTTCATCACGCCAGGCTATGAATTCAAAGTTGTTCAAGCCTTTTCCACCAATTTCCACCTGCCAAAATCTACGCTGGTGATGCTGGTCAGTGCCTTTGCTGGCAGAGAACAAACCTTGGCGGCTTATCATCATGCGATTGAAGAACGGTATCGCTTCTTTAGCTTTGGGGATGCGATGTTTGTGAAGTAGAACGATTTTTAGAGGCTGTGACAATGTCATCGCCTCTTTAAAAACCGCCTGATCGGTGTGACTAAAGCAGTTTTTTCGGAAATCTGCCGAATATTCGCAAAAATAGGAGAAGCCATTTTCGGATTATCCAGCCTGTTTCTCGGAGCCAAGGCTTTTGTAACAGCCTTTTTTGTGGTCTCTGCGAAGTGGGATTTAAAAAATTGCGCAAGCAGAGAACCAATCTATCCCCAATCACGAAAGTTTGAGAATAATCCAAACTTTTTACTTTTTAGATGATAAAATCATTTCCTATTCAAACTTTATTCCCTCATAATAAGAATTAGAAACAAGCGGAAGCGGCTTGAAAGGTCACCTGAGTTGTTCATGATAGGGTTTCAGAAAAAGAGGAGCTGGGAAAATGAATCAGAAAAAATGGTACGCACAATTCTGGTATGCCGCAGCTAAATTGATTGGGGTTCTATGGATTTTACTGTGTTTTGATGGTTGGTACAAAGTGTTGTTTGCGGCTATATGGGTTCTTTTGGCAGGTATAAATGTTTACCGAGGCGTGATCTATTATAAACAAGGAGTTTAAAAGGCGTAGTAATGAGAAAGCAAAATGATAGTCAAAAACATTCCTATACAAGAAGGGATGTTTTTTTTGTAACGATACGTGTGTTCAAAGGCCTATTCTTAGCTGCTTTTTCAACTGTTCAGTATAATGAATGTAGATGAAACCGTTTCGATGAAAGGATGATCGAAGAATGGCGATAACCACAGACCTTTATTATCACGGAGAAACCAAGCAGCATTCCTTCTTTGAAGGCTGGTATTTAAAGCATCAGGTAGATCAACAAACGTATGCATTTATTCCAGGAGTATCGATTGAAAAGGATGGTAGCAGGCATCCGTTTATTCAAATCATCCACGATGAGAATTCTCATGTGATCCATTTTGAGGCGAAGGATTTTTTTGCCAAAGAGGATGCTTTTTATGTACGCATTGGAAACAATGTGTTTAGCGAAAAAGGCGTTTCATTGGATATTCACGATGAGAAAGAAAATTTGTTTATCTCCGGCCAAATCATGTACGGACCGTTTTCGCCAATTCAACGCAGCAGGTATTCACCAAGTATTATGGGGCCTTTTTCTTACTTGAGCTTTATGGAGTGCTACCATGGTATTTTGAGTATGGGGCATTTTCTTCAAGGCACTCTGAATTGGAATGACCAAGTGATCGAATTTTCCGGCGGAACTGGTTATATTGAAAAAGATTGGGGAACGTCCTTCCCTAAGGCCTATATTTGGGTACAATCCAATGAGTTTCGACAAAAGGACGTTCAATTTTTCTTTTCACTGGCGGATATTCCTTTTCTTGGTTTTGAGTTTTTAGGATTGATCTGTGTTCTGGTGATCAATGGTAAGGAATATCGAATTTCCACGTATCATGGCGGAAAAGTCGAGTCGATCCTCCGTGAACATGGCCAATTAATAGTGACGCTTAAACAAAAAAATCTAGCTCTGAAAATAGCAGCTGATTGTCAGGCTGGTCACGCTTTATTGGCACCAAGCCAAGGTGAAATGAACCGAATTATTCGTGAAAATGCCAATACGACGATTAGAATTCGTTTATTTGAACAAGACAGACAGGCATTTGTGGGGGAAGGTCGTATGGCCGGGTTTGAAGAGGTAGGCCAAGTTGGTTCTTTTAACTATTGATTATCCTTTAGCCAGAAATTATCTATCACTTTATAAGGAGAAAAGGAAACTTCGCTCTGTAAATAGAAAAAACTAGCACATTTAGACGTCAAAAAACAGAGGCAGAACAGTCTACCCGACAAGTTCTCCCTCTGTTTTTCTAGAATTTCAACACTTTGAAAAACGGTAAGCCTTAGCCATTACTCACTCAACACGTCATTCAGCGCTTCTGACATCGTTGGGTGGGTATAAATCTGATCTCGCAATATTTGATAAGGCAGATCCGCCTTCATTGCTAAAGCAATCAGATTGATGACTTCATGGGATTCTTCACTATAAATTACCGCACCAAGAATTTTATCCGTTTGCTTGTCTACCATGACTTTGAAAACCCCCGTTGGATCTTCTAAAACCTGCGCTTTCGGAACGCCTGCAGTCGCGAAGTTGAAGGTTTTGTAGTCGTAGCCTGCAGCTTGGATCTCTTTTTCACTCAGACCAACACGAGACAATGGCGGCGTTAGAAAGACGGTGTAAGGAACAAATTTCCGGTCAGCAGTAGAACGTTCCCCTTTTCCTAGCAGCTGATCCTTGACGATTCGATAGTCATCCAAAGAGACATACGTAAATTGGGGCCCCCCATTCACATCACCAATGGCCCAAACATTGTCAACAGTGGTTTGCAGCTTGTCATTGACTTTGACAGCGCCTCTGTCTGTGGTTTCAATACTTGTGTTTTCCAACTTCAAGCTTTTAGTGTTTGGCTTGCGGCCTGTGGCAACTAAAATCGCATCGCCGGTGATGATGTGTTCAGAGCCCTTTTCATAGGCAACTTGAACACCGTCTTGGTCTTCTGTTACGTTTTTTATTGTTGCTCCTAATTCAAAATCAATGCCTTTTCCTGTTAAATCGTGATAGATCATCTCAGAAATATCTTGGTCTTCTTTAAACATAAATTCGGTGTGAGGGTCCAGTACAGTTACCTGGCTGCCATAGTTGGCAAACATCGAAGCAAATTCCAATCCGATATAGCCTGCACCGATAATAATCAATCGTTTAGGTAATTCTGGCAATTCCATTGCTTCTTTAGAAGTAACGATCCGTGAGCTCAACTCAAGACCAGGAATATCAGGGATAACAGGGGTAGAGCCAGTATTAATGAAGATCCGTTCGCCCCGAATTTCTTGATGCGTGCCATCAGCCAATTCAACAGCTAGTTCATGATCAGATAAAAAGCTGGCTGTTCCAGTCCAAACCTCACCAGTCGGTTGATCAGCCACCATATGGTAATTTTTATTCCGCAGCTTGGCGGTCAATTCGCCACGATGTTCGACTGCTTCAGTAAAGGGCAGTTTTCTTTCGCTATTAACAATCAAGGACTTGGAAGGAATACAGCCAATATTGATGCAGGTTCCGCCGTACATTTGATCAGAAGCTTCAATCATCAAAACCTCTTCGCCGTGCACCGCCAAATTTTTAGCCAACGTTTTGCCGCCTTTGCCAAATCCAATAATCACGTTTTTATAGTTTTTCATCTTTCAGCCTTCTTTCTGCGTCCATTATAGCAAGGGGCTTTTGATTGCGAAAACATTCTGCCTTTTCACAAGACGAATCGTTTCTATTTTTTAATGAATCCTAGTATGATTGCCGTAAGTCAAGGAGGATGAGAGAGATGAAAAATAAAACCAAGCTGTGGCCGAGGCTGATTGGCAGCTGGCTGATCGTAATTGCCTTATTGTTTCTGGTCTCATTTCTTATACCTAAATCTTTTTCAGCAACCAGCAAGCTGGTAATTCAAAACACCATCATGCTGCTTGCTACTTATCTCTTAGGCAAATTCTTAATCCAAATCAGACCACGCTTTTTCTCTAAAAGCAGACTGTTGTCGCAATTACTTGTGGTTTTGCCAGTGCTGCTTTATTTGGCAATCATGGTTTTTGGAACAGCAGTGAATCTATCAAATGAATCGGGAAACATCGCTTCTGTTTTTGTAAATGCGGCTATCTTAGGACTGTTTGCTGCCTTATTTGAAGAGTTTTACTTCCGAGGTCTGCTGCAAACGGCTATTTTTCGGGCTTATTCGGGAGCGAAATCCATTTATCTGTCAGTCTTTATCTCAAGTATACTGTTCTCTCTTAGTCACTTGATCGTAAATTACTCTCCAGGTGAAGCATCTGGAGTAGTACTACAAACGATTGCCACCTTTGGTTCAGGTCTTTATATGGCTGCCTTGTTTTTAAGAACAAGGAACATTCTGTGGCCATTATTGCTGCATGGAGTAAATGATTTTGTCAGTATTGCTTCGACTGGCGGAAGTATTGCCCCGTCTAGCACGCAAACAGGTGGTGGAATTGGGTTGCAGCTGATCACCACACTGATTTTCATTGTGATCGCCTTGTTTATTTTGCGAAAGAGTAAGCATGAGGAGATTATTAGTCAGTTTAGTGAAGGGAATATACAGCATTAAACAGAGAAATCTGCTTAGATTAGAAAAGCGATTCAAGCAGGGATCTCATTCCCTTTAAAAGACAAAAATAGCGGACACCTCTCAAGAATCTATTAATGATTTTCGGGAGGCGTTTTTTCTTGAGAGAACAAAAAAACAAGGACAGCCATGCTTGAGAGAGTAAATGGATATTTTAAACTAAAAGAAAGCGTTGACATCAAAAGAACCCTCCTTTAGAATAATAGATGAGAAAACTTAAATCAAAGCAACGGTGGCAGTTGCTGCTTTGAGTATGTTACTGATGATGCAGGCAGAACTCAAATTACCTCAGGATAAATACACTATCCTTAGGTAATTTGAGTTTTTTTGTTTGAAAGGAGGGAAAGCATGATTATCAGTCAAATTTTAAACAATAATGTAGCCATTGTAAAAAAGGGAAGCAATAGCCAAACCCGCGGAAACGAAATCATTGTTTATTCAAAGGGTGTTGCGTTTAAGCACAAAGCAGGGGATACTATCGCGGAAACGGAGATTCAGAAAACCTATGTCCTAGATTCCCATGATAAATTGGAGCATTTCAGTTATTTACTTTCGAATACCACAGATGAATACCTTCAGATTGTAACCAAGACGATCGAATATGGTGAGAAAGTTATTAAGAAGGATGTGTCCGATTATCTTTATCTAGCATTGCTTGATCATATTGATTTTGCCATCAAACGGCTGGAAAAGGACCAAATTGTCAAAAGCCCGTTAGATTGGGAGGTTCGGAAGTTTTATCCAGATCATTATAAGATCGGACTTTATGCTGTAGGACTGATCGAAGAAGCGACAGGAAAAGCTTGTCCGAATGAAGAAGCCGTATCTATTGCTTTGCATTTTATCAATCTTCAAGCCAAGGGCAGTGAAGATGACAGTATGATGCGCATGATGGAGGCGGTGCGCAATATCTTATCCATTATTAAATACCACTTCCGATTAGATTTCGAAGAAGAAAGTATCAATTACATTCGTTTAGTGACCCACCTGCAATACTTTATCGTCCGTATGTTTAAAAATGAGGTCTTTGCCTCAAATGAGACAGAGCTGAATCGACAAATTCGTAAGCTTTATCCAGATGCTTACAGCTGCGTCAACAAGATTCGAGTGTATGTCCGAGATACCTTTGGAAAAGATTTGTCTGAAGACGAGGAAGCTTATCTAATGCTGCATATCCAGCGAGTCGCGAAACGAGAAGAGGAGAAATAATTATGAACTATGAAAAATTTTGTAACCAGCTGATTGAATTAGTTGGTGGAAAAGAGAATATTCAAAGCGTGACTAATTGTATGACACGTTTACGTTTTAAATTAAATAATCGTAGTCTTGCAAAAACAGAAGAAATCAAAGAACTGCCGGATGTGATTGATGTCGTTTCTAACGATGTCGCTTACCAAGTGATTATCGGCACACAGGTTCAAGATATTCGTCCAGAGATAAATCAAATTCTTGGATTAAGCGGTGAAGGCAATCAATCTGAGCCCGCTGAAAAAGAAAATTTCGTTACGATGGCTTTACGTGTTTTATCAGAAGCGATGGGACCGATTTTAATTCCTATCATGGCAGCAGGGCTGTTGGCTGGAATATTGTCGCTGCTCTCATTAACAGGCTTAGTCTCGGCTGAAAGTTCGACCTATATGATTCTAGATGCCATTCGGCAATCAGTCTTCTTCTTTCTACCCGTATTGATAGCGATTTCCTTTGGCCGTCAATTAGGCGTGAATGAATACTTAGCAGTGACAATCGCCTTAACGATGATGTCCGAGACAATCAACGGAGCAGCCGGGTTGGATTTTCTTGGTTTGAAATTGCCAGAAACGACCTATTCTAATTCCTTCTTTCCAATTATCTTAAGTATCATTTTTATGAAATATGTCGGAAAAGCGTTGGAGAAACTGATTCCTAAAGCAATGCAATACTTCTTTAATCCGGTACTGACCTTGATTATTACTTTGCCAGTCACCTTGATTTTATTTGGACCGCTAGGAATGTATATTGGCGATGGCTTGAACTTTGTTTTTGATTTTATCGGCGGAACTTTTGGCAACTGGATGGTTGTTATGCTGTATGCGGCGCTGCAACCATTCTTGATTACGATCGGTGCAGGAAACTTTATTATCCCAATTTTCATGAATTCGTATGCGACGTTGGGCTATGATCCAGTCTTTACAGCTGCTTGGATTGTCTCTGATATTGCGGTGTGTGGGGCTGTAATGGGCTACTTCTTCCGTTCAAAAGATAAAAAACAAAAACAATTATTCGGGACAACGGCCTTCAGTGCCTTCATGGGTGTGACTGAACCCGCAGTATATGGTGTGTTCGTCAAATACCGTCGTCCATATATTGCTGTCATGATCGGCGGCGGACTTGGTGGCTTGTTTGCCGGGTTAATGAATGTTGTTGGATACGCGCCAGTCTCACTTTTTGGGATTGCCTCGTTTATTGGCGAAAGTAATTATCGGAATTTCTATATGATGGTGATTGCAGTCATCATTGGGTTTGTCGGTGCTGCGGTGGCGGCCTTCATTTTAGGGATTCCCGACGATGAAAAGATAAAGGAAAAACAAGTAGAACCCGTTGGAAGCAATGCAGAAGCTGTCACCAAACTATTAATCAAAGCACCTGTTAAGGGGAAAAATGTTGCTTTAAGTAATGTGAATGATAAAGCCTTCTCGTCTTCTGCGTTAGGAAAAGGCTTAGGAATAGAACCTGAAGAAGATACCATTCACGCACCAGTAAATGGTGAAATTGTCAGCTTATTCCCGACGAATCATGCGATAGGAATCAAGACCGAATACGGTGTCGAGCTCTTGATTCACATTGGGATTAATACCGTGGAACTAGAGGGTCAGTACTTCGAATCATTTGTAAAACAGGGGGACAAAGTTTCCGTTGGTGATGCTATTCTAAAAGCCGACATGGCAGGAATTCGCAACGCAGGCTACGATCCGGTCGTGATTACGGTTATCACAAATACAGCGGACTACTTGGATGTGTTGCCGACCAGTGATCCAAGTTTGAATAATAATGAAGACTGCCTGACAGTCGTTGTCTAAAATGGAGGGAAAACGAGTGAGTAAATTAGCAAAAGATTTTTTATGGGGCGGCAGTATTGCGGCGCATCAATTGGAAGGAGCATGGCAAGAAGACGGCAAAGGTCCTGCGATCATGGACTTTGCGACATCCGGCTCAGTTACAACACCGAGAGAATATACGAAAACGATCGAAGCAGGCAAGTATTATCCATCTCATGAGGGAATTGATTTTTACCATCGCTACAAAGAGGACATTAAGCTATTTGGCGAGATGGGCTTTAAGAGTTTACGGCTTTCTATCGACTGGTCACGAATTTATCCCAATGGCGATGATGCCAAACCAAATCAAGCAGGGATTGACTTTTATCAACGTGTTGTGGATGAATTATTGAAGTACAATATCGAACCGATTATTACTTTGTACCATTTTGAACTGCCGATCAATTTGGTAACAGCGTACGATTCTTGGAAGAATCGCCAAGTCATTGATTTTTATTTGAAATTTGTCGAAACAATGGTCAATGCGTTGAGGGGTAAAGTAAAGTATTGGGTGACCTTCAATGAAATGAATCATATTGATCCGCAAACTGAGGCTTCGGATATGTTCACCTACATTTTAGCTGGGTTGAAATACAGCGAGCTTGAAGGAAATAAGAAAGAAGTTTTAGCAGTAGTTGGTTACAACATGACCTTAGCTGGTGTCAAAGCAACCCATTTGATCCATCAGCTTGATCCAGAAAGCAAAGTTGGCTGTGTCTTCGGGATTACGCCAACGTATCCAGTAAATTGTGATCCTGTCAATGTACTGAATGCTTTTAAAGAAATGGATCGCGATTTCTATCAAATTGATGCGATGTGCAATGGTGAATTTCCCCAATACAAATTAAGGGAGTACGCAGATCTAAACATTGAGATTGGGTTGACGGAAGAAGATCAAGCAGCGTTTGCCAAAGGAAGGCTTGATTTTATCGGCATGAACTACTATATGACCGATGTTGCTCGGTATGAGGGCAGTGAAAATGAAGAGGAATCCCTCTTCGGTGGAGTTCAAAATCCCTACCTTGAAAAAAGCAAATGGGGCTGGGGGATTGATCCAATCGGGCTTCGGTACTTATTGAATTATACTTACCGACGCTATGGATTACCGATCATCATTTGTGAAAATGGATTGGGTGCCTACGACGAAGTCGGACCAGACGGTGTTGTTCATGATGATTATCGGATCGACTTTTTACAAAAGCATCTAAGCGAGTTGAAAAAAGTAGTGGAAGAAGACCAAGTAGACTGCTTTGGCTACTTGATGTGGGGGCCGATTGACCTGGTTAGTGCCACCACCGGTGAAATGAGAAAACGCTATGGCTTTATCTACGTTAATAAACATGATGATGGGACAGGAGATCTAGCCAGATCGCCGAAGAAGTCATTCTATTGGTATAAACATCTGATCGAGACTAACGGGGAGGAATTGTAAAATGAAAAAAGTGTTTGGGGTATTGTTAACCTGCATGTTGGGAGCTGTGTTGATCGGTGGTTTAGCCAAGGGCGAGGAAGCTGAAGCAGCAAAGAAAAAGAACGATGAGGTTACAATCTACTTAATTCGTCATGGCAAAACCTTTTTTAACACCACTGGACAAGTGCAGGGTTTTGCTGATTCACCATTGACAGATACCGGGATCAGCCAAGCAAAAAAACTTGGAACGGGCTTGAAGGAGATCAAGTTTGATCTTGCTTATTCCAGCGACCTGGGTCGACAACGTAATACAGCCAAGCTAATCCTTGCGAAGAATGAACATAAGAAGCCTAAATTGATCGAACATGATGGCTTCAAAGAGTGGAATTACGGCGGATATGAAGGCAAGACAGACAAAGAAATGTGGACACCGATTTTTGAAGCGAACGGCTTCCAGTTGGACGATGACTGGTCTGATTATGATAAGCTAGTTGAAAAAATTGGTGATGATGGCATAGCGAATACGATCGCTGAAAATGATCCATTGAAGGCAGCAGAAAATTATGATGAGATTACAACTCGTGGTCAAGCAGCGATGGATAAGGTAATCAAAGATGCCAAGAAAAAGAAGGCAAAGAATGTTATGATCGTTTCTTCTGGCGGTATGATCCCAACCTTATTGGAGATGCTGGTTCCAGACGCTTACAACGGTGAGATGATAGAAAATTGCAGCGTAACTACCCTTAAGTATAAAAATGGAAAATATACCTTAGATAAGATTGGCGATACGCAATATATTGAGTAAGGAACGAATAGTAAAACAACTAGATTTGAAATTCTGCTATTCAACTGTTTGATCAACTCAATTAAAAACTATGGAGAAAGAACAAAGCAGATAAGGGGCTCAATGTCTTAACGGATGATTGGGCTTTTTTGTTTTTAGAACAAAGAAATAAAATCGACGCCTCCGTAGGATTTCGGTTAGAAGCAAAGGTTGCTTTGTAAAGAATCGAAAAAGCTTATAGGTGTCATCAAAAAATGCGGGCATACAAGTGTATGACACGAGTAAATGATCAAAAAATCTAACCCTACATCGTATTCTGTTATACTAGGTGGCTAAAACCATTGATAGCGTACGTATCTTATCACCATAATTAGACAATTGTTCAACATCAGTGAAGTTCCGCTTCCAAACATTTTTTCCTTCTGTCAACGATAGCTTCAAATTGATAAGCATTGAGAATAGTTTCAACTAACTTCTCAGTAACTGGACTTTTTTCTTTCTGATAAGAACGAGCTAAACTGTTCATTTCATTTTTTTGAAAAGAAAAACTGTGAAGCAACCACCTACTTAGAATCAATGGTTACTCACACAGTTAAGGGTAAACTATTACGTTCGCTGCAAAATACTTCCTACACAGAATTTGTTTGATTTTAACCAGACGCGCCCTAATTCAATGATCGAATCATTGTCTAGGTGAACAAGCTGTTCTTGATAAAGCAATGGAGAGTTTTCTTCAACTTGAAGAAGCTCCGAAATCGTTTTATTTGAAGGAACAGCGGCAAAAGAAGTTTCAGCATGAACCGCCTGTGTCCATTCAATAAATAAGTAGTCATCGCCTACATTGATTTTAACATGCGAGCGATCTTTTCGTCGGCCTGTCTTTTTTCTAAGTTAATCAATTTTGCATCAAACTCAAGACCTTGATTTTTCATTGATTCAGAAAAGAGAGAGCCGATATTCTCATCAATGATAAAGGTTCCTTTTCCTTGTACCAAAAAAGAAACCGATTTCTTATCGTTCCACGACTCATATCAAAAAGTTTCATGAGATCCTTCTTAGAACAATCTTGCCCTCCCTACCAATCGGTAGTATAATGAAGCTACCGATTGGTAGGGAGGGCTTATTTTGAATACAAAAGAGCAAATTTTGAGGTGTACATTGGAGCTGGCATCTGAAACCGGCTTGGGTAATGTCTCTTTGCAGAAAATTGCCGATAGGGTAGGCGTTCGTAAGGCCACCTTGTTCAGCCATTACAAATCAAAAGATGAGATTATCGAGGCGTTGTACCGATACATTCGCACCATGGCGGTTGCAAACCGGAAAGGCCTCCCCTTGGAGCATCCTGCTTTTTTGCAAGACAAAACAGCGGTGGAGGTGCTGGAAAGTGTAGTTTTTGCTTACAAGGCGATGAATGAGTCTAGGGATATGGCTATGTTCTACCGGTTCATTTACTCCGAGCGTGTCTTTAACCCCCTAGCCGCCAAAATTATGATTGAGGAAACGCAAACCATGCTGGCACAAGTGCAACAGTTGCTGGCAGCAATGCAAGAGAGTGGGCTGCTTCGCTTCCCCTGTCTGAAGACTGCTGCAACCGCCTTCTGCCTAACCATCCATGAGCTGCTGGATTTGGGTAGGGATTATGCCGCAAACGGACAGCCGGATAAAGGTAGGACGATGATTTGTGACTATATCACCGGGTTTTGTAAAGAATACAAATCTGGTCAATCTGTGTGAGGTGTACAATGAGGATCATTAAGCCGCTGTTTTCCTTGGGCATGATCAGCTCGGTGGTCTATCTGTTGCATGTTTTTATTGGGCAGGCTTTATGGCCCGAATATGACCCGGTATCCATGGATATCAGCTCCCTGACAGCCGATGGCGCGCCCAATGCTCCCTTGCTGCGCGTGTTTACGGCGGTTTATGGGGTGACATTTCTACTGTTTGTTGCTACGTTGTTGTGGTATGCCGTTAAGCACTATCACAAGGCAACCACTGCGGGATATGGGCTGCTGCTGATTATGGCACTTTCCACCACCATTGGCTACAGCTTATTCCCTCTCACCGGTAACAAAACAGAGATGAACTTCCAAAACATGATGCATATCGTTGTCACGATGGTTGTCGTATTTACAACTATTGCAGCGTTATTTCTGCTCGCCTACGGGTATCTCAAAAAAGAAAAAAACAAGTTGTTGGGGCGTATCTGCCTCAGTTTTAGTATTGCCATTTTTCTGTTTGGCGCGTTGAACCCTCTTTCACTCGCCTATAACCTTGGCATCCTAGGTATCACCGAGCGTCTGGTAATTTTGACCTTGCAGCTTTTTGTATTTGTATGGTCTTACCTGTTTACCTTTAAGTACAACAAAGTCAATATCATACAATAAGGCGATGTGTCCTCCCGGTATAATAGGACTATTACGATGAAGGGAGTGACCCTATTGTTTGAAAAACTGAAAGATATACGGTACGACGAGAACTTGCGCTACCGCTGACTGAATATCAAACAGAATCTGATGCAGGAGGCTAGCCCATGAAGTGTTAGGCTGCCGCATTTTACGCCGTCAGTGCAGTACTGTACCGAGCTGTTGGGTATTCCCGTATGGCCTACTTGCCATGCTGATTCTGTTTGTGCAGAGTTGTTCTGACCACGAAAGCAGTTTGGCAGCGTATTTGCTCCCTGTTCAAGTGCATGATCTGCCTTTTGCCGCAGTTTATCGATGGGATTTCTTTGAAAAGACGGTGGCATTTATCCCAACTGCCGCAAAGCCAGACAATCTGAATTTTCATGTACAGCACGCGAAGAAGCTGCTTTATAAAATAGGGCTGGCAGATGATGAAAGTGTGGGTGATGGGCGACCGTATGCTCTTTGCCAGCTCCGGTGTTCCTGCTGTCGCAGTAACGGCATCGAACATTTTCACCCTCATGGAATCAGTGATGCATACGCCCGCAGACAATTTGTTAATTGTTGATGTGAATAGGATAGAGGAAGCCATCAGCTTTCTGTTAAGCTGTGTTTGGTGTGCTACACCAAGAATAAATACCCAATAAAAGAAAGAAGGAATGAATATGAACCACAGAATTGAGAAAATGGACGCTTTCCGCATTGTCGGTGTTAAGCTGCGCTCTACCAACGAAAATATGCAGGGCATGAAGGATATCCCTGCTTTTTGGGGAGAGGTCATGAGCCAGAAAAAGCAGATGCAGATTTTGCCTTTGATGAATGCCGCGCCTATGGGCCTGCTGGGCGTGAGCGTATACAACTCTGATGCCAACGATGCCAAGGTGTTTGATTATTACATTGCCTGTGCCACTACGAAGGCCACGCCGGAGGGCATGGAAGAATACACGGTGCCTGCAGCTACTTGGGCCGTATTTCCCTGCAAAAAGGAAGAAATGGGCCATGTGCAGATGGATATCTTCACTCAATGGATGCCGACTTCGGGCTATCGCGGCCTGAACAGCGGCTATGAAACCGGCGCAATGAACTCCGCCGCGCCCGACATTGAGTTGTATACCCAAGGGGATGATGTGGAGATTTGGGTGCCGGTGGAGAACGCTTAGTTTATTTCTTGAATCAACCGAGTTAGTATAGTTTTATTAAAAAAAGAGGCGGAGAGAACGGTAGTCAAGATTCCAACTTTGTTATTTCACTATTCTGATGAAGAACAGAAACTGTATCATCCCCTTCTTATGAGCAACGGCTTTGGCTCTCACTCTGCCTCATCCATGCAGGAAGCCCTCATCATGCTTGTCGATAGAGAGTTTGCAACTATTGTCATCAACGGCAGCTATTTTGAGTACATCCTACTTTTGAAGGTTATGTGAAAGATTACTAGTGGTTATCCATGGCGGTTCAGGAATTGCGGCAGAGCTACATTCAAAGTATCGGTCATGCTTACGATGAAAATCATCAAGAAGCAAATTTAATTGCAGTTTTAACCAGTGCCAAAAATTCTGTCCAAAAGAAAACGATTGAAAAAATCAAAGAGTTGAATGATTGATCTTTTCACTCAACAAGCCAGCAAACTATTGTTGGCTTTTTTTAGTGGGGGATTCAAAGAAAAATTGAACGAAAAGGTGGATTTTGCTTGTGGTAGAAAGGATTTGCTATCGACATTTTGGTCAAAAGGAAATATATTGGATAGAAGAAGACACTGAAAACTAATAAGGTGTAGGTGAAGATAAATGGAAATCAATCAGATAATTAAAAGCCAGAGAACCGAGCATAAGCTGACACAAGAACAGCTGGCAGAAAAAATCTTTGTCTCTAAAAAGACGATCTCAAATTGGGAAACCGGAAAGACCACGCCGGATCTTGACAGTGTGATTCGCCTGGCTCGTCTATTCCATTTATCTTTAGACACTATATTATTGGAGGAGTCGATTATCGTGAAGGATATCCGAAGAAAAACGGTATTCAGTAAAAGCTTGGTGTTATTCATTGTTCCGTTTTTAGCTAACCTGTTCCTGCTGTTTCAGCAATTTTTGCTGCTTCATCAATCAAAAAACACTTTTCCAAGTGTATTCCTGTTCTCCTGCTGCTTATTTGCCAATCTGCTGCCATTGACTTATTACTATTTGAAGACTAGCGAGAAGAAGTACAAGTATAAATACCAGCCGTATATCTATTTAGCTATTGGGTGGATTGTATTATTCATTTTAGTTGAGATTATTGTAGTCTTGCTGATCAGTTTCCTGCGGTGAACGTTCAGACATAAAAATACCGACCTCCAAAAGTTAGATTTTTGGTCTAACTTTTGGAGGTCAGGTCAAATACACGGTCTTTTTGCTGTGTACCATTTTATAGAGTCCGGTTTAGTGCATTAGCCGTTCTTTCTTATTTGTGGACATTGTTTTCGACGACTAGCCGGGATCAATCATAAAAAAAGCCAATACGTTTGAATTTTAGGAACATCTTTTTTACGTTTTTGGTGCACAATAAAGTATGCTCTATCCAGATTTTACAATGTTCTAGATGAAACAGCTTGATGGAATAGGTTGAATATAGCCTATTTTCTTAATCGTATAGCTTAAGCAGATACGAAAGGGTAAAATGATTTTTCTACTATTCTTTAAACACTGAAATGGTCAGAATAAAAAAACAAAGATTTCAGTCAGTGATAGAAGTCCATGTTCATTCAGATACTAGTGTGGAACAATTTAAGAAAGACTGGGAAGCAATTTATGGCGTAGGGATGTCAATTTGTGACTTCTAACAAAGAAATTTCTTTGGGATCAATCATTTTTATGGTTGGTCTTTTTTTAGCAGTCAAGCTAGTATTGCTTATTAAAATTTTTTATTTGACTTAAAGTGAACTTCAAGGTTTATACTAAGTTTATTCTCTATTCATAGAGTAATCGGAAAATTATTTAAAAGCAGGTTGTCAGGATTCATGCAGCTGTTTCTTTTCCGAGTGTAATACAAACTGAAATTGAAAGGAATGGAATGATGAAATCGACAATTTTTGAAAAAGCGGGTCTAGTAACGGTTCAAGAAGTTGAAAAACCAAAATTACAGGCGGAGGACGATGTGATCATCAAAGTCGTTCGTGCATGTGTCTGTGGTTCGGATCTTTGGTCTTATTCTCATGGCGACAACAAGGAAGCACACTCTGTCAATGATGGTCACGAAGCGTTGGGAATCGTGGAAGAAATCGGCTCTGCAATCACCACTGTGAAACCGGGGGATTTTGTTATCGTGCCTTTCACCCATGGCTGTGGCGAATGCGATGCTTGCCGTTCAGGCTTCGATGGAACTTGCGATCGTCACAAAGGCGCAACAAACTGGTCTCATGGATTCCAATCTGAATACATTCGGTTCCATTATGCCAATTGGGCATTGATCAAAATTCCTGGACAACCGTCTGATTATACTGAAGGAATGATTAAGTCATTGCTGACTTTGGCTGATGTGATGCCGACTGGTTACCACGCTGCGCGTTGTGCTCATGTAGAAAAAGGCGATAAAGTGGTTGTCATCGGTGACGGAGCTGTAGGTCAGTGTGCGGTCATAGCTGCGAAAATGCGAGGGGCTTCACAGATTGTTTTGATGAGTCGTCATGAGGATCGGCAAGAGATGGCTTTACAATCAGGAGCAACTGCTGTTGTTGCTGAACGTGGGGAAGAAGGCATTGCAAAAGTCCGTGAAATTTTAGGTGGCGGTGCGGACGCAGCACTTGAATGTGTGGGAACAGAGGCTGCGATTGATCAAGCCCTTGGTGTCCTGCATAATGGAGGTCGAGTTGGTTATGTTGGTGTGCCGCATTACAATGACCGACCACTGGGGTCAACCTTTGCCCAAAATATTTCAGTTGCTGGCGGTTCGGCTTCTGTAACGACCTATGATAAACAATTCCTGCTTAAAGAGGTTTTGGGTGGGAATATCAACCCTGGTCGTGTGTTTACCCAGACCTACAATTTAGACGACATTAACCAGGCCTATCAAGATATGCAAGAGCGTAAAACCATCAAATCGATGGTTGTGGTGTCTGATTAGTTCGGGATTAGAAATTACAATTTTGATGTTTCTTATCATTGCTAAATTTTACGGACTGGAGAATCTAGAAGCTGATTTTTTTTCGACTGAAACATCAAGCCTCACTTACCCTATATGTAAATAGAGCGCTTAAAAAGTTGAGGCTTAGATAGAAGTAAAAGTGACTTTAATTTCCGCATATGGAATTAAAGTCATTTTTTTTTGAAAAGTTGGGATTCCGCCATTTACAAGAACTAATGCTTACTCAATGAATATGAGTTGTTCATTTATCCTGCATTAATTGCTATTTGTGAGAAGGAATCATTTTTCGTACGCATATCATTTTTCTAAACTGCTAAAGCAGGAAGAAAAACTGACAAAAAAAGCCAGGCTCTCGATATGCCTGGCTCTTAGATTTCGGAAGGAATCATTATTCGAATGTCTTACTTTCATATATACATGTAAAGTATTACATGAATTTCTTGATGATAAACATAAATTTTGTTTTACTACTTGTTTCACTATTTGCTTCACAGTATTCAATATTTAATTTTTCGTCAGTTCTTCTTTTACGTATCTCTTTTACTTCTAATTTTGACTTTAATTCAACTACTGATACGCATTCACTATTTATAAGGAAATACTCTACACATATATCACTTATTGCTTTTCGGTGAACCTTGTACTTCTAACAACATTATTGTTTACTTTGTTCTACTTTTCTTATCGAAAAATCCTACTTCGAATAACGATTGTCCTCCTTCCTTGTATCTATATAGTAGCATATTCTTCCAAAAAAAGAAAGCGATTACACTCTTTTATTTAAACAATAAAATTTGTTACTTTTTGACCGTACCGCAAGGCCAATCCTTTGAGTTATCAACAAAATCTATGTTATAGTAAATAATAAGTGGTTTTTTTATAACTGAAAGGGAGGAATAGGATGGAACCATATAAAGAGTCGATAGACGATATAAAACGTGAGTTAGAAACAGATTTAGAAACGGGGTTAACCCCTGAGGAAGTAGACAAAAGATTAAAAAATAACGGAAGAAATAAGTTTGAAGAAGCGAAGAAAGAATCGATTGCGAAGAAGTTTTTCCGCAGTCTAACTGATTTTACTACCATTATCTTATTGGTGGCAGCAGTTATCTCGTTGTATACAGCCATCGCGACAGATCATGGGGATTACTTTGAAAGCTTCTTGATCATTGCCATTGTGGTAATCAATTCCGTCTTGTCGATCGTCCAAGAGGGCAATGCTGAAAAAGCTTTATCTGCTTTGCAGGATATGAACAAGCAAACTACTCAGGTGATGCGAAACGGCAAGGTCGAAGAGATCGACGCCGAAGAGCTGGTACCTGGAGACATCGTATTGCTGGAGGCTGGAGCGTTGATCACCGCGGATGCGAGGATCGTCGAAGATTCTCAATTGCGGGTGGAAGAATCCGGCTTGACTGGAGAAAGCGAACCTGTTGTAAAAGATTCAGAGTATCAAGCACAGGAAGATGATTCTTTAGGCGATCGTTTGAACATGATCTATAAAGGATCAACCGTCGTAAATGGTCGCGGAAAAGCAGTGGTCACTGCGACGGGGATGCAGACGGAGATGGGGAAGATCGCCGGACTGCTGAACGAGGATCATGACCAGAAAACACCGTTGCAGCAACGGTTGAACCAATTAGGAAAACGCATCAGTATGATTGCATTGGCTGCAGCAGCCCTAGTATTTGTCATTGGCGAACTCCAAGGGGAACCGATCTTGGAGATGTTTATCACGTCCGTTTCACTAGCCGTAGCCGCAGTTCCAGAGACACTGACTGTTATCGTGACGCTGACCTTAGCTTACGGTGTACAAAAGATGGCGAAGAAAAACGCGATCATCCGGAAGCTTCCTGCGGTTGAAACACTGGGTTCTGCCAACGTCATTTTGTCGGATAAAACAGGAACACTGACTCAAAACAGAATGCGCGTCCGTCGTGTCTGGACCCGTGGCGATTCGGTCGTTGATACCGAAGAAGGCATGACCGATGAAGCGATGGAAGTGTTGAGCATCGCGGCATTATCAAGTGATGTGAATGTCGACAATGAGGGCGACGAACTGCTGATCACAGGAAATCCGACAGAAGCAGCAATCGTTCGTGCGGTTGAGGAAAATTACCATACAAAAGCCGAATTGGAAGAAAAATACCCGCGAATCGGCGAGATCCCTTTTGATTCTGACCGGAAAATGATGACCACCGTCCATAAGCGTGGTAAAAAATTCATGACCGTTACGAAGGGTGCTTTCGATGTGCTTTATCCGAGGTTCCGCTTTGGCGATGTGGATCAGGCGGCAATTGTCAATGATCGTTTCGGTAAAAAGGCCTTGCGGGTTCTTGCTGTTGGGTATGCGATCTATGATGAAGAACCGACTGAAATTACCTCTGAAGCGTTGGAAAAGGATCTGCATTTGATGGGGTTGATCGGCATGATTGATCCGCCGCGTCCAGAATCTAAGCCAGCGATTGAACGCGCTCGAAAAGCTGGCATCAAAACGGTCATGATCACAGGAGACCATGTGGTGACTGCGGGTGCTATTGCAAAGGAACTGGGCATCATGGAAACACGAGAAGAAGCTATTTCTGGTGCCCAATTGAAGAAACTGACAGATGAAGAGCTTGATGAACGTGTGAAAGATCTCTCTGTGTATGCACGAGTAACCCCGGAAGACAAAATTCGGATCGTAAAAGCTTGGCAGCGAGTTGGTGCAGTAGTTGCGATGACCGGTGATGGTGTCAATGATGCCCCTGCCTTGAAGGCCAGCAATGTCGGAGCTGCGATGGGAATCACCGGAACAGATGTCGCGAAAGGTGCTGCAGATATGGTCTTGACCGATGATAATTTCGCGACCATTGTAGATGCGGTTGCCCGCGGACGTGCAGTTTACCAAGGCATTCGTAAAGCGATCAATTTCTTGCTGAGTTGTAATATTTCAGAGATTTTCATTGTATTGATCGCTATGTTGTTAGGTTGGGGTGCACCCTTTACAGCTGTTCAATTGTTATACGTGAACGTTGTAGCGGATGGACTGCCAGGATTTGCTTTAGGTCGTGAGCCTGCGGAGCCGGGCATCATGGATGAGCCGCCGATTCCAAACGATGAAGGGATCTTTGCCCGGGGATTATGGCAAAAGATCGCAGTCAATGCCAGCATCTTTACCGTTGTGGCCTTGATTGGATTTTATGTTGGAGCTTTCGTGGAAGAAATCAGTCATTGGGTGGCACCGAGCTTAGAAGTTGGTCAAACCTTGGCCTTTCTAGTGCTGGCGTATTCATCGATCCTGCATGTTTTCAATGTGCGAAGCAGCAAATCGATCTTTAAAGTGGATTTATTGACTAATAAATCTCTTGCGCAAATGGCGTGGCTGGCAATTGCTATCACCACGGTGATTGCATTAGTTCCATTTACCCAAGGATTGTTCAACCTAGTGTCGATCAGTTTGACACACTGGTTAGTAGTGATCGTACTATCCTTTGTTCCAATACTGGTCAATGAGTTGATCAAATTCCAAAAAGCACCAGAGGTTGATCCAGAAGAAATTTAAGAGAAAATTGGCTGAGCGGCTTAGGCTGCTCGGCATTTTTTATAGTTCAACTAGCTTTAGGAAATGGAAGAAAGATTTGTTCGGCTTGGTTTCCATGCACCGCATAGGTACTAAAAACATCAATACTTGAGCGCTGACAGTAATCAAGATATCGTAAGGATCAAAAGGACTATTTAAAAACAATGTGTGCGCAGCTTCAGATAGCAGCGTCCTGACAATGATCCAAATTTGATTTTTCGCACGCCAAGCTCCTAGAAAAATAAAGGTGCTTCTATATGAAATTGGGGAAATCGTAACCAGACGTAAATGAGCGGTGTATGAACTCTCTTAAGAATGTCCAATTTTTTCTTGGACGATTTGCAAAAAAGGCTTAAAACCAGTATTATGATACAAGTTGAAAACTTATACATACCAAAGAAAGTAGGAAAAAAATCAATGACTCAACCTGCTATTTCTTATCGATTGATCAAGAAAGAAAAACATACAGGTGCTCGTCTTGGCGAGATCATCACTCCTCACGGCACCTTTCCGACTCCGATGTTTATGCCGGTAGGTACCTTGGCAACGGTAAAAACGATGGCGCCTGAAGAATTAAAAGAGATGGGTGCGGGAATCATTTTAAGCAATACCTATCATTTATGGCTTCGTCCTGGAGAAGATTTAGTGGCAGAGGCTGGCGGATTGCACAAGTTCATGAATTGGGATCAGCCGATCTTGACAGATTCAGGTGGTTTCCAAGTCTTCTCATTAGCTGATATGCGAAATATCGTAGAAGAAGGGGTTCATTTTAAAAATCATTTAAATGGTTCAAAAATGTTCTTGTCTCCTGAAAAAGCGATTGATATTCAAAATAAGCTAGGCTCAGACATTATGATGAGCTTTGATGAGTGTCCACCATTTGATGAAAGCTACGACTACGTGAAAAAATCGGTCGAACGAACTTCACGTTGGGCAGAACGTGGTCTGAAAGCTCATGCTAATCCAGATAGTCAAGGGTTGTTCGGGATCATTCAGGGGGCCGGTTTTGAAGATCTGCGCCGTCAAAGTGCGAAGGATCTGGTTAGCATGGATTTTCCTGGGTATTCAATTGGCGGCTTGTCCGTAGGTGAGCCTAAGGAAGAAATGAACCGAGTCTTGGAATTTACCACCCCATTGATCCCAGAGAACAAACCACGTTACCTGATGGGAGTAGGAGCCGCGGATTCCTTGATCGATGGCGTAATTCGCGGAGTTGACATGTTTGACTGCGTCTTGCCAACGCGGATTGCTCGTAATGGAACGACGATGACTTCGCAAGGCCGATTAGTCGTTAAAAATGCTAAGTTTGCCCACGATTTCCGTCCGTTGGATGAAAAGTGCGATTGTTATACTTGCCGAAATTATTCTCGGGCCTATATCCGTCACTTGATCCATTGCGATGAAACCTTTGGGATTCGCTTAACTTCGTATCACAACTTGTATTTTCTGATTAACCTGATGAAACAAGTCCGTCAAGCCATCATGGATGACAATCTATTGGAGTTTCGTCAAGCCTTTTTCGAGGAATATGGCTTTAATAAGGAAAACGCAAAAAGTTTTTAAAATATGAGGGAAAAAGCTAGTGTTCCCTTATCAACTTTGATACAGTTAATAGTGACTTATTAGAATGTGAGGCGAAAAAAATGGGCGGAAACTTTTCAATGGTTATCTTGTTGGTGTTAATGGGCGGTATGTTCTTTATGATGAACCGTTCGCAAAAGAAACAACAGCAAGAGCGTCAAAACTTGTTAAGTTCGATGAAGACTGGGGATGGCGTTGTAACGATCGGCGGACTGCACGGCATCATATCTGAAATCAATGAAGCAGACAAAACAGTTACGTTAGACTGTGAAGGCATTTTCTTGATTTTCGATCGTGCATCGATCCGGACAGTAAAACCAGCTGCACCGATCGGTCCTGCGACAGTTGAGCCAGCTGCTGATGAAGCAGCACCGGTTGAACCTGAAGTGGAACCAGAACCAACAGATAAAGAAGAATAAAAGGTTTGCAATAAGGAACCAGGAACTGTATTTTCACTGTAAAAAATCGGTGAAGATACAGTTTTTTTTTAGAGGAAAAAAATACTCGAAGAAATTTTAAGATGGCTGCTTTAGTTCCTTTTGCTTCTTTTGATTGGTGAAAAAAATAACTGAATGAGTTTTACTACAAGCCTAATTGAGGAAAAAAGGTGAAACAGATTGATTTCTTTTTTTCTTTTTTTTAGGAAAATAACCGGTCTAATGAAAGCGTTTACTAAGTTGATGTTATCAGACATAATAATTATAAGAGAAGGGCAGGATGACCAATAGAAAGAGGGGATGGCTTATTAATCGTCAAGTAAAAATAGCTAAGCAACTTTTGCAGACCCGCCAATGGACAGCCATTTCAGAATTAGCAGATAAATATAATGTATCAAGTAGAACAATTAGAAATGACCTGAATGCGATTGAAGATACTTTAAACTCATTGGACATTCGAATGATTAAAAATAGAAATTTAGGAATATGCATCGATTTTACCGGGGTTGAAGAAGAGCAGATAAGAAAAGCACAGATAACCTTGTCAAACAAACATTTTTATTCTGAAAATGAACGAATCAATAAAATCTTGCATTTTATGTTATTAGAAAATGAACGGTTTACGATTAATGATTTATCGGAACAGGTTAACGTGGGAAGAAATACAGTTATTCGTGATTTAAATACATGTGAACGCTGGCTAAATGAAAGAGGAGTAACCCTTCATCGCAAAACAAGGGTAGGAATAAAACTAAATGCTGAAGAGTATCAATGGCGTATTGCTGTTTTAGATTTTATTCATCGTGATATAAGTGACATTGACTACCAAAAATTGTATCAAGGTTTAATGGACGATACTGCCATCACGATAAATTTTTATGTGAACGACTTTATTCGTCATTTTACAACTGCTGCTCATACGCGCTTAATCAAAAATTTTTTACGCAAGTACGAAGAAGACCATTTATTGAAATTTACGGATGAGTCCTTCTCTTATCTATTCTTTTATCTGTGTATCAGCGTTGTTCGTATTCAAAAGAATGAAAGCATCCAAACAAGTTTTTCAAATCAGCAAAGCCAGCTGCAGGACAAAAAAATAGGTAAGTGGTTCCACCAGAATAAAGAAATTATCGAAGGTGCCTTAGCGATAGAATTTAATTCATACGAGGAACAGGCAATTGTATCTAATCTAATGACTAAAAATGCTTATTTAATTCAACCGAATACTTATGATGATAGGGAAGAAGAGGAGGCGAGAATAAAAAAATTTATTTTGAATATGGAAGCAACTCTTTGTATTGAATTGGCTAATGACAAGCAGCTGCTGAAAAATCTTTTGCTTCATATGCGTCCGGCTATCAACCGAATGCTACTTCATATCCACAATAAGAATCCTTTAAAGGATGACATTAAAACGATGTATCCATCTATATTTACTGCTTGTCGGAGAGAACTTAAGTGTGTTGAAGAGCAGTATAAAATTTCTTTTACAGAAGATGAAGTTGCTTATATCACAATCCATATTGCTACAGCAATTGAGAAGAGGCGCAATATAATGAATTTTTATCATAAAGTTATTGTGGTTTGCTCAAGTGGCATTGGAACCAGCAATATGCTGGTCACCCGTCTTATGACAGAGTTCCCAAGTATTCAGGTGCAAGCGGTTTGCTCAATTAAGGATTTTAAATCGTGGAATAAAAAAGACATCGATTTTATTATTTCTACCGTACCTTTATTTACGCATGTTGATATCCCCGTTATTTATGTTAACCCTCTATTAAACGAGAGAGATAAGAAAAAAGTTTATCATTCCTTAAATCGTTATGGTACTAAACCAGCATTTGATGTTGCTAATCTATTGAATCAACTCATGTCGATTATTGTTCAAGAATGTGAGGTTGCCGATTATTCCCGCTTAAAAGACCGCCTGGGCAAGTTATTTGAAACAAGAGCGGATGAAAAGATATATGAGGTGAAAAAGTTAAGTGATTACGCATTAGATGGCATGGTCACACTCGTTGATGAAGTTGAATCTTGGGAAGAAGCCATTCAACTATCAGGAGAGTTATTAGTAGCTGGGAATCAGGTAGACAAGGGTTACGTTGATCGATTGCTGGAGTCATATGAGGAATTAGGAAGAAACATGATTGTATCCAGTGGTGTAGCTATGCCTCATACATGTGTCGGTGAGGATGTGTACCACACTTCAATTTCTTTTGTCCTGCTGCAGAAACCGATCGTATTTTTTTCCGATGAGGAACCGGTATGGTTTATCATTTCCCTGGCTTCTAATGGTGACAATCAGCATATTGGTGCTGTAGGTGAATTGGTCAATCTTTTGATGGATGAAGAAATGATGGAGAAGATAAAACAAGTGCGCGATAAGACACAATTTATATTGTTATTAAAGGAGTTCGAGAAAAATATAGAGAGTCGAGAGGGCTAGTAGGTATGAAAGAGATTAATTTGTCTGAGGTACTAAATGTTGAATTGATTGATACTGCCACGCATCATTTTAAAACAAAGCAAGAGCTATTTGAACACGCAGCTTCATTGTTCAAGCAGGCTGGTTTTATTAGTGATTCGAATGGATTTATCGAATCATTATACGAAAGAGAGGCAGAAGGGACAACTTATATGGGAAATGGGCTGGTAATTCCTCATGGAAAGTCTGTCAGTGTTTCCAAGGCAGGTGTCTGTATCTGCCGCTTTCATCCAATGAAATACGAGGGGGAAGAGGAGGAATTGGCTCATTATGCGGTAGTTCTGGCGGTACCTGAAAAAACTGATCCCAATCAATATATTAAGCTTTTATCCAGCATTGCATGTTCTTTACTGCAGCAGGAGATTGTTGAACTAGTGACAAAAGAAAAGGATGCATCTCGAATTTGGCAATCCTTGTCTGAAGTAATTGCAACTGTGAAACAGTAGGTAAATAGAAGGGAAGAAAACAAAATGAAAAAAGCTAAAAATGATTTGAAGGTTGTTGCGATCACTTCTTGTTCTGTAGGAATCGCTCATACTTATATGAATGCAACGGCTATGGAAAATATCGCTAAAAAGTACGATTTTTCTATTCATGTTGAAAAACAGGGCCAACTTGGTCCGGAAGATGCTATTTCTTCGCAGGAATTTGCTGAGGCAGACGTGATTATTTTGTGTTGCGGTGTTGCACCATTAGAACCAGAACGATTCGAATGTTATCCAGATAAAATTGTAGAGGTTGAGTTTGATGGGATGTTGAAAAAACCTCAAATGATGGAAGAGAAGTTAAAGGAAAAAGGAGTTCTAATCGATTAACAGATATTTGTTAAAAAATCGTGCACGATTTTGAATATACCCGATTCATAAGATGTCGGAAAGTAAGTTTTACTCTGGGGAGGGGAAACAATGGACGTGAAGAAGTTTTTGAAGGACTGTTATGCTGCTATGATGGCTGGAATTTCTTATATGGTTCCGGTGATTGTGGCAGGAGGAATTTTGCAGGCTATTCCTAATCTTTGGACAAACGGAGCTGCAGCTGAAGCAGTTGAGGGAACAATTGCTTTTACAATGTATTCTTGGGGAAGCTCATTGTTTGGCATGATGTACTACGTACTGGGAATGTTTGTTGCTTTTGCTATTGCTGGAAGAGGAGCATTTGTTCCAGGATTGATGGTAGGTCTAATTGCAGTAAACGGCTCTTCTGGTTTTTTGGGAGCTTTAGTTGGAGGAATTATTGCAGGGTATTTAGTTAAGTCCGTTTTGATGAAATTGAAGCTGCCATCGGTCTTGCAATCAGCGAAACCGGTATTGATTATTCCATTATTATCAGCAGCTATAATGATGTTTCTGATGGTTTTCATGATTGAACCGGTTTGTGGCTGGTTAATGAACTTGATCTATGATGCAGGCAGATTTGTAGAATCGATAGGCTATAACTGGCTGTTGTATGCCTTCTTTGGAATATGTGTTTGTTTTGGAATGGGAGGACCAATTATCGCTGGAACTGTCCCTCTTATGTTGGCGCTGATTGCAGATGGAAATGTAGAAGTAGCAGCAGTTATGAATTGTACAGCCTGTGCCAGCTGTTATGGGACAGCCTTAGCTACCGTCCTTTTTAAGAAAAAATATCGCCCAGACCAGCGTGCTAATTTACCTGGTTTGTTGACAGGGGGGATTTGCCAAATTACAGAGTTTCAAATTCCGTTTTTAATGGATGACATTAAAGTTATGACTCCTTGTTACATTCTTTCTGGGGCATTAGGCGGGATCATGGTGGCATTGACCGGAGTAACTACTCCAACATTCCATGGAGGTATCTTTACGGCTTTCTTAGCGTCGAGTGTACCACTACACCTCTTATGTATATTGGTTCAGGCTTCATTTACTTGCTTGTTTATTGGCATATTTAAAAAGAACCTTTCTGAGGAAAATGAGGAAGTGTCAGAATTAGTTGCAGAATAATTGGATGAAGGGAGACTATCATGCGGTTTAAAACGTTAGGAAAAAGTGGATTAGAGGTTTCGGAACTCACTATTGGCACATGGGCAATGGGAGGATTAGGGTATGGTTCCGTTGATAAAAAACAATGTATTGATGCGATACATGCAATGATTGATGCCGGTGTCAATCATATTGATACAGCTTGGATCTATGGACTAGGCGAGGCAGATAAAGTAGTCGGTGAAGCGCTCAAAGGAAAACGTGACCGAGTGTTGATAACCTCCAAAGCTGGTTTTCATCCTCCTGTGAATGGGACGGGACCAAATTATCCGGATTGTTCCCCAGCATGGATGACAAAGTGTCTTGAAGAATCATTGAATTATCTTGGCACAGATTATGTAGATATATTTCTTGTCCATGTTCCAGATGAAAACACTCCTTTTCAGGAAACTGCGGAATGTGTTAATCAATGGGTCAAAGATGGAAAGGTTCGTCACGTGGGGGTATCTAACTTTGATCCAGCGGCAATGGATCAAATGGCTCAATATCTTTCTATTACAGCGCTTCAATCACAATATTCCATGGTGGCGCGTCAAGAGGAATCTGCCTTAAAGTGGGCTTTTGAAAGTAATTGCGGCGTCATGACTCACAGTTCTTTGGCTAGTGGGCTGTTAACAGGGGCAATTCGTCAAATGCCTCAATTGCCTCCAGATGATATTCGAGTATTGTATGATTATCCACAGTTTAAAGAGCCTATGTTTTCTCAAATTATGGAGCTTCTGAAAACACTCGATCAAATCTCAGAAGAACGGAATGTTCCAGTGGCACAAGTTGCTTTAAACTGGAACTTGCAAAAGGAGTTCGTAACTACTTCGTTATGTGGTGTTCGAACTGTAAAAGAAGCTTTAGAAAATTGTCAAACAACCGAGTGGCTGTTAACAGAAGAGGAAATGAAGAAATTGGATAAAGCTATTATGGAGACTTTAGGGTAAGTGATCAGGGGGTAAAACATGACAAAGATTGTATATGTATCTGAAGGATTAATCACATGGCAGGATCTTGAGGAGCGAGGCATTCCAGAAAGAATAAAAAAATTCGAGGCTTTAGGGATTGACAGCTTCGAATTTATTGAGGATCGAGCTGCCTTTGAACAGGAGAAAGATTTACGTAAAGCAAATTTACGTTTGGAAAAGGAAGGTCCTAATTGGGTAAGACAATCTCCGGATTTTTTTGAAGGAATTCAAGAGGCAGAAATCATTATTTTACACTATTCAGCGGCAGGAAAATTATTTTTCGATGCAGCAAAAAAATTAAAGCTGTTGTGTGTAATGCGCAGCGGTGTTGAGAATGTTGATATGGATGCAGCTAAGGAACATGGTGTAACTGTCTGTTTTTCACCAGGTCGTGCCTCGGAGCCAGTTGCAGATTTTACATTAACGTTGTTGCTGTCATTGATGAGGAAATTGCCGCAGAACAACATGGCTGGCTTAAAAAAATGGAAAAAAGGCGTTCCGATGGGTGAAGAAGGGATGCTGCAGAATGCAACAGTAGGCCTATTCGGTTTTGGAATGATCGCCCAAAAAGTAGTTTTACGATTGAAGGGCTTTGGCTGCAACTTACTCGCTTATGATCCTTGGGTATCTACAGAGTCTATGCTTGAACATACGGTTACCAAAGTAGACTCTTTGGGAGAACTATTTGAAGTCTCCGATTATGTCTCCGTACATGCCCGACTCACTAAAGAAAACTACGGAATTGTGAATAGCGAACTGCTGGGACGAATGAAGCCTACTTCTTATTTAATAAATACAGCAAGAGCGGGTCTAATTAATGAAGAAGATTTAATCGAGTGTCTGAAACAAAAAGGGATTGCAGGTGCTGGATTAGACGTATTTAATCAAGAGCCTCTCCCAGAAAATCATCCCTTCTTGAGCTTAGACAATGTCATTGTCACACCTCATGTAGCTGGGAATGGAGGAGATTTTATTCTCCGATCAATTGAAAGTCCGTTGAAAGAAATTGAGCATTATCTAAAAAATGAAGAACATGAATTTCAAGTAACTATTTAAGGAGGAAAAGTATGTTAGTTTCAGCAAAAGAAATACTAGATCGAGCAAACAAAGAAAATTACGCTGTTCCAGCTCCGGTTGTTCAAACTGAATTGAATGCGAGGGTGGCGATTCAAGAGGCTGTAAAGAAAAATTCTCCAGTGATTTTACTAGTTCCACTGATTTTTGATTACGATGTAGATTTATTTGGTAGATATTTAAAACAATTAGCTGATCAAGTGTCGATTCCAGTAGCTATTATGCACGACCATGGCTCTGATTTTGAAACAGCCATTGCTTGTATTAAGGCAGGGCTGTCCAGCATTATGGTAGATCGATCACAGCTTCCTTATGAAGAGAATATTCTTCAGGTAAAAGAGCTGGTAAAGGTTGCTCATGCTGCGGGAGTCAGCGTAGAGGCGGAATTGGGACATGTTGGAATGGCTACCAATTATGAAGAAGACTGTGAAAAGAATTTAACTGAACCGGATTTGGCTAAACGCTTTATTGAAGAAACCGGAATCGATTGCCTAGCTGTAGCGATCGGTACTGCTCATGGTGCTTACAATCATGGACAACAGCCAACAATTGATTTTGATCGGTTGAAGAAAATTAAAGAAGTAACGAATAATTTCCCATTAGTTCTCCATGGAGGATCAGGTACTGGGGATGAGTCTTTGAGCCAAGTAGCCCAACTTGGAATCAATAAAGTAAACATTGGATGTGAATTATTTACAGCTGCAATTCAGACTATAAAGGATGCAGATACAGGAGGAAATGGTGCTTATGCACTAACGAACCTAATTAGTGAAGGGTATGGAAAACGGTTAGCACATTTCTTTGATGTTTTAGGTTCCACGAATAAAGCATGGACAGCTTTGACTTTAGATAAACAAGTAATTGGTGTGGAGCTAACAGAAGATACAATTTTATAGGAAGCAACGAATAGATGAGACAAACGCTATATTGAATTGTCTCATTTATTTGTGTATTCGGATCATTGAACAACTATTGGAATTGAGGATAAATAATTCTGGTTGAGGATCTTCTCACGAATAAGAATGATTTTATTGATATCTGTGAATAAGTGAATTAAGCAGATGGCAATACTTTTTGATCTTTAGAAAATACCACTAAGCGCGTAACAATTGGCACATTTGTTAAAGAATAAAAAAGTGTGAAAAAAATCACAGAAATCTATTTACAAATCAAAAACTGTATTGTATGATAGCAATGTGAAAAAGTTAACAAATAATTTTAAGTTTTTTAGGAGGACTCACATGGCTAAAGCAGTTGAGAAAGAAAAAGAAACAATCAATGTTGACCAAGTCATCGACGAATTAGCAGCAAAGGCGAATGTTGCCGCAAAAGAAATGGAAGATTTTGATCAAGAGAAAGTTGATCATATCGTTCATGAAATGGCAATGGCTGCACTAGACAAACACATGATGTTAGCAAAAATGGCTGTTGAAGAAACTGGCCGCGGGATCGTCGAAGACAAAGCGATCAAAAACATGTACGCTTCAGAGTATATCTGGAACAATGTGAAGCATGACAAAACGATCGGTATTATTGGCGAAGACAAGCAAAGAGGCTTGATCGAAGTTGCTGGTCCTGTCGGCGTCGTTGCAGCAGTCGTTCCTACAACGAACCCAACGTCAACAACGATCTTTAAAGCAATGATTTCCTTGAAGACAGCAAATGCTGTAATCTTCTCTTTCCACCCATCCGCACAAGAGTGTTCAAAAGAAGCTGCACGCATCGTTCGTGACGCTGCGATCGCTGCCGGAGCTCCTGAAAACTGTATCCAATGGATTGAAAAGGAAGAATCTTCAATTGAAGCAACACAAAAATTAATGAATCATCCGGGTGTAGCAATCGTATTGGCTACTGGCGGACCTGGCATGGTTAAATCAGCATACTCAACTGGGAAACCAGCTTTAGGGGTAGGTGCTGGTAATGTACCTGCCTATATCGAAAAAACTGCAAAAATCAAACGTGCGGTCAACGACCTGATCGTTTCTAAAACGTTTGATAACGGCATGATCTGTGCTTCTGAGCAAGCAGTCATCGTCGACAAAGAAATCTACGATGAAGTGAAGAGAGAATTCGAAGCACACCAAGTCTACGTAGTGAAGAAAAATGAATTGAAAAAATTAGAAGACGCTGTTATGAATGAAGGCAAATATGCGGTAAATGCAGCTATTGTTGGCCATTCAGCAGAAGACATTGCACAACGCGCTGGCATCAAAGTTCCTGCAGGCACAAAAATGCTGATTGCAGAATTAGATGGCGTTGGAGCAGATTATCCATTGTCTCGCGAGAAACTTTCTCCTGTTTTAGCAATGATCAAATCAAACGACCATGTACATGGCTTCGAACTTAGCCAAGGCATGTTGGAATTAGGTGGTTTGGGGCATACAGCAGTAATCCATACAGAAGACGAAGATCTGCAAGTGAAATTTGGCTTGAAAATGAAAGCTTGCCGTGTCTTAGTTAATACACCATCTGCAGAAGGTGGTATCGGTGATATCTACAACGAAATGATTCCATCATTGACTCTTGGTTGTGGTTCATACGGTAAGAACTCTGTATCTAAGAACGTATCTGCTGTTAACCTGATCAACGTTAAAACTATCGCGAAACGGAGAAATAATATGCAATGGTTTAAATTACCGCCAAAAATCTTTTTCGAAAAGAATTCTCTATTGTATTTGACAAAAATGGAGAACGTGGAACGTGTCATGCTCGTTTGTGACCCAGGAATGGTTCAATTTGGCTATGCAGACGTAGTACGCGAAGTATTAGGTCGTCGCAAAAATGACGTGAAGGTTGAAGTCTTCTCAGACGTTGAGCCGAACCCTTCAACAAACACTGTTTACAAAGGTCTAGAAATGTTCAACGAGTTCCAGCCTGATACAGTGATTGCTTTAGGTGGTGGTTCTGCGATGGACGCGGCGAAAGGTATGTGGATGTTCTTTGAACACCCAGACACTTCATTCTTCGGCGCGAAACAAAAATTCTTGGATATCCGTAAACGGACCTACGGAATCGCTAAGCCTGAAAAAGCGAAATTGGTATGTATCCCAACAACTTCTGGTACAGGTGCCGAAGTAACACCATTTGCGGTTATTACCGACAGCGAAACACACGTGAAGTATCCGTTGGCTGACTACGCGTTGACACCAGATGTAGCGATCGTTGACCCTCAATTCGTTATGACTGTACCTGCTTCAATCACAGCAGACACTGGTATGGACGTATTGACTCACGCGATCGAGTCTTATGTATCTGTTATGGCCTCTGACTATACGCGCGGATTGAGCTTGCAAGCAATCAAACTTGTATTTGAAAACTTGGAAAACTCTGTGAAGACAGCAGACGAAGTGGCAAGAGAAAAAATGCATAATGCTTCAGCAATGGCTGGTATGGCATTTGCGAACGCCTTCTTAGGAATTTGTCACTCTGTTGCGCATAAGATCGGTGGAGAATATGGGATTCCTCACGGACGTACGAACGCAATTCTATTGCCTCATATCATCCGTTACAATGCCAAAGATCCACAGAAACATGCGATGTTCCCTAAATATGATTACTTCCGTGCAGACACAGACTACGCAGATATTGCGAAATTCTTAGGTCTAAAAGGCAACACAACGGCAGAATTAGTGGAAGCATTGATTTCAGCAGTGTATGACCTTGGTGTGAAATGTGGCATCGACATGAACCTGAAAGCACAAGGTGTGACGCAAGAAACTTTGGATTCAACAGTTGATCGTATGGCTGAATTGGCTTACGAAGATCAATGTACAACGGCGAACCCGAAAGAACCATTGATCAGCGAGCTGAAACAAATCATCGTGACTGCTTACGATTACAAACAATAAGCTGAACGAACTAAAATCCCGACAGAATAATCGCTGTCGGGATTTTTTTCTTTTATTTTTTCCTCAAATTAATCAACTTTGATTGTTCCTTCAAGAAAAAAAAGTTAGACTAGGATTAAAAGGAAAAGAGAGGGAAGACGCATGTGGAGAAGCTGACACGGGAACTAAACGAATTAAGCATTTTGAATGCCGAGCTGGATTCTTTGGCAACATTTTTGACCGAAAAGCCAGCTTTAATGAATAAAAAAGCCCTTCAGATTTTTATTTTGGATCTTCGTGATTATGTTGCTGAAGTGGGGCGTATCTCAGAAATCGTTTCTAGTCCCACGATTGAACAGCACGAGCCTAGAGAGATCAATCATTTGCTGACGAAACAAAACGAACTGATGAAGGTGATCCGCCGTGATTTTCTCCGGGTAAACGCCGGGAAGAAGACGGATGAAAAGATTTTTGGGCTAGGAGAGAAACAAATCGAAGAGCTGACGAAGCAGCTGGATGCCTTGCATGTTTTGAATCAGTTTTTGCTGCAGGACAACTTATCTTTCCAAGCGATGATCGAAAGTATCTCCTTGACCAGCAATATTCGGGTAGGGAAAAAGCAATCATTTATGCAACGATTATTCAAGAAGAAAGGCTAGGAACAGCAAATGAAAACGATCGGTTTATTAGGCGGGATGAGTTGGGAGAGTACTGTCAGCTATTATACAAGGATCAACCAGGGAATCAATCAAGCCTTGGGTGGACTTCATTCAGCAAAGATTTTACTGGCTAGCGTCGAATTCCAGGAAATCGAAGCCTACCAGCAAACCAACCAATGGGAGAAAAGTGGAGAGGTCCTAGCTGGGTATGCCAAGGCGCTAGAAAATGGTGGTGCTGATTTTCTATTGATTTGTACCAACACCATGCACAAGGTTGCTCCGCAAATCCAGGAGCAGCTGACGATTCCGATTTTGCATATCGCAGATGCAACGATCGAAGTGCTTAAGCAGCAAGGCATCCAAACGATCGGGCTTCTGGGAACCCAATATACGATGACTCAGGATTTTTACAAACAGCGCATCGTGGAGCAAGACATCGAGGTATTGATTCCTGATGAAGCCGCGATCGAAAGGATCAATGATATCATTTTTAACGAGCTGTGTTTGGGTGAGTTAAAAGCAGAATCAAAGGCTTTCTTTTTAGAGGTCGTTGATCAGCTTGCGTCAAACGGAGCGCAGGGCGTGATTCTAGGGTGTACAGAGATTGGCTTGCTGATCCAGCAAGCTGATACCGATCTGCCGCTGTTTGACACAACGGAGATTCATTCAGAAGGTGCAGTCAGAATGGCTTTAGAAGATTAAAATAGCAGAGTGCCCATGTCACGGCACTCTGCTGTTTTTTTAGTTAAGCATGCATTGCTTCTTCGTAAGCAGCCCAAATGGCATCCATTACATTTGTCGGTTTCTTGGCATCTCCAATCAAATGTACATGGTCTGCTTCGATTGCTTTGTACAAGGCATCATCTGACGTGTACCCGATCGATACCACAATGTCGTCTGCAGGGATCTCGTGGGGTTTAGGAAGCCCTTGTGTACCCAAGGCGAACATGTGCTGTGCACGATTGGCTACATTCGGGTAATTCTTCACGGTCTCAGTTACATAAGCGATTCCGGCTTCATATCTATCGACCACTGCATTTTTGATCACAGTGACTTGGTAATAATCTAAAAGCTCCATCATCATGTTGTAGTTGGCGGCGGACAAACCAAAGGCATTTAGAATTGTTTCGCTGGCTTCAATGATGGTGACTTTTTTGCCTTTTTTAGCCAAATCGTAGGCAATCTCACAGCCGGTCAATCCACCGCCGACGATCACAACGTGGGTTCCCGTGATTTCCTTTTCACGCAGGGCTTCAATCGCATAGGTCACATGGTCGCCGTCGAAGCCTGGCGTGTTCAATCTGCGTTCGACTGCTCCAGTGGCCACGAAGATTTCATCGTAATTTGTTGTTTGTGCTTCTGTTATTTCGGTGTTCAACTGGACATGTACTTTTAGATCGGCCATCTGTTTTTTGTACCAAGCGAGTAATTGGCGGTCGTCCTCTTTAAAATCAGGGGTCGCTGCTGCAACAAACACACCGCCCAGCTGATCGGTTTTTTCAAATAGATGCACCTCATGTCCGCGGATCGCAGCCACACGAGCAGCCTCCATTCCGCCGATCCCGCCGCCAATAACCAAAATTCTTTTCTTAGTTTCCGCTGGAGTTAGTGCATAACTTTTCTCCCGACCGCAGGCTGGATTGACTGCACAAGAAATGTCTTTGCCTTGGAAGATTCGCCCTAAGCAGCCTTGGTGGCAGTAAATACAAGGGCGAACATCGGCCAATCGTCCCTCTACGTATTTGTTTGGAGCCTCTGGATCTGCTAACAATGGACGGCCCATTCCCATGATGTCGAGTTTTCCTTCGGCGATCACACGGTCGGCCAGATCGGGTTCATCAAATCGTCCGGCACAAGCCACCGGGATCGAAACGACTTCTTTTACTTTCATTACGTCCTCTAGATTGCAGGCTTTCGGCATATACATCGGCGGATGCGCCCAAAACCAGGAATCATAGCTGCCGTTGTCGCAATTCAGCATATCATAGCCGAATTCCTCCATCTTCTTGGCAACGATCAAGGATTCCTCGTAGTCACGGCCTTTTTCTTCAAATTCTTCGCCAGGAATCGCGCCGCGGTTGAAATCTTTGACATAACTTTTCACACTGTAACGCATAGATACAGGGAAGTCTTGGCCACAAGCGGCTTTGATCGCTTCTACGATTTCTTTGATGATCCGCAAGCGATTTTCAAGGGAACCACCATATTCGTCGGTCCGGCGATTGAAAAAGGAGATCACAAATTGATCCAGCAGATACCCTTCATGGACAGCATGGATCTCTACACCGTCACCGCCAGCCTCTTGGACCAGCTTAGCGCCTTTTGCAAAATTCTCGACATATTGTTTGATCTCTTCTTTGGACATGCCGCGGTCGATCTTGGTTGGGTCCCAGACATTTTGGATTGGGGCAGGTGCAGGACAAATGCCCGTCAGGCCATGATTGGCACGGCCGGTTAGCGAGGTCAATTGAACAAACACTTTACTGCCGGTCTCGTGGACGCCATCCATCAGGTATTTCATGTCTTTCACATAACCTTCAGGATTGCTCAAAATACAAAAGCCCATATTATCAACGACAGGCATCAACCCGGTGATGATCAATCCAGTGCCGCCTTTTGCGCGGGCGATGTAATAATCTGCACCTTCTTTTGTATAGGCGACCGTTTCTGGACTTAGCAGGCGTGGGGAGAAGACCCCCATCGGCATCATAGCAATACGGTTGGGAATTTCAACAGGTCCAATCTGCAAAGGGGAGAACAAATGAGTAAAATGTGATGTCATACCGCAATTCCTCCTTTTAAATAAACTTGTGAAAAAACGATCAAAGAGTATAATTTAAGTATAGAGTATCTGCTGGAAAACGATATGATTTTGGCGCCTGGGAAGTATAATTATTACGCGAGGGGAGCGAAATTGGATGGTTGAAAGAGGGATTCGCTGCACACAATTTTCAAAGTCGCTGGATTATTCAGAAGGTCTGTCTCAGTTGAACTATCGCTATACGATCAACGGCTCAAAGGAACCCGGATGTGTTTTTAGAATATACCAGATGGACCAAATGGTGTTGACCCACAGTATCGTCGACCGCTCCCAAGGAATGTTTACCCGCTCCTCCCAAGACCACACCAATTATCTAGGTTTGCGTTTTATCAAGACCGGACGTGAAACACATGCGAACCAACAAGAGAGGTGTGTGTTGACCGACTATACGATCGGGATTTTTGACCTGCGAATGACCAGCAGCTACGAAAGGGAAGAACGAACAGAAGGGATCAACCTCTTTATTCGACGAAATGGACAGACAGAAGAGCTGCTGCCACTTCCGCTGACCAGCAAGATTCTAGAGGCGGAAAGAGGAATGGGCAGAATGCTGCTGGAAATGATTTTTCAGATTACTGAGCAGTTTCCTTATTGTACAGAAGCAGAAAATCGGTTGCTGCTTCAGCGGTTTATCCAGCTGTTTTGTGAGTGGACGAGTCAAACTGCGCCTTTTTTAACACGTGAGACTCACAATGAGCTGCTGGTAACAGCGACGGATTACATGCGGGCCAATCTCTGGGATGCAGAGCTTTCGATCGAACAGACCGCTTCTTATTGCCAGACGTCTATTCGAACCTTGCAAAAGGTGTTTCAAAAGGCGGAGCTGTCCTTCAGCCATTATTTGAATGACCTGCGTATTACTGCGGCGGCGATCAAGCTGTATCAGACAAGCCAGCCGATCACTTCGATCGCTTTTCAATGCGGCTACAATCATTCGGCCTATTTCAGCAAACGATTCAAGGAGAAATACCGGCTTTCACCCATGGATTACCGCAAAAAGATGCAGGACCTGCTGAAGCTGGAAACGCTCGGAGAAAGAGACTGTCCCTTGCTGCTAAAAAAGGTTTTATAAAAAAGGGCCGATCGAATAGTAAAACCAAAATGGTTGCTCACTGAGGGCGGAGCAGCTTTTCAGTTCTAAAGAAAAAGGAGACTATTGAAAGCCTTTTATTTCCTGTGTACAATATGTGTATCAAAAAGGAGGGTTGCCTGATGGGGAGAAAGGAACTGATTTTTGAATTTTTACAAGATCAAACCAAGCTGTTTATCGCTGGGGACACTTTTGCAAAGATCGAGTCGACAGCGATCGCTGCAGAGCTGAATATTGCACGTTACAACGTAAGTCGTGACTTAAACAGGTTGTCTGAAGAAGGAAGGGTTCTAAAGTTTTCGGGCAGGCCTGTTTATTTTCTTACTCGAGAGCTGATCGAGGCCAAGGTAGGCAAAAAAATCTCTGATGAGGACGAAGTGACCTTAGAAAAGATTCAAGAAGCCTGTACCGCTGAAGCCAGTGGCGGGCTTCCTGAAGACTATCCTTTTACAGAATTGATCGGCTATGACGGCTCGCTGGAAAATGCGGTGCGACAAGCCAAAGCCGCTTTATTGTATCCGCCGAACGGGCTGCATACGTTATTGACAGGCCCTTCTGGTTCTGGGAAAACGACATTCGCCCGTTTTATGTATCAATATGCCAAACGTGCAGGGACCTTGGCAGAGGATGCTCCGTATGTCGTTTTCAACTGTGCGGATTATTCCAACAACCCTCATTTACTGCTGGACCACCTTTTCGGACATGTGAAGCATGCGTTTACTGGTGCAGAAACAGATAAGGTCGGGTTGATCGAGTCAGCCAATCGGGGGATTTTATTCTTAGATGAGATCCATCGTCTGCCGCCAGAGGGACAGGAAATGTTGTTTTCGATCATGGACCGTGGCGAGTATTATCGTTTAGGGGAAACTGGAGCTCCTCATAAGGTTCAAGTATTGATCATCGGTGCCACGACAGAGGAGATTCAGGGCACGATCCTAGCTACTTTTTTGAGACGCATTCCTTTGACCATTACGATGCCAAGTGTCAAAGAACGCGGACTGGCAGAAAAAATCAAACTGATCTATTTTTGCTTCAAACAGGAATCGAAGAAAATCAACCGCAAGCTGCAGGTCAACGAAGACGTGATCCGATTCTTCTTGCAATACGATCCCGTAGGAAATATTGGACAGATCAAAAATGACGTTCAGCTATTGTGTGCCAATGCGTTGGTTGACAGCATCTCAAATCAGCAGGACACGGTCCAAGTGAAATTATCTCATTTATCGACGTATTTGATCGACCAATTCTACTACGCTCATTCAAATGAGAGGGACGATCAGCAAATGCGGGAAAAATTAAAGCTGCTCCAGATCGATGAGTTTGTGTTTACTCCGCAGGAAGAAAAAAACGCGGATCCTTTTTTATTGGTCGATGAGGAGGAAAGTGTTTCTCGCGACGTTTTGGCAACTTACCAGCGCTACCTCGAAGGCAAAGGTAAAATCAATCATCCATGGCAAGACGCGCGAGCTGGCGGAAAAACAGCAAAATCGCCAACAGCCGATCTTTAAAATCGTTTCGCGGAAAAACTACGAAGTCACAATGAATATTCTAAAGAAAATTTCTCAGGTTAATCATTACCACTTGGATGAGAGCAACATCAAGAGCTTAGCTTTGCATCTGGATACGTTGATCGAAAAAATTTCAGAAGGTTATTCGTTTCGCGATAATTCCTTTTTGGAACATAAGCAGCAAAGTGACATCGAGTTAGAGAAGGAGCTGGCGGTGGCAGAGCACATCTGCCGCGAGATCTCTGATCAACTGGAAGTCGAGCTGCCGGAGAGCGAGAAGTATTTTATTTCCTTGTATTTGAAAGCGATGAACGAAAAGTACACGGAGAAGAAGATCGGTGTACTGATCCTGACGCATGGGAATGCTGCTGCAACGGATTTTGCTGCGACCGCCAATCAGCTGCTGAACGTGGAACATGCGGTGGGCTTGAACATGCCGCTTTCGCAATCGGTAGGCGAAACCTTGGAAAAGGCCACTGCGATCGTCCAGAAAATCGATCAAGGCAAAGGTGTGATCCTGCTAAGTGACATGGGCTCCTTAAATATGTTTGGTGATATCATCACCAAGAAAACCGGCATACCGACCGGAACGATCACAATGGTCACGACACCTATGGCGATCGAGGCTACGCGAAAAGCCTTGCTGCCTAAGATGACTCTGCAGCAGCTGGCGGAGGATATCGTAGAGCAAAGCGGCTACATCGGCAACAGTGTCCAAGAGTTTCAGGAAAAAAACTTGGAAGAAACCAGTGGAATCTTTGAAGACGATCGCCGCCGCAAGATCATTTGTATTTTGGAAGAAAGCCTGATTTTCTTGGATGGCACGACGATTTATGATCTTTTGGAGACCGAAGCACACAAAATCTGTGAGCATTACCAAATCGATCACTACGAGGATTTTTGGATCAAATTTTTATTCCACACCAGCAACATGATCGAACGAGCCATTCGCAAAGAACAGTTTTTACGAGAAGAGACCACCGGGATCATTCAGCGGAATCCCTCGTTGTATGACTTTTTGAGGGAAATGCTGACGCCGATCGAAAATCGGTTTGCCATCTCGATCGAAGACAGCGAAGTGACCTTTTTAATGGAGCTGATCGAAGTGAATTCAGAAATGATCGCTTAAAGACAGCACACTTCCGAATACTTAGAGCACACTAGAGGAAATAGGCAGCACACACCAGCTGAATGGCAGGATAATAAATGAGCGATGAAACAAGGAAAGCGAAAAAGCTTGGTTTGTCGCTCTTTTTTTGTTGTTTTCAATTTTGGCACACGACTTGCTATATAAAGAGACGAGGAGGTGAAAGGATGATTGGATTATTGATACTTACTCATGGGGAGCTGGCCAAGGGGTATTTGTCAGCTGCAGAATTAATTTCAGGGAAAGCAGAAAACATTGATTCACTGGGGTTATTTCATGAAACGAGTATTGAAACATTTAGAGAAAACGTTGCAGAGAAAATAGTGGAACTCGATCAGGGGGAAGGCGTTCTAGTATTTTGCGACATTTTTGGAGCCAGCCCGTATAACGTGACGGCCCAAAACTATCATCAGCTAAAGGGAAGGGTTGCTTACCGATCGGTGACAGGGGTCAATCTGCCGATGGTGATCGAAGCCATTTGCAGCCGAGAAAACATGAGCTTGGCCGAACTAGCCCAGCATGTCCAAGACACCGGGAAAGAAGGCATCAAGGAATTATTTGAAACCATGGAGAGGAAGGAACAAGGATGAGTGAAATCGTATTGACAAGAATAGACGATCGCTTGATTCACGGACAGGTGATGACTGCCTGGGTGAAGAAAACTCGAGCGAATCAAATTTTGATCATTGATGACGAGGTTGCTAAGGATGAATTTATGCGGGAAGTCCTAAAAATGTCGGCACCCAAAGGCATCGACATCGTCGTGATGGGATTAGAGGATGCAGTCGCCTTTTTGAATGAGCAGGGTGAAGCAAACAAGCGGCTGATCATCTTAGTGAAGGGGCCGGCGATCATTGAAAAATTACTGGAAAGCGGCATTACGATCAACAAACTGATCGTTGGCGGTATGGGGGCCAAGGCAGAGCGGCGCGTTTTATACAAAAACATCTCTGCTTCTGAAGAGGAACGGGCGATTTTTCAACGAATCATCGCGCGCAATATTCCAGTGGCGATCCACATCATTCCGGATCAAAAGGAGACAGATCTTTCCAAATATTTGTAGTGTGCAGTAAAAGAGGGGGTTCACGGGTGGCGAAAAACAAGCTGTCCGTATGAAAAGAAAAAAGGAGGAAAAAAAATGCTATTATCTGCGATTTTAGTCGCCATTATCTCAACGGTTTGTAACTGGTGGCCAAGTCATTTGATCACTCGTTCATGGTTGTACCCAATTTGGTCAGGATTTTTAGTGGCACTGGCGATGGGAGAACCGCTACTGGGAATGCAAGCTGCAGCCTACATCAACTTGGCCTATCTAGGCTGGATCACTGCTGGCGGAACGATGCCAGGAAATTTGCCAGTCGCTGCGGTGTTTGGGACAGCCATGACGATCTTGTCCGGAGCGGATCCTAGTTTGGCAGTGACCTTTGCTGTACCATTCAGTCTCTTTGGAATTTTGACCTTCCAATTGACGATGTCGATCAATGCATTGTGGGTCCATCAGGCGGAGAAATTCCTGGACAACGGAAATATTCGAGCAATGCGAATGATGAATTATGTTCCGTCAGGCATCTTGAACTTTATTATCACAGGTATTCCAGCTTTCATTTTAGTCTATTTTGGTGCTGAACCAATGCAAAATTTGTTGAACATGATCCCTGATTCCTTTGTAACAGCGATGCAGGTGGTTGGTGCGATCATGCCGGCTTTGGGGATTGCTATGCTGATCAGTTTCATGGGGAACAAGAAGATTATGCCGTTCTTTTTCTTAGGTTTTATTTTAGCGGTCTATTTGAAACTTGATGTGATGGCTATCACGGCAATCGCTGCGATTCTTGGTTTTGTTTTCTACAACACCGGTTTCTTAGATATGAAACCAGCTGGAAAGGAGCAATCATAAGATGGAAGTGAAATTAACGAAGAAAGAAATGTTGAAAAACTGGGCCTTGACTTATTCTAGTGAAACGGCCTACAACTACGAGCGACTTCAAGCATTAGGCCAGGCCAATGCCATGGTTCCCGTCATTCGCAAGCTTTATCCAGAGGACAAAGAACGACAAGTCAAAGAATTGAAGAAATACTTTGTGTTTTACAATACAGAACCTTCCTTCATCGGTACCATGATTCCGGGTGTTGCGGCAGCCATGGAGGAGCAGCGAGCAAACGGCGCAGAGGATATCACCGATGAGACGATCAATTCGCTGCGTACCGGACTGATGGGTCCAATCGCTGGGATCGGCGATACAGTCAGTCAGGGGATTGTTTATCCGATTCTTGCAGGGATCGCCTGCTCGCTGGCGATCGATGGCAGTTATGTTGGACCAATCTTTTTCGAAATAGCTTATAAAGCTTGTTTGATCGGCTTTGGCTGGAACATGTATCGTTTGGGTTACCAAAAGGGGAAATCCTTTATCTTGACGATGCTGCGTGAAGGAACGATCGCTCGATTGACGGAGATCTTCAGTATGATCGGTTTGATGGTCGTGGGCTGTATGACGGCATCACGGGTAAATGTGGAGATTCCGCTGGTTTTAAATATCAAAGGTGTGGAGCTGAATGTGCAGGAGCAGGTGATTAATGCATTGATGCCGGGGCTCGTTCCATTAGGGATCACCATGCTGGTATATTGGCTGGTACGCAAGAAGGTCAATATCAATTTGATTATTTTGATTATCTTCATTCTGGGGATTACTTTGGCCTATCTAGGTGTTTTAGGAGTTCCAGAAGGATAGAAGGAGGATGTCATGAAAGCTGTTGAGTTAGTCTCTATCGGGGAATTAACCTTAGTGGATAAAGCCCAGCCTACGCCTAAAGCAGGGGAGGTTTTGATCAAAATCATGGCCTGCGGGATTTGCGGGTCAGATATCCCGCGAACCTTTGTGACGGGGTCTTATCATTTTCCGACGGTTCTCGGCCATGAATTTTCTGGTGAAATCGTGGCTTTGGGCGAAGGGGTTGCGGAAAGCTATCTAGGCAAGAAGGCTGCGGTGTTTCCGTTACTGCCTTGCAATACGTGTGAGTTTTGCCGCTCCGGCAATTACGCACAATGTACCGATTACAATTATTTCGGTTCACGGACCGATGGTGGATTTGAGGAGTATTTAGCAGTGCCGCTGTTCAACTTGGTGCTGCTGGAGGATCAGGTCAGCTTTGAGGAAGGGGCAATGGTCGAACCGGCAACGGTCGCACAGCATGTGATCAACAAAGCTCAACTCTCATTAGGAGATTCGATCGTGATCTTCGGAGCTGGTCCGATCGGTGTCATGGTTGCTCAATGGGCTCAGATCAATGGAGCCGGAAAAGTGATCTTAGCAGACATCGATCAAACCAAAGTCGACTTTGCTAAAAAAATAGGGTTTGAATTTGTCTGCAACAGTGCAGAGGTTTCGGCCGAGGATTTTATCAAAGAAATGCTGAATGGCAAACTGGCCGATGTCGCAGTCGAAGCTACAGGGGCCAGTGCCGCTTTTGATCAATGTGTGCAATCCATTCGTGCATTTGGTCGAGTCGTTTTGTTGGGTAATCCACATTCAGACATGCTATTGCAGCAGAAAACCTATGATCAGTTTATGCGCAAGGAGGGGACCATCGTGGGCATGTTCAACAGTGTCTATGACAAAATCCCCAAAAACGAATGGCAGATCACTGCCCAGGCAATTGCAAATGGCAGTCTGAAGCTGTCGCCGTTGATCACCCATAAAGTCCCGATCGAAGGATTGATCGAGGCGTTTGACATCGTTCACGAGAAAAAAGAATTTTATAACAAGGTGTTGATGGTACATGAAGACATATTATGAAAATAGTCAAGCAGTGGTCGCCGAATTGGGTCAACTGTTGGGCAAGGTTTCAGAAGAGCAGCAGCAGGAATATGCTCAAGCGCTCCTGCAGGCAGAACAGGTTTTCTTTGTTGGTGTTGGCCGGGTCCGTTTGGCTTTGGAAGCAGCCGTCAAACGACTGACTCATTTAGGAATCCACTGTCACATGGTGGGGGATCTGAACGAACCGCCGATTACAGATAAGGATCTGCTGGTCGTCGGCAGCGGGTCAGGGGAATCGTTGTTTCCTCTGGGGATCGCTAAAAAGGCCAAGACCTTCGATGCGCGGATCGTTCATCTGACCTCGAATCCAGAAAGCTCGATTGCCCAACTGGCCGACGTGATCGTCCGTTTTGAAAGTCCATCAAAGAGTTCCCAAGCATTTACGTCAATTCAACCGATGACCACGGTGTTTGAACAAGGGCTGCTGGTGTTCCACGACGTACTTGCACTGCAATTGATGGAAGAAAAAGGAATGACCTTTGAACAATTAAAAGCCAATCATGCCAATTTAGAATAGAGGGAAAAAATGAAAAAGAAAACAGCAATGATCACCGGTGCAGCCGGCGGGTTAGGCCAAGCGGTGGTTCAAAAGCTGGTCGCGCAAGAATTTATGGTTTTTGTCAATGACAATGATGCAGACCGTTTGAAAGCATTAGAAGAATCCTGCGGAACTGAACATGTGCATGCACTGTGCTTTGATGTAACCCAGGAAGACGCTTGGAAAAAAGCCGCTGCAACGATCCAAGAAAAAGCTGGAAAGCTGGATGTCTTGTTCAACAATGCCGGCATTTTTAAAATCGACACGATCGAGGATACAACGGTCGAGCTGTGGGAAAAAACCATGGCTGTCAATACGCTGAGTATGTTTTTGGGAATCAAAGAGATGCTGCCGTTGCTTAAAAATGGCAGCAGCGTAATCAATACGGCTTCGATCGCTTCGTTCTTAGGCTCGAAAAACCGAATTGCTTATGCCGCTTCAAAGGGGGCCGTAGCGTCTCTAACGAAGGCGGCAGCCATTGAATTAGCACCAAGAGGGATTCGTGTAAATTCGGTCCATCCAGCTTACATCAAGACCCAGATGGCAGAGCACGCTGCTTTGGCCACGGACCGGACGATGGAAGAGATGGGTGCGCGTATTCCGCTATACAATCGGATCAGTACGGCGGATGAAGTTGCAGATGCCGTGGTATTCCTTGCATCCGATGCTTCACGCTTTATGACTGGTTCAGAAATGGTCGTCGACGGAGGACAATCGGTCAACTAAATTCAGGAAAGAAAGAGGGAAAGCTTATGGTGAAATTATCGCCTTCACTCATGTGTATGGATCTAGGCAAATTCAACGAACAGATCGCGTATCTCAATACCGTGATGGATTACTATCATATCGATATCATGGATGGTCACTACGTCAACAATATGACCCTTTCACCATGGTTCATCGAACAGCTTCAGGCACATACCGATGTTCCGCTGGATGCCCACCTGATGGTCACCAATCCAGTTGAGTATGTGGAACCGTTATTAGACTTAGGGGTAGAGGTCATCAGTATTCATGCGGAGCATTTGAATGGACATGCTTTTCGAGTGAGTCAAACCATCAAGGCACAGGGGAAAAAGATGGGGGTAGTAATCAATCCGGAAACCCCGATGGAGCTGATCCTTGATTACCTGCACCTAATCGATATCGTAACGGTGATGACGGTTGATCCGGGATTTGCCGGGCAGAAGTTCATTGTTGAAAGCTTGAACAAGGTGCGCTGGCTGAAAGACTATCGGGAAACGAATGAACTTGGGTTTTTGATTCAGATCGACGGGTCCTGCAATGAAAAAACCTACAGTCGGATGCTGGAGGCCGGAGCAGATATTTTGATCATTGGTTCCAGCGGGTTATTCAGCTTGGATGAGGATATAGCCAAGTCTGTGGCTTTATTAAATGAACACCTGACTCAAGCCATGCAATAACTAAAAAAGATGCTGTATTGTTTTCGCACAATACAGCATCTTTTTTTATCGTGTGGCTAATTTTCTGACGTCGATGCCTCTTAGGTCGCACCATTCCCTCGGTGCTCCTGTAATCATCAATTGGTTCTTTTGAACCTCGTTGGTCGTGGCTCTGCCAGTCATCAAATACAGCCGCCGCAATTGTTCTTTCCAATCTTCGACCATTTGGATCGTTGCATCGATGCCGTCTGACATCAAGGTATGCAAAAATGTACCGGAAATCCCAACAGCGTGAGCACCTAAAGATAAGGCTTTGAAGATGTCAAAGGCATCACGAATGCCGCCAGAAGCCAGCAAGGTCACATCGTTGGCAAAGGGTTGTGCCTCTAACAAGGAAACCACTGTAGATTGCCCCCACTGGTCTAAGTAAGCCAGTTCATGGCGTTTGCGGCGAGAGTTCTCGATTTTAGTGAAGCTGGTGCCGCCGCGTCCGGAGACATCGATCGCCGGAACACCTAATTCTACCAATCGCTGCACCGTTTCTTGAGCCATGCCGAAACCAACCTCTTTCACGAGGATTGGTACCTCCAGCAATTCTAATGATTGACGAATATTGGTCTCCCATTGTTCAAAATCGTGTTCACCCTCGGGCATTACCAGTTCCTGTGGAACGTTCAGATGAATCTGAAGACCGTCTGCCTGCAGCAGATCAACGATTTTTTTGGCATCTTCAGCTGTACGTCCAGCACCCATATTTCCTAACAGCAGGCCGTTAGGATTTTCTTCACGAATAACGGTGTAGGAATCTGCTACCGAAGGATCCTTTAAGGCGGCAGAAACGGAGCCAGTTGCCATCATCAAGCCGGTCTCGCGGGCTACGATCGCCAGCTGCTGATTGAAAATCTTGGTTTTCTCACTGCCGCCGGTCATCGCATTGATGTAAAAAGGAACGTCCAGCGACAAACCGGCGATCGAGGTAGAAAGGTCGATTGAATCATCAGACAAAGCGACTAGCGATTGATGGACAAAAGAGACCGCATCGAAGTCGTTCTCCTTGGCCTTGTATTGTGTTTTAGCTAATAAAAGATGTTCGTCTTTACGATTCATTCATCTTCTCCTCGTTTAAATGGTAGACGTGCAGCGGCAACGGTGTGATTCCGGCTTTTTCCCAAGCGCTCATCAACGGCAGGATCCCGGCCTTTTTATCCACGATCACGATGCCGCAGTCGCCGCCGCCAGCACCTGAGGATTTCGCGGCACCGCCATATTGCTCAGCCAGATCGCTCATGACCTGCAGCTGCTGCGTTTCGATCGAGACATTGCTGAAGGTGGTCAGTTGAGTGAGCAAGGCTCGATTGGTACGGATCATTGCTTGGATCAATGAAACATCCTCTTGCTTGAAGCCTTGGATCATTTGTGCGACACAGGCTTTACTGTCTGCCAAAAACTGTTGATAGGCCGCTTCTTTTTGCTCGCGAGACTGGTGGACCTGATCGACCAGATCGGAGGTCGATGCTGGACTGCCAGTCCAGCCGATCAATAGGCGCAGGTCTTCCGGAGCCTTCAGCGGTTCGATTTTCAGGCTGGGCCAATCACTTTTGACCAGATCGGTCAGCGATCGAGAAGTTAGCTGGTTCAATACCCAGTCATGATCAAAGGTCGAAAAGGCTAACCAGCCACCATAGCAGCTGGCCGCAATGTCGCCGCAGGAACCATTGCCCTGGACATTCAAATGAGCCAAAGTTGCTAATTTGAAAAGCTCCAATTGGGAAAGCCCTAATTGGTAATAGGCATCCAAGGCTTTGACTGTTGCGACCGTCACTGCGCCGCTGGAACCAAGTCCATATTTCCGTCCATTGGAATTGTCCAGCTCGCTGGTCACCTTCAGATCGTAAAAGGTCAGGGTCTTGTTGTTTTCCAGCGCAAATTTTTCAGTAAAGTGAATGGCGGCCAGAATATAATGGAATGGATTGTCCCGAATATCCAAGACCAATTCACCTTTGCGTCGAGTCCAGCGGATCGGCATGTCGCTGTATTGAGCAGATTGGATGCTGCCGTTGCGTTTCGATGACTTGATCGAGACGTTGATGAACTGGTCAATCGCTGCGATGATTGCAGGATGCCCTGGTTCGACGACCGCATATTCCCCGGCGATATAAAGTTTTCCTGGTGCTGACACTTCGATCATGTTCGTTCTTCCTTTGGTAAGATTTGGATTGCCGGCCCGGCATGGGCGACAATCAGCTGTTCACGAGAAAATTGTTCCGCTAGCTTTTGAAGTACTTGCTTTTCATGTGTTTTTTGAACGAGGACTTTCACATTGGGACCGGCGTCCATCGTAAAGTAGCAGGGTAAGCCCTCTTGACGCAGCTGACGCACCAAGGACATTGCCTTCATGCTTTCCGCCGACCAATAAGTGAAGGGCGGTTGTGCAGCCAAGGTCGTGCCGTGCATTTTTAAGGCACTGGCTTCGGTCACTTCGCCTAATGCTTGGAAATCCTTTTTTTGGATCGCTTTTTTGGCTTTTGACAAATCCGTTGGTACTGTATCCAGCCAGCCCTGATAAAAAGCGGAAGTTTCCACTGTCCGCTGCATGCCGTCCCGGCTGGAGATATCCTTTTGTTGGTCATTCACTACGACGAAGATCATGCTCAATTCTTCAGCAAAGCCTTCAGAAGGAATGGCTTCTGCATAGGAAGTTTCATCGGAATCGCCTTTTTGCCATTCCGCAAAGCCGCCGTAAATACTGCGGCAGGCCGATCCGGAACCACGACGTGCCAGTCGAGATAATTCTTGTGGTGTCAATGAAAGATCCAAAGCTTCCGCTGCTGCACCTGCTAATGCAGCCAGACCGCTGGCTGAAGAAGCTAAACCGGCAGCGGTTGGCACAAAATTTCGGCTTGCGACTTTAGCGAACAGCTTCGAATCGGCTTTTTGCCGTACCAAATCTAAAAACATGCTGATTTTTTCCGTGGCTTTGGCATCTTGCAAGTGCCCATCTAAGTAAAATCTATCTTCTGTATAATCTTCTGAGAAAACAACCTCAGTTTCTGTATAAAAAGCATCCAGGGTCAGCGATAGGCTGTTGTTCATTGGCAAAATGAATGCTTGATCGGCTTTTCCCCAGTATTTGATTAACGCGATATTGGTGTAAGCCCGCGCCTTTCCACTATGCATGTGCATATACTCCTAACCCTTCGATCCATGTATCTCGAGCCCCTGCACGAGATAAAATGGTTTGTAGATGACGCCCTTGTGCTTCGTTTTCCGCTAATGCGATCATACAGCCGCCCCGGCCCCCGCCGGTCAGCTTGGCCCCTAATGCCTGGTGCATCAGTGCCGTGTCAATCAAATGATCCAGTGCGTCGTTGCTGGTGCCAAGAATGCGCAACTGCTCCTGAGCTTGATTCATGCAGTCGCCCAACCGGTGCGGCTGATTCAAAAGGATTGCCTGCTGAGCGGTCTTTGTCAACCAGCCGATTTCGCGGATCCGTGGTGCTGTCGTCGAAAATTGAGTATTCATCAACTGAGCCACATCTTTGACGGCTTTGCGCGTTTGGCCTTTGAAGCCAGTATCGGCGACTACCAAAAAGGCATCCATATTCAGCTCGAAAGGTTGGAAATCCAAGCCTTTCTGGTACAACAAAGGCTCTGTTCCGCTGATCGTGGTGGCATCGATGCCGCTGGGGTTGCCGTGAGCGATCTTTTCTGCTTGATGAACAAAATAAAGAATATCGGTCTGCGCAGCTGGGATCTCCATCCAGTCAAAAAAAGCACGCGTGATCGAGACAGCCACGGCTGCACTAGATCCCATCCCGCGTTCCGCGGGGATCGTGCTGTCGATAGTTATATAAAAAGGTTCCTGTACGGCAAAATGACGGATCAGCTGCCATACTAAAGCTGTAACATTTCTCATCGTCGCAGGAGCTTGTGTAAGAGGACCGTGATAGAAACTCGATTGAATCCATGATTCCTGAGAGTGAAGCTGGATCGTCGTATCGATCCCTGTTCCGGAAAACGGAAAGGCGATCGCTGGTTCACCGTAGACGACGGCGTGTTCACCCATTAAAATGATTTTACCGCTGGCATGTCCATGGCCGATGGTCTTCATCGTAAAACTCCTTTTTAGTCAGAATATACTATTTTTTAAACTGTACTCCATTCTACTAAACAACTTAGGCAGAATCAAAACGTTCGATCGCTTCTGCACAAGCCAGTTCGAAAGAAGAGCCAGCTTCTTAGTGAAAAAGGGATCGGACTCCCTCTAGATCTCTTCCATTTTACTGAGAGAAAACGAACAAGTAAATGAAAACGATGAAAACTTCTGAAAAATGAACTTTTTTTTAAACATTCTCGGATTAAAATAATCCTCTATTTCTTTTGTTTTTTATTTGACGCCACAAGATATTGGGGGTATATTAATAAAGTTGAAAAAAAAGATACTATATTTTGTGCGAAGTGAGTTGGAGGTTAATGAGCGTGATCGTATTAGCGGGAACGATTGGGGCAGGAAAATCAAGTTTAACAGCCATGCTGTCAGAATACTTAGGCAGTCAAGCATTTTATGAATCCATCGAAGACAATGAAGTGCTGCCATTATTTTATGCAAACCCAGAACAATATGCATTTTTACTACAAATTTATTTCTTAAATAAGCGGTTCGACAGCATCAAAAAAGCGATGCAGGATGACAACAATGTCTTGGACCGTTCGATCTATGAAGATTCACTGCTGTTTCACTTAAATGCCGATCTTGGTCGGGCAACCGAAACAGAAGTAAAGGTCTACGATGAGCTGTTGGCCAACATGATGGAAGAATTGCCCTATGCTGCAAACAAAAAACATCCAGATCTGTTGATCCATATTCGGGTCTCCTTTGAAACCATGCTGGACCGGATCACCAAACGCGGCAGAGAATACGAGCAGCTGGAATTTGATCCCACCTTGTATGACTATTACAAAGAGCTGAACAAGCGTTACGACCAATGGTATGAAGACTACAATGAAAGTCCGAAAATCCAAATTGACGGGGATCAGTTGAACTTTGTAGAAGATCCGCAGGCAAGAGACATCGTTTTAAAATTGATCGACGAAAAAATTGCAGAGGTACAGCAGCTGTCGGTTGTGGAATAAGCAAAGAGCGGGGAAACCTGCTCTTTTTTGTTGAATAGTTATGGGGAGTGTCAGTTATCCTTTTCCGCATGTTAAATTTTGTTTTGTTTGAAGTAGGGTGATGATGAATTATCCTTTATGATCAAAACACTGTCCGAACACATCAAAGCGTATTGACGGAAAAAGACTCTTTCCAATGGGCGGTGATACAGCTGATCGGGATCGCTTTGTTGATCCATTCGTTATGAGCGTTCAAAGGAAGACCTAGCCTTCCAGATTTTACTGTCGGATTGTTAATGCTTGCTGTCGGAAGGCTGACGCGTTAATTATTTCAACAAATCAACCCTAAAGGTGAGGGTGCGGTGTCCTAAATCTGTGGTGTTTTTTTGTCGGATTCGTGTTTTTCTCTTATAATGAGAAAGAAGCTGGATCAAGGAGGGAAATCATGTTAGAGAAACAACGCTTTAATCAAGGCTTGTGTTCATGGATCAATGTGGACGCCAAAAATACCGAAGAGGTCGCCAAATTACGAGAACGCTACCAGATCAGTGATGAGATGCTGACCTACTCCCTCGATAAAAATGAACGTGCCCGAGTCGAATATGATCCCATGACCCATTCTTTGCTGGTGGTTTTCAATGTTGCTCATTTGGATAAAACGGACAATCACTATGAAACCAGTCCGATGGCGTTCATTTTGAAAGACCATCATATGTTTACTTTTGTTTCCGAGCGGACGAAGTATGTCGTCGCGGTGATCGAAAATCAGTTGAAACGAGAACCCAAGCAAAGTACGGCCAGTTTGCTGTTTCATACCTTATTTGTGATCTCGGATTACTATTTTCCGTTGATCGAAGAGGTCAACAGCGAACGGATCCGATTGAATGCGCGCTTGCGAGAGAAGACTACGAACAAGAATCTACTGCGCCTGTCTGACTTGGAGATTGGGCTGGTCTACCTAGTGACGGCTACCAAGCAAAATGTTGTGCTGCTGGAACAAATTAAAGCACAAGGACTGTTCCCAAGCTTCACCGATAAGGAAAAAGAGCAACTGGACGATGCCTTGATCGAGGCCAAACAGGCCGTTGAGATGACTCAGCTGGCCAGTGAGATATTGGATCAGCTATCAGGTACCTATAATAATTTGCTGAACAATAATTTGAACGACACGATGAAAATTTTGACGATCTGGTCGCTGCTGTTGACGATCCCGACGATCGTTTCGGGCTTCTTTGGCATGAATATGCCGCTGCCCTTCGAAAATTCCAACGCTGGTTGGATCATTTCTTTAGTGATCAGTTTGGGATTATCTGTGTGGATGATCATCGTGCTGTGGCGAAGAATACGTTAAAAAATGGGCGAAACGGAGGTGAAGACCGTTTCGCCCATTCATTTTAGAGGACAAATTTTTGAATGACTTCCGCCACTGCACTCTGGTTATGGTCAGCATCCGTCACATATTGTGCAATCGCTTTGATCTCAGGAATCGCATTTTGGACTGCGACTCCTAATTCCGCTGTTTCGATCATCGTGCGGTCATTGGTGTTGTCACCAATCGCAATGGTTTCCTGTGGAGCGATGCCAAGTCGTTTTGCCAAGCTCAGCAAAGCCTCTCCCTTGGTCACGCCAGCTGGATTGAATTCGAGATAGCGGTTGGAGGAGTAGCTGATTTCGACCTGAGCGCGCAGTTCTCGCGGCAATTCGGCCTCGATGGTCTCAAGGTAGCGGCGATCGAGGTTTTGGAACAACACTTTGTAGCAAACTTCGTCGTTTAAGAAGTCGATCTCATTGGTCTCAACGACTTGATGAGGAATTGTGCTCAAATAAGCGGCTTCCTCCGGGTTGATTTGGTAAATATAAGCCTGATCAAACGTATAGAGGTGGATTGTTACCTCGTAGTTCAGACCAAACTGAAACAGAGTGCTAAGCAGGTCGAAGTCGATCGGGTTGTCTTCAATGATCGTTCCTCCCTGATTCGCTACGATCACTCCGCCGTTAAGGCCGATCATGTAGTGGTCTTGTTTATCCACGGCGTCTAATTCTTCCAATGTCTTGCGGATCGAATGGAATCCCCGACCAGTAGCAGGAACGAAAAAAGCTCCGGCTTCCTCCGCTTTTTTGATCCATTCGAGGTTTCTTTTTGAGACATGCCGCTCCTTGTCCAACAGAGTTTCATCTAAATCACAGGTGATCAATCGATACATACAGGCGCTCCTTTTCCTTTTCTTAGCCTCATTATAGCAAAGAGCCGTCAATTTGAAAAAAAACCACCGACTGCTTCAGACAGACGGCGAGCACGGCGTTATTCTGTTTCGTTGTCAAAATTTTCATCCAGACTAAATTTCTGATTGTAAAAAATCAGTCCAGTGGTCATGATCCAGGCTGCTCCCAGCCCCAGCATACCACCTAAAACGATCCCTAAGAAACGATATTGAATCAAGGTATACAAGTACTGATGTCTGACTAGCATGGATAGCATCAATGCCATGGGTGTGGTGAAAAACTGCGCCAAAGCATAATTGCGCGGAATAAAAAATTCAACCGTCATGAACAGCAAGGTGATTACCACTAATGTTTGCAACACGGACAAATGCAGTGTCAAAAGCAGTGCGGCGATCATCAATCCAATGATCGAGCCGAAGATTCGTTGGATGTTGCGATGCAGCATGGCGCGCAAATTGTCGCCCTGCAGGATCGCCGCACAGGAAACCACCATCCAATAAGGATTTTTCAACTGCAATCCAAAGCTCAGATAAACCGCTAGAAAAAGTACGGCCGCATAAAATAAGCTATCGATGATCACGGCAGGATCATTGTTGATCCGCTGAGTAAGAGAGAGCAGGTTGGAGGACTCAGGTTTTCGTTGATCGAAAAGAGAAAGTACTGCTGCAAAAAATAAAGAGAAGGCAACACCGATCAAAAAATAAAGACTCATCACCGGGATTTTCTGTAAGGGGATCGAAGTACTGGCGCCCATGGCAGTCACCATTACGACAAAAAAGGCCCCTGGCTTGGCGATGCCGTAAAGACGAAAAAACAAACGCCCGATGAATCCGACCAATGCGACGACAAGGGGTGCAGTCCAATGCAGATGAGTCGAAAGCATTCCTAAAAAGTTGCTTAATAAAAGAAAACTCCCAATGGTGGATAACCGAAGCATGGATTGCTTTATGGGGAGTGGACGGGAATACAAAAAGGTGAAAATACCTAAAGAGCCGAAACTGGCGATCGCCAGCTGGTGTGAAAAGTAGCCGGTGAACAAGACACTGAGCATGCAAAGGCCGGCGCCGATCCAGCGAAGGGAAGAGTCCTTTGGCTGGTTATAATGAAGCAATTCTCGAAAGAAAGAATGTTCCATTGAATCACTCCTATTCTAAATAAATGTTCCTATCCAGCTTAGCACAAAAATGAAAAGAAAACTATCGACGTTTTCTGAAACAGAAGAAAAACGAACAAAATAAGTTGACTTTGCTGTTTGAACACTGTATACTATAAAAGTTGAGAAATAAAAGCAGAAGCACCCGCTTCTCGCCTTAGCTGACCGAGGTCACTGGGCTGGATAGTTAATGACTTGTCTTTAGAGATGAGGATAACTGCGCGCGGGTTCGTTACGAACTCGTTTTTTTGTGCGATCGCGCTTTGACTTTCTCTCAAAAATTTTGGAGGTGAATGACCATAGCAAAGGATATGATGGTTAACGACGGCATTCGTGCTCGTGAAGTGCGTTTGATCGATCAAAATGGCGAACAATTAGGTGTGAAATCTAAAGCGGAAGCATTAAGAATCGCTGAACAGGCTAATCTTGATGTCGTCCTTGTAGCTCCAGGCGCAAAACCACCGGTGGCGCGTATCATGGATTACGGGAAATACCGCTTTGAACAACAGAAAAAAGAACGTGAAGCACGCAAGAAACAAAAAGTGATTAACGTTAAAGAAGTTCGTTTAAGTCCAACGATCGATATCAACGACTTTAATACGAAACTTCGCAATGCACGTAAGTTCCTGGAAAAAGGCGATAAAGTGAAAGCTTCTATCCGTTTCAAGGGCCGTGCCATTACCCACAAAGAAATTGGTCAGAAAGTCTTGAATCGCTTAGCTGAAGAAACTGACGATATTGCGACAGTGGAACAAAAAGCGAAAATGGACGGACGTAGCATGTTCTTAGTGCTTGCACCGAAAGAGAAAAAAGACTAACAGTCAGCAAAAATAGTTTGAGGATGCTTGTTCAACTTTTACATTTCTTGTAGTTGAACGGTATGCAAAATGAAATGTAGGAGGAATTAATTATGCCAAAACAAAAAACACACCGCGGATTAGCAAAACGCGTCAAACGTACTGGTGGTGGCGGATTGAAACGCTTCCGTGCCTTTACAAGTCACCGTTTCCACGGAAAAACTAAAAAACAACGTCGTCAATTGCGTAAAGCACGTATGGTGTCAGCTGGCGATTACAAACGTATCCGTCAACAACTTGCTCGCATGAAATAATTGCGGCACCTGAGCTTTACTACTTTAATTTTAAAATTCAACAGAAACATTAGGAGGAATTAAACATGGCACGTGTTAAAGGTGGAACAGTAACTCGTAAACGTCGTAAAAAGACACTAAAATTAGCTAAAGGTTACTACGGTTCTAAACACACCCTATTTAAAACAGCTAAAGAACAAGTAATGAATTCATACAACTACGCATACCGCGATCGTCGTCAGAAAAAACGCGACTTCCGCAAATTGTGGATTGCACGTATCAACGCTGCTGCTCGTATGAACGGCTTGAGCTATTCAAAATTAATGCATGGCTTGAAAGTAGCCGGTATCGAGATCAACCGCAAAATGCTAGCTGACTTAGCAGTAAATGATGCAGCTGCATTTACCGCTCTAGCTGACCAAGCAAAAGATTCATTAGCTAAATAAGCTTATAAACGTTGATTTAACAACATGAACCTCGCTCTTATTGAGCGGGGTTTTTCTTTTGATCTAGAGATTAACCCAGCTTTTTCCATTCTTCATATAATTGCCAAAACTATTGGCGGTTTCTTCTTTGACTTTTTTGGTCACACGAGTGTAAACATTCATGATCGTTTTAGTGCTATGACCCAGATGTGCTTGGACTTGCTTCATACGGGCACCAGCTTCAAATAATAAAGAAGCATGAGTAGGGCGAAAACCGTGTGGCGTGATCTGCCGCGTATCCTTATTGTGACGAAAGAATGTTTGCAGCCATGTAATTGTGCTTTAGACAGACCTATTTTTGGGTAGAAAGATCATCATGAAAAAGCGAATGACTCTTAATCCATTAAAACCATTCACTCGATGAAAGAATACATCTTCGTCTGATTAGCAAAAGATTCATTGAACAAATAATAATTATTACAATATTATTGATTTAAACTAGGAAAAAGTCACTAATTTCAGTGGAAGGGTTCTTTTTTTATATTTTTTCGAGTAAATTTCTTTGAGATCCCCCTAAAAATAACAGAGCATTGGGTAAAATATCAAAAAAAGAAGAAAAAATTAATATTTTTAATAGGGATTCTTATTGAGGATCTCTTTATGATGTGGTAATTTTGAACTGTAAATAGGAATATGTTTTTTTAATTAGTAGTAACATTTTTTAGGAATTATTTTGTGAGGTAAAAAACAATTCTTTTTATAACGATCAAATAGACCAAATATTATGAGGAAAAGTTGGGTGAGGCGAATGAAAAGAATGATTATTCTAACGAGAAACATACTGGCAGAACAGAAGCTTCAAGACATGCTGCAAAAGTTGGATTACGAAGTTTTTGTCACAAAGAGACTGTTTCACAAGGAGAGCTCTGTGATCGATTTCTTGCATTTTTTTAATATTGTCATTTTCAGTGAAACCTTGTCAAACAGAGAAGTGGAAAATGTTCTGGAATTTCTGGAGAAACCGGAATTTCAATTCGTCAGAAGAGCAGAGACGACAAGCGAAAAACAGTCTTACAGTAAAGAGGTCCATTATCTGCCTGTGGAGCTTTCGTTGTCGGAGTTAAGGGAGCAAATGCTGAAATTCGCAGGTGAGAACCAAGAAGAGGAATCATTTGGCTTGAAGGAGTATGAATTCTCGGAGACGAACCGGCATAATTTGTTGACCTTCTACAACTCGCTGAACAAATTAGAATTGCGGATTTTAAAGGTGTTGTTGGAGCATATCGACGGTATCGTATCTCGTGAAGAATTATGCACGATTTTATGGGAAGAGGGAATGAGCAATTCTCGTCTAGTCCAAATCTCTTCGGCGATTGGCAGTATTCGCAAGAAGATGGAGCAAGCAAACGTCAATGATTTCAACATCATCACGTATTGGCGAAACGGGTACCGGTTAAGTGAGTTGATCCAAGGATCAATGACCGGCTACTTTTCAACCTTGATGGAATAATCTGAATCAATTAAAAAAGGGAATGCATGCGAGCAGAGATGTTGCATGCATTCCTTTTTGCTCTTGGCTTACAAATTCGGATATGTTCATTAATAGAAATAAAGTGATCTTTAAATGAAATAGAAAAGTCAATACGCTTATGATAAAATAAAACTGGATTTTTTTGTTTTTGAAATAACTAAAACTGGATATTTTTAACATAATTTAATTTATGATAATTAAAATCCAAAAGGCATCTGTGGTACTAAAAAGAAAATGCTGTTATTTAGGAGCAAGCATAAAAATCGGTACTACTGTAAAAATAACAATGTTTATCATAGAAAAAATCAACTGAGACAAAAAAAGAAATGATTGCTGTAAAGCATGGGACTCGTTTAGTAATCAGAAAAGGAGCAACGAAGGATGCACTACCAAAAGAGAAAATGTTTTTGCAAAGTCATGCTGGTTATTGGGTTCGTCAGCCTTCTTTTCTGTGCGGCGACGGAGCCTGTTTACGCAGATCCAAAAGAGGAACAACAAACTGCCGTCGATGAGCTGAAGGGACGGATCATGAAATTAAACAATGACATCTCCACTGCAGTCGTTCGACAAAAGGAACTGGAGAGTGAGGTCGAAAAGGTCAATCAGGAGATGGAAGGAAAACAAAAGACAGTCCGTGAGGCAACGAAGAAAAAGGAGAAGCTTGAAAAGGAGATCGGTACTCGGGCACGGGCGATCCAAGTGAATGAGTCGCGGGACGGTGTCTGGTTCTTAAAGCTAGGGGAGCTGTCCAAGGCCTTGCTTACGCTTCAATCGCTGCAGGAAATTCAAATGGCGGATGAAAAAAGAGCCAAAGAATACCAGCAGTTGGTTGATCAGCTGGGGCAGCAAGAAGGCCAAGCCAAAGAAAAGCAGCAGGAAATGGAAAGCAAGCAGGAAGAACTTCGGGAAACAACGACAAATCTAGAGGTCAAGAAACATGAGCTGCAAGGAGAGTTGAGTGAGAATCAGGAACTGCTGAAAACGATCAAGGAGCAGGAACAAGAGCAGGAGGAGACGCTTAAGGAGGAACGAGAAGGCGTGGTTGAGCAGGTTACCGCGGGATTCTTTTCCAATGTGCGCCTTCCCGAAGAAGATAGTCAGGGCTCAGAATTACCAAGCGGTACAGCAAAAGAAGTTATCCTCGAGGCCGAGCAATTTATTGGTGTTCCCTATGTGTGGGGAGGAACTACACCTTCGGGATTTGACTGCAGCGGATTGATGCAGTACGTTTTTGCCCGCCATGGTATTTCTTTGCCAAGAGTCAGTCAGGCACAGCAGCAGTTTGCCAAAACCATTCCGCTTAGTCAATTACGTCCGGGAGATCTAGTGTTTTGGGGTGACCCAGCACATCATGTGGGCCTATACATCGGTGAGGGCTTTTATATCCATGCCCCGCAGCCAGGTGAAAACGTCAAAATCACCCATGAAAGCTATCATCCTTTCCAGAGTGCGGGGAGAGTAATTTTTTAGGAAGTTGAGTGGAGACAGATGCGTCGATATACGTTCAAAAAAATGTTTAGAGAAGGGCTGCAAAATATACGCAGACATCAGTTTATGTCTGCAGCAAGTCTGCTGATTATTGTGGTAACGATGACTTTTTTAAGTTTATTGCTGGCACTGAGCTTTAATATTCGTTCCTTTTCAGCTCAGCTTGAAGAAAACGTCGCGATTCATACTTTTGTTGAGGTGTCTGCGAGCAAGCAAGACATTGATTCTTTGCAAAAGGATATTCAAAAGCTGCCAAATGTTCAGTCGGTGACCTTCAAGTCAAAAAAGCAGAGTGTGAAAGAAATCATCGAACGATATGGCAGTGCCTTTGAGATGCTGCAGGGAAAAGCGAATCCTTTGTATGACAAGTTTGTAATCAAGGTCAAAAAGGAAAGAGCAATCAAGCAGACCAATCAGAAGATCGAAGCCTTAAAGCATGTAGCGGAATCAAATTACGGGGACCAAACGGCGGATGAACTCTTGCGCACGACCAAGACCCTTCGACGTTTTGGCTGGCTGCTGTTCGGTTTAGGCAGTGTGTTTACGGTGTTGATTCTGTTCATTACCTTGATGATGGGAATCAAATCCAGACAAGAAGAGATTCAGACGAGAACACTGCTGGGAGCGACTCCGTTGTATATCAGCATGCCGTTTTTAATTCAGGGAGTGTTTATGTCCTTGTTAGGGAGCTTAGCTGCTTCAGGAATCGCCTTAGCCAGCTATGCGTGGCTGACAGGACTTTGGCAAAAGGGGCTGAGGCACTTTGGCTATCACTTTGTTGAGGTTCGAGAACTGCTGCTGTTATTACCCCTTCTTACAATTGGCACCTCCCTTGTCATAGGACTGATCAGTGCTAAAATCGCGGTAAGCTCATGCATTCGCTACCCGAAATAAGGAAAGGGAATGAACAGATGATCTATTTAAATAATGTCATGAAGTACCGTTCTGAGAAGCAGTTGATCCACCAGAGCGGCAAGGAAGCACAGGTCGAATCGCAGATACTTCCTACGTTGGAAAACATTCATCTCGAGATCAAAAAAGGGGAATTTGTCTATATCACGGGACCCTCCGGCGCTGGGAAATCTACGTTGCTGAAGCTGCTTTACAAAGAACAAACTGCTGACAGCGGGGAAATTCGCGTAGGCGGCCATGACTTGAGTATGATTAAACGCCGCGAGATTCCGTATCTGCGTCGGGAGATCGGCGTTGTTTTTCAAGACTTCCGGCTGCTGCCTCAAACCAATGTGGAAGAGAACCTCATCTATGCGATGGATATCGTCGGGACTGACCCAGAGGTAATCCCTAAAAAAATTGAAGAGATTTTAGAGCTGGTCGATTTGAGCGAGAAGCGATTTGCGACCGCTTTGTCGGGCGGTGAAGCCCAGAGAGCTGCGATCGCTCGGGCCGTCATCAATCAGCCCGCGCTTTTGCTTGCGGACGAACCGACAGGCAACTTGGATCGTAAAAATGCTGTGCAAGTGATCAAACTACTGGAAGAGATCAATCAAAGCGGAACGACTGTATTGGTTACAACGCATAATGAAACCCTCATCCATCAATTCCCTCATCGTGTCATTCGGCTGGTGAACGGGCGAATCGTTCGTGAAGAAAGAATGGAAATGTAAGTAAAAATGCCAAGAAAAGAGGAGCGTAGCAGAATCGTCTTTTTTTGGCATTTTTAATGTGTTATAGATGAATGATGGTTGGCGGATTATTTAGTATATATGAGCAAAAATAAAGTGAAATAAGTAGGGGGATAGATGGATAATGTGAAATTAAAATGATAACAAAAACAAATCAATAGCAACAGAATACTGAATGATCCAGCTGCTCGACGGAATCGAAAATCGTAATTCAGAATCTTGGAGAAAAATAAGGTCGACAAGTACGCCGGGAGGAAATCATCCAGTCACAGTGAGGAAAAGGCTATGTGGTGGTTTCGGCGTTTTACTAGTATGTTTCTTAAAAAGATCACTTTCAAAAGACGAAAGAAAGTGAATAAAAAGAGTTGAACCAGCAGACTGTGTGTTGTTTGATTCAACTCTCTTTTTTATTTTAGGATAGGCTGTCCAGCACCAAATTCGATTTCAGTGCTTTCAATGCAGAACGTTTTCTGACGGAGACGGGGATGGAGCTTCCATCTTCCAAGACGACCGTGCCAAAGACTTTTGCGATGTGGGTGATGGCCTTGGTGTTGATCAGAAAGCCGCGATGGCAGCGCAGGAAATGTTCGCTGAGCTTGGTTTCTAGTTCGTTCAAGGTCTCTTGGTAGATCATGTAGTCGTTTTGCCGTGTGACCATGGTTAGGATATGGCCCTTATTGGAAGAAAAGTAGAGGATATCTTCGACTAAAAAGGTCATAATCTCATTTCCGGTGTTAAGGCGCATGGTTTGGCTTTGGCTTAGCAGGTCCAGACGCTGCTTAACGGTTCTCAAACAGGAATACAGCCGTTCGCGAATGTCCACGGAGGGGTCTTTGATGATGAAATCCAGTGCCTGCACACGGTACTGGAAGGTCAAAAAACTCAGTTCGGAACGGATAGTCACAAAGATGATGAAGCCAAAGGGATCGAAGGCACGGATTTTTTGTGCGACGATGAATCCGTTGTTTACTTCGTCACTTTCCTCTAGGTTGATATCCAAAAAATAGATGTTCCATTGATTGCTTCGGTCAATATTTCTCAACAGCGCTTCTCCAGAGCCGGTACTGTAGGCCAGCTCCAGCTCCCAATCCGAAAACAGCTGATAGTCTTTGATGGCTTGCTCCAGCTTTTCGCGTTGGGCTGGATTGTCCTCTACGATATAGATTTTAATGGCCATATGGTTCCTCCTCAAAATAGGCAATTTGGTTTATAAATGGTCAAAAGGGTCTTTTCAACGAACTAAGTTTAATCCAGCGGCCAGCTTATGCGTTAGGGGTATCTGAGTTATTTGGTTTCGCAAAAATCAGGGTTTGAAACACTTGATCGTGTTTTTGTGAAGTCCGCATCGTCAGAATACCGGAATAGCTTTGAACGATTTTTCGGACAATCGACAGGCCCAGTCCGCGGGATTCTCCTTTGGTAGAGAAACTGTCTTGCGTTAAAAGCGAGTGGATATTCTTGTGTTTGGTCGAATTTACGATCATACAAACATAAGAAGCGGGTTCATTGATAAATGCCAAACAGACTTGAGGTACCTCACTTTCTGCAGCAGCCTCAAGGGCATTGTCCAGCAGAATCCCGAAGATCCGCGACAAGTTGACGCCTGAAATACCTAACGAGGAGATTTTCGTATCGATCTCGATCGTAAACGAGATGTTTTGTTTTTTTGCGTCGACCAATTTTGTGAAAATCAAAGTCTTCAATTCAGGGATTTCCAAATTTCCAAGCTTGGAGGTCTCTAAAAAGTAATCGTAATCTGCCTCGAAGGTTTGAGTGACCGATTCAAAATAGCTTTTCAGTTCTTTTTGATCGATCGTCGGCTGATAGATATACCCTCCTAAGGAAAAGAGAATATTGCTGAAGTCATGATGGTTTTTCCGAATATCCTGGGTCATTTTTTCCAAGTTTTTTACATATTGAGTTAATTCATATTGCATTTGTTCCTGGTGGGCCAGCTGCAGCTTGGAGCGTCGATTCAGGAAAAGCAAAAAGATGAAGGCGCCTGCGGCCAGCGCATTTTGCACGATCAGGATCATGTTCACCGTGTACGTCTGATAAAGCGGTTCAATAATGAAAAAAGCCGATGGAATCAAAGACTGGATCATTGAACGTCCGATAAAGCTTTCCGATAGAAAAATCACGGAAGAGTATCCTGGGTACTTAGTGGGTTCAGTGACCGCATAGATCTGAACAAAAAATACGAACAAGTCTATCGCGATCCACAGGGTCCACATCAACACGAGCATCGTCGTGGGAGCTGCGAGGATGTGAGTTCTTAACCAGTTTAAAAATCGTCTCAGCAAAGGCAGAAATGCCAGCCAAAGAAGCAAATACCAGTTGATGATCCCAATCGAAAAAATCGGCGCCTTCGTACTCAATAAAAACATCCGAAGATACTCGAAGGAACTCACCGCTAAAAAGGCAAAACAGGTGACAGTCAGCAAGTTCGTCAGAAAAAGGCGGTCTCCTCGATTAAAGACGACGTAAAGAATCAGCATCACAGCAAATTGACAGACGATGCTGAAATTATTGTGGATCGTCAAGACCTCTTGAAAGGAGTATTGAACGATCTTCATGAAGATCCATCCCAAATTATAAGTAGCAATCATCGTCAAGCCAATTGAAAAACGAGAGATCTTTGTCGGGAAAAGATATTTTAAGATCGTCAAATAAAAAATTAAGGATGGTGTCATTTGAAAAAGGTAGGTGAGAACAAACATACCTTTTGTCATATTTTCGCTATAAAAATAAATCATTTTAATGGATCCTTTGCTTGAAATATGAATAGCCGTGACTTAAAATCCAATGGATAATTAATAATTAGTCCTCTCTAATTATATAGCAATGCGCATCAAATAAACATATAATCATTTAAAATAATTACATTTATATAAAAAAGATCAAAAAGTTGGTTTTATTCCTGTTGTTTTTTCACATAAAGTGATCAGCGTGAAAAGAAAGAGCGCCTATTCATGAAATGAAATTGGTTTTCTTTGTTTTTTTCAATGACAATTCATTTCGGATATCTTTTTGCACAGGCTACTTTAGGATGATAAAAAGAAATCTGGCAGTATCTAAAATTAGAATCAGTAAAATCAAACAGCAGCATTTAAGAAGAAATCAGTAGAATATTTAACAAATGGTTGCAGAAAAATAAAAAAAAAGTTTAAAAGAATAAAATAGTTAAATAATTAACGGGTTGTTCAACGCTTATGAGGCATAAGCGTTGTTTTTTTCGTTAATTCCAACGTTTAAATTCAAATAATTGCTATTCATGAAGAATTTTAAAGTTCATTAATTTATTATTCTATACTGTTTTTGAAATTAAAATCATTACAATCTTTAGTGTTTAAAGGGGAGGTAGATGTGAAAAAGCAACGAATAAAAGTTCTTTCCATGGTGATACTATTACTCAGCACTTTTATAGTAGGAATCTTTGGCGTCCATCCGAAAAAAGCGTTGGCAGCTGATTGGACTTCTGAAATAAATATTACTGATTATATTGTTGAAAAAAGACCAGGTGGAGGAACGAGCGTTGAGACGGGTCAGCAAATTTACATTCGAATGGATTTTGAGCTTGACCCATTGCCTGAGGGGGCTCAGGTGGGCGACACGTTTGAGATCACGGTTCCCAATGATTGGAATTTTGATTATTTCAATACTTCAGGGTACCTACCTAAAGGAGAAAGCGATGATCCAATGCTGGCATACAAGATAGAGGGTGGCAAAGTCATCTTCACGCTTTGCGAGCGGGCGATCGAGCAAGACCGCTTGTATGACGGCTACCTTGAAATGTGGGCAGTCGCACGAAAAGAAGGTACAGGAATCGATGGTGGCGGAAATGGAAAAGGACCAGAACTAGAAGTTACACCTGGACCAGATCCCACCCAGTATCCTCCAGAGGATCGTCCGTTCCCAGATGAATCGAAATATCTGAACAAAAAAGGCAAACCTCTTAATGGAGAGAATGCGATCCATTGGTCTTCATTGGTCAACTATTTGGATTATGGGCAGGTCTTCGATAATTACACCCAAGATCAAGGCACGACCAAGATTCTCGATAAACAAAAAGGACTTCTGGTCGATCATTTGGTCCCCGGCACGCATTTCAGAGAAAACTCCTTAAGCGTGACCGTTCCTACTTATATTATCACGACAGATGCTGTAGGTTCACGCATGGGGGATCGACAGATCGGTGAGAATATCGAAGGGGTGCCTCAGAAAATCAATTTCTCCAATTTCGAGATTGAAAAAGAGGGGGGAACCAACGGGAATCCTTCTTCTTTTACCAAGCTGGATCAAGGAGCAATGACTTATGATGAGTTCCAAGATTATGTGCAAGAGTATCCCGATAATAACGGGCAGCAAAGAGCCTACGGGGTTTATACCCACGCGGACGGAACAGAGACGGTGCTTATTGCATTTGGAACGTTGCCAGGCTCGACGCATTATTACGATGATCTAAAACGAGACTATGTTGATTTTCCAAATGCAGATATCCATCAAGCCATTGATGAAGACGATTCATTGACTGATGTTCAAAAAGCACAGCTGCATGATATCTATGGAAAAAGTGACGCTAGTCCGACAAACGGTGCGATCTCGGCTTATACAGTCGGGTTTACGGTCGACATCGATGTCCCAGAATATGGGTCCGGTCTCTATGAAAATGACATTGATTTCTTATACAACGAGAATGAATCTGAACACGCAGAAACAGAGACGGAAATTGAAGTCATCTGGGGAGACGTGGATGGCGATTTCCTAAAGGCGTATAAAGAAGTCTCTGGAGATGAAGGAACCGAGCTAGCAGAAAGCAAGGTTTTTGAGTTTACGATCTCTGACCGCTACGGCAATATCATCGCGTATGGAAAAACTGTGCAGGAGGTCACTCAAAAAGGGGTCGAGGTGGAGATCAAATTTTATCGCGATGCCGCATACACGATACCGATTGAGAATGTGAATAAGGATGATCCAAACCATTGGAGCCAATTTATGGTCGATGGGCGCTGGTACTACATCAACGAAGTAGGTGCTGACGGCTATGAGGTCCATATTCAAGATACCAATGGCAAGGTGACCAACCAGTTTAAATACAACAGCAGACAAGATCATCGCTGGCGGTTCTTCATCATCAACAAGGAGCCGATCAAACTCGAAGCAGAGAAAAAGATTTTGGGGATCGGTGATCTGCTGGAAGACAAGATGTTCGAATTTGAACTGAGAGATACTCGCGACCAGTCAGTGGCTGCCTATGGCAAGACAGAGATCACCACGACCGATGGAAAAAACACAGGGAAAAAGATCACCTTTTATCGGGATGCTGCGTATACGACAGAGATCACCAATTGGAAGAAAATGGAGATCAATGGACAAGAGACAGTCATTCTCGAAGACGGGGTGACCTATGAGCTGGTCGAGGTAGATAATCAAGGCTATGAAGTGACTTATTACAACGGCAAAGACAGCGCTGGTGAGCTGACGGAAGGAAATACCTATACCGCAGATTACGAAAATGGCGGCAAAATCGAATTTGTCGTAACCAATAAGGATACCTTCGATTTTGGCGCCAACAAGAAAGTAGAAGGAACCGGTGCTATGGCGTCCGGCAAAACCTATGAATTTGAATTAAAAGATTTGACGGCCAGCAGCGAACCAACGGTGGCTTATGGAAAAGTTACCATCAATCAAAAAGGCCAGCAGCAAGCTATTTCCTTCTTCACGACTGCTGACTACGATCCGGCCAATGCGATCACTGATTTTTCAACTGTGTTGGAGGAAGGCCATACCTACCGATTGGTGGAAACAGAGACCCAGCATTACCATCCTGTGTATTCAGGAGGAACTGGGACCAATCATAACGAGTTTGAAGTCGTGTATAACGATGCGACGAAGAATATCACCCTGCAGACAGAAAATCAGGACACCTTCAATTTCAAAGGATACAAGAAGGTGACGGGAGATGGGGTATTTGAAGGAGAGACCTTTACTTTCCATCTGCTGGACAGCAATGACCAGATCATTGCCTACGGAAAAGCAGAAGTTACTGCCAAGGATACCGAAATTGAGATTGATTTTTACACAGATTTATCGGATGCATCCACGAAAATCACCGATTGGACAGATCTTCTGACCGACGGGGAAACGTATCATCTGAAAGAAGTCAATGATTCCGGATATGCGATTACCTATAAGAACCAAGCGGGCGAAGAAACCAATCAATTTACCGCACAGTTCAATACAGGCAATACGCTGTCGATCCATGTGAACAACCAGCGTGGAAAAGTGCCTCTGCCTGAGACCGGCGGTGAGGGACTGCGTCAACAGATTATTTTGGCTAGCTGCATCATCGTGCTGGTCTTGCTGAGCGCAGGCTTCATTGAATACTGCAGAAAGGCAGGTGTTTAAAATGAAACGGTTGACTCTTTTCATTTCCTGCTTAACGGTCGTTCTCCTAGCAGCAAGCACTTTCTTGTTTTTAGGACAAACCGCACAGGCGGTTGAAACACAAACGGTTTATCTGCACAAGGAAGTCACCAAGAATGCGGAGGTCACCACCGATCAGACGATGTTGACTGAAAAGCAGGGGATCAATGGTGCAGAATTTACAGTGGTCGATATTACCAACTATCTAAGAAATTCGACGGCTTCACTAGCAGATGCAATGGAGACCGTCAAGAAAGTGACTAAGGCAGATATTGCGGGCGTTGCGCTTGGACAATCGCTTTCTGCTTACCCGGGAATGCAGGTTGTCGGCAAGGGAATGACGGGACGAAAAGCAGTCCCGAATGATGAAGGCAAGATGGTCGAGACCGATGGAGTGTTTCAAACCAGCCTAGCGAAAAAGTCCGGCACCTATGATGCCAGCTACTTATTTGTAGAAACGGGATCTGTTCCGCATGCAGGGGCCAGCGACAATGTGATCATGCATTTTCCGGTTTTGAACGAAGCGACCAAAGAAGAGGAAGAGCATGTGCATGTCTACTCAAAAAACGATATCGTCATGGAGCTGCCTGACATTCATAAGGAGCTGTCAGAAAAGCATCAGGACTTCGCTTATGGAGAAGTGATCCAGTACAAAGCCGTTTTGACAATCCCTACGATGATTGGAAGCTACCAATACTTTCGCGTAGAAGATCTGCCAGACAAGCAATTGACGGCAGAGCTTGATTCAATCGTACTCACAGATAATCAAGGGAACCTGATAGCTCCTGCGATCTATCAGGTCTCAGCGAAGGACAATGGCTTTGTGATCGAGTTTCAACCTGCTCAACTGGCAATCTATCAAGGCACAGAGCTGACTCTTACCTATCATTTGAAGTTAGCAGAAGGTTCTGAACCAGATGCGGCGTTTTACAATACGATCCGGCTGCACTATCATGATTCGACAGATGAGCAGCAGGAGGAAAGCCGCTCGAAAGAAGTCTATACAGGCGGGTACCGATTTATCAAGGTCGATGCCGATCAGCAGGAAAAAACGCTGAATGGCGCTGCTTTTGTGATTCGAAACAGCAAAGAGCAGTACTTGACCAACCGCTTTACCTGGAAGGAAACGACCGATTCGCTGAATGATCAGGAATTGTTCCGAATAACCTCTAATCAAGAAGGCGCCTTCGAAGTCAGAGGACTGGCTTATGGGACGTACTACTTGGAGGAAGTCGTTGCACCTAACGGCTACCGCCGATTGAGCGATCCTGTTGAATTCAAGGTAGAAAAGAATACCTATTCTGCTGGAACACAGGCAGAAGGAATCTTGAAGGTCGTGAACAGCAAGCTTCCGGATACCGGGACTTCTGTCGATCCACCCCGAAGAGGCGGTACTAATGCGACAACAGTCACAAACAGAATGTCCAAAAGCTTGCCTCAAACGGGAGAAAAATTAGGGACTGCCGGAGTAGCAGCAGGAACACTGATCATCGCATTTGTTCTTGGTCTATTCTGGTTTAAGAAAAAGCAACAAATCAATGAAAATGGAGGAAACAAAAAAAAATGAAAAAGAAATTACTATCCATACTAACAGCATTAGTGGTACTATTGCCCTTTGCTCTAGGGTTAGGGTCCACCTTGACAGCCGAGGCTGCTGGAACAGTTGATATCACACTGCACAAGAAACGGTTTGATACCGCACAAACAGCGATCCAAAATACCGGGGAAGTCATGAATGAATTTGCTTCAGCAGACGGCTTCGGCGGGGTTGAATTTAAAATCTACAATGTGACAGATGATTTTTATACCTTATTAAATACGACTCATCCAACGGCTTCACCCGCACGTAAATACACGATGGATGAAGCATTGACGGAAGTAAAATCAGCAAATTATACAGCAGAAACACCAGTGGACACTGGAACGACTGCAACAACAGGTTCTGTAGGGGATTTGACCTTCAGCGCATTGCCAGATAAGACCAACGGGAAAAATTCTGTCTACGTTATCGTGGAAACAGCAATGGCTGGGGTAACGAAAGCAGACAATATGGTCGTGGCTTTGCCATTGAAAGGTTCTGACGGCACGACAGATTTAACGACGATTCATTTGTATCCGAAAAACATCGTTGAAACTGCCGGTGTGAATGTAGAAAAATTGTCTAACTTGACAGATGAAGATGGTGATCCAATTCCCTTGGAAGACGTGGAATTCGTCATCCACAGAAAAGGATTGTACAATGCTGCAGGTACTGAATACTTAAGTGGATTTGATGGTTCTGACACACCTACTTGGTCAACCAATCTATCGGATGCTCATAAATTCTCAACAGATGGCGATGGTAAATTCTCAGAAGATCGTTTGCTATATGGTACGTACTATTTAACAGAGGTTACTGTTAAACCAGGCTACGTGATCCAAAACGGTGCGATCGATCAGCAATTTACATTAGATGCAACCAATACGACAAAGAATTTTACCGGCAACGATGCGATTTTAAATGATGATGTCGACGTGAAGAAAACCAATACCGGTGGTTCAGTCAACGTCGGCGATAAGATCGACTATCGAGTAGAAACAGTGATTCCTACCGGGATCAGAGACCTGATCGATTCAGATGGCGATGGTGTAAATGACGCTCCACGTTATGTTAAATATGAAATCACTGATACGCACGGTGCTCATTTAGAACTAGATGATACTACATTGTCATTAACAGACGGTACGACGACCTTTGCTTCACCAACGCATTATACATTGGATCAAACAACTACGGGTGTATTCAAAGTCAGCTTTACAGCTGCCGGAATCGCCTTGTTGGAACCAAATGCAACATTGGTGATGACATACAAAATGGAACTATTACAAACCATCGCACCAGGTGATGAAGTGAACAACACGGCAAAAGTTGATACAGGTCACGATACAGATGAAGGTTCAGGTAGCGAAGTATACACTGGCGGATACAACTTTGTAAAAGTCGATGGATCAAACGATGGAGAAGCATTAGAAGGCGCAAAATTTGTTGTTCGCGACGCGGATGACGCTTCAGCAAAATACTTGAAGATCGGTACAGACGGCGAAGTATCTTGGGTAACGAATGAAGCAGATGCTACGAAATATGAATCAGATACTTCTGGATATGTGACCATCAAAGGGCTTAAGGACGGCACTTACTACCTAGAGGAAGTAGAAACACCAACTGACAAATATGTATTGCTGACGGACCGTGTGGAATTCGAAGTTACACAAGGCTCATTCGACAGTACAGACCCATTAGCGGCAACTCCTGGAACACCTGAAGAAGTAGTCAATAAACAAAAAGGCAGCTTGCCATCAACTGGTGGAGCGGGCGTTTATATCATGATGGCACTAGGTGTAGCAGTGATCGCGATCGTTGGCGCAGCATATATGCGTTCACAACGTAAAGAAGCATAAATAACTCGAAGCGCATGCTTCAATAAGACAGTAACGAAGGACTGCAAGCATGCAAGACTTGTTACTGTCTTTTTCAATCAATCGATGACGGGGGAGCACGACGATGACAAAGCTAAAGAAAAAGGGAGAAAAGAAATCAAATGCGGTCGCAGTGATGCTGCAGCGGATTGTGATGCTGATTTTTCTGATGTTTGGGCTTACGCTGCTGCTCTACCCGATCTTAAGTCAAAGCATTAATGATTACTTGGATCAAAAAATCGTTCAAAGCTACCAGAAAGAAGCTTCGAAAAAGAACAAAGCCGAAATCGCACGCATCCAAAAAGAAATGGATGAGCGAAACGAAAAGGCCAAGAAGGAAAAGAATCCCGGATCAGATGGTGAGCCTTTTTCTGAAGCCCGTCGCAACAAAGAAAAGAAGGTCAAGCCGACGCCTTCGTACATCGAACAGCATACCGCCGGCACCGTGGTGATCCCTAAGATCGATGTCAAGCTGCCGATCTTTGATGTCACCAACGAATTCTTTCTGTCAAAGGGAGCGGCCATCCTAGAAAGCACCTCTTCATTGAAGGGCGGTCCAGGGTCGCATTCGGTGATCTCTTCCCACCGCGGGTTAAGAGAAGCCAAGCTGTTTACCGATCTGCCCAAGCTGGAGTCAAAGGATCTTTTTTTTATTGAAGTATTGGATGAGACCCATGCGTATGAAGTCGATCAGGTCAAAGTGATCGAACCAACGGAAACCAGAGATCTGCTGATTGCAGAAGGAATGGATTATGTGACCTTATTGACCTGTACGCCTTACGGAGTTAATTCCCATCGCTTGCTGGTCCGCGGACATCGAGTTCCTTATACGAAAAAAATTGCCAAAGAAAAAGCAGCAGTTGATAACCGTAAACAATGGAAGCAGCTCGGTGTACTGATCGCCGCGATTATCGGTAGCTTGCTCTTGTTAGGATTATTTTGCTACATCATTCGATTAGGCATGATCGGTTTAAGAAAGTATCAGTTGATTTTTTATCTCATCGACCAGCAGACCAAGGTGCCGATCACCGGGCAAAAGATTCAAATGACTGGAAAAAAGGGCAAGAATCCAGTTCTAGTTGAGGGACAGCCAGTGATCGAAACGACTGACGAAGAAGGAAAAGTCGAGTTTCCGGCAGTCTTTGGCAAAACTTATGGCATCAAGCTGGAAGGCCAACCGAAGATTTTTGCTCGAACCAAGGTGAAGAAAATCAAGGGTCATACATTTTCGTTGAAACCGCGGTCGAAGCAATACACCATCCAACAAACGGATCGTTTACTGGTCTTAACAGCAACCAAAGGATAAATGCTTCGCAGCAATCTCGGATTCAGTAGAGTTCGGGTTTGTGTAGCTTTTCTAAGGAGAAAGACTTCATGAAGCAACGAGTAATGAACATTAAAAACAACGCATTTCAACACAAAAAAATCATCATTCCAGTAGTGGTCCTGCTGCTGTGTTTGGCAGGATTCCTTTGGTGGAACAACCAATGGGTGATGAGAGTCAACGGACAAAAAATCTCCAAGGAGGAATATGTCTTTTATCAAAAGGTCTATCCTCAGCTGGAGAAAAAGGAACTGCAAGAGCAGATCGTCGAAGACAAAGTGCAATTGGAGCAAGCCAAAAAAGCAGGCTTCGAAGTCGTTGACAGCTATCAAGCAGTGGTCAAGCAAATGGAAAAGACCAATCAGAAGAATCAGAAAAAAATCAAAAAGAAACAAGTCGTCTATGGTTTGCGCGAGTACGATGAAGCGACTTACTATGCCTATACCCTCAGCAACAGCATCAGCGATCTCAAAAAAAGCTGCCAGCAGGAAGTCACCGATAAAGATGTCAAAACATTTTACAAAGACTATCCTGAAGCCTTTCGCGAAGTTGAGAACAAAGAATTGTATCGTGTATGCGGCGATGAGAAACAGTTAAAGGAATTGATTGCTGTCAAAGGAACGACTGATCAGTTGGAGGGGGACAAAGGAATTAAGCTGGAAAAGGTTCAGTTAAAAGAAAGTACGATGCGTGATTGGCTCAAATATTACGACGAAGAGATTCAAGAGATCGTGCAATTAAAAGCACAGACCTGGAGCTCGGTTTACGGCGAAGGCAAAAACGCACGCAGCTATTACTGCATCAGTACCAACAAAGGACCGATCCAACCATTGGAAGCGGTCTCTGAAACGATTCGCATCCAACTGGAAAAAGAGAATTACCAAAAACATTTGGAAAAGTGGGTAGACGCCGCAAAAGTAGAACATAGACAATAGGAGGTACCAATGAAAAGAAAACAGCTAGTGTCAGTCGTTGGGGTACTGACACTGATCATTCCTTTGCTAGTTGGTCTCTTTCCGCAAGAGGCAGAGGCAGCCGGAACCGTTTATTATGTAGATGCTGCCGAAGGAAACGATACGAATACAGGAACTTCTCCCGATGACGCATGGGCAACCTTGGACAAGGTCGAAGCAACCATGTTTGAACCCGGAGATACGATCCGACTTCATGAAGACAGTGTCTTCAACGATACCCTGTTTTTAGAAGGCAAGGTCAATGGGGAAGGAACAGCAGAAGCACCGATCACGTTGGAGAGCTATGGATCGACAGGTGGGAAAGCACAAATCAATGGGCAAGGTGGAGAATTTATCGAGCCGATGCAATCCATGAATAAAGAAATTTATTCCGCGGTCACACTTTACAATGCCAGCGGTTGGACCATGAGAAATTTTGCCGTGACTAACATTCACCCCGATGAAAGCCAGCGAGCTGATCAGCTTTGGAAATTAGTTGGTAGTCCGAAATCCAAAGAAGGACGTGTCGGAGTTTATATTCTAGCTAAGGACAACGGTCTGACTCAAAACATCCACTTGGATGATCTGCAAGTGACGGATGTGGATGGACATATTCATTCGAAGGATTTCGGCAATGGCGGGATCTTTTTCACCGTAGGCGGCAAGCCGGACTTGAATAATGTCACGCGTTTCGACACTATTTCAGTCACCAACAGTTATGTAGCGAATACCAGAAGAACTGGGATTTCTGTTGGATGCACCGCATTTGAAGGGACGATCACCGACGAGCGTGTTGCAGACAAGATCGATCCTGTGCAAAGTCAGACCTATGGGCACACTAATGTATTGATTGAAAACAACTATGTCAAGGATTCTGGCGGCGATTCGATCGTTCCGCAAAATTGCTATTTACCGATGATCCAATACAATGTCTCTGACAGTGCCAGTCAAACACATGCCAGAGCCGATGGCGATCTGTTCAGAAATCCTAGTCCAGAGTTTAAACCCTATTATTGGCAGGTAAACGCTGGAATCTGGCCATGGTTGTGTTATTATCCGACCTTTCAATTCAATGAGGCGTTTGATACCGCTGATAATTACGATGGCGAAGGCTTTGATTGCGACTCAGGCACAGGCACGCTTTATCAGTACAACTACAGCCACGGGAATCAAGGCGGTTTTATGCTCCTGTGCGACGCGAAGAACTTCAACAGTGTCATTCGCTACAACATCAGTGAAAATGACCGTAAGCACTTGTTCCTGGCAGCCAATAGCTTAGATCCTAAATGGACGACGGATATCAGCGAAGAAGATGTCGGGCAGGTGTATAACAATACCTTTTATACCGGATCGGGAACCAATACAGATATTATCAGTCGACAAAGTCCGGGCCAACTTCGAGTGAAAAACAACATTTTTTACAATGAAGGCGGAAAAATCACTCCACATTGGCAGGTCGGACAATTGGACAAAGGGGAACCAGATAGACAAGAACATCCGGCAACAGTACAGTTTGATAACAATGTCTATTACGGCTATACCAACCTTCCAAGCAACGAGCAAAACCCGGTCATTGTAAAAAGTCCAGATATCGAATACGACGGTACTTACAATGTGACAGGACCAGAAGGCGACCATGAACGAGCAGTAAAAGAAGACGAGTTGATCGAAGGTCAACTCCTCCAAGCACCAGGAACTGGAGGCGTCGGCATGAATTCTGTCAGCGGATATCAGTTGACAGAAAATTCTCCTGCCATCGATGCCGGAACAGAAATTCCTGACAACGGCGGTCGAGACTACTTTGGAAATGCGTTAACAGATGGAAAGACCGATATAGGGGCACATGAAGCTGATACTAAAGGCACAGGCGGCAGCTCTAGCAGTAGTTCGTCATCGAGTACCCAACCAAGCAGTAGCGACAGCAGTTCATCGAGTACGAAACCAAGCAGTACAGATAGCAGCAGTTCATCGAGCACGAAACCAAGTAGCACGGACAGCAGTAGCTCATCCAGCACCAAACCAAGTAGTACGGATAGCAGCAGTTCATCGAGCACGAAACCAAGTAGCACGGACAGCAGTAGCTCATCGAGTACGAAACCAAGTAGTACAGATAGCAGCAGTTCATCCAGCACGAAACCAAGCAGCACGGACAGCAGCAGCTCATCAAGTACGAAACCAAGCAGTACAGATAGCAGCAGCTCGTCTAGTACGAAACCAAGTAGCACAGATAGCAGCAGCTCATCGAGTACCAAACCAAGTAGTAGCGACAGTAGCAGCTCGTCTAGTACGAAACCAAGTAGCACAGATAGCAGCAGCTCATCGAGTACGAAACCAAGCAGTACGGATAGCAGCAGTTCATCCAGCACGAAACCAAGCAGTACGGATAGCAGCTCGTCTAGTACGAAACCAAGTAGCACGGACAGTAGCAGCTCATCCAGCACCAAACCAAGCAGTACGGATAGCAGTAGTTCATCGAGCACGAAACCAAGTAGTACAGATAGCAGCAGTTCATCCAGCACAAAACCAAGTAGCACGGACAGCAGCTCATCCAGCACGAAACCAAGTAGCACGGACAGCAGCTCATCTAGCACGAAGCCAAGTAGCACGGACAGCAGCTCATCGAGTACGAAACCAAGTAGTACGGATAGTAGCAGCTCATCTAGCACGAAACCAAGCAGTACGGATAGCAGCAGTTCATCGAGTACGAAACCAAGCAGCACGGACAGCAGTTCATCAAGTACGAAACCAAGTAGCACGGACAGTAGCAGCTCATCCAGCACCAAACCAAGCAGTACGGATAGCAGTAGTTCATCTAGCACGAAACCAAGTAGTACAGATAGCAGCAGTTCATCCAGCACAAAACCAAGTAGCACGGACAGCAGCTCATCTAGCACGAAGCCAAGTAGCACGGACAGCAGCTCATCGAGTACGAAACCAAGTAGTACGGATAGTAGCAGCTCGTCTAGTACGAAACCAAGTAGCACGGACAGTAGCAGCTCATCCAGCACCAAACCAAGCAGTACGGATAGCAGTAGTTCATCTAGCACGAAACCAAGTAGTACAGATAGCAGCAGTTCATCCAGCACAAAACCAAGTAGCACGGACAGCAGCTCATCTAGCACGAAACCAAGCAGTACAGACAGTAGTAGCTCGTCTAGTACCAAACCAAGTAGCACGGACAGTAGCTCATCTAGCACGAAACCAAGCAGTACGGATAGCAGCAGTTCATCGAGTACCAAACCAAGTAGTAGCGACAGCAGCTCATCGAGTACGAAACCAAGCAGTACAGATAGTAGCAGCTCATCAAGTACGAAACCAAGCAGTACAGATAGCAGCAGTTCATCGAGTACCAAACCAAGCAGCACGGACAGCAGCTCATCCAGCACGAAACCAAGTAGTACGGATAGCAGCAGTTCATCCAGCACAAAACCAAGTAGCACGGACAGCAGCTCATCTAGCACGAAACCAAGCAGTACAGACAGTAGTAGCTCGTCTAGTACCAAACCAAGTAGCACGGACAGTAGCTCATCTAGCACGAAACCAAGCAGTACGGATAGCAGCAGTTCATCGAGTACCAAACCAAGTAGTAGCGACAGCAGCTCATCGAGTACGAAACCAAGCAGTACAGATAGTAGCAGCTCATCAAGTACGAAACCAAGCAGTACAGATAGCAGCAGTTCATCAAGTACGAAACCAAGCAGTACGGACAGTAGCAGCTCATCAAGTACCAAACCAAGTAGTACAGACAGTAGCAGCTCATCCAGCACGAAACCAAGTAGCACGGACAGTAGCAGCTCGTCTAGTACGAAACCAAGTAGCACGGACAGCAGCTCGTCGAGCACGAAACCAAGTAGTACGGATAGCAGCAGTTCATCGAGTACGAAACCAAGTAGTACGGACAGTAGCAGCTCATCGAGTACCAAACCAAGCAGCACGGACAGCAGCTCATCCAGCACGAAACCAAGTAGTACAGACAATAGCAGTTCATCTAGCACGAAACCAAGTAGTACAGATAGCAGCAGTTCATCGAGTACAAAACCAAGTAGCACGGATAGCAGTAGCTCATCAAGTACGAAACCAAGTAGTACAGACAGCAGCACCAAAGACTCCTCTAAAACCAATGTTGCTGGAGGAAATGGCAACAAAGGGAATGGAAATCTAGGTGGGAATGTAAACAACGGAATAGTGAATAACGACAGATCCAACGGTTCTGGAAGAACGTCTGTCGACAATGCGACTGCTTCAAGCAAAAAAGAATTACCAAGAACCGGGAGTGAAACCAACCACTTGTTTATTCTGATCGGAGTGATCTTGCTGTTGAGTAGTTTGTCATTACTCCAAAAAGCTAAAGCACACAAATAGTACGAAACGTAGAGAAGAGGTGAAGTATGAATAGAGAAAAGGTACCACGCTGGTTTTTAGATTTAAGTGACGAAGAAGTTGATTTTGTTAAGTATTTTCTGCTTTCCTCTGGTTCGATCAAAGAGCTTGCAGGAACGTATTCGACCAGCTACCCTACGATACGTAAACGAATTGACAAGCTGATCCAAAAAATTCAAATCAGCGATCGAAAAGACAACGATACCGTTGTAAAATTGATCAACCAATTAGAAGAAGAAGGCAAGATCGATCAGGAAATTGCTAAAACAGTTGTTTTAGAATACAGTCGATCACTCAACTCTCTAATCGTTGAATAACAGAAGGAATGAAAAAGAAGCAGTTAGCCAAACTGCTTCTTTTTCATTTTATTCAAACACCTTCAGTTCATTCTCAAGCAAGCCGTAAACGAAAGTGTCCTGCCAAATGGGCAGCCCCTCTTCTGTACTGTTGAAAAAAATATTGCTCCTTAAACGTCCTTCTTGCGTGAAACCAAGGCGTTCTAGTAATCTCCAGGATGCCGAATTTTCTGGGTTGCATTGGGCATAGATTCGATGAACCCCTTTCTCTGAGAAAAACAGAGACAACAGGTTCCACAAGGCTTCTGTCGCATACCCTTTGTGTTGGTAAGCATAGTTGAAGACATAGCCGACCTCCATACTGAATTGCTCTCTTTCTGCAAGGTAGATCGTCCCAATCACTTTGCCAGTATCAGTAAGGCAAACTGCCCAAAAATCAGGGGACTGCGCATAAAGATGAACACGCTCCTTGCATTGTTCTCTTGTTTGCGGCGGATAGGGTTCATATTTTACGACCCGTTCATCGGACAGATAGTCAAATAAATCGGCATCGTCCTGTTCGATAAAACGGCGAAGCAGTAAGCGTTTCGTTTTCATGAGTGCACCTTCTTTTCTCTGTTGATGGTGAGGATAATTCCTTTATATCTGAGAGGTGGTGTAAAAAAAGATTTTTGCAAGGAGTCGTTATGGATACTTACTCTACAAAAGGAATTAGGTATCGACGCAGTTTCTTTTACAAATGGGCAATACCCAGTTGGCTAAACCAGTGAAATCGGATTTGCCGAATTTGGGTGATATTCATGCAATCATAGGTTTGGATGTTCTAAGCAGTTTGTCTCGACCATTGATTTCCCTAACGCTACCCTTGAAGTATTTCCGCATACCGATGCAAAGGGGCGAACAAAGGAAATGCTCTTTAAGTAAATAGCAAGGACGAGTTGACGACCCGTTGATTAAGAAGCAGGTCGACAGTTTGTCTTAGGTTGCCTTAAAGCCATCTACCAGCCGACGAATAGTAGCCAGCAAATCAGTCGGATCTTGAATAGAATAATTCAGGGCTAATTCGTTGAGCGCACCAGAGAGCGCGATAGCCATCAGTGTAGTGTCGACGTCCTCTGCCAAGCAGCCTTTTTGCTGCAGCAGATCGATGTGGGATTTCAGAACCGACTGGGAATTTTCCTGATCGACTCTTCGCCAAGCTTCCCAGCCGACCACTCCCGGCGCATCGACAAGCAAAATTCTGCGGCATTCGTCTTTATTGGCTGCTTTGATAAAGCCCCAAGAGCCGAGAATCAGCTGTTCCCACAGATCTTCGCTGGTGATCGCTTCTTCTTCGATCATAGCAGCCACATCCTGCTGCACAAGCTCCAACACAGCTAGAAATAGGCCCAGCTTATTTTTGAAATGATGGTAAACTGCGCCCCGAGTCACGTGGGCTTCTTCAGCAATCTTTTCTAATGATGCGTCGTGATAGCCTTCCTGCGTGAAGTGCTCTCTAGCGACCTTCAATAAAGCGGTCATCGTCTTGCGCTTTGCGTCTTCTTTTTTGATCATTTGCTGGGCTCTCCTGTGTAGTTATTTAGAAACTCATCAATACTGGGTAAAGGCTTGTCTTCATTGCACGCGCTCCTTCGTCTGATTGCGTCTTCCGTGTTTAATGATCCATTCCTGCGCATTGCTGGTGGGTGTTTGGCGCCACTGAGCAATGATCTCATCCGCCATCTCGGGGTCATCTTTGTAAAGATCATTCAAATTGTTCCCGACACTTTTTTGCACAAATTTCTCTGGATCGTCTTTTAAATTCGTCAAAATCGTTACATAACGTTCGGATTCTGTCAGACAAACATAGATTTTTTGTGACCAGGGCAGTCGAATCCGAATCCCTTCACTAGCTAATCGTCGGACATGAACATTGTCATCTAAAGACCACTCGATCAGCTCGTCCATTACTTCCTGAGGATGTTCCCTTAATAACGTCCGGATCGCATATTCCCCTGTGAACCGTTTCGTCAATTCCTTCAAAAACGCCAATGAAGCTTGCCAATCCTGATTGCCGTAGCGTTCCACATACCTGCCGATCGGCCACAGCCACCAGCCAAAACTAAACATTCCTTCTGATTGCGTCAGTTCAGGTCCAAGCAGCTCGTAAAATGCTTGAATATTGACGGTGTAGCTCTCATCCATGTGCTTTTCCATCGCATCAACAATAAAATCAAAACGGTCAAACAATTCCTTGTCCTCCAGCTGACCTAGCAAGTCTCTGCAGAACGCCTCTGCAGAAAAGTTTGGAAGCACAGCAGCCAATTTTTCGGAAAAATTTTTGATATACGCATCGTTGTAGTGATCTTTGTGTTTGATAACCCCGCACCTCTCCTTCGACTAATTTTAGTAAACGGTAACATACGTACAGTCTGTATGTCAAATAAACTTTTATGAATATTGAATTTTATTCATTCTATTCAAGGTTCATTCAAGACACATTTCCTATAGTAAAACTAGGCAGTCATTTTTAGTGAGGAGATAGGGTCATTGTCTATAGGAATCATCCTCCTAAGGACGCTGTTCTTTATTCGATTGATTGGAAGTCTTCGGCTGCAGGAAAAATTAGTGTAAAAAACAAGCACATTGCGGATTAAAAGGCAATGTGCTTGTTTTCTGCTTATCAAAATTGTACCGGTGTGCACTCTGGTGTTAATGGCTCGAAAGAATAGCCATGCTGTTTGCCATACTGAATGATCCTCCTCAACGCGTCTGCAGAGGTCTGCTTTGTATCATGCATCAAAACAACATTGTTTTGATCCGGTTTTAATGTACTGGTCACATTATGATACGGTTGGTCCGCGGAGGTCTGATGACTGCCGTCCCCGCTTGAGACATTCCAGTCATAATAAGTATAGCCGCGCTGTGGGACTTCTTTGATCAAGGTAGCCATGATACCTGGCGAATAATTGTTGCAGATCGTGTTGGTGCTGCCACCAGGAAAACGGGTGATCTTCGACTCCACGCCAGTGACTCGTTTGACCCGCTGATTGACTTGCTCCAAATCAGCGAAATAGGCTTTTGTAGAGGAATAGACGCTGGAATATTCATGGGTGTTGGTATGCAGACCGATCGCATGACCTTCATCATGGATGCGTTTCAGCAGCTTGTCTGGCCCCATGCCTGTCACAAAAAAGGTTCCTTTGATCTTCTCTTCTTTTAAAATATCCAAAAACTGCGGCGTCACCTTTTCGTGAGGACCATCGTCAAATGTTAGATAGATGACTCCTTTGGTAACGACCACTTCACGTGTGACCTCAGAGGAAAGACCACGTGCATCCGTCACTTTATAGCTGACATTGTACTTTCCGGGTGTATAAGTGTCCACATTGCCGTCCCGTTTGATCTTTTTCGTCAGGCATTTCTTTTTATGATCGAAGGCGCTGGCCCCCGGGTCTTGAAACTCTTTTCCGCTAGGGACGTAAAGTGTCGAGTCCCCCTCAAGAGTGATGGCCGGCGGGGTTAGATGTTTCATTGGTTTAACCGTGACCTTTCGGGAGATTTTGCTCTTTAGCCCAAAGGAAGAATAAACATAATCGATGTTGTATGTTCCAGCTTTAGTGGGGTCTACCTCACCATGGGTTTTGTAATGCTTGCGGGACAAGGCCTTCTGCTTTTCTGAAAGCTTGACCCCGGGATCGGAATATACCCCGTTTTCAGGGATTTCCAGATGCTCTTTGCCGATCAGCTGTAGTCGAGTCTGCTGATAGAGGAAAAAACCGCCCGCAGTTAGTAAGATCAGAGACAGAAACAGGAAAAAAAGGACGATCGGTGTTTTCTTTTTCTTTTGGTGATATCGTTGTGCTCGATTCATAGAAACTCCTAATTTTTATTATTCAATTTAAATTCATTATAAATGTTAGATCTTTAATCAAAATATAATGCTAGAGCTAAATTGTCAAGCTGATTTAAGAAAAATCCTTACTCTTGCTTAATCTAAATGATTCAAGGTTGATTCAAGGTAGTTACGCTATGATTGAAAAAAAGAGATGGAGGTAGTTATGAAAAAAAGAAGGATGGTTGCGGCAGCATTACTTACTATACTGCTGGTTCCGTTAGTGACCGGACCCACAGCTCAAGCAACAAAAGAGAAAGAAAAATCTGGTGCTTATGAAGCAGCCTATAGGAAATTCGATCAGGCTATGAAAAAGAAAATGAAAGAAGAAGGTATTCCTTCAGCCAGTATGGCAGTTCGAGGAAACGGTAAAACGATTCGCACCAAGACGTTTGGTAAGAGCAACACAGAAAAAGATCTGCCTATGACGAAAAAAACCATGTTCTCAACAGGGTCAGTCAGCAAAGTCTATGCAGCCGCGGCTGCCTTAAAACTGGCAGATGACGGCAAATTAGATTTGGATGCACCAGTTACCCAATACATTCCAGAATTTAGAATGGTAGACGAACGCTATGAAGACATCACGGTACGCATGCTGTTAAATCACACTTCCGGAATGCCCGGGGATGCGTCTGGAATTGATTGCGACTGGGCTGGAAAAGTTGATAACGATGATTTTCTCGAAAATACATTAAATGAACTTTCAACACAACCACTAAAGTCCAAACCAGGAGCCAGCGCGAATTATTGCAATTCCGGATTTGTACTGGCACAGCAGGTGATCGAGATCGCAGCTGGACAAAGCTTTGGTGAGTACCTAAGCGAGACATTTCTCAAACCGATGAAGATGAAAAACACCGCTATGAGCTCTGATACCAGCATCAGTAAAGACCGTGTCGCAAGACCAATCGATTCGAAGGGCAATCGCCTGCCGAAAGAGTATATTGGCGCAAGTGCGGATGCGCTTGGTGGCATGACTGCCTCACCAGAAGAAATGGCTAAGTTCGCGGAACAAATTCTGTCGCCAGATGCCGGCTATTTAAGTCAAGAGGGGATCGACACATTTAGAAGCGATCAATCTCTAGGCACAGCTATGCCTAAGCAGCAGCTGAACAACTCCTTTGGGTTTGATCGCATCTCACCTGAATATATCGACACGCAGGTGTACGAAAAGGCGGGCGGAACAACGAACTACTCCTCAAAGGTATTGACTGCACCGGATGCAGGACTGTCCATTGCTGGTTCAATCACTCAATTAAATCTAAGTTTTACTGCTCTATTAGACGAGTTGATGCATGACTTGTTGGTTGCTAAAGGAACCGTGAAAAAAAATACAACGATGCCTGATCTGCCAAAAGAAAAGACTGGCAAGCCATCCGAAACTTCCACGGATTACTACTATAGTAATGATACTATGTTTGCAAATGCCGGCATCAAAAAAACCGAAATCAAAAATAATCAGCTTTCCCTAACCTCCTATCAAGGCACTGAATGGGTAGCAGAAGACAACTACGCGCAACGAGAAGATGGTTCCTTCGGCAAGTTGGATACGAAGACCAATCAATATACCGGCTACAGCTTCAAAACGGTCAACGGTGTGACTTATTTAATGAAGACGACAATGACACCAAACTATAGTAATACGACGGCAGTGGCTAGAAAGATCGAAGTCGACGAATCCAAAGAGTTCAGCGATGCTTGGAAGCAAAGAGACAACAGTCTATGGCTGAGAAAAAATGTCAATCCCGTCGATTATCAAGCGTTTGCCTGCATCAGCTCGATCCAGCTTATTCCAGAGCTGAAAGGCTACGCCCTGACGAATGGCGCACAGCCGTTGATGGAAATTGGTGATGATCAGACCCTTAAAGACATCTCTGAAACGCCTGGCGCACACTATCCGGATGCCAAAGTGACAGATGAAACGCTAGACTTCATGGGAATGAATTTTATTTCGGCAGAAGAGGCCAAACCATTGACAAAAGGGAAAAACACCGCTGATTTCCAAGAGAAAAATACTGCTGAATGGTTTGTTGTACCAAAGAAAATGACGATTGATGCCAAAGCGAAATACCAAAAGGTCCGTGTCATCGCTTATGACCTAGAAACAGGCTTAGTTTATGACAATATCGGAAAAAGCGAAGCCTTCGAAGTGCCAGCGGGCAGCTATGTAATGATGACCTCATCGAGAGCTCAACGCTTTGATTTCAATGTAAAATAAAATCTGAAAAACGGAGAGGCCCCCTGAATTCTCTGTGATAAAGATAACGATCAACACCTGATTCTGTTACCGGAGTTGGGTGTTTTTCATTGCTCAGACAATTATTTCCGCTTTTTCTTCTTCCGCTTCTTCTTGTTCAATTTCCGCAACAGTCGCTCCTTCTCACGTTCTTCTTTGTTTTTAGGCTTCGTAGAGAAATCTCGTGGGAACATCCGCCGTTTCATTTCTTCACGTTTTTGGCGTTCGTGTTCACTGATGTCAGATGACTTTTCTTTTCCACTTGCTTTGCTGGATGTTGTATTCTTTGTCGAAACGGCCGCTTTCGCTGCAGAAGAATCAGGCGGAACTTCTTCGCCATCAATTTCCATCGGCTGCAAATCAACCGGATTTTCATAGGTTTCTACCAGATCATCCTCATTGCGAACATCAAAACTAGACTTAACTAAGTAGAAGTTGGCTTTGATCACCTTGGCAAATCGGCGAGTGCCGTCTTTCTGAAAAATCGTCAACGAAGTCAAAATATGTAAAAGATCATAGACCTCCTGCAGTTTAAGAGAAGGATCGACGTTGCTTAAGTTCCAACCATGCTTCTTACCGCTTGCATCTTCAAACACAGAGACTAAGCCGGCTTTATCGGACACTGGACGGCTTCCTGAGATCATACCCGCCCGTAAATGTTCAATCTGCAAGCGTGTCTGCTTCGTTGCAGCTAAAAATGCGTCGTTGCTTTCAAACAAACGGCCGATCACTGCTGTCCACTCATCACTGGTAAAGTAATCACGGAAGTATACACAGTAATCCCGCACTGAGTCCACGTCTTCATTTGCAAAAAACAGCTCGCGAATCAATTCTTTGGCGAGGTAAGAAAAGTCCGCCGCACAAAGCGCATTGCGCACTAAAACAGCCACTGCACATTGGATCAAGTAAGCGGCATCCTTCGTTTCCTCATAAAAATCAAAAAAGCGTTTCTCCAAGCGTTCCTTTTTCATTGTGTAAAGCTGACGTTGTTCAAGCGGTTTTACTGCCATGTTTCTCTCTCCTTGTTATAGAATTCGCTTACATAATAATGCAGCAAATGTCCTTTTGCAATGTTGAATAATATTCTATAACGTTCCTTTTTTTAAAGATAACTACCGTTATAATATTGATGTTCTTTTTGAGAACAACAAAGTAAAACTTATTCTTTTTCAGAAAAGAAAATTTCCAATCTTTATTTTCGGTTTGTTTGTGTAAACGGTTATTTTAAAAAAGATTTTTGGGGAATTTTCTGAAGGGCACTGTAAAAAATAATTTCATTTTTTTCTGTGATAAGAAAACAAGTTTCGGTTAAACAAAAGACAGTAAGGTATCATCAATAGTTCTTTTTAAGAATGAGGGAGTACAAAGCAATCACAACTTTTATATTCAACTTCGCCGTCTAGAAAAAAACTTCCTAGTGAAAAGTCGTGTATTGTTGAGGTGTTGACACCAATCAATAAAGAGACTTTTTACTAGGACCTATTCACATCTACTGTAAAACAAAGCGCAAAAAGGGAACACCTCTAACTGCCATAGAACGAGGAAAAATCGCCGGATGGATGGCACAGGCAGCTTGTCTAATCAGGTTACCTTACTGTCAAATCAACGCTGGAATCAATTGATAATACATGAATTTCACTATTTTCGAAAAATGGCAAAGTTGTTCTTGAAATTTGAAAGTGCAAATCAATCAATTAGGTGTATACTTTTTGTGAAGTTGATTGCACAGTTTAGTAGATAGAAGTTACGATAGGAGGAACAAATGAGAAAGCAACGCTTGTCGCTTTATCAGATCAGCCAAACAATTTCAATGCGGCTAGAGGAAAAGAATATTCCTTTCCAAATCCATAGCAATCGTAAAGAGTGGATCATTGTTGTCGATAAAGCCAACAATTTTCTATGCCGAATCGAAAAACTGGAAATCTCTGTTTCTCATTTGCAAGGCTGTCGGATCTTCAATCTGGATGAAGGCATTAAGCGGGATAGGAAGACTTTGCAGGCAGTATTGGATCATCTCTTTCTGATCATTGAGCATAAATTGGTTCAGGAGGAAATCTACAAATTTGGCAAGCTGTGCGCAAGCAGACAATATGTACTCGTAGATGGTAAGAAGGTGAGCTGTTCAAAAATGTGGATCGTTCACAAGCTCTATTTTCTTCCAATAGGAAAAAGAGAGCAAAAAATCATTGAGTATGTGTATCGGAAAAAAGAAGAAAGCGAATAATCCCCTCCGATGACTTCGAAGAAAGATTGTTGGTTTTTTTAATCGAAATTCTAAATCAGTTGTGTTAGTCACCCGCTAATGATAGCGGGTATTTTTGTGGGGGTTAACGATTTTTCAGCAGCACCGAATAGGTGTTTACTGAAAAATCGTCTTCATTCTATCAATGAGGCTCTGTAAACTGGATCGGTGGATTTTCATTTGCGTGCTTGAGAAATTCCTTTGGTGTCATGCCGAATTCCTTTTTGAAGGTTTTCAGAAAGTGCGCATAGGAGTTAAAACCGCACTTGCTGTAAACTTCGGAAGAGCTTTTGTATTGCTTTAATAATTGTTTTGAGTAGAGCAATTTCTTTTTTAACACAAATTGGTGAAAAGTGAAGCCTGTGTATTTCTTGAATTCGCGGGTGATGTAGTATTTGCTGACGTAAAAATTTTGCTCCATCTCCTCTAGGCTTAGTGGATGGGATAGATTTTTAGTGATGTAATGGATCATCTCTACGATTCGTTCGTTTTGAATCGCTGGCAGGGTAGGTTTTTCCTGCTCATCTTCTTCGATCAGCTGATTCAGGTACATTAAGTAATTCACCAGCTGCTGTTCATAAAGAATGTCTGACCCATACATCTCCTGCGAGGGCTTTTCATCAACAAATTGAAGCAGCTCATGCAGCTTCTCAGGCTTCAGCTGCAATACCTTGCTTCGTTGTTCTCCGACCTGCTGAAAGCACGCCTCCAATTTTGTCCATTCTGTGGAACGATCCTGCAAAAACTTAGGTGTTATAAAAATATAGACGCGCTCGAAGTAATCGGTACTCTGTTTTAAGATTCGATGCAGGTCATTGTAATGGATCAAAAGAACGGTCCCCGGGACGATATCGAATTGGCGATTGTCCAAGAAAAAAGTCGCTACTCCTTCTAAAGTCGCATGAACTTCATAAAAATCGTGGTAATGATAAACAGTTTTCTCATTATTTACATTGTCTTTGACGTGGTAGATCTCATAGTGATCTGATAGCATCGTGTTGACATAGTATCTTTTTTCTTTTGGCTGAACCATGCTGTTCCTCCCGCTGAAGAATAATTTCATGTGTTATTTTCACCCATTATACTGTACTTTCAGTCCAAGTGGCTGATTTTTTTTTGGTTTTGTCAAAAACGGCCATTTTTTGTAAAAGACTGCAATTTTTGACAGTATTTGTTCAAAAAATGCCATTTATTTAAAAGACACTCCTTGTTAAACTATCCCTTGAAAGCGTTACAAAAAAATGATTGTAAACGGTTAAATTTAGTCGGAATACGAAAAGGAGAGTTTTTACATGCAGGAAATGGAAACACGTTATACCCATAGTCCAGTAGATATTCGTCACTATTCTACGGAAGAGCTGCGAAGAGAATTTTTAGTAGAAAAGCTGTTTGTTCCCGGCGCGATTCGCTTGACCTATACCCACAATGACCGCATGATTTTTGGCGGTGTGACCCCTGCTGATCAAGCGCTTGAGGTTATCTTGGCACAAGAGTTAGGAGTAGATTACTTCTTGGAACGGCGGGAGCTGGGCGTTATCAACATTGGCGGACCGGGCTTCATTGAAATCGATGGGCAAAAAGAATCGATGAAAAAACAAGACGGGTACTACATCGGAAAAGAAACCAAGCACGTGGTGTTTTCTTCAGAAAATCCGGCTGATCCGGCGAAATTTTACATCAGTTGTGTGCCGGCTCATAAAAAGTATCCGAATGTCAAAATCAGTATTGACCAGATCAAACCGATGGAGACCGGAGAAGGACAAACCTTGAATGAACGGAAGATTTATCAATACATTCATCCAAATGTTTGTGAAAGCTGTCAATTGCAAATGGGCTATACAATTTTAGAACCCGGCAGTGCCTGGAATACGATGCCTTCTCATACCCATGAGCGTCGAATGGAGGCGTACGTGTATTTTGATTATGCGAGTGAGGATACGCGCGTATTCCATATGATGGGCAAACCAGATGAGACGAAGCATTTGGTCGTTGACAATGAGCAAGCGGTGATCTCGCCGAGCTGGTCGATTCATTCAGGTGTAGGAACCAGCAATTATTCGTTTATCTGGGCAATGTGCGGAGAAAACATTACGTATACCGACATGGATATGGTCGCGATGAATCAACTAAAATAACCAATTAAGAGGAGTGGACTAGAAAATGGAATTTCAAATGGATATGTTTCGTTTAGACGGAAAGATCGCTTTGGTGACTGGTGCAGTTTACGGCATTGGCTTTGAGATCGCAAAGTCATTGGCGGCTGCAGGAGCGACCATCGTGTTCAATAATTTGGATCAGGCTTCTGTCGATCAGGGGCTGGAAAACTATGCGAAGGAGGGGATCAAGGCGCACGGCTATGTCTGCGATGTAACGGATGAAGAAGCCGTCAACGCGATGGTCAAGCAGATCGAGACAGAGGTCGGCGTGATCGATATTCTGGTCAACAATGCAGGCATCATCAAGCGTATTCCGATGCTGGAGATGTCCGCCAATGAGTTTCGTCAAGTCGTAGATGTCGATTTGAATGCACCGTTTATCGTCTCCAAAGCAGTGCTGCCGTCTATGATCAAAAAAGGACATGGAAAAATTATTAATATCTGTTCGATGATGAGTGAGTTGGGACGTGAAACGGTGGCAGGGTATGCGGCTGCCAAAGGTGGATTAAAGATGTTGACCAAAAATATTTGTTCCGAGTTTGGCGAAGCCAACATCCAATGCAATGGCATCGGTCCTGGGTATATTGCCACACCGCAAACGGCACCGTTGAGAGAGAAGCAGGCAGATGGTTCTCGACATCCCTTCGATCAATTTATCGTCTCAAAAACACCGGCTGCACGTTGGGGGGAGCCGCATGATCTAGCAGGTCCGACGGTTTTTCTAGCATCCAGTGCTTCTGATTTTGTAAATGGACATATCTTGTATGTCGACGGCGGGATCTTGGCGTATATCGGGAAACAGCCTTAAGCAAGTAGACCTGTATGAAGAATAAGAGCTGGCGGTTCTTATTCTTCATACTAAAATGAGAAAGTATCATGGTTTTTTTATCAAAAATATTGTTTATCGCTTCATTGTTATTTGTTACTATATTCACATTGAATAAATGAAAGCGATTTATACTGAGGAGAAAAAGATGGCAATTATTTTAGAAGAACTGTTTATACCAAAAGAAGTTGTAGAAGATAACATCGATCGATTGATCAAAAATCTGACTGAAATCAAAGATACTGATGGTGAGTTCATTCTGGATTTTGATGGGCTGAAGGTGGACGATAAGAGTTGGACGATCTGGAACTGGCCGCAGGGCGTAGGCTTATACGGCATCTACAAAAACTACCGTATTACGAAAAATCCTGCTGCATTAAAGGTCGTGAACGACTGGTTCGAGGCACGGATGCAGGAGGGGGCACCGCCAAAAAACGTCAACACGATGGCTCCACTGTTGACGATGGCGTATTTGTATGAAGATACACAAGACACGCGCTACATTCCTTATTTGGAGCAATGGGCAGAGTGGGTCATGAACGAGATGCCGCGCACAAAAGAAAATGGGCTGCAGCATGAGACATACGGTCCAGAGAACAAGAATCAGCTGTGGGATGATACCTTGATGATGACGGTTCTCCCCTTGGCAAAAATCGGGAAGTTGTTCAATCGTCCTGAGTATTTGGAAGAGGCGCGTTATCAATTTTTGATTCACACCAAATACTTGATGGATAAAAGGACGGGGCTATGGTACCACGGCTGGACGTTTGAAGGCAATCACAACTATGCAGAGGCCTTTTGGGCAAGAGGCAACTGCTGGTTGACGATCGCTATCCCAGAGATCATTGAGATTTTAGAATTGCCGAAAGGCGACGCGTTACGAGAATTTTTACTAGAAACCTTGGAAGCACAAGTGAGAGCTTTGGCAGAGTATCAGTCGGAAAGCGGCTTATGGCATACCTTGATTGATGATCCGACCTCTTATGTGGAATCTTCAGCAACGGCTGGCTTTGCCTACGGGATCTTGAAGGCGGTCCACAAACACTATTTGCCTAAAACATACGAAAAGGTCGCATATCAGGCGATCGAGGGATTGCTGACACAAATAGATGAAAACGGGACAGTACAAAATGTGTCCGTGGGCACAGGAATGGGAGACAGTCTGGCGTTTTATAAAAACATTGGAATCACTGCCATGCCGTATGGCCAATCCCTAACGGTTTTATGTCTGACCGAGTTGCTAGTTTCTTATTGCTAAAGAAAAAGGAGCGAAACAATGAAAATAAAAGCATTGATTTTAACAGCAGCAGCGCTGTTTGCGGGAACGATCTTTTTAAGCGGATGCAGCAATACAAAAGCTGCTTCTGCGGATGAGAAGGGTGTCACCTTGCGATACGCCTATGCCTCTAACAGCCAGCCGGTGATTGATTCGATGAAGGAATTTGGCCGACTGGTAAAAGAAAAAACCGATGGCCAAGTGACGATCGAGTACTATCCGGATGCGCAATTAGGTGGAGAGACGGAATTGATCGAGTTGACTCAAACGGGGGCAATCGATTTTTCGAAGGTCAGTGGAGCTGCTTTAGAGAGCTTCTCTAAAGACTATTCGATCTTTGGAATTCCTTACTTGTTTGACAATGAAGCCCATTTCTTCAAGGTCATGGAAGACAAAACGATCATGGATGAGATTTACCAATCCACAAAGGAACTGGGATTTGTCGGACTGACCTATTATGACTCTGGTCAGCGAAGTTTTTATATGACCGAGGGTCCGATCAATCATCCGGATGATTTAAAAGGTAAGAAAATTCGGGTAATGCAAAGTGAAACAGCGATCAAAATGGTGGAGCTGCTTGGTGGATCAGCAGTACCGATGGGAAGCAATGAAGTGTACACGTCTTTGCAATCGAACCTGATCAATGGGTCTGAGAACAATGAATTTGTCTTGTATACTGCGGGCCATGGCGGTGTGGCGAAATATTACTCTTATGATGAGCACACACGGGTACCAGACATTGTGATCATGAACGATTCAGTGAAGGAACGTTTGACAAAAGAACAATTCGCAGCTGTGCAGGAAGCAGCGCAGGAGTCGACAGAATATGAAAAGGTTGCCTTTAAAAAAGCGATCGATGAAGAAAAGAAAATTGCAACTAAAGAATATGGGGTGCAATACAACGAAGTAGACAATTCCCCATTCCAAGAATTGGTTCAGCCTTTGCATGATGAATTCAAGAACAATGATGTGTATCGTGATCTGTATCAAGAGATTCGGGCATTGGCGGGAAGTTAGGAGGATACGAATGAAAGCGTTTAGAAACGGTTTGGATAAAGTAATGGAGATTTTGTGTTCGACGATCTTGGCAGTAATGGTGCTGGTCGTCTTGTATCAAGTCTTTGCGCGAAAGGTCTTGAATAATCCCAATACAGTCACAGAAGAACTTGTTCGTTTTGGCTTGGTGTGGGTTGCAATGCTGGCTTCAGCCTATGTGGTTGGAAAAAAAGGGCATTTGTGTGTCACCTTGCTAAGCGATCATTTGAATGAACGCGGCCAACGCTTTTTAGAGATCGTGGTTCAGGTGCTGTTCTTATTGTTTGCGGCAGTGATCATGATTTACGGCGGTTGGCAGGCTTCGATGGTAACGATGGGGCAAATTTCACCATCGCTGTCGATCCCGATGGGTTATATCTATATGGCAGTGCCGGTATCAGGTGTAGTGATGCTGCTGTATTGCTTGATGAATTTGTTGGATGGAGCACCTCGTACAGTGGAAAGTGAGGCGGAGTAATCATGGCTTTAGAAGCAGGCCTGATCCTTTTTGTAATCTTCGCGATCCTGTTAGTTGTCGGAATGCCGATTGCGATCAGTATTGCGGTTTCATCGATTTGTACTTTGTTGTTAGTGATTCCCTTTGATAATGCGGTCTTTACCTCTGCCCAAAAAATGGTCTCCAGCCTAAACAGCTTTTCGCTGATCGCTATCCCGTTCTTTGTCCTGTCGGGGATCATCATGAACAATGGCGGGATCGCTGAAAAATTGGTGAATTTTGCCATGTTGTTCGTTGGACGGATTCCTGGAGGTCTGGCACATACAAACGTGTTGGGCAATGCATTGTTCGGTTCGATGTCCAGCTCGGCAATTGCAGCATCGACTGCGATTGGCGGTGTGCTGGTTCCTCAGCAGGTCAAAGCTGGGTATGATCGAAAATTTGCTACGGCTGCCAACATTGCCTCAGCCCCTACCGGCATGGTCATCCCACCGAGTACTGCATTCATCATGTACTCATTGGTTGCTGGAGGCGCTTCGATCTCGGCCTTGTTCATGGGAGGCTATCTTGTTGGCGCATTATGGTGCTTAGGAATTATGGTCGTTGCGTTTGTTCATGCTAAGCGCAACAATTACCAAACGATCAAGGGAACCGAAAAAGGAACGGCCGGAACCGTTTTAAAAGAGGCTATTCCAAGTGTTATGCTGATCGTGATCATTATTGGCGGGATCTTGCTCGGATTGTTTACCGCTGTGGAAGCCTCCGCGATCGCAGTTGCTTATTCTCTGCTGATTGCTATGTTTTACTACAAAACCATTACGGTCAAGGATATTCCTTGCATGTTGACAGAAGCAGTGAAGACGACAGGGACGATCTCTTTCTTGTTGGCAACTTCTTCGATGATGTCCTTTGCGATGGCATTTACTGGGATACCACAAGCCATCAGTGGTGCGATTTTAGGGTTGACAACGAATAAAATGATTGTTCTTCTTTTGGTGAATATCGTGCTGCTGCTGGTCGGGATGTTTATGGATGTTGGTCCGGCAATCTTGATTTTCACTCCGATCTTTTTACCAGTGGTGACCAGCGTTGGAGTTGATCCTGTTCATTTTGGATTGTTCTCCATCATGAATCTATGTGTGGGATCGATCACACCGCCAGTAGGAACGGGGTTGTATGTCGGGGCCAGCGTCGGCGGGGTCAAGGCGGAGCAAATGCTGAAGCCGCTGATTCCTTTTTATGCCGCCATCTTAGTGATTCTGTTGCTGATTACCTATTTCCCAGCCATCGTCATGTGGCTGCCGAATATGGTGGGGTAACAGCATGTTGAACTTAGCTATTCGCGGACACGATTTATCTGAGGTCACCTCGCTAGAATCATTGGCGGAAAAGACGCAGGCACAAGGGATTCAAACCCTCCAACTGGCACTGGGGCTATCTTTTCCCGCACTGCTCAGCGAAGGGAGGAACATCAATCCCGGTTTGGGTCAGTTAGTGAAAGGAACCCTCCAGAGGAAAAACATTCAAGTGGGGATATTAAGCTGCTATATCAATCTGATTCATCCGGACAGGACACTTCGCGAGGCTGCATTATCCAAATTTGAGAGCTACCTTCGCCATGCTCGTTATTTTGGCGCAGCTATGGTAGCTACGGAAACGGGGAATGTATTTCCGGAGATTCGCTATACGACCAAGAATTTCACGGAAGCTGCGTTTGAGGAGATGGTCCAGGGGATTGAACGCTTGACGGCTGTCGGAGAACAGCAGCAGATGCTGGTCGGAATCGAGCCTGGCTTGAATCATCCGCTGCATTCATTGGATCGAACAGCACAATTGCTGCAGAGGGTTGATTCAGCGTACTTAGGTATTATATTGGACCCCACCAACTTGATTACCAGCGAAACTTATCGTTCTCAAGCGGCCTTGGTTCAAGAAGCCTTTGATCGGTTCGGCGATAAAATCATCGCTGTTCATTTAAAAGATTTCCAAGTGAGAGAAGACCAGATCATCCCCGTCGATTTAGGGACTGGTGTGATTGATTACCCAGCGATCTGTCAGGTGATTGCAAAAGAAAAACCAGGAACCTTCGTCGTGTTGGAGGAAACCAAGGATCAAGCGATCGGTAACGCGGTCTCTTTGATCCAGCAGGTATTAAAAAAGGAGCGAGAATCGTGCAACGAGTAGAACGATTGAAAAAAATCGAAGCCGCAGGCGTGATCGCAGTAGTTCGCGGAGCTTCAAAGGAAGTTGGAAAAAAGGCTAGTGAAGCGCTAGTAGCAGGAGGCATGAAAGGGTTGGAAATCACCTTTACCTTGCCAAAGGCAGATGAGGTGATCCGTGAATTGCTGGCTGAACGCACAGACACCAGTGTAGTGATTGGCGCAGGGACTGTGTTGGATGCAACGACTGCACGGTTAGCCATTTTAGCTGGCGCAGAGTTTATTGTGAGTCCGACTTTTGATCAGGCCACAGCTGAACTGTGTAATTTGTACCAAATCCCGTATTTGCCGGGCTGTATGACGATCACGGAGATGAAAAGAGCCCTCGCAGCAGGGGTGGATATCATCAAGCTTTTTCCGGGGTCAACGTTTGAACCATCGATTATCTCTGCCTTCAAAGCACCGCTGCCTCAGCTCAATATTATGCCGACTGGCGGTGTCAGCAGCGAGAATTTAGCTGAATGGTTCGCTGCCGGGGCAATCGCAGTCGGTGCAGGAGGAAAACTGCTGGCACCGGCCGAAGCAGGAGATTTCCAGCAAGTGACTGAAAATGCCAAAGCCTATATGGAACAGTACCGACAGGTCAAGGAGAAGAAAAATGGGTAAGGTCGTGACGTTGGGAGAAATCATGCTGCGTCTTTCAACGACTGTGGGAGAACGGATTTCGACGAGCCGTTCGTTTCAAGCGCATTATGGCGGCGGCGAAGCCAATGTTGCTGTCTCTCTGGCTAATTTTGGTCATCAGGTTACTTTTGCCACAAAAGTTCCCGACAATTCATTGGGAATGACGGTGATCCAGCAGATAAGGCGTGCTGGAGTCGATCCTTCCTCTATCTTAGTAGGCGGACCGCGTTTGGGAACCTACTATTTAGAAGCGGGAATTGGCAGTCGGGCAGCCAAGGTGATCTATGACCGGGCAGGTTCAAGCTTTGCTGAAATTTGTAAAAATGAATGGCCTGATGATCTTTTGGAAGGTGCAGATATCCTGCACTTATCGGGGATTACCGCAGCACTCTCGCCTCAATGGTGCGAACTGCTGATCGAGTTCATGCAGCTGGCTCATCAAAAAGGCTGCAAGGTCAGTTTTGATATCAATTACCGTGGAAATTTGTGGAGTCAAGCTGCAGCGGGAGATGCTTTGGCTCGATTGCTGCCGCATGTCGATTATTGTTCTGCTGGAAAATTAGACGCTATCTACTTATTAGGTATCGAAGAACGTGCGTCCTCCGATGGGGAGGTGATGGACTACTATCAAGCCATCCAAGAAAAATACCCGTCGATCGAACTGCTGTATTCGACGAAGCGTGTGGTGCACTCTGCGTCTTCCCATGAGTTGACCGGGACACTTTGGCAAAACGGCTATTACGAATCTGTCACCCATCGATTGAATCCGATTGTTGATCGAGTAGGCGGCGGTGATGCCTTTTCTGCAGGGATCCTGCATGGCCTGTTAACGGGGAAAAATCCACAGGAGCTAGTGGATTTTGCCACAGCAGCAGCGGCTTTGAAGCACACGGTGCATGGCGATGCCAATTTGTTCACTGCTCAGGAAGTAGAAGCCTACATGAGCAATGGCTCGGGTGTGATCAGCCGCTAAAAAGAGCATCAATGAAAGAACCAACCATTAAAAATTATCGCTACACCCCAAAAAAGAATGTGTGAAAGCCAACGAGCGTGTACCTAACACGACCGCAGGCTTTCACGCATTCTTTTCTTTTTTAATCGCTGCGAAATGTTAAGCAACAAAAACACAGCCAACAGCTCAAAGATTCCATTCCGATCAGAGTGTCAAAGGCGCTTAATTATCTGAAAATTTTGTCATTTATAGCACACAAAAATTCCAACATATAGGACATCTCATCTTTTGTCAAAAGATGGATAGTGAGTAAAATGAAAAGTCACATTCAGCTTTCTAAAACAAGCTCGTCATTTATGATAAAAAGAATGAGATGAATGTTTAAAAAATGATAAAAATAAAGCGTTTTCTCATCTAGAAATGTCAGAAAAGTCTGATAGAAGAATCTCTTAGATTGTTATTAAAATAACTTTTATTGTGTGCGGCGTTTTTAACTCATTGTTGTTAAATCAGCGTTGATAATTTTAGAATCATGTATATTGTGAAAGAGAATTCTTTAGAAAATTCAGAATTCAGTCGATTTCTATAAATTTGAGAACTTGAAAAAACCCTAAATCACGGGAAAAAAAATCCTTAAAATAAGAAAGATGAAAGAATCAAATGGTTGTTTATTATAATTCAGAGAAGTTGAAAGCATCTTTATTGAAAGCGCAGACATTCGCAAGCTATACTACGAGTGTAGGTGACAGAGAAACTACTTATTGAAATTTTGTGTTATATTTATCGCTTTCAAAGGAAAGATAACACGAAAAAAGCGTCTCAACACATTCACCCGTAAAAAAGAGTAATGGAGGAATCAAACATGAGTTCAAAAGTACTTGATCAGTTTCTTGAAACCAATTTGAACGAGCTGAAGGAAAAAGGCCTGTTCAATACGATCGATGTGATCGAAGGGAGTAATGGACCGAAGATCATGATCAATGAAAAAGAGTTAATCAACTTAGCCTCAAATAACTATCTGGGATTTGCGACACGGCCGGAATTGATTGAAGCCGATGTTGAAGCAACTGAAAAGTATGGAGCGGGTGCGGGAGCAGTTCGTACAATCAATGGCACATTGGATATTCACCGCCAATTAGAAGAGAAAATTGCTGAGTTTAAAGGCACAGAAGCAGCGATCGCTTTCCAATCCGGCTTCAACTGCAACATGGGAGCCATTTCTGCCGTGATGAAAAAAGGCGATGCGATCCTTTCTGATGAATTGAATCATGCGTCGATCATCGACGGCTGTCGGTTGTCGGGAGCTAAGATCATTCGCGTCAATCATCAGGACATGCAGGATTTGGAGGAAAAAGCCAAAGCAGCAACAGAGAGTGGCGAATACAACAAGGTGATGTATATCACGGATGGTGTGTTCTCGATGGATGGGGACGTAGCCAAGATCAAAGAGATTGTGGAAATCTGTGAAAAGTACAATGTGATCACCTATGTTGATGATGCGCACGGAACCGGGGTTATGGGTAAAGGTGCCGGCACAGTCAAACATTTCGGTATGCAAGACCACATTGATTTCCAAATGGGGACGCTGTCTAAAGGGATCGGCGTGGTCGGCGGCTACGTGGCCGGAACCAAAGGTTTGATCACTTGGCTGAAATCCCAAGCTCGTCCGTTCTTATTCTCGACATCGATCACACCAGGAGCGGCTGGGGCTGCGATCAAAGCGATCGAATTGATCCAAGCACATCCAGAATATGTTGAAAAACTGTGGGATAATGCCAATTATTTCAAACAAGAGCTGAAGCGCATCGGTTATGACATCGGTCAATCAGAAACACCGATTACCCCCGTCATCGTCGGCGATGAAAAGCTGGCGCAGGAATTTTCGAAGAAATTGATCGAAAACGGTGTTTACGCGAAGCCAATCGTTTTCCCAACGGTTCCATTGGGCACGGGGCGTGTCCGTAACATGCCGAATGCCGGTCACACCAAAGAAATGCTGGATGACGCCATCAAGATCTACCAAAAAGTCGGTCAAGAGCTGGGAATCATCAAAGAAATCGAAGTAGTTCAATAAAAAATAAACAATCAGAGGGGAAGTTTTTTATATGAAAAAAGTATTGATCACCGGTGCATTAGGACAAATTGGATCTGAATTGACTGAACGTTTGCGTCGTGATTTAGGCAACGAAAACGTGATTGCGACAGATATTCGCAAACCAGACAACAACCCGACCGTGGAAAACGGTCAGTTTGAAACCTTGGATGTGCAAGATTTCGCTGCCTTCCTAGACATGGCTAAACGCTATGATGTTGATACGATTATCCACTTGGCAGCATTGCTTTCGGCTACGGCGGAGCAGCGCCCGGCATTTGCTTGGCAGCTGAACATGGGCGGCTTGATGAATGGCTTAGAGGTTGCACGTGAATTGGGCGAAGGCATCAAGTTCTTTGCGCCATCGTCTATTGCGGCTTATGGTCCTGATGCGGAGCCAGATACTACCCCGCAGGATACGGTGATGCATCCAACGACGATGTACGGAGTCACAAAGGTTGCCGGTGAATTACTGGAAAACTACTACCACGATAAATATGGGGTCGATACTCGCTCAGTTCGTTTCCCAGGTTTGATCTCTTACAAAGTCGAACCTGGCGGCGGCACAACTGACTATGCGGTAGACATTTTCTACGAAGCGTTGAGAAACAAATCTTACAAATCCTTTATCGCAGAAGGAACTTATATGGACATGATGTACATGGATGATGCAATCGACGCCATCGTTGATTTAATGAATGCGGATTCAGACCGTCTACTTCACCGCAATGCCTTCAACATCACCGCCATGTCCTTTGCGCCAGAAGAAATCGCGGCAGCAATCAAACGCCGGATTCCGGAATTTGAAATGACGTATGACGTAGATCCGGTTCGTCAGGGAATCGCTGAATCTTGGCCAAATGCGATTGATTGCCAATGTGCACGTGACGAGTGGGATTTCACACCGAGCTACGACTTGGAACGCATGACAGATGAGATGCTGATGCGTCTGGAAAAGAAATTTGAAGCGGAAAAAATCGTTTCAAGATAAGCGTTAGAAAAACGTGAAGGCCAGCTAAGAAAAAGGGGATTATTCATTCAGGATCACTCCTTTTTCTTGCGGCTCATGTTAGAATGATTTTTCGGAAATGGGAGATTGTTTTTGAAAAAATATTTCTTTGTTTTTGCTATTTTTACTTAAATCAGCAAGCAATCTCCCAAGAGTTGGATTGCTTCAAGGAGGAGGAAGAATTATGGCAACACACCAACAAGATGTCGTTGCAACATCCAAACCGCAAGAGGGCGAATTAAAACGAACGATGAGCTTTTTCCCTGCGTTGTCCACCGTAATGGGGACTGTGATCGGAGCAGGGGTATTCTTCAAGGCAGCCAGTGTGGCAGCAGTGACCGGATCGACCAGTATGCACATGCTGTCTTGGTTTCTAGGCGGACTGATCAGTGTCTGTGCCGGCTTAACGGGAGCAGAATTGGCAGCCGCGATTCCTGAAACAGGCGGGATGCTGCGCTATATTGAACGCGCCTATGGCAAATTCCCTAGTTTCTTATTGGGCTGGGCACAGGTTATCATTTATTTCCCGGCCAACGTAGCAGCTTTATCGATCATCTTTGCTACTCAATTCAAAAATTTATTTGCCTTGAGTGATGCAACCATCGTACCGATTGCCATCGTGGCAGCGGCATCGATCATGCTGATCAACTTCTTAGGCTCGAAGGCTGGCGGGATGTTCCAATCAGTGACCTTGGTCTTCAAGCTGATTCCTTTAGCTTTGATCGTTATTTTCGGCCTGCTGCGCCAAGGCACAGTGGAAGTCAGCTTGATCCCTGTCCAAGCAGGACCGGGAGTGGGCGGGTTTGCCCCTGCGTTGGGTGCTGGTTTGCTGGCAACCATGTTCGCTTATGACGGCTGGATTCATGTTGGAAACTTGGCTGGAGAGTTAAAAAAACCGGCTAAAGACTTGCCTCGGGCGATCGCTGGCGGGATCTTGGGGATTATGGTGGTCTATTTATTGGTCAACTGGGCGTACCTGCGGACGATGACCGTGCCAGAGTTAGCCGGCAATGAAAATGCGGCGATGGAAGTCGCTGGCAGAATCTTCGGTGGTATGGGTGGAAGACTGGTAACCATCGGAATTTTAGTTTCTGTGTACGGCACAATCAACGGCTATACTATGACCGGGATGCGCTTGCCATACACGATGGGGCTTGAGAACCAGCTGCCTTTTTCCAATCAATTGGCAAAATTAAACAGAAATGCGGTTCCATATGTAGCAGGGATTTTGGAACTTGTGATTGCGATTGCGATGATGATGGTCGGCGGCTTCGATCTATTGACGGACATGCTGGTGTTCGTGATCTGGATCTTCTACACACTGGTCTTTATTGCGGTGATCAAATTGCGGAAAACAGAGCCCGAGCTTCACCGTCCATACAAAGTACCTTTGTATCCGATAATTCCAATGGTCGCGATCGTCGGTGGCATCTTCATTTTGATCATGACCTTGATCAACCAATTCTCTCTTGCAATGGTCGGCTTGCTGATTACGGCATTGGGAATCCCGATATACTTCTACATGATGAAAAAAAATCAATAATGTATTTTTCACAGGCAGTCTTCGCAGGAGGGCTGTCTTTTTGTGTTGGAAGATTCAGCTGCATTGGTTTTTCGTAGTGCTTTTAGTATTCTTCCTTTTCTCTGAAGCGCACCCGTGCAGGGGAGATCGATCTATCGAAAAAGCGGATCACTGAGAACTGAGACATTTACCTAGAGACCGCGGGAAGAAAGGAAACTGTTGTTCATTTCAATGGTGGGGAGGCATTGGCTGATGCCGAGTCAAGATTCCTAAGATCGAAGTGGCTCTGCCGATCTATCATGGCGCAAAAGAAAGTATTTTGAAAAAACGGCAGGCATCACTTCTAGCATTATACTACTATTGATTTTATTCACTTGGCTTCGCAAAAAAATGTTTGGAGGTTCTTAGTGCTTACACAGCAGGCGGCTAGAGTTTAAATTTAGAGAAAAAAAACCTTCGTGATACAATTATTTTGAGAGTAAAACGAAAGGCTGCTGGTTTGCTGCGAGTGATCAAATCAGCTTTTTTGGTGCAGCTGCCAACCGTCACAAGGAGGAATAGAACATGAACAAACGAACGATCGGATTTCCCATCGGACACAAGGAGAATGAAAAGCGCCGAGCTTTGCTGCCTGCGGATATCGAAGGCATCAAACACAAGCAACAACTGGTGTTTGAACAGGGCTACGGCAAGGTAATGGGCATAGAGGATGCCGCTTATGAAGCGATGGGCTGTCGAGTAGCAGAACGGAAAGAGGTCCTTCAGCAGGATATTCTTTGCGATCCGAAAATCGGGGAGGCTGATTATTTGGATTCTTTGAAAGCGGAGCAGCTGTTGTTTGGTTGGATTCACACGAGCTCCAATCAAGGAAAGCTGGAACCGCTTTATGAGAAAGGCATCGAAATGATCGCTTGGGAGCGGATGTACCAAGACAATCGTCATACGTTTTGGGAAAATAATCGCATTGCCGGCGAAGCAGCGGTGATGCATGCTTATCTTTTGTACGGCAAGTTGCCGGAAGAGACAAAAGCGGCAGTGATCGGCCGCGGCAATGTGGCACAAGGGGCGATTCGCCTGCTGGAAAAATTAGGAGCCGAAGTAGTGATCTACAACCGCAAACAGGAAAGCTTGCTGCAAAAAGAACTAGACAGCTTTGATGTGATTGTCAATGCGGTGAAATGGGACAAGGAGCGAGAAGATCATATCATCACAAAACAGGATCTAAAAACCATGCGGACGCATGCCTTGATCATCGACATCAGCAGTGATACCAATGGCGCTATCGAGACCTGCCGGCCAAGTGAAGACGACGACTCTCTGTACGAGGTCGATTCGATTCTGCACTACACTGTCAACAATACCCCAAGTATTTTTTATCAGACCTCGACCAAAGCGATTTCTAAGGAAGTTGCCAAATACCTGGACGACCTGGTGGAAGGCCAAGCGAATGCGGTGTTGGACGACGCACGAATTTGATTCGCTAAATTGAACGCTGTTATCATATGTTAATGACAGATAACCTGCAGACCATTACAATAAAAGAAACTTGTAAGAGGGGAGCAGTCAATGTCTGAATTTGAAGCAACTATACGCGCCATGATCGATCGATACAAAAAAACGCCGATTTCCGATGAAACGATCGCACGTATCGCTGCGTTAGGAACCCAAGTGAATGTTCAGCCAGGCGAGCTGATCGTGGCTTCGGGGGATCAGGGAAGCAAGCTGTATTTCCTGATCGAGGGCTTGGTTCGAAAATTTTATTTGGACAGCCACGGCAACGATCTGACTCATTTTTTCATGCAGGAGGGAAAAATTTTCGGGACCCATAATATCGTTTATGGCGGCCAGGTGATGTGCAATTTCGAAGCGGCAGAGCCGTGTACTATGGTTTGCTTTGATTACTTGAAGATTCAAGAGCTGATGATCGAAGAACCAAATCTGACCTGGATCTATATCGGTCTATTGGAGGAAACGCTACGGCTGAAATTGATCCGAGAGACCGCTCTGATTAATCAAACAGCGACAGAACGCTACATCGCGCTCAAACGCATGATCCCTGACATCGATCAGCGAGTCAGTCATACGCATATTGCCTCCTATGTAGGAATCACTCCTGTGTCATTAAGCAGGATACGTCGTACATTAAGGGAGGAAGTCTGATGCTGAAGATCATTGGCGCAATCGTCGCTGTTTTAGCCGTTATTTTCCTGTTTTTAAGAATAAAACAACAACCGGATATTGCAATTGAAGAAGCGTACACTCCGTTGAAGGTTTCCAGTCCAGCGTTTGGTCCAAATCAAGCGATTCCCGAGCAATATTCGGGGGACGGAATGGATATCTCGCCGGAATTAAACATGTCTGAACTGGATCGTCGAGTGGTATCTTTAGCGGTGATCATGGACGATATCGATCATCCGTTGATGGGGGTCTACAATCATTGGCTGATTTGGAACATTCCGCCGCAGCAGACCATTCCAGAAGCGATTCCAAAAGGGGAAAAGGTATCGACCTTGTCTGGTGCCGTCCAAGGAATTGGTTATGGCAAGCACCGGTATCGAGGACCTAAACCGCCATTTGGCAGTCATCGCTACAACTATCATGTCTTTGCGTTGGACCAAAAGCTGAATCTGGAGGCTTCTGCCAAGAAAGCCGATCTGCTGGCAGCCATGGAAGGACACATCGTCCAATATGGGTTTCTTGTCGGCGAATACCCAGGAAAATAAAAAAGTGGATCCAAATGAATGAACACTCATTTGGATCCACTTTTTTTAGCGGTATTCTCGCGGTGTGACACCAAGGTACTCTTTAAAATGACGATTGAAGCTGCGCAGGGAATCATAGCCGACATAGGCGGCGATGTACGCCACCTCCAAATCGGTCGCCTTCAACAAAGCACAGGCATAAGCCATCCGAATACTCAAAAGCAGCTCAGAAAAGGAGATCGACAAGCTTTTTTGGACCGTTTGTTTGATCGTATGCGGACTTAAATAAAGCTGCTGCGCCACGTCCTCGATCGTGATTCCTTCCTTAAAATGATCCGCCACGAACAAAATGATTTTCCAAACAGTGTCCGCCTTTTCAATGATCGCCGTCTCCGGCAGATAGTCTCCTTTGCGATACACCTCAGGAGTGGTTCCCTTCAGCTTTTTAAAAACGCGGTAAAAGGTAGCGGCCGACCGATAGCCGACATAGCGCTGAATATAAGCGATCGACAATTCGGTGAAAGGCATCATGGCACAAGCATTGCGAATGCGGATTTCGTGCAGATTACCCATAAAATTGGTGCCGGTCTTTTGGTAAAGCTGATGATTCAGCTGGGCGACCGACAACTGGAAAGTCTCCGCCACGGTTTTCGCAGTCAACTCCTGATTGAAATGCATGTGCATATAGTGCAGAGCCTGCCAAATAGGCGCAGGCTCTTTTTGAAGGGTCTCCGCCCGTTGCGCGACTCGTTCAAAATGCAGCGACAGTTTGGTCAATTCAGCCATGATCATATGGTCGCAATACAGGTCTGCCTGCTTCTGCTCCGTCAGAATGGTTGCAAAGGATTGAGCTACGGCGGCTTGATTGTGAAGAGGAATCGTAACGAGAGGAGACAAATGCTCCAGAATATAATAGCTGGCATAGCGTTTGGACAGGTCAACATCGGCATACATCAGCACAGAAAGTGGAAAGCGGCAGTAGATGTAGTCGACAGGCTCATCGATTTTTTCCAAAGCATGGATATGAAAAGAAAACAAACGGATCAGTGAGCCGGCTTGAAAGGGATAGCGGCGGTCATTGACCTTTAACAGACCCTGTCCTTTTTGAATGTAGATCATCTCGATTGAATCATGGGCGTGCAATTCTTCCGAACGAGCAAGTCGACATTCCTTGACGTCAAAATCCATCGCCTGCACATTCTGCTGGCGATATTCGGCCAATGAATACGTGTGAATCTTCTCATAGTTGGTCATCTTCCTCATCCTTTCTTCCTCTTTTAAAGCAAGAATACCATAAATGAGAACGCTTTTTTACTTATTGTCTAATGAATTGAAAATAGTTCTGTCGAATTTGTCCAGAATTTGCTGATTTTCTATGAGAAAATATTGTTGAACAATTCACAAAGAGGAGGGGTTAGAATGTTTCCTACGCTTTTTTCACCCGTCACCATTCGCCAATTGACCTTGAAAAATCGCGCCATCATGCCAGCCATGGGAACCAAATTTCCAAAAGACAACCAAGTGACGCAGCAGCTGATCGATTTTCACATTGCTCGAGTGAAAGGCGGCTCGGGGCTGAACATGGTAGAGGTGACCGGGGTCCATGCCGGATCGATCCCAAGCCACTACTTGTCCCTAGCAGAAGACCGCTTTCTTCCAGGGATGCGGGAACTGACTGAAGCCATCCATGCACACGGCGGAAAAGCCGGCGTTCAATTATGGCAGGGCAGTATTGCTGTTGCGGCGGACCCGACATCACAAGTGATCGTTGCCAGCGACCTGCCAGTGTCACCAGAGTATACGATTCCCGGCGCCAGTAAAGAATTGATCGTTGAGCTGATCGATTGCTACAAGCAAGCTGCTCGCCGCGCTGTTGAAGCCAATTTCGACTGTGTCGAAATCCATTTAGGACACAACTACATTTTGCATTCGTTCCTTTCTGGCGGGATCAACCGGAGGACCGATGAGTACGGCGGCAGTCTGGAAAATCGCGCTCGTTTTCCATTGGCAGTAATCGAAGCTGTTCGCTCGGCAATTCCAGATACGATGCCGTTGTTTATGCGAATCGATGCCCACGACGATTATTTGGAAAATGGACTGACCATCGAGGAAGTCATCCAGTTTGTCAAATGGGCAAAGGATTGTGGGGTCGATGTTGCCGATGTTTCTCGCGGGAACATTATGACCAGCGGCCTAAAATACGAAGTTCCCCCTATCGACATTCCGTTTGCCTTCAACATCGACAACGCTGCACGGATTAAAGAAGAGACGGGCATCATCACGATGGGCGTTGGTCGAGTGAATTATCCAGACTTAGCTGAAGAAATTTTAGCTGAAGGAAAAGTCGATTTGATCGGCATCGGACGGGCGCAGCTGTCTGATCCAGACTTCTTAAACAAAGCGCAAGCGGGCCGACTGGAGGATATCGTGTACTGTGTTGGCTGCAATCAGGGCTGCTACGATGCCTGCGAACGTGCGGATATTCCGCATATCACCTGTTTGCGCAATCCGGCAGTCGGCAAAGAACGGGCTTATCAGCTGGTTCCGACGAACGATGCGAAAAAAATTGTGGTTGCCGGCGGCGGAATGGCGGGAATGGAAGTCTCAATGACCCTGCAGGAGCGCGGCTTTGACGTGACTTTATGTGAAGCCTCAGACCGCTTGGGCGGACAATTTCTTTTAGCTGGAATGGCACCGCGTAAGCAGGAGATGCGTGAAGCAGCAGAATTGAAGGGCAAACAGATCCAACGTGCCGGAGTGAACGTTCGGTTGGACACACCTGTCACGGAAGCCTTGCTGAAAGAGCTTCGACCAGAGATCGTGATCAACGCTGTCGGTGCACAACCGCTGATGCCGAAGATTCCGGGCATTGAAAAGGAACATGTCTATAATTATGTCGATATTTTACAAAACAAACCTCAGTTGGCTGGCAAAACGATCGTGATTGGCGGCGGTTTAGTAGGACTTGAGGTCGCAGAAACAGTTGCTGAGACTGGCGGAGATGTTACCGTGATCGAGATGACCGATGCCGTGGGGAAGGATCTAGGATCGACACGAAAAATCACGGTGATGGAGCAGCTGTACATCGACAAGGTAACGACCATGACGGAGACGACCTGCATTCGCATTACAGATGAAGGCGTTCAAGTGTTGAAGGACGGAGAAGAACGTGTGCTTTCATGTGACCATGTAGTCGTAGCGATCGGCTCGCAAAGCCGGGATTTCAAGGCAATCGAACAGTATTGTGAAGCAAATGGGCTGCCTTATTATGTGATTGGTGATGCCCTTCAGCCACGACGCGCATTAGAAGCAACTGCCGAAGGAGCAGAATTAGCCAGAAGTATTTCATAAAGGAAGGGAGAAAAAGAAAGATGGAGAGAAAAATTGCAATCGTCAGTGGAGCTGCAACCGGCATAGGAAGAGCCAGTGCAGTTCGTCTGGCAGAGGATGGGTTTGCCTTGGTTCTAGCCGACTGGAACGAGGCAGAGGGCGAAACTACCCTGGGCTTATGCCGAGAGGTCCATGAGGATGTTGATTTCGTCTTGACAGATATGGGGAAAGAAGCCGAGGTCAAGAAGCTGGTCGCCTTCACCATGGACAAATACGGCAAGATCGATTTCTTCTTTAATAACCAGGGCGTACTTCATATGCCAAGGGATTTTGATGAGCTGACCGAAGATGACATGGACTATGTGCTGCACTCGAATTTTAAGGCTTGCTTCTTTGGCATGAAGCATGTGCTGAAAGTCATGAAGGAACAGCGCTTCGGCCACATCCTAAACACCGGCTCTTCTTCAGGGATTCGGCCAGAAACCGGTTTTGGCGTGTATTCTGCGACCAAACATGGGGTAGTCGGCATGAGCAAGGTGGCGGCGATGGAATATGCCCGTTACGATGTGCGGGTGAACTGTCTTTGTCCAGGCGGCTTCATTACACCAATGACCATGAAGGTAGGCATGTTCATGCAGGAGCATCAATACCAGCAGCCAAAACCATCTGTCGCCTTGTTAGGACCAGCCAAAATGGGCGATACCAGCGAGATCGTTGGCATGGTCTCTCTGATGGCTTCCGAGGATTCCAGTTATATGACCGGCTCAGTGATCAGTGTGGATGGCGGAAATACGTTGTAGAACGAGTGAATATTGAGCCTATGATCTAGCTTTTGGTTCAAGTCAATGACGGGCGATTTTAGCATCCATTTTACTAGCAGTAAAATTGAATAGACACTAGCTCCTCTTATGGTTTGATCCTAAGAGGGGCTTTTTTGATAAGACAACAAACAAGCATAATTTCATCAAATTATTGCTTTTGCCCTTTATGGATAAAAAAATCAAGATAAATTTAGAACAACGTCTAATGAAAACGGATTCAACAACCGATAAAATACTAGTGATGAGAGGATTTTTGGAGGGCAAAACGGCTGAAAATCAAGAAAAAATAACTATATGTCTGTCTTGTAGTGGTAAGGGCTGCCAACGTTGCAAAGGAAGGAGGAAGTAAAGGGAGCATCTTTCTGATTGTCTTATCAAGGATGCTGCTCAAATGAATCAGGAAAGACATATTCAAGTAACACGAGAAAGTTGTAATAAAAATAATCGACAAGGAGTATCGTCATGAAGCGAAGAATTGTATTATTTTTAATGCTGTTGTTTATTGGAATTACCACGGGAATCAACGCCCATGCGGCTGAGGCACTAGATAGTGTGACCGCACCTACCGGATTTAAAGCTGTTTTAGTTATTGTTCCATTGATTGTCGTATTGGTTTTGCTTTTTATGAAGGTAGATATGATCATTGCTGGTTTGATAGCCGGCGTATTAGCTATGCTGATTGGTGGGGTAAGCTTAATGGACGCCAATGCGCAGCTGCTGGAAACGATCCCCTCAATGCTGAGCATTACGGTTCCGATCATTAACTCCGCAGTAGCCATGGCCGTGTTTAAAGCCGGCAGCTACTCGGCCGCGCTGACTTTAGCCAAACGCGGAACCAAAGGAAAAGTGGAATTTGTCTCCGCGTTTATCGTGATCCTGCTGGCTGCGGCTACCTACATGTCGGGGATCGGTGGAGGGAGCGCAATGGTGATTGCGCCGCTGGCCTTTGCGGCAGTAGGTGTTGTACCTGAATTAATAGCTGGCATGTCATTGGCGGCTGCGGTCTCCTTCACCACATCGCCTGCTTCATTGGAATCCAGCATTGTCTCCCAGCTCGGCAAATTTGAGGTGAGTGAATATGTCACTGTGATGCGTCCATACTGGCTGGCTTTTGTGGTACTGGCTGTGATTTTGGCCTTCTGGGGAACGAAGCGCCGCAATGTCGGCTTCAAAGAATCGGAGGACGATGAATTTGACAAGAAATCAACCGGTCAATTGGTCAAGCTGACCTTACCTGCTATCTTTTTATTGTTTGCGGTAATCTTTGGTCCGGTGGTCAACAACCTGATTGGTTTTGCTTTCTTCACACCATTGGTTTATATGATTTTGACATTGGCCCTGGTGTTTATTTGCACAGACTTCACGATGAATCAGTCGGTGGAGGCGATGGTCGATGGGTCGACCTATATTTTGACTCGATTGTTCCAGGTAGGAATCTTCTTGGCTTTTATCAATGTCATCGCGCAAACGGGAACCTTTGCAGTGATCGCAGGTATCGCCGAGAATGCGCCTGAATTTGTTGTGGTGCCGGTCGCTATTCTGACGGGTGTATTGATTGGCGTTCCAGCAGGTGCTTACGTCGGTTCAGTGCTGACCCTTGTATTGCCAGTTGCTGTTTCACTAGGTTTTCCACCGCTGGCTTTGGGCTTCGTGACGATGGGTGTTGGCTTAGGCAGCCAAATGAGCTTTGTTAATATCACGATGCAGGCGCTGTCTTCAGGTTTCCAGATTCCGATTTTGGAAGTAGTCAAAGGCAACGTGAAATGGTTGAGTCTGGCGTCTGTCTTGCTGCTGGGGATCGGACTGATTTTCGGCTAATATAAATGAAGAGGAGTGAAAACGATGGATTTATTGATCAAACAAGCACGTTTAAATGATGGAGAAGACTTGCAGGATGTAGCTGTCGAAAAGGGTCGAATCACTCAGATTGCCCCTGTTATTGAAGGAGATGCCAAAGAAGTAATCGAGGCAGCTGGCAGAGTCTTGATCCCGGGATTGGTCGAAAGCCATATCCATTTAGACAAAGCATTGATTGCTGATCGAGAGCCCAACAAATCAGGGACGCTAAAAGAAGCGATCGAGGTTACTGCAAAATTAAAGCCTACCTTTACAGAAGAAGATGTGTACCAACGTGCCAAGCAAGCACTGGAAATGATCATTCGCCGAGGGGCAACGACGGTCCGGACACATTCCGAATTTGATCCGGCGCAAGGCTTTACCGGCTTCAACATGATCATGAAGCTCAAAGAGGAGTACAAAGACCGCATCGACATGCAGGTCGTGGCGTTTCCGCAGGAGGGCATTTTTAAAGCGCCTGGAACTGAAAAAATGATGTATGAAGCAATGGATATGGGGGCCGATGTCGTTGGCGGCATTCCTTACAACGACGCACCTGCCAATGACCACATCGATCTGATTTTTGAGATTGCTAAAAAGTATGACAAAGATATTGATCTGCATCAAGATTTCGCGGATGAAGCGGATGACACATCTATCGAATACTTGTGTAAAAAAACGATCCAAGAAGGCTATGAAGGTCGGGTTTCGGTCGGTCACTTAACGGCCTTGCATGCAATGCCGAAGGAACGATTGGATCGAGTGATTTCGCAGATGGCAAAAGCCAAAATCAATGTGATGCCTCTGCCGGCGACCGATCTCCATTTGGGTGCTCGTGGGGATGAATGCAATGTCCGCCGTGCTGTGACACCGATTCGCAAACTACGGGATGCAGGCGTAAATGTTTGTCTGGCTACAAACAACATTCGAAATGCCTTTACTCCATATGGCAATGGCGACCTGATGCAGATCGCGATGCTGGCGATTCCAGTTGGACATTTAGGTGGAGCTGACGATCTGCCAACCGTCTTGCCAATGATCACGGAAAATCCGGCGAAGGCCTTGAATCTGCAGGATTACGGGTTGGCAGTCGGTAAAAAAGCAGACATGGTTCTGCTGGACACCAAAGTCAAAGCCAATGCGATCATCGACATTCCTGAACGGGCTTACGTGATCAAAAATGGACGCATCACAGTCAAAGTTGATACGACGGTTACATTGTCTCAATAATCACACATAAAAAAGGAGCGGGACTTGTCCACTAGGGGGAGTCCCGCTCTGTTCACGAAAGGTTAGTTTCTCATTTCCTGATCCAAAGCATCATACGCTTGAAAAAGTGCATGCAATTCTGGATGCTGCTTTTTCAAATGAACCAGACGCTTGGTTTCGCTGGACATAAAGCAATGTTCGCTAGTTCCAGTGGTGACGATCTTGCCTGTTGCTTGATTGGTAATGACGTAGTCAAAATGAAGGCGGGTGCTGGTGTATTTATTGATGAACGGCCGAATCAAAACCTCATCGCCAAATCGGACCATTTCTTTATAAGCAGCACTGACTCCAAGTACGGGAACGATGATGCCGTCTGCTTCGATCTTATCGAAGGAATAATCTAGAAAGTCCAACAAATCAACCCGTGCCTCTTCAAACCAGCGAATGTAATTGGAATGATGGATGATTCCCATCTTATCTGTTTCGTAATAAAAAGGTTTTCTGACATAGCCTGCATAGTGTTCCATCCATCAACTTCCTTTCCTGTTGTATTTTTTCATATAACCAGGCAAAGCCTGACTGACCTTCGTAGGCAAAACGACATAATTCTCTTCAGCCAGATCATCACCGATTTTGCTGTGCAGGTAGACTGCAGCAGCGACAGCGTCACTGGTGTTTTCAAATTGCGCTGCAAACCCAGCTATCATTCCTGCTAGAGTGTCGCCTGTACCCCCAGTTGCCATCCCTGCATTGCCTACGGTATTTTTATAAACTGTTTGGCCGTTGTAAATCTCGGTGCGGTGTTTTTTTAGAATAATTGTTGCACCTAGTTTCTCTTGCATGGCTTGATTGTTTTCTGTCGTCTGTTCTTCGATGGTCAAACCGCTCAGTCGCTTCCATTCCATTTGGTGGGGTGTGAAGATCACTTGCTTTGGGTATTTTAAGGATAATTGGTGTTTGGCAACTAATGTGATCGCGGAACCGTCGATGACTAGCCACTGGTCCTTTTGCTGTTCAGCCAAGACGCCTTTTAATACAGCCAGGACAGTCGCATCCAATCCAAGACCTGGACCGATCAAAACAACATCTGCTGCACGAACAACCTCATATAACAACTCCCAATCAGAAAAATTCAAGACCATAGCTTCCGGTAAACGCGCATGCAGCGGGTGATGATTTTTTTCCGTCGTCACAACGGTCGTCAAGCCAGCACCGCTATGGATACAGGCCTCTGCGCTCATGATGATCGCTCCGCCGTATTGATAATTTCCCCCAATCAGAACAGCTCGGCCAAAGGTCCCTTTGTGAGATTCCTCTGGTCTTTTTTTGATGACCTTTGCTAAAATATCGTCTGTTAGTTCGATCATACAATGCCCCCTTTTATAATCTACTCTTTCTATTATAAAGCACCTTCGTCTATCTGTCTTTTCCTGGAGGAAGACAATAGTTTTCAATTCTACGCGAGAATGCTATCATGATAGGGTGGATCAAGGGAGATGGATGGTAAAAGGGATCTGACTTGATCATCGAATCGAACCTAGGAGGAATGTTTCATGACAATCGATTGGAAAAAAGAAGTCGATGCACGAAAAGACGATTTACTGGCAGATCTGAACAGCTTGTTGAAGATCAACAGTGAACGAGACGACAGCAAAGCAACCAAGGAAGCCCCGTTTGGTCCAGGACCGAAAGAAGCTTTGGAAAAAATGCTGGCCTTGGCTGAACGTGATGGATTCGCAACGAAAAATGTCGATAATTATGCTGGACACATTGATTTTGGGGAAGGCGATGAAACATTGGGGATCTTCGGACACTTGGACGTTGTTCCGGCTGGCGAAGGCTGGGATACAAACCCGTACGATCCAGTTATCAAGGATGGAAAATTATACGCCCGCGGTTCAAGCGACGACAAAGGACCTACTGTGGCTGCATATTATGGCATGAAAATCATTAAAGAATTAGGCTTGCCGGTGTCGAAAAAAATCCGTTTTGTGATCGGAACGGACGAAGAGAGCGGCTGGGGCGATATGGATTATTATTTCGAGCATGAAGAAAAACCCGATTTCGGCTTTTCACCCGATGCTGAATTTCCGATGATCAATGGAGAAAAAGGCAACGTTACAATGGTTCCTCGGTTTGCCGGGACCAACGGCGTGGACTACGTACTAAAAAGCTTTGAAGCAGGCTTGAGAGTCAACATGGTGCCTGGCAATGCGAAGGCCGTCGTGACAGTTGCGGATGAAGCAGCGGCAAAAGTGATGGCCGACGATTTTGCCGATTACGTTGAGAACAATCCAATCAGCGGTTCAGCAAGCGTTGACGGCAGGCAAGCAACCTTTGAGTTGGTCGGCAAAGCGGCGCATGGTGCCAGCCCGCAATCAGGAATCAATGCCGGAACCTTCTTGGCCGTCTTTTTAGAAAGCTACGAATTCGACGGCGGTGCCCGAGCCTTCATCAAATATGCTGCAAATGAGATCCATGAAGACGTTTACGGGAAAAAATTAAGTGTTGCTTTCCACGATGAAAAAATGGGTGACTTGACCATGAATGCCGGAGTCTTCCAATTTAACGATGGCGAAGATGACAACACGATCACCTTGAATTTCCGCTATCCTAAAGGCATTTCGGCAGAAGAGATCCAAGACAAGCTAAGCCAATTGTTTGGTGACGATGCAAAGGTCGTTCAAGACGGCCGCAACATGGCTCCTCATTATGTACCAATGGATGATCCGATGGTGGTTTCACTGATGGATGCTTTCGAAGAACACACAGGCTTGAAAGGCGATGAACTGATCATCGGCGGCGGTACCTTTGGTCGTTTGCTGGAACGAGGCGTCGCTTTCGGAGCGCAATTCCCAGGCTACACAGATACGATGCACCAAGCCAATGAGTATATGCCAGTCGAAGATATTTTGCGCGCTGCAGTAATCTATGCAGATGCCATCTATCGCTTAGCAAAATAAACAAAAGAGGAGGTGACAGTTATGTATGTCACCCCCTCTTTTTATACGGTCAACCGATCGATCGTTAAGACAGCACCGGTTTTGGCGTCTGCCAGAAATTCGTAAGAAACCAATTTTCCATCTTCTAAGCGGGTGATTCCACCCTCGACACCGTTCATTTTGATCGCAAATTTGCGCATCGGCTTGGTCTCAAATGAGATCCATGAGCCTTCGATCGGCCCTTCAGCTAAAAAGGCCTTTTTTACCTGCGTCAAAATGTCATCCGGTGACATGTTTTGCTGCTTATGAAACCAATAAGTACCGACGACACCGCCAGCAAAGCCCATCAAGGCGCCAACTGCCAGTCCTTGCCCAAATTCTTTTGCTCTTCCCACAGCTTCTCCTCCTTTTTTGTGTAACTTGAGAAACGAAGTCTGCTTCTCAAGAAGAACATCTTGTCGATTCAATCCATAAAGTCTATGTTAACTATTAGCCATGTTTCACGTCAGGACGAGTCCGTCTAACTCTTATTATTTTACCATAAGTCATGAAAAAGGTTCCAATAATTCTATCATCGTCTTCCTTTCTCAAAATCGCCGCAAACGTGTATAATTAAGGTAGAAAAAGAAAAGGTCGTGACGAAATGATTATTCCAAAAAATATTGATGAATTAGCTGAATATGCAGAAAAAGGCAAGAACGTCTTCTTCTTTACTGCAGACTGGTGTGGAGATTGTAATTTTATCAAACCCTACATGCCGGAAATCGAGGCAGAATTTCCTCAGTTTCAATTTATTCAAGTTGATCGGGACGAATACCTCGATGTAGCAGCAGAATGGAATATTTTTGGGATTCCAAGCTTTGTAGTAACCAACGACGGAGAAGAGCTCGGCCGTTTAGTCAATAAAAACCGCAAATCGAAAGAGGAGATCAGTGGCTTTTTACAAAAAGTAGAAGGGTAGTGGGGAAAATGATCACACAAACGTATCAACGCATCTTAGTGGGGACCGACGGCAGTGAACAAGCGATGGAAGCATTCAAAAAAGCGTTGTCCGTAGCCAAACGCAATCAGGGAAAGATCTATGTTGCGAACGTATTGGATCAGCAATTGTACAATGTCATGGGGTATTCTTCGTTAAATGAGAATATTATCGATCATCAGACAGAAGAAGCCAAGAATCTGATCGCTGATTATCGCAAATATGCCAAGGATCATGGATTTGAAGATGTCGAGGGAATCGTTGCCTATGGCTCTGCCAAGGAAGCGATGGCTAAGAACTTGCCGGAGAAATACCAGATTGATCTGATCATGGTGGGCCAGTCAGGCTTGAATGCGGTGGAACGGTTTATGACCGGCAGTGTAGCCAGCTATATTATCCGTGAGGCGCCTTGTGACGTGCTGGTTGTTCATCCGAGCAAAGAATAAGATGAAAAAAATCTCATGACGCCTAAGGACTTTTTTGTTAAGATAGCAAAGGATAAAACGAGAGTGAACAGAGAGGACAAGCAATCAAATGATTTTTTCGTACAACAAGCAAACAGTCGGCGATACACTTTTAGTCATCGCAGCCAATGATAACGGCCAAGAGAATCAGGTCGAACGGAAAAAAGACGTGGCGAGAATCTATATCCCTGACGGCACGACAGTCGCTTGGAACTTTTTCAATGTTTCTGAGATCCTGACGATTACCGGCAGCGGTCAAATCGAGATGTCAGATGCTGACATCGATGTGTTGAATCAACAGTTGAGGGATGCCGGCTTTGAAGAACGTCTGGTAGCAGACCATTCCCCTAAATTTGTTGTCGGTTATGTGAGAACCTGTGTCGATCATCCGGATTCGGATCATCTGCACATCACAGAAACGGAAGTCGACAACGGAGAAGTTCTGCAGATCGTTTGCGGAGCAGCCAATATTGCTGCCGGTCAAAAGGTCGTGGTTGCCAAACCAGGTGCCATGATGCCAGACGGTCTAATGATCTGGCCAGGCAAGCTGCGTGGCGTTGAAAGCTACGGCATGATCTGCTCAGCTAAAGAGCTGCACTTACCCAACGCACCTGAAAAGAAGGGGATTTTAGTATTGGATGAAGCTGCAGTGGTTGGTGAAGCCTTCCCTGTTGGAAACTAACGAATTAAAATCAATCGGGCCATCTCTGAAATGGATGCCTCGATTGATTTTTTTTCTGTTCATGAAGCATTTCACAATTCCAATGATTTTGATAAATTTGCAAAAATTAGCCTTAAGTCTTTTGACAGATTTTTGGCAAATGGCTAAACTTGATGAATACTATTAAAGAAATTTCAGAAAATGAATGAAAAATTCATCAGGGAGGATGACATGACGAAAAGAAGATGGCTGCAAGGAGCCGGGAGCTTTCTTGTGCCTTTTTGCATCATGATCGTCATTTGGCAGTCGCTGTCGATTGCTCCATTTGGCGACCACAACCTGTTGGTCAGTGATATCGGGACACAATATTTGGAGTTTATGAGCTTATTCAAACGCTTTTTCGACGAAGGCTTCAGCCAGTATTCCTTTTCCAATGGAATCGGCGGGTCGATTGCTGCATTAAGCGGGTATTACCTGATTAGTCCGTTCAATCTAATCTGTTTATTCTTTCAAGATGAACAGCTGCCGATCGCTCTGATCTGGATCATTACTGCAAAGATTGCAACGATGGGGAGTACGATGTATCTCTATCTTAGTCGCCATTATCAAAAACGAACCTTTGCTTCGTTAATTTTCTCGACTTCCTACAGTCTGTGCGGCTTCGTGGTGGCCTATAGCCTGAATTTCATGTGGCTGGATGCGCTGATTTTGCTTCCGTTAGTCACATTGGGTTTAGAGAAGCTGTGGCGAAGAGAGACTGGTTCACTGTACGGGATCAGCTTGTTTGCGACAATTGTGACCAATTATTATCTCGGGTACATGGTTTGTTTGTACGCCGTCATTTACAGTGTCTATCTTTATTGGCTGGCGCATCCGGAAAAGGGCGCCTGGAAGCCGCGTGTTTTGTGGCAGGAATGGCGGAAGTTTATTGTGGTCTCCTTCCTAGCAGGGATCGCCACCAGCTTTGTGTTGATCCCGTCATTGCTGGGCATGCTGCGGACGGCCAAGACCAATTTTGATCCATCCAGTTTTTTGCTGTACCCACGCTTTGGCGTCTCTTCGTTTGGCGAGTTGGGGATCGGAACGTATCATTTTGATCATCGTTTGTCGCATTTGCCGACGATTTATTCAGGAATCCTGATGGTTCTGCTGTTCATCAGCTACTTTTTCCGAAAAGAGATTCCGCGAAGAGAAAAAAGAGGCAGTTTCTGCTTGATGCTGGCGCTGTTCTTGTCCTTCATCGTTCAGTTGATCAATACCGTTTGGCATATGTTTCAAAGTCCGGCCGGATTTCCTTACCGCAACGTCTTTATTTTCAGCTTTTTGCTGATTCGGTTTGCTTACGAAGCCTGGCTTCACCGCAAAAAAGAAGAAGCCTTTTTAGGTCCGATCGGGAAATCCGCCTGTGTTTTCAGCGGACTGTTGTTAGTCGCCGCTATCGGTATGTCGTTTGAGTCTGAATTGTTTGAAACCAATGAAATCGTTGGAATCAGTCCCTATTTAGGAATCAGTCTCGGACTGATTTGGCTGTATGCCGGATTGCTTTATTGGAGCCAGAAAAAGAACTACCGTTGGCTAATGGTTTTGACCGCTTGCTTGACGTTTACCGAATTGGGCTTTAATTATCAGCAATCGTTAAAGGCAATTCCTCTTGGCAGCCAGCAAAAATTTGCTCAATTTTATCAGCAGCAAAACCAACTGATCAGTCAACTGAATGCCAACGATACCCTGTGGCGGATCAATGAAAGCACGGATCAAAAGAACGACGGTTTTTCAATCGCCTACAACAGCTACAATGATTCATTCTTGTATCATTTTGCAGATATCGCCAGTTACACGTCAACGTTGGAAAAGGACGTGCTGGATACGCTGGTGAATTTAGGGATCTATTCCCGCAATGTCCGGCGCTTCACCTATGTCGACGAAAATCCAGTGCTGAATTTGTTGTTGAACGTCAAATATTCAATTAAGTCGACCCCTTTGGAAAATCAGCAATCCATTAAAAAGACAGATCACATGTATGTCTATGAAAACCAAGAAGCTTTGGGGATGGGGCTTTTAATGGAAAGAGAAGACTTACGGCTGCGCTCTAAAAAAGTGATTCAAAACCAAGAGGATATTCTGCAAACCATCAAGAGCAATCCTTACGGCTATTATCAAAAAGCGGATTTCTTGCCGCCAGCTGAATCCCAGTCCAATCAATTGGAAGTGGAAACGACAGCTTCGGGTGAATTATTTATGTATTTGCCAAAGGTCTATTGGAAAAATGTCGATCAGCTGATGGTCAATGGAAAACGCCATTCCACTGCGGTGGGGATCCAAACCAATCAATTATTTAACCTTGGAAAATTCGATTCAGGAACCAAGGTAACCATCCAGCTGAAAGGAAAGAGGCACTTCAACTTTGCCAATGCCGAAATCGCGACATTAAAAGAAGAGCCGCTGCAGCAGCTGCTGGCCGATGAAAAGGACTTAGCGGTCAACCTGCAAGGCAAACGAGACGATCGATTGACCGGAACCGTCACGACCAAGAAGGACGAGCAATCGCTTTTCTTATCGATTCCTTACGATGAGGCGTGGCATGCCACGATCGATCAACAAGAAGTCCCGACCCGCAAAGTATTTGGCAGCTTTTTAGCTGTCGAAATTCCCGAAAAAGGCCAGCATCAGTTGAAGCTGACCTATCGACCTGCAGCCCCTCTTATTGGTCAATTGATCTCCGCATTTGTCTTTATCGGAGTCGTCGGGTATTACATCATTTACAAACCACTAATCAAACGCAAAAAAGACCCAGATTTTTAAGGAATCTGGGTCTTTTACTATGCTTGATTGACCACAAGAACAACGAAGCCGCTTGTTTCATGAATACGTCTGCGCCGTGATGGAAGGCTACGATCACCGTTGTTTTAACTAGTCATGATCAAACCCATTGTGAACCTTAAAATGCTGGACGAAAGAAGTGGTGTCAAAATCCATGATCAATAAAGGATTGCTGGGACGCAACCGCTTATACAATTACTACAAAATCCATTCATTATCTGGAATCTGCAGCAAAACCAGCGGCATAAGAATTCAATCTACTTTTTCATCGGACAACTCGTTGGTGTCTCACCATGCAGAACAGAAACGTTTTTCAGGCCTGCTGTTGAATCTTATACTCAGACAACTCCAGCTTCCTGCTTTCGTTTTGATCTCGCTGCTAGCGTAGTACGACGATGTCAAGCAAACAAAAAAATCGGCCGAAGCCGATTTTCAGACTGTAGACAAAAGCTGTTCCAAACTCGAACCACGAGCTTGGAACAGCTTTTTATCTGCTTCATTTCGAAATGCTGTTTTATTGATCGTCGCTTTGACGATTTGAATTTTGCATCGAATTCGCATCCAATGACAATTCGACCTTGGCTGTCCGTTTGTCATCGCCGCGGTAATACGTGATCTCGATCGTGTCGCCGACTTTATGGTTGTATAATTCAGATTGCAATTCCACACCAGTCGTGACTTTCTTGCCGTCGATTTCAGTGATCACATCGTATCGTTCAAGTCCTGCTTGATCTGCTGGAGTGGCGGATTGTACGCTTGCAATCACGACCCCTTGTGTCACTGAATCAGGAACCTTCAAGATTTCTTGCTGTTGCTGGCTTGATAGGTCAGACAGATTACGCATCGTGATCCCCAATGCTGGACGAATCACTTTGCCGTCTTTTTCTAGCTGATTGATCACATTGACTACATCGTTGCTTGGGATTGCAAACCCAATTCCTTCAACACTGACATTGGATTCCGTTTGAACGATTTTGCTGGAGTTGATTCCAACAACTTGACCAGCAATATTTACTAAAGGTCCTCCAGAGTTTCCTGGATTGATCGCTGCATCGGTTTGAATTGCGTTGATGTTAACAGTTTGACCTTCTGATGTTTGGCTGACGACTTGACGACCTAAGGAAGAAATGATCCCTGAGGTGACTGAGTTCGCATATTGAGAACCCAGCGGTGAGCCAAGTGCAATTGCTGGTTCGCCTGCTTTCAAGCTATCTGAATCCCCAAATTCTGCGGGAGTGATATCAGCTACCTTGTCCGATTCAATCTTCAGTACAGCCAAATCAGTATAGGAATCGGTTCCTACTAGTTCAGCGGTCACCTTTGTTCCGTCCTTCAATAGAACCTCTAGTCCATTTTGTCCTTCTACTACGTGGTTGTTGGTCACTACATAGGCCGTGTTGCCTTCACGTTTGTAAATCACGCCTGACCCTTCAGAAGCTTCGACCAAATCGCCGCTATCATTGTTGCCTTCAGGCTGCTCCTGAGATTCTCCATTTCCATCACCAAAAATATCAGACCAGCCGCCCAGACCACGCTGTGACTGCTGTTTTTGCAGATTAATCACTGATACAACAGCCGGCTGTACCTTGTCTACCGCTTCAGTGATATCTGAGTTCGCATCGACCTTTACATTGCTGACCTGAGAATTTCCCGCACTAGGCGAGCCGCTGCTGCTTTGATTTGGTGCCAGTGTCGATCCACTTACCATGTAAAAAATGCCAATCGTGAGGACCGCACCAACAACACCTCCCAAGACCCCAATCACAAACCTTCTGCCAAAGTGATTTGATTTTTTAGGAGAAGTATTCTTTTTTCTATCCATCATAAATTCCTCCAACTCTATCCAATTATACGTTATATTTAGTATAGTATTATTCGATAAGGTAAGTCTACTATGGCGATTTGATTTTTTTATGAAGAAGGTTTGGAATTATTTTTTAAAACAATTATTTTTTTTGGATTTTTCCACAATTACCTAAGGAAAACTCAGGGGAAAACGTGTGGGTATCTTTTTTGATTTTATCCACAATTCTGTGGATAAAGTGGATAACTGTGGGGAAAACATATGTTTGTAATCAAAAACACCAAGAAAGCAGCACTTTTTCCACGATTTTCTGTGGAAAAGCCTGTGATTACTGTGGACAAAAAAGTGGAAAAGAGTGAATACGTATGAACATCAAAATCATTACTGTGGGAAAACTAAAAGAAAAGTATCTCATCCAAGGAATTTCCGAATACACGAAACGATTATCAAAATATGCAAAAGTCACCATGATCGAAGTCCCCGACGAGAAAGCACCAGAAAAACTAAGCGAAGCCGAAATGACCCAAGTCAAACAAAAAGAAGGCGAACGCATCCTCGCCAAAATCAAAGAAGGCGAATACGTCTTCGCCTTAGCCATCCAAGGCCAAAACCCCAGCAGCGAAGAATTCGCCGCCCAACTCGACCGCCTGCAGATCGCAGGCAATAGTCAATTCGTCTTCGTTATCGGCGGATCACTGGGACTGAGCGACGAAGTGCTGAAACGCAGCAATGCCCAAATTTCTTTTGGCAAGATGACGTATCCGCATCAGTTGATGCGCTTAATTTTGGTGGAGCAGATTTATCGAGTGTTTAGGATTAATAAGGGGGAGCCATATCATAAGTGATGATATTTTTTGCGAAATTTTAGTTATTAAACGATTGGTATAACAAAGTCAGTTAGCGTTGCAATCACTAATTCCAATTTGAATGAAGCGTATTTTTATTTATTTGAGGGTTGACTGTAAGCGCATAATATCTTATTATGAAATCACAGATACAACAAATAGGTCATTACTCTACGGGAGGTGTCACTATTTAATAGGCTTTTTTGCCTATTAGACAGTGAGACTTCCCGTTTTTTATTTTGAAAGGAAAGATAAATATGATTAGTATTTTTAAAAAGAAAGAAAAAAGTATTCAAGTAGTTACTCCTGTTACAGGGGATTTGATTTCTTTAAAGGATGTACCGGATAAGGTATTTGCATCTGGAATGATGGGTGAGGGCGTAGCATTTAAGTTTGATAGTGATACATTGTTTTCTCCTTGTGACGGAACAGTAATTATGCTTCCTAAATCACTACATGCTGTTGGAATCAAATCAAAAAATGGAGCTGAAATTCTTATTCATGTTGGGCTAGATACTGTTGAGTTGAATGGAAATGGATTCCAAGCTTTAGTATCAGAGGGACAAAAAATAAAAAGAGGAACGCCAATTTTAAAGGTAGATCATGACTATTTGAAAGAAAACGGGAAAAATTCGACTACTCCAATGGTCGTAACAAATAGTAATGAATTTCAAGTTGAAATAGCACCAAATCAAAAGGTGAATGAAGCGGAGACAGTTGTCATGACGCTGAGCTAACAGAATTTGAGGGGAATAATCATGAAAGTAATAAAAAAAATCCATAATAATATTGCTTTGGCAATTGACAACAACAACAATGAATTGATTGTATTTGGAAAAGGTGTCGGGTTTAAAGCCGTTCCTTATGAAATCACTGATCTGAATGTAATTGAACGCACCTTTTATGATGTAGATTCTTCCCTAGTAAATCAATTAAGCGAAATACCTGAAGAAATTTTTGATGTATCAGTTAAAATTGTTGATCTAGCTAGAAATAGATTAAGCAAAAACTATAATCCAAATACAGCTTTTACTTTAGCCGATCATATAAACTTTGCGATAGAAAGAGAAAAGAAAAATATCAGAATTAGTAACCCCTTGTCATATGATATACAGCTCTTATATGAAGATGAATATGAGATTGGTACTCAATCGGTCGACTTTTTACAGAAGTCATTGTCTGTCAAATTACCAAAAGAAGAAGCTACGAACATAGCTTTGCATCTAATAAATGCTGAAATGAAAGCTTCACCAGATAAAGCCGATATTAAGATCAATACTATTACAGAGAAGATTACTCAAATTATAAATGAAGACTTTCAGCTATCTATTGAGAAAGATACATTCAATTACTCACGATTTGTTAAGCATTTACAATATCTACTAAAACGTCAAGAGAGTGGGAAAATATTTTCTTCTGACAATTCAAAGATGTTCGATTCAATTAGAAGTCAATATCCCGAAGCATATAATTGTTCACTCAACGTAAAAAGTTATTTAGAGAGCTCCGAAATTGGAATGACTATATCTAACGAGGAGTTGCTCTATTTGATAATTCATATCAACAGATTATGTTTCAGAGAAACAATTTAAAATCTGATAAAAACTCCAATTTGGAGATTTTATACATCTACTGATTAATTTGCGCGCATTAATTATTAGATAAATTAATAGGAGAAGGTGAATGAAATGGCTAAACAAGATAAGTTTAGTGAATTAGCTAAGTCTCTACCTCAATATATTGGGGGAAAAGAAAATGTTGGTTATTTTACACATTGTGTTACTCGATTGAGATTCAATTTGAAAGACCGTAGTTTAGTAAATATAGAAGAAATTGAAAAATTGCCTGCTGTTGTAGGAGTACAGTGGTCTGGTGAACAATTACAGATTATCATTGGGCAAACTGTTGGAGACGCATATAAAGCTATTGCCTCCGAACTTGGAATTAAGCAAGAAGATCCCATTGACGAAAACCTTGATAAAAATACAAAGTTTTCTTTTAACAACATATTGGATGGAATCGCAGGTTGCGTTACACCACTAATACCATTATTAATTGGTGCAGGTATGATTAAAGTAGTAGTTCTTATTTTACAGGTTACGGGTGTAATGGCTGAAACTTCGCCTACTTTATCTGTTTTAACTTTTGCTGCTGATGCAGGCTTTTATTTCTTACCTATATTAGTAGGTGCTACTGCTGCCAAAAAATTCGGTGCCAATATTGGGTTGGGGATGCTTATGGGTGCAATGTTACTACATCCGACTTTTACAGGCATGGTAGCTGAGGGTACGAAAGTATCATTCTTAAGTATTCCTGTTTTAGGAGCTTCATATGCCAATATGGTATTTCCTTCAATCATTTCTGTGTTTATTCTTTCTAAGGTACAAAGATTCTTCGGAAAGCATTCACCAGACGCACTTCGGTCGTTGCTAGAACCACTGCTTTCATTACTGATTATGATTCCGCTTACTTTGTGTTTGTTGGCTCCGATTGGTTCATACTTAGGAACGTTCTTAACGGATGGAATTTTATGGATCTACAATACGATTGGATTCCTAGGAGTAGCGCTTCTAAGTTGTTTATGGCCATTACTAGTTCTTACAGGTATGCATACTACAGTGACGCCGTACTTAGTACAAACAATGGCTACTGTTGGATATGACCCAATAGTTATCGTGTCCTCGTTCTTAGCGAACTTCTGTCAAGGAGCAGCGTGTTTAGCGGTGTCCCTTCGATCCAAGGATCAGAATTTGAAAGCAAATGCACTTTCAAGTGCAATTACAGCAATTCTGGGAGGCGTTACTGAACCAGCACTCTTTGGAGTCACGTTAAAACTAAAGAAACCTCTATGGGCGGTATTGATAGGCGGTTTTTGTGGCGGAGCTGTTGCCGGCTTGTTTAAAGTATACGTTTATGCCTTCGTGGGAAGTGGTGGTGTTTTTGGATTACCAGCACTAATCGGTGAAAAACCAATGAACCTAATCTATATGATTATTAGTATTGTTGTTGCTATGGTAGTTACTTTTGTTTCAACATTAATTCTATATAAAGAAGAATCTGCAACTAAAGAAGAAAGTGGGAAAATCAATAATGACCAAAAACTTGTTTCCGAGTAATTTTATGTGGGGAGGCGCAACTGCTGCCAATCAGTTTGAAGGTGGTTGGAATGAAGGGGGAAAAGGTGTAAGTACAGCGGATATGTGCTTAGCCGGCTCACGTACAACGCCCAAAAAATTAACGAAGACCATTTTAGAAGGAGAGTATTATCCCTCTCATAACGGAATTGACTTTTATCATCGATATAAAGAGGATATCAAGCTTTTTGCGGAAATGGGATTCAAAATTTTTCGTATGTCGATCGCTTGGACTAGAATTTTCCCGAATGGTGATGATGTTCACCCGAATGAGGAAGGACTGCAGTTTTACGATGAAGTCTTTGATGAATTGTTGAAGTACGGAATCGAACCGCTGGTTACGATCTCACACTATGAGTATCCGTATCATTTGTCAGAAACAATCAATTGTTGGGAATCACGTAAGATGATCGATCATTATACGCGATTTGCTGAAACTGTGATGAACAGATACAAAAATAAGGTGAAGTATTGGCTAACATTAAACGAAATCAATGCTGTAAGTCTAGAATCTGCTGGATATGTAAACGGCGGTATGCTAAATGGTGATGAAGATGTAGTCATGGAGATGAAGATCGAAAAAGAAAAGTTGTATCAAGCATTACACTACATGCTTGTTGCCAGCGCTAAAGCTGTCAAATTAGGTCATGCAATTAATCCAAATTTCGTGATGGGAAATATGATTGCATATATCACCTATTATCCATTTTCTTGTCATCCTGATGATGTTTTGGAAACGCAGAGAATTGATCGAGAAGTGAATTTGATTGCTGGAGATGTACAAGTAAGAGGTGAGTATCCTCAATTCGCGCTAAACTTTTTTGAGAGAAATGGGTTCAATTTAGATATTACAGAGGACGATTTAGTATTCCTGAAGCAAGGCACGATTGATATGTTTACCTTCAGTTATTACTTTACTGCAACGATGTCAACACAAGAAGATGCTGGAGAAGCAACTGGAAACTTTATCGTAGAAGGTAATCAAAATCCATACTTAGAAACCTCAGAGTGGGGATGGCAAATTGATGCAAAAGGGCTTCGTTATACATTAAATCAAGTATATGGCAGATATCAATTACCTATGATGGTCGTTGAAAATGGCTTAGGAGCAATGGATAAGATTGAAGAAGACGGAAGTATCCATGATAATTACCGCATTGCGTATATTCAAGAACACATTAAAGAAATGGGAGCTGCTATTAGTGAAGATGGTGTAGATCTAATCGGTTATACTCCTTGGGGATGCATCGATTTAGTATCAGCTTCAACTGGTGAAATGGACAAACGTTACGGTTTCATTTATGTTGATTTAGACAATTTTGGAAAAGGTACATTTGATAGATACAAAAAAGATTCATTCACTTGGTACAAGCAAGTTATCGAATCGAATGGAACAAATTTGGATTGGAAGTAAAATAAAACACACAAGGATTCAATAAGTCCTTAAGAGAGTGTAGTGAAGGACAAAATTATCCATTCACTGCACTTTTTTGTAAATGATAGTTTGTGCTATCTTTACGTTTTTGAGTTTATCGATGGAGAATGCAATACAAATTGTTTCAAAAGTTGTCTTGACGGGAAAATGCATTTGTTAATGAATAATTTAATTAGAAAGGTAAGGTTGATAGATTTGAAGATGCCTAAAGGTTTTTTATGGGGAGGAGCTACTGCTGCTAACCAGTGTGAAGGAGGATGGAACGAGGACGGCAAGGGGCCAAGTACAGCAGATATCGCTACTGTTGGGTCTATAGATAAAGCTAGGGTTTATACTAGTAAAATTGAAGATGATTTGTACTACCCTAACCATGAAGCCGTTGATTTTTTTCATAGATACAAGGAAGATATAGCATTAATGGCAGAAATGGGATATAAGTGTTATCGGATGTCGATTGCATGGACAAGGATCTTTCCAACCGGATTAGAAGAATCTCCGAATGAAGCCGGATTACAGTTTTATGACAATGTATTTGATGAATTAATAAAATATGGAATAGAACCCATTGTTACAATGTGTCATTATGAAATGCCGTTATATTTGATGGACAATTATAATGGATGGAAAAGCCGAAAGCTAGTTAATCTATTTGAAAAGTATGCGAAAACAATTTTAGATAGGTACAATTCTAAGGTTAAGTATTGGCTCACCTTCAATGAAATAAATAGTGCTATATTAAGTTCCATTTTTTCGTTGGGAATTAGAGAGGCGAGTATGCAAGAAACTTACCAGGCTTCACATCATCAGTTCTTAGCAAGTGCTAAGGCCGTAAAATACGCTCATGACAATTATCCTAGGGTTAAGGTAGGGATGATGTACGGAGGGATATTTTCATATCCTCATACATGTAACCCAGAAGATGTTATGGCTTGCGAAAAAGATATGGATCGGTATCTATATTTTCCGAATACAATGTGCAGAGGCTATTATGATAGAAAAGCCAAAAGCTTCTGGAAGAATAATGGAATTAAAATTGATATGAATGAAGAAGATGAACAAATTTTACTTGACGGAAAAGTTGACTTTATTGCCTTTTCTTATTACATGACGATGTGTTCATCCGCTAGTATAGAAGTAAAAATGAATCTGGTCGGAAGTTCAATTGACGGTGCAGAAAATCCTTATTTATCAAAAACTGATTGGGATTTGTCTATAGATCCACTAGGCTTAAGATATGCTTTGAATATTTTGTATGATCGTTACCAGTTGCCATTAATGATTGTTGAAAATGGATTAGGAGCAATTGACGAAATAGATAATAATATGGAAATACATGATCTATATAGAATTGATTATTTGAAAAAACATATTATTGAAATGAAAAAAGCGGTGTTACAAGATGGGATTCCTTTATTGGCCTACACAACGTGGGGAACTACAGATATTATTGCTGCTGGCACGGGAGAAATGAAAAAACGTTATGGACAGATATATGTTGATAGAGATGACGAAGGGAATGGAACTCTAAATAGATACAAAAAAGATTCCTTTTATTGGTACAAAAGGGTTATTGAAAGTAATGGAGAATTCTTGGAATAAATATAGCCCCAAAAATAATTTGGAAACATTACAAAATCAAATATATATTATTACTATGAGGTCCAATCATCTTAAACGGTGATTGGGCTATTTTTGTGTCCAAAGGGAGGAACAAGCAATGTTTGATACGCAAGAAAATCGTTATATCACCAAAGGAGTGAACGAACAGGTGACAAAGGAAATGCAGCAACGTTGTTTTCAGTTAATTGATGAGAAGGTGAAACAAGAGGCTGTTCAGTTAGATTATCTACAGATATTCGAGTTCAATCGAGATGATCAGAGGGGGACGATCACGATTATCCATCGGCAAGAAGAACCATTCTTTATTGATTATCATGAATGTCGAATAACGGATGCTTTAGCAAATTTCCAAATTAAAAAACTATGGGTGATTGATGATCATACCCATCAGACGATGTTGTTACCGGAAGAGTATTGATTGCACATAGTAAGCACATGAGTAAGAAATTTCAAAAAATTAACAGAAAGAAGGTCTTATTAATGAAGAAAAATGAACCACAAAAACGAGTAAATGTTGTGTCCTTACAACTAGTAAAAGAATCATCACTTTTATATGGCCCGAGGAGAATTACAAATACACGACTAGCTTATGAGCTTTTTGCCCCCTATTTGAAAGAGAAGGATCGAGAGCATCTGTATGTCGTTGGATTGAATACGAAGAAGGAACCAACATTTTTGAATCTGACCTCAATAGGTACGATTAACCAAGCAATTGCAGTACCTAGAGACATTTTGAAACCAGCGATTTTGGCGAACTCAACTAGTATTATTGTTGCACACTGCCATCCTAGCGGTGACACTGCAGCTAGCTATGCTGATATTTCTTTTTCTGAAAATCTTAGGAAAGCATGCAAACTATTACAGATTGATTTAGTCGACCATTTAATTATAGGTTGTTCGACTGATAAGTATAGTTCTTTAAAAGAACAAGGTTATTTAAAGAGTGAAGATTAACCCTAATGACTATAACTGGTCATTAGGGTTTTCTTTTTGTAGAAAGGATTGTTTGTAGATGATAAATGAAGCGGTAGAGATACTGAAAGATCAAGTAGGACTTTACACAACTGAAAAAGACTGGGGGTCTGAAACCGTAGCAGTGGCTTCAAATGAATTGGATAGGGATACTCAGACCATTTTAAAGGAGCTCATATCAGACTCTTCAAAAATGGTTTCAGCAGATATGTATCTATTTATGGACAAGCAAACTAAAAAAGACTACGTTGTCTTCTTTATTTCGGATATAAATCATAGTCATAGTGAAACTGAGCTTGCAAGAGGATTATTAATTGACGGAGTACTTCAGTGGCATTCAACAGGTAACGCACATGATTAGTCCAGACGTTTGGAAGACGATTGCTGAATGCTTACAGGACATCTTAATGGCACTAGAAAAAAATGAGAGGGTTGATCTAAATGAAAAAAGAGAAATGGTTCAAACTAAAAGTCATCGCAAAAATTTTGACAGCTTTAATAGTAACATTGATTAACGCACAAATTATATAAAGAAGGAGAGAATGAAATGATCAAGAAAGAAATCATTACCATTCATGCTGAAGCGTGGACATCAGAAGATAACGTACACAAATATGTCTGGAGAAAACAATGGTATGAAGGGTTGAAAGAAGATAAAACCGGAAAGTTAGCGTTGGTTATCACGATACGTCCGACGAATACCTCTGCGTTTACAGAAGATTTAACCAGTCTATTAATCGAAAAAAACATTCGAAAGTTGGGTTTCAAAGGATTCGTTTTAGTCAATTTATTTTCTTCAATCCATGCAAAAAGTAAAGCAACCTTTTTAAAAGGTTCAGATGAAAATACTTTTGAAGTGATTTCCACAATTTTAAAGGAAAAAAGAATCGGTCAAATTATTTTTGCTTGTGGTTCGATTGTCGAAACTAATCCTCTTGCTATGGAACAAGCGAAAAAAATATTTACCCTACTAACCGCAGCGCAGAAAGAGAAAGCAAAGCTACTGTGTAATGGAACTACAGGAAAACCTGCACACCCTTTGTCAACTCAAGTAAGAGATCAGTGGGTACTTGATGATGTGGAAAAACTTTTTATTTTAGAATAGTGAAGGACATTCCTAAGGTGAATGTCCTTCATTTTGTCACAAGATAAGTCAAATTAGAAGTTTTATTATTATTAGTGAAAGTACTAACGACGAAGGAGGTAGTTTGTATTGGTAAAAAAGAGGGCCCAGATATTTACTCTTGGCATAGCATCTATAAAGAATTGGCTCAGCTAATAGGAACAGAAGCGACAATCCAGATTTACCAAGAATTCAAAGGAACTCAGATTCATTTTCCTGTTCGATTGATTCGGCCAGATGCACTACCGTATGTTCTTAACAATGAATACAACGGAAAGAATTTACGAAAATTAGCTCATTATTATGGCTATAGTGAAAGACATCTTCGGAGAATCCTTGCAGACAACAGAGAAAAAACTGACGAAAATCACGTAAATGACCATTCACTACCATATCTATTGGATTTAACTAAAAATGAAAAGGGGAAAAAGAATGAAGAATGAAGAGTTAAAAACAAAATTATTGAGTAACTTGAGTATTGTAGGTGCAGTACTTATGATCGTAGGATTATTTATTGGTAATTTTTACTCGGCTGCTAATGGCGCTTTTTCGGGAGGCTACATAGTGAAGGGTTATAATATTTTTACGAGCATTTGGTATGGCTTCTTATTAGTCCTGATTCCAATCCTATTGTTGATTGCGCCAAAAATCGAAGTTCTAAGTAAATCAAAGAAACTGATTGATTTTGTACTGCCGATTGTTTCATTGGTCATTGTATTCATTTTAAAAGGACAAATCGCTGAGGCTATAAGTATTTTTGGTTCGTCAACAAGTTCCTTTGGTACGGGTGCGTATATTTATCTGATAGGTAATATTATTTGCTTAGTATTGGGAGCTGCTAATTATTTTGGATTTAAAACAGATGTGAAAAGTATTCAAAAAGCGGTAAACGAAAAAAGCTTTGATTCTTTGAAGAAGGATGATGACGATGAAAAAGTATAGTGTACTTGTTTTAACAGTGCTGTTAGTTTTTACTCTTTCCGGCTGCAAGTCACAAAGCGGAGGGAATTCGTCGGTCAATAAAAAAGCAGCAGATAAATACGAAAAAACATATGGTGAAGAACGAGCTCACCAAAAGAAAGTGATGGATGAAGCCTCTTTTAATCAAAATGAAGAACAAAACGAGGCGGAATATCGTCAACGCTCGAAAGAAGCCGACGAAGAATTTTCTCAAGCCATTGAAGACCAAGAAAAAAATAGTCAGCAAGCAACCAAAGATTACTTAGCCATGTTAAAACAAGCCGAGTCTTTAGCTGAAAATGGAAAATTCACAGAGGCAAAAGAAAATATCCGTTACGCTGATTTACCAGGATCAGACGAAAAAGGGAAAGTAGCAAAAGCAAAAGGTACCGATTACGAAGAACAGCTTCAACAACTTGAATGGTTGCAGAAGTACGAAGAACAAGGCGTCAGTGGGTTAGACACATCTGTTCGAGAAGATTCTAGAAAAGCGATTGACTTAGAAAATGGCTCTAAAGTACTGGCAAAGTTAATCAAAGAAATGACAGAGCAATTAGACAACGGTCAAAAGATTGAGAAGACTGCTTCTAACACCACAACAGAAGGTTACAAGGCAAATGCGCTGCCCGAATTAACTATCACTGAAGGTGTTGATTCAACTGGTACGGCACAAGCTAATAATGGTGAAATCAAATTAAAAGGCGTATACAGTGCTGGTGGTGGTGCTAAACATTTGGCGATCAATGATGGTGGTACCATTATGGGCACTGTTGAAGTAGCTAGCGATGGCAGTTTTGATATTCATATCAACAACATTGACAAATTACCATGGGGATTTGATGTGATTCCTAGTGATGGATTAAAGGCTGGGCAAACAGGTGTCATTTCTTATGATCAGGGTGACGGGAAATATTGCCATATTAAGGTTAATTAGAAGGAAATAAAAAAATTTGGGTAGACACATTTTACTGTATCTATCCAGATTTTTTATTTTTGTAAAGTATTATTCGAATAAAGCTTTCATTGCATTAAAAAAGGAATTATTATCAGATTCTATGTTTAGTATTTGTAATTTTTCAAGATAATTTTGATTTTTGCATGTTGAATAAAGCTCTTCGTAAAAATGTTCGGGAGAAGAATTTTCCATATCTGCAATTTCATTATCAATAGAAGCAAGTTGTTCCTCAAGTTCTGCACGTTTTCTTTTTTTATCCATTAAAGTATTAATATATAGAAGCTTTGCCGAATGAGCATCATTTTTTGATTGATCTTTTATTATTCTATTTAAAACGGTGATTGGAAATGATTCTAGGCTATATAAAGGATCAATGACATTAGGCTTTTGTGGTAGAAAGAGTTCAGATAGAAGATTATCAAGAGCAAGTAACAACTCTGGATAAAGTTCTTCGTTTGTTGGATTTGACTTTAGTTGTGCATATAGTGAAGGTTCTCTTTTTTTGAAAGGGGCTATTAGATCGTCAGCCTTGTTCTCTATGCAACTAGAGGTACTATTAGTAACACTGAACTTTACTCCTTTAATTGCTATTTGTTCTCCGGTATGCTTCAAAAATGCGTCAATCCCATCTTTGGATAAGATATCGAAACTTTTCTCACGCCTATCAATGAAAGCGTTCCTTCTTGTGAAAAAGAATCTGATATCTTCTGAAGATTCAATTTGGTATGAATCTGGAAACTGTTTCTTTGATTTTTCTTTCTCATCAGTTAATACATATTTCTCGTAGCTTGTTTTTGAGATTTCTTCCCATACTATTTGAGCGTAGGCCTCATCCAACGTATTTGAGCTTGAAATATTTGTTGGTAAAGGACTGGCGTATCCAGCCTCTAACTCAGTGATATGTGACTTTTTTATACGCTCAAAAATCTGTTGCTGTAATTCACTTAGATAAACAGATACCAGTTTAACCCTATTTATATTACACCTTTTTAAGTCGATTTGTAGATTAGCAGTTTCTTTATATATATCTAAAAATTTTAAAGTGGTATCGTAACTTTTACTATGTTCAATTCTTTTCTTCCCAATGAATTCCTGATTATTAAAATAATCGACTAGAATTCGGTAATAATCATAATACTCTTCCCACCCCAACTTTGAATTGATTGTTTTCCCATCATTTGTTTTAGATAACGGAATTACCGCTTCAGATTCAGTCTTGAGTAAGTGAATCAAGGCCTTTTGAATTTCCAAGACGTAATGCTGAATATTTTTACCGATTATTTCAATTTCTGTATCCATGGGAGAGGTTTCAATGTCTTGTTGTGAAATAATAACTTTTTTGTCCTTATTTCTAAGGTTGGTTCTTAGCAATATTGCTTCAAGACGATCTTTTAATGTTTCGTTAGCTAAGTTGATATCCTTACCTACGTATGAAAGAAATTCTTTTTGTGTTTGGTAGTCAAAGCTATAGTTTTTCATAGGTTCCTCCATCATTATGGTAAATCTAGATTCAATGTATTTCTAAAAAGAAATTACCGGTAAAAAGGGTAGTTTCTTTTTAACTTTGATATTACTAAGTGCTGTTAGCTCTATAGACGGAACAATATATCCCTAAAATACCGGTAGTTTTACTCGTGACCATTACTTCTTTGATTTTATATGAGTTTTTTAAGTAAAAGTAGATTTTTTTCAATTTTTCTACTTCTACTTAAAGGTAGCTTCAAATTTTATATTATGGACTCAAGCAAGTGATGAGTACTCAAACTTGTGAGTAGGGACTTTGAGCGATTGTTTTTGAACCCAAACTTGGCGCCGAGAGAGGTTTCACAAGCAGTTAATCGAATAAGCTCGAAAAAAGCTATTTCGAGCTTCTACTCTCCATTTTAAACGATAGGGATGAGCATAAATGGATTTTGTTAAATATAGTACTGAAATGAAAGATTTCTTTGGAATGTTGAATGGTTATGGTGTTGCAAATGTGAATCTCAGAGCTTTTCCTAAAGGTAGCAAAAGGTCTTTTACTGGAGTTTTCGCCACTGGTAAGTTAGGGATTGAGCGAATGATGAATTGGATAAAAGAGAATGGATTAGCAGAAGAATCGATCTACACTACATTTAATTGTATTGATGAAAAAGCTTTAAGCAAATCTGCTGTTGGTAAAAAGGACATATCTTTGATCCGATTTATTTTGCTTGATATAGACACAATAACAGCAGAATCAAAGAGAAGTGCGACCAACGAAGAAAAACATTATTCGCAGTTGTTACTAAACAAAATAAAAAAATATTTAGAAAACATGGGAATTGTTGTGCCCATTACAATTGATTCGGGAAATGGCTATTATGCACTGATACCAATTGAACCATTTAAACCTCAAGAAAAACCAGACTTAGTTAAAAATTTCTTGAAAGTGTTAGATGCTGTTTTTTCAAATGAGCATTCCAAAATCGATGCTGTTGTGTTTGACGCCTCAAGGCTTATGAAAGTACCACCTTCAAAATCTACAAAGGGAGAACCTACGGAAGAACGAACTCATCGGTTCAGTAAGCTATTAACTAAGCCAAATGATTTTAAGTCGAATTCTATTGAGCTGATTCAACGGGTAATTGGAGCACAAATCAGGGATTCCGCAAATCCTGATTTAGAAGAAAATAGTTACATTTCGAATCGGGGTGAGACAAATTACAATGATAGCCATCGTGATACGGTGGAGATGGACCCAGAAAAATGGCTGAAATTTCACGGAATTCAATATGAAAAACAAAACGGCGATTACGATGGAAGGACATTGTATATCTTAAAGGAATGCCCTCTAAAAGTTCATACTAACAGCCAAAGAGGGTCATATCTAAGCCTTAACGAAAAGACTGGACGAACAGGTTTTGGTTGCCTGCATGATAGTCACAAATCAACTACTATTCACGATTTGATAAAAAAATATCCTATACCTGAGGATGCAAGAAAATTTCATTTTTCTTTCACGAAAGAAAAAATAGATAAGGAAACGATTTACTTTAACGAATTCAAGATTTCGGATGAATACATTACACAAAAGAAGAAAGACGGATACCAACGAATTGGTTCATCAATGTTTCTAAAGACGGCCTACCATAATGTGGATACGAAAAAAGTTGCATTTGATCTTTGCTATAAAACCAGAATAGGGTGGCAAACTATTCTGATTCCATCGGATAAAATCACTTCAACAAATATTAAAGATCTTGTTACTTACGGAATAAAAATCCTTCCATATCAAGAAGGAGGGGTAAGTAAATTTCTAATGGACCAACAGGATCATGCTGAAATAATTAAAGTTCATTCAAAGCCTGGTTGGCACTATGATCAAAATCAGAGATTAGTGTTCAATTTGGATAAGCAGTATAACTTAGAAGATGACTCAGAAAAAAGCATCTTATCTAAAAACTCATCAATGGATCTAACTTGTTTAGGGTCATTTGAAAGATGGAAACAGCAAATTTCCCAATATGTTCTTGGGAAGCAAATGGAACTAGGATTAGTTCTGGCTGTGCTTCCGATCGTGATTGGGTACTTAAACCTAAAGAAGAAAACTAGCCTAAAAAGCTTGTTGTGCAATCTCTTGGGCTCTTCTACAACAGGTAAGACAACTACTTTACATTTTATTGAAAGTTTCTTTGGCGATTCTTCGAATTTGGTCCGAACTTTAAACGCGACAGATAACAGCATAATAAATAGTTTAGCTGATAATCATGGAGTTCCTATAGCATATGATGAATTGGGTTCAAATGCTCAAAAGAATTATACGTCATTGGTGTATCAAATTTCGTCAGGAGAAGAGCGACGCAGACTTACAAAAGAAGTAGATCAAAAACCTCTTCAAACATTTCATACGACCATCTTTACGAGCTCTGAGGAAAGTCTATCAGCATATCTTGGAAAAAATACAGGTTTAAAAGTGCGTTATATAGAATGGAGAAATAAAGAATGGACGTCTAGTGCTGAAGACGCAAGAAGAATTTCGGATTTATCTAATCAAAACTATGGACAAGGTGCAAATGCTTTTGTGAAAGAACTATTTAATGTTGGGCCACAAATAATTGAAAAGACTTATAACCAATCTCGAAAAGATATATTGACGTACTTGTACGATTCGCGGTTAAAAGATCGCCTTTCTGAGCCCTATGGAATGATTCTCACAAGTGCTAGGCTATTGAGTCAACTACTGAATATTCCAATTAGAGAAGATTTCATAGTAGAGGAAATAAGGAATGCTGACGAAGAAATGAACAATCTAATTCAATCGGAGAAGTCAAATGTTGAAGAAAAATTGTATGAATGGATTGTCTCAAATGCTAGTAATTTTGTTCAACATGGAAAAACGATGAAGTATCCGCGAGCACCAATTTATGGAACTGTAAAAGAGTTTAAGGGAACTATAAAGGTTAGAATTTTTCCCAATCGTTTTGAAGGAGCAATTCGATCAGAGTTTGGCATTCGTGATCCAAAACCATTGATAAAAGAATTGATTGAAAAGGGCATCCTTTCAACGGAAGGGGATCGTAATACTAAGCGATCCAAACTACCTGCGATTGATGATCCAAAAATTTTGAGAAATCAAAGTGTTTACGAAATGAACTTGGATACTAAGTTCAAAGGAGCATTTGGATTTTTGGCAACGATGGAAGAACAGATTAGTGATATGTAAAAGTATGAAGATGAAGGAGGAATAATCATGATTATCAAACAAACTGTAATAAAAAACGAAAGGGGTCAGTTGCACAGTGACGTAATTGATCCGGTAAAAGAGAATACTTTATCTAAAACTGAGCAAAATCAAACAGTGAAGGAGAATGAAAAAATGCAAGAAGAAAACAATTTAGTTGAAGGAGTAAAAAATGAGGATCAAATAAAGGATGATCCTAAGAAGATAGTAACAAGTCCTTTCAAAACTACTGAAGAAAAAATGATTCTAGACAAACAACAAGGAGAAACCTCTGATGACCCAACTTTAGGAACAGGGATTCTTGGTGGAGTACGTCGAGTAAAAGAGAAGAAACCTGGTACTGGAAGAACACGTAAAGAAGGAAATGCTGAAAAATTTAGGAAGTATATTGTTGAAAACTATCCTAATTATGCTGAATTTGTGACCAATGATCTTTCTGAATATTTTAGAACCAATCATAATCTGAAAAACTCAGATATCTCTGGGCAGTTATTCGGATTGCGGACTGCTGGCTGGATTGAAAATCGAAAACCAACCGAAGCTGAAATAAAAATTATGGGTAAAGGGATAAAGATTTGGAAGGGGACTGATAAATTGTACGAGGCTTATTCCAAAGATTTAAAGGTTGCTGAGGAGGAAGAAACTTTCAACGTATCTGTTGAAACAAATCAAGCTGGAGGGGATAAAGGTGAAAAAAATGAAGACATCTAACTCAAAGCAACTCAAAATGGACGTAATTTATTATTGCAAAGAGCTCAGTAATGAGGAGCGCGTAAACATTCTTTTCGATGTTGCTAAAAGAGATGCCAAAGAAAAATCCTGGAGCTCAATAAAGTAATTGTCATTGATTCAATGGAAGACTTTGAAAAAAAAATGGATTATTCATTTTCTGATAAGTCTTTGATTATTTAATTCTTTTCAATGTAGAAGAAATGGAAAAAAATCTATTTCAAATGAAGCGTGAATAAAACAAAAAACTAGGAGTGATTTTGCTGGTTACTCCTAGCTGTAAAGATATTTATTAAAACTAATTTTTGATACGTAGTCTAATTTTGAAACCACGGAATAACAGATTAGTGATGGATAAATATTGAGGAGGAATACTCATGACTGTTAAGACTAATAGTCAACAAGGTTTAATTAAAATGAAAGAGATCAGTTGGAAATGAGGAGGTTGAATAAGATATGTATCCATACTTAACATACTTAGCAAGACAGAGGGGAGCTTTGCTTTATGTGCAACATAAACTCACAGGAGAGCAACGACTCAGCTTGTTTTTAAAAAATATTGTCGGCTCGGGTAATCAATTTGATCCGAATCATTTAAAAGTCTATGCAAGCTGTTTCGGACTAAAGAAAAACAGTATCTCAGCCGCTTTGACAAATCTAAAAAAAGCAGGGGTAGTCAATACGACTACTCCTGGTCATAAAAATGTTCGAATAAAACTAACTTGGTACGTAGTTTAAAAGGAGGAGCTTATCATGGAAGCAAACAATTCGTTTACAAGAGACTTAGCAAAGCAATTACTTCCATATTTGTTTCATCATGATCCAAATATGGAAGACACTGAATTAAGCAACAAGAATGAGGGCGTTTAGCCCTCTATTTTTTTATTGCAAGGAGCATTTTTATGGAACAGGTTTATAGTTACGATCGAACTTCTGTTTGGGATACACAGAAAGTGTCAAATGATGCTCAGTGGGAAATTATTCGAAGTCGTTCATTGGAAGATACTGAATGTATACCACAGCGTTTTAGTGACCGGGGAAAATCTGGAGGAAATGACGATCGTCCAGCCTTAAAGAAATTGTTTATAGAGATACGATCTTCCTATATAAAAAGAAAGCTTTATGTATGGAGATACGATCGGATTTTTCGTGAAACGCAAAAAGCGTTAGAGTTTGTTGAACTTTGTCATAAGCATAACGTCGAAATCATTTCTATTTCAGAACCTTTACCAGAGGGATCATCAAGCCTAGCGTTAAAAACCATGTTTGTTCAGTTATTATTTATCAATGCTTCTATGCAACGTGAGACGATCATTGAAAACATTCGTAATGGTTTGGCGTACAAAAGAAGCAATGGAGACTATATTTCTTCTGCTATTCCATTTGGCTATCAACTAATAGAAGGCAAAATTATCCAGAACGAACAAGAAGCAAAAGCTGTGAAGCGACTGTTTGAACTATATGCAAGTGATGATTATGGCTATAAAAGATTAGCAGACAAGCTTACTGAAGAGGGGTATCTTTTTAACGACCATCCGTTTAAAGTTCACAACATATGGAACATCTTAGATAAATCCATTTACTACGGCATCGTAAAAGGTGGGACTTTTGGTGAGTACAAGGGAAATTTTGAACCTATAATCAGTGAGTCAGAGTTTAAGAAAGCCCAAGCTATTCGAGAATCGCGGAATGTCACGAAAGTTAATCGTAGAGAATATCCCTTACGTAAAAAGATTATTTGCCCATACTGTGGACGAAGATTAAGCCCAACACAGCGATGGAACTATAGTAAGACAAAACGATTGCATTATTATCATTGTACGAAGCGAGAGTGTCCGGGAATTTATGTTTCTGCTACTAAAACGGAGAATATGCTATTAAAGATATTGAAGCGTTTTGTTAATGAAGATGTAATTTATCAAGGAATCATTACTGAAATTGATTCACAGATGAAGCAGTTAATAAAGAAAGAGAAACAAAAGGATCAAAAGAATGCTCAATCTAGGCGAGAGATTGTCAAACAGTTCGAGGACGGAATAATCACTTTGGATGAAATGAAAGACTTACTAAGCAGTTTTGATGAGTCACAATCGAAACAACCAATCCCCATTGAAAATTGTCGTACACAATTGGATCAGCTTTTAGAGCTACGAAAGCAATCAATTCAGCAACTTTTGTTAGACCATGTAGAAGTTGTTACAGTTCAAAAAGATAAGAAAATCGATGGGGTATTTCTCCAAGGCCTATCGGAAAATATCTGTATCAAAAAGTAGGAAGGTGAGGAAATGGAAGAAAAATCTTTTGTAACAGAACAATCCAAACGGCAATTGACAATGGAAAACAGTCAATTGCCGAAGAAAAAAAGAGTAGCTATATACTTGAGGGTATCGAGTTTGGAACAAGTTGAAGGTCACAGTATTGCTGCTCAAGAAGCAAATGCTCGAGAATACGCGAAAAAAATGGATTACGTGGTAGTCGGAGTATATAGTGATGAAGGTTTGAGCGGGAAATCTACAAAGCATCGCCCTGCTTTTCTTAAAATGATGGCTGATGCGAGAACAGGAAACTTTGATTTTGTTATTATTTGGAAGCTAACTCGTTTAGGTCGAAATATGTTGGACATTTTAAAAACAGTTGAAGAATTTATTGAACTGGGGATTGAGCTATTTTCGATCAGTGAAAATTTTGATATTTCAACTTCATCTGGAAAATTAATGCTGCAGCTATTAGGTAGCTTCGGGGAATTTGAACGTAATCAAATTTCCGAAAATGTAGCTATGGCAATGATGAGTTTAGTTCGAGATCAACAACGGTATGCTGGCGGAAGGCGATTAGGCTATGTTAGTGGTCTTGATGCTGAAGGTAGAAAGCAATTGATCATCGAACCAGAAGAGGCAAAAATCGTTCAATTGATCTATGCTAAATTTTTAGGTGGAGATGAATTTCGAACGATTGCTAATTATTTGAATCGTCAGGGATATCAAACACTCAAAAAGAATAAGTTTACACCAACAGCAGTTAGAGATATCCTTCAAAACAAGATTTATGCTGGCTATATTGAGTATGCTCGTTATTTAAATTGGGACATCAAGCGAAGAAAAGGAAAGAATCCAAATCCGATTTTAGTCAAAGGCGAGCACGAACCAATCATTGATCAAGTTACCTATCAGGCAGTACAAGAACGTTTAGTACTAGAAAAAGATCGACCAAGATGGAATCTTACTGGTGAAAATGTTCTTACAGGATTGTTACGTTGTCCGGAATGTGGGGCACCGATGGGTTCGAATGGAGTTGTAAACACTTTGAAAGATGGTACTAAGAAAACATTGCGTTACTACTCTTGCTCAAAATTTCTAAGTAAAGGGAAAAAAGGATGTCATGCCAATTCTATTCGAAAAGAGAAAGCGGAAGACTTTGTTGCAGCAAGACTAAAAGAAATTGTTCAAGTACCAGAAATACTTGACTCATTGGTTAAAGAAATGAATCGAGAGTTGCACGAGCAAATCGCTCCTTTAGAGCAGGAGTTGGCAGTTATCGCTACTGAAAAGCAAGATTTAGCACCCAAACTTGAGCGATTACAACAAGCGTTGGAGGATAGTCCTGATTTACATGATAATTTAATCGGTCGTATCAATGAGCTTACTTCAAAAATCATGTTGCATACACAAAGAGAAAATGAGATTCTAACCATCCTTTCTCACAAAGATCAAAAAATTGAAGTTGAGAACGTTCAACAGATTGTCTCTTCACTAGATCATTTGCTGGAACAGAGTGAGAAAAAAGTGGTCAAAGAGATATATCGAACGTTCATTGATAAAATCTTATTTGATAAGAAAAATAAGGATGATATCAAAATCTATATGAAGTTTGATCAAAAGATCGTTACTCAACTAAATGAGCTATATCAAAAAGTCGTATCTGATAAAAAAGATACGACTTCTTTTGTGTTAAAAACACCGTTCTATTCAGTGATTTAGATTGCATATGTTGTTATGTAGGCTGTAACGATACCTTAGCTATTTGAGATATCTAGGGTAGTCGTTATGGACCTGCGTAACATTAAACGTATATTTTTGTACAAAATGCGTAACTTATTGTAAAAGCATCTGTAAGTAAATTGGAAGCAACCGGAAAAAATGATATGATACGATACGAAGACCAGAAGGATTAGGAAGATAATTTATGATGAATGCGAAAAATAAAGAAAAATACAATCAATACTTTACGAATATTGAAATTGCCAAGTTTATGGCCTCTTTAGTGAATCTAGATAAAGAGAAAAGGGAAATTAATATTCTTGATCCAGGAGCTGGTGAAGGAATTCTTGGAATAGAAGCTGTAGAATATATCGTCTCTAATTCAAATATCAGTACTATTAGTTTAACCGCTTATGAAATAGATAAAGTGCTCTCAACAATTTTAAAAAGTGATTATGAAAGACTTAAGCAAGATCTAGCATTAAGAGGGATAGCTTTTAAATATAAGGTAAGTAACAGGGATTTTCTAAATGTTGTATCTGAACGAATGAAAAGTCATTTTGATTTGGTCATTATGAATCCTCCTTACGAGAAAATTGCTAAAAATTCAAAAGAATACAAAGCAATGGAAAAACAAGGATATAGCAAAACTAATTTGTACTCATCTTTTATAGAAAAAAGTCTCGACTTTTTAAAAGAAGAGGGTCAATTAATTGCAATAATACCCAGAAGCTTTGCGAATGGAACATACTTTTCTTCGTTTAGAGAAAATGTATTTTCAAATAGTAATTTAACCAATATTCATTTATTCGAAACTAGGAAGCTATTTACAGATGTTTTACAGGAAAATATCATTATTAAAACGGAGAAAAAAGCGGCTGAAAAGAATAGTGATGTAATAATTAGCTACAGCATCGACAACGATGTATTAGAAAACTCAGAGTCTGTTACTTTAAAAAATCATGAAATAATTGATGTTAAAAAGAAGTTTCAATTGCGAATAATGAAGGATAATCAAGACTTTGAAATAATGAGAAACATCCATGCTTTACCCTGTAAATTGCAAGATTTAAAATTAGAAGTTTCAACAGGGCCTATTGTAGATTTTAGAGAGGGCCGTGATTTTAAAAGAAGCGATTTTGAATTATTTACTGTTCCTTATTTATTTCCGGAGCATTTCAATTTAGCAACTAAAATGCTAAATTGGCCTAGATATCCAATCAATAAAGCAAATTATATAATCAATGATGATGCAATCAGAAGTAAATTGAGAAAAAATGGAAACTACATTTTAGTAAAAAGATTTAGTTCAAAAGAAGAAACAAGAAGAATTAATGCTGCTTTATGGTTAAGTAATTTCACAGAGGAAGAGTTAGTAGGATTTGATAATAAAGTTAATTATTATCATTTTAATAAAGAGGGATTGGATTTGGATATTGCTAAGGGAGTGTGTTTATATTTAAATTCAACTATAGTAGATAGATATTTTAGACAAGTTAGTGGTAATACCCAAGTAAATGTATCTGACTTAAGAAATTTAAATTATCCTGATAGAGAGTCTTTAATAGCGATTGGAAACCAGTGGAACTTGGGCGGAGATATTTCTCAGGACGCAATCGATGATTTAATAAATAATAGAATATTTTAAAAAAGAAAACGGCCAACATTGACCGTTTTCTTTTATTGATGAGATTGTGTTGGAGAATCAACGAGGTAGATAGCCCTCGTGACTAATTGAGTATACTATTATCGGTCACTTTTATCTAGTAGTCTTTATAAGAAATCATTCTTTTTTGATCAATTAAGTACACTGTCGTATCGGAAGCTATTTGATTTGAAAAACGTTTGAATAAAGAGGAATCCAAAAAAGCAGTAGCAAAAACAATGGTGTGTTTGGATTTCCAATCACTAAATAGTTCTTCCAATTCCTTCTTTCTAAGAGTATCAATAGGCCCGGAAGAAGCTACAGCTTCAAAAAGATAGAGTATACCATTTTTATCATCACACATAATCACGTCGGGAATCTTCTGATGAATGTCAATTTCTAATCCTACATATTCGACAAGTTCTTTGTTGAAATACAGATCTTTAGTTTTAGTATCTCCGACATACACAACCTTAGCATCTTTGGAAAGATGTGGTGCAACGTCTTCAACTAGAAATTTTTCAATGATATTGTGAGGACCTGGTGACAAGCGTAAGTCCTCTTTCAAACTGTAGTGACTGATTGTGATATTATCAGTTTTTTTCTTTAGTTCTTCTATCTCTTTGAGACGGGTTACTTCCAGTGAGTCGACAAATGTTTCTTTTAGTAAAGCGTATTTATCTTTATCAGTTAAGTATGCTTGGATGAGTTCTCTAAACTGAGGTGTCAAAATGTAATTATTATTGCCAGAGTTAGTAACGCGATTTGGATCGTCAGCATTTTGAATAACTAGCCCATATTCAACTAAATACTTTAAACTATGTTTTCTTACCGTTTCTCGAGTGTTTTCAGCATAAGGTTTATTTAAGTCATTTCTTGCAAAATTTAGAATATCAGTTACTCGAGCACCTTGGGATAAACGGGTATAGCCTAATATTAAGCCATCGCGCTCGCTGTCATCGTTCAAGGCAATTATGCAGATTGCTGTCACATCGTTTATATTTTCGAAATATAAATCATCGAGAATTATTTTAGCATCTTCAATTTCTAAGTTCATTCCTTTTTCTCCTCTTTATAAAAGATCACGAATAGTATATCATATTGAGTAGTAATATAATAAAAAATGTAAATATTAATTGATGTGCGAAACATAAATGAAATTTAGTAAACGATACTTAGAAGATCATTTAAAGTATTGGAAACTTGAATAGGAGGTTCTTTTATGAGAGATGCTTTTTTTTATGATACCAATGTTAAGCTTAAACAATTGACACAAGTATTAAATAATTCATGGGCAGTGGTTGTGGCCCTTTGGAATTTGAGATGTGAAGTAAATGGAATAGTGCATCAGTGTCCAGACATAAAACAAGATGAACTAGTTCAAAAATTTAATACTGGTAGTTTAGTAAAAGGCGTTGACTATAGGAGAACATTTATTGATACTGAGTGGTCAGAACAGCAAGACGAGATTGCTGTAATGATACTCAATAATACTATTTCTCTGTATGAATCTTGGTTAGCTGAATTAAAAGATAATTGTTTTGTTAATATGAATATTAAAAGGATGCAGTTTCCTGATTCAATAGAGATTGAGATAACTAAACTGAACACCCCATCTTCAACGGTCCTTACTAATACTTTCTATGCAAAATATTTAACTAGAAGACATAGGAACTATACTCAAATAAAGGATTTGCTGAGGTGCTATAGGGTATTTAAAGAAACTAGAAATTGTTATATGCATAATGATTTTTATGCAACGCCTCAGCTAATTGATAGTTATAATGAGTACCAAATTTCAAAAAACAATTTGTCTACGATACTGAAAGAGATTCCTGATATTTCTCCCCCTAAAATTGGGGAAAAAGTGCATTGTAATATTCGAAATGTAATTGGATTTACTCAAGTGTTGATTAAAATAATGGTATCTAGTGATGCAGAACTTGTTAAGTCTCTTACAGCGGAAAATGAATTTATAAAATGTTATCGGCAGAAACAAAAAATAGTACGAACTTTGTCGCCTAACGAAGAGAGAGCAAATAATCAGGTATGTAGATATGTAACTCAGTGTTGCTATCCTTCACCTATTGATAACATAGAAGAGATGAAAAGTTTTTTACTGAGAAAAAGGTTGGTAAGTAGGTAGGAGAAAAGTATATTAGTATGAATAAGTTAATAGTAGAGTAGTATTTTTAAAATCTATAGATAATTCGCTTAAATACAATTATAAATGAAGAAATAGGAGAACAAAGAAATGGCTAATATCGATAATTATTTTGTTACTCAGAAAAAGATAGATGAGTTAATATGCCTTGATGATACTTGTGTTGTGCTAGATACGAATGTTTTGTTAGCTACTTATCAATGGAGACAGGCTACAAAAAAACAAATAGAAAATATAATAGAAAAATTTTCAGCCGATGGCAAATTGAAATTTTCTTTACAAGTTATAAAAGAGTTTTCTAAAAATAGAAGTATCTTAATTCAAGAAAGAATAGATGATGTCTCAGAAGAAATAAATAAAATAAATATCTCAACATCAATAGACAAGTTAGTGCCGGTTTTGAATGGAACCCAACGCTTTGAAGAAACGCAAAACTTACAAGAAGCTTATATGAAAGCTACAAATATTTACACTGGACAATTGCGGAAAATAAAAAAAGATTTGAACAAATTGCTTTATTATGATGAATTTTTTGAGTTAATTCACCAAACATCAAAATTAAATTTGATACAGGATTATAATGACGAATACTTAGAGGATGTTTATAGAGAAGGTAGAGAACGATTCGATAAAAATGTTCCACCTGGTTTTAAAGATGGAAAGAAAAAGAACGGTAATGAATATGGCGATTTTATTTTATGGAAAGATTTGATTTCATTAAAATCGAATGTTGTTTTTGTGAGCAATGATGAAAAAGAAGATTGGTGTCTGAAGGACAGCAATGGACAAACTTTATCTACACGACCTGAGCTTTTAAAAGAATTTTTTAAAGAGACAGGTGGAAAGAATTTTATTCATATATCTTTACTAAATCTTGTTAAATTTTTAGATAATGATGTTCCCGAAGATGTTTTGGCGGATTTACAAGAATCACCTTTTGAAGATACAATAATTGTTCCAGCTAGAAAAGAAGGTTTTGATCGAGTATTTCTTGGAGAAAAGCAATGGTATGATATCAGAATTAATAATAATAGGATCGGAAATATAAAGTATATTGCTGCTTATCAAGTAGCGCCAATTAAAGCAATAGTATATTATGCTAAAGTTAAGGAAATAGTTGAGTCTGATAATATCCCAGGGTACAAAAAAGTAATTTTTGATGGAGAACCTATTAAGCTAGAAGAGCCAATAAAATTGGGTGATAATGTAGCACTCGCTCCACAAAATAGTAGATATGTTCATTTTAATCAATTAACGTCGGCTAGATCTTTAGATGAACTTTTTGAATAAGAAAATAATATATGGCATGAAGGTATTTTACTTTTGAGGATCGGTAAAAGTAAAATACCTATTTTTTATCTGAATGTATAGCTGTCAAAGAGTCCCAAGAATATCATTCACTTACGATACGCGGAGCCATATCATAAGTGATGATATTAGATGAGTTAAATAATGATTTGTTCCACAAGTATGTGGATTATAGGTTTAGCCAAAAAAATATTTACAGTATCTAGAGATATTTGATATCACTAATGTTGCAAAGAATTCCTAACCTATCAAATGTTTGATGTAACGCTATCCAACCATAAAAAAGTCCTTTATACTACTCTTGGATGACTTATCCAAGACCAATAAAAAGGACTCAAGCATGGATAAGTATAACGCAAAAACATCTTTTCAGAAATGGTTTTCCGCAATTAAGTTTGAAGAATTATCTGAAAAAGCCAAAAATTGGATTTTTCAGTTTGATTCTTACAGTAAAAAATTGGATTTCACTACCACAATCAAAATTCTGTTACACGCCGTTTATGAAGAACTGCCCAGCTATCGTGAAATTGATCGTGCATTTATGGATCGCAGACTCTGTGAAGAAATCGGGATTGATTCATTGTGCTACAGTTCGTTATCGCGTAAAACTGCCGAAATCAGTCAAGATGTCTTAATAGAAATTTTTACACAATTGGCTCGGAAAGTGTCCGAGCAACGGCCAAGTTCAAAAACGACCAGCCTTCAACTCGTTGATTCAACCACGATTCCACTGAATAGAACGCGATTTCCATGGGCAACGTTTCGGAAAACAAAAGCAGGCATCAAACTTCATTTGAACCTCTGTTATCTGGATAAAGACAATCAGTATCCAGAAAGTTTTACGATCACCAATGCCGAAGAACATGACCGGAATCATTTCGAGTGTTTGGTGGACAAAACGGAAGCGACCTATGTGGTGGATCGCGGTTATTTTGATTATCAACTGCTGGATCGTTTGCACTATGACGGCTATTTCTTTGTGACACGAACAAAATCCAATACAACAATCACCGTCTTAGAACAAATTGAACTCACCAAGCGAAAGACAACAGATGGTGAAATCATCAGTGACCAGCACGTGATTTTAGGCGGTGGGAACAATCATGTCACCGAACAGTTTCGTTTAGTAACGATTCTGACGAAAGGTCAAAGCAGATTACGAATTGTGACGAATCGTTTTGATGTCTCACCAACTGAAGTCGCCGATATGTATCAGGCACGCTGGCAGATAGAGCTGTTCTTCAAACATTTAAAACAGAATCTGACGATCAAGCAATTTTACTCACGAAGCGAACAAGGCGCGATCAATCAAGTGATTCTCACCCTTATCGCGACGCTGTTGACCTATTTGGTAAAGATCGAATTGAATTCGTCAGCGACACTCTTCCAGTTGAAGCGCTCCTTTCATTATCTATGTTTTGAGCCCGCAGAAATCTGGTTAGAACGCCACAAACCCGGATGATTTTGACTAAATAAGTTGTCGACGCTTTTAGGATTCAGCTAAATACGACCAAAATTTTCTGGAAGAAAGTCATCCGTTGCGTAAGCATTCGACTTTTTGGAAATTTTAGCGAAAGATAGTTTTCAGATTATTCTGACTATATTTGTGCAACATTAGTATTACATCCATCTAGAAATTAAAGTGCAAACTATGATATGATTTGATCAAAAAGGGTTTGATTAATTATGGGAAGATATAAAGTGACGTTAACAGATGAAGAACGCATTGAATTGAAAAAATTGATTCAAAAAGGTGATAAGGGCTATCGTATTCGTCATGCTCAAATCTTACTCAAATTGGACAATTATCCAACAAACGATTGGACGTATAAAGAGATTCAAAGAGCGCACGGTGCTTCCGCCGCTACGATTGCCAGTATCGCAAAACGTTATGTAATTAGTGGGTTGGAAGCCGCCCTTGGTCGAAAACAACAAGTAAATCGTCACAGGAAAGTAACCGGAGAAATTGAAGCACACATTTGTGCAATTGCTTGTTCAGAAGCACCTGAAGGACATTCACGTTGGACGATGCAAGCGATCGCTGATGAACTCATTCGATTAGAATTAGTAGATTATATTACAGACAGCACCATTTGTAATGTGATGAAAAAAACGAGATCAAACCGTGGCTTGTAAAAGAATGGTGTATCCCCAAAGCTGGAGCGGAATTTGTCGCTAAGATGGAAGAAATATTGGATATCTATCAACGTCCTTATGACCCACTTCTTCCAGTTGTTTGTATAGATGAAACAAGTAAACAGCTTATTAAAGAAACGCGTGTTCCTGGGATACTTGGGAAACCAGAAAAACTGGACTATGAATATGAGAGAAATGGGTCCGCTAACGTGTTTATGATATTTGAGCCTCTCGGCGGAAAAAGAGAGACTATTATAACGGAAACACGGACAGCATTAGATTTTGCACGTGTCCTTAAACATACGGCAGATATCCTTTATCCACGAGTAGAAAAAATTATTTTAATCACAGATAATTTAAATACACACACGAAATCCTCTCTATACAAAGCCTTTTCTCCAGAAGAAGCCCATCGATTGGCTGAAAGATTTGACTGGCACTATACTCCTAAACATGGAAGTTGGTTGGACATGGCCGAAATTGAGATAGGTATTTTAAGTAGACAGGCTCTTGGTAAACCGTTACCAGATATGGAAAGTTTTCAACGACAAGTAAACATTTGGACAATCAAACGAAACACAGAATCAGTTAAAGCTAATTGGCAATTTACTACACTGGATGCTCGAATTAAGTTAAAAAGGTTGTATCCTATACTTTAAAAACTACTTGGATGTAATATTAGTGATATTCTGTATAGTTATTGTCCAGTTTATATCTGTGTCTGCACTATGAATAGCTTCACTACAATCATATAGATCGTACGTTTGATTTATGGAGTAGACCTCCTTGTTCGTTTCAAAATCTGGTTGAAAATTGAATTTCTTATACACATCGTTCCAGACTTCTTGTGAATCAATATCAGAAAGAATTTTCCATTTTTCTTCTACCATAACTTTCTCCTACTCTACTCTTATAACTGATTTATAATGATCCTTCGTATAATAAACTGAACCGTCACTCCCTTTTAAAACCTCTCAGCATCACGTGATTGTCCAGGCACTTTATTATTAATATCAAATTCTTTATAAGAAATACTCTTGCAATTTGTGTCCGTTTTTGGAAGAGTGACAGAGCCATTACTCCCGTCATTTTTCCACGTTGCTCCAGCTTTTGTACCTTGGGTTTGCCCCGTAACATTCCCCTTCCATCCATTTTTTTCATATTTATCATACATCTCTTTAGCTTGATCAGGTAAAGCATTTTTACCCGAATTACTATAATTACTCCCATTTTTATACTTTGAAGAGTATTATTCATAACAACATTAGCATGAGCGGCCCAGAAATTCCGATAATAAATCCCCTTATCTAAGACTTCGTCGTTTCCTTGTCCTAGATAAGGGGAATAGACCATGTGGAGTAAAATCTCTTTTGCTCTTTGCAATACTAGATTTCGGAAGCTCTCTAAGCTTTTTATCCCTTTATGATGTAACAGGTATTGAACAAAATTTTCTTTTGTTCTAATAACTCAAGAAACTTCTCTAAAGAGGTCTTTTTCCAGATACGTCTAATCAAAAAATTCTATTTCAAAACAGAAGCCCTGCATATTGTTTTTGGTCGATAAAAAAATGTACTTATTACCTTCATTACAAAACATACTGATCCCTGTATACTTCATAAACAACATAAAAGAAAAAAACATTTTTTCTTTCTCATACTTACTAAAACTTGAAACATAAAAATATACGCTAATCCTTACCATAAAAGGATTTTTT
>NZ_BJCC01000012.1 GCF_004309355.1 Enterococcus florum | reverse complement strand
AAATCGACCCCCAAAATATTAGATTTTTGGTCTAACTTTTGGGGGTCGGTACAAAATGAGTGCTTTTACATAATAGGGTAGTTTAACGAAAATCTGCGTTTGTCTCTGCTAATTCCTGTGATTCGATGATCACCTCTTCAATGCGATGGTCTTCCATTCTATTTATTTTGATTTCCATCGTGGCTAATTTGAAAACCTCACCCTCTTGCGGGATCCGATCAATGGAAGAAATTACATAGCCGGCTACTGTAGAGGAGTTTGAGATGTCTGTAATTCCGAAAAGTTCTTGCAGCAAATCAACATCTGCTTGGCCATTTATCAGATAGCGGTCCTTATTCAGCTGTTGGTATTCAGGCTCTCGATCATCATATTCATCCCAGATTTCTCCCACTAATTCTTCAAGGACATCTTCTAAGGTCACTAACCCTTCAGTGCCCCCATATTCATCAATGACGATGGCAATATGACATTGTTCGGATTGAAATTTTTTCATTAGTTCAGAAATCTTCATACTTTTTGTAATGAAGCTGATGGGTTTAATGATCTCCGAAAGCGGACGTTTCTTTCGCAATACTTCATAATAAAAATCTTTTTGATTCACCACTCCGCTGATCTCGTCGATTGAGTCCTCGCAATAAGGCAGACGTGAAAAACCGGATGATTCAAAGAGATCGGATATTTCTTGGGTACTCCGTTTTTTATTGATGTAGACGATGTCTCTGCGTGGGACTAAAACTTTCTGAACTTCAAGATCATTGAAAGCTACCACACTCTTGATCAATACTTCGTCATCGGGATCAATTGAACCTTCTTGTGCCGCCTCCTCCACTAATATCAGCAGCTCGTCTTCCGTGATCGATGGCGGTGTTTCTTTCGAAGGACGCAATTTCATGAGCAGCACTTTCAAGCCTGAGAAAAAAAGCGTTAGAGGATAAAAGATAGTAACCAGTATTTTTAAAGAGCGAGCAAACGTCAGTGCATACTGTTCGGGAGATTCTTTTGCTAACGTTTTAGGGAATATCTCTCCGAAGGTCAAGACTAAAATCGTCATAATGATCGTCGATAATGTCACACCGATGTTTCCAAAGTAAGCTACAAATAACACAGTCGCAATCGATGAGCTCGCAATGTTCACGATGTTATTTCCAATAAGAATCGCGGACAGCAATCGATCAAAATCATTGATCAATGACAATACGATCTGCGCCCTCTTATTCCCGTTTTCTGCCAGCTTCATGATACGAATTCGATTCAACGATGAGTAAGCAGTTTCGCTGGATGAGAAAAAAGCGGAGAGCAACAAAAGCAATGCTAAGAGTGGGAGCATGATTCCCAATTGATTCATCATAGTAATTGAACATCCTTTTTGTAAAAGTTTATTGTTGGGCACCTTAAACAAGCACCTCGTTTTAAAAACAACGCACGATCCCTCTACTCTTTTTGATAGAATGTTCTTCTCACATGTATTTGCAACGAGTCCTCGTCACCTAAATCACTCATTTTTCACACTCCTTCAAACACTTCCTACTCTAACTCTATCTTATCCTAATTTTAAAGTCAATGAAGTCCTTGAACGAAAAAAATCACACCAGCAGATCGACTAGTGGCGTGATTTTCGTGTCTAACTCAATCAATTATGAATCGTTAAAAGCATCTTTTCTGTTGGATATCCAAATTCTCTCAATGTTTCTTGCGGAGTAAAGCCCAATCTTTTCAGACGCAGCCTGAATCCGATATCTAGTTTGTCTTTCGAACGAAATGTTGTGGTGGTAATCTTTTTTCCTTGAAGGTTTTCTCGTTGAATAAGCTGTTCAAGCATTTGCTTCTCCAAAAAATAATCCCAAAAAATCGGAAGTGCAGCGAAACCATCAATGTGTCTGGTTTTTCGATTATATAGAAGTACTGCAGCACAAGCATTTTTACAAGTGACGATAGTGACACTTTGATTGGTCACTGCTCTTTCCAGTTCTGAGCTGAAACACGCCTCATTCCAATAAGGGAATCCCCCTCGAACTTGTTTCATGAAGTGAAGAATTCCTACAATATCCGATTTAATCGCTAGTCTGCAATGAAATAGTGGAGCTGGATCGTTCAACAGTTGTCCGTAGTCTAAAAAAGAGCTTTGAATAAAAAATTCTTGCTTGGATAAACGAAACCTCTTCGGAGTCGTTTTATAAAAACTCAGAAAGGCTTTGTGAAACGACTGTTGACTTTGGTAACCAGCAGCTACAGCTATGTCGATGATTTTCTTATCTGAAACCAGCAATTCTTTACTAGCCTTACTTAATCTTCGTCGTTTGATATAGTCATACAATGTCACTCGCATACTGCGTGAAAATTCAGATAGCAGATAAAATTTTGAATAATTCAGCTCTTCTGCTATCTTTTCAAGAAAAAGTGGAGAGCTTAAATGGTCTTCGACATAAGCGATCGTCGAATATACAGAGGCCTTAATTCTCATCTTCACTTCTCCTTTCAATAAAATAAAGCTGGTTGATTGCGCGAGTGGCAATCACAAAGAGCTGTTGATCGCCGATTTTTCCAGGAAAATATTCCTTCTGGGTATCGATGCCGATCACTGTATCCGCCTCGAGTCCTTTTACGATCAGCAATGAGGAAATAACGATTTTTTCATCGGATTTCGTTGCTTCTTTCCCGTCCAATAAACGGAGGTTGATTCCCTGATTTCTAAGTATAGTATACCATTCCCTGGCTTCTGACAAAGTTCGTGTAATCAATAAAACAGATGGTGCCTGCTTTGCTTGTTTTGTGAGCAAGGAAATGATTTGAGCTGATTGCATATCTTTGTTTTTGCAAATAATCCTTTGCGGATCTTCCCCGTGGCGTGTGATTGGTTGGATTACTGTATCGTGAATGATTTTTTTTGCGAATGTCATAATTTCGTAAGTCGAACGATAACTCTTAGTGAGAATCAACTGTTTTGCTTCAGAAAAAAGATCACCTAATTGCTGCAGGGTCATCGTCTGGGTAGATTCGATTTGTTGAGTAAAGTCACCGACAAGCAGCTTTCCGCACTTAAAAACTTGTTTTATTACCAATTGTTGAATAAGAGCAAGATCTTGCATTTCATCGATTACAAGGTACTTTATTTTCGATAGATCCGGGATCTGCTCGAAGAAAAGTCGAATATACGCAATAGGAAATAAATCGGAGTAGGTTAAGTTTTTAAAGGCAGGTATTCCAGCGCTTTTCAAAAATTCACGATAAATTTGCATCGTCGTACGAAATCCAAAGCATTTTTTCAGCCTTCGCGTCACTTGTGCTCGACTAGGCAGATGTTTTGGCATTCTAACCTTTGCTTCCTCTAGGAGGTCCTCAGCGATCCTATCGAAGCGCTCCAAGATGGGATGCTTATGATAAGCTCGGTATTTTTGGATGATGTACGCCTTGCTGAAGTTCATTTCACCGATTTGAATAGGTTCTGGAAAAAAAGCTGTTTTCTCGATCGTCTTTAAGAACAGGTCTAGCTCTGTCATAAAGGATGATAAATGGATTCTCTTGATTCGGCTAACCAATGCGTCATGCGGCAATCGATCGTTCAAACGCTCGGATTCCTCAATTCTTGAATAAACTGGTACTGCGCCAGCAAGTTTTTCAAAAAAAGCTTCAACAGTTAATTCAATCACTGGTTCCTCGCCCAACTCAGGCAACACTTGAGAAATATACTGGCTAAACACAGAATTTGGAGAGAGGATCATTACTTCTTCGGAAGAAAGAGAGTCTTTAAAATGATAGAGCATAAATGCGATACGATGCAAGGCAATGGATGTCTTTCCAGAACCAGCAACGCCTTGAAGAATCAAACTTTTATCTTTCGTGTTCCGAATGATTGCATTTTGTTCCTGCTGGATCGTATTAATGATTGTAGACATGTGTTGGCTATCTTTATGACTTAATGTTCTTTGTAATGTATCATCAAAGATCGTATGTTGGCTTTCTAAAACATAATCGATCTCACCATCCACGATTTTGATCTGTCGTTTTCCGATGATTTCCCCTGAGACTTCACCATTTGGTGCCTGATAAGCTGCCGGTCCAAAGTCATAATCGTAAAACATGCTCGAAATAGGTGCTCGCCAATCATAAATCAACAATTCTCCGTTTGAATTGGTGTATGAAAATCGTCCAATGTAGATCCGTTCTGACTCAGAATCGCCTGAAAATTGAAAATCGATTCGACTGAAATAAGGATTTTTCTGGATTTTTTTTACTTTGCTCAACTGATTGCTCGATACAGCCTCTGCCACCTGCTGTTGCTGCGAAATTCTTGAGTTTGTAAACATTTCATGCGGATCAATTTCACCTTTGTAATCCACTAAGTATTGTTGAAACTGTTTAGTTTCTGCAAGCTTCCTCCCCCATTCGGCATCAAGTTCCTGCTCTTTTAAGAATAATTCATGCTTTAAATTCTGCCAATGTTTTTCCTCTTCTTGAAATACATCGTCCATTCTCTGTCCCTCCTAGCTTGACTAATCAATCTAGTATACTGGAATGAAAAGGACTTTTTTTCATCAATCTTGTGGTTATATAAATGTTTGGTACAAAATATTTAAACGATTCCCATAATCTGCATAGCCAAGATCTTCAACAAAAATTTGAATGACTCGTTCACAGTCCTCTTTTCCTTTCACTTCTCCTAACTTAATCAGCAGCAAGCCATTGACGAATTTGGCATACAAGTCGTGGTGAATAAATTTTAAATGAGGATTGGCTTGCCTGTGAGAAAAGAAAAGACTCATTAGCTTCTGCGCATGCTCCAAGTGGTTTTGGTTCAACAACAGAAGGACTAGATGAAGGATGGCATCATAACGCCATTTTTGAACCTCTATACTTCCCCCTTGCTTTTTAAGGAGCTGGACAGCGTATAAAAAAGCTTCCTCCGCATGAAAAATGTGCGACACATAGGTAACCAAAAATAGTTCGAAGGTCCCCCAGCTTTCCGTTTCCCTTAGATAGTCTTTGATAGGAGATAGATCTGCAACATATTTTGGTAAAAAGATCAGATTGTAATAGTATTGACCTACTAAAGCAATCAAACAAAAACGCAGCTCTTTCGTTTGGTGGTAGTTTTCCTCTTGTTCCTCAATAAATTTTTTTAGTTGAAAAGAATTTCCTGCGTGGTAAGCTTGATCAATCCGCGATTCTATTTCGAGCATCCAATAATCCAAACTATTTTCGATTTCAGCAGTAAACTCTTCAATCGTTACATTGATTCGGTTTAACAACTGCAATAAATTGGTTAAACGAATATCGCTTTGATTCTTTTCGTATTTTCGCAGAAATTGCGGGGAGATGATTTCTGCTGCTGCTTGCGTAGAGAGATTCTTGCCTTCACGGAATTGTTTAAAAATTTTTCCAGTCATAGTCTGCTCCTTTAGGAAACTATTGTTTCTTTATTGATTAGTTTAGCAGACCTGCCCAGCTTTTCAATCCAATCTTGAATAAATTGATTCCTTCCAATAGAGTTGACATGCGTTTGTGTATACTAATACTAAAGAATAGTAACCAAGGAGGAACGATTCGATGAGTAAATTTGAGAAGTATGAGCAAACGTGCGAGAAGATGAAGCAGCAGAATTATCACCAGGAAGATCATATTTTGTCTATGGTTTATTGCAATACGATGGGCCTCCTTTTTCCGCTGCCTCCGTTGCTATTTGTAGGCATTGTCTATTATTTAAGATGGGGTAGCTTCTCACTGGCTATTTCTCCAGTTGGTTTTATTATTGGATTATTCGCTACAGTGATCATCCATGAACTGCTTCATGGCTTAGCTTGGAGTCGATTTTGTGAGGATGGATTTAGTGATGTTCGCTTCGGGATCAATCAAGGAATGCCCTATTGCCACTGTACTCAGCCATTGGAAAAAAAGCACTACCTAATTGGCGCTTTAACTCCTGTGTTCGTTTTGGGGACGTTGTTGTTTGCAGCTTCTTTAATTTTCCCTAATTCAACGTTATTCGCACTTACAATGATCAACATTTTACTCGCTGGAGGGGACATGATCATTGCAGGCAGAGTCCTTCGTTTATCTGAGGCAGCTATTATTGATCACCCGAACTTGCCAGGATTTGTGGCATTCACCAAAAAGGAATCAACAGCAAGTCCTAATTAGTGGACGAGTGCTGTTGATTCCTTTTAAAGATCGATAACTTTTGTTTCAATAATCGTATCAAATAGTAATGGATAGACCACTTCTTGTTCGATTTCGTGACTACCTAAAGATAATGGGTAGTCATATTTGTTCGCCCAATCCTTGATTCCGATCAAATCAATTCCAAACTCAGGAAAAGTAACGTGGGCTTTGATCAGGAGTACTTGCTTTTGATTTTCCAACCATGAAAAACGATGAAATCGAGGCTGTTTTGTCCAAGAAACATAGGAAGCAGTTTCTCGAACGCCAAAAGGCTCCTGCAGGTCAAAGTCTTGATGCACACGATACAGTGTACCGGAATGCTGAGCCATTCGAGCGAAATCTGCTTCATAATCCATTGGGGCTTCACAACTTTCGATCCTTCTGATTTCTTGTGTCAAATTCAGCCACAATTTATCAAATCGCGACAGCTCGTCAGGAGAGCGACCTGCTTCTAAATGAGAATGCTGAATCCACCGAATCAATTCATCTGCCAAATTAATCATACGAACCTCACTGCCTTTAGATTATCTGATCTTCCCCAAGACTCTTTAAGAATCATCACGTATGATTTTATCATCTTTACAGAATTAATCCTAATCATAACCTAATCTGAAAAAATGAATTGATTGAACAACATTGTTTCAAGCTGATTTTTTTCTAAAGTCTTTCGATGTCTATCGCGCTTTTGAAGCTATTAAATGCGATAGAAAAAGTTGCCAAAACTCTCTTGCATTGACAGTTCTGGCAACCTCTTATTTATCGACTCTTCTCGTTTCTTTCGAACCCTTGTTGCCGGCTTTTTGCATTTTTGCCTTAGCAAAGCGTAAATCGATCAATTTGGCGATTCGCTTTTTAGGGGTGTCTTGAATGGGCTCGGCGGCGTTTTTCATTTTAATGGCTTGGAGCTGCATCATTAAAAGGGGTTTTTGATGTTCTATTTCTCGTTCGATTTGCTGAATCTTATACAATTTTTCAAGAATTTCTTCATCCTCAGCCAACAGTTGTGCCGCTTTTTGCTCATGGAGCTCCCCCGTTTTTTTATGATTGACTGCAGCAGAAATCGCGAAATTGCCTACAAGGATCATGAAGACAACAACATAAAAAAGCTCAGTTCGTGTTGTCTCAGCAGCTATTAAAAAAAGAGGTATGACGAAGATCAGTCCAAAACTTGCATATTGATAGATCGTCAGGAATTTCATTTCTTTAGGTCTTTCTTTGAAAGAAGGCTTGGTCTCCTCGTATAGGGAAAGAAAAAGAAGTTCTAGCTCTTCATATTGTTCATGGGTTTTTTCCCAGTGAAAAGTCGCCTGTTCGGGTGTCATTTCTCGTTCTTTGATGTAATACTTCATTGCTTTCGACTTTTTTATGATGCTGTTCACCACTTTTCTAACTTAAAAATTCGCTCAATCAATTAGCTTTGCTCTGACTAGTGTATCATAAGTACATCGTTTTTTTTCAAACTTATTATAGAAATTATCGGTATTTTGAGAATAAAATTATTAAAAAACGCTTGATTTTTTTTAATGTGTGTGTAAAGATAAACGTGATAGTTCTTCAGGGCAGGGTTTGATTCCCGACCGGCGGTGATAGTCCGCGAGCCGTATGGCTGACTCAGTGAAATTCTGGGACCGACAGTACAGTCTGGATGGAAGAAGAAAAAGTGTGTGTTTGTTGATTTTCAGATAACAAACGCTATTTGATGAAACGAAGACACCCTTTTTTCTACTTTGACTGTGCCTTGCAAATTGCTGTAAGGTTCTTTTTTTGTTTTAAGAAAGGTGTGTTGACATGAGATTTACTGCAAAAAAATTGGTAATGACTGCTGTATTAGGTGCGATGGCTTATGTGTTGATGTTGTTCAAGTTTCCCCTTCCCTTTATGCCCCCTTTTATGGATTTTGACTTAGCGATGGTTCCTGAGATTATCGGAACGTTTCTTTTCGGGCCTCTGGCGGGAACATTTATCGTCCTGATCAAATTGCTGATCAAGCTGGCTACAGTGGGAACCTCCTCTATGTTCACTGGTGAAATCCAAAACTTCATCTTGAGTGTTAGCTATATCCTCCCGGCTTGGTTTTTGTATCAAGGAAAGTTCAAAAAGCACAACGCTTTGTCTGGAATGCTTTTAGGCACGATCGTTGTTACTGTGGTCGCTTGTTTATCGAATGTCTATTTTATTATTCCGTTTTATACAAAATTATACGGGATGTCTATGGAAGCGATCATTGCTATGACTCAGGCAGTCAATCCGCTGGTTGATAGTGTGTGGAAGCTCGTTCTGATCGGGATCGTTCCCTTTAATTTGATTAAGTACGGTGTGTCCACTGCAATCGTGTACTTTTCATTAGAAAGATTGCGCTCAATTCTACTGCGAAAGGAATTTACTTAAATGGAATATCAGGCTGCACTGGAGCAATTCTATAAAAAGTTAGGCAAAAAGAAAATCATGGCTTTGGCAACGAGCTTGAACGATCATGTAACGGTTCGAAACGTGAGCTGTCTTATCTATGACAAACGTCTTTTTTTCAAGACCGATAAAGAATTTCGCAAAACAAAGCAATTAATAGCCAACCCTAACGTGGCTATTTGTCATTGGGGCGTTCAGATGGAAGGCACAGCAGTCAATCACGGGCTGGTAATCGATGAACCAGAGCAAAAGTTTCAGACTTTGTATGAAAAGTACTGGAAAACTAGCTATACTGCCTACCCACATCGAGACACAGAGATTTTGATTGAGGTTGTTCCACGGTTTGTAGAGATTTGGGATCAGGATGAAAACGATCGAGGGTTTCAACTGATGATCGATTTTGACCAACAGACGGCTGAAAAAATCGACTATGATTAAAAAAACACCAAATCAGCAAAAACTGATTTGGTGTTTTTTGATTATAGTTTAGCAAGCGCCTCATTGATTGGAATAGTCCCGCTCCCCATCAGGATAACTTTTTTGTAGGTGTTTGATCTTTCCAGTAATTCAGCCAATACTTCAGCAACGTCTTCGATACTGTTTTCGCTGCGTTTATCAATTTCAGTAGTCATTAGGCCTGTGCCAGGCTGTTCCTTTAACATACCGGGCTGCAAGATCGTATAGTCTAAATCAGTATTGTTTTCTAGCCAGGAATCAGAGAAATATTTTGCGATATTGTAATCCGTCAGTGATTCGCTCCAATTTTCGGGAACTAAAGCATGCAGCGAGCTTAACTGAATAAATCGACCAATCCCCTCTTGTTCTGCTGCCTGCATGAGCTTTACTGCTCCGAAAAGATCGGTTTGCAGCAAGTCTTTTCCTCTTGAACCAGCGACAAAATAAACGGCTTTTGAATCTTTGAGAAGTTTTGCCAAATGAGCAACGTCCTCATGAAGGTCTAGGTGAACCGGCTGAACCTGTTCTGAGATTTTTATTTCCAGTTCGCTTCTGGCACCTGCGTAAACAAAGTGTCCTTTTTTTACTAATTTGTCAATCAAGAATTGACCGACTCTTCCAGTAGCACCTGCTACGAAAACGTTCATGATGATTCCTCCTTTTTCCTCATGCTAACCGATTGGTTGTTATTCGACAACTATTTGAACTTTTAAATTGGATGAGCAAAAAAACAGCCAATTGGTTGTTTTTATTTTTACAGTGATTGTTATAATTGAAAACCATAAGGAGAAAGATATGGACAAAACTATTTTAACGATTGCAGGCTCTGACACATTGGCGGGCGGTGGACTGCAAGCAGATTTAAAAACCTTTGAACAATACGGGATCTTTGGCTTGACCGCAATAACTTGCATTGCCATTGTAGAAGACGATCAATTTTCTATTCAAGATATTTCTTCAGAGTTGTTGGAAAAACAACTGGCGACGGTTGAAACGGGAGTTGAATTATCTGGAATCAAGATTGGTTTGATTCACCAAGTAGAATCGATTCGAACGATCCAAGCGTTTCTGAAACGCCATCAACACCTGCCAATCGTTTTTGATCCTGTTCTAGCTTTTAAAGAGACAGAAACTGTCTACAATCAAACGTATATAGATACCCTGATCAGCCAATTATTCCCGCTTGTATCGATGATTACCCCGAATCTTAAAGAGGCAGAGCTTTTAAGCAATATACGGATCACAAGTAAGCACTCGATGAAAAAAGCCGCGGAGGCCCTTCACTCGCGAGGTGCGTCTTCTATAGTCATCAAGGGTGGCCAAAGACTTGCTGGTGAGCAGGCAGTGGATCTCTATTATGATGGAAAAGATTTTCGTTTTTTTAATAAACCGAAGCTTGTAAGTGAGAAGGTCAATGGTGCAGGGTGTACCTTTGCCTCTTCGATTGCATCGAATCTGGTTTTAGAAAAGGCACCTGCGGAGGCAATTTATATCAGTAAAGAATATGTGTATCGTGGGATTGACCGCGGCATTCTTTTAAAGAATGGTGAAGGCAATGTTTGGTATCGGTAGAGATGAATTCTTAGTAATCTAAATTTAGGAGGACAAAAATGAAAATAAAGCAGTTGACGACAATAGCTATGATGACCGCCTTAACAGTAACTCTATCTATTATGTTTATTATCCCTGTTCCTGCAACAAAAGGCTTTGTTACTTTGTGTGAAGTAGGAATCTATACTTCTTCCTTATTATTCGGGCCGACAGGTGGGCTCTTGGTGGGTGCTATGAGCGGTGGGTTGATTGATATGATCTCGGGTTATCCGGAGTGGGCCCTGTTCTCTATCGTAATTCACGGTCTACAGGGCTGGTTGTTGGGAAAAATAGTACAAAAGATGCCTACTTACAAAGGAAGACTCGTCGGCTTCTTTTCGGCAAGTCTATTTATGATCGTGGGGTATGCTTTGGCTACTGCCTTTTTGTACAGCTGGCCTGCAGGAATAGCCTCGCTGCCCACTAATTTAGTTCAAAATATTTTTGGAATCGCAGTTACGATCCCTCTATATCAAACACTAACTCGTGTCGTTCATCGGTTGCAATTTTAATCAAGAAGGAAGTGTTGACTCATGGAAAAAATGGAATTACAAAATAAGTTGACAACGATCGTGGAAGAAGTTTTAGCAGAGGCACAGCTGCGTGAAAAGGATGTCTTTGTGTTAGGCTGTACGACTAGTGAAATCGTTGGCGGCACGATCGGCAAAAGCTCCAGTAAAGAGGTTGGCGAGTGGGTCATTCAAACTCTGAAGGAGCTTCTTGATCAAAAAAACATTTATCTAGCTGTTCAAGGGTGCGAACATATTAATCGTGCTTTAGTAGTTGAACGTGAATTGGCGGATAAAAGAGGATGGGAGATCGTTGCGGTCAAGCCTGCACTACACGCTGGAGGCGCATGCTCTGTCGCAGCTTTTGAACAATTTTCCGATCCGGTAGAGGTTGAATCAGTCACGGCCCAAGCCGGTATCGATATAGGAGATACTTCGATTGGCATGCATGTCAAGCATGTACAAGTTCCCGTACGTCCATCGGTCAAGGAATTAGGCGGTGCGCACGTGACAGCTTTGAGAAGTCGTCCTAAATATATTGGCGGCCCCCGGGCAGAGTATTAATAGCGCTTTTTTAGACATCAAAAATCCCAGTGCTGAACGCAACTGGGATTTTTTTTTAGGCTTAAGCATGTAAAACTTCGAGCATTTTTTCATTGAATGCTGGCAGGTCATCCGGATTTCGACTGGTGACGAGCTGCTTGTCTACAACAACCTCTTGGTCCTTAACAGTTGCTCCAGCGTATTCAATATCAGGACGTACAGTGTCATAAGCAGTCATTGTTCGTCCTTTCGTCAAGCCGGTTTGGATAAAGATTTGCGGACCATGACAAATCGCAAACAATGGACGGTCATTTTCTAAAAAGTAAGAAACAAAATCGACAAAGCGTTGATCCGATCTTAGCTGATCAGGTGAAAATCCTCCTGGGATTAGTAATCCATCAAAGTTCTCTGGCTTAACAGCATCGATCGTTGTATCGATCGTAAACGTTTCACCTTTCTTTCCAGTGATTTCTTTTCCAGCTTCTTTTTCAATCAAAACGACTTCGTAGCCATTATTTTCTAGGGCCTCTTTTGGGGAAGTTAATTCGACATCTTCCACTAAATCAGTTACGATTACAGCAATTTTTTTTGTCATAGATTCTCTTCCTTTCTCTTTTGTCTACATATAGCCTAACGAAGTTTGAAAGAGATGACAAATAATCTGTTTACAAAAAATAATTTAGATAAAACGAGCAATCAGCTGTAATAATTGATTTGGCATCTTTGAAAGGTCGCTGATGTCGACAAATCGTTCCTGACCGTATAATTCTTTGATTTGTTCTTTATCCTCTCCAATAGCAGCAGCAATAAAAATGATCCCTTGCCGTTCATAGTCTGCCAACACTGATTGAATGTCTTCTTTTGCCTTTTTTCCAGTATAGTCCGGCAAGGCTTTGGGCTGTCCATCACTAATAGTTAACAGAATCTTCGTTTCTGCAGTTTGATGGCTCAATTTTTCTGCCAAAATACGCAATACCACCCCATCCCGATTATTTTGACGTGGTTTCATGGTCGAGAGCTTTGCCGGTAAAAAGTCAAACGAGTCATTAAACTCTTTATAGGAATATAGCGAAGTCTTTTCCCGTTGCGATACATCTGCTGAATCTCCGTAGAGTGTAAAGGGGATGTTTGTTTGTTCGGCGAATAAGGATAAAGCTGCTGCAGCCTGCTTCGCTTTATCGATCCGGTTCTCTCTGATCATTGATCCGGATTCATCGACCCGAACAGCCAGAGCTAAGGATGGCCGCTCGGAAGGAGGATTCTTTTTGTCAAAGGTCCGCAAATCACCATAAGCGACTCTTGATGGATTGAAACGAGTTCCATAATACTTTCCATTGGAATAATCTGTCTGTTCTTCTTTGTCTAAAAGATCATTGATGACTCGGCTCAGACTATCTACTTCTGCTCGAACACTGTCGCTGATTTGCTTTCCTGCTGCCACAGCTTGCTCTGTGATTTTAGGGCGATGAACAATCGTTCCTTCTTTGGCATGCATGGTGTCTTTCAATACTGCACGAGCTTCACGATTTAGTTCTTTTCGCTGGGTTTTGTCCCATTCAGCTAAATCGTCTAACGAAAGAGCCGAGCCGATTTTATCCTCCTCGCTGACAGATATTTCGAGACTCCTTCCTTCAGGAGCTGTGTGTTCAGCTTCAAAATCGAAAGAATTGTCGGAAGCTGCTTCCTTCTCAATTTCTTGTTGCTCCTTCTCATCGGTCTCCTCAATTGATTGGTCTGGCTTCTTTTCTTCAGGTTCAGGAGTCGTTAAGGTCCCTGTTTCGCTCTCCTGGAAAATATTGCGTTTCTCAGCTTCTTCGGCACTGAGAGTACGGCCCTGTGCCTTCGCTTGTTTGAGCTTCTGCTGTGTTTTGTATTGCTGCAATTCTAACAGCAGGCGGCTTTCTTCTAAGGCATCGGTCAATAGTTTCAATTCTGTCTCGTCAGTAGTCAATTTGTACAGAACTTTAGGGTAAATCGTTTCTAGCGCATCTTGTCCCTGCTTTACACTATTGCTCCAAAAGAAAAATGAACGCATCCCAGCGACCCCTTTTATCGCATTGGCTTTGGCTGTGTCATCTAATAATCGAATGATTTTTGCCATAATAGTCAAGTAGCCGGTCTCTTCAAAACCCGTTTTGGCTTGTGCACGTTCAACCATGACCTCTATACTTGGCAGATCCATCTTTTCTGCATGCTGGATTCGATCTCGCAACGATTCATTTAACGGACGATTCCCTTGATAATTTCGATTCGTCGTAATCACGACGACACAATCTGGATGACGCCGTATGATTCCGGTTGGAATATTCAGTACACTATTATGTTCAAGTGCTGAATTTAATGCGACCAAGACAGATGCATCTCGGATCACTGTTGGTTCTTGAATCTCCAGCAAGTAGCCTTTTTCTATCGCACGAACAATTTCTGATGGATAAAACTTATATTGAACGGGTTGCTGCTCCTGATCATTTGTGATCCGAGAAATCAATGCGGCCAATCTCTCTTTGGCCTGAGTCTGACTGATGCTATAATGACGAGCAATCAGTGCAAGTACTTCCTGCAAAGAGTCAGTTTGATAAATCGCTTCTAACAGCTCCTCTGCTTGATCATCATCTGAATGAATAACCGGTAATAATGCGCCAAAGACGTCTGTTTTATCCATATCCGCAAAACAGGTTACTTTCGTATATGGCAGTTGCAGATCAGCAGATAACGCTCTGGCCATTTGTGTCTTTCCCGATCCCGCATCGCCTTCTAGTAAAATATTCATGATTTTCATTTCCGGATCTGACCAGTTCATTTTAATTTCTGACGCGATCCGCAGTTCCTCCAAGCTGTCTCGATGACTTGCTGGTTTGCGCCAGATCATCTGCTGTTCAACTTTGGAAAAATGGCGGTCTGCTGTTACTGAAAAGTCATTCTTTTCGATTGCCATTTTATACACCTCATTTTTAATATCCAAGGTCCGTCAGCAACCGTTTCAAGGTTCGGAAACGCTCACCGATCAGTTCGCCATCTTTGTTCATTGTATCGTAAAACAATAAGATATCTTCATCGATTTTTGGATTCTCCGTATCAACTTTGACCGTCATCCGACCACCCTGCAACCCAATAATGTCGATTTCGGGATTTTCGGGATCGTAAAACTTCTCATATCTGTAAGCATCCTGTAAATAAAGGCTGGATTGTGCGACCAAAATCGCCAGATCCAAAATGCGAGTGATCGGTAATTCTTCAGATTGACGGGACCATTTTTCTCCAGTGTGACGCCAAACCTTTCCAGAGATATCTACTTTTCCTCGGTCATTCCACTGCGCCAAACCCAGGGTCAACCCCTTAGCATCGCTTTGCCAAGCATTGTGCCCGTCTATTTTGTCATAATCCTCCACTAAAAAGACAGGTTTGTGTTTTAAATTTGTCGGTATTTTCATGTTTTCGGCCTCTTTTCATGTTGACTCAATTAATTTACTAAATTAGTAAATGACTAGACAAATGATAGCGTAGACGCCAGTATTTTACAAATAAAAAAACCATCAAGTCGAGAGCTTGACGGTTTTATAGATTTATTTTCCGGCAACGCCGATTGCAATGGCCTTGTCTCCTAAATGTGTCCCGATCACAGGACCAAAGCTGCCGATCTCAATAACTGAAGTAGGATACAACCCGCGCAGCTTTTCATATTCAGTCTGCGCCAATTCAGGATTGTTCGCATGAATGACGTATAAACGCAATTCTTTCTGACTGCTGTTCTGATGTTCCATGATGATTTCTTCCGTTCGCTGGAGCGCTTTTTTTAAAGAACGGATTTTTTCGGACAGGACGATCTTTCCTTCAGAAAAAGTCAAAATCGGTTTGATTTTCAATAAGCCGCCGATGATTGCAGCACCGTTTGTTAATCTTCCACCACGGACCAGATTGTTCAGATCGTCAACAATGATGTATGCATGAGTAGTGTCTCGTACAGCATCTACTCCAGCAATCACTTCAGGTAGACCTTTTCCCTGGTCGGACAACTCTAATGCTTTTTCTACCATATATCCCATTGGGACGCTGGTAATAGTCGAGTCATAAGGAACGATCGTCAAGCCATCAATTTCATCCTTGATGGAATGAAGGGTACGAACAAAACCAGAGATGCCCTCTGAAAGATGGATGCTCAAAATGGTGTCATAGCCTTGCGCTCGAATGTCCTGATACATTGTCAGCACTTCACCGAGAACAGGTTGAGAGGTCGTTGGAAACTCTTCACTTTGATTCAATAGACGATAAAACTCGTCTTCGTGGATGTCCACTCCCTCTTCAAAGGGTTTGCCGTCTATTATTACAGGAATGGGGATGATAAATAAATCGCGATGATTTTTGATGCGTTCATTTAGATAGGCAGAGCTATCAGTCACGATCGCTAATTTCATAGTAGCTTCCTCACTTTTAATCGAAATTTGCAATATATAAAATATAGCATATTCAGAGAGTCAATGGAATTTAAACTTTACCTATTTGGCCAAAAAGCCTTGGACGGCCTGTGAATTCTGAGCGAAATCAACATTCAGAACACTTCCTGCATTATAGGTATCTCCGTAACTCCATGAGCCATCGACTGGCAGTGTCATGCGCTCGATCCCCATAGCAGCTTTAGCAAAATTGAAGGTATTCAACGCAACCCAGCCATTGCTCATGTCGGTTGAGAGATACCCGAACATTTTTCCGGCGGTATACGGTCCTCTTAGCAAAACGAACGGATTTTTAAGCTGACCAAAAACAGTCTGCATGACTTGCTGCTGTCTGCGTACTCGGCCAAAATCGCCTTCCTCATCCATTCTGAAGCGGGCATAATTCAGTAGGGTGTGTCCATTCATCCTTTGAGGCCCTTGACTGATTGGTTCATCAATATAAGCGCTCATATCTTTTTCGGCATCAATTGGAACACCGCTCGGGAATAAAGCATCAATCCCCTTTTCAAAGGATTGGAAATCTACCATTGCATAATAGCGGCAATCAACACCGAAGTTTTCCTTCAAGGTTTGACGAACCAAATCAGCACCGCCATAAGCATAAGCGGCATTTAATTTGTTTTCACCCACACCAGGAACATTGACATACATATCGCGCATAAATGAAACCAACTTCGGCTTTCCACGCCCATCAACTTGCAAAATCATAATGGAATCTGCACGGCCGGATACATTATCTCTGGTATCGCTGCCGAGTAAGAGAATATTGTTTGTTCCATCCGCAGATGAGGTGCCATTAAACTCTTGTTCCTCTAGTTTGGGAATAGAAGAATCAAACCGGGCCATCACATTGCCGGCAATAAATGAAACGATAAAAAAACCAATCAATAAGAGCAGTAGGGATAAAAGAATCTTTCTGATTTTTCTTTTCTTTTTCGGCTTTTGCTTTTTTTCAAAATTGTTGAATGATTTCTTTCGTCTGAAACTAGGAAAAGAAAAGCGGCGTTTGGTTTTCTTGTTCTCCCATGCATCATAGTCGTCATACAACTCGTCATTCGTATGATGACGATACTGGTCATTTGTTTCAGTTGGGTTCGGCTTTTTTTTTCTTTCTCTTCGAACCAGCGACGCTTTCCGTTCACTGTTTCGGCTTTCGTCATGAACTTTTTTGTATCGATCTACTCGGCTCATGGATCCACCTCTTTATTTACATATGATAGTATCAAAATAGCAAAAGGCAGATGATTTGTCTCAGTTTTCTTGAAAAAAATAAGAAAACCTTAACGTAGTTCGTCAAGGTTTTCGATAAGTGGGATAGTTTCCAACAAATTTTACTGGAAATTCTTGTTGACTAAGCAAATGGATCACTCGATCCAATGTTTGCAGATCTTTTGGCACTTCCAGATCGATGATAAAGAAATATTCGCCTAGTTGTGTTTTTTGCGGGCGTGATTCAATTTTGGTCAAATTGATCTTTGCTTCCGCAAATAGAGCCAGCAGATGATACAAAGCACCCGGTCGGTCAAACGGCAGATCAACCAGCAAAGTGGCCTTTTGGCGTTGAAAATTCAACTGACTTTCGACTGGTTGATCTCCCAGCAGCCAAAAACGAGTTTCGTTGTTTTCCACCGATTGAATATTTCGCTTGACGATAGTCAAATCAAACTCTCTAGCGGCCGTACAAGAGCCGATCGAAGCAATGATTTTCTGCGGAGTCTCTGCTACCCTTTTGGCACCTAATGTGGTTGAGGCCATTTGTTCGATTTCAGCTGCTGGAAAGTATTCCCGAATAAAAGTTTGACATTGTGCCAGAGCTTGGGGATGACTGCAGACCAGCTCTGCTTCCTTCCAACGCTCGGCATACTCTGGGCGAACCATCAGCTGCTGCTCGATCTTCAACGTAATTTCTCCTTGGATCGTCGGTAGATTTTGATAGATACCATCGATGGTCTGCAAGACAGAGCCTTCAATCGTATTTTCAACGGGTACTACAGCATAGTCGATCTGACCTGCTACGCGAGCATCAATTAGTTGAATCAAGGTTGGATAACTTGTCAGTGTTTCAGTTTGGAAAAAAGCCTTAGCTGCTGCGTGAGTGAATGAGCCCTTAGGACCTAAATAGCCAATATCCATTATAGGCCTACCTTTTCCAAGATCTCTTGAACGATCTCTTGGGGCGTTTTATACGATGTATCGACAGTGACTTTTGCTAGTTTTTCGTACAGTTTTTCGCGTGAGAAAAACAGTTTTTTAATCTCACCATCATTTTTATTGGCGGCATTAGGACGAATGTTTTGTTTATCATTTCTAATTCGTTCGATCAAGACTTCAGGATCTGCCTTCAAGTAAATGACCATCTTATTTGCTAGGACGTTTTGGTTTTCTTTTTGAAGGATCACTCCTCCACCTGTGGCGATCACTGATGATTGCTCAACAGCTTCCTTCAACAGCTTTGTTTCGTGTTGTCTAAACGAGGCTTCACCATGTTCTTCAAAATAACGATTGATCGGTCCGATTCGTTCAACCAACACATCGTCCATGTCTACTCGATGGTAGTCGATCGTGGATGCCAACTCCTTGCTGATCGTTGTTTTTCCAGCTCCCATAAACCCAATTAAAACGATCGAATCCATTCCTATTCCCCCTTCGATAATTGTTTGATATCCTCGAAAAATGCAGGATATGAAATATTAACCGCTTCTGGTCGTGCTAACGTTACTGGTTCCTCCGTCAAAAGTGCAGCTACCTGCAGCATCATACCAATTCGATGATCTCCGTGGCTGTTTACCTCTGCACCATGCAACGGAGTTGGGCCGTGAATAATCATTCCATCTTCAGTAGGAATGATATGGGCCCCCATTTTGTTTAATTCTTTTGCTGTAGCATCGATACGGTTGGTTTCTTTGACTTTTAACTCCTCAGCATCATTTATGACCGTTGTCCCTTGCGCCTGAGTAGCCGCCAAAGCCAATATCGGCAGTTCATCGATCAATCGCGGAATGATCTCACCGCCAATTTCGCAGCTGGTCAGAAAAGCAGAATCGATTTTCAAATCTGCAGCCTGATTGGTTTGATCCTGATCCACTAGCTCTATTTTAGCCCCCATAGCTTTTAAAACTTCTAAGATACCTGTACGCGTCGGATTGATACCAACATGTTTAAGAAGGACCGAACTGTTGGGAACGAGACTTGCGGCAACTAGAAAGAATGCGGCGGATGAAATATCTCCGGGAACATGCACCTTCTGTGCTGTCAACTGCTGGTTTCCTTTGAGGGTGATTTTCTTTCCTTCAACAGAGATCACTCCTCCAAACTGACGGATCATTTCTTCTGTATGGTTTCGCGAATGTTCTTTTTCTAAAATGGTACTTTCACCATCTGCTTGCAAAGCTGCGAACAGCAGTGCGGACTTTACCTGAGCACTGGCAACCGGCATCTGATAAGAAATAGCAGAAAGCTCTCCGCCCTCGATTGTGATCGGCGGGTATTCTGTTCCTTCGTGACCTGAAGCCTTTGCCCCCATCTCGATCAATGGAAGCATGACACGATTCATTGGACGCTTGTTCAACGAAGCATCTCCAGAGAGGACCGTTTTGAAAGGTCGGCCTGCAAGTATTCCAGAGACCAAACGGATCGTGGTGCCAGAATTTCCTACATCCAGCACTTCCTTAGGCGCCTGGAGCCCTTCAAATCCCTTTCCCTCGATGTGAAAAACACCATCCTGCTCTTCGATTTTCACACCTAGTTTTTTGAATACCTCGATGGTGCTTAAACAATCTTCTGCTTTCAAAAAATTGTAAACAGTCGTTGTACCATGACTGATTGCGCCAAACATGATGCTGCGGTGGGAAATAGATTTGTCCGCAGGAACTGTCAGTTCTCCTTGCAGTCCTTTTGATTTCGATAATAATCTCATTTATTAGCTCCTTATCCGACAAATAAAATGTTCATTTTCAATTAATTCTTTTCCTTTTAGCAAATCCTGTTGATTTTTAAAGGATAATTCTAATACACCATAAATATCTTCACGCGTTTCTTGAATCTTTAGATTAATGATCGATAGGTGATGCTGGCTTAGTACAGTTGTCACCTTCGCTACTGCCCCGGCGATATCCGGGATATCGACTAACAGATCGTAGAAAGCGGGAATCGCTCCCCTTGCTTGCGGAGGCAAAAGATCTCGGGATTCCTTTGCCTGAGCAAAAAAATCAAAAATACCTTGATGATCTTGTTGATCGATCTTGTGAAAAATGGTGCTCATTTTTTTTTGCCATTCCTGAATCAATTGCAGCAAGATCTCACGATTCGTAATCAAAATATCAGTCCACATTTGCGGGTCAGAAGAAGCAATCCTTGTGATGTCGCGAAATCCTCCGGCCGCTAGCTGATTGGCGCGGGGATGCTTTTGACTTAAGTCATCACTCATTTCCACCAATCCTGAGGCAACGATATGCGGCAAATGACTGAGGACACCAACCATTTGATCATGGCCTTTAGGATCGATCACCACAAACTTAGCCTTTGTTGGAGCCAGCAATGCAATAAGCTCCTCTAGCGCGCTTTGCTCGTCCTCTAAAGGGGTGAGAATATAATACGCTTCTTCAAATAAAAGTGGATTGACCGCTCGTACGCCCGATTTGTGAGATCCAGCCATTGGATGACCTCCGATGAAAGTAAATGGCAGTTCTTTTGCGACTTCCATGACCTTTGATTTTGTGCTGCCGACATCTGTCACCACCACCGAATTCTTTAAAGAAAGTTCTGCCAATTGCTTTAAGTAGGTTAGCGCCACTTGAACAGGGACTGCTAAGATAATCACATCCATTTCGCAGGCAGTTTCCAAACCATTTGCGATCTCATCAATGATACCCGTTTCTTTGGCATAAACACAGCTTTCTGGTGAATGATCCCATCCATAGACAATGTTATTGGTTTGTTTAAGGTTTTGACATAACGAAGCACCGATCAAACCGAGGCCAATTACAAAAACTTTTTTACTCATTCTTTAACTCCCTGCTAGAATTGCTTGATTCGCTGTCTGTATTTGTTTAGTTCAGCAATCAGCTCGTCCATTGTATCGGAGTGAAATTGCTCTAACAGCTCTGCTGCAATGACAGTAGCGGCAACATTTTCAGCAACTACCGCAGCAGCTGGAACCGCCGTACTGTCAGAGCGTTCGACACTGGCTTTGTAAGGTTCTTTTGTGTCCGTATCCACACTCATCAGAGGTTTGTATAACGTAGGAATAGGCTTCATTACACCACGAATGATCAACTGTTCTCCATTCGTCATCCCACCTTCGAAGCCGCCCAATCGATTAGAGGTTCGCGAATAACCTTCCGCTTCCTCCCAGATGATTTCATCCATCACGTTTGAGCCAGGCTGATTGGCAGCTTCAAATCCAAGGCCAAACTCCACACCTTTAAAGGCGTTAATGCTTAAAATGGCTTGCGCCAATTTGCCATCCAACTTGCGATCCCATTGAACATAGCTGCCAAGACCAGGTGGAACATTTTCTAAGCGGACTTCAACGATTCCACCTAATGTATCTCCATCCTTCTTTGTTTGATCGATCAGCTGCTTCATTTCTTCTTCAATTGATGGATCAACAGTATAAACTTCAGAAGCTTCTGTGGTTTGACGGATTTCGGCAACTGAGAGATTTTCTGGAATCTGCGCCTTGATTCCACCCAATAAAACAACATGGCTGGCAATATCGATCCCTACAGCGGATAGCACTTGTTTTGCCAATGCACCGATCGCTACTCGCACGGTTGTCTCACGTGCCGAGGAGCGCTCTAAAATGTTCCTCAAGTCAGCATGCTGGTATTTCATCCCACCAACTAAATCTGCATGGCCAGGACGAGGTTTAGAAACTCGCCTCAATAGTTGATCTTTTTCGGGTACTTCTTCTACCGACATCACGGTCTTCCAATTTTTCCAGTCCTTGTTTTCAACGACCATGGTAATCGGCGAGCCCAAGGTCTTGCCGTGCCGAACACCTGATGTGATACGGACTTGATCCTTTTCAATCTTCATTCTGCCGCCTCGGCCATATCCACCTTGACGCTTTTTAAGTTCTTGATTGATTTTTTCAACGGAGAGATCTAACCCTGCTGGAATCCCTTCAATAATCGCAGTTAATTCTGGGCCATGTGATTCCCCTGCTGTTAAATAACGCATGTGATTCTTCCCTTCTGATTTATAAATTTTAGCACGAAAAAAGCTTACTATAGAAAATCTATAATAAGCTTTCACTAAGTAAAAAAGAAAAAAGCCACTATAGATTTTCATCTATGCGGCTGCAAGACTTTCTTAATACGCCTTAGCCATCATAGATACAAACATGCATCGTCTGTACCCATGATTGATCATGAATACAAACTATCTAAAATAGCTAAAGTAATACATATTCAGTTTTGGAAGAGTTGCTGTTATCATTTAAAACGCTCCAAACCGAGTTAAGATTGCATTAAGTATAGATGTGTTTTTTTTAATTGTCAAATTTTTTTCGACTTTTTATTCATTCTCTATATCTTCTTCGAAAAATAGGAAGAGATCCGTTAATGAGAGATCAGCTTTTTCCTGACCTCGCAAATCTTTGACGATTTGTCCTTTTTGCATAACGATCACGCGATCGCCATATTTCAAGGCATCCTCCATTTTGTGAGTAACCATCAAGCAAGTCAACTGTTCTTCTTTAATGATTTGATCAGTAAATGCCATTAATTGTTTCGCTGTTTTAGGATCCAATGCGGCTGTATGTTCATCCAACAGTAACAGATCCGGTTTCGTTAAAGTAGCCATCAGCAAACTCAGTGCCTGGCGCTGACCACCTGAAAGAAACCCAGTAGGACTATCCAAATGATTTTCTAAGCCATTGCCGATTTGAGCACATAAGGCTTCATAATGCTCTCTTTTTTTCGATAAATTTCGCGGCCTCAACGGGCGTTTTTGACCACGCTTTTCAGCAAGCCCTAGATTCTCGGCAACCGTTAGTCGCGGTGCGGTACCCATTTTAGGGTCTTGAAATACACGAGCGATGTAACTGGCGCGTTTTTCTTCAGGCAGTTTGGTCAACTCATGATCCATTACTTTGATGCTTCCCCCGTCTAATTGCAGCGAGCCTGAAATGCTGTTGAACAAAGTACTTTTTCCGGCACCATTTCCACCTAAAACCGTCACAAATTCTCCTGGTTTGATTATTAAGTCAACGGAACGCAAAATTTGGCGCTGATCTTTGATGCCATTGCGGATCGTTTTGCTGGCTTGTTTGATTTCCAAAGCATTCATGAGCTACTCCTCCAACCCGGTTTTTAAATTCAACGATTCTTTCAAACGTGGGATCATCAAGCAGATGGCCAAGATGATCGATGAGAAAATCTTCAAATAAGTTGTGTCCAATCCCAATTTGATGATCAAGAGAATCAACAATTGATAGATGACACTTCCCAATACCACAGCAATCAATCGCTCTCCAAACGTTAATTCGCCATACAACACTTCTCCAATAATGATCGACGCCAGACCAATCACGATCACGCCGATTCCTTTTCCAATATCTGCGTAGCCATCGTTTTGAGCAATCAAAGCGCCAGACAAGGCGATCACGCCGTTTGAAAGAGTCAGCCCGATTACCTTCATGCGATTGGTGTTGATGCCGATCGAACGTGCCATCGTTTCATTGTCTCCGGTCGCAATATAGGCTTGTCCGAAATCTGTAAAAAAGAAGAACAGTAAGACAGCAATGATGATACTTACAGCAATCAATCCTAAGATGACGATATCATAATGATCCGGCAAATGAAGTCGGGTAAAAAAATCTTGGATCTTCGGTTGGCCCAATAAGGATAAGTTTGGTGTCTGCATGATAAACAGCATCACCGAATTCAAACCTGACATAACCAATATTCCGGCTAAGATGACTGGTATCTTGCCCTTAGTGTAGAGCATTCCGGTAATAAACCCAGCACACATCCCCGCAACCACTCCTAACAAAGTTGCCAGCAAAGGATGAATGCCATTCGTTATCGCTGTCACGCACACTGCTCCACCTAGCGGAAACGAGCCTTCCGTTGTCATATCGGGAAAGTTTAAGATTCGATAAGTCATAAAAATTCCCAATCCTAAAATTCCCCATAAAAACCCTTGTCCAATCGCTGAAATTACCATTTTGCCTACTCCCCTTCGATTAACTGCGCTTCTGCTTTTACGCTTTCAGGGATCGTAACTCCCAATTGCGCTGCTTTTTTCTCATTGATGATCATTTCCCCATAATCGACAACGTTGACTGGCGTGTTTTGCGGGGTAGATTTTCCACTTAAAACATCTGCCGCCATTTTTCCTGTTTCAACTCCTAATTCAAATTGATTCTGACCGATCGTGGCAATTCCGCCTTCTGCGACCATGTTGTCAACCGAAACAAACACTGGTGTATTGTTTTTGTCAGACTCATTAATGACTGTTTGGAACGAACTGGCAATAATATTGTCCTGAGGTACATAGATTAGATCATTTTCTGCAGAAGCGGCTTGTGCGATCCTAGCCATTTCGTTTGTTGATGGCAGTGCATAACGTTTTGTCTCGTAGCCTTCCTCTTGAGCTCGTTTTTCAGCATTGTCGATCTGAGCCTTGGAATTCTCTTCAGAAGATGAGTACAGAAAAGCAATCGTTTTTGCTTCCGGGAACAATTCTTTGATCAAGTCGAATTGCTGGTTTACAGGCGCTTGATTATTGACCCCTGTGACATTCCCACCAGGATCCTCCAAACTTTTGACCAATCCAGAGCCGACAGGGTCGCTGATCGCTCCCATGATTACTGGAATCTCTTTAGTACCATTAGCCAGTGCTTTAGCTGCTGGAGTCGCTACACCTACTAGTACATCTGCTTTTTTATCCAATAGTTGCTGCGTCATCGTATTTAATTTGCTTTGGTCTCCTTGACCATTTAAAAATTCGATCTTGATATTTTTGCCATCCTCATAGCCTTCTTGTTTCAATCCCTCGACGACACCATCTTTGATCTGGTCCATCGACGGATGACTGATAAACTGCAAAATTCCGACGGTCTGTACTTCCTCTTCTGAAGTAGTCGCCGTTGATTGTCTTGACCCCATTTGATAAGCAAAAACTCCGATTAGTACAATTGCAATTGCGATGATTGAACCGATAATCCCTTTATTTTTCATATTAATATCCTCCTTGATTTTTGTATTAAAAAAGACAACTACCTCTAAAAATGAGCGGTAGTTGCCAAAAAAACAAAAACCGCATAGATACTCATCTATGCGGGAAATGACACATTTAAGTAACCAGCATAGATACAAAATTTAGAGACAGTCTAAACGTTGTATCTATGAAGTGTAATTCACAAATACAACTTATCTACGCCAGTTTTGCCAGCTATTCAATTGATTAGACAAGTAATGTTGATTCATGAATGCCACTCCTTTTTTGATGTTGAGAACAGTCTATCTAAAAAAACAAAGACTGTCAATATGATTTATTAAAATAAAATGAATCATTCTGAATCATTCTCACCGTTTTCTTGCAAACGCCACATTGGCAAACGATTCAATTCGGGAATAAATTCGTTATTAAGGTCACGTAGATCCTCTAAAACAAAGCGTTTTTTCTCCTTACCCTTTTGGAAAAAAATGAATGTTACCTTTGTGGGATCAATCTGATATTTTTGCGCTATTTTGCTGCTGTCATAAACGATTGGATAATAGTAAAACATGCGATTTAGTTCATCTTCTTGTTCTGGTGTTGTCAGAATCTTCATCACATTTTGATATGAATCCCCATTCGGTTGACTGAACATGACAGAAATGGCAGGTGTATCATTAATTATGCGGTCTGATTTTCCATATTCTAAAGGCAGAATGTGATCCGATTCAATGGCAGCAAAAACGGTCTGCTCTAATTCGCTTTGTCGAATCGATTGTTGCGCGAAATAGGTAGTAATCGAAAATAGCAGTGAAAAAAAGACTAAACTTGCTGCAATCATTAAGGACTTGCGTTCATTTTCTGTAACGACGTCTAAAAAGAGCTGCCAAATCGTCTGTATTTTTGTCTTTAGTTTTGTCAACAGATCATTCATCCATCACGCCTCCATTCAGTATTATAGACGGTAACGATTCATATAGCTAGAACAATTGTAGCAAAATAAAGTGAATAACGATATCGGCTTTTCTTCACTTAAGAATTGTTAGCGCTTTATTTTAATGATACTATAATAATATATTGTTTTGCAGGGAGGAATTCAAATGAGCAGCATTCAACATTTCAAACGCGAAAGTATCAACAAAGACAACGCCTGTTTTTCTGCTATACGCGCCGTTATTGAAACAGCATTTTATGGCAACAATGTGACAAAGGTAACATCGTTAGAAACAGCTTATACCTTAGCAAAGAATGCACCTGGAACGATTGTAACGGATTTACCCGTCTCTCATACTGAGGAGCTGGGATTGCCAGAGGATGCGAAAATACTCGTCAATAATGACGGTGCAGTTGTTGGTCGAACCGCCGCGGCCCGGAGGATCATTGGACAGGATGGCGTAGACGAAGCTAAGTATTGCAAAATTTTACAGGAGGCTGTGTTCACCTCGGGACGAAAGCAGTTTTATAAAGGCTCGATTTTTGTTGGATTGGCTCCAGAATTCACGATGCAGGCACATTTGATGCTGCCGCAGGAATACAGCAGCAACTTGTATACGTACTTATTAAATTTTCAAATTGCCAATGACCATACTTTTTTCTATGCAGCATCAAAAGAGATTCCTGAAGGAGACCTTTACCTTTTCTGTGATCCAGACTGGTCTCATCCAGATTTTCCAGATGGTTTGGTTGTGATCGACCATCTGCATAATTGTGCCGCTGTACTGGGATTAAGGTATTTTGGAGAATTAAAAAAAGCAACATTGACCTTGGCATGGGCTTGTGCGCATCGAAATGGCTTTATCGCCTGCCACGGCGGAATGAAGCAATATGTACTTCCAGAACATAAATATACAATGGCAGCTTTTGGACTTTCGGGATCAGGAAAGTCAACGATTACCTTAGCTAGCCATAACAACCAGCACATGATCAATGTACTGCACGATGATGCCTTTGTCATCTGTAAGAATAAAGGTTCTTCTACTGCGTTGGAGCCTGCCTATTTTGATAAAACCCAAGATTATCCGTTAGTAAGCGATCAGGTCAAATACATCGTGACTGCACAAAACGTAGGTGTAACGCTGGATAATCACAACCAGAGAGTATTGTTAACCGAGGATGTGCGAAATGGAAATGGCCGCAGCATCAAGAGCCGCTATGTCACGAAGAATCGAGTGGATCACTTAGTAGAAAAAGTCGATGCTGTTTTTTGGATCATGAAAGACGATAGTTTCCCGCCAGTTATCAAGGTCAACGATCCAGAGCTGGCAGCTGTTTTAGGTGCCACACTAGCAACAAAACGTTCGACCGCAGAAAATGTGATCGGTGATTCTTCTAAAGATAAATTGGTCATTGAGCCGTTCGCCAATCCTTTCCGCTGCTACCCGCTAGCTGAGGACTACAAAGATTTTCTTGAGCTGTTCAAAAACCAGCAGACGGATTGCTACTTGTTGAATACCGGCTTTTTCCAAGGTAAAAAAGTGACACCAAGCCATACCTTGACCAGTATTGAAAAAATCGTAGAAAAAAATGTGGAGTGTCAGACATTCGGTCCGTTGAAAGAAATGACCTACTTGCCGATCGAGGGGCTGCTTCCAGACTTTACTGATTTGGCTTATATTACGAAATTGATGAAACGAATCGAAACTCGTTTAGCCTTCGTTCAATCTCGAAAACACGTCAACAATGGATATGATCGGTTACCAAACAATGCAGAGCGTCTGTTGCTGAGGATGCTGGATGATCTCCATACCTATAAAGAATCCCTAATTAACTAATTTTTGTCAGTGACTTTCTTGGTCACTGACTCTTTTTTGTTTATAATAGAGATATTCTGAACAGAAATGAGGGCTAAACATGTCTTTTGACGGAGTTTTTACCCATGAAATGGTGAAGGAGTTACGAGAAACGCTGCTCTCTGGTCGTGTTTCCAAAATCCATCAACCTTATGAAAATGAAATTATTTTAGTGATTCGAGCCCGAGGCAAGAACCACCGTCTTCTGCTTTCGGCACATCCAAGCTATGCACGGATCCAACTGACAGAAATCGGTTATCAAAATCCAGAAATACCGCCAAGCTTTGCAATGATGCTGAGAAAACATCTTGAAGGTACCTTGTTGGAGGAAATAAAACAAATTGAAAATGATCGTGTGATCCAGTTTATTTTCAGTAGAAGAGATGAACTAGGCGACGCGCAAAACATCGTCTTGGTGGTGGAATTAATGGGACGTCACTCAACGATTATCTTGATGAATCACCAAACTGGAAAAATTCTCGATGCGATCAAACACGTGGGCCATTCGCAAAACACGTATCGAACGATTCTTCCTGGAAATGAGTACATTGAACCGCCAAAACAGAATCTATTGAATCCTTTTACAGCAGAAAAGGAAACGGTGTTTCACCTGCTTTCAACTGCAGAAGTTTTGAATGGGAAGTATTTACAGCAAACATTTCAAGGGTTAGGCCGAGATACCGCAGATGAGCTGGCCCATCGCTTGAATCGGGACCTTAATCAAAAAATGCAGGTATGGAACGGCTTCTGGCAGCAAGTGATAGAGGATCCACAACCGACATTAGGAAAAATGAGCGACAAGGAGTTCTTTGCACCCATCGCTTTTGAAACCTTTGAACAAACTCAATCATTTGAAACGTTAAGCTTGTTGCTGGATGCCTACTTCGGCGAAAAAGCGGAGAAGGATCGCGTGAAACAGCTGGGAAATGAATTGATCCGCAAAGTCGAAAACGAGATCAAGCGGAATCAAAGCAAATTGGCAAAGCGGGAAAAAACCTTGGCAGATTCTGAAAATGCCGAGGAGTATCGACGGGATGGCGAATTGCTGACGACGTTTATGGCACAGGTCCCTCGCGGTGCTGAGCGTGTTGAGTTGGAAAACTATTATGAGAACAATCAACTGATCACGATCAAACTCCGACCGGATCTTACGCCAAACCAAAACGCTCAAAAGTATTTTCAAAAGTATCAAAAGTTGAAGAATGCCGTGAAGTTGATCCACCAGCAAATCGCTGAAGCCAAAGATGAGATCGAGTATCTAAACTCCGTTCTCTCTCAATTGGAGATCGCTGGACCTATGGATATAGAGGTTATCAAAGAAGAACTGATTGCCAGCGGATATTTGAAGAAAAAAAATACTAAAAAAACGAGAAACCAGAAGCCTTCTCAGCCAGAAACGTTTGTATCTACAGATGGAACAACTATTTTAGTCGGCAAAAACAATTTGCAAAATGACCAGCTGACTCTAAAAAAATCGCGCAAAACAGACATTTGGCTGCATGCAAAAAACATTCCTGGTTCCCATGTAATCATTAAATCTGAGAACCCGTCCGATCAGACGCTGCTGGAAGCGGCAGAGTTAGCAGCCTATTATTCGAAATATCGCCATTCGGCTCAGGTTCCAGTTGATTATGTTGCCGTGAAGCATGTTCATAAACCTAATGGTGCAAAGCCAGGATTTGTGATTTACGAAAACCAGCAAACACTGTTTGTTACTCCTGAGGAACAAACGATTGAACGATTAAGGAAAAACAACTCAAAATAAAAGAAATCCTGCCGAGATAAAAGGATTCTCGACAGGGTTTCTTTTTAATCGGCTAACCAGTGTTCAGGATCTTTTCGCCATTTTTTCAACAAGTTTAATTGTTCTTCGTTGATGTAGTCTTCTTTTAAAGCGATCTCGATCAGAGTTGAGTAGTTGGTCAACGTTAGTAATGGCATTTCAGCCGCTTTGAACTTTTCAACGCCTTTGTCTAACTCATAGGTAAAGATTGCTGCAACACCTAAAACGTCTGCACCTTCTCTTTTTGCTGCTTCCGCTGCTTCCAGCACACTGCCGCCGGTGGAGATTAAGTCTTCGATGACCACCATCTTTTGACCTTCAGCAATGCGTCCTTCGATTTGGTTGCCTTTTCCGTGGTCTTTAGCTTTGCTGCGAATGTAAACCATTGGCAAGTCCAATAATTCTGCAACCCAAGCAGCATGAGGAATCCCTGCTGTAGCAGTTCCAGCAATTACTTCTGCGTCTGGATAGTTCGCTTTGATTTCTTCAGCCAATCCCTTAGCAATTTCACGACGAACTTCTGGATAACTCATCGTAATTCGGTTATCACAATAAATCGGTGATTTGATTCCGCTGGCCCAAGTGAAAGGCTCATCAGGACTTAAAAAGACTGCTTCAATTTTTAATAAATCTTTTGCGATGTTTTCTGCAACTGTTCTCATTCTTCACCGTTCCATTCTTTTTTGATTTGAAGATAGCTTCCGTAAGGTGTTTCCGATTGCGTAATCGGACGTCCCACCACAATATAATTCGAACCGATTTCCCGCGCTTGCTGCGGGTCCATCACTCGTTTTTGGTCGCCGACACTAGCACCTTTCGGACGAATTCCTGGTGTTAGACAGATAAAGCCGTCATTAGTCGCTTCGTGGATCATTTCCACTTCTAATGCTGAGCAAACTACACCATCCAAGCCAGCTTCTTGAGCACACTTAGCATAATGGACGACACTTTCCTTTAATGGTACTTGAATCAGCTGATCGCGGTGCATCTGCTCTTCACTGGTCGAAGTTAGCTGAGTAACTGCAATCAGATCCGGCACTGCTTTTCCTTGTGCTGTTCCTTCAGTCAAGCCTTCTTTAGCGGCCTTCATCATTTCTACTCCGCCGGCTGCGTGAACGTTGGTCATACGAACACCTAATTTCGCTAGACCCTTCATCGCTTTTTTGACTGTATTCGGAATGTCATGCAGCTTCAGATCAAGAAATACGTCATGTCCATTAGCGGTCAGCTCATGAACAATACTGGGACCTTCCTGATAAAAAAGCTCCATGCCAATTTTTACAAACAGTTTTTCTTCCGCTGGAAACTGAGCTAAAAAGGTCTTGATTGCTTCTTTTGAAGAGAAATCAAGTGCAATAACTGGTCGCTTTTCCATTATCTTCTAGCCTCCTTCACTTCTTTACGTAATTCTTCCAGTGAATCAATGCCTAACTCGGCCATTTTCGCTGGTAAGGCATCAATCAGCTTCGGGCAAATGTATGGATCAGTAAAGTTAGCGGTGCCTACTGCAACTGCGCTGGCACCTGCCATAAACATTTCCAACACATCATCGACGGTTTGTACGCCGCCCATGCCGATAATCGGCAGATCGCTGACACCTGCGACTTGATGAATCAGGCGAATTGCGACTGGTTTAATCGCTGGACCTGACAGACCACCCGTCTGGTTAGCCAAAATCGGCTGGCGAGTCTTCAAATCAATCCGCATTCCTAACAGCGTGTTGATCATAGTAAACCCGTCTGCACCGCCTTCATCAATCGCTTTAGCAATTGGTACAATATCGGTTACGTTTGGACTCAGCTTCACGTAGACTGGTACGCTGGCAACTTCCTTAACGGCTTTGGTTAAGCGATAAGCGACCTCTGGATCAGTCCCAAAAGCAATCCCGCCATGCTTCACATTCGGGCATGAAATGTTTAGCTCTATGGCTTTCACATTCGGGGCATCCCCAATTTTGGCACAGACTTCGATATAGTCCTCTTCACAAGCACCAGCTACGTTGGCGATAATCGGCAGCTGATCAAACTTTTCTAAAGAAGGTAAAATTTCTGTCATCACAGTATCCAACCCAGGGTTTTGCAAACCGATCGCATTCAGCATGCCGCTTGGCGTTTCTGCTACTCGCGGAGTTTCATTTCCATAACGAGACTGTGGTGTTGTTGCTTTGATCATGATTGATCCCAGCTGATTCAAGTCGTAATAATCGGCATATTCTTTGCCAAATCCAAAGCAGCCACTCGCTGGCATAATTGGATTTTTCAAATCTAAGCCTGGTAATTTCACGGCTAATGGATTCATTAAAAGATAACCTCCCCTGCTTGAAATACTGGTCCGTCATCACAGACCTTCACACTTTTGCTTGGATCGTCAGCCACATGACAGACGCAGGCATAGCAAGCACCCATGCCGCAAGCCATCCGTGATTCCAGAGACAATTGCACATTTTCAACTTCACCGTAAAGCTGTTCGACAGTTTTCAGCAGGCCATTGTTTCCGCAAGCAAAAACAGCGGTTGGTTTTGCTTCGGTAGCCAATAATAAATTACCAACATTTCCCTGTAGGCCAAAGCTGCCATCATCGGTTGAAAAGCGGGTATCGCCTAAAGCTTGAAACTCTTCTGCGTAATAAACGTGTTCTTTTGAAGCAAAGCCCAAGAAATGAACCACTTCTACACCTTGATGTTTCAGCTGTTTTGATAATTCATACAATGGAGGGACACCAATGCCGCCACCAACGATAAAAGCTTTATCGCCTTGACTCAGTCCAGACAAATCGAAGCCGTTTCCTAAAGGACCCATGACATCCAATTTGTCGCCTGCTTCAAGCTCTGCAAAAACCTTGGTACCGTCCCCTTCAATCCGATAAATAATCGTACAGGTTGCTTGATCTTGATCAATTTGGTTGATACTAATTGGTCGACGCAGCAACAAATCAGCCCGCGGAACCCGAAGATGGATAAACTGACCGGGTCTTTTCATATGTTCCACCAGCTTGCCAGTTAAAACCATTTCGTAAATTCGTGGTGCCAGCTGTTGCTGACGGACAATCGTCATCATTTCTTGTTTCATAATGGCCTCCTTTAAGAAAGGCTTCGCAAAGCTTTGCGAAGCCGAAAATCGATGATTGATAGTATTACTACGCGTCTCGCTTAAATTTCGTGAATCGAGAATGCCCGTGATTCCATTACTCGCAAGATCGCATTTGCGGTATCTAGTGAGGTGAACAATGGTACGCCGTGTTCAACTGCTTCACGACGGATAATGAAGCCATCTTCAGATGTATTCTGACGGTTTTTATCCATGGTATTGATCACAACCTGTGCATCTCCGTGACGGATCATTTCCACTACGTTGTCTTCTGAGGACTCAGAGATTTTCGCAATAGTTTTAGCAGTTAAGCCATTTTGTTCAAAATACTTAGCAGTACCTGCTGTAGCAATTAAGCTATAGCCAACATCTGTAAAGCGTTTCGCCAAATCTAATGCTTCTTCTTTATTTTCATCCGCAACAGTGAACAGAACTGCACCATAATCTGGCAGATGTAAGCCCGCTGCCTCAAAAGCTTTATACAACGCTTTTTCTAAGCTGCGATCTGAGCCCATCACTTCACCGGTTGATTTCATTTCAGGCCCTAAGTAAGTATCGACCTTTTGCAATTTGGTAAAACTGAAGACGGGTGCTTTAATATGAACCAATTTGCTTTCAGGATACAGGCCGTCTTTGTAGCCTAGCTCCTCCAAAGTACTGTCCAGGATTGCTTTAGTAGCAATTTGTGCCATCGGAATGTTGGTAATTTTACTCAAGAAAGGCACCGTCCGGCTCGCCCGCGGATTCACTTCAATGACATAAACCTGTTCTTCATGGATAACGAACTGAATGTTCATCATACCGATACAGTTCATACCTAAAGCCAGCTTGCGGGTGTAGTCTTCAATGGTTGCAATAATTTCTGGTGAGAAGGTTTGTGGTGGGTAGACTGCCATCGAGTCGCCTGAGTGAACCCCAGCTCGTTCGATGTGTTCCATAATTCCTGGAATCAGGACAGTTTTGCCATCGCAGATCGCATCTACTTCACACTCTTTGCCTACCATGTAACGATCGACTAAGACCGGATGCTCTGGTGAAGCTTTCACAGCATTTGCCATATAGTCTTCCAAGTCTGCTTGGTTCTCAACGATTTCCATTGCCCGTCCACCCAATACATAACTTGGACGAACCAATACCGGATAACCGATTCGGTCAGCGATAACAACAGCTTCTTCACTGCTGGTAGCAGTGTCGCCGACTGGCTGTGGAATACTTAATTTCTTCAGAACCTGTTCAAATTGGTCGCGGTCTTCTGCCCGGTCCAAATCTTCAATACTGGTCCCTAAAATTTTCACGCCGTTTTTGACTAAAGGCTCAGCTAAATTAATGGCAGTTTGACCACCGAATTGTACAATCACGCCAATTGGCTGCTCTAGTTCAACGACGTTCATCACATCTTCTAAGGTTAATGGTTCAAAGTAAAGCTTATCAGAAACTGAGAAATCCGTCGATACAGTTTCCGGATTACTGTTCATAATAATTGCTTCATAACCTGCTGATTGGATCGCTTTCACCGAGTGAACAGTTGCGTAGTCAAACTCTACTCCTTGACCGATCCGGATAGGACCAGAACCCAGTACCAATACTGACTCTTTATCTGAACGAATGCTTTCATTTTCAAATTCATAGGTGCTGTAGAAATATGGTGTTTGCGACTCGAACTCCGCTGCACAGGTATCCACCATTTTGTAAACTGGTAAAATTTTCTCCTCGTGTCTAAGGTCGCTGACTTCCTTTTCAGTCATTGACCAAAGTCCGGCAATCTTCTTGTCCGCAAAACCATTTTGCTTCGCTTTTTTCAGTACAGCGGTATCTTTTACATGTTGAGCCAATTCATTTTCCAGTTCAACGATGTGCAATAATTTATCTAAAAAGAATAAATCAATCTTAGTTAATTCACTTAACTCTTCAATACTGTAGCCGCGGCGCAAAGCTTCCGCTAAATAGAACAAACGGTCATCTTGCGCTTTGACAATTTTTTCAGTTAGCAGTTCATCAGTCACTTCGCTGAATTCAGCGATTTCTACATGGTACGTGCCAATTTCCAGCGAGCGAACGGCTTTTAACAAAGATTCTTCAATGTTACGACCAATTGCCATGACTTCTCCGGTCGCCTTCATTTGTGTGCCTAATACCCGTTCACCTGATTCGAATTTGTCGAAGGGCCAGCGAGGGATTTTAGCAACCACATAGTCTAAAGCCGGTTCAAATTCCGCATAAGTGGTTCCAGTAACAGGGTTCTTCATTTCGTCTAAGGTTAAGCCAACTGCGATTTTCGCTGCTAGCTTCGCAATTGGATACCCGGTTGCTTTACTTGCCAAAGCGGATGAACGCGAAACCCGCGGATTCACTTCGATCACATAGTAATTAAAGCTGTGAGGGTCCAAAGCCAGCTGCACGTTACAGCCGCCCTCTATTTTCAATGCCCGGATGATCGATAGTGAAGCATCCCGCAGCATTTGGTATTCATAATCAGACATCGTTTGACTTGGTGCAAAGACGATCGAATCGCCAGTATGAACACCGACCGGGTCAAAGTTTTCCATGTTACATACTACAATCGCATTGTCAGCAGAGTCTCGCATCACTTCGTACTCGATCTCCTTATAGCCGGCGATGGATTTTTCAATTAAACATTGAGTGGCTGGGGACAGCTTCAAGCCGTTTTCAGCGATCACGCGCAGTTCTTCCTCGTTGTCACACATCCCGCCGCCGGTTCCGCCTAAGGTAAAGGCTGGACGAACAATAATTGGGTAGCCGATTGTGTTAGCAAAAGCGACTGCTTCTTCTACGGTATTTACAATTTCTGATTCAGGAATCGGCTGAGCTAATTCCTCCATCAACTGTTTAAACAAATCACGGTCTTCCGCTTGGTCAATCGCCGAAAGCTTCGTACCTAACAACTCGATGTTCAATTCCTCTAAGATGCCAGAAGCAGCCAGCTCCATCGCCATGTTCAGACCAGTTTGTCCACCAAGAGTTGGTAAAATCGCTTCGGGTAATTCTTTACGCAGAATACGAGAAACAAATTCAAGCGTAATTGGTTCGATGTACACTGAATCTGCAATTTCCTTATCCGTCATAATTGTTGCCGGGTTGGAGTTCACCAAGACAACCTCGTAGCCTTCTTCTTTTAGAGCTAAGCAAGCTTGCGTGCCGGCATAGTCAAATTCGGCTGCTTGTCCAATGACAATCGGTCCAGAACCGATAACCATGATTTTCTTAATATCTGTGCGTTTTGGCATTTATGCTTGCTCCTTCCATGCATCCATCATTTCCATAAATTCATCGAATAAATGTAGTGCATCATGTGGTCCGGGTGCTGCATCCGGGTGGAATTGCACACTGAAGGCTGGGTAATGACGATGTCTTACCCCTTCAATCGTACCGTCGTTGACTTCCACATGCGTCACCATTAATTTTGTTGAATCAATGGTTGCTTCGTCTACCGCAAAGCCGTGGTTTTGCGACGTAAAGTCAATTCGGCCTGTCGCAATTTCTCTTACCGGGTGGTTTAAGCCACGGTGACCGAATTTCATTTTATACGTATCGGCACCATTGGCTAATGAGAACAATTGATGGCCTAAGCAAATACCGAAGATCGGCACCTTGCCTTGAATTTTTTGAATCATTTCAATGGCTTCTGGCACGTCTTTTGGATCTCCTGGTCCATTGGTCAACATCACACCATCGGGAGCCAAATCCAAAATCGTTTTTGCATCCGTGTTGTAAGGCATCACGGTTAGATTACATTCCCGGCGAGACAATTCCCGTAAAATACTGTGTTTCAGACCAAAGTCGATCACTACGACATTCCGGCCAACACCAGGGCTTGGGTAAGGAGTTACCGTTGAAACTTGATGCACCTGATTAGTTGGCAATACGGTGGCCTTCAATTGATCAAACGCATGATCAAATTGATCACCCGCGTCAACCATGCTGGCCTTCATCGTTCCGTGGTTACGTAATTTTTTGGTTAAAGCACGCGTATCAATTCCTGCAATCCCTGGAATTCCTTTGCGCTTCAAAAATTCGTCTAAGGTCATTTGGTTGCGCCAGTTGCTGGCACGACGCGCATGTTCCTTCACAACGACCCCTTTGCAAGTCGGAGCAATGGATTCGTAGTCGTCACGGTTAATTCCGTAATTTCCCACCATTGGATAAGTAAAGGTGATGATCTGCCCGTTAAAGCTTTGATCCGTAATGGTTTCTTGGTAACCAGTCATACTGGTAGTAAATACGATTTCACCAAACACATTGGCTTCAGCACCGAAGGCTTCCCCTTCAAATACTGTGCCGTCTTCTAAAATTAGCAGTCTCTTCAACTTATTAATCCTCCTTGTTATACACCAGTTTCCCGTCCACAAAAGTGAACATCGTGTTGCCCTTGACAGGCCAGCCTACGAACGGTGTATTTACACCCATTGAAGCAAATTGCTGATCATCAATTTTTTCTTCTGTTTCCAAATCAAATACTGCGATATCAGCCGGTGCGCCGATAGTCAATGCGCCAGCATTCAAGCCGAAAATTTCCGCCGGCTTTACCGCCATCCAGTCGATGACTTGTTCTAAAGTAAAGCGGCCCGTTTCCACAAAATGGGTGTAGATTAGTTGGAAAGCTGTCTCGCTGCCCACGATCCCAAATGGTGCCTTCAAGAACGTTTGATCTTTTTCTTCCAAGCCATGGGGCGCATGGTCTGTAGCGATACAATCGATTGTTCCATCCATCAAGCCTTCAATTAGAGCATCACGATCTTCCTTTCCGCGTAATGGCGGGTTCATTTTCCAAAACCCGTTATCCTCTGGAATATCTTCGTCTATTAGAATCAAGTGGTGTGGAGAAACTTCAGCAGTGACATGGACGCCCGCTTTTTTCGCATCACGGATGACCCGGACACTTTCTTTGGTTGATACGTGGCAAACATGGTAATGTGCGCCTGTTTCTTCGGCTAAAATAACGTCGCGAGCGATTTGCGAAGACTCCGTTGCGCTCATAATTCCCGGCAAATTAAGTTTTTCACTGACTTCGCCTTTATGCATCACGCCGCCGAATAGTAGTGAATCATCTTCAGTATGAGCGACCAAGGCCATTCCTTGTTTCGCTGCTTCCTGCATTGCTAAGTACATGGTTCCAGCTGTTTGCACGCCAACTCCATCGTTAGTGAAGGCAAAAGCTCCTGCCGCTTTTAATCCAGCTTGATCTGTCAGTACATCGCTGCGCAGATTTTCAGTGATTGGCGCATATTGCAGTACTTTAACAACTGCATCTCGTTTAATAATATCAAGGACCTGGTTAAATTTTTCCACTGTATCGGGAGTAGGATCAAGATTTGGCATTGCACAAACGGTTGTAAAGCCGCCGCGAGCTGCTGCTTGGCTACCTGTTTTGATGGTTTCTTTGTAGGTAAAGCCGGGTTCTCTCAAATGTACGTGAACATCCACTAAACCTGGTGTTATTAGTTGGCCTTTTGCGTCGTAAATTTGATCAAAGTCTAAGTTCGCAAATGATTTGCCGATTCCGGCGATAATTCCATCTTCCAACCAAACATCTGCATCTATTAATTGATTGCCTTTGCCAGCAATCTTACCGTTTTTAATTAATACCTTCATAATCCGTATCCCCCTATATTCTATTAAGTTTTATCCTTAACTAAGCTACACCATTCAAAATCGCTTCTAAAATCGCCATCCGTACGAACACACCGTTGCTCATTTGCTCAACGATCCGTGATTGATAGCTTTCTACTAGTGAATCGGCAATTTCCACGTCGCGGTTGACTGGAGCCGGGTGCATGATGATCGCTTTTTCCTTCATACGTTTTGCCCGTTCAATTGTCAAGCCGTATTCTTGATGGTATCCTTCCTTAGAGAAGCTTTCGTTGCCGTCATGACGCTCATGTTGCACTCGAAGCAGCATGACTACGTCAACCATTTCTACTAATTCGTCCAATGGGCGATATTCGCCATATACATCAAAACTCTTATCATACCACTGTTCAGGCCCAGAGAAATAAACCTCCGCTCTCAAACGATTCAGCATTTGCATGTTCGATTTGGCTACCCGCGAGTGGGTAATGTCACCAACGATTGCGACTTTTAAGCCTTCAAAATGTCCAAATTCTTCGTAGATGGTCATTAAGTCCAGCAAACATTGTGTTGGATGCTGTCCGCTGCCGTCTCCGCCATTAATGATCGAACAATGAACAGTCCGGCTTTGGATCAGTTCATCGTAATAATTTTCGTCGCCGTGACGAATGACACAGACATCTACACCAATTGCTGACATGGTCAAGACGGTATCGTATAAAGTTTCTCCTTTTTGCACAGAGCTGGTTCGTGAGTCAAAATCAATGACATCCAAGCCCATTTTCTTCTCAGCAACTTCAAAACTTTTATGGGTCCGGGTGCTGTTCTCAAAAAACAAATTAGCTGCAAAATACTGAGGTTTCTCAGGTGACCACTGTGCCCCGTTTTTAAACTGTTGTCCCCGTTTGATAAGTCCCATCACTTCTTGATCGGATAGGGCTTCGACTGTCAATAAATGCTTTAAACTAATTTTTTCAGATTGGATGATCATGATTCTTCCTCCTTATTTTTCGCTGCATGCTTTTAGGCAAAATCAAATATAAATGTCCGACCCGGTTACTAAGCCACCAACTAGTAGGCAAAGAAGCGGGGACAAGGATTATTCTAATAGGGGTGAATATCTGGAAATGGGCGAGTTGGCTTACGCCTCTTCTTTCTGGATCAAGATCCGATCCTGTCCATCCATTTCTTCCATTTCAACAATGATTTCTTCGGTCAATGCTGTTGGAATATTTTTTCCAACATAATCTGCGCGAATCGGCAGCTCCCGATGTCCGCGATCCACTAAAACTGCCAGTGAAATTCGATTTGGTCGACCATAATCCATCACCGCATCCAGTGCCGCGCGAATCGTCCGGCCGGTGAACAACACATCATCCACCAAGATCACTTCTTTACCCGCGATTTCAAAGGGAATGTCGGAAGAATGCAGCTCAGGCTCCGCTGTTTCCTGTTCTTTTACATCGTCGCGATAAAGGGTAATGTCCAACTCTCCAACTGGAATATCGATGTGCTCCAATTGTCTCAGACGTTCAGCAATACGCTGCGCGATAAAGATTCCCCGAGTTTTGATACCTACCAGCACAATGTCTTGAACTCCCTTGTTGCGTTCAATGATTTCATAGGTGATACGAGTCAACGCTCGTTTCATCGTTACCTCATCAACAACTTCCTTTTTGTACATCCTGCTTCCTCCTCTTTTTCCATAAAAAAAAACTCCTACCCGCATGCAGGTAGGAGGATTATAATCGACTTCGTCAAAAATGATAGAGTTGACCCTAAGCGCACTTAGTCCAAGCTTCTATCTCCACCCTTCTTAGCCTCACGGGACTACTCTTAAAGGATCTCGTATTCAATTTTTCTCACTGGGAATACTATACCGCTCTTTATCTCAGAAATCAATCATTTTTTCGTAAATGGTCCAGGGTTTTTTGGAAGATTTCAGGCAATGAAGCTTCGAAAACGAAGTTTTTGCCAGTTTTCGGATGTGTAAAGCCCAATAGCTTCGCATGCAAAAACTGTCCGTTGCCCTTTAAGGTTTTCTTTGGTCCATACAATGGATCACCAGCTACTGGATAACCAATGTATTGCATGTGTACCCGAATTTGATGGGTCCGACCTGTTTCTAACTGCAGTTCAATCAACGTAAAGCCTGTAAAGCGTTCCAGTACTTCAAAGTGTGTGACTGCTTCTTTACCGCCTTCAATTACTGCTTGCATTTTCCGATCGACCTTTGAACGACCAATTGGCGCTTCAATCCGACCTTTTTCATGAGGAATTTCTCCATGAACCAAAGCCACGTATTTTCTTAAAGAAGTCTTGTCCTTCAACTGTTTTGCCAGCGCTTCATGGGCTTGATCGTTTTTTGCTACCATTAATAAGCCGGATGTGTCTTTATCGATTCGGTGAACAATCCCTGGACGAACCACATCATTAATCGTAGATAAATCCTTTACTTGATGCAGTAAGCCATTCACCAAGGTTCCATGAGAATGTCCAGCCGATGGATGAACCACCATGCCCTGCGGTTTATTTACCACAGCGACGTCCTCATCCTCATAAACAATATCCAGCTGCAAGTCCTCTGGCAAAAGCTCCAACTCTTCCGGTTCTGGAATACGGATCAAAATCTGATCCCCTTTACTTACCTTGTAATTGGCTTTAATCGGCTGATCATCGACTGAAACCTGACCATCCTTGATCCATTGCTGAATCTGGGAACGAGAATAATCCTTCAACCGTTCGTTTAGCACCTTGTCAATCCGGCCGCTTTCTTCCTGAATAACTACTTCAATTTCATTTTCCATGCTTTTTTTCTCTCTCATCTAATAAAATGTAAATAAATATCATCGCGACACCAATCACCAGTGCCATATCCGCAATATTGAAGATTGGAAAATTGATAAAGTCCAATTGGAACATGTCCACTACGTATCCTAAGCGCAGGCGATCAATAAAGTTCCCTACGGCTCCAGCTAAAAATAAACTGATGCCAATAGTAAGCCACTTGCTTTCATGTAAATACTTGGCTAAATAATAAACGCCAGCAGCCACAGCTACTACCGTAATAATAATGAAGAAAACTCGTTGCCCTTCTAATAAACTAAAGGCTCCCCCAGTATTATGAATGTAGGTTAAGGACAATACATTCGGAATGACCTGTTGCCCACCACCTAAATTAAAATTGCCGACAATCCAAAACTTGAACCATTGATCGAGGCCGATAATCGCAGCACTCAACAATAAATATACAGCTAACAATAGACTACTCCTCTTTCTGCGCATAAATATCCCTTGGACGAATGATACCCAATAAATTGCCGTCCGGATTTCCGTCTTTAGTGATCAAAACAGCCTCTAAAGTCGTCTGATTGTGAAACATATCTTCTACCTCAGTTACTTTTGTATCCGCATTTACAAAATGAAAATTGGTGCTTTTTCCAATATTCATTAATAAATCTTCAGCCTTTTTTCCCTGCAGATTTACAGGACCGGCTAAACTTGCTTGAGCAAAAAACAATCCGATCGTTCGCAGCGTAATCAAGCCTCTAAAAGTCCCTCGATGATACACGGGAAATTGCGAAAAGCGTTTTTCTGCTACGATCTCCATCATCTTTCGCAACGGAAAATCCTGCTCAAAGCCAGTGACTTTTTTTCCAAAACGCGGCAGCACCTTTTCAGGACGGATCAATGCTTCCTCGATTTCTGCGATTCTTTTGACGGCCCACTCATTTGGTTCCGCAATTACGAAATCATCTGCGATTTGATCGTGTACGATCGCATTTCGCAATTGTGCGAGCTGCAGCAAATCATTTTCGGTATCTCCGATCAGACTACCTTTGCGTTTTGATAATCGGCGTACCATTTCACTAAAACCCATATTTGCAGGGTTGTTCAATTGATTTTTTAACTCTTTTTCAATTCGATTAAAGGTACTAAGAAAAATATCAGCTCTCTCGCCCATTCATGTGCTCCTTTTTCGTTACTATTGATAGTATAGTAAAAAAGGAGGCATAAAGAAAGCAGGAACAATGAAAAACTCGACAAAGGGATTTGCCGAGTTTGATTAAGTTATCATTTTAATTAATTTCTAGCAAATAAGATAAGCTCTCTACGATACTTTGCTTAAAATAAGATAACTCAACGGAAACTTATCCAACACCTTCGTTGACTCATTATTTGCCATCTCCCAATTATACTCCTCGATATCTTCCAAAATCAGTCCATTTTTTATAAGGGCTTTCAAGATATCTGACAGTTTATGCATAAACCAATAGCCTTCCTTGGTTTCATACTCAACGCCACCGATATAATCTAGACCGTCCTTATAATGATAAGGTCCTTTTTCGAAGTATGGGATTAACAAATCAAAATCGGGCTTTTTTGCATCAAAATCGACTTCAAATAGATAAGCAATTGGATGCATTTCAAAAATCAGTAGTTGACCACCCTCTTTCAACAAGCGGCTAATCACTGCAAAATACTCATTCAAATCGGGGAACCATTGAAGTGAACCTTCTGATATATAAATGAAATCGAAATAATTGTTGTATTTATCATCAATGTCCACAATATTGATTCGCTCGAATGTAGCATCCATTTTAGCTATTTCTGCTAGTTGTCTTGCTTCTTGGATTGCATTATCCGATATGTCAAAACCAACTGCTTTTCGGGCTCCTCGCTTCATCAGAGATAATAATTCTCTTCCGTTATTACAAGGAAGTTGACCAATCACTTTATCAGCTAGATCAATTTCATCTAGTTTTTCTAACAGTACAGCGTCGCAATCTCTATCAAAGGTCGTAAAGGTAGAATCTTGGAATCCTTTTTGTAAAGAATTACTTCTGGCTTTTTGATGGTAATTTTAAAGCTTCATTCCAAGCAGATCTGTTACTGTCGAAGATTTTTTTGAATCCATGGGTGGTTCCTCCATTGTGATTGTATCAGTAAATAAATCGCTACTTATTTATAAAAATAAACAACGATTTATAAAAAATGCATAGTGTATTCACTTTACGTCTTCTGATATAAATTTGGCTATTGGTACATCACTAATGATTAACACCTATAAATCTTCAATCCTATACTCCATGTAACCTTCATAGTAATAACTAGTGTCTATCCCTTTCATAAACACATCACGATCATCGACTTTGTCTGTCAGCGAATCTTTCAACAAAAATCTGATCTCCAAATCATTTACCGGACTACGTTCCATGGCAGAAAGGTATGCTTCTTTGTCGACTTGGCTCCAGTCCACAACTTTTCCAAGTTCTTTCTTTAAAATCAAATCTAACCAGATTCTCATGCTTCTACCGTTTCCCTCACGAAAAGGATGAGCAACACTAATCTCTACATATTTAGCAATGATTTCTTCATGATCATTTTGAGGCATTTTATCAATATATTCCAAGGCAGCTTGTAAATACATCCCAGGCGCAAAGCGGAAATTTCCCTTTGCTATGTTAACGTCTCGAACTTTTCCAGCAAAATAGTAGATATCTTCAAAAAGATAGCTGTGAATGACCGCTAATCCTTGAAAGGTGCCGACTTCTAACTCATTGATTTTTCCGGATTCAAATAACTGCTTAGCTTTTTGTTTACTGATCTTTTCTTCAGCTTTAGCGAGTTCAATCTGATCCATAATACTCAACTTATTTTCTAACATCGAAATTCTCCTTAATCACGAAGGCGTCACCGTTTTGTAGTAACCTAATGTTACCATTTTAAGCTTTCTATGTAAAAACCATACTAGCTTAGATCATCCAACAATCAACAAAAAAACCCGAAACACCCACCGGCATTCCGAGTTCTCATACTTACTATTTCCCCAACAACTCCACCTTAATCATCCCAATCCCCTTCTCCAACTCATCCTGTTCAATCGTTAGAGGAGGCAATAGGCGCAGCGTGTTGTTGCCGGCTTTCAATACTAACAAACCTTTTTTCTGTAAATTCGCAACAGTCGCATTCAATGTATCTTGATCTTTCAACTGCACACCGATCATCAAGCCCTGTCCACGAACATCTACTACTTTATCACTAGAATCCTTCAAACTACCTAAAGACTTCAACGCATAGTCGCCTTTTTGTTTCACTTTGTTTAAGAAGTCTGGACTATTAATAATGTCCAATACCGCCACTGCCACTCGTAGTGCCAGCTTGTTTCCGCCGAAGGTTGTGCCGTGAGAACCTGGTCCAAAGGCGTCCTTTAGTTCTTTTTTGCCTAGCATGGCACCGACTGGGAAGCCGTTGCCTAGTGCTTTGGCTAGGGTGAAGATGTCTGGCTCTATGCCATAGCCTTCGTAGGCGTACAAGTTACCTGTGCGGCCGATTCCTGTTTGAATCTCATCGACCACCAACAAGGCACCTTGTTCTTTACAAAGGGCTGCGACTTGTTGCACCCAGGAAACATCCGCAGGTTGTACGCCGCCTTCGCCTTGGATCAGTTCTAGCATAACGGCTGCGGTATCTTGATCGACAATTTCTTTTAATGGCTCGATTTCGTTGTACGGAACGTATTGGAAATCGGGTAAAATTGGCGCAAAGCCTTCATGCAACGCTTCTTGGCCGGTTGCACTTAGTGCGCCATAGGTACGTCCATGGAATGATTGCTGGAAGCTGATAATTTTTGAACGTCCGGTGGCTTTCCGGGCTAGCTTGATGGCTGCTTCGTTGGCTTCGGTTCCGCTGTTGCAGAAGAAGGCTAAGTAATTTTTGTTATTGGCTAGTTTTTTGGCTACGTCTTCCTGCAGCTTGCTGGAATACAGATTTGAGGTATGCCAAATCAGGTGCATCTGTTTTTCCAGGGCTTGGATTAGCTTGGGGTGCTGATGGCCTAAGCTATTTACTCCAATTCCGCTGGTGAAATCTAAATATTCTTTGCCAGTTTGGTCTTCGACGTAGTTGCCAAAGCCCTTGACTAGATCAATGGATTCTCTTTTGTAATTAGGAAATAGATGAGTCATGCAAACACCTTCGCTTTCGTAATTTTTGTGCCGCATTTTGCGATGCTGTTGGTAATGAAGACTTCCTTCACACCTTTGGTCAGTGCTGAAGTAGCGCTGTCCAGTTTAGGAATCATGCCGCCAGTAATGACTTCTTGATCCTTTAATTGTTCTACGTCGTCAGTCGTTAAATGCTCCAACCATTCGCCTTCGCATTTTACGCCTGGTACATCAGTGATTAAATACAAAGCTTCTGCATCTAGTGCTTCCGCAATTTTGCAGGCTGCGGTGTCGGCATTAATGTTTAACCATTCGCCCTCTTCGGTTAAACCAAGAGGAGCGATGATTGGCACATGATTTTTCGCTAATACGTCGTTAATCATGCCAGTACCGATATTGGTGATGGTACCAACATAACCTAAGCTGTCTTTGTCGATAAAGGTTCCTTGGATCAATTGACCGCAAGAAGCATGCAAGCCAACTGCAGAGAAGCCGTTTTGTTGGAAAACCGTGGTGATGGCAGGCTGAACTTGGCCGATTAACACCATTTGAGTAATTTTTAATGCTTGAGCAGAGGTCACACGCAGACCGTTGGCAATCGTTACAGGAACATTTAGCTTTTCCATCATTTCAGTGATGTAGTAGCCGCCGCCGTGAACGATGACGATCTCTTGACCGGCTGCTTGCCAATCTGCTAATGTATCAAAAAATTCTTCGGTTAAGTTATCACTGGCGACGCCGCCAATTTTCACTACGATTTTTCCCATGTCTTTACTCCCCTTACGTATGGTATAACGCATTGACTTCTACGTATTTGTACGTTAAATCACAGCCCCAAGCGGCACCCTTTGCGTCTCCTAAATTCATATCAACAGCAATAACAATCTTGTCTTGTTCTAAAATTTGTTTGATCGCAGTTTCGTCGAAGGTTTGCGGCTGACTGTTTTTCAATACTTGCACACTGCCGATCCACATATCTACTTTCTCTGGATCAATCTTCGTTTCCGAATAACCGATCGCACAGATGATTCGGCCCCAGTTGGGATCTTCGCCGAACATCGCAGTCTTCACTAACATCGAACCGACGATCTTTTTAGCGATCATCCGAGCTGCCAACTCGTCAGTTGCGCCTTCTACCTGTACTTCAATCAGCTTCGTAGCTCCTTCGCCGTCTTTGGCGATCATCTGGGCCAAGGTTTCGCTAACCAGCTTGAACATCGCGGAGAACTTGTCATAGCCTTCTGTGCCCTTTTTAATTTCAGTGTTGCCAGCCAGGCCATTCGCTAAAACTAATACCATGTCGTTAGTGGACGTATCTCCGTCTACCGTAATTTGGTTGAAGGTTGTTTCAGTTTTTTCACTTAGCAATTCCTGAAGCAATTCTTGTGAGATTTCTGCATCAGTTGTGATAAAGGCCAGCATCGTCGCCATGTTTGGATGAATCATGCCTGAACCTTTGGCTGTCCCAGCAATGGTCACCAATTCGCCGTTGATCGTGTCCTGAACGACGATTTCCTTGGTTGTTGTATCAGTAGTCAGGATTGCTTCGTGGAAATGGTACGGCTGTCCCTCTTGTAAATCGATCGTTTGGATCCCTCCTTCAACTAACTCGATTGGCATCGTTTTGCCGATCACTCCAGTCGAAGCAACAGCTACATTAGTTGCCGCAACACCTAATTGATCGGCAGCTGCTTGTTGCATTTTTTTTGCATGAACCAGTCCGATTTCCCCGGTGCAAGCATTGGCGTAGCCTGAGTTAACGACAACTGCTTGAATCGTCGGGTCCTGCATTGCTTCTTTCGTTACATAAATCGGTGCTGCCTTTACTTGATTCGTCGTATAAACTGCCGCAGCCTTCGCTGGTTTTTCAGAGTAAATCACGCCCAAGTCCAGTTTATTCTTCTTTAGTCCTGCATGTAAGCCAGTGGCTTGAAAGCCTTTCGGGCTGGCGATTGTTCCATCAATACTATTCATAAGTCGTCTCCTTTGTCGTTACGGATAAACAGGTACCAGCTCTAAGCCAGTCGTTTCCGGTAGATTCATTAGTAAGTTTAAGTTCTGAATGGCTTGGCCGGCTGCACCTTTGACCAGATTATCAATTACGCTGACCACCGTTATCGTTTGCGTTGCTTTATTATAAGCAGTGCCAATGTCGCAATAGTTGGAACCTACGACTTGTTTGATGCAAGGAAATTGCTGATCTTCCTGCAAGCGGATGAAAGGTTTACTTCCATACTCTGCTTCAAAAGCTTCACAAATGTCCATACTAGTGACTCCCGTCTTTGCTTTACAATAGGTCGTCATCAGAATTCCACGGGTGACAGGAATCAATGCTGTTGAAAACTGAATCGCTGGAATTTCTTTATCCCATTGCTGCAGCTGCTGAATGATTTCTGGAATGTGCTGATGCTGGTTCAATTTGTACACAGACATGTTGTCGTTGACCTCTGTATAGTGTGCCGCTTCAGAAAGCTTCTTTCCTGCACCAGATAATCCAGACTTGCCATCAAAGATGATAGAATCCTTTTCGATCAACTTCTGCCTAACTAAAGGAGCAACAGATAAGATGGCTGCTGTTGCGTAACAGCCTGGGTTTGCAATCAGTTTTATATCCTTCGGTAAATCAAAATCGGCCAATCCATAAGTTGCTAGATGCAACGCTGAAATTGGGGCACTTGTTTTACCGTACCATTTCTCATAATGGGCTGGATTCTTCAAGCGATAATCGCCAGAGAGATCAATCACTGGAAATTGCTTTTCAATAAAAGGAAGTGCTTGTTCTTTAGCCACACCTGAAGGCGCTGCGAAAAATACTAAATCTGCCTGTGCCATAATCTTTTCAGGATTGACTTCTTCTAAAGGCAATTTGATCAGCTGTTTTAAATGAGGGAATCGTCGGTCGATCGCTTCCCCATTCTGGGAATGACTATGGATAGAAACAATTTCTACCGCTGGATGATTGTTTAGCAAGCGCAGCAATTCTAATCCACTGTAGCCAGTCACACCGATAATTGATACTTTCACTCAAAAACCTCCGTCCAAATTGCATAAAAATACAATTGATTGCTGTATAGTTTATAATTATAGAATTCTAATCTGAATAAGTCAATGCTTTTTATAAATATTTTCGCTCATTTACGTAATTTTATTCACTATATTAGACGAAATAGCACTTTTTTAGAAATAATATGCATTTTAGTACCAAAAAAGACCAGATGAATTGTCCATCTGATCTTAATACTTCCTATAAAGTTTCTAAAATCGTGCGTAGTTCACCAACTGAAACTTGTCCCGGCGCAGAAGCTTTTTTCGCTGCGCCAAATGTTGCGGCAGAGCCGAATGTTGCACCAGAAACTCGGCTGACCACACCTAGCTTGCCCATAGACATTGTGATTAACGGTTGTTTTGCATAATTATTATACATTTCTTGTGTAGCATCCAATAAAACAATGACATCGTGAGTAGTTTGCGGCATTACTGCAATCTTGCAGATATCTGCGCCTTTGTCCTGCATCGCACGTAAGCGAGTGATGATTTCTTCTTTTGGCGGTGTTTTGTCGAAGTCGTGGTTGCACATTACGATCTTCACGCCTTTGTCATGAGCTGCCTTCACTAATTCATCAACCTCAGTTTCCGGCATAAACAATTCAACATCTAACAAATCAAAGCTACCTTGCTCCAAGAATGCATGATACATTTCGAAGTATTGCGCGTCATCCATCGGACAGACGCCGCCTTCTTTGGCTGTACGGAAGGTAACCAATAAAGGCATCTTCACAGCCTCTTTCACCTCTTTTGTGAATTCCGCAGCTTTAGCAAAATCAGTGACTTCTTCAAAATGATCGATCCGCCATTCAATGATGTCACAGTTGCTGGATACGGCAATTTCTGCTTCTTGCAAGATTTCGTCGCGTGTTTTTCCTACTAAAGGAACGATCACTTTCGGCAGGCCTTCGCCTAGGGTTACGTTTTCAACAGTTACGGTTTCCATTTTAAGTTCCCACTTCTTTCTTAAAAATCTACTCTGCGCCCTTCTTCAGCTGATAGATAAGCCGCATAGATAATTTTTATTGTATCATAAGCGAGGTCCAAACCGGAGAGAGGTTCGCGATTTTCTGCCACACATTCTGCAAAATCTTGATATTGCGCCAAATAACCGCGCAAGGTTTCTTCGGCAACGAATACTTTATTCCAGCCTGTTTTGTCCTGAAGCTGCTCTGAAATGTACACATCATCTAGATCTTCCTGATCCAAGAAATAGGTTGACAGGTTATCTGCTGGTGTGATCTTATTCACTAAGACACTATCATTAGTGTACACTTCTACATAATTTTTTACGCCGCCAAGTGTATTGTCATTGGAGATCGAGATCGCTTTAGTGCCATCAGTAAAGGTGAGGATAACTGTCGCAAAATCTTCCGTATCGATTGATTCGGCTGGGAAGTAACGCTTGTCGTGCGCATTCAAGGTTGGAGCCAAACGACCCGTTTCTGCAACAACACTTTGTACACGGATTTTTTCGCCTCGTGCGTTTGCTTCAATTTGTTTAAGAAACAACATGCCGCCGATTGGATGGCTGTCTAAACGAATCAATGAACCGCCGCCAGCTAATGACCAGTGAGCAGAAGCGGGCGAGGTAGAGGAGCGAATACTTTCTTCGCCCTTCATATACATAATTTTACTCTTCTTCGCTTCAATCATCTTAGCAGATTGTAAAATGTTTGGAGAGTACACATAATTCTCGGCATACATGAATAGGCGATCAGAGTCTTCGAATTTTTGTCGACACTCATTGATGTCTGCTAATAATTTTTTATACATCTTTGATTTTGGAACATTCAATCCAATCGGCTCCTGATCTTCTATTTCTCCAAAATAGTCGGTTAAAGGCTTTTCACAAATAACATGCTTCTTTGTTTTCAAGGCTTGATAGGCTAAGGTTAGATGGGTCACAGGAGGTGTGATGATGTCTACTTCTGGGTCATTCAGCACTTCTTCATAGCTTTGAGCCGTTTGTTCAATGATGTCCCACTTTTCACATAGTTTTTTTGCACGTTCCTGGTCATTGTCATAGACATATTTGATTCTTAAATCAACACCAGTGACTTTATCGTAGGAATTCGTGTGAAAATTTCCGGCAAAGCCTGCTCCAATAATCGCAATCGTCACTTTTTTTATAGATGGATTCCTCCATTTCTTTTCATAACTATAGAGAGAATCCAAGATAAAAACAATTTCACTAGGATTTTAAATTCATAACTTAACTGTTATAATTGGAGAAAAAAGATTGAGGGAATTATGAATTTACAAAATCTTGAGGTATTTTGTCGTTTAGCTGAAGTTGAGCACTATGGAAAAGTTTCAGATGAGTTCGGAATTGCTCAACCCTCTTTAAGTCGAATGGTCCGAAGAATTGAAAAGGATCTTGGCGTTTCATTATTCAAACCGAGCGGGCGTAATATTCGATTGACGAAGATGGGCAAAATTTATTATCAGAAGGTCAAACATGGATTAGAAGAAATTCAATCAGGCGCGGACACGATACAGGATATTGTCGACCCCTATTTTGGATCTATCGATTTAGGTTTTATATTTACATTGGGTCCTCAAATTGTTCCCCACTTGTTGAAGCAGTTTCGGTGCAACCCGAGTTGGAAGAACTACAAATTTAAGTTTTGGCAAGGGAACACACCCAGACTGGTAGAAAATACGAAGCGTGAAATCTGCGATCTTTCGATTTGTTCTTATTTGGGGAATGAACCTGAAATTGAATTCACCCATTTAATGGATCAAAGACTGGTCGTCATTGTGTCGAAAACACATCCTTACGCAAAGAAACAATCCGTCTCTCTGGAAGATCTTGCCAAAGTCCCGATGATTTTATGTCTGGATAAAACTTACTTCATCGAAAATTTATTCAAAAAAGCAGGCCTGCCGTTAAAAATAGCCTGTCGTGTTGAAGAAGATCAGGCACTTACTGGCTTAGTGTCGATCGACATGGGCGCAGCAATTTTACCATACAATCAATTGATGACATTCTACGATATTTCTGTGTTGGCCTTGGAAGAACCTGTGTATCGTCCAGTTTATTTAGCTAAACGTAAAGATAGTCAATTATCCCCTGGTGCAAAAGCATTTGAAAGCTTCTTAAAACAAAAGGATTTCGATCTGCCAGACCGATTGGTCAATTAAAAAAAGCGGCAAGAAAGCTTCTCGCCGCTTGAATCAGAGATCAGAATAGACCGATCGCCTGCCCGTTTTTATCTACATCCATGTTTAACGCTGCAGGTTTCTTAGGTAATCCAGGCATCGTCATCACATCGCCAGTCAAGGCAACGATAAATCCGGCACCAATTTTTGGTACAAATTCACGAATGGTCACAGTGAACTCCTCTGGCGCACCAAGTTTCTCAGGATCATCTGACAGAGAATATTGTGTTTTTGCCATACAAACAGGCAAACGATCCCAGCCATATCTTTTAAAGGTTTCCAACTGCTGTTGGGCCTTTTTGCTGTAAACCACACCAGAGCCACCATAAATCTCTGTTACGATCGTTTCGATTTTTTCTTGAAGTGTGTCATCCTCTCGGCTGAAAATTGAACGGAAACGATTGTTTTCTTCCTCAATAATCTCTACGACCGTTTTTGCCAAGGCTTCCCCGCCTTCAGGTCCTTTTTCCCAGACGCTGGCGAGTTCAACCTTGACTCCTTCTTTTTCACACAGGTCTTTCAATAACTCAATTTCTTTTTGAGTGTCGCTGATAAATTCATTGATGGCTACGACTACAGGCAAGCCATACTTTTTCATATTTGCTATATGCTTTGCCAAATTACGGAAGCCTTTTTCTAATGCTGCCAGATTTTCAGCGCTTAGTTCTGATTTTACGATTCCGCCATGCATTTTTAACGCACGAATGGTAGCTACGATCACAACCAAGTCCGGTGATTTGCCTAGATTAGGTACTTTGATGTCCAGGAATTTTTCTCCTCCAAGATCGGCGCCAAAACCGGCTTCGGTGACCGTATAATCTCCGCAGTGCAGTGCAGTTTGAGTAGCTAGAATACTGTTGCAGCCATGCGCGATATTCGCAAATGGACCGCCATGGACAAATGCTGGCGTGTGATAAATCGTTTGAACAAGGTTTGGCTTGATGGCCTCTTTTAAAATCAATGCCAAGGCTCCTTCAACTTTTAAATCGCCAACGGTCACTGGTTCACGCTGATAGGTATAAGCAACGACAATGTTCGCAAGTCGTCTTTTAAGATCAAGAATATCCGTGGATAAGCATAAAATCGCCATGATTTCGCTCGCAACTGTGATGTCAAATCCATCCTCGCGAGGAACCCCATTGATTGGGCCACCAAGGCCAACAGTCACGTGGCGTAGTTCTCGATCATTTAGGTCTAAGACCCGTTTCCAAATGACGCGCCGCGGGTCAATTCCTAGTTCGTTCCCCTGATGCAGATGGTTGTCCAGCAGAGCGGACAATGCGTTATTGGCAGTAGTGATCGCGTGCATATCCCCTGTAAAATGAAGATTGATATCCTCCATCGGCAATACTTGCGCATATCCGCCACCAGTCGCACCTCCTTTGATTCCCATCACAGGTCCTAACGACGGCTCCCTTAATGCAATCACCGTCTTTTTACCAATGCGATTCAACGCATCCCCTAACCCGATCGTAATTGTCGATTTGCCCTCTCCAGCGGGAGTTGGATTGATCGAAGTCACGAGAATTAATTTCCCTTCTTTGTTTTGATGGATTTTATTCATGGCAGAAACATCTATTTTCGCTTTGTATTTGCCATGCAACTCTAAATCATCTTCAGAAAGGTTTAATTGTTCTGCGACCTTAGCAATCGGATCCAACGCTGCTTCCTGAGATATTTCGATATCTGTTTTCATAAAGTCATCCTTTCCCGAACGTTCTGCGTTCAATGCCATTATTCATTCGTTCATACACATTATAACGAATTTTTTTGAGAAAAAACACTATTATTCATTTGGATTTTCTACATTCGCTTTTTTTTGTGCTTTCACGTATAATAAAGGCTGTAATCTTAATGATGTTTGTTTGGATCGTTGTCCAAACGGGCGATAGATGAAAATAAGGAGTGTGGCTGTATGGTTATCGGTACTGTGAAATGGTTCGATGAAGCAAAAGGATATGGTTTTATTTCTTATGAGGAAGAACAAGAAATATTTGTTCATTTTACAGCCATCGAAGAAGATGGTTTTAAATCGTTAAACCCAGGACAGCAAGTCGAGTTTGTCATTGTGGAAGGTGCCAGAGGACCACAAGCTGCACATGTAAAAAAACAAACGTAAAGATCAGTCGTGACTGATTTTTACGTTTTCTTCTTTAATGGATAATTCGGGAAACCTCCGACGAAGCTCATTCAAAAAAAGACTTTTCTGCTTTTTTGACATGGCGAACCGATGTTGTTTTTCGCTGCTCTTCATTTTGATCAGCACCCCGTCTTTGCGACTGCGAATTTCTTGAATAGAAGCAACGATCATTTTTTTTTTGTGCCAAAACAGCGAATAATGGATTCGAATCTCTCGTTCACCGAAAGTAAAAAAGCGGTGCAGGCCTGCTGCTAAGAGAATCAGAAAAATTCCAATAACCACGTTGCCTCTCATAAAAAGACCCGTATTTTCCAAGGTAATGATCAGTCCGTAAAATAAAAAAATAAACGTGATCGACCAATAAATAATGGCTAATGACAATTCAGGTTGCCAGTAATAGCGTTTGTTTTTCATACTCTACTCCTAAAAAGGTGGTTTTTTCATGTTAAAAGTTTATACCGATGCCGCAACAAATGGCCAAAAAGAAAAAAGCGGTGGTGGCATTCTGATCGTTTCCGATACGGGACAGCAGCAATTGTCCGTTCCGTTAAAGGAAACAGACAATCACACAGCAGAACTTTCAATCATCCTATATGCTCTGCATTATTTAATAGAAAACCAATTAACAGAACAATCCATTTTCCTTTATTCTGACAGTAAGACTGCAATAAAAATTTTAGATCAAGGAAAAACAAAAAACAACTCTTTTCAGCCATATTTAAGTCAGTTTAATGAATTAGCTACTAAATTTGACCTGCTGATCCTTCAATGGATCCCAGAATCTCAAAATAAAGGTGCTGATCATTTGGCGAAACAAGGCCTGCAGAAATCTCTCAAGCTATAATACTGGAGACAGCAGTCTGGAAAAGTGTTGTTTAAAGGTCAACCATTTCGATTGCTTCTTGATCATTTCAGTCGTTAATAAGATACAATCCTCCATATCCCTTTCAAAAACCTCGCGAAATTGTTGTGCAACAGCTGGATCATAAATGAAGGCACTGGCTTCAAAGTTTAATTCATAGCTGCGGATATCCTGATTGGTTGACCCAAAAGAGGCTAGCTCATTATCCACAACGACTGTTTTCGCATGCAAAAAGCCATTATTGTAATGATAGATTTTCACGCCACGCTGATGCAAAAAATTCGCATAGTATTGTGTAGCCCGATAAATAAATGGATGGTCAGGCATGATCGGGATCATGATTCGAACATCGATTCCCGAGCGTACCGCGATCAAAATCGCTGAGATCATCGTTTCATCTGGAACCAAATATGGACTTTGGATCCACACACTTTTCTCCGCCGCCAAAATCATTCGAACAAATCCATCTCGGATGATCAATTCCTCTGACTCTGGTCCATCCGCGACAATCTGCATAGGAACCCCTTTTTTAAACTCTTCACGAGGCAGCTCAAAGTATTCGGACAAGTATTTCATTCGATCCTCCGGCTTAGAAACGGAAGCATTCCAGTCTCTTAGAAAAATCTCCTGCAACGTAAATGAGGCCGTTCCCACGATACGCCCATGGGTGTCGCGCCAATTTCCAAAGCGTTCATATTCCCCTAGATATTGATCTCCAACATTAAACCCGCCGGTCCAGCCGATGCTTCCATCGATGACTACGATCTTTCGGTGCAAGTGATAATTCAAACGGGTTTTGGCAATAATATTTTTTGAGGTAATGAAAGCAGTGACCTTTCCTCCATTTTTTTTCAGAGTCGAAAAAAAGGCGTCATTTGCTTTAGGTGACCCCCATGGATCATAAATCAATCGGACTTCTAATCCCTCTTTGGCTTTTTCTTCCAAAATCCGCAAAAAGCGATTGCCGATCTTATCGTTGAAAAAAGCATAGTACTCCACATGAATATTCTTCTTGGCATTTCTCAAATCTTCAAACAAACGTTCAAACTTCTCTGTTCCATCATAGAAAAACTCGATCTGATTTCTTGCAGTGATTGGTGATTCATCTCGTCGATCGAAATAGTGAGACAAGGCTTCAGCGGTCGGATAAAGTTTATCCGGTTGATTATGCCGAACTCGTTTATTGTCTTCTTCAATGAAATCACTAATTTCTTTGATGCGTTTCTCATCTTCCTGCTCCAAACGATAGACCGTCTCTCCATCAATCCCTCTACCGCAAAAAGCATATAGAATAAAGCCGACAACGGGCAGAAAAATAAGTGTCAGCAACCAAGCCAAAATCGATGTGATATTGCGCGGCTTGCGAAAAACCGTGATCCCTGCGATGATCGCATTGATCACGAAAAGATAAAAAATTCCTTGTTCCAGCAATCTCATAGCAAACCTCTTTCTCTCATAATCACAAAATTACTCATTCTTCTAAAAAATTATACTATAAAAAATAAAAAAATAACAAGGAAAGTGCAAACCTTCCTTGTTATTTGCTTAAGAAAGCCAGTTCAGAGCTTCACTAAGTGCGTCGTTTAGACCTGCAGGGTTCTTGCCGCCTGCTTGTGCCATATCTGGCCGACCGCCACCACCGCCGCCGACTTTCGGTGCAATTGCTTTGATCAAGTCCCCCGCTTTCAATCCTTTGTCAAGCGCTGCTGGACTCATTGCAGCTAAAAGATTGACCTTCTCGCCTTGAGCAGTCCCCAACACGAGAACATCAGAAGCTGCTTTTTGTTTCCACTGGTCCGCGATTTGCCGCAGTTGATTCATATCCTTCACAGTTACTTGCGCGGTAATAATCGTTGTCCCATTGATTTCCTTAATATCTTTGAAAATGTCTCCCGCTTGCTGATTGGCCAGCTTGGTTGCCAATTGATCATTTTCCTTTTGAAGCTCGCGCAGTTGTTGCTGTAATTGTTCTGTTTTGCTGACCACCTCTTTGATTTGAGGTGATTTTACGATTTGCGCGATCTCCAGTAATCGTTCTTCTTCTTGCCGGAATGCCTCATAAGCCTCTTGGCCAGTCAATGCCTCGATTCGACGAACCCCCGCACCGATACCTGATTCAGAGACAATTTTGAAAAGACCGATATCTTCGGTATTGATTACATGAGTGCCTCCACATAGCTCGATCGACCAATCACCAATGTTGACCACTCGAACATCATGTCCATATTTTTCACCAAACAAAGCCATCGCACCCATATTTTTAGCTGTATCAATATCTGTTTCGATGGTCACAACTGGAATGGCCTCCCAAATACGTTGGTTCACGATTTTCTCCATATTCTTCAACTCATCTGGAGTGACTTGTCCAAAGTGGGTGAAGTCAAAACGCAAATGTTTTGGAGCGACTAAGGAACCCGCTTGATTGGCATGATCCCCTAATACCTCTTTAAGGGCCTTATGCAGTAAATGGGTAGCGGTATGATTTTTAAGAATTTTATTTCTTCTTGCAGCATCAACTTGCAGGAAGTAGTTTTCTCCAGTCGTCAAAGGCTTAGCAACTTCTACTTTGTGTAAAGGCTGTCCGTTCGGTGCTTTTTGAACGTCAATCACTGTCGCCACGATCTCACCTGAGGTATCTGTAATCACACCGTGGTCTGCAACCTGCCCACCCATTTCTGCATAGAAAGGCGTCTTGGCAAAAATCAATTGCGCTGTACCTGGACTCGTTTGTTCAATGACTGCATCGTTTTGGATAATGATCGATAATTTACTTTCAACTTCTAGTTGGTCGTATCCGACGAATTCGCTTTTTACTTTGATTTCGCCCAGCAAGGCTGTTTGAACCCCCATCGAGGTTTCGGTAGTGCGAGCCGCTCGTGCGCGCTCTTTTTGAGCCTGCATTTCGACTTCAAAGCCTTCGTGATCCACTTTTAGACCTTCGTCCTCAGCGACCTCTTCTGTCAATTCTACAGGGAAGCCAAATGTATCATACAGCTTGAAAATCACTTTGCCGTCAAGTGTGGATTTATTGTCCGCTTTTAGTTCTGCCAGGACGTCATTTAGCATTGTCAGCCCTTCATTGATGGTTTCATGGAAACGTTCCTCTTCTGTACGAACAACCTTTTGGATGAACTCACTTTGCTGCTGCACTTCTGGGTAGAAGCTGACCATGATCTTACCGACGATTGGTACAAGTTGGTACAAAAAGGCTTCATTAATTCCTAGCTTTTTACCGTGCATTACTGCTCTGCGCAGCAGACGGCGCAAGACATAACCACGGCCCTCGTTTGAAGGCAACGCTCCGTCACCGATCGCAAATGCCAGAGAACGAATATGGTCAGCAATCACCTTAAATGAAATATCCAATGTCTTATCTGACCCGTATTTTTTTCCGCTCAACTGTTCAGTTTTTTCGATAATTGGTAAAAAAAGGTCCGTTTCAAAATTTGTAGGGGCATCTTGAATGATCGAGACCATTCGTTCCAAGCCCATTCCTGTATCAATATTTTGATGCGGAAGCGGTTCGTACGTGTTGTCAGGTTTGTGATTAAATTCAGAGAACACTAGATTCCAAATTTCCAAGTACCGCTCATTTTCTCCACCTGGATAGTTTTCGGGATCGTCCTCTGCTAAATCATTAAACGATTCACCGCGATCATAAAAAATTTCAGAGTCCGGCCCGCTCGGTCCAACGCCTAAATCCCAAAAATTATCGGCAACCTCTACTACATGGCCTTTTGGCAATCCAACCTCTTCTAGCCAGATTCGTTTTGCTTCAGCATCTTCTGGATAAACGGTCACGTAAAGCTTTTCTGGATCAAAGTCGATCCATTCTGGAGAAGTCAAGAATTCCCAAGCCCAGTGAATGGCTTCGGTTTTAAAGTAGTCCCCGATTGAAAAGTTTCCTAACATCTCAAACATCGTATGGTGACGGGCAGTCTTTCCAACATTTTCAATATCGTTTGTTCGAATCGATTTTTGAGCGTTTGCGATCCGTGGATTTTCAGGCACGACAGAACCATCAAAATATTTTTTCATCGTTGCGACACCCGAATTGATCCACAACAGCGACGGGTCGTTGACAGGTACTAATGAGGCACTTGGCTCCACCATGTGTCCCTTTGATTTAAAAAAGTCTAAAAACATCTGGCGAATTTGTGCACTGCTTAATTGTTTCATCTTTATTCCTCTCTTCTTAAAAAATAAAAAAACTACCACTGCATCCAAGGACGAACATTCGCGGTACCACCTTGGTTGCAATGATAGTTGATCATTACCTCTTCAGCTCGTTAACGCTGAGCAGCGTTGATTTTTCAACCAATTGTAACAGGGAGCGATCCATTGACTGCTGTACACGACTCTCAACAAACGTCGTATTTTCTGTAAAAGTAGCTCAATAAACCATATCCTGATTGAAAGTATAGGAGAAACCGACACAAAAGTCAATTCTCAGTTTAAATTTTGACTAGGATTGCTTTACGATAAAGATACTCTTTAGGAGAGAGGATCTCCTCGTGCAGCAGGGTTTTATCCGGTGAGTAATACGAGGACAACGCCAGCTTGTCAACGATCGGAATTCCTGTATTTTCTTGTTCAGCGGTCAATTTTAATACACCCGGATCTTCTGTGATTTCATAGCGTTCCATTGAAGTGTCAAAAAACAGGCCGAACATATTTTGGCCATTCATCATATTTCGAATGGACTTTCCACGATAAGGGTCATGGATATTTAAATCATTGCCCCAGCGAAAAAGACGTCGACTGCCAGCACCATTGGCATATTCCCACTGATCTTCGGTCAAGAGATCAAAGTTTTGGCTGCGGATCTCTTTTCGCAAAGATGTATACGTATGACGTTTGTGGCTGTAAACATAATAGCAGTCGCTGTTGGGAACTAAATCCATATACCAATGATTTTCTTTTAAGAGATTTTTCGGAAAACTCCAGCGGATACTTTCCGAAGGGCTTAAGTTTGGACAAAGCAAATCCCGAATCTCACTTTCAAAGGCAACAAATTGATCCGCTTCGCCAGTAAAACTGCCATTGACAGCATTATATATGCCTAAATAATCGGTGCCAGCAGGTAGCGGGTAACGCTGCACAAACATCGGTGGAATTTTAACTTTTCTCAGACTGGTCGTCTTTTCATTGATGTATTCTGCCAAAGAGGCCACGTCCAGCAAATTATAGCGAGTCTGTAATCTTTCAGGAATTTTAACGTGGGGGGAATTTGGTGCTGTTTCAAGCAATGACAAGCCTTTTGTCCCCAAATTCCAGCCAAGGATCGCATCACGGTTTCCCGGAATGAATACGAATTCCTCTTCGTCGATACATAATTCAAAGGTTTGGCACTTGATACCGTACAATTCATATTCCTTTAGTTCGATCTCTGTGATCCGCTTCAAAGGACTGACAAAATACATTAAAACTTGGCCAAATAGTGTTCGTTTATCTTTATCGCTTAGGCGTTTCCAATACGACCAATCCAATTGATCAATGAGGTTCATAGAACGCGTCTCCTCCTTTGTTTTCTTATGCTAGAATTATACCACTAAGTAAAGAATCACTGAGCAAAATGAGGGAAATATTTAGCAAAAGTTCTTTTTCGTTGTTTTTTTACAACTTAAAAAGACTCAGCCGAAGCTGAGTCGTTATTGATTCGAATTCTTTTTGTTTTTGCGAAGAGTCCGCTGATCTTGTCTTCGAGCGACGCGTCTTTTTTGTTTGTTTGATTCTGAGATCGCGCGATCAATTTTCTTCTTATAGCCGGGCTTGATTTTTTTCTTTTTCTTTTTGACTAACCCGATCAACGTGGGGTCTAATTCATCTTTATTTTTTTCGCGCTTTTTACGACGATTTCGATCATAAGTGTCGACGATTTCACCATTTTTGATTTCCTTTGGTTCAAAGGAAATCCCTAGTGCTTCGATTTGACTGATCATTTGTTCATCACTAGGATCGTACAAGGTGATCGCCGTTCCGCTCAATCCGTTTCTACCGGTACGACCCACTCGATGAATAAAGAAATCCAATTCGTGAGGGACTTCAGCGTTGATTACATGTGAGACACCTTCGATATCAATTCCTCGAGCAGCAAGATCCGTGGCGACTACAAATTGATACTCCAAATTCTGTACCTGACGCATGACTCGTTTACGTTCACGAGGTGTGATGTCTCCGTGGATCTTGGCGATTTTCAACCCCTGTGATTTTAGATAATCGGAAATCTCATCTACTCGTTGCTTGGTATTTGCAAAAACGATAGCTAGATACGGATGACCAATCGTTAGCAACTGTAAAATCAACTGATTGCTGTCTTTTCCCTTCGTCGAAATCAACCAATTGTCGATCGTATCGGAAATCACTGCTTGTGCTTTGATCTCTTCAATCACCGGATTTTCCATATATTTCAATAAGAAGGGCCGAAGTTTTTCAGGAATTGTTGCTGAAAACACCAGCATCTGCAAATGCTTAGGCAATCGACCAGCGATCTGATCTACCTCCGAAAGAAAGCCCATATCTAATGTCATATCTGCTTCATCGACAACAAAATAGTTCGCTGTATGAACTTTTAACGCTTGCTCATTCATCATATCTAAGATGCGTCCCGGTGTACCGATCACTATATGCGGCTGGTGAGTTTGGAGCTTTTCTAATTGCCGCTGTTTATCTGTCCCACCGACATAATTTGTGACTCTTAGTTCAATGGAAGAATGCTTAGTGATTTGAACCGTTGCCTGATAAATTTGTGTAGCCAATTCACGACTAGGCGCAGTAATGACTACCTGAACTTCATCTCTCGTTCCATCGACTTGATTTAACAAAGGCAACAAAAATGTATGGGTTTTCCCTGAGCCGGTTTGTGATTGACCAACGATATTTTTTCCCTTTTGGATCAACGGAATCAATTTTTCTTGAACAGCGGTTGGCTGTGTAAAGTTCTTTTCTTCAATAGCTTTTATAATAAAAGGCTTTAAATGAAAGGAATCAAATGTCTGCATGTTTTACCTCTTTCTCTTTTACCGTACTGACTGTATACGTGTGACTAACTTTTTCATGGAATAAGCGGTGTTTTCTCCTTATGAGAGCATACAACAAGTTGAAGGTAAATAAAAGTAAAATTCCCAAACTGATCAAACCAAATGTCATATAAGCGATAAATAGGCGATGATTGGTTGTATTGACCAGCTGCGACCAGCTGAATTGAAAAATTTGACTAGTCACGAACAACAATAAATAAAACGCACTGTATCGTTTGACTAAAGCCCATAATTGAACACGAGGCTTCCCAATTTCCTCAACCTTGATTTTCACCAGCTTTTTACCTAGTGTTTGCCCATGCATAAGATAAGACCCTATCATAAAATAGAGGACAATTTTTAACAAATTGCTTGTTACCTCTCCGATATCTCCTGTCAACAAGTCAGAATTCCTGAGTTCAGGTACATATACTGCCGTGATATTAAAGACTGTCTGGAATAAATCAAGCAAAAACCAATCAACAATGGCTGCTGCTGCTCTGCGCAACAAAGTAACTTGTTTGCCTTTTTCGAAGGATTCGTGATCCAATTCACTGCGTGTAGGCAAAAAGAAGGTAAACAATGGGGCACAGAAATATCCCAAGGCACCGCCAAGTGTATTGTGCAGCAAATCATTGACATCAAACAAGCGATAAGGTCTTGGATAAATGAAGTACAGACCGCTCAATTGAGTCAGCTCAAAGAAAAGAGACAAACAAAAGCTTAAAAAGATGGTCTTTTTCCAAGAAAAACGGAAATAATAACGACCGTAAATACCAAATGGAAACACTAAAAAAATATTAAAGACCGGCTCCAAAAAAACCGATTGTCGAAGGGCTGGCAAATAGGTGTCTGGCTGATTAATCCTCAGAACCGTTTGGCTGAGAAAATTTTGCAAAGATTCTCCTAAATGCAATTGGTATGTTGGTCCAGTCATTTCCGCTACTTCATTAATGCTCGGCAGTGGTAATATGACTAAGAAATATGCACTAATCAAATAAAAAACGAATGAATACAACACTAAACTTCTCAATTTTCCTAGAGTACCATATTTGTGATAGTAATAAAGTAAAATGGGAATTGTAATCACTAATGCTAAAAAGGGGAATACAATCAAAGCGATGTGGATAGGATACGTGTAGCTGTTCATAGGTCTCACCTCGATTTTTACTCTACTGAACTTTCCTTCTTCTGACAAATTTGTTGTTTTCTCTTGACGAAACGGTCACTTTTATCAAATACTGTAAGTAGGATCTTTCAGTCCATAAAGTCAAACTATTCTATTGTATCCAGGAGGGATTAAATGCTTAACCCTACATTTGCCTTTGGTGTACCAATTGGTCTATTGGTAGGCTATCTTATTGTTTCACTGATACGCAATAAGAAATACGCAGATTATCGACGCTTTGTCTTGGCTTTAATTTCAGTCTTTTTAACGACTTTCAGCTACCAAGTGTATCGCTACAGCCAAACTGTTCTTTTAGGGAACTCTTTAAAAGACTTTAAAGAATCTTTTAACTACACGCAGCGCCTTTTGCTGATTCCTCTAGCGATAGGAAGTGTTTTAACCATCATCAATTTTTATTTTCTATTTAAACAGTTCAGAAAAAAAGACTAGCTTCTATTTGCTAGTCTTCAAACTGGAACCACTCAATCTCCACGTTTTCCTTTAATTTTAATGTTGATAGATCTAGTTCAACCCACTCTTTTGAGGTAGGATAATACTGATTTTCATCAAAGGTTGCTTCTATGCTGTCTAATATTTCCTGATCATTCCAATAATAAGCATTTCTGTCCATTAACAAATGGAACAAATAAGGATTTTTCAGCAGGAAATAATCTTTTTCATATTTGTACAAAAGAACTTGGTAAGTCTTTCTCGACAGCTGGCAGCGAATCGCAAAAAAGCCTTCGCGAAGAGTTGAGAGGATGTTCAACATTTTCTTTGGTTCGATCATTTGTCTGTTCAACATTCTCATGCTCCTTTCCAAGCACTTTCAATTATACGAAAAAGGCTGAAAAAGAAACATTCATTTGCTTTTTATCTCTTTTTTTTCAAATTTTCTTTTCATTTTTGTCAATCTCAGGAAGATCCCCGTCCCATTCTAAGTAAAACTCTCCAAGAAAATCTTCCATGATTTTTGTTCTTCTCTGTGCTTCTGCTTTTCCTTTGACCGTGTTCATACTTGCTTGCAAAAGAAATAATTTCTCATAAAAATGATTGATGACAGTTCCCTTTTTACGGTATTCTTTTTTTGATCCGAATGTCCTAGGAGATTCATTGGGATGATGCAAAGGTGTTTGGGTACTTCCGCCATAATAAGCTGTTCGCAGAATACCTACCGCGCCTAGCGCGTCGAGACGATCAGCGTCTTGGACGATTTTGCCTTCTAAAGAAAGTTCAGCCTTTCCATGTTCCACCTCATAGGAAAAGGACAGATGATCGATTATTTCAAGAACCTGTGTGATCGCTTCGTCAGGCCAGTCAAGCTGATTTAAAAAATGATTTATTGATTCTCGTTCTCTTTTCGGATCATCAGTCACTTTGTCATCAATTACATCATGAAGGTAGCAGGCTGCAAGAATGATCGGTAATGAAACATTGCTGCCTTCAGCCAACTTTTCGGCTAATTTTGCAACCCGTTCGGAATGAAAAAAATCATGACCCGTGTATTCATGATTCAATTTTTGATAGCTGTATTGACGAATCGCTTCGATTTTTCCAATCATTTATTCGTCCTTTCTGGGTGGACGTTTTCCCCAATATTGGAACAAATCGGTACGGAGAGCTCCGTTATACAGTTTCCGCTTTTTCGTAGCCTTTGCCCCAAAATAGGTCTCAAATTCAAGGTCGCTGGTTAATATATACTTACTCCATGTAGACAAAGGGATGAAGACGTCCCCCATTTCTTGATAAAGTTCACGAACCTTTTCCTCATCCCCTAAACGTTCACCATAAGGTGGATTAGCAACGATGACGCCATATTCTTTATCTGTCTTAAAATCCTTGACTGCCCGTTGTTTGAAAGTGATCGAATCCCCTAGCCCGATCTCATCGGCATTTGCAGAAGCAATCTCGATCATTCGTCCATTAATATCAGAGCCGGTGATATCTAATTCAATATCATAATCTGCAGCTTCGTCAGCAGATGTTCTGACCTTTTCAAACACCGAAGGACTAAACCATTCCCATTTTTCACAAGCAAACTCGCGGTTAAACCCCGGAGCAATATTGTGTCCGATCAATGCAGCTTCAATACACAAAGTTCCTGAACCACAAACGGGATCATAAAACGGACGATCCTTTCGCCAATTGGTCAACATGACCAAGGCCGCAGCCATGTTTTCTTTAAGAGGGGCTCCTCCCTTTTCCATTCGATAACCGCGTTTGAACAAGCTGGGACCAGTGGTGTCTAAGGTCAAAACGACATGATCCTTCAGCAAAGCAACCTCCAACTGAAACAAAGCACCGGTTTCTGAAAAAGGCACGCGAGCGGGGCGATGATACACTTCCCGCAGTCGTTCAACAATCGCTTTTTTCGTAATCGCTTGACAATCTGGAACGCTGTATAATTTCGATTTGATTGAACGTCCGGCCACTGGAAATTGGGCATCTAAAGGCAAAAAATCTTCCCAAGGCAAAGCTTTGACCTTTTCAAATAATTCGTCAAACGTGTAGGCATCAAATTCGCCAACAATGATCTTTACCCGGTCGGCTGTTCTTAACCAAAGATTTGTAGTTGCGATCGTCTCTTGGTCTCCCTTGAAACGTGCCCGACCATTTTCGACTTGGCAATCTATTCCTAAGTCCCGCAATTCTTTGCCCACTAATGCTTCAATGCCAGCAGCTGCTGTAGCAATCAATTGATATTCCTTGTTCATTTTCTGCTCCTTCTTACCACATTGTTGATTGATTTGTTTTGAATAAGAAAGGCTTCGCAAACTCATGGTGCTTTGAAATGGTTTTCAAAGCTAGTTTGTGAAGCCATCCGTTGCTCGATCTTTTTTTCATATACTTTAAAAAAACCTTCACAACGAAGTTGGAAGGTCCCCTGAATGCTGCAATTTTCTGTAAGCCATGTTCTGTACGCAAAACAACTCAGGGAAGCTGAATCACGTGGTAATCATCTATCTCCGACGATTGTCGTCTTCTTCATCGTTCATTTCCTTAGAAAAAGCGCCCCTACCATTGTTTGGGTTGCTCGCTCGAGGGGTTTACCGCGTTCCACCATTTTGATTTCTCAAAATGCTTCGTCACTGTGGCACTTTCAAGAATACTTGGGCATAGATTGCTCCTTAGCCCTTTTTTCTGCCGTTACTCAAAAAGAGTACCTTAGCTTATGGTTTCGCTAAGCACGAACACTACAAGCATCTCAGCTTGTGCGAGCATGGACTTTCCTCAGCTTGTCAATAAGCCGCGATCACCCGAAAACTGCAAAAATATTAAGTTTGTTTAAAATTGACGTGTTTTTTCGTTGTCATCTTCTGATTGTGAGTAACTCTGTCTCATTGCATCGTTTGTTGCCTGATTGGAGGTCGCTTGCTGATCCAGCTTTTTACCAAATACTTCTCGCTCCAGATTAGACAGTCGTTTAAGAATATCAAAGTTCGTTACTGCAGAACTTTTTGGGGCTTCCTTCGTACGAGTTGCAGTTGGTTGTGCTTTTGAAACCTGATCGATCTTTGCTTTCAACCGTTCGTTTTCCTCTTTAAGCTTCAATATTTCTTTATGATAGGTTTCATAATCCTTGATTACATTGTCCAGAAATTCGTCAACTTCGATCGGATCGTATCCACGCATTTTGGTCTTAAATTCTTGTTCCAAAATATCGTTTGGGGTATAAATTAGATTCGCCATTTTTCCACCTCATTAACAGACTATATTAACTTTCTTTTCTATCATAAATGATAAACTAGAGGAAATCAAACACTATCCCCGGAATCATATGAATTTTCTAAATCATCCATTGTAATCATTTGAAGAGAATAAGGATGATTCTTTTGGAAGCGGTGAATAGAAGAGAGAAAGAAACGGGTCTTTCCAGGATACTCTTCATCATAAACTAAAAGTGCTCCATCTGTGTGTTCCAACAAGAATTGAGCATGATTGCGAAACTGCTGCGGACTCTGATACGGACGATGACTCACAGAATCGATAAAATCTGCCTGCTGTTTTAGCTCATTCAATTGCAGTTGATTCGCCTCGTTCCAATTTCCACCAAATTCTTCAAAAGGAAAGATCAGCCCTAGCTTGAGATCTGGATACTCAGTCTTCAATATGTGAACGACCTGCCCTGCCCAAGTCTCTGTTCCTAGCTCTCCGCTGACAATGACCCACTCAAGCCCATTCTCCAAATAGTGTTGGATTTCTTGTTTTAACACGCGTTTTATAATAGAAATCTTAGGATCCTTTTGGTTAAAAACGGCTATTTCATAACTCTTGTAGCCGGTAATGTATAATCTTTTAATAATTTCTGGCATTTTTTTACTCTCTTTCGTTTAATCGGAAAAAAATTTGATATAATAGCACGTAGGAGTGTGATCATAATGTCTTTTCGTTACCCCAATGGTCAACTATTCTCACAAGAGAACTCAGATATCGAAAAATCAAAAATAACAAAAAAAACAACATTTGCTAATCGTGGAATGCGCTTTGAGGAAGCGATCAATCTGAGTAATGAGTATTACATTACTCATGATAAAGCAGTTATCCATAAAAAGCCAACACCCTTACAGGTCGTCAAGGTAGACTATCCCAAACGAAGTGCGGCTGTCATCAGAGAGGCTTATTTTCGACAGCCTTCTACGACTGATTATAACGGAGTTTACAACGGGTATTATTTGGATTTTGAGGCAAAAGAAACAAAGAATAAAACCTCCTTCCCTTTTAAAAATTTTCATCCTCATCAGATCGAACACATGAGGAAATGCATTGCACAAAAAGGGATCTGTTTTGTTCTGCTGTGGTTCTCCACACTGGAACGATGTTTCTTTTTGCCTAGCGAAGATCTTATTTTTTTATGGGAAAAACAAGATTCCGGGAAAAAATCAATCCCGCTCAGTATAATAGAAAAGCAAGGAATCGAAATTTTTGACAAAATCGCACCTAGAGTTCCTTATCTAGATGCCGTCAACGAATATATTTTGAAAAAGGAGTAACTGATTTTATGGCACAGACATCACGTTCAAGGAAGAAAAGGAAGAAAAGTTCTCACAGAAAAGGCTTCAATTTACCTAAGGGCAAGGGCAAAATCGCGTTAATGATTACGATTGGAGTACTCGGCTTTCTTTGCATCGTTATGCTATCCGGGATCGGCCTGTTTTTCTATTATGTCAAAGACGCACCAGAATTAACCAATAAGAAGCTGGATGCTCCTTCCTCTTCCAGACTGTTTACTGCAGATGGAGAAATGCTGGATGACCTTGGGGCTGAAAAACGAGAAAAGGCCAAGGCAGACGACATCCCTCAAGAGCTGGATGATGCGATCGTTTCAATCGAAGATCGCCGTTTCTTTAAACATAATGGGATCGACCCTGTAAGAATCATCGGCTCTGCTTTGCACAATGCCCGCAGTGATGATGTTCAAGGCGGAAGTACCTTGACTCAGCAATTGATCAAGCTGTCGTATTTCTCCACTAGCGCTTCTGATCGCAACCTGCGCAGAAAAGCACAGGAAGCTTGGCTGGCGATGAAACTGGAAAAAGAAAAATCCAAACAGGATATTCTGACCTTTTACATCAATAAGGTTTATATGGCTAACGGTATTTACGGCATGGAGACCGCAGCAAAAACCTATTTTGGAAAAGAACTTAAAGAATTGACGATTGCTGAAACAGCGCTTTTAGCTGGAATGCCACAAGCACCAAACTCGTATGATCCTTATGAAAACCCTGATGCTGCAAAAGAACGTCGCGATACGGTATTGTACACGATGCTAGATAATGACAAAATCACTCAGAATGAATATGAGGAAGCCAAGAATTCCAATGTTCAAGAAGGGTTGCTGCCCTTACCGACTGATAACGAAGATCGTCGAATCTCTGATAATTACGTTAAAGAAGTTATCAATGAAGTGCACCGTAAAACTGGCAAGGATGTTTATACAGACGGAATGGACATTTATACGAATTTAGATATGGGTGCCCAAAAAGAATTGTATGACATTGTGAATACTGATCAGTACGTTCAATATCCTGATGAAGAGTTTCAAGTGGCAGCAACCATGGTCGATGTCAATACCGGTCAGGTAAAAGCACAGATCGGTGGACGCAATATTTCAACCGACGTGACTCTAGGCTACAATCGAGCAGTCAACACCAGCCGGGACTTCGGTTCGACAGTTAAGCCGATTACAGACTATGCTCCTGCTTTTGAATACTTGCAAAAATCGACTGGAACGTATATTCAAGATGCACCTTATAATTATCCTGGAACAACGACTCCTGTAAACAACTGGGATAACCGATATTTCGGCAATATCACTTTGCGACAAGCATTGTACGACTCACGAAACGTCCCTGCAGTCAAACTGCTAGACGAAATTGGTACAGAGAAAGCCGCTGAGTTCCTAAAAGGACTAGGCATTGAGTACAAAGATATGTTTTTAGCCAATGCAATCTCCAGCAATACGGAGACCCAAGATGGAACCAAGTATGGGATCTCCACTGAGAAAATGGCTGTTGCTTACGCTGCTTTATCGAATGGTGGAACCTATTTTGAGCCGCAGTATGTAAGCAAGATCACTTATCAAGATGGAACGGAAGAAGACATGAAAGCAGAAGGGCAAAAAGCAATGGAGCCTTATACTGCTTACATGGTTACTGATATTTTGAAAGATGTAATCACTCGAGGTACTGGGACGAACGCTCAAATTCCTTACTTGATCCAAGCAGGAAAAACAGGGACCTCCAACTATACCACCGAAGAATTAGCTGAGATTCCGCATTATGGAAGTATCTCACCAGACGTGATGTTTACGGGCTATACTACAAATTACGCAATTTCTGTCTGGACTGGTTACGATGATCGGAAAAAACCGATCACCAGCCAATCAGATATGATTGCAGCAGCAGTTTATCGTGAACTGATGCGGTATGTTTCGCAAAATATAACGACCAATGATTGGCCGTTTCCTGAAGGGCTGTCCAGAATCGGCAATGAACTGTATATCAACGGATCAAACAATTATCCTTACCAACGACCGAATACGACTTACAGTTATGTAGCACCAAGCACAACCCCTCCCTCTTCGTCGAGCAGTTCCTCTGAGTCTAGTACGACAACACCGTCTTCTAGCCAGGAGAATCCGCCAAGTTCGTCGTCTGATCCAACACCGGCGCCCCCACCTTCGCAAAGCAGCGAGGCGCCGCAACCGAGTACTGAACCACCTGGAAGCAGCGAACCCGCACCACCGCAAGGCAGTCAATAAAAAAGAAGATGTAAAAAGGCATTCGAGCATTAAGTTCGAATGCCTTTTAATCGATTTTTCCCTTCCTGGCAGAGATCCAGTAAAGGACAGATTTCACATTTTGGATTTCTAGCTAAGCAATGATAGCGTCCAAAGAAAATCATTGTATGATGTGTCTTGACCCATAAATCCTTAGGAATCTTGCGCATCAAGGTCTCCTCTACCTCTGTCACGCTAGCGGATTGCTTGCAAATACGCAGGCGTTTGCTGACTCTTTCAACATGAGTATCTACGGCGATACCTGGAATTCCAAATGCATCACCTAAAACAACGTTCGCCGTTTTTCTGCCAGCCCCCGGCAAAGTCATGATTTCTTCGCGTGTTTTAGGGACTTCTCCGCCAAAATTTTCTAATAGCATTTGCGCACATGCCTTGATATTTTTAGCCTTATTGCGATAAAGACCGATCGTTTTGATTTTGTCGATAATGTCTTCGATCGGCGCTTGTGCTAACAAGTCAGGCGTGGGATAGGCTGCAAATAGGGCAGGCGTAGCCTTGTTTACGGAAACATCCGTTGCTTGCGCACTGAGTATCACTGCAACCAACAGCTGAAAAGGATTTTGTGCCTGCAATTCGCCGTGAGCCTCCGGAAACATTTCATACATTCTTGTGATAGCTTCCATTGTTCTTTCCTTATTCAGCATTTGAGTCTTTCTCCTTTAACCAATTATGCAGAGATACTTTTGGCAATTCTTCACTGCTATGAATCTCCTCTTTTTGCAGCAAAATTTGTTTTCTTCTTTTTTGCTCTTCCTCCACCTGCTGTTTAGTTCGAATATTCTTGCGTTCCCAGCTTAACAAGACTCGATCAATGTAAGTAAAGTTGTAGGCTTGGTTTAAAACAGCTTCTCGTAGGGCAAGTGTAATCAGCTCTGGCGCATAATGATCTTCTTCGATCCATTGGCCAACCCGCTGGTATTCTATTGCCGACAAAGGTCGACCAAATTCTTGCTCAAAGGCTAGATACATTGTCTTGATCGCTTGTTCCTCTGTGGCCTGTTCTTCCTGAAATCTTTCTTGTTCTTTGACGATCGTTAATTTTTCAAAGGTCGGCAGCAGATCGTATCGATCCTTTTTACGTCCGTCCTCATCGGTATAAGTATCCAATTCTATGAATTTCTTGTCCATCAGCTGATTCAGCAGTTCGAAGATTTTTTCAGAGGTGATCCCCATATGTTTTGCAATTTGCTTTAGATCCGGGAAATCATTGCCGGCTTTTCCAGCAGAAAAAAGCTGCAGCCACAAAACGAACTCTTCCGCAGACAATCCAAGACGTGCATAATTGTGTAAAAATAAATTGGAGATCGTTGTCTCTCCAGCCGCTAAATATTCTTGTAATGAGATCATTGCTCTTCCTCCATTCCCAACTAGTTTACACCAAATGACAAAGAAGTCCAAACACAAAAAAAGAAGACTCTTCGCCTTCTTTTTTGTGTAAATGATTATTGATGCATGTTCGATAAAGCTGCCTGTGCCAAAATATTTAAATAGTTCCACGGGCGATCAAAATGAGGTTGGAAGAAGAAATCTTGGAGTGCGAGGTCTTCAACAGTCATCTCGTTTTGAATCACAACAGACATTGTATTGGCAGACTGTGTGATATCGTATTTAGATACGAACTGCGCGCCAACGATCCGATTTGTTCCTTTTTCAGAAACAAGCTCCATCAAGATCTTTTCAGTTGTCGGCATAAATTCTGGACGATAATTGTCTTCGATAACGGTGACATTTACGTCAAGCCCTTGTAATTTTGCAGCTTCTTCAGTCAATCCAGTCGAACCAATATTCCACCCGAACAAATAAAGACCAGAAGTTCCCTGTGTACCGCGATACTTCATTTTTTGTTCTGTCAAGTTATTGCCGATCAGCATCCCTTGTCGTACTGCATTTGTCGCCAAAGGAATGTAATTGTCTTGTTTGGTTGGATTATAGTGAACGACTGTTGAGTCTCCAGCTGAAAAAATGTCTGGATCACTGCTTTGCATATAGTCGTTGACCTTGATTGCACCATTTGGCAATGTTTCAACTTTTCCTTTGACAAGTTCAGTGTTTGGTCTAAAGCCGACACAGAGAATGACCATATCTGCTTCAAATTCAGAGCTAGGTGTTACGACTTTTTGGATTTTTCCGTTTTCATCAGGAACAAAGGCACTCACGTTTTCCCCTAAAGCAAGTTTTACTCCACGATCTTCCAATTCTTTTTCCAAAATATCTGTAAATGGCTTATCTAGATATTTGTTTAGGATTCGTGTCAGGCCGTCAATCAGCGTAACATCCTTGCCGCTTTCAGCAAACGCTTCGACTAATTCGATCCCAATATATCCACCGCCTACAACAACGACTTTCTTCGCATCTTTTGCTTCAGCAATGATCTTGTTGGCTTGATTGTAATTTTTACACAACAATACATTGTCTGAGTCGATCCCTGGAATTGGAGGGATAATAGGCCAAGAGCCGGTCGTCATGACCAATTTATCATAATCAACTGTTGTTTCTTCCCCAGTTTTCAAATCTTTTGCGGTCACTTGTTTGTTTTGGGTATCTACATTGGTCACATCGTGTTCCATGTTCACCTTTGCACCCATCCCTGCGAGCTCCTCTGGATTTGAATAAAATAAACCTGCGGGGTCCTTCACAACTCCACCAACGTATAAAGCGATTCCACATGATAAGAAAGAAACGTTATCATTTCGTTCAAATACAGTAACCTCTGCATCTGGATGGTTATTCAAAATATTTTTCACCGCTGCTGTTCCAGCATGAGTACAGCCTACGACTACAACTTTCATAATATCCCTCTTTCTTTAAAACAATTATTAATTTGCAATTGGTTGCACAAATTATTATAGCAGAGGACAAATAATTCACCGCCTATTTTGCTCACGACTTCCTTATTTATTTGTTTTTCCTAAGAAAAGAAATCGGTTGCCAAAAAAAGGCTTTCGATTAGTCATGTACAGACCTTAACTTCATTAGAACAGGCATTTTTATGAGTGTTCAGAACTTTCTTTTTCACCATTCTATCCGAAACGTTTGTGAAATGAATGAACAATCTTCTTTGTGACTCTGTTTTTTTCCATGTGATGCAAGAAGCTGTGATAAAAGTGTTTCGCTATTCGGCTGTTTTCCAAAAGAGTTGCTTCAATCACATCAATTATGCGGTTTTTAAACATACTATGACGGTTATATCACAGGCACGATGCAACTAAAAAAAGAGACCGAAGTCTCTTTTTTTAGTTGGCTGCCTCTACACAGTCAGGACAAAGTCCATATACCTCTAAACGATGTTCTGAAATCTGATAACTGGTCAATTTACTGGATGCCATCTCCACATCTTCAAGTCCTGGATAAAAGAAATCCTCTATTTTTCCACAATTCGTACAGATCGCGTGGTAATGCTTCTGTGCACCAAAATCAAAACGGCTGGCTGCGTCTCCATAGCTCATCTCTTGGACGATACCGATTTCCACGAATTTTCTCAGGTTGTTGTAAACAGTCGCAACACTCATATTAGGAAATCGATCTTCTAACGCCTTAAAGATTTCATCAGCTGTGGGATGACTACGGTATTCGATCAGAAATTCTAAAATAGCATATCGTTGCGGGGTGATGCGAATATTGGACTCCTTTAATTCCTCTATTGCATGTTCTACCTTGTGACTACTCATTGAACACCCCTCCTTTTTAATAATCTTTATTAAATAATACTACGATATGCTTGGAAAAGCTAGCAATATAAAGAAAATCTTCACAATTGGTCTAATTTATGCTTCGGTTTCAAATAGTTCGGTCGACAAATACCGTTCGCCATTGTCAGGTAGAATCACTAGTATTTTTTCCTCTGGAGACATTGATCGTGCAATTTGCAAGGCGGCTTTTACAGCAGCTCCAGATGATACTCCGACTAAGATTCCTTCTTTTCTAGCCATTTGACGGGCGGTCTCCATGGCTTCTTCACTGGAAACCGGAATGACCTCGTCATAAATTGCAGTATTTAGGATGCCTGGGACAAAGCCAGCACCGATTCCTTGAATTTTATGCGGGCTGTGCTCGCCTCCTTCTAGTACCGGAGACTCTTTTGGTTCAACAGCATATACTTTAATCGTTTGGTACATTCGTTTCAGTTCGTTTCCTACACCTGTTATCGTTCCTCCAGTTCCAACCCCTGCAACAAAAGCGTTTAATCCCTCTTGTCCAAAGGCATCTAGGATTTCTTTCGCAGTTGTCAATTCATGAACTCTAGGATTTGCCGGATTGTCAAATTGCGATGGGACAAACCAGCCATTTTCTTCGGCTAACTGATTGGCTTTTGCAATGGCGCCTTTCATTCCTTCTGGGCCCGGAGTTAAGATAAGTTCTGCCCCGTAAGCCTGCATTAATTTACGTCTTTCAATACTCATGGTTTCTGGCATAACCAGTACGACATGGTATCCTTTAGCTGCACCAACCATCGCCAAACCAATTCCGGTATTTCCTGATGTTGGCTCAATGATTGTGCTGCCTTCCGTTAATTGACCATCTTTTTCAGCTTTTTCGATCATGCTTAAAGCAATACGGTCCTTCACACTTCCGCCTGGATTGAAAGATTCAACTTTTACAAATATTTGAGCCATTTGTTCTTCAGGTAATCTCCTTAATTTAACGATCGGTGTATGGCCAATCGTCGATAGTATCGAATCATTTATTTTATTCATTGTATTTTCCTCCTCTTTTATCACACTTCTTATTTTTATATAGTAATCGAAAAATGAGAAAATCGCGAGAAATATGTTCAAAAAAAAGAAGCCTTTACGCTTCTTTAAACGGATACTTGTTGTCCTGGGAGAATAGTTGAATCGATTGAAATCCCATTGTTTGCTAAAAATTGATCAAGACTGATCCCGAATTTTTCGGCAATCCCCCATACTGAATCACCTGATTGAACCGTATATGTCTGCCCAGTAATACTAGTCTGCTGTACCGCAACGGACTGCTGTTCAGGCTGTGATTGGATCGCTGTCCCAGCTCCAGGAGTGTCAAATCGAGTCAAATTGTAGCTCTGGATCAAAGAAATCAATTTTGCAGCATATCCTGGATCAGTCGCATAACGTCCTGTTAAATAATACGCAGCATCCTGGTAGCTAGAAGTATGACTTTTCCAAGCCCCAGCATAATAGGAACTGCGAAGGATACTAGCATGATCTAAAAAGGATTCAGCATAACTGTTGTATACAGCAAAGGGTTCTGACATCGTGACCCATTGCCCGTCCAGATATTCCTGTGTACTCATACTCACGCTAGGTCCGCCACTGTACTCTTTTACTCCAAATAAGTTATAGTAAGGAGCATTGGACAACGTGGAGGAACCAAAACCTGTTTCGACCAAAGCCTGAGCAACCATGATTGAAGCATACAAATCATTTGAAGCGGATACTTGCATCGCTGAATATCCTAACTGTTCAATAAATGCCGCTTGGTCTTGCGTTTGTGCTGCTTCTACCTGCACTTGATTGATTCCCACAGCAGCAGGAGTAGCTGCTAAGGCAGTTCCCAATATAGGAATCGTTCGCTTAAATGCTCTCCTTTGTTGTTCTTTTTTATGTACGTGTCGTTCACTGCGAGTCTTAAAACGGCTCATTATTTACCTCCAAGATTCTTTCTTCTGTTAATTTTCGTCTAATTTAAGTTCATAATTAGTATACGTTATTCTTTTTTTACAAACAATTTAGTCGCATCAAATTCATCCATTTGTTATCTTAACGTAACATGCGTAACAAAAAAATAAAGTGCAAGGACTTGAAATCCTTGCACTTCACAACATTTAAATTTGATTGAATGTATTTACTACATTGTCAACAGTGAAACCAAATTGTTCTAAAATGAATCCGCCAGGAGCAGAGGCACCAAAATGGTCGATGCTGATCATTTTGCCTTCGCTGCCGATGTAACGTTCCCAACCGAAAGATGAAGCTGCTTCAACTGCTAATCGTTTTGTTACAGCTTTTGGCAGAACAGATTCTTTGTAAGCCTCATCTTGCGCTTCGAACAAATCAAAGCTTGGCAAGGATACTACGGAGATATCTTTTCCTTGTTCCTTCAGAACTTTTTGTGCTTCAACTGCTAGATTGACTTCTGAACCAGTTGCGATGATGATTCCATCTGGAGTGGTTGCCTCTGATTTGGAAATCACATAACCACCCTTAGCAACCCCCTCCTTAGCCATTTCCTTGCTGCCCGGAAGAACAGGCAAGTTTTGTCGGCTAAGAACTAACAATGTCGGTTTATCTTTTGATTCTAACGCAACTTTCCATGCCGCTGTTGTTTCATTTCCATCCGCCGGGCGAATGACTTGGACATTTGGCATACAGCGAACACTAGCCAATTGTTCGATTGGTTCGTGTGTTGGTCCATCTTCTCCGACTGCAACAGAATCATGCGTCAATACATAAGTGACAGGCAGTCCTTGGATTGCGGACATCCGAATTGCTGGACGCAGGTAGTCAGTGAAGACAAAGAATGTCCCCCCATAAATCTGTGTACCACCGTGCAATTGAATTCCGTTCATTGCAGCAGCCATCGCAAATTCTCGAACACCAAACCAAATATTGCGGCCTTCATAAGAGTCAGGCTGAAACTCTTTTTCAACAGCAACTGTTGTATTGTTTGACCCGGATAAGTCTGCAGAACCTCCCCAGAAGCTTGGAACTGCTTTAGAAATCGCTTGGATGACGTCTTTACTTGACACACGACTTGCTTGGCTTGAGCCTTCTTCATAAACAGGAAGCTCTGCATCCCAATTTTCTGGTAGTTTTCCAGCAAATGCATCTTCGAACTGTTTTGCTAGTTCGGGATAAGCATTTTTGTAGTCTTTGAACAGGTCATTCCATTGTGCCTCAACTTTTGCTCCTTTGTCCTGCATTTCAGTTTTGAAACGTTCAGCAACTTCCTCAGGAACGGTGAAATCCGGATATTCCCAGCCATAAACTGTCTTCGCTGCTTTGATCCCATCTGCCCCAATCGGAGCTCCGTGGACTGCAGAAGTTCCTTCCTTCGGTGCACCAAAGCCAATAACTGTTTTCACTTCGATGATTGTAGGCTTATCTGTTTCTGCTTTCGCTTCCTCGATTGCTTTGCTGATCGCTTCCAGATCATTGCCGTCTTTGACTAAAATATGCTGCCAACCATAAGCCTCGTAACGTGCACCTACGTTTTCAGTGAAGGCTTTTGAAGTTGGCCCATCTAAGGAAATATCATTTGAATCGTAAAGGACGATCAATTTGCCTAACTTCATGTGTCCTGCCATTGAGCTGGCCTCTTGAGCAACCCCTTCCATCAGGTCTCCATCTCCAACGATCGTGTACGTGTAATGATCCATCACATTGAAGCTGTCACGATTATAAGTTGCAGCCAAATGTGCTTCTGCCATGGCCATGCCGACAGCCATGGTGATTCCTTGACCTAAAGGCCCCGTCGTTGCTTCTACACCGTCCGTGTGAAGATATTCTGGATGTCCCGGAGTTTTGCTTTCCCATTGACGGAAATTTTTCAAATCATCAATCGTCACATCATAACCGGCCAAGTGCAACATGCTGTAAAGCATTGCTGATCCATGTCCTGCTGATAAAATAAAGCGGTCGCGATTTGGCCAATTCAAGGATGTAGCTGGATTTACGTTTAGGTGCTTCGTCCATAACGCGTAAGCCATTGGCGCAGCCCCCATTGGTAAACCTGGATGTCCTGAATTCGCCTTTTGGATCGCGTCAATACTCAAAGTACGGATCGTGTTGACACCTAGTTGATCGATTTTATCAAACAAAATAATACGTCCTCCTTTTTGGTTATAAATACTTTTATTCCAAATTCATTGTAACCGATTTACTAATGCATTTCAATCCAAAATTAGGATTATTTTCTATTTTCGATCATGCAGTCCTTTTGCCTTTTGGATTTTTTTTAATTTATCTGGAGTAACATCCTTGCCGTCGGGATCAACGATTTTCATTCCTTCGATGTGATGGCGCATTCCCGAACGAAAAGAAGACAAGTACTCTTCACGCAATTGTTTTTGTTCGTTGGCTTCTGACTCGCTTAAGCCCTCTGTTTTCTTCTTTTTAGCTAGCTCATTGATTCGAGCGATCTTTTCTTCTGAGAGCATCTCAGCACCCCTTTCCTGTTCTATATTATACATTAAAAAAACGGATTAGGAAAAAATAAAAATGCGAACGCTTGTTTGATTTCTAGGTTTAGATATGCTAAACTAAAAAAAACGAGAAGAAGGTGTGGGTTTTGGCAAAACGAACAGAAACGAAACAATTGGAAGTGTTGCGTTTTATTCACGAACGTGTTGAAAATAAAGGATATCCACCAACGGTCAGAGAAATTGGCGAGGCAGTGAATCTTTCGTCTACGTCAACAGTTCACGGTCATCTAGCAAGACTAGAGAAAAAGGGCTTGATTCAGCGCGATCCGACGAAACCTCGTGCGATTGAATTGACGATCAGCGGATTAGAAAAAATTGGGGCTCAACCGCAGGTGATCCCTATGTTGGGAGTCGTTACTGCCGGAGAACCGATTTTAGCAGTAGAAGAGGCCTCAGATTTTTTCCCTGTTCCTCCAGATCTGTCCAGTGAGGACGGCAGCCTGTTTATGTTAACGATCCGCGGGGAAAGTATGATCAATGCAGGGATATACGACGGGGATCATGTGATTGTTCGAAAGCAATCGATCGCGACGAATGGTGAGATCGTGATCGCCATGACCGATGAAAACGAGGCGACATGCAAGCGATTCTATCGTGAAGCGAATCATATTCGACTGCAGCCGGAAAATGATGAGCTGGCTCCTATTCTTTTGGACAATGTTTCCATTTTAGGCAAAGTAGTCGGTCTTTATCGCAGCCACATTTATTAATCGGAGAAATCCGATTAATTTTTTTCTTTACAAATCGAACAAACATTCGTATAATAGAGATGCAAACACTTGTTCGTGTTTAGAAATAATAGAGGTGAATGAATATGAAAGCTGTCAGAAGATTTGGGTTAGTGATTGGTTTTTTATTGATAGGTTTGTTGATCGGTAAGTTAGGTGCAATGGCGACCGTGATTGTTTTTTCTGGTTTGTTTATCGTTTGGTTCATGCTCTGGGATGAAAGAAAATACGCACAGACCTATCATTACGAAGAGCTCGAGACTGAAGATGAACCTTACCGTCACGAACCAGCGAATGATTTCTATTATATCGATTCTTACGACTATCACGATACTCATTTTCATAAATCTGCATAGCAAGAAGCTCCCAGTCATTTTTTGACTGGGAGCTTCTTTTTGGTTAATAATCCATCAACGTTAAAATGTCATATCCGGCGATCTTGTCTCTGCCATGTAATTCCTCTAACTCGATTAAAAATGCACAACCGACAACGATTCCACCTAATTTTTCGATTAAGTCGATCGTCGCTTTGACTGTTCCCCCGGTAGCCAGCAAGTCATCTGTTACCAACACTCGCTGACCAGGTTTGATTGCATCTTTATGGATCGACAATGTATCCGTGCCATATTCCTTCTCGTATTCCACATCCACGGTTTCGCGCGGCAATTTATTAGGTTTACGTACAGGAGCGAATCCCACACCTAATTCAAATGCAACAGGACACCCCACAATAAAACCGCGGGCTTCTGGTCCAACCACCATATCAATCGACTTTTCCTTGGCGTAATGAACAATTTGTCTCGTCGCTTCCCGATATGCCTCTCCGTCTGCCATCAATGGAGAGATGTCCCGGAAGACAATCCCTTTTTGCGGGTAATCCGGAATACTAGCGATGTAATCTTTTAAATCCATTTCTAATTCCTCCTAGGTACGTTCAACCATCTTTTTTTGTTCTTATCCAACTGTTGACGACTCATTTTTCAACCAATTTCGAATGGTTTGAATATCACTTAATAATAAAAATTCTTCACTTTTAATCTGTTGCACGCGCCGTTTGTATAATTGACTTTCCTCAAAGGATCGTTGCTGAGGGGCAGCTACCATTTGCAAAACGCCGTCATCTATTGTAACAAAGTTTAGCTCAGAAAACACGTGAATCATAAAAATCAGCAGCTTTTCGGGAATCTTTAAGTAATTCGAAACAACTTTCAGCTTGTATCGAATATCTACACGCTGCTGTTTATAGAAAAACTGATACAATTGTTTAAATTGTTCACGTTTCGGCATCCCATTCAGATAGGCTTCATCCGCACTATACAGAAATAGATAAACTCGATCAAATGCCCCTTCGTGAAGAATTCTTCTCAATTCTTCTACGTTGCTTGGACAATCTAGTACCACTAGTTGTTGGTATCCAGCTGTGTTCACTGCTGTTTGTCCGTCAAAGACTACGACCTGCTCCCTGAGGTTTTCGGCAACAATCTGCTTGCTCTTTTCTTGAAAAGCCACATACATCGTTTTTCCGGTTTCTAAGGGCTGTGTCCAAGTATGCTTCGCACGGCGATCAATGACTTGGAGACCCTCCGAAGCGAAATCGAGCAGCTTCAACTGAACTTTTTTCTGTCCATTCCACTCATTGATCTCTAAATCGCCGACAAAACGAGTATCATCCTGCTGCATCTCCTCAATCTTTCCACCAAAATTGAATCCGATCGCATCCAGTTGCTGCCCATCCTTAGTTAACGAAAACTTCACATGCTGCTGTTCTGCACCGATCATTTTTAGATTGTTCAAAAAGACGCCTTCGAATAGAAAGTGAGGAACTGGATTATCTGTTCCGAAAGGTGCCAGCTTTTTCAGCTCAGTGATCAATGTCAATGTCGCTTCAGAGATTTTCAGCTTTTCATCGATCACTATTATCGAACCTTTATCCAAATTGATCTGGTTTTCCCGAACATACTGATTCATTTCAGCTTGCAAAGATTCAATCTTTCCAGCAGGAAGTGTCAGTCCTACTGCGGCAGAATGTCCGCCAAAATGAGTAAACAGGTCTCTCATAGTTGAGAGCATAGCAAAAAGATCCAAAGCCTCAGTGCTCCGTCCGGAACCTTTGGCACTGCCAGTATCATCGATTGCCAACACAATCGTTGGGCGTCCAGTTTGCTTCAAGATATTGCCGGCAACGATTCCTAAAACACCAGGGTTCCATCCGTTTCCAGCAATCAAATGAATTTCATGTTCAGGATTAACCATTGCCATAGCTTCATCCGTAATTGTTTGAACGATCGTTTTTCGTTCTTGATTGATTTGATCCAGACGTTTTGCCAAGTGTTCAGCGTTTTCCTCATCAAAAGTCGTCATCAACTCGATGGCTGGATTCGGGTCTCCTAGTCTTCCAATGGCGTTTAGTCGTGGTCCGAGACCAAAGCCAATGCTGGTTTCATCGATTTTTTGGCTATCTAAGCCGCTGACCTTCAATAATTGCTGAAGGCCGATCCGTTGATTTTGTTTGATGACTTCTAAGCCCAATTGTACAATTTTCCGATTTTCGCCAGTCATGGAAACTAAATCAGCCACAGTTCCAATACACGCCAGATCCAAAAGCTCTACGGGCGGTTCTTCCAATAATGCAGTAGCCAGCTTAAAGGCCACTCCTGCCCCTGCCAGTTCACCAAATGGATACTTTCCTTCTGGATGGCGTGGATGAACAACACAATAAGCCTTAGGAAGTGTTGGAGGCAATTCGTGGTGATCCGTGATGATCACATCTACTTGACGGGAGTTTGCGTAATCAATCGCCTCGTGTCCAGCAACGCCATTGTCTACAGTGATAATCAGTTGGATTCCCTCATCGATCTTTTCGGCAAACAGGTTTTTATTCGGTCCATATCCATGAATGAATCGATTGGGCAAAACCGATTGAACATCCGCTCCGAGCATTTCTAATGCTTCCAGCATGATCGACGTGCTGGTGATCCCATCTGCATCATAATCACCGTAGATCAAGATTCGTTCGCCGCTTAAGATCGCTTCTTGAATCCGTTCGACGGCTTTATCCATGTCATGCATCAAAAAAGGATCATACAAATCGTCAGCAGAAGCTTGCAGCATCTGATCAAATTCAATTTTTGTTTTTATTCCACGTTTCCACAATATTTCAGCAAACGCCTTGCTGTATCCAGCGTCTACAATCTCAGTTAAAAAATCAATGTTGGCAGGCTCGCTTTGCCGAAGCTGCCACTCGTACAATGATTTACTCAAAAAATCACATCCCAACCGTGCTATTATAGCAAAATTTTTGCCACAAAAAAAGAGACAGAGAACGTGCAGCTGATTGCACAGGTTCTCTGTCCATTCTATTCGAATCAATCAAAATAATCGATTGATCGGTCTGATGAAGGCTGTTTGTTGCCGGATAATTCAGCAATTTCTGCCTCCTTTTCTTTTAACAGACTTTCATAGTCCGCTCTGACTGTCGCCAGCTCATTTTCCTGTTGGCGAAAAAAGGCTTCTTTTTCCTCATGTAATGCTGTTTGGTTATTCGTTTCATATTGATCGATTTGGTTATGCAGCTGTTTGTTTTGTTTTTTCAGCCTGAAAAGAGCCGTGCTTGAGGTCAAGAAAACGATCAATGCACCGATCAACGCTGATCCGATAATTATCAGGATCAACGGACTATAAAAACGGGTAAATCCAAAACTGACAGGAACCTCTTGGTTGTTGAAAACCGCAAATAAAACGATCAGTAAAACCAGAATGAAGCCTAAGATGACTTTCCACTGTTTATTCATTCGAACACTTCCTATTTCATATCAAATAGATTTCCTGCCAAAAAATCACCGATGTTCGGGAAGAGCGCATAAAACCGATTGGCAACCTCCATCACACGTGGTCGATTGATTTCTCTTTTCGGTGATCCCATTGTTTTGACAATCGTTTTTGCCAATTTTTGAGGATCTAAAACGATCGATCCCAAGTTTTCGAGATAGCTTCCGCTTGGGTCCGCCTTGTCGAAGAATTCGGTTTCGATTGGTCCCGGATTGATCGTTGTTACATAGACGTTTGCTGGTCTCAGCTCCAAGCGCAACGCATTTGAAAATCCAAGTACTGCAAATTTAGTGGCAGAATAAACGGTTGATTTGGCAGTCGCCATTTTTCCAGCCATAGATGACACATTGAAAATATGCCCGGTTTTTCGAGCTACCATGTCAATTGCCACTCGCTGTGTGAAGTACATCATTCCCAGCACGTTGACTTCAAACATTCTGCGTGCTGTTTCTAGATCAAATGAGATGAAATCCTCAAACAGTCCAAAACCAGCATTGTTGACGAGTACATCAACAGCGCCGACCTCCTCAGAGATTTTATCAAGGACGCTTTCTACACTGTCGGGATCGGAAATATCCAATTGAAAAGCATACGCTTCTTTTCCGCTCAGCTCTTTGCAGGTTTCTTTTACTTGACCAATGAGTTGAATACGTCTGGCACAAGTAACAACGATCGCACCTTGTTTTGCTGCTTCATAACAGATCTGCTCTCCTAGTCCTGCAGACCCACCAGTTACTACGACGACTTTATCTTCTAAATTCATAGGCGTTCCTCCTTTATTGAAACGAAATATCGATGATGTCAAAATCTTTGACCAGTTTGGTCTCTGGGAATATTTCTTGTGCTTCTTTTTCTAGTTCCTTGGCGTCTTTTGCTAAATAACGAGCCGAAATATGGGTCAACAAAAGCTGTTTGGTTTGGGATTGCTTGGCAATCGTAGCTGCCTGTTGAGTCGTTGAGTGGAAATACGCTTTGGCCATCTTTTCTTCGCCTTTCTTAAAGGTGCTTTCATGCACCAGTACATCACTATTCAACGCTAACTCAATCGAGGTCTTCGTGTATCGTGTATCTCCTAAAATCGTAACGATCCGCCCTTTTTTCTCTTCACCAACGAATTCTCTGCCATCGATCATTCGCCCATCTTCCAAGACTACCGTTTGCCCTTGCTTGATTTTTCCATAGATTGGACCTGCTGGAACCCCTAGTTCAGCTAATCTTTCGACTTGAAGAGTTCCTTCATGGTCTGCTTCCACGACGCGATAGCCGTAGCTGTCGATTCCATGATCCAAAAGTCGGCACTCAACAGAGAATTGTCGATCCTTAAAGATGACACCCTCTTGAACTTCAATATAGTGAATTGGATAGGCCAGTTTCGTCTGTGTGACCTTCAAAGCGGTTTTAACAAAAAGCTCGAGTCCTGGTGGACCATAAAGCTCTAAGGCTTCTGTACCGCCTTGAAAGGATCGGCTGCTCAATAAACCCGGAAGACCAAAAATATGATCTCCGTGCAGATGTGTAATAAAAATCTTTTCAATCTTGCGAGGGCGAATTGAGGTATGCAAGATTTGCATTTGGGTTCCTTCTCCACAGTCAAACAGCCAAACGGCGTTCCTCTCTCCTAATAATTTTAAGGCGATACTGCTGACATTCCGATGTTTGGCTGGTACTCCAGCACCGGTTCCTAAAAATTCTAATTCCATAATCATCCTGACTTTCTTTTTAGCTACTCTTATTTTAGGTGAAAGTCAATCTTTGTGCAAATGGCTCTCATTTATGATGGATCAGAAGAATCGTTTTGTTTTTCCATTTCTTTGGCTTTAGCGACATCAGCTTCGACATCTGAATAAGACATTCGAGTGATCTCGCCGCCCAGTTCGTTCATGATCAATTGATTCAAAGGCCGATTGTCCTCTTCATCAGCGATTAATAATAACCCGGTATCTCCCTCTTGAATCTTGTCGATCAGGAACTCAAAAACACCTTGCGCTTCTCTAACTTCTTTCACGTCGCGTGATGCACCAATCACGCCACCAGTAAACCAGCCTAACAAGACGCCAACAGGACCACCTAGGATCCCTACCAACATTCCGATCAATCCGCCAGTTGCACTTTTGTTATTGCCTGTAAAATCAATGAAATCTTCAATTTGAAACTTATGTGTTCCATCGCTGCTATGTTGTACGACAGCCATTTGTTCTCCCTTGATCATCTGAGTAAGATGCAGTTTTTTAACCTTCGAAAATGCCTCATACGCTTGCGAACCTGTCTCGAAATTCATAATTATCACTCGTTTTTCCATTACTTATTCCTCCGTTCTTTTATGTTAGTGTATCAATAATTATTTTTTTTGAACAATGGAAACCCTTTTTACGTCAATAATAATATTATGTAAACAAAATAGATGTAAAGACTGTAATTCTATTTGCAGAAAGTTCTTTTTAGTGCAAGAACCTTTAAAAAACAAAAAAGAGGTTTTGACAACAATGATGTCACAGCCTCTTCAAAAACAGCATAATCGGTGTGACTGAAGCAGCTCTTTCGGAATTAAGCCGAATAATTGCAAAAAATACGAGAAGTCATTTTCGAATGATTCGGCTTATTCTCAGAGCTACACGCTTTTGCCACATCCTATTTTTAGTTATGAGTTAATCTACAAACTCAAACTCATACTTGTCGATACGCACAAGATCACCGTCTTTGGCACCGCGCTTTCTCAATGCCTCATCGACACCCATGGCCCTCAATTGACGGGCAAAACGCATCACCGTTTCATCATGGTCAAAATTGGTCATTTTGAAGAGTTTTTCCAATTTATCCCCTGACAGTACCCATGTTGCATCAGGTTCACGTGAGATCGTAAAGCCAGGATCTTCTGATTGGAACCCATAATTGACCGTTTCCTCTTCGATCTCTTCTTCATATAATGGGAATTCAGGTGTAATTTCTAATAAATCTGCCGTTGCACTCAGCAAATTATCCAATCCTTGCTTTGTGAAAGCCGAAATAGCAAAAATCGGAATCTCCTCAGCAAATTCGTCTGCTTTGTCTTTCTGCAGCTGTGCTTTAAATAATTCCAAATTTTCTTTGGATTCTGGCATGTCCATTTTATTGGCTACGATGATTTGCGGACGTTCCAGTAAACGGAGATTGTGAGAAGCAAGCTCATTGTTGATTGCAACATAATCCTCATAGGGATCCCTGCCCTCCATTCCGCTCATGTCAATGACATGCAGAATGACTCTCGTACGTTCAATATGTCTTAAGAATTGAGTCCCTAATCCGACACCTTGTGAAGCTCCTTCGATCAATCCAGGCAGATCGGCAGCGACAAAACTTCTGCCATCCTTCGTAGTCACCATACCTAAATTGGGCACCAAGGTCGTAAAATGATAGGCACCAATTTTAGGTCTTGCTGAAGAGATCACCGACAATATCGTAGATTTTCCTACTGAAGGAAAGCCAACCAGTCCAACATCAGCCAGTACCTTTAACTCCAATTCGATTTTACGTTCCTGACCGGGTTCTCCATTTTCAGCGATTTCCGGAGCTGGATTGCGTGGTGAAGCAAAACGGATATTGCCTCTTCCCCCACGGCCGCCACGCGCAACGATCAATTGCTGTCCATTCTCGATCAAATCACCGATCAAAGCACCGGTATCGGCATCGCGAATCGTTGTTCCAGGAGGCACTTTGACGAATGTGTCTTCTGCGCCTCTGCCATGCATGCCTTTACTCATGCCATTTTCTCCCGGGATCGCTCTAAAATGACGGTTGTAGCGAAAATCCATCAAGGTCCGTAGTCCTTCATCGACTACTAAGACGACATCTCCGCCACGGCCGCCATCACCACCGGCTGGTCCGCCATCAGGTACATACTTTTCGCGTCGAAAAGCCACCATTCCGTCGCCGCCTTTTCCAGCTTTGACGTCGATCGCTACCTGATCTAAAAACATAGACATTTTTTGTCCTCCTCTTTTTCAATGTATCCATCGGTATCTATTTTGAAATAGATTTTGATTATTTTTATTGACTACTGTATCTCCACATTAAACAAAAGTCTCCTTATTTTAGCTGTATTTGATCAGCTTGTCCATTCTTATAGTAGAAACTAAATCATTTCTTTGATTTCCTTATCCCGCCAGTCTAACAGAACAAATGCCTCCTTCAAGAGTTATCTTTTGACAAAAAAATCTGAACGGGGCAAAATGAGTTTTGTAAGGAATCATCCGCTTGTTTGGCTGATTCCGCTATAATAAAGGAGGAACTTTTGTTATGACAGTAAAAGTAGGTATTAACGGATTTGGACGGATCGGACGTCTTGCATATCGTCGTATCAAAGAAGTATCAAGTGATATCGAGGTAGTAGCAATCAACGATTTGACTAGTCCGACAATGTTGGCTCAATTATTGCAATTTGACTCAACTCATGGCACTTACCCAGGCACAGTTACTGCTACAGAAGATTCAATCGTAGTCGACGGTAAAGAAACACGAGTTTATGCAGAACCAGATGCAAGTAAAATCCCTTGGGTAAAAGAAAACGGTGTAGATATCGTTTTAGAATGTACAGGCTTCTATACCTCTGAAGAAAAAGCACAAGCGCACATCAATGCTGGCGTGAAACGTGTCGTTATCTCTGCCCCAGCTGGTGCAATGAAAACAATCGTATATAATGTCAATGATGACATTTTAACTGCAGATGACAAAATCATTTCTGCTGGATCATGTACAACCAACTGTCTAGCTCCAATGGCTTACTTCTTGAATGAAGAATTCGGTATCGAAGTTGGGACGATGACAACTGTCCATGCGTACACTTCCACTCAAATGCTGTTAGACGGACCTGTTAAAGGCGGAAACTTGCGTGCTGCTCGTTCAGCTGCTGACAACACGATCCCACATTCAACGGGTGCTGCAAAAGCAATCGGCTTAGTTATTCCAGAATTAAACGGGAAGTTGCAAGGACATGCACAACGTGTTCCTGTGGTGGACGGTTCATTAACAGAATTGGTTTCTGTTTTGAAAACAAAAGTGACGGCTGACCAAGTTAATGAAGCCATCAAAAAACATACAGTAGACAACCCTTCATTCGGTTACGATGACCGCGAAATCGTTTCTGGTGATATCATTGGAACGACTCAAGGCTCGATCTTTGACCCTACTCAAACAGAAGTGACTTCAGCTGGAGACTATCAATTGGTCAAAACAGTCGCATGGTACGACAATGAATACGGGTTTACCAGCCAAATGGTGCGTTTGCTAGAAAAATTTGCCAGCCTATAAAATGAAACAATGATTTTTAACGAGAGGACTTCGGTCTTCTCTTTTTTTGATTCTTTCAAAAAGTCTGAGAAAGTTCATAGGCACCTCGCTGCTTTTTTGATATGATAATAGGGTATGTAATTGAAAGGAGTTTTTTATGAGCACAAAAAAAGTATTGTTTAGTGCCGCATTGCTTTTATCTGTCGGGGTTTTCGCAGCATGCGGAAGTGATGATGATCAAACAGCGGCAAGTTCTACAGAGGAGACCACCACTTCCTCATCGGTGGATCTTAGCAAGGTCGATCTTCCGCAATTGAGCGATCAAGTCGCAGATAATGAGTACTTGGTGGAAATGGACACCACTGAAGGAGACATCCAAATTAGATTGTTCCCTGAAGAAGCACCAAAAACGGTCGAAAATTTTGTCACTCTTGCTAAAGACGGCTACTATAACGGGACGATCTTCCACCGAGTGATCAAAGATTTCATGCTGCAAGGCGGCGATCCTGAGGGTACCGGTATGGGCGGTGAAAGTATTTGGGGCGAACCTTTCGAAGATGAGATCTCTCCAAGCTTGTACAATATCCGTGGTGCCTTATCTATGGCTAACAGCGGCGAAGATACAAATGGCAGTCAATTCTTCATCGTACAAAACAATCAAGATATGAGTGATGGCTTAGCGATCCAATATACGCCAGAGAAAATTATCGAGGCGTACAAAAAAGGCGGTACTCCTCATTTAGATGGCAAGCATACTGTATTTGGTCAAGTCACTAAAGGAATGGATATCGTTGATAAAATTGCTGCAACCGAGACTGACGAAAACGATAAACCAACTAAAGAGATCAAGATCAACGGTATCAAAATCCTACAGGAACCAAAAGATGCAAAAAATACGGATAAATCAGCTGACTCATCTGAATCAACTGACGCTTCCGCAGAGTAAAAAAAACGAGCAAACCATACAGGTCTGCTCGTTTTTTAACGTTTACTGTTGTGTTTTATCTCCTACGATAAAAGTGAATTCACATTCTGTTACGTTCTGACCTTCCACCGTTGCCCAGGCTTTAGCTGTCCCCACTGATCCTTTGATTTTTTGAATATCAAAATTCAAAAACAATTGATCGCCTGGCCGAACAAATTGATGGAACACTGCCTGGTTGATTCCGCCAATGTAGGCTGTTTTTCCTTTGAAAGCTTCTGATTTGAGGATCAGCAGTGAGCCCGCCTGTGCCAACGCTTCGACGATCAACGTACCCGGCATCATTGGATCATTGGGGAAATACCCTTGAAAAAAATCTTCGTTCATCGTTAAGTTTTTGACTGCCGTAATGTGTTTTTCATCTTCAAATTCAGTTACCGCATCTAAATAATAAATCGGAAAACGATTAGGGATCGCTGCCATAATCTCTTCAACATTCATAATGACTTCCATAGTACACCTCGTGCTTAGTTTATTTGATAATCAAACTATCACAGAATCAAAAGTTTGGCAAGGTCTAATTCCTTAACAAAAAATTAGTTTGACATTCAAAGTTTTTTAAAACATAATATGAACATATAATAATTTAGGAGTGTGTCTTTACATGTCATTTTTAACGGATAAGCAAATCATCGTCACAGGTGTTGCTAATAAGAAAAGCATTGCCTGGGGCTGTGCCAAGGCAATCACTGAGCAAGGCGGAGACGTTATCTATACGTATCAGAACGACCGCATGAAGAAAAACCTGGTGAAATTAGTCGGAGAGGAAGCTAAAATGGTGGAGTTGGATGTGTCCACTGATCAAAACATCGAACAAGCCTTCCAATTGATCCAAGAGAATTATGGAAAGATCGACGGGTTGGTCCACTCGATCGCTTATGCGAATAAAGAAGAATTATCTGGCGGTGTTTCCGCTATTTCTCGAGAAGGCTTTTCAATGGCACAAGACATCAGTGCCTATTCTTTATTGGCTATCACAAAATATGCCTTGCCGATTTTAAATCAGGGCAGCAGTATCGTAACGTTGACTTATATGGGATCAGTACGCTCAATCCCTAATTACAATATGATGGGCATCGCTAAAGCTGCCTTAGAAGCTGAAGTTCGCTATCTAGCAACTGAGCTTGCCCCTAAAGGTGTAAGAGTCAATGCCATCTCGGCCGGAGCTATTAAGACATTGGCCGTAACTGGGGTAAAGGATTACCAAACCCTGCTTCATCTTTCTGAAGAACGAACACCTGATAAGGTCAGTGTGACCATTGATGAAGTTGGAAACTCGTGCGCCTTTTTATTAAGCCCATTGGCTAGCGGCATAGTTGGAGATATTATTTATGTTGATAAAGGGGTTCATTTAAGCTAATAAAAAATCTTTCCGCTTGTCTAAACGGAAAGATTTTTTTATTGAATGAGCTGCATACTTTGCTCATAAAGTTGTGTTGCAAGCCAAGGGTCGTTCGCTTTCCCTGTCGTTTCTTTGATCCTTTTTTGATAAAAATAGCAGCCGGTGATCTGACTGACCTGGGGACTTGTCGCCAGATAGATCGCCGTTTGAGCTCCTTGTGCTGAGGTTTGAAAAAAAGGCTTCAACACTTGATAAACCGCTTTTCCAAAACCAGTCTCCCGGCTTACTCCAAGATTGGTTGCTACCGCACCAGGATGCACAGCATTGACTGTGATCTGGGTATCCTTTAATCGACGAGACATTTCCTTGGCAAATAAAAGGTTGGCAAGCTTCGAACCTCCGTAATTCCCCCAAATCGTAAAATGCTGTTCTGATCGAAGATCAGTTAACACTAATTTTCCGAACTTATAAGCACCTGACGAGACCACAACGATTCTACCTTGTTCCGCTCTTTTTAGATTCGGCAGTAACAGTTGAGTTAGTAAAAAATGACCTAGATAATTGACACCAAACATTTTTTCGAAACCATCAATAGTCCATTCTTTCTTCGTAGTTACAACACCAGCATTATTTACTAGCACATCAATGCTCGGATACCTTCTGCTTATTTCACCAGCACCTCTTCGAATATCCGTAAGAGATCCTAGATCAATCACTACCAAGCTAACCTTGCCCGAGGCTTTTTCGGCTTCAATTTGTTCTTTAGCGAAATTCCCTTTTGCTGCCGAGCGGCACAGCATAATTACATGGAATCCCTGATTGTATAGAGCACGTGCTGTTTCAAAGCCCATACCAGAATTTGCACCCGTCACTAAAGCAGTTTTCATTGCGATTGCTCCTTTGAGTTTGATAAAGCTATCATCTCACACTTGACTGTTTTTTCTCAACTGATCCGACTATTGAAGAGCCTAAAAAAACTGCTCCAAAGTATCTGGAGCAGCAATACACTAATTTACTTCAAAAATCCAACCTTCTGGTGCGGGTACATCACCAAACTGAATTCCTACAAGTTCGTCATACAATTTTCTTGTTACAGGCCCAACTTCTGTTTCGCTGTAAAACACGTGGAAGCTGTCTTTGTACTGGATGCCGCCGATTGGGGAAATCACTGCGGCTGTTCCACAGGCACCTGCTTCAGAAAATTGATCCAGTTCGGTCAAATAAACATCTCCTTCGATCGCTTCCATCCCAAACCGATCTCGAGCCAATTCCAATAAGGAATATTTCGTGATACTAGGCAAAATAGAGGGCGATATCGGAGTGATAAATTGGTTTTCTTTGGTAATTCCGAAAAAGTTTGCTGAACCAACCTCTTCGATTTTTGTATGGGTCGCTGGGTCAAGATAGATGCAATCTGAGAAATTCTGTTCATGCGCTTGATGACCTGGCAATAGACTAGCCGCATAGTTACCGCCGACTTTCGCAGCCCCAGTTCCATAGGGTGCGGCACGATCGTAATCGGACACGATAAAATTCGTTGGAACCAATCCACCTTTGAAATAAGGACCGACCGGCATACAAAACACACTAAATAAGTATTCCGGAGCAGCCACGACTCCGATCGTATCACCTACTCCGATCAAGTAAGGACGAATATAAAGAGTCGCGCCTGTTCCGTAAGGGGGAACGTATTCTTCATTTGCTAATACCACTTGCTTTACCGCATCCAGAAACTTTTCTTCTGGTACTTCTGGCATACACATCCGCTGTGCACTTTTATTTAATCGCTTGCTGTTTTCGTCAGGTCGGAATAGATTGATTTTGCCATCTTTCCGTCGGTAAGCTTTTAGACCTTCAAAACATTCTTGCCCATAATGCAAACAGGTCGATCCTTCACTGATCGTGACTGTATTCTCTTCGGTAAGTTTTCCCTCATCCCATTGACCGTCTTTCCAATGTGACACGTAGCGGTACGGGGTCTTGATATAGGAGAATCCCAACTCTTCCCATTTTATGTTCACCACATTATCATCTCCTTCTTATATAAATGTTAGTCTACCACCTTGTGAAGTAAATGTCATGAAAAATTTCACCTTTTTTGGAATTTTCTGTCTTTTTCGTTTTTTTAGATAGTCGACAGATTTTTCATAACTTGTTAGAATGGATACACTGAGGAAAAAGGAGCGTTTTATGTTATTACTAACTGCACAAACAACAGATTCAAGCGGACTAAACGTTGTCGACCAGGCCACACAGCAACTGTCAGCCTGGCAAAGATACTGGGACTCCATCAACTGGGATGAAATCATCTCGCTATTGATCCAAAAAGGGATCACCCTGCTTGTAGTTTTAATCATTTTTGCGGTGATCAAAAAGGTTGGTAGTTTTTTGATCAATCAATCGTTTGAACGGCAAAAAAGAAAGATCGCCGGACCGACAACCCGCATCGAAACGATCCATACATTGTCCACCAATATTTTTTCATATACCCTCTTCTTCTTTTTTATGTACTCAGTTCTAGATACGCTAGGAATTCCTGTGGGCTCACTGCTGGCTGGAGCGGGAATCGCTGGTATTGCCATCGGATTAGGCGCACAAGGCTTTATGAATGATATCATTACTGGTTTCTTTATTATTTTAGAACAGCAGATCGATGTCGGTGATTATATTAAACTGGTCAATTTACAAATTGAAGGCACTGTGACCTCTGTTGGCATTCGCATGATTCAAATGAAGGCAGCAGACGGCACCGTTCATTTTGTTCCCAACCGCAATATCACTACCATCAGCAACCAGTCTCGTGCCCACATGCAAGTGATCATCGATGTACGAATCGTTCCAGAGGAAGGCTACGAAAAAATTATTGATCTGATTCAGTTGGTCAATGATTCATTGGCACAGAAATTCGAGGATGATATTTTTGAGGGTCCAACTCTTTTTGGGATGGTGGATTTAGGCAACAGTAATTATGGCGTACGAACGATCATGTATGTTTCTAACGGGAAGCAATTCAAGGTGAAGGAGGAATTCTTGGCAGCTTATGTAAGCAAGCTGAGCAGCAGCGGTTTTACGATTCCTAATGATCCCATCACTTTGAACTAGAAAAACAAAAGCAAAAAGCGAACAATTCGGGTAGATTGTTCGCTTTTTTTTGTAGTGAAAGCCCCTCTGAGCTCCTGGTTGTTTATCTAAAAGACAGCTGATTTTCAAGGATGCAGCACCCATCGTACTCAACGTTTTTCAACTTTTGACTCTGCGAGGTCATTTCTGTCGTATCATCAAAGAAACCCGAAGGACGCATAATCCTTGTAGGATTGATCTCAATTATGAGGCTATTCCCTTTTAACTATGCCATGAGCTGAGCCTCACCCAGAAATGCCTTTGGTGATTAAACCGTAATTCCTGATAGTTCCATGTATCTCCTTCTGTTCATATTGTGTCCAGCTATGAGGGTGTATTTAAAAGGACATATCAACAATAAACACTTTCTAGTACCTGCAGTCTCTTGGAACATAAATAAACCCATTCGACAGATAGAGCTGAATGCTTACTACCTACCGAACGGGTTTAAAAAGCGTTTATACCCTTTATTTTGCTAGTCCTGCTGGAAAAACCAATTTCTCAGTAGGAACTCTCTTTTTATCCAACTCATGAAACGTACGGTTCACGGCCTTTAAAATTTCTCTGCGTGTGACGATTCCTTTGAAAATATTATGTTCATCCAGTACGGGCAAGAAAGGTGCATCCACTAACAAGTGAAGCAAATCCTCCAGTTCACAGCCCTCTCGAACAATTGCAACATCTGTATCCATCACATCGGCAACAGAAAATTCACTTAGATTGGTTGTATCGATCCCATCAATCTCCAACATTTTGTTGACAACATCATTTAAACTCAGCAGTCCCACAAAATGATCTCCTTTATCAAGCACAGGAATTTTGGAGTATCCTGCTTTTGACAATACTAAAAATGCATGTTCGAGAGGATTTCCCGACATTACATTTGCAACATTCTCTGCAGGGATTATCATAGAAGATTTGTTCTCAAGCATTAATTCTTCAACAGCTCGGCTGATCATTCAACGGCCTCCATTTCTACTTTCCACTCTATATTTTACCGAATTTTACAGAAAGCATTACGTAAATCGCTCAATATTAAGCAAAAATTAGAATCTATTTGGCAAATGTAGCTGCTAATTCCTCCACTGGCTGATGTGCTCGATTGTAATATTGAACTTGATAGCAATCTTCTGTGCTTTCGATGATCGCATAGCTGGGTATTTGAATGGGACCTCTTGGTTGAGAGATACTTCCAGGATTTACAAACAAAATTCCTTGGTCCATTTCCGCCACAGCCTGATGGATATGACCGAATAGAGCGATCGTTGCTCCAGCTTCCTGAGCTTGCAGAGAAAGCATCGTCAATCCAAAACGGACGTTTGAACGATGACCGTGAGTCATATAAATGCGATCTGTTCCAACCGAAGTTATCTGCTCCTCTTTATACCCAGCTACATAATCGCAATTGCCTTTTACAACGACAAAGGAATCCCATAAGCTGTCTTCTGCCGGAAGCTCCGAATCTCCGCAGTGAAACATGCGATCTACCTTCCCTTGAAATCGTTCAACTAACTCCACTAATATTTGACGATCCCCATGATTGTCACTGACGACTAAATATTTCATACCTTTTCTCCCTCTAGCCAAGCTTTCCATTCTTTTTCTAATTTTCTTACTGCCTGTGCACGATGACTGATTTTATTCTTTTCTTCGCTGGTCATTTCCGCAGCCGTTTTATTCAACTCTGGCACAAAAAAGAGCGGATCATATCCGAACCCATTCTCTCCGTAAGGAATCCGACCGATTCTTCCCGACCAATCGGCCTCTACCACTAAGCTATTTTTCTGTGGTGCGGCAAAAACCAACGTGCAGTGAAAGTGAGCAGTTCGTTGTTCATCAGGAACATCTGTCAGCTCATGCAATAATTTGGCATTGTTCGCAGCATCGCTTTTGCGTTCACCAGCAAACCGTGCAGAATAGATTCCAGGAAGACCGTTCAGCGCATCAACCACCAGACCTGAATCGTCGGCCAACACCGGCTGCTGCAAAAGCTGAGCAATCGTTTCAGCCTTGAGACGGGCATTTTCTTCAAAGGTCTTGCCAGTCTCTTCGACTTCTTCCAGTTCTGGATAATCCCTTAATGTTTTGATTCGATAGCCCTCTTTAGCAAATAGAGCCGCAAATTCTTTTGCCTTGCCAGCGTTATTCGTGGCAATAACGATGGTTTTTTCATCTGGTTGAATCTTAGGTTGGAGCAAGGCTTCTTTTTGATAAGCGATCAATTCGGCAATAGCTGTTTTGCCATGCAAGATCAATGCATTTAATTGATCGTCATTAAAAGTTGCTTCTTCTCCAGTACCTTGGATTTCAACGAATCGGCCAGACTCTGTCATAACAAGGTTCATGTCTACAGCCGCCGCAGAATCTTCCAAATAATCCAAATCAGTCACGACAGTCTCATTAGATAAAATTCCTACACTGATGGCGGCAAGATGCTCGTTGATCGGGTCTTGCAGCAGTTCTCCGCTGGCTAAAAGCTTGTTCACAGCTAATCGCAATGCAACAAATCCACCTGTAATGCTGGCTGTTCGTGTGCCTCCATCTGCTTGAACAACATCGCAATCGACGACGATACTGCGTTCCCCAAGCTTTTCGAGATCGATCACTGCTCGCAAGGAGCGTCCAATTAAGCGTTGGATCTCCATCGTCCGTCCTGAGAGTTTTCCTTTGGCGCTTTCTCGGCGATTTCTTGTATTTGTTGCCCTCGGCAGCATACTGTATTCTGCGGTTACCCAACCAGTTCCCTGTCCTTTTAAAAAAGGAGGGACTGATTCTTCAACCGTTGCAGAACAAATCACTTCTGTATCTCCAAAAGCGATCACGACCGATCCTTCGGGATGTTTATACACATTAGTTTTGATTTGAATTGGACGCAGCTGCTGACTGCTTCTTCCATCATGTCTCATTTATTCTCCTCCTAAATGGATATGTTCGACCTGTAAAGTCGTGAAGCTCAGCCACTCACTAGCAATCTCTTGGAACATTTTTGGTGAGCCGGTTGTATAAAAACGGCAGGTCTTCTTTTCATTGCGTTCAAAATTGTTTAAATCAAAATAATCCAGCATTGTACTGACATCATTGACCGTTTCAGCCCCAGAATCGATCAGTACTGTGTCCTTGCCCATCACGTTTTGAATAATGGGACGCAGGAGCGGATAATGCGTGCAGCCCAAAATTAGAGTGTCTGGCTTATCTAGTAATAAAGGCTTTAATGTCTCTGCCACAACCTTTTTAGCGACAGCACTTTTGTATTGATTGCTTTCTACGACGGTTGCAAACTTTGGACAGGCTAAGCTATAGACGGTAACCTCTGGAGCCTTGCGATGCAGTTCCCTTTCGTAAGAGCCGCTTTTGATCGTTCCAGTCGTTCCAATAACAGCAATCTCTCCTGCCGTGCTGGCCTTTAACGCAGATCGAGCCCCAGGTTGGATCACTCCGATCACTGGGATAGAGACCGTCTTTCTGATCTCCTCCAATGCCACAGCCGTAGCGGTATTGCAGGCAATCACTAGCATTTTGATTCCTTTTTTGATCAAAAACTGAGTCATTTGCCGGGTAAATTCAATGACTTGTTCTGCAGGACGGGGCCCATATGGACAACGAGCTGTATCTCCAACATATAAAATATTCTCATTTGGCAGTTGGCGCATGGCCTCCTTGACGACGGTCAATCCGCCAACACCAGAATCGATAAACCCAATCGGGCATTCATTTGACAAATTTTTTCATCCTATCTTTTCCATGTATCTTCTTATTTTCTACTTTTTGAACGAATTTTTCAAGCCTAAGATTGTTTGCCTTAGTTAGACCGGCATAATCGGTTAAAAATTGGACAAGGTCCTAGCTAACGACACTCGAGAAAAAAGCGAAATAAGACCAAACGGCATCCACACATTGATTTACGAAGCAAATCGACACGATTTCAGCAGAACTCCTGCTTGAAAATCCGTTGATGATTCCATCATGAAGAATAGACGAAGGCACAGAAGAATCAGCGCTTGCTGCGCGCTGACTCTTCTGTGCCTTTTGACAAATTCGAACAGATTGTTTAATAATTGTAATTTCTCGTTTCCAAATATCTGGAGGCAAGCGACAATAAGTAACAAACAACAAAATACATCGCTGTCATTGCAACAAACATTGGAATCACATAATTAGTATTTTGACCATATACGATTCTCGCATTATGCATCAACTCTGGCAGCGAAATAATCACAGCTAATGAAGTATCCTTGATCAATGAGATCAGTTGGCTTAAAATCGCAGGCAGCATAGATTTAAGTGCCTGCGGCAAAATGATGATCGCTAACGTTTGGACATACGTCAACCCTGAGGAAAGCCCCGCTTCTGTCTGACCTTTTGGAACCGCGTTTAGTCCTGCCCGGAAAATTTCCGAAAGCATCGCGGATTCGAAAATGGTTAAGGCTGCAACAGCTGCCCAGAAAATATTGAGTTTGATCCCTATCTGCGGCAACGCAAAATAGGTGAAAAAAATGATCAACAATAAAGGCAGGTTGCGAATGATGTCAATGACAATTCCCAAGGCCTTTGATACAAAAGGAATGCCGCTATATCGAATCGTACCAGCAACCCCGCCCAAAATCATACTAAAAATGATCGAAAGAATGGACACTTGGACAGTCACCCAAAGTCCGTCTAAAAGGAATCGTATGTTCATCCAAGAAAATGCTCCGCTAAAATCCATTTCATCCCTTCCTTTCTAGACGCTTGCCCAGTTTTTATCCAAATAGTTCATTAGATAAGAAAGCGGCAAGGTTAAAATCAAATAAAATACGCCAACGATGATATACGTATCAAATGTATTAAATGTTGTGCTGGCAATCAGATCCCCTTGATACATCAAATCAAGTCCTGCGACCATTGCCAAAATCGATGAATTCTTAATCAGATTGATGAACTGATTTCCCAATGGAGGAATCACGATCTTAAACGCTTGAGGCAACACAATGTAACGTAGAGTTTCGCTATATGAGAACCCGGAGGAGAGTCCTGCCTCCATTTGTCCCTTTGGTACTGTTTGAATCCCTGAACGAACAGTCTCAGCAATAAAAGCGGAGGTGTAGATCGTCAAGCCGATCGTTCCAGCCTGAAACCCGTCAAATCCATACCAGTACAATGGGACGACAACATAAAAAAACATCACAATGATCAAAAGCGGAATATTTCTAAAAAAAGCAACATAGGCCTTTGCCAAATTACGAATAATCACATTGTTTGAAAGTTGCAAGATCGCCATCAAAGTACCGATGATCAGACTAAAGATCAAAGCCAATAGACTAGCGTAGATCGTGAATTTGAATCCTTCGAAAAATTCCGTTGAAAAGGTATTAAATAGTTCAATCATTCAAAGCTCGCTCCCTTCTCTGCTTTGCCGTCTGAAACGCCAGGGAACCATTTTTGATAGATTTTGTCGTAAGTGCCGTTATCATGCATTTCTTCTAATGCTTGATTGACTTCTTGCAAAAAGTCATCCTGTCCCTTATTGATCGCAACCCCATAAGGTTCTTTCGTAAACGTTCCGCCTACCAACCCATAATTGTTATTTTCTGAAGCCATCCCCAATAGAATGGCATTATCCGTGGTCATTGCATCTCCCTGACCTGATTGTAAAGCGGTGAAGGCTTCTGCGTAATTTTCCAATTCCAGGATATTTGCGTCTGGCGCATGTTCCCGGATATTGATTGCTGAAGTAGAGCCTTTTACTGCCAATACCGTATCATCTGCCGTCAAATCCGTAATATGCTGAATATGACTGCCCTTTTTCACCAACAACGATTGACCTGCATCAAAATAAATATCGGAGAAATTGACCTGCTGCAGACGTTCTTCGGTGATCGTCATTGTTGCGATGATCGCATCGATGTTCCCATTCTTTAATAATGGGATTCTCGTCTTCGAAGTCACTTCAACAAAATCAGCTTGGCCTTCTTCACCGAGGATTTGTTTAGTGATTGCACGAGCGATATCGATATCAAAACCTTCGACTTCTCTGGTTTCAATGTTCATCATGCCAAAAAGTCGAGTATCGTATTTAACGCCCCATGTGATCACTGGCTCTTCTTCGATGCGCTCAGCGATGTTCACATTGGCGACACTGCCTCCTCTACATCCTGACAACCCGACCATGGCGAGTAGAACCAGGATTAAGAAGGAGACTTTCTTTTTGAAATTGGACATAGTCACCCTCCTAATGATTGATTACTTTGCTGACAAATTGTTGTGCCCGCACCTCTTGTGGTTTTTCAAAGAACGCTTTGACATCCCGTGTATCTTCCAACACTTCTCCTTCAGCCATGAAAATAATTCGATCCGCCACTTCTTTTGCAAAGCCCATTTCATGGGTAACAACAATCATAGACATGCCATCTTTTGCGATTTTTTTCATGACATTAAGGACATCACCGATCATCTCTGGATCAAGGGCTGACGTCGGCTCATCAAAGAGCAGTAGGTCCGGGTTCATTGCTAGGCCTCTGGCAATCGCGATACGTTGCTGCTGCCCCCCAGAAAGCATGGAAGGATGAGAATCCTTCTTATCTAACATATCAACACGATCCAAGAGCTTCTCTGCTCTTTTTACCGCCTCTGCTTCTGGCTGCTTTAAAACTTTGATCGGCGCCAAAGTGATGTTCTCTAAGGCCGTTTTGTTAGGATACAAGTTAAAATGCTGGAACACCATACCGATTCGTTTTCTGATGTCCTTCAATTTCACTTCTTTGCTATGTAAGTTTTTTCCATCAACTAACAGTTCACCAGAAGAGATCAGCTCTAACCCGTTGATGCAGCGCAGCATCGTACTTTTTCCAGAGCCGGAAGGGCCGATCACCACAACTACTTCGCCTTTTTCAAAGGTTAAATTAATATCTTTCAAGGCATGAAACTTTCCATAGTATTTTTCTACATGTTTAAATTCAACCATCGACATGTATGAACACCCCTATTCTCTTAATATTCTCTAATTTTTGGACCGCGAGTCTAATTATATGCTAAGTTTTTTTGGTTTGTAAAGAAAAAAATCCGGAAATGAAAAAACATTTCTTAGTTGGTTACAAGTAGATGTAATGTTATGTAACACGACAGTTTGATTACTGATTTATTGATGGCAGTTGTTTATTTTGTCAAAACAAGGTACTATTTCAATGTAGGTCTTTGACCAAACATAAAGAAAAGGGAGACAGAAATGACGAATATTATTTTAACCGGCGATCGCCCTACTGGCCAACTGCATTTGGGCCATTACGTAGGCTCTTTGCGCAATCGTATAGCGATGCAAAGCGATCCATCCAATGAATTGTATATTATGATCGCAGACATGCAAGCGTTGACTGACAATGCTAAAACACCTGAAAAAGTGTACAAAAATGTTTTGCAGGTAGCCCTGGATTACTTGGCCATTGGCTTGGATCCATCAAAAACCACCATGTTTATCCAATCGCAAATTCCCGAATTGGCGGAATTAACGATGTATTATCTAAATTTAGTAAGTGTCGGGCGTGTGCGCCGCAATCCAACTGTTAAGGCAGAGATCGAGCAAAAAAATTTCGGCGAAAGTGTTCCGACAGGCTTCTTTATTTATCCGGTGTCTCAAGCTTCTGATATTACGGCCTTCAAAGCGACTCTCGTTCCAGTAGGAGAAGACCAAAAACCAATGCTTGAGCAGACTCAGGAAGTCGTGCAAAGCTTTAATCACACTTACGGTGAAGTGCTGGTTGAACCAAAGGGTGTATTTCCGGAAAAAGGCATGGGGCGACTACCAGGGATTGATGGCAATGGAAAAATGAGCAAATCTCTTGGCAATGGCATTTATCTTGCTGATTCCGCTGATGTCGTAGCAAAAAAGGTTATGAGCATGTACACCGATCCGAACCATATCCACGTAGAAGATCCTGGACAGGTCGAAGGCAACATGGTTTTTACCTATTTAGATGTCTTCGGACAGGATAAGGAAAAAATCGAGGAACTAAAGGCTCACTACCGACGCGGTGGTCTCGGAGATGTGAAGATCAAGCGTTACCTGATCGAAGTTCTGGAAGCTGAGTTAGGACCTATTCGTGCTCGACGCGAGGAATTTTCAAAAGACCCAGATGCAGTAATGGACATGCTGAAGACAGGCAGTGAAAAAGCGCAGAAAGTCGCTGCACAAACCTTATTAGAAGTGAAAAAAGCCATGGGAATCGCTTATTTTTCATAAGATATATAGTAAGAAGCCATACACTTTTTCGAAATAGTGTATGGCTTCTTTTGATTTATGATTAGCGTATTTCAGCAGTTAGATTCTTCTCTAGTGCAGTAGTAACCTTATGGATAAACCGATTGATCTCTTCATCGGTCAGCGTTGCTTCTGCATTTACAAAGGTTAAGCTGTATGCCATTGATTTTTTACCGGTGGCAATGTTTTCGCCTTGATACACATCAAAAAGTGTGACATTGGTTAAAAATCTTCCAGCAGTCTGACGGATCACCTTTTCGATCTCTGCATTGGTAGTTGTTTTATCCACTAACAGAGCGATGTCTCGTGTGACAGCTGGGTATTTAGAAATGGCTGTATAGACTAGTGGTTCTCTTTCTGCCTTTAAGAGTGCTTCCAAATTCAGCTCAGCAACAAAAGACTTTTTCAACTCGTAGCTTGCTGCTATTTTAGGATGGACCTGGCCAACAAAGCCGATGGGGGTTTCATCTAGATAGATGACTGCCGTTTGGCCTGGATGCAGTTCATTGATTTGATTAGAAGCACGATAACTGATCCGTTCAGTCAGTCCTAAGCCTTCAATCAAGTTTTCAACGATTCCCTTGACTGTGTAAAAATCAACAGGAACAGCTTTTTGCTGCCAGTCTTTCGATTCTTTGTTGCCAACTAGAGCGATCCCAATGTGCTTTTCTTCTAAAGGAAGATCTTTTTTTGGATCTTTGTCTTGATAGAATACTCGTCCGACCTCATACAAAGCCACATCGGCATTTTTACGTGCGACATTGTAAGAAAGATCATCTAATAAACCGCTGATTAGATTCAAGCGCAACACGGATCGTTCCTCGCTCATTGGCCAGTCCAAACGTGTCAGCCTGCTTTCACGTGTCAAAAACTGCTGTGCCTTTTCTTCGGTCGTTAATGCATAGCTGATGGCTTCAGTTAATCCATCACCTTCCAATAATGAACGGACCTTACGGGTCATTTTTTGTTCAGAAGTGAAGTGTCCAGCCACCGTTTGACCTTCTGGCAAGGTTGAAGGAATATTATTGTACCCATAAATTCGAGCAATTTCCTCCATTAGATCCGCTTCAATCGTAATATCCCAGCGACGTGGCGGAACAGTAACGGTGTATTGCCCTTCTTTTTCTGTAAACTCAAAGTCCAATGCTTGAAACACTGCATCAACATCCTTGATCGTCAGGTTGGTCCCCAAGAAATGATTAACATGATCTATGTCAGTGGACACTTCAACCTTCTCGATTTCAATTTGACTGCCGCGTACGGCTCCTTGAAGAACCTCCCCGCCTGCTAAGTCTGCGATCATAGCGGCAGCAACATCGCCAGCTAAGCTGATCGTCCCTTGATTGATGCCCTTTTCAAAACGCATGGAGGATTCACTGCGCAGATTGAAGCGCTGAGACGTACGACGTGTTGTCGTCCGATCAAACATTGCAGACTCTAATGCGACAGTTGTCGTTGTATCTGTAATCTCTGAATCCAAGCCTCCCATGACACCAGCCAGCGCTACCGGTTCTTGACCATTTGTAATCACGATCGTTTCTGGAGTCAAGGTACGCTCGATCCCATCTAATGTAGTCATTTTTTCTTGTTCGTCTGCACGACGCACTAAGATTTCTTGACTGCCTAACTTGTCATAGTCAAATGCATGCAGCGGTTGCCCAAATAAAAGCAGAATATAGTTTGTTACGTCCACGACATTGCTGATTGGACGGATTCCTTCATTCATCAAACGGTTTTGCAGCCATTGCGGACTAGGTCCGATTTTTACATTTTCGATGACTCTGATTTCATAATGTGGTGCATCCTTTTTATCTTTGACGCTGACCTTGATCTTATCGCTAGCAGGCTTAGAAGATTCTTTCAACGCTACAGCAGGAAAGTCGACCTTTTTATCATAGATCGCAGCGACTTCATGGGCAACGCCACGGATGCTCAAAGCATCTGCACGATTCGGTGTAATGGAAAGATCCAAAATCGTATCATCCATCTCTAAATAGGAAAAGACAGGTTCTCCGACTACTGCGTTTTCTGGCATATAGAAAATGCCGTCTGCGTATTCTTTAGGAATTACTGAATCACTGTACCCAAGTTCCTGCAATGAACAGATCATGCCGTTTGAGACTTGCCCACGCATCTTCCCCTTTTTGATTTTGACGTTGCCTGCGATTCTTGAGCCCGGCAGTGCGACGATCACTTTGATGCCTGCCTTGACATTGGGTGCTCCGCAAACGATCTGCGACAGTTCTTCTTCTCCAATGTCCACCTGACAGATGGAAAGATGATCAGAATCTGGGTGGGGGATGCATTCTTTGACTTCCCCGACCACGATTTTTTTTAATCCTTCCGCAGGACTTTCTAGTCCTTCAACTTCGATCCCAGTCAATGAAAGGCGATCGCCTAATTCCTTGGGTGTGATCGATGTTACATCTACGTATTCATTTAACCATTTATATGACACTAACATATGTGTTTACTCCCCCTTGAATTGCTCTAAGAAACGAATATCGTTCAAATAGAAGTTTCGAATATCATTGACACCATATCTCAGCATCGAGATACGATCTGGCCCCATCCCGAAGGCAAATCCAGAATACTCTTTTGGATCAATCCCTGACATGGACAAGACATCTGGATGAACCATGCCAGCACCTAGAATCTCGATCCAGCCGGTGTATTTGCAAACATTACAACCTTTCCCGCCGCATTTGAAGCAGCTGACATCTACTTCTACAGAAGGCTCAGTGAACGGAAAATAGCTTGGGCGCAAACGAATGCTGCGTTCCTCTCCAAAAATCGCTTTGATCAGAACTTCCAAGGTTCCCTTTAGATCCGCCATAGTAATGCCTTTGTCTACGACTAACCCCTCGATTTGGTGGAATTGATGGCTGTGGGTGGCATCATCTGTATCCCGACGGAAAACTTTTCCTGGCGAGATCATTCGCAATGCTCCTTTAGAAAAGTCATGCTTCTCCATGGTCCGAGCTTGAACAGGAGACGTGTGAGTCCGGATCAAGACCTCATCCGATATATAAAACGTGTCTTGCATGTCGCGAGCTGGATGATCCTTCGGCAAGTTCATCCGCTCAAAATTATAATGATCACTTTCAACTTCATAGCCTTCAATCACTTGATAGCCCATGCCGACGAAAATATCCTCGATTTCCTCCATGACTTGCGTGAGAACATGGCGGGTTCCTTTAGTAAGCTGTTTCCCCGGTAATGTCACATCAATCGTTTCCTCAACCAAAGCTTTTTCTAATGCGGCCTCTGTCAGCTCTTCTTTTCTTTGGTCGATTGCTGCAGTCAGCTGATCGCGAATTTCGTTGGCAAAAGCCCCAACCTTTGGGCGTTCTTCAGCCGATAGATCACGCATCCCCCGCAGTACCTCAGTGATGGGTCCCTTTTTTCCTAATGTTTCGACCCGAATCTGCTCGACCACTTTCGTTTCCTCAGCGGCAGCTATTTTCGCAAGGGTCTGCGTCTTCAATTCTTCTAATTGATTTTGTAAACTCATTCTCTTCTTCCTTTCCACACAAAAAAGACCTCGATTCCTATCAAAGGAACGAGGTCTCGCGTTACCATCCTAATTCGCCTATTGGCGCACTCACTTGTTTAACGACTTTCGCCGGTCTTGCGACAAGCTCCGGAAGTGAACTTCATCTTTCATTCCCTTAATCTGCTTTCAGTCTATGGCAGATATTCCCTGAAAAGGTGCTCGAAAAATTACTCGTTTCCATCATTGCTTTTTCTTATTAATGAACTCCTTAATAGTACAAGAAAATGGAGCGTTTATCAACTACATTCTTCTTCGGTGATCCATTTTTCTCCCCATTGGTGAAGATTTTTCATGACTGCATCCAAATCTCTGCCTTTATCCGTCAAACAATAAACTAATCGTTTTTGGCTTTCGCTGTCTTCTTCTCGCTGCAGCAAGCCCTCAAACTCTAATTCTCTCAGACGTTCCGCCAACACACGGTCGCTGACGTGAGGGATCTTAGTCGCCAAATCAACAAAACGCTGAGGACCTTCTTCTAACAACACATCAATGATCAATCCATTCCATTTTTTGCCTAGAATCGAAAATCCTTTTTCGAACTTCGGACACAATGAAAACTCCGTTTGTTGTATCTGTTTCATCTTTCTCACCTCGTTACACGAAGTATAGCACATTACTTACAAATGATTAGTATAATCTGCTTGTGGTTAAGATTTCTTTAGATTAACCCACTTTACTGGTTTGCAGATTCCTTAATCCTCTAAAAGGTCAATGATTTTATTGCCTCTGAGAAAAACCAGGTTCAGCGAACCAACTGGTTTGTCCTTGGCTTTTTCCAGTGCTTCTTTATAAAGATTCAACTGACCGCGATAACGCTCAATCAATTGTGCTTCCCTTGCTTCGTAAAAATGATCTGTCTTCAGGTCATAAAGCACTAAATAATCTGAGAATTCGATGAATCCATCAATGATCCCATGCACCAGCAATTCATCTCCTGCAGGATAATCAGAGAATACCTGTTTAGCGGGCAGCAGCATGGCGAAGGGTTCCTCTCGATGAACCAGTTCGGGATTATCCAAAATCAGTTTTCCTAGCGAGCTGTCAAAGAACTCCAGCAACCGATCGACCTCAATAGCCTCAGCCAACTCCTTAGTGATCGTTTGGCTGGCAGTCAACGCTTCGATCAGTTGACGAAGGCTTTCCTCTGTCGGCTTGCGATCAAGCGGAATCAATTGCATAACTAAATGGGTTGCTGTTCCTATCTCTGTGCTAGAAAGTTCTGCAGCCGTTTCTAAAAATCTCGGACCATTAAAACGATCCTCTGTAAACCTGTATTGATTCGTCTGCAACTCCGCTGCCTCAGAAGGACGAAGAGGGATCGTCGTTTGATTGTCAGGATCATCATACATTCGTTTCAGCTCCGAAACGGATTGATAACTGGTCGTCATCGTCGCTTCTTCATAAGGATAGGTGAAGGTCAGACGTTTTTTCAACTCAGTTACATCCTCTTGCGGATCTGTGATCATCACTTCAGTCTTTTTTCCTGTAACAAATTCTTGCATCGCTTCGGCAATTTGATTCGGTGCATAAAAATGGATCGAGAAAATTGCTGGATGATGAATCAACTCGGGTTGTTTATCTATTGGATATTCCGTCTGGTACTTCTCCATCAATGGATGACGAAATAATGCTTGTCCAACCCAATCTAGGAATGTTCCGCTTTTTCTGAGATTGGCTGAAAGAACCAGACCATGACTCGTTCCTGCTAAACTCCATTTTTTCAACGCTTCTTCTTTATGTTTATACGACCCGACTAGGAACAATTTTTGTTCAGCTCTGGTCAGTGCAACGTAAAGCTTACGCATTTCTTCGGATAACAATTTGCGAAGATTTTGTTGTTGGACTGCATCAAAAGCCAGTGTATTGACCCTTACACGTGTGTCTGGCGTCAAATATTTGACGCCGATCCCCGTTTTTTCATCGAAGGTATAGCTTCGACGTGTGTCAGTCAGGTTGAAGGCTTTGCTCATATCCATCAAGAAAACCACTGGAAACTCCAATCCTTTGCTGGCATGGATCGTCATGACCCTTACTGCATCGGAGATTTCCTGACTTTGCGGTTCTGCCAGATCCTTGTCTTTTTCCTGCATTTTTTCAATGAAGCGAATAAACTGGTATAAGCCGCGGAAGCTGCTGCGTTCGTAATCCTTTGCTCGCTCTACTAACGCTAACAGATTTGCATGGCGCTGTCTGCCCGCTGGCATTCCCAGCACATAATCTAAATAGGCTGTTTCATTATAAATTTTAGTCAAAAGATCCGCTAGATCCTCGCGTCGGGAATCTTCACGCCATTGCAGAAACTGTTGCATGAAGGCTGTCAGTTTCTGTGTGATTGTATTATCATTTTCTTGTATATACCGTTTGACAGCACGATAATACTCCTTTTTCGGCAAAGCTAAACGAATCTGTGCCAGTTCCTCTTCCGCCAAGCCAACAATCGGTGATCGTAAAACAGCTGCTAAAGGAATATCCTGATAAGGATTATCGATGATCTGTAACAGGGCGATCATCACCCGCAGCTCTGTCGATTGAAAGTAATTTTGCGTATCATTGATCGCTAAAGGAATATCCAGCTGTTTAAAAACCTCTAAGATGGTCAAATTATTTCCCTTAGTTGGGGTTAATAAGACGATATCCTGGTATTTCACGGGGCGCATCGCCTTTTGTTTCTTGTCATACACTTCAAAACCGTCAGCAATCAACTGACGAATCTTATTAGCGACCATGAAGATCTCTCCCGTTGCTTTATCTTCGATCCACTCAGGTGTTTCTAAATCCTTTTCATAGATCATCAACTCAACATCAAACTGGTCAGAAACGGGGAACCCAGAAAATCCGTTGATTAATTCGGCTTCCTGATCGTATTCGATTTGACCTAAATCTTGGTCCATCAGCTGCTTAAAAATCAGATTTGTAAAATCCAAGACCTCTTTGCGTGACCGGAAGTTTTCAGCCAGAACAATGCGACGCCCTGCTTTTTGCTCGGCGAAATCGTGGTATTTCTTGATAAACAACGTTGGATCGGCCAGGCGAAATCCGTATATTGATTGCTTGACATCTCCCACCATAAACAGGTTGCCATTTTCCGGATTTGGATCGGCAAGTTTACGCAGGATGGTTTCTTGCAGCTGATTGATATCTTGGTACTCATCTACCAGCACTTCTTTGAAACGCTGGCGATAATGAATTTCTGCAGGGTGTTCGCCGTCAACTTCCTGCTGTAAAATCTGTAAGGTAAAATGTTCTAGATCATTGAAATCCAACAACCCCTTTTCCCGCTTCTTCTCTGAATATCGTTGAATAAATAGTTTTTCAACACGGATCAATTCCTCAACGATTGGATAGGCCTGTTTTAAGCGTTCGATCTGTTCTTCAGGTGACGCATTGAAAAAACTCTTTTTCAGCTGAGTAAGTTCATCTTTGGCGGATTGTCGGAACTCTTTCGCCGTTTCGATCTCTTCTTCGTAAAGCTCTTTGACTTCTTTTTTACGTGGAGTAGGAAAGGTCGGAAAATTCAATTGGTCAAACCACTCATAGGCTTGATTCAGCTGATCCTTTTCCAGATAATGAAGCAGCGATTCACAATTTTTCCCTTCTGTTTCCGCGATTACATAGATTTTTTTTAGTTCTTCGATTGCTTCGCTGCTGCGTTTGATTTCCTGGTATGCATCGACAGCTCCTTGAACTGTTTGGATCAATTGCGGGCGTAAACTGTCTCGATACAATCGAGACTTTGTCAAATCTTCTACAGCATAATTTTTCAATAGAGAATCCAGCCAAGAAAAAGGATCTGGGTTCGCCCGAGCAAATTCATACATGGAGAGAATCAGTGTTTCTAGCCCAAGGTCACTGCGGTCATTTGAAAAATTTTCTGTTAAACGATAGAAGATCTCTTGATTTTCTTCATACGATTCTTCACGCAGCTCATCCCACACATCCTCTTTTAAGAGAATCGTTTCTGTCGCATCCGTCAGCATTCGATAGCTCGGATCTAAGTCGATCAAATAGAAAAACCGTTGGATCACCTTTGAGCAAAAGGAATGCAGCGTAGAGATATTCGCCATCGGCAACAAGGTCAATTGACGTGTAAAATGATTTTTCAGCTGCTGATCGGTTTCTTCATTAATGGCTTCCTGCAGCGCCTGTTGTACTCGTTCCTTCATCTCACTGGCGGCCGCTTCTGTAAACGTCACTACTAGCAATTCGTCAACGGATAAACGCTGGCGTTTGATTTTTTCGATCACTCTGCGCACTAGAACCGCCGTCTTTCCAGAACCGGCAGAAGCAGAGACCAGCAAATTGTCCCCGCGATCGTAAATCGCCTGCCACTGAGCGTCTGTATACATTTCATTTGGTGCCTTTGGAGGGATCGGATGGTTAGTTGTCATGTAAGTCTTCCTCCATTCGTTTGAGTGCTTCTTCCTTCGTCAACTGCTCCAGTCGATGATAATTGTTTTCCTTCAGCATCACATCAAATTTGCAGACGCTGCGGAATGGACAATACTGACAAGCGATCCGCTTTGTATCTTTAAATGCCGGATTTAGTTTGATTTCTCCTGAAACGATGTCGTTTCCTGCCTCTTGGATTTTCTTCCTGTTGTAGTCTCTCAGCACCTCTATTTCAGCTTCTTCATAAAACTTCTCTTTGGATGGTCCTGCAGGTGCCAGCTGTCCTTTGGCATCTTTTCTGATCGGGAACAGCAGCGAATTCTCTTTTTCTTGCAATGAATGATCCATATCAGAAAACAGCTGAGGGTCCTTTGTGAACAGCCCATCGTATTTGTAAGCCTTCAAGGTATCTCGTTCAATATTTGTTCCATCAGTCAAGACCGGATTATGAACATGCAGGTAGTAAGCCCCTGCAGGCTTGATGTTTTTTCCGCTGATCAGATTCATGTCTTGTAGGGCAACATCTAAATACGTGATCAGCTGCATAGCGATCCCATAATAAGTATCAGTGATAGTAAAGCTGCGGGCGCTTGACTTGTAATCGATCACACTCAACCAGTCGGCCTTTTCGCCATGAAGTTGATCCATTCGGTCGATTTTCCCGCGAACGGCCAACTCCCCGTCATTCTTCAGCGGCAATTGAATCCCAGGTATACCTTTCTCCCCGGCGATCGACCCAAACAAAACTTCTGTCTGATAAGGTTTGAAATTGGTTCGCAAGCTTTGCTGCGCCAATCCCCAGCTGACCTTTTGGATTGTTTGCGACAATTGATAGCGGATATAATTCATTCGTGCAGAGCTCGACAGGATTTGGAACTTAGTCTCACCAAAGATCTCCTTGAGCACTTGGTCAGCAAGCATCGTTCGCTGTTCTTCGGTCAAACTGGTCAGGTTCATTTTTTGTTCGGTCAACATTCGGAAAAAACGATCCAATGCTTCATGGTAGAAATCTCCCGCTGCAGCAGATGTCAACCCATAGATCGTGCGTTCTTTTAAACCAAGTCCAAATTGTGCAAAATACTTATATTGGCAGTTGTAAAAATTTTCGATCCGTGACACCGAAACATAGAGGTTTTTACCATACAGCTTTTCGGCCGTCTTCGGTTGCAGATCTCTTGGAATGTTCAATGCTTGCAAACTAGAGAAGACTCGTTTAGTCAATTCGCCAAAAGCGGTCGTCTCTAAAAAATGCAGTAATTGCCGCCAGCTGGAAAGCATCGGCTGGCCTTCATCAAGCGCTAAGCGATTCAGTAAAATCAAATCAGACAGTAACGTTCGCAAAGATCCTAAATGCTCCTGCGGTCCCTCCTGCAAGGACAAAGCTGGGATCATGTTGACTGGAATCGACAATCCTTGGCTTAAACGACGAATAAATGGAGAAATAGCAGTCTCCTTCTCTCCATCGATCGTTGCAGCCGCTGAAAGATAAAGCTTGTCACATGCCGATAAAAAGACATTGTAGGCCAAAAAAGGCTCTCGAATCACATTTGAGCTGTTCGATTCTGGCAAAAACTTTCCTTCCCCTAATTCTGCGTTGATTCCTTCTCTTTCTTCGGGCGACAGCAATCCTCGGTCATCGAAGCGAGACGGAAAGACTTGCTCATTCAACCCGATCGCAAAGGTGACCTTCGCCTGATCGACACGAGCCAGCTCCAGATTATTGATCTTGACCTGATCAATCGTAGTTGGAATCTTTCCATAAGAGAGATTGACTAGACCTGCTAAAAAGATTTCTTGAAATTCTTTCCAAATGAACTCGCTATTGCCATATATCAACATGTATTCATCCAACAGGTCCATAAGCGCTTGCCAGGTTTGTTCGTGATTGCGAGCCTTTTCCAGTTCACCCGCTGCTACCGCCTGATCGCGCCAAACCAGCAATTGACGGTCAACACCTGCTTGTTGTAAAAATTGATAGAAGCATTTTGCTGCTTCCATTCCTGTTGCAGCCTGTTTGATCTGTTTGAAAAACCGAGGCACAAGCGTCTGAACTGAGCGGCGCACCTGATTGGAGAGAAGCTGCAGATCACTCGCATCTTTAAAGGCTTCTTCTTCAAAATCGTAATCGACGAAGATCCAATCTTCTTCTTTCGTCCAATAGCTCCCTCGAAAATTATAAGCCAAACAGACATTTTCTGTTTGGTCGACTTGTTCACGCCATTGCTCTATCGACATTGACTGCTCTGTCGATGATTCAGGCGCATAAAGCTCCGTTCTCAGTAAACGAAACACATCATTGATTCGATAATGATACTGATCCAACAAAAACAGCGACTGTAAAAATTCGACCAATGGATGGCTGACCATCATTTGGGTTTCATCTAAATAAAAAGGAATTTCCAATTGTTCAAACAAAAAAGGCAAAATATGGCTGTAGCTGGAAAATTCACGTACTAAGACTTGAATATCTTTGTAACGATACCCTTTTTCTGCTACTAAACACCGAATCTCGTTTCCGACATGACGTACTTCGTCCGCTACAGTCGTGTGCTGCCAGATACTGACAGTATTCTGCTCTGTGAGTGGTTCGACCTTTTTCCCTTGCCAAAAATGGTTGACTTGGCGAAAAGCATTTTGGCTTTCTAATGCCTTTAGATCCTGTCTGACTGGAATCTTTTGCTGATCCGCAAGCTGTTTCAACTGGAAATACGTCTTTCCGCTGTCCGCAAAAAGATGCAGCGGGTGCGGTTCGTCATTGGGAAACCCCCGATCCAATTCCAGTGAAACCATCAGGTGTCCACAGGTCATTAATTGATTCAGCACCTGCAGCTCTCGAGCATTAAAACGGGCGAACCCGCTGACGATGAAGAAAACATTTTCCAGTTTCCGGTGTGCTAAATTTTCCTGCAGCAGTAACAACGGATCTTCATTCTTCACTTGATACTGCAACAATGCTGCTTCATATTCTCGGTAGATTCGCTGCAAGTCACTAAGCTTTAAGCGTTGATCCTGCTGCTTGCCTTGGAGCTTAGTCAAGTCTTCTACAGCAACATTGCCGATCTGCATTTCCTGATAGAAATGGATGAGCTGCTGAATGAAACCAGTCTTCGTCGTCTCCCCTCGAAAGATCAGCAGTTTCTCTCGCTGCTCCTGCAAGACTTGGCGAAGGATCATGGCATTCCCAGCTTCTGACAGAACGTTGCCAGGAATCTTTCCTTCTTTTTGCAAAAAATACCACGCGAGTCGATTGAAACTGAACACCTGTGCTGACAATGAGCTGAAGACACCTTCCTCCTGCTTCATTTGTTTCAAAAGCGTGATTTCCTGCTCGAATTTATTATAGTTAGGCACGATAAAGAACACTTTGTGCGCTTCATCTGCTTTTAGCCATTCGTTTGCTGTATCGATCATCTTGGTTTGACGATCGTTGTGTCCTGTACCAATCAAAAATTGTAAAGACATAATTTCTCCCTCATTTCTTCAATGAATGGTTCCATTATTTATTATAACAAAAAAGACCAGCTTTTCAGCTAGTCTACGGTCCCAATTCGATTATTTGGCCAAATTGGCCAGAAAACAAATTTGACATCCGCCATAATCTTGTCTTCTTGGATCATTCCAATGATCCGGCTATCCTTCGAAATGCGGCGATTGTCGCCTAGTACAAAAACTTGTCCTTCGGGAACCTTTTCTGCTCCAAACAACTGCCGCAGATTGAAATCATTGGTCAATGGCTGTCCATCCGTCAACTGACTTTTAAACTCATTTAGATACGGTTCATCAGTGGCTTCGCCGTTTACATATAATTGGTCGTTTTTGTATTCGATCGTATCCCCTGGAAGTCCAATCACCCGTTTGATGTAATTCTTTCCGGGATCATCTGGAGCTGGGAAGGTCACAATGTCAAATCGTTTGATATCCGTATTTTTCAGTGCGATCACTCGGTCGCCGTCAAGCAAAGTTGGATCCATCGAGTCGCCTTTGACTACGACGGGGGTAAAGACAAATTGTCTCAAAGCAATCAGAATAACGCCCAAGACCACAAAGTAGATCAAAGTCTTAAATAATTCTTTCACATTCATCTGGGTTCCTCCCATTAATTCATAAAATCAGTGTACCACAGACTCTTTAAAAAGCGATTCAAAGCGCTTGTTTTAAAAAAAAATTTCTTTTTAAGTTTCTGAGCATATTTCTTTCCTTACTTTTAGTAAGGTGTTATAGTTCAACATGTAAACAAATTAAATAAAGGTGGTCATTTTATCATGTCTCAATTTCTAACAACTTTGAAAAATCGTCGTTCCATTTATGCATTAGGACGCAACGTGCATTTATCAGAAGATGAAATTACAGAAATCATTAAACAAGCAGTCAAAGAAAGTCCTACTGCTTTTAATGCTCAATCTCCTAGAGCAGTGATCTTGTTTGGAGAAGCTCATGAAAAATTATGGGGAATCGTGGAAGAAGCTTTGCGTCCGTTGACGCCAGCAGAAGTTTTCCCGAATACACAAAAGAAATTGGAAGGCTTTAAAAACGGCTTCGGAACTGTTTTATTCTTTAAAGAAACTGATACAGTGAAAACACTGCAGGAACAGTTTGAATTGTACGCTGAAAACTTCCCGGTTTGGGCAGAACAATCAAATGGTATTGCAACTGCAAACACCTGGACAGCATTGGAAGAAGCTGGATTAGGTGCAAATCTGCAACATTACAATCCAGTAATCGATGATGTCGTTGCCCAAACTTGGGACATTCCTTCAAATTGGGAATTGCGTTCTCAATTGGTTTTCGGCTCAAAAGAAGCTGAAGCAGGTGAAAAAGAATACATGGAAGATGATCAACGCTTCCGTGTCATTCGTTAATTTACAAAACAAAACTGCAGACATCGATCGATGTCTGCAGTTTTGTTTGTTTCTTTTTATGCTAACGCCACTCGAAAAATACCTCGTACATTCCCCTAATATCCTTTTCAACCAGCTGTTTTGCCTGATCGGAAAACCCCAGCTTCAAGGCATTCAGCACTGCTCGATGATTTCTGGCAGACTTTTTCAAAATAGGCTGCAGCTGTTCTTTGCCGATTTGATTTAATAAACAATGACGGTAATGGCGAAGCCGTAGTTCAATCGTCTCGTACATTCTAGAAATATGTGCATTTCCAGCAGCTTCGATCAGGATACGATGGAATTCATGGTCACATTCAGCATACCGCCAGCTGCCATCATTCAGATCAATCTGCTCGTATTCGACTGTCAATTCACTCAAACGCTCCAATTGTTTTTCATTGATATGACTACTTGCTAAAAAAACCGCATAGCCCTCAATGGCGATACGGGCTTCACAAAGTACCATGCTCTCCTCCTTTTGCATGCTCGAAACCGTATACGATTTCCCAGTCTTCCCCACTAGCAACTCTTGAAACAATTTGTCGAGTGCTTTTCGGACTGGTGTTCGACTAATGCCCAATTCCTGTGCGATTCGGCTTTCGTTTAATTTTTGATTGGGCATCAGATGCAAATGGATGATCTCTTCTCTTAAGAAAAGATATACCCGTTCTGTGATCGTATAAAAAGGATGGTCTTTTTCAATTTTTCTAAACCTTTCGATCTGAATCATTTCACTCACCTCGACTTCAAATCCATTTTACCACCTAAGAAAGCGTTTTCTCAACAGGCCATAAGGTTTTTTAATCCATGTTTTTGTCTCTTGATTAAACCGGTAATACTGAGTTTACACCGTAGCGGTTTTTTTTAGACACCTTTTCAGGTGATTCATTACACTTAAGGTGTTAGACCAACTATAATTGGAGGGTGATAAGAATGGATGCGTCAGTATTTCCGATCGAAGAAGTCAGAAACAAATTTCCGGCATTAAAACGAACACACCATGGCAAACCCGTCGCCTATTTCGATGGACCCGGAGGTTCTCAATTTTTAGAAAGTGCGATTGAGAAGATCAATGTGTACATGCGCAGCGGAGCGGCCAATCTACATGGAAATTTTCCTACTAGCCATGAAACCGAAGCCTTGATCCAACAAGCAAAAGAAGACATTGCAGCCTTGTTTAATGCCGATCCAACAGAAATCGCTTTTGGACCGAATGCAACTACCATGATGTTTCATGTGAGCCGCGCATTGGCTAATCAGTGGGAATCTGGCGATGAGATTCTTTTGACAGAGCTAGAGCATCATTCCAACATCGATTCCTGGCGCAGGGCTGCTGAGGATCGAAATGTCACCGTAAAATATGTCCCGCTGAATACAGAAACCTTAGAACTCGAACTGGATCAGTTGGATGAGTTGATCACGGATAGAACCAAATTAGTTGCCGTTGGCCATGCATCCAATTGTGTTGGAACGATCACTGACATTAAATATATTTCTGAGAAAGCCAAAAAAGTTGGAGCGTTGGTAGCAGTTGATGCGGTTCATAGTATACCTCACATGTATGCGGACATGCAGGAATTGGGAATCGATATGTTGTTCTCATCTGCCTATAAATTTTTTGCCGCACACGTTGGTATGGCTGTTATCCGCAAAGACTTATTTGAAAGTTTAGACATTTATAAAGTTGTGCCGGCACCTGGCAATGTTCCGGATCGTTTGGAAATGGGCACACAAAATCATGAAGGGATTCCTGCTGTATCTGCAGCGATCGAGTTTATCGCGAGCTTGGGCACTGGAGAATCCCTGAGAGACCGCCTGATGAGCGGCTATCGCACGATCGAAGTGTATGAGAACTTTTTAGCCGAACGGATACGTGAAGCGATGGCCTCCATAGAAGGCATTACCCTGTTCCAAAGTACGCAGCCCAAAACACCAACGATTGCTTTTCGAGCAGAAGGAATTACACCAAAAGAGTTTTGTATTCAAATGTGTGAAAACCATAGTGTTTTTATTGCTGAAGGAGATTTTTACGCACGGACGCTGGCTGAACGTTTAGGTATTGATCAGACCGGTGGATTTATTCGAGCAGGAATTGCACCTTACAACACTGTAGAAGAAGTGGATCGCTTCATTGAAGGGGTCAAAAGCATTATGGCGTCACTATAGACGGAGAGGTGGAAAAACAATGAGCAGATTATGGGATATGTTGAACGATTTAAAGTCAGCAAAGTATACATGGGTGGATCTCAGTCACCCAGTGAATAAAGAAACACCACATTACTCTGGGTACAACACGTTGGAAATGTATGAAGTATTTACCCATGAGGAACATACCGTTTGTGCAAGTGAGTATAAGATCGTCAGTCAATATGGTACCCACATTGATCCTCCTTCACATTTTGTTGAAAACGGAAGAACCTTGGATCAGATTGAACTAAAGGAAATGGTTTTGCCTTTGTGCATCGTGGATCTGTCTGAAAAAACGACAACTGATCATGATTATGCCTTTACGGTAGAAGATCTTAAAAACTGGGAGTCCCAGCATGGCGAACTCCCAGACGGCTGTTTTGTGGCGATTCGCACCAATTGGTCGCAGCGGCAAGGTGAAGCGTTCTTCAACCCTGATAAGGATGGTCAGCCGCATTATCCGGGTTGGTCGATCGAGGCTTTGAAATTTTTATGTGAAGAACGATCGGTCACTGCGGTCGGCCATGAAACTCCTGATACAGATCCGGCAATCGCCAACTTAATAGTGCCTTGGGCAGGCGAACGATATTTGCTGGAGCAGGACAAATACCAGATCGAAATGCTACGCAATTTGGACCAGCTGCCGGAAACCGGGGCAGTCATCAGCTGCAGCTTCCCGAACGTGACTGGTGCTCCAGGGTATACTGCGCGTTGTATTGCTATTTATGAAAACTAACTACTGTTACTAAAAAAACATCTTATTGCCGGAAGTCTTTTCACTTCTTTCGGCAATAAGATGTTTTTTGTTTTTTAGTTTTCAGTGCTCATATTATTGTCCTTCACGAGAACATCATGAGCGCCGCCTTCCACGATACTGGTTGAAGAAACCAAAGTGATTTTTGCATTTTTTTGCAGCTCGCGGATCGATAGCGCGCCGCAATTGCACATCGTATGGCGGACTTTGCTCAACGACACAGCTAAGTTGTCCTTCAAGGAACCTGCGTAGGGAACATAAGAATCTACTCCCTCTACAAAAGAGAGACCTTCCTTGCCGCCAGTGTCATAACGCTGCCAGTTTCGGGCACGGGCACTGCCTTCTCCCCAATATTCCTTCATGTAAGAACCATTGATGCTGACCTTTTCTGTTGGAGATTCTTCAAATCGAGAAAAATAGCGTCCCAGCATAATAAAATCAGATCCCATTGCCAGTGCCAAAGTCATGTGATAATCATGGACGATTCCACCATCACTGCAGATAGGAATATAGATGCCGGTTTCTTCAAAATACTCTTCTCTTGCAGCTGCGACATCTTGAACGGAGGTGGCTTGGCCTCGGCCAATCCCTTTTTGTTCTCTTGTGATACAAATGCTGCCGCCGCCAATACCGACCTTGATAAAATCGGCTCCTGCTTCGGCTAAAAAGCGGAACCCTTCCCGATCGACCACGTTTCCTGCACCAATTTTGACTGTATCTCCGTAGACCTCACGGACCCACTCGATCGTCATTTTTTGCCACTCACTGAAGCCTTCGCTTGAATCAATACACAAAATATCGGCTCCTGCCTCGATCAACGCAGGAATTCGTTCCTTGTAATCCCGAGTATTGATTCCTGCGCCGACAAAATAGCGCTTTTTGGAGTCCAATAGCTCTAGTGGGTTGTCCTTATGAGAATCGTAATCCTTGCGGAAAACAAAATACTTCAGGCGTTGATTTTCATCGATAATCGGCAAAGCATTTAATTTATGTTCCCACAGCAAGTCATTGGCCTCAGACAATGTGATTCCATCTTTCCCATAGATCAGCTGTTCAAAAGGTCTCATAAATTCTTTGATCGGTGTCGTAACTGACATTCTTGACACTCGATAGTCACGGCTCGTTACCAGCCCAACGATCTTGCCTTCTAATGTACCATCTTCGGTGACAGCGATCGTTCCATGCCCAGTCCTGCTTTTTAGATCTAGTACGTCCTGCAGGGTGCCGTTCACTGGAAGATTCGTGTCGCTTGGAACGAACCCAGCCTTGGTTTGTTTGACTTTGCGTACCATGGCTGCTTGCTCCTCGATCGTCTGAGAACAATAGATGAACGAAACACCGCCCTCCTTCGCCAAGGCAACCGCTAAATCACTGCCGGAAACAGACTGCATGACTGCACTGACCAACGGAATATTCATTGTTAAGGCTGGTTGTTCTCCCTGTGCATATTTTACTAAAGGGGTCTCCAATAAAACATTGTCTGGGATACAGTCTTTGGAAGAGTAGCCGGGAACTAAGAGGTATTCGCTAAAGGTTCGAGAAGGGGTGCTGTAATAGTAAGCCATAATTCAAACAATTCTCCTTTTTTGATCAATTTTAGATATTATAAACCATTTTTATGGAAATTCCATGGGAATTCTAAAATTATTTTCCTTCTTTAACCAAAGCATCAAAAAAAGGATCGATCAAGCTCTCATTCTCGATCGATCCTTTTTTCTAATCATCATTAAAAGGACGCTAATCCTCTTTTGTCAGTATTTCAAGTTTGCTGCCTTCATTTAAATGCGTTGAAAAAAAGATTGCCAACTCTTCCAAGGACTCATCAAATATCAGCATGGGCCCTCTTCGTTCATTACGAAAAAAGTTCATTCGAACGGACTGAGTGGCATCATCTTTGAACAAGACGACTCGCTCGATTTCCGAAAAGCTTATCCCTCGGTTATCGAAGCTGTGCAACACGATATGTGTTTCCGTCAATCCCCTCTTATCCATTAAAAAGCTCAGCATCACAAGGACAGCAAGTCCTGTTTGAATTTTTTCATCCAAGGTCGACACACCGGTCCACCCTATAAGGCCTACACAAGCTGCCAATACCGGGTAAAACCAATACCGGTTCTGATTGATCTTGGTAGGAATAACGATTGACCTGCTTACCAGCCAAAGATAGAGAAAAAGAATGACTGTAAATATCCCCAATAAAATCGTAAATAGACTCAAATCGTTCGCCTTCTATTACATTATGATATAAAACTTGAATACTTTGCAACCACCATGTTGGATTTATCATCCTTTTGTTCTTCGTCCACTTCCTGACAGGAATTTACACGAAGTACTGCACAGTTCGCCATTTTCGAAACGACTTCCCCCTCAATCGCCGCTTCAAAACCAATCGGGTGACAACGGTAGATCTTTCCTAGTTCAATCTCTTCTTCTTTCATTACATGAGCCCTCCAGTACCAGCAAATTCAGTTATTCGTCTAGCTTTTGGTTCAATATTAAAGGCCATTATACCCAACAATAGTATAGTTTACAATCGCTAGGAGAAAAAATACTCAAAAAAATCAAAACATTTCTATAATATTAATAAATCGATTCCTTTTACTAATAATTCTTTCAAAAAATGAGTGATTTCTTCCCTTATATTGAATTATTTTGGTACTATAATTTTGATAAAGGAGGTTTCGATCATGAATCAAACTTGGTTTTCACTCAGACGATCCAGTCGGATAAAAGCGGTTGTCCATCTTGTTTTAGGAACAGCTATTTTGCTCTGGCCGCAATCGATCTTTGATTTTTTCAGTTACATCTTGTTTTTCTACATGGTCGCCATGGGAGGGGTGCAATTGTATCGCAGTTCTCGTGAACAAAAAATCATCGAAGGAGTGGATTTCCAAAGGACGGGCGGTATCTTTTTATTGGTTGCTGCGTTTTTCATTTTAATCTTTGCCCGCGGGATCGTCAGCATCCTGCCTATCCTATTTGGTCTGATCATCTTACTATTTGCCTGTACACAAGCCGTGCAAAGCTGGAATGCCAGGATCCGCGGTTTTGCCAGTACTGGCCAGTTGATCTACAGCATCTTGATGATCATAGCTGGTCTATCATTGCTGTTCAATCCCTTCAACAGCTTGATGCTGCTCTTTCGTTTCTTCGGCTTTTTGCTAGTGACCATGAGCATCACTGAATTCAACCACTTTCGTCAAAATCGATAAAGGAGTCTCCGACATGAAATCAGCCCAAGACTTGTATCAATTCGCTCAAACCCATCAAATCCATTTCAATGCAAAAGAAAAAAAGGGAGTGTCTTTGTTTGAAAAATTTCTAACGGCCTCCCCAACTATTAATTATACGTTTTCCTTTATTGGCTTTCATAAATATGAGAGCTTCAAAAATCACGAAGGATTGACGGCATATGCCATCTCCGGCAACACCTTGTATGCCGTCAGCCAGAGAAACCACTATACCTATAATTTGTACCATTGCCAGAAAATCACCGGGCAAAAAAGGATAAACGGCATCAAATTGACTCTGGCTTTTCCAAAAGAGATCTTCAAGATCGATCTTGGTTTTGCCGATGGCGACCTCGTCGTTGCTGCATTAGAGCAAAGCCGAAAAAACAGTTGACTCAGACTCCTTTTTCTATTCAAACCAGCAGAGGCGTTCGCTATTTAACAACCATGACATTGCACGGCGCATGATTAACGACATACGAGGTGGTTGAACCGACGATCATTTGTTCGATCGCCCCCATGCCTGTTGCACCGATCATGATCAGATCGATCTTCTTTTCTTCTGCGTAATCAACGATCTTGCGTTTCGGACTTCCTGAAAAAATCTCTGTTTGATACTCGACTTGACCAATATCTGCTTTGCTGATCAACGTATCCATTTCGATTTCTGCATTGTTCATATGAAATTTAATGGCATCATTGATAAAAGCAGGATCGCCAACCGAATACTTAAAGTCAACAACAGACAGGATCGTCAATTTCCCTTGGTTTCGTTTTGCAACCTCGATCGCCTCTGTAAAAGCTTTCTCCGCTTGCGGTGATCCATCCACAGCTACAAGTATATTTTTGTATTCTTCCTGCATATAAATGCTCCTCTCTCACGTCTATCTGCTAAACAAACTTCTGCTAAACTCGTTTATTTAATTATACCTCACATCTGAAAAAACAAGAAATCAATGCTCAGATTATTTGAATGAAATAATTCTTGTCTTTTAAGCCATTTTTGATTAAGATTGTTAGAAAAGCATGAGAGAAAGGGTGAGTAAATGGAGAAGCAAGTGGTGTCGAATCAGCGCTTTATCCAAGGAGTGAAAGCCTGCATTCCGACGATTATGGGTTATTTAGGGATCGGGATGGCTATGGGAATTGTTGGGAAAGCTGTCGGCTTGACGATTTTCCAAGTCTTTTTGATGTCGGTGCTTGTGTATGCTGGCAGCGCCCAATTCATCATTTGTAGCCTTTTAGCTCTTCAGGCACCGTTGGCTTCCATTGTCTTCACTGTTTTTTTAGTCAACCTGCGCCATTTTTTGATGAGTTTGTCAGTGGCCAGCTACTTTAAGCAGGATTCTTTGTTGAACGGTATCGGCATCGGCACCTTGCTGACAGATGAGTCGTATGGGGTTCTAATGGCCACTTTAGCGAAAAAGGAATCAGTGTCGTCGGCTTGGACACATGGACTGAACCTCACCGCCTACCTTACATGGATCTTTTCCACGGTCTTAGGTGCGTTGCTGGGGAATTTTATTCCAGATCCCAATACGTTTGGTCTTGATTTTGCATTGACTGCTATGTTTTTAGGCTTGTTTTTATTTCAAGTCCAGCTGCCGCTAAAGGCGCAGCAGAAAAAGACGATTCTTCTCTTGCTAAGTACAGCAGCTTCGCTCTATGTATTGATGCGTTTCTTTTCTGCCGAATTGTCTGTGATTCTGTCAACCTTGTTAGGTTGCACGATGGGAGTGCTGATCAAAGATGAGTAATCACTATTATCTTTTTGTTCTTTTAGGCTGCATGCTGGTTACCTGGATTCCACGGGTTGTTCCTTTTGTGTTGGCCAGAGCGGTGGCATTGCCTCCGACCGTTGAGAAATTTTTGAGTTATATCCCCTTGACGATTTTGACTGCTCTGCTGTTTCAGAGCTTGCTGATTTTTAAAGCTGGACACTTTCCAGCTATTAAATTTCCAGAGGTCTTAGCCTGCATCCCTGCATTGATCGTGGGGATTCGCACCAATGATCTAATGAAAATCGTGATCACGGGAGTCATTGGGATCGCCCTGCTTCGTTTGATCTTGTGATCAGTCACTGTAAAAATTCAGAAAATGTTGCATTTCGGTAAAAACATTTTCTGAATTTTTTCTACGTTCCTTCTCAATCCATTTATTTTTTTCGACCATTCTTCAATTTTCCCCTCTTTATTTCTGATTCCGGTTCTAATTTCAAAAAAACGAATATTTTTTAAATGAACATGAATGTTGTATTACCAAAAAATCACCATTCTTTCATAATCTCTTCTCTTTTCATTTGCTACAATTACTAAAAAAGAAAGGGGTACGAGCGATGGATCATGGACTTGTGGCTGCAATCATTTTATACGCCATTTTTGTTGTAATGTCGATAATCTACTTGTATATGTTTCGTAAAGACAAGATGTTGATCCACGTGTATCTTTCTTTAGTGCCTACATTTATTTGTGTATTTCTATTGATGAATTATCATTACTATCAACCTAGCGGGGGAGCAAAAGTTCTAGGCATCCTCGTCTTCGTTTCAATTGCCTCTTCCATGCTGTACTGGCTGATTTTGACACTTTTTAAAAAAAGATAAGATTCCCAGATTGTTTAAGTTCTGGTTACTCTTTTGAGTATTCCATGCTATAATGTGAGATGTTCATTTTAAAGAGAAGTAGTAAGGAGTATTGCTATGGCAATTTTAATCACCATGATCATCGACATTTTAACAGCTGGGTTATTTATTTTCCGTATAGGGTCTACTGACCAGGTATTGATCTTGATCAGTGCAGTCATCCAATTTATGTTTTCTATTGATTTGTTTGCAGTAATGACACTGCGTCAAAAGCGAGTGCCAATCTCTGCGCCGCAGATTGATGAGACCACCCGACGGACCACAAGACAATACCGCAGAAAACGCGGTGGATTTTTTATCTTTCTTTCCTGGGTGATCGTCACTGGGATTATGGTCTATTATGTTTATTCGGCCCTGCTCCTATTTATTTAACATGGATTCGTAGTTTTATTTAGAAAAATAATTATGCCATGATATAAGGACTCGAAGGATTCGAGTTTCTTTTTTTTGAAATTTAATGAAAAATGGATGAAATGTAAATGAGAATCTGTTACAATTCTCAAAATAGCTTTTTTCTATTTGAGCTTGCGGCGACAATAGAGGTGAAAGACTGTGAGAGCATTTTTACATGATGTTAATCGAATCGTCGTCAAGATTGGGACAAGTTCCCTGATCCATCCAAACGGCAAGATCAATTTCTCCGGGATTGATCAACTGGCCTTTGTATTGACCGATTTGAACAATCTAGGAAAAGAAATCATTTTAGTTTCTTCAGGCGCCATTGGGGTCGGAATGAACAAATTACAATTGTCGGCTCGCCCTGCCAGTATTCCTGAACAGCAAGCGGTAGCAGCGGTAGGCCAATCCGAGTTAATGCATTTTTACAACCAACGTTTTCTAGCCTATAATCAGCAAACGGCACAAGTCCTGATGACACGAGACATCGTCGAGTTTCCTGCAAGTCGAAAAAACGTGATCAATACGTTGAACCAACTGATCAAAATGGATATTATTCCAATCATCAATGAGAATGACACCGTGGCAGTCGATGAACTGGACCATTCGACCAAGTTCGGAGACAACGACGAACTGTCGGCCATCGTGTGTCAATTGATCGATGCTGATTTGTTGATTATGTTGTCTGATATTGATGGGTTTTATTCGGATAATCCTAACAAAAACAAACAAGCAATTCTTTATTCGACAATCTCCGAGATCACGGATGAACTCATTGACCAGGCCAGCGATGCTGGAAGCAAATTCGGGACCGGCGGCATGATCAGCAAACTGAAAGCTGCAGAGCGGATCTTTGAAGCAAAAGGATCGATGGTGTTAGCCAATGGCAAGCCACCACGTATCATTTTCGATATTTTAGAAGGAAAAGAAGTCGGAACCTTGTTTAGGAGGGCCCAATAATGGATAACGTAATGGATCGTTTAGGTAAAAACGCAAAGCAGGCGAGTAAAACCCTTAGTCAGTTAGACACCAAAGCAAAAAATACTTGTTTGCAGCTGATGGCAGAAAAGCTAAGAAAGCACAGCGACCGGATACTAAGAGCCAATCAGAAGGATCTCGATAAAGCAAAAGAGAATCAGATCAAGTCAGTGATGATCGATCGGCTGCTTTTGACGGAGGAACGCATTGAAGCAATGGCTCAGGGAATCGAGCAGCTGATCGACCTGCCCGATCCGATCGGAGAAATCGAAAAGATGTGGCGCACCAAGGAAGGGCTGCAAATCGGGCGCCAGCGAGTCCCATTAGGAGTCATCGGAATCATTTTTGAATCCCGGCCCAATGTAACTACTGATGCTGCCACTCTTTGTTTCAAAACGGGCAATGCTGTCATTTTGCGCGGAGGCAAGGAAGCATTCCACTCCAATCAGGTATTGGTAACGATCCTGCAAGGCGCTTTAACCGAGTTGCAACTTCCCTCTTCTTGTATCCAATTTGTGGAAGACACTTCTCACGAGGTAGCCAACCAAATGATGCGTGCCAATGCTTACTTGGACGTCCTGATTCCTCGCGGCGGAGAAAATCTGATCAAACGTATCACTGAAAATGCTACGGTTCCGGTGATCGAGACAGGAACTGGAAATAATCATATTTACGTAGACGAACACGCTCAACTGAAAATGGCCGAGGAAATCATTCTGAACGCCAAAGTCCAGCGGCCGTCTGTGTGCAACGCGGTAGAAACCATTCTGATCCACAAAGCTGTTGCGGCAGAGTTGCTGCCTAAATTGGAAAAACGATTAGCCCCCCATCATGTGGTGATTCATGCGGATGAACAAGCTTTGTTGTTTTTAAACAAAGCGGTGCTGGCAACCGAAACAGATTGGGAAACAGAATATTTGGATTATGAACTTGCTGTCAAAATCGTGCAAGACGCAGACCAAGCCATTGACCATATCAACCGCTATCACTCAGGCCATTCAGACGCGATTATTACCGACAGTTATTCGATCGGCCAACGCTTTTTAAACGAGGTCGATGCAGCGGCTGTTTATATCAACGCCTCTACCCGTTTCACTGACGGCTTTATGTTCGGTTTTGGTGCCGAAATCGGTATTTCTACTCAGAAACTTCATGCACGAGGACCGATGGGGCTTGAAGAGCTGACCTCCACGAAATTTATTATTTACGGGGACGGCCAGATCCGCGAATAAAAAAGAAATCCTTTCTTTGCCTGTTCTTGAATTATAGGCAAAGAGAGGGTTTTTCACTTTCACAGCACATTTGAACAATTCAACAAATGACTTATTGAAGGAATTCATTAGCTGGAGCTTACCATTCTCAGAGTCAAATTGCGATCCTATTCAACAGTCAGCCCCTACTCTTACGTTTTCCATCGGTTTGGTATTCGTCAGCTCCTCGAGCAGTTGAAAAGTCATCGACAATAAATTTGCCTTTTTAAGCGTTCATTGTAACGATTGCGTTGCTTGTTTTCGCGCTTTTCTTTAATGATCGTTGCATCTGTCTTCTTTTCTTTTGCAAAGAAGCAATTAATCGATAGCCGTGTTGAGGAACTTACTGGCCTATTGAAAATAGACGAACTTAATTTATGACACAGTAAGTCAGAAATTGGCTTCATCCTCTTCGATTATCCTGATACAGCGCCTATTTACTCATAGACTTTTTCCTGAATAAAAATGTTTTAGTATCTAGTTTATTTAACTTTTTTTGTTGAAAAAATGTAAAAAATCTCCTTGTCTGATTTAGACAAAGAGATCTGTATTTTATGATTGTGGAGCCGGTTCGATATTCGCCATCTCTTCTTTTAAGAGCCGCTTATCGTAAGAACGAACGAATGGCAGATAGATGAAGAAAGAAACGACTACACAGATAACTGCACAAACGGCTGCTTTCCAGTCTCCCCCGCTGCCAATGAACGCCCCGACACCGACTGGAGAAGGCCAAGGCATCAAAGCAATAACCGGGCGGATAATTTCTAACTGGATCGCAAAGTAAGCAATACTTGCAGAAGCCATTGGAGCCAAGAAGAAAGGCAATGCTAAATATGGATTATAAATTAAAGGGACTCCGAAGATCAAGGGCTCATTAATATTGAAAATAGCTGGTACCAAGGCTGCTTTTCCTAGAACCTTCAATTGTTCTGATTTTGCCATGTAGACTAAGAAAAAGCAAAAGCCTAAAGTAGCCCCCGATCCGCCGACGGTCACAAAAGCATTATTGAATTCGCCTGCCAAAGGAATGTGTGCACCTTCTGCATTTAGAGCCATATTGCCTAACGTGATTGGTGTAATTAATGAGAAAATGATATTGGCTCCATGGATTCCCACCAGCCATAAAGCATGCACTAAGAAGTAGATCACCATGACCCCGATCCAGCTGCTGGTCAACTGAGTAACGAAGCCAAATGGAATGGCGATCAGTTGGAAGATATCTGTGTTGAAAGCCACCAGCACACCAACGATGATCAAAACCACAAAGGCAACTAAGAAGGCTGGGATCAATGCAGTAAACGCCCGAGAGACTCCTTCTGGTACTTGTTCAGGCATCCGAATGACCCAATGTCTAGCCACACAAAGGCGATACAGTTGCACGGTAATCACAGCCATAATGATGCCGGTAAAGATGCCAACTGTTCCCAAACGGGCGACCCCGTCGCCTCCAATTGCCCAACCGTTGATGATGTTTTCTTCCATCTCTGTTAGACGGACGACACTGCCGTTATCGATCACTAATTGTGGAATCGACATGAAGAAAGCGAACATCGAAAGCAGTGCTCCGGTAATCGGAGCCATGTTCAGCTCTTCCTCTTCTGCAATAATCTTCGTATACTCGTACCCTAATCCAATACAAAAATAAAGTGCTAAGATTCCCATTGTTGTGCTATTTGCCAACATATATAGTTCACTGATCTTAAAGAAGGTTGAATCAAAGATTCCTTGCAAGAAAGGAAACGTCATTGGGAGAATATTAAAGACTAAAAACATCGACCCTACGATCGTAAAAGGAATTGCGCCCATCCCGGCACCCATAATCGCTCGTACGATTTTGAACTGAGCCAGTTTCCCTAATGGTCCCATAATTGTTTTTTCTAAGAATGAAAATAATTTGCTGTTTGATCCGTCCATTATTCCGTTCACTCACTTTCTTAATTCATTTTGACAAACTCCTTGATGTACCCATAATGCTTGTCCTTTTGCCTATAAATTCTTTGAATGCGATGAAGACAAAAGGCAGACATGAAAATTCCTATCATTAAAACAGAAAAGATTGCTGCTTTAGCCTCAGAAGTTGCAGTTAGGAAAGGAAACAATCGCCGTATTCCACTATCCGTCAAACTCACCACCAGCAGAAAACCATTGAGTATCAATTGCACATATTGATAAAAGCTGTGATGTCTCAGCTTTTGCTGAACCTGGTCAGACATCTCTCCATACAATCTGGCATGATCCATGATTGCTGGTACGGCTAAGATGATTAAACTCAATGGCAACAATGCAGACCAACTGCGACCCATAAACAGCATTAGTAACCAATATAGATTGCTGAAAAAGAAGGCTGCCAAAAAGTAACGTAAGATTAAAAAGCGGTTGAAACGAAAATTCTTCAGTGCGGTTTCCTTTTTTAATTCTGCTGCTTCTCTTTTTCTCAAACCGTTCCGCTCCTTTTCTCTAATGGTTTACTGATTGGCGCTGATACAAAACCAGCATCTCTTCAGCTACTTCCTTCAACGTCATGGTGGTCATTAAATGGTCTTGTGCATGGACCATAATGATTTCCATCTCGATTTTTTCTCCATTGGCATATTCTTGCAGTAAACCTGTTTGAGCACGATGCGCGTTTACCAATGATTCGTTGGCATCTTCCAGTTTTTGCTGTGCTTCGGAGAATTTCTCTTCCCGCATCAATTGAAACGATTCATGGATCAGCGTTCGTCCATCTCCGCTGCTCAAAATAATTTCAAATGCGACCTCTTGCAATTTATTTGAATCCATCTCTTTTTTCACTCCTACCATTCCTCGGTTTATGAAAGTCGCTGAATCAACTGGTCGATAAAATCATCATAGGTTCGACTGCTGGAAAGACGTTGACGAAACTCGTCGTCTTCAATGATCGGTACCAGCATTTGACTAATTTTCTCTAATTCGACTCGCCCAAGTTTGTCCGGCGACAACAAAAATACTAATTGAATCTCTGGGTAATCCGCTTCCCAATACACCCCTTTAGGAACAACAGCTGCTGCTACATAGGCTTGTTCCGTGACCGCTTCAATCGGATGCGGCACAGCCAAGTAAGGCGAAAAGGCCACCGAACTATAACTCTCTCGCAACCGAAGTTGTTTTGCTACTGCTTCTTTTATGGGCTTTTCCTCAACCTTCTCCAACATTTCTATCAGCTGATCGAGTACTTCTTCTTTAGTCGAAGCGGTTTCCAAATGTAAAAATAGATCCGGGCGAAAACATTGATGAATCAATGCGATCTGATCGGCCAGTTTGTCTTGATCCTTATTTTTCGGTTGGTTGGATAGACAATTGAGCTGTTTGAATCCAGATAGTTCGGAATTGATTTTTTTAATATCTTCCTCGCCGACGAATACACTCACATACACGATTGGTGTATGGTGGATCACATTAGGCAGATTGATCGAGGAAATAATCAAATCGATCTGATCAAGATTTTGATCTGCGATCTCATAGTAGCTGATTACTTTTTCAATCACGATCTTTGAACCCATTTCCCGTTCTAAACGATTTTTGATCATCTGAGAACTTCCCAGCCCAGTGGCGCAAATCACTAATACCCGAGCCTTTTGCTCGTTGTGGTATCGTTCTACAGCAGCAGTGATATGAATCGTCAGATAGGCCCACTCGCCATCCGTGATTTCATGAGGTTGAAAGACCGGCATCTGTGAAAGATACTGCATCGTCAGATTTAGAAGGTCCTGATAATGCAGTCGGATTTCTTCCAACAAAGGATTTTCGATGCTCATTTGATTTTGCAGACGCAATAAAAAGGGGGTAAAATGCATCATCAATCCGTCAATCAAAATCGCGTCATTGTGCAGCTGGTACCCTGTTTCCAAATCAAAAGCTTTCAACGCTTCGATCAACTGTGCTTTGATTTCTGCTTCGCTATAGGTTGTTTTTTGATAGACTCTTTTTGCAGTGATTTTATTGCGCAAATGCAGAGCAATATAATTGGCCTCTTCTTGCGGAAATTCAATCAACATGCTTTCTGTGATGCGGTGAACGATCTTCAAAGCTGTTTCATATTCGACTGATTGCGAAGGAAGTTCGATCATGTTCGTGTATTCGATGTCAAAACCGGCCTGCAATCGCTTGATGGCAAGGCCAATATGGAGAACGATATTAAAGATGATAAAATCTGAAAGCTTCAATCGCGCTTCGCGGCACTCATCCAATACGATTATGACGATCTCCTCAATGCTGATGCCTTCCAATAAATTGGTATAAGTGGAAAAAGTATATAGATTGTCCTGCAGGCGCTCCAAAAAGAAATAATTCATAATAAAATGACGTATATTTTTTTCGTTGCCTACGACAAAGATTCCGCGATTGCTTTTGCTGCATAATTCGATCTCAAAAGGTTTTAACATCTTTTTTACCTCGACCAAATCATTGGAGATCGTTGAGCGAGAAACAAACAACTCATCTGCTAAATTATCGACATACACCGCCTTTTGCTCGAAAAACAATTGATTTAGGATATAATATTGCCGATCTTGTGCTTCATGGATCGCTCCCTTGTCTTTGGAACAAGGTTGTGTCTTTACTTGGCGTACATAAAAGAGTTCAAAATCATCCGTCTGGTCAATGATAAGGCGATACCCACAGCCTTGCTTTCCTTCGATCGTACCTAAGCCTTGTTCTTTCAACGTATCCTCTAATAAATGCAGGTATTTCCTCGCTGTTCGATCAGATACACCAAGTGCTGCTGCTAACTCCTGGCTGGTCAAAAAAGCTGGCTGGTGTTCATATAATAATTTCAGAATATGTGTTTCCTTTTTACTCAACATAGCGATCAACCTTTATTTAAATATTTTCTTCTACCAGCTTCGCCATCTTTTCGATTCCCATCGGAATAGGCACATAGGCTTGCGGGGGGATGTTTACAATCGGTTTATTAGTTTTGTTGGCTGCTTTTTCCAAGTTCGCAAAATACATTTTGGTCTGTGGACTTACAAGGTACAGATCATACTCATCTTTGGCGATCGTCGTAGCTCCTTGGGAAGCTGAAGTTGCGTCTAAGGTAATTTCTTTTCCATTGCTTTGTAAATGCTCCGTTGTCTTCTTCGCAATGACAGAGGATGACATACCCCCTGCACAAATAATCAATGCTTTTTTCATAGTGAATTCCTCCTGCTTTATCGTTTCGTTCGCTTTTTTTGGAACGTAATGCTAATGATCTAACTCTGCCCCGTTGGTAGCGATCACCTGTTTATACCATTCAAAAGAACGCTTTTTGCTGCGGTCTAGTGTTCCCTGGCCTTCGTTGTCTTTATCAACATAGATAAACCCATACCGTTTCTTCATTTCCCCAGTACTAGCAGAAACGAGATCAATGCAGCCCCAAGGCGTGTAGCCCATCAGCTGGACGCCATCCTCTTCAACCGCTCTGATCATTTGTTCAATATGTGCCCGCAGATAATCGATTCGATAAAGATCATCCACAGTCCCATCCTCTTCTTTGACATCGATGGCACCAAATCCATTTTCAACAATGAACAAAGGCAAACGATAATGATCGGTAAACCAGTTCATCGAGTAGCGAAGGCCCTCTGGATCAATCTGCCAACCCCAATCTGACACCGGGACAAATTCATTTCGAACCAAATCACGAGACTCGTCATATTCGAAGTGTTCATTTCCTTTTTGGTATTCAACGGCAAAGGACATGTAATAGCTAAAGCCGATATAATCGACTGTTCCCTTCTGTAGATCGACTTGATCCTGCTCGGTTATGTCCAGCTCAAACTCCTTGCGTTCAAAGTACGTCTTCATATACCTAGGATATTCTCCGAATACATGTACATCAGTGAAGTAATACCGTTTTTCCATGGCCTTTTGAGCCATCAAAATATCTTTCGGTTTGCAGGTTTTAGGATAAATCGGCACCATGGCGATCATACAGCCGATCTCAAAATCTGGATTAACTGTTTTGCCGATTTGAACGGCACGTGCACTAGCTACTAACTCATAATGGGCTGCCTGATACATAATCTGCTCGCGGTCATCCCCCTCCTGGTAGACGATCCCAGAGTTTGTGAATGGTGCAAAGTCCTCGTTGTAATTTGCTTGATTGTTGATTTCGTTGAAAGTCATCCAATACTTGACTTTCTTCTTGTAGCGTTTAAAGCAAACCTCCGCAAAACGAACAAAAAAGTCAATCGTTTTCCGGTTCGTAAAACCCCTGTATTTCTTAACCAATGCAAAGGGCAGCTCGAAATGTGATAAGGTCACCACAGGCTCGATGCCATACTTCAAACACTCATCAAAAAGGTCATCATAAAATTGCAGCCCTGCTTCATTTGGCTCTTGTTCATCCCCTTCAGGAAAAATCCGGCTCCAGGCGATTGAGGTGCGAAAACAGCGGAAGCCCATTTCAGCAAAAAGAGCAATATCTTCTTTGTAGCGATGATAAAAATCGATAGCTTCGTGGTTAGGGTAATTTTTCCCCTCAACCACCCCATCCGTGATTTCTCTAGGTTTTCCTGGCCCACCGAGTGTCATTACGTCAGCAACACTGACTCCTTTGCCACCTTCCTGCCAGCCGCCTTCCAATTGGTGGGCTGCCACTGCACCGCCCCATAAAAAATCCTTTGGTAATCTTGTCATTGCTTCACCATCCCTTTTCTTTCTATGGGTTAAGAATAATGGATAGCGCTTTCTTTTGGAATACAGATTCTTTCCTTAGCACTGCGGAACGTTTTTCATTAGAGATAAAAAAAGCTTAATAAGGTAGTTACCCATAAAACACTATTCAATCAAAATTTAATGTAAAAAGGTAAATTAAACCTTGCGGTCACAAAAAGCTTGTAGTTCTTATGTTACAAGCTTTTCTTATACAAATAAATGATATAATAAGCATAAACGAAAGGACGAAATGAAAATGAAAAAACTAACCGCCCTCTATAGCCGTTCAGCAACTGACGACAAGAAAGCTATAGATAAACAAACAACTAAACTAACCAATTATTGTGAAGCCAATAATATTCTAGATTTCAAGCATTATGTAGATAATAATCAAAGTGGAACATCGAAGAACCGTCCAGAACTTGACCAACTAATTAAAGATTTAGAAGACGGCAAAATAGATAGAGTAATTGTGACAAACATTTCTCGATTAAGTAGAGATATGCACCATTTTACAATGCTAATTAATTCTGCTATTGAAGCTAATAACGCTAAACTTATTACTTTAGATGATGATAAGTATAACTCAAGCGATTATACTTTGATTCATGATATTTTTGCAGATAAGACTACCTAACTAAATAATAAATGACAAAAGCGAAATAAAGCCTATAACCCTCACCGTTATAGGCTTTTTCTTATGCCATTTCTTAGGTTTTATCACACTTTCGTTTTACCATTAGAGTGTACCAACAAATAAGTAAAATGGAGGTTTTACACATGGTAAGACAAAGAGAAAAACGAAATCTAGAACAGTTACGAGAAATGGAGCAAATTCTTATCGGTTATGCACGCGTGAGTAGTACTGACGACCGTCAAAAGCTCGGACTAAAAGTTCAAACGGACGCTTTAAAAGATTGTGACATTATCTTTTCAGAGAAACAATCTGGAGACAACGACAACCGCCCCGAACTAACTCGAGCCATTAAACTAGCTAAAGAATTAACCAGTCAAGGTAAAACAGTCACTTTCAAGATTTACAAGCTTGACCGACTATCTAGAAAAATGTTTACTCTAGCCAACTTAATAGATGATTTTAACCAAAATGGTATAAAGCTCATTTCAATCCTAGAAAACATCGAAACCGACTCACTAACTGGACGTCTACTTTGTATTGTACTTGGTTACGTAGCAGAAATTGAACTCGAGAATATCCGCATACGGACTAAGGACGGCTTAAGGAAAGCTCGGGAAAATGGCGTGGTACTTGGCAACCCTTCTTTGACGGATAAACAAGAAACTGAAATATTGTACCTATACCAAATGAACACTATACCAATTTCACTAATTGCCAAAAGGTTAAAAGTGAGTGAAAGTTCGGTTTACAAAGTAGCCCGTAAATACGGCGTTTCTAGGCGAAATAACTCAAAAATAGCTATTAAAGTCTAATCGTATATGGTAAAATCTGATTGAAACCATTTCTTTCTCAGACGGTCGTCTGAAAAAGGTTCAATGTTTTGCAATTATACTTATATCTTAAATACTAATAATCGCTGATTTAACAAGGTTCTGGAGACTTTGTTAAATCGGTTTTTTTGTGTCTTTTTCAACATTTTTCTAACGACCGTTTGAAACAGTTAGCTAACGGAGGTGAAACCAAGCTTTTTAATGGTTTTTAAAAATCGAAAAAAGACGATATAAGGAGCGTGAAAAAGTCTTGAAACATACCCGTATGGAAAGACATGAGGAAAAGATTAGGGCAACAATTAAACGAAACAAGAAAATCATCACTTTTACAACGTTAGTTGGACTTATCTGTCCTGCAACACTCGGCACTATTCAAGCCTTAGCAGATGAAACAGCGCCACCAGTCGAACAGACAACCGAACAAACCACTGAACCAGTAACCGAACCTGTCACACCAGAGCAACCGATAAACGAAACCCCAAGCCAAGAGCCTGTAACCCCTGAACCAGAGCAAACAGCACCTATTGAACAAGTAACAGAGGTGCCAACTGACAGCACGCCAGTTCAAGCGCCTGTTACGGCTGAAACGCCAGTGAATACTTTGGAACAAACTCAAGCTATTACACCACTAAGCAACCCAACTGTAGTTGCCGAGTACCGAGCTAAACTAGCTAACTACCAAGCTCAAGCTAATCAGCTAGTAGCAGACGGCGCTACACCTGCTCAAATGGCAACTATTAACGCCTTACTTTCTGCTTTTGAAAGTAATATAAATAATTATGAAAATGACATTGGTGACGTACCAACAATCTGGTTAGCGGACATAGATAGCGGTATTATCCCAACACTTGAAACGGAAATTCAAACCGTGAGTGACCAGTTAAGCCAACCAGATTTAAGCGCCTTACATGCAAAATGGCAAGAATATATGACAGCTATACAAGCATTGTTAGATGAACTTGAAAGTAAAGTAACTGGCACAAGCTACCAAACAAGATATACAGCTTTATGGAACCGCTGGGATACGGCATCAATTACTGGCAATATGTTCCCTGAAAACGTTAGAGACCAAGCTTTTTATGATATTTGGTTGCCAGAACTAGCCAGTATTTTAGAAGACTTACAACAACTAAAAGCAGATATCTCTAGTGAACCGACTGTATCAGTAACTGGCGTAACACTAGCACCAATCCCAGAAATGGGAGAAGGTGGAACTTACCAACTAACAGCAACCGTAATGCCAGAAAATGCTACAAACAAGGACGTTACCTTTACTAGTAGTAACCCTAGCGTGGCTACAGTAGACGCGAACGGTATTGTTACTGCTATTTCAGAAGGAACATTCACTATTACAGTAACTACTGTTGACGGTGGTTTTACCGCTTCAACTAATGGAGTAGTGAAAGCAGATGATGGTAAGCCAATGAAAGATTTTGATTACACAGCAGTACTTGCAGCTATTGCTCGATATGATGCAATGGTAAAAGACGAGTACACACCCGAGTCATGGAAGGCAATGGAAGCTGAAATGATTAATAATGATGAAAAATTACATCTTATTGATTATTTAAGAAAATTACCTAATGCTGAAGGTACTGTTCCTCCAGGTTATGAAAATCAGTTTCAAACTGATTTAAATGCTTATGCTGCTAAAGCTCAATCCATTATGGATATGGCTATTAAGAAAGATGTGACGCCACCTAAAGACGTTGATAAATCTGGACTTGAGGAAGCCATTAAAAAAGGCGACCAAGCAATAAAAGACGGAAACTTGAAAGATGACAGCAAGCTAGTTACAGCTATTGAAGACGGCAAGAAAATCCTTAACGATGACAAAGCTACCCAAGCCCAAGTAAATGAAGCCGTTAAGAATATTACAGAAGCTATCAATGCTTTAGAAAAAGCAGACAACGGCGGTAACGGCAATGGCGGAAATAATGGCAATGACAATAACCAAAACGGCAATAACAACGGCTCAAACTCTAATAATGGTACTGGTAACAATAACCAAAATACCAATACTAACCAGAACAAAGCTAATAACAGTAACAACCAGTCTAACAAAAACAATACTAACAATAAAGACAATCTACCATTAACTGGTGATACCACCACCAACGGCTTACTAGCTGGCTTATCTATGGTTGGATTATCTGCTATTGCCTTGCTTAAGAGAAAAAGAAAAGCATAATACCAACTAGCACTAACAAGCTACAAAGAAGAAATACAAATATCTAACAAACAAGCCTTGTCACTACTAACAGCGACAAGGCTTTTACTTATCTATTTTGAGGCAAAGAAAAAGCCCTCGCTGGAATTAATCAGGGAGAGCCAGTCTAGGTACTATTCCAAGAGTTTAATTTCACTACATATAGCAAAAATTTCTTCTTCTGAGAATCCGAAAGAGTCGGCGATTGCTTTATCATAATTAAAAAAATCATCATCATTATTCCAAATCCGGTTATCGAACATTACCGATTTTATCTCTTCTTTTACTTCTAAAATTAACTCATGATTTTTTAGTTCAAGTGCGCTATATTGTTCATCAGTTAAATTAGCATATTCTAAGATAATAAAATCTGGAATATCCGAAGCCATCATTCGGCGAGCTACATTCTCTTTTGAAGTAGGTGCAATTCTTTGATAGATAATTTTACAACATGCTTTTCTTGCAATTTGCATCATTGTCATTAAAATCACATTCTTTCTATAAAATTAACCTACTTGCTACTAAGTAGGTCTCTTGTAAAAAACCTTACCCAGTAGCGGGTTAACTCATAAAAACAAATGTATTGTTAAAATTCAATCGCTTTTATAAAATAACATTTTTTGACAAAAAAGTCAAATTCATTAACAAAGTACCCAACACCTTAGCCCCGTATAAGGCTTGAAAATTCCTGTATAGATTTTTAAATAAATATTTTCTCTTTCTTTTAAGCTTTTTAGGATGTTATAGATTTCTATATCCTCTTCATTACCAACAGCAATTACTTCTTTTTCTTCAACGTTATTTATATCAATTCTTGCCCCTTCGAGGACTATAATAAAAAATTGACCTGTATATTGTGAAATGTATTGATCTAACCAACTACTGCAATCTACCAATGTCTCAAATCTACCAATAGATAACTTATATCTTCCATTATTTTCATTACTTCCTAGCTTTTCTTTTAATAAATCATCCATGTCTCTATCAAATAAAGAAGATGAAGGGTTAGTAAATCCGCGTAAAATAATTTTAGTATTCCAAATGTCTGTTTGTAGTAGAACTTCAATCTTTCCTATATGTCCTCCACGAATATGCGTGTGATTGACGAGAACAGTTCTCGCACTAATCCTACTATTCCATTCGATAAGATTTCTCATTCCCTCAATAGTATAAAAATTTATTTCTATAGAGCCATATGGGTAAGTATCTATACTTCGGTTTCCACAAAAAGGATGAACATGTTCCATATCAGTTATGATCAACTCATATTCTAGCAAATCATAAATAAACTTTTGATCTTCTGTTATACGTGATTTTAATGATATATGTTTTCGCTCAACTTCCTTTTTGGGAGGGCTTATATAATTACTAACTAGCTTAAGAGTTACAATAAATAAAATTGCAACTATATCATAAGGGTTTCCTTTATTACTAAATAGTAGTTGCTCATATTTTTCATCTAAATTGTTAAAAAAAATCTCTTTATTCTTTACTTTCTCAAAAAACTTCTCAGCTACTGTTTTGCAATCAAAAGCCAGATGTTCCTCTAGTCCGTTATATTCAACATTAATATTTTCAATATCTTTAAGTTTTTTCGAGATTTTTTTATATTGTTCTTCGATTTTCTCTATTTCTATCTCTCTATAATATGTCTGTGGAATCCCTCTGTTACGTTTTATCTTACCTTGAATAATCCGCGACCATCCAGAAATACTTACTTCTTCAAAATCAGTTATTTTTCTGTTTTTTAAGGAACTTAATAATAATCTGCAAAAACAATTAAAAAAATCTTCTTGTGGAGTCCATCTTTGACTTTCATCAACTGAATAATGAAGCCAACGCATTAAAATGCCAAATCTGAAAGCGTCCATTCTTTCAGCTCCTTTCAATGTATTTCAAATTTTAAACAAGAATAGCATTGAAAAACTTGAAACTTAACGAAATGATTTTATCATGGTTTGAAATGAAATCCTCTTATAAAGTATAAATATGAACAACAGATAGCTAGCAAACTTACAAAGTTCATAAAATCACACACCTTATATTATATCAATTCAAAAGCGCATTGTCTTGATATATCAGGAAGGAGCTTTCACAATGCTAAAACTCGTTGTCTTTCTACCGTACTTCATATTAGTAATAAGCTTCATGATTTACTTCTACAAATCAAGCAAGAAATTGTAAACCATGTAATCACTCTTAAATGCAAACTATATATAAATGCCGGCGGTTTGTATTTTAGGAAGATTAAATAATTATCTATTATTAGGAGGAAACCATCATGACACCAGCCGAAAGATTATCTAATGCCCTTGCGCCAATTATTGCTCAAGAAGCTATGCCACTTGTTACCAGAACCGACTCACTAGAATTAAGTAGAGAGTTATCAGTCAAGATGAACAAAGCCGTTGCACGTGAGCTACTCGTTATGGACGCTATGAACCGCACGGCAGATATTGACGCCTACCGTGCAACTCTCCAAGCTAGCCACCCAGAAGCTGAAATTCACCTCAAGTATTTAACAGACGTCTTCGTTTACTTAACTGCTAGAGACTTTGAGTAACTAAAATAAAAGGAGGATAAAATCATGTTAGATAGTGTCTTAAGCATTGTTGCTGTTGCCTCAATTCTTACGTTAGTAGGTATTCTTGTTACGTCGTTAGTCAACTTTATTGCTGGCTTATTCAAGAAAGAAAAGGTTCAAGACGCCCAAAAGAGACAACCCCAATACACTGAACAAGAAGTTCATATGGCACGCTATATCGAACAACAAGCCCATATGCAAAAGCGTCACTTACTGTTTAGACAACTTATGCGAGACGCCACTAAATTCTATGACCGTAACTCATAATCCTCAAACACACCGCACTAATTAACCCCTAAAACCATCACAACAATATGGCGCTAGCTCAATCCATGAGTTAGCGCCACCTCATAGAAGGAGTGATTAACCATGACCCCACCAAGAACCATTCCAGACAAGTTATATAAAGACGCTGAATTATTAAGATACAAGCTTGCCATTGAAGACAAAATAAAAGCCAGTCCACTTTCTGAACTCACTAAGCAATTTTATTCTCAATGGGCTAAGTCTTTGCCTAAGAATAGAACAGAAAAAGAAGCAGACGAACCGCCATAAGAAAAAGCGTTGTAATTACTACACTATCGAGAAAATATGCAATATTGCTTTTGTTGCTACACTAAAAAATCAAGCAAAAAACTGTCTTCTCGTTTGGTTTTTAAATTGTTGAAAAGATTGTGCTTTTGTTTAATTTAAGCTTAAATTAGCAACGGTCATTAAGAAAAAAGAAAGGAGCTTAAATGCAAAATGACAAAAAAAGACGACAAAGACAAGGACGTGACCCCGCCCATGAAAAAGTTAGTCAACAATGTAATTCTGTTTGTACTGGCGTGCTGGTTGCTCAGAATCGGCATTGCTATGCTAGCCGAAATCTGGCTACCGCTTTTGTTCCTAGCTATATTCGTCGTGTGTTTGACGATTGGCTGGCGAATCAAAAAAGCCAAGAAAGATTGGTGGTGAGAACATGACAAAACGTAGTTTTCATGAACTGACCTTTAAACAAGTTTACTGGCAACGTGAGATTGACTTTCTAAAGGTTACGGAACTAATCGGGGCTATTGCTACCCAAGAACCACGCAAGCCAATTATCTGGGAAATTAGAAGCCCTAAAGACAGCAACCATGTCCGCTATTTTCTTGGCGCTGAGAAGAGTGAGTTTTACCGATTAGAAAAGTTGTTTCGGGGCTATGGGAGCGTGGATTTTTCAGTACCTTTAAAAGCCAATACCGACAAGCGAACACCCGTTAAGCTATGTAAAAAGCTAACTGTCAACCAACCGATGTTGTCGCTTAAAATATCCGACAATACCGCCTTATGTCGAGCTGTTCTGTCCACGCTGGCACAAGTAGATAAAGAAGATGAGCTGGTGTTACAAATTGTTTTGGGTAGCACGCTGGCGCCTCGTTCTGTTAGCCGACAAATTCCTGAACCTAACGCCTCATGGTGGTCGATATTATCGGGCAATGTACCAGTAGCGACTAATGAAATCAGAAACTCAGTCAAAGCTAAAACTGAAAGCTTTCAGCTCAATACGGTTATTCGTTTAGGTGTGAACGCTAAAGACCAAACCAAGCAACAGAGCTACATTTTAAGCCTGTTTTCAGCCCTCAAAACACTGGAAGCTATCGGCGTGAAACTTTACTTGCAAAATGAAGAAACTGACCGCCTGAACCATGCAAAAGCCCCGTGGCGGTATTCTCAAAAGTTAAGCGTCAAAGAAATGGCAAATTTGTTTATGTTGCCGACTGGTGACGGCTCATTTTTAGGCGTACGTGATGTGACCCAAAAAGTATTATTGCCACCCCGAAACATGACTAACCCCACTAAGAACGTGCGAGCCTTTGGCGAAACCTTAAACGATGATCCCACCCAGCGCAAACTATTACATTTAAGCGCTCAAGACGCCCTCAAGGGCATGATGATCGCTGGAGTTGTCGGCTCAGGTAAATCGGCACTAATTGAACGGTTGTGCGTCGAGGACGCTAAAAACGGTCAAGGATTAATCCTGATTGACCCTAAATATAGTCTGGCGTCTTCACTGGTTGAAAAACTACCAGAACACCGTTTAAATGATGTAGTGGTAATGGATTTAGGTAATCCCAATCAAAAGTATATTGGTATTAACCCACTTCAAAGCTTACAAGGTAACCGTAATCCTGAACTGGTGGCTGAAAGCATTCTAGCGTCATTTAAATCTTTATTCGCTGATACATGGGGAGTCTATACAGAAGATATTTTACAGTCTGCAATCCTCACACTTGCCAAAAACAAAAACACCACGCTATTACATTTACCAATTCTGCTAAACAATGCCAGTTTTAGAAAGAAAATGACCGCTAATTTAGACGATAAGTTAGGGCTGGAGACTTACTGGAGTTACTTCAATAGTCTTTCAGACGGCGAACGTAACAAACAATTAGCCCCCGTTATGAACAAACTAAGAGTCTTACTCATGCGACCCGCATTAAAAGGACTGTTAGGACAGCCAAACCCTAAGTTTTCGCTAGAAGATGTCTTCACTAAGAACCGTATATTAATAATTCCTCTAAACTCTGGGGTTGTCGGGCAGACAGTGGCAGAGCTAGCGGGTAGTTTACTGATTAACCAGATATTCGATATTGCTATGAAGCGAGCCGAAATCCCAGAACACAAGAGAAAGCCTGTCGTGATGTATATAGACGAGGTGCACAATTTCCTAAACCGTATTGGTTCCGATTTAGAAAGTATGCTCAGCTTAACCAGAGGGCTCGGGCTTGGTACAGTGCTGGCATTTCAGAACCTAAAACAGCTTTCGCCGTCACTCAAAGAAACCATCTTTTCAAATTGTCGGTCAAAAGTAATTTTCGGAACCCCAAACAAAAAAGACGCTGCCGAGTATAGCGACCTGACAGCGTCAATATGTGAAGCAAAACATGTGATGTCATTGCCTCAGTATCAAGTGTATACCACCTTGAGCAGAAAAGAAATTGCTAATGTTTGGATTAGCGGAAAAACTTTCGCCCCACTCCCGAGCAAACGCCAGCCAGCCGATGTCTTTATTCAAAGTACCGAAAAATACGGCGTTGAACTTTCTGAAATTGAAAAGTCATATATTGACCTAATTGAAAAAAATGATACTGAGTTAGATTTCAAAGATAACATTGAACCCGATTTAACTATCGGCAGAGCCAAAAGAAAACCAGGCAAAAAAGACCAATAATTTTTGTCTTTTCGGTTGTCTCATCGTGCATACGAACACGGTTTTCTTTAAGGTGTAACAATTAACCAAAATTAATTTAAGGGACGTGACTCACCCCGCACTTCTACTAATTTTTAAATGCGCGGGGCGACCTCCCACGGAGGAGTGAACCAATCATGACAAAAGAACAAAACGAACGCATAAGTCGGCAATACCTGATTGACCTATCGGCACGACTGGACTCGCGAAATTTTGAGATTTTACGGACGATTTACAAATTAAAATTCATGACCGCCAGCCAATTACAACGAATTTTCTTCACTAAAAATAGCAACGATTCTCATAACTTACGGACGTGTAACCGCCGTTTAAAAAAGCTACAAAGCTACGGGATTATTGATTGTTTAGAAAGACGTATTGGAGGGGCGAGAGCTGGAAGCCGTGCGACAATCTGGACTATTTCCAGTGCTGGCTACCAGTTACTAAAGTTAGATGATTTAGAACTAAAAGCCAGCCGTCGGCGCTTAATGGAACCAAGCATTTTATTCCTAGAACACACGCTGTCAATTTCAGAAGCTTATACAAAACTAATTGAACTTGACCAACAAAAGAAAATTGAATTGTTAGAAGTCCAGCACGAACCCCGTTGCTGGCGGACGTATTCAGAAAAAGGCGTAGCTACTTATCTAAAACCCGATTTATATGTGAGTCTGGCACTAGATGAATATGTTGACCACTATTTTCTGGAATTAGATAGAGCCACCGAACCACCGTCAAAGTGCATTGTAAAAGCCAAACAGTATATTGCTTACGCTAATAGTGGCGTAGAACAACGGCAAAATGAAGCCCACGTTTTCCCGTTCGTGGTGTGGATCGTGCCACATGAAAAGCGCCGTGAACAATTAACCCGATATATCCGCTATGAGCTACCCAAAGCCGAAATGCTGTTTCGAGTGATTACAATGGAAGAATTTGAAACGTTAATTGCTGGAAATGAACAAGAAAGCGAGGATGATTAAAAACGAAAACATCACTAAAAAACCCAACCAAGCCCACAAAGAATACGGCTCATTTGAGTTAAAAATTGGCAATAAATCATACCAAGTCAATAGCTACGTCAAGAAAGAAGGCTATCAAAAACTAGCCAATTCCTTACTAGCTTTAGTGATACAAGAAGCTAAAAAGCAAGAACAAAATAACGAGTAAATAGGTAAAGAAACCTTGCCAAATCAACATTTATACAGTGATTAATGGTATAATAGTAGATGACCGCAAGGTTTCTAGTTTACCTCCAGAAAGGGGTAAATAACAATGAAACAAGAAACTTTGCAAAGCACTTTGACAACTGAATATCATAATCTTTTGAACCCACAAAAGGCGAAAAATGCCACTCAAGATATAACTGTTCTTTACTGTCGTTTGTCTCGTGATGATGATATGGAGGGCGAAAGTAATTCAATCATCAATCAAAAAGCAATGCTAGAAAAGTTTGCACGAGAGAATCATCTGTTTAATACTCAGTTTTTCGTAGATGACGGCTACAGTGGAACTAACTTTAATCGTCCCGCTTTCAAAGAAGCTTTAGCTCTGGCGCAAGCTGGCAAGGTAAAAAACTTTGTCGTAAAAGATATGTCACGTTTTGGACGTTCTCATATTGAGGTCGGCTTATATACGGATATTCTATTTCCTAAATTAGATATTCGTTTTATTGCGATTGGCAATAACGTTGACTCAGATAATATGGATACTACCGAAATGGATATTTTACCGTTCCTTAATATCCTGAACGAAATGCAAGCCAAGGACACCAGTCGTAAAATTAAATCTGTTTTTAAAGATAAGGGATTGTCTGGCGAAAAACTTTGTCATAACGCACCATTTGGCTACAAAAAAGACCCAAACGACAAAAACCATTGGTTAATTGATGATGACGCGGCAGAAATTGTGAAGAAGATTTTTGACTATTGTAAATCTGGTATGGGAGTCACTCAAATTGCTAACAGACTACACGCCGAGAAAGTTAACACTCCAACGGAACATTATCTTTCTAATGGAGTGAAGTCTACTGCAAAACTACCACCTAACCCCTATCAATGGGAAGGCGCCACAGTCGCTGAAATCCTAAAAAAAATGGAATACTTAGGGCACACGGTGAATTTTAAGACCTTTAAAAAAACATATAAAGACAAGCGGAAGTTCAATAATAGTCCCGATAAATATGTGATTTTTGAGAATACTCATGAGCCAATTATTGACCAAGAGACTTTTGATATTGTCCAAAATCTAAGGAAACAACGGCAAAGACGGACTAGAACTGGTAAAAAAGGCTTATTCGCTGGATTAGTCTTTTGTGCAGATTGTGGGAATCGCCACTATTTTTGCACTGGCAATAGCGTTTCACCCAGACAGGAAAGATATTTGTGTTCTGGCTACCAGAGCCGAAAGATTGACTGTAATAATGCTCACTATATCCGACAAGTAACTTTAGAACAAATTGTATTAGCTGATATTAATCAAAAGATTGAACTAGTGTCTAATATGGAAACACGGTTTAAAAACTTTCTGGAAAAGCGAAACGAAGAAGAAAGCACCAAAGAAGCCAAACAGCAAGAACGAAAATTAATCAAAGCTGAGAAGCGGATTATTGAACTTGATAATATTATCAAACGACTATATGAAGATAACCTCACTGGTAAGCTTTCCGATGAGCGGTTTATGAAGTTCTCAAAAGATTATGAATCAGAACAACAAGAATTAGAAAGTTTTGTAGCTAATGCCAGCCAACTAATTAAGCAACAACAAGAGCAAAGGCAAAATGTACAGAAGTTTATTAAAGTGATTAAGCAGTTTAGTACTTTAGAAAAACTTACGCCTACTATTGTAAATACTTTGATTGAACGGATTGAAATTCATAAATCGGATAGACACCGACGAAACACCCAAGTAGTAGATATTTACTATAACTTTGTAGGCGCATTAGATGTTACAGAACTACAAGCATAAAAACCAGACAAGAATTGTCTTGTCTGGTACAGTTTTACACATTTAGTGTTTTACTGGTAACCCTCATAAGAGCCTATTTTACCCTATTTTTAATATAAGTGGACAGAAAAAGATGTTATAAATAGCGCGAATTTCACAGAAAAAGGATGTATACTCATTGATCAGTACACATCCTTTCTCTATTTTTGGGCATTCTAACTGTTTTATCACGCACTGTAATCAAATAAGAACTAGGGCTTCCGTGATAAAAGCTCCTGATCTATTGATGCTGCCATCACTTCTCAACATGGAATAATAAAGACGGTCAACATACACTCCATCCATACAAAAATAATCTCTAAGAGTTCCTTCGTATACAAAATGATTTTTTCAATGACACGTTGCGAAGGAAGATTATTTTCTTTGTGGCAGACTTGAACCTTATGCAATCCATTATCAGAAAAACCGACCTCCAAAATACGTTGAATCGCTTCGGTCATGTACCCTCGATTTTGGAAGGCTTGGCCAATGCATTATTCGATTTCACCCCAATGATTCTTCTCGTTGATCATGAAGTAGGCAATTTGTCCAATGCAGTTCTCCGGCTCACTTTTTAAACAGATTGCCCATCGATACTATTGCTCGCTTTGATAGTGCTCAATTACTTTTTTCAAAAAATCGTTCGCTTCTTCTGTTTTATAGGCAGGTTCCGAATACAACTTTTGGATTTCTTCATCGCCAGCCCAGTTGGTTCGAATCGACAAATTGTCCTTCAAGATGAATCGCCTAAAAAGAAGTCGTTTGCTTCCTACCTCATTTGTTCCGATAGGACATAATTCCACTCTAACTTCTTCCTTCCAGTCCTTAAGACTAACGAATACTCTTTATAACGCACGATTGATAAAATGATTGAATGGTTTTATCCTTTGAAAAACGTCAATCGCTTCTTCAATAACATTTGGTGATTCCAACAAGTCGCTGTCTGATAACTCGTAGGACAAATGCCAGCTTTTATGCTTCAGATACTCAGCGATAGTGCTGTCCTTGAACTCTTCAAATCCTCGGGGCATGCGTTTTAGCTTGGTGCCCAATACCTCAAAATCTTGTTTGAAATCCGGTTCTTCAAGAATGGTCATAAATTCCTGCGGTCGTCGACTGATCTGTTTACGGATCGCTTCTGTCACCTCTGGAATACTGTCCGCATAAAGCCCACCTCCAAGAAACGACCGATTTCCTGGCATGATAAACAGATAATAGCCGACGGGAATGAAGGCTTTCCCGTGTGGGGCAATATTGGCTCTAAAAGCCGGCATATAAGGAGTCTTATCCTTCGCAAAACGAAGATCGCGATTGAAACGATAAGTCAATGTTTTCGGATCGTGGACAGCAATGGTCTCATCCATGTCAGCTAAAGCGATGTTCAGCTCATTGACCAGCTTTTCAAACTGTTGAGTGGCTGCCATGCGTTCTGGTTTATGAGCGTGAAACCACTCTCGTTGGTTGTTTTGCTGCAGGTTTCTCAAATAGGTAAAAAGTTCGTTCATGCTCTGCTCCTTTTCTTTGGCATTTTTCAGTTCTATAGCGGCACCGAGTTGAAAAAAATTCTCTACGATTTCAAAAAAGCTCGGAACTCGTCTCGAATACCGTGAAGGTGGTCGTTTGTAAAGGTTTGGGAAATTTTGTAACCGACGTAATAAGGCGATACCATAAATCTTGGTGTGAGCTTGGCGATCAGTTTTTCTCCTCGTTCAAAGAAAAACAGATTAAAACTCTCGCTTCGTCCTTTATAGTAGTGATTCAAAATAAATTGCACGGCCTTCTGGATCATATCTGCAAAAGCATCTTGTTCATGAACACCGTGAGCAGGAGTGATCAAATTGATCTCTAAAAAACCCATGATCGGCTGCGTAGAAAAATTAACCGTCAGACCGTTATCTGAAAGAACTTCGACTCCCTCAAAATTTTCATCCGTAAGACTTTCTTCCCCATCTAAATCCTCAAGTCCAACTACCTGCATATGCGCATGCTTGAGACTGCCCCCTGACAGAGGACCATGATTCTTATAAAGCAGCACTGAGCGAAAACGCGGATCCTGTTTGATCTCCTGCCAGCATTCAAATGCGAATTTTAGCAGACTGCGGTTGTATTCGCGGCTATAAGTAGACATGTCTGCATCATGGTCATTGGTTTCAATAATGATAGTCTGCAAAGTTTGTTCCAACGTTTGATATTTATTCAACACCCAGGAAAATTCCCCTGATCGTTTTAAGACATTCTCTTCTTCTGCATAGTCGCAAAATGGACACCCCAACTTTTCGGCCGTCATATGCTGCGGCTTGCCCTGTGCTGCGGCATGAGAGAATATCAGTGGCCGCTGTTGTTCTTCTTTTCCTTTCAAACTGCGATTTCTCCTTTGTGCTTTTTTCCATCATATACTTGATCTGACAAAGGAACAAGTATAAATCTTTCCAAAAAAAATTAGGAGAACAAGCTTCTCCTAACTCGACGTCTATTTAAGTTGGTTACGCATGAATTCTGCTTCAGAAGCGTACAATGGCAAGTCCAGTGCTTGATGGATTCTGACTAACCAGGGCTGTTCCAATCCAGCATCCTCTAAGATTTTTTGTTTCAAAAAGACAAACTCTTTTTTTCCATCTAACACGATACTGCCTTCTTTTAAAACATAAAAATAATCGCACGCTTCATACATTAAATCCATGTCATGACTAGACAAAATGATTTTTGTGCCCTGTTGCAGCAGCTGATGGATAATCGCCACCATTTGTCGTTTTCCTCGAGGGTCCAGACCTGCAGTCGGTTCATCCAACAGCAGCCATTTGGTTTTCAGGACTAACACACTCGCAATAGCGACACGTTTCTTCTGTCCATAGCTTAAATATTGAAGCGGACGCTTGCGCAAGTGCTGAATACCGAGCAGTTCAAAAGCCTCTTCCATTCGTTCGTCGATCACCGCTTGCGAAAGTCCCAAATTTTTTAAGGCAAAAGCGACATCTTCTTCAACGATCGAGTAAAACAATTGCTGATCCGGTTCTTGAAATACAATTCCGACTTCTTGTCGGTAAGTAAATAGATCAGCCTTTTTGTAGCTAAGGGGCTTTCCCTGGTACACGATCTTTCCTTTAGAAGGTTTCAAAAGTCCCACTAACGCTGAAAAGAGTGTCGACTTCCCCGACCCGTTGGCCCCGATGATCCCGATTGACGATTGATGTTCAAAGGTCATCATCAAATCATGCAGTACTTCATTTTGCTGGTCATAGCTGACACACAAATTCTCTATTTTGAACATAAGTCAACCTTCCTCCGCGGGTCAAAGGGGAAAATCACCGCTAAAAAATTTCATTTCCAATGAGACATTCATTCGGTGAACTCGCGTAAAGGTCTGTTGGAACAATACCCGCAGCAGCAACCCTAACGAATGATAACTGTTCTTTAATCCTCGATAGCCAAAACGCATTTCCTGCGATTTTTTCAGTACCGACACTTCGTCCAAAAAGATAAAAATGAAGCGGTACATCAACATCGTGATCTCGATCAATACCCTCGGAAGACAACATCGTTTCATGAGGTACAGGATTTGTTGAAAGGGCACCGTTAGAACGAAAAGATAGGTGCTGGTCAAACAGCTCAAGGATCGAAAGAATAAATGTATAGCTGTCTCTAACAAGGTCTGCGAAATTCCTAGAAAGCTTTTGAAAAAAGGAATCGCAGCCAGAAACACTGCTGGATCTGAATCGACCGATAGAATGATCGACAGTACACTGATCAAAAGAAAGGGGAGTGGAATCAACAACCATTTGAGGTAACGACGAAAAGTGACTCTTGCAACATAGATCGTGGTTGCTGACAAAATCAACACTAAGCCGATTTGAACTTTTGGATTGGTAAAAAAGCAAAGCAGCAATAGGCATAAATAAGCAACACCTTTTCGTTCTGGCGAGAGATCCAGCAGTCGATTCCCGTAAGCAATCTGATCAATCGGCAGCATGTTTCTTCTTTCCTTTGTAATATCCTAAAATGTAAGTAATAATCCCCACACCTAGACTTCCTTGCAGGGTGAATAATAAGCTTTCGATCTCTCCGCTTTTTGGTTCTAACAGTGATTCAAACCACGGGGTATAGTCTGGATTCAGCTCTGTGATCATTTCTTCTGCCTGCCCGTCTGATCCACCATACTCACCGTTTTGATTAATCAGCAGCGCTCCCACCATCAACAGCACGACTGCCAACAGCAAAATGATATTCAACCCTGTTTTTGATTGTGTTTTACTTTCTGCCTTCATGCAAGAGACCTCCTTCTTTGGCTGGATAATTCGCAGCGATCAAATTATAAGCAACGACAGTCAACAACCCCTCTGCAATAGCAATCGGCAATTGAGTCAAAAGAAAGACCCCCATAAATTTGGCGATTGCCCCAATCATCCCGCCAGACGGATCCGGAAAAACAATCCCCAACTGAATAGATGTCATTAGATAAGTCGCCAGATCTGCCAAAAAGGCACAAGTGAAAAGACTAATCGTCACGGAAACACCCGTTTTTCTCATCACCTGATAGACCGCATATCCAACAAAAGGACCTACAACAGCCATCGAAAAGGCATTAGCCCCCAATGTAGTGATCCCGCCATGCGCCAGCAGCAATGCTTGAAACAACAAGCAGATCGTTCCTAAAACACTGATCACGCTTGGTCCAAACAATGCAGTACCTAACCCAACTCCTGTTGGATGAGAAGTTGATCCAGTAACCGATGGAATCTTTAACGCTGACAAAATAAAAATAAATGCCCCGCTAAAAGCCAACAAAATTTTATTTTGCGGATTTTCCGCTGTCATTTTTTTGATCTTCATCAGCCCGAAAATGAAAAACGGTGCAAACATCGCATACCAGAATAAACACCAGCCAAAAGGCAGAAAGCCCTCCATAATATGCATTGCGTAGGCTTGTTGCGGCATCAAGAATATCATAATAGCAGCTAAAAGAATCAGTTTCCCATACTTATTTCGCTTCATCGCTCATTCTTCCCTTCTTGTAAAACCTTTTTACTTGAATCGCCCTCCAACACTTGATCAAACCACTTTCCTTACGACAAACGACGGTATCAAAAAAGATGCCGAACGTATTCGAAAATCCGTTCAGCATCGATCAATATGGCAAAGTAATCCTTTGATGGAATGTATTCACCTGCAAAACGATTTTCCCAATACAATCATTTTTGGCACATAGGACAGGTATCCTGACTTCGCTTCAACCTACTTTCTCGTCTTCCCGTGAAGTGACACCTTGAGATTTCGTCAGCTCATACAGTAGAAAGGGTCTGTTGGGGATTCTCACCCCATTCCCTCATCTTACATGCGAAATATTTAGTTGTTCACCTCATTATAGCCAATCACCGTGAAAATCTATACGTTCCATCAACAAGAAGGCTACAATCTATCAATTTCACAAGAAAAAGACAAAATAATGATAAAATCATAGTCGCTGCTCAAATTCCACAAATTAAAGGACCGCTAATCAGCGATCCTTTACCTATTGATTCTATTCTAAGACTTCACGATTTTCTTGCTCGAAGCGGTCTAAAACAGCTCGGACGTCCTCTGCTGACGTCGTGTGCATTAGTTGGATCCGCAACTCATTGGCTCCAGAGAATCCTTTGATATAGATTTTAAAGAAACGATGCAGGCCGACGATTGTACGAGGAACTTGCTCTGCATAGCGATCCTGCAGATCCAGCTGCAAGCGCAGCAAGCCGATCCGTTCCTTGACTGTATGCTCTTTTGGGACCTGTTCAAAAGCATACGGATTTTTAAAAATCCCTCGACCGATCATAATGCCGTCGACACCGTATCGCTTTGCCAGCTCCAAGCCCATTTTGCGATCCTGGATATCCCCGTTGATAGTGATTCGAGTATGTGGAGCGATCTTATCGCGCAGACTCACAATCTGAGGAATAACTTCCCAATGCGCATCCACCTTGCTCATTTCCTTTCTAGTCCGCAAGTGAACAGAAAGGTTGGCAATATCCTGCTTTAATAAATGACTGATCCAATCCCCAAGTTCAGCAGTTTCAGTGAAACCAATCCGCGTCTTGACACTAACTGGCAGGCCACTCGCCTTAGTCGCTTCAATCAACTCTGCCGCAACTTCAGGACGCAGGATCAAGCCGCTGCCCTTTCCCCGCTCTGCCACGTTTGGAACCGGACATCCCATATTTAAATCGATTCCTTGGAAACCCATTTCTGCCAAGGCGATACTCATTTCCTTGAAAAATGCTGGGTTGTCCCCCCAGATATGCGCCACCATTGGCTGCTCATCTTCCGTAAAGACCAGCCTTCCTCGAACACTTTCGATTCCGTCAGGATGACAAAAGCTATCTGAATTCGTAAACTCAGTGAAAAATACATCCGGAGCTCCAGCCTCCTTCACGACATGGCGAAAGACCACATCTGTCACGTCTTCCATCGGAGCCAAAATAAAAAAAGGCTTCGGCAGATCTGACCAAAAATTTGTTATCATATTGACTTTGTCCTCCTCCCCTACACAGAGGGTGATTCACATTCAAAACAAAGCTATTGTACTAGGAATCGTCGTAAGAAGCAAAAACTGAGACTAAAAAAGTCTTTCGTTGCAGCTTTGACCCATACAAAAAGGCTGACCCATTGAACGGATCAGCCTCTTTTTGAACTTATTTCTAAAAATCACTCCACTCGCCATCCTCCACACGAGCCGCTTTTTTGCTGTTTTTCCGAGCTTTTGATGGCTGCGGACGATCATATGGAGTTCGGTAGCGCCCATGGTTCACATCTGCTTTTGGCATCAATACTGCGAATAATAAGTAAATAAAAATCGGGCTTCCTTGCAATCCGATCGTCGCAAAAATAAACAAGATGCGTGCGATGGTTGGATCGATCCCTATATATTCAGCAATCCCTGCTAAAGCACCAGTCAGAACAACATTGCTTTTTGATTTGGTTAATTTTCTAGTCATCTCTATTCTCCTCTATCTATCAAAATCTTTCAGAAAAATGCTGCCGGTCTTCGAAGATACATCAATTTGAGCAGTCGATCCAGCTTCCCTTCTAAAATGAAACAGACGTTGTCTAGCATCTCTACGCTCCCTGACTGTTTGAAAATCAGAAAGACGGTAATTGATTTCTCCTAAATCGGTTTTTGCAACGCCTTCCAATCCAATCATCGTAGGAAGGGAAACTTTCACATTGCCATTTAACGAGTTCGCACGAATTCGTTTCAAGTCCGGATTCCCTGCTGTGATGCGGATCTCGCCGTTGACGATCGATGCATCGAGGTTGACTACGTCTGCTTTAGAAGTAATCGATCCGTTGACTGTCTCGATGATCGAATCGTTGATTGATCCATTGTGAAGTTCGATCTCGTTATCTGTTCCTTGGATTTCTAACAACGCAGCATTGACCGTGTCTAACTGAAGATCACCGTTCACAGCCTTGATATACATGTCTTTAGCTGCAATTTCTTCCACGACCAATTCACTGTTTAACAACCGAATCACCAGATGGTCGTAAATTTTCTCTGGCAAATAGAACGTTAATTCTGCATGGATTCGCTTATTATGGACATGAAACAACAGCTGATCTTCCTCCACCTCGATCTGGCTGCGTTCTAAAAATGCTTCGAGCGGGTCGGTGCCGTACACGTCTCCGTGAAATTCGATCTCCGCTTCCACATTGATATCCGATCTTGGCCAAGTTTTAAGAACAACCATTCCGTTGGCCAATTTGATATCCAGATCAGTCACGCTGCTTTCGCGGAACGTAAACTGATGTTCGAAGCTTGTTCTTCCAACGCTCGGCATGCCGAATTCCGTAAATTTCCCATCCACTGTATCCGTAACGGTTTTCAAAGTCCGATTGACCAATTGATTGATTCGCGTGCTGAGGTCATTGACCGGTTCTCTCGGCTGCTCTTCCTCCTCGTCATCCTCATACAGCTCTTCATAATCTGTCGGTTCGGTATGCCAGACGGGAATGGAATAGAAATCTCGTTCAACAACTTCCTTGTCTTTCTTCAATTGATCGATTTTCGCTTCCAGCTCCGCTATTTCCTCTTTGGTTTGTTCATACAATGCAGCATTTTCTTCAGAAATGATTTCTAATTCGGCCTCTAGCTTCAAGTTTCGATGAATTTCTTGCTTTTCCTTCAGCAGCTCATTGATCGGTTGAATCTGCTGATCGATTGCATGGATTTTTTTCAATGTATCGTTTTCTTTAGAAGTCGCTTTACCAGAAGAGGACGAGCTTTCTTTGTTGTCCTCGGAATGATCCACCCGCTTTTCATGATCGCTGGTCAGCCATTCATCGATCAAATTTGCCACCTGATCCTGTGGTTCGTCTGGTACCTGATCTTCCTGTGTTTTTAATTCTGTCTCACTTTCCTTGGATTCCGGTTTTACTTCTTCCTTGTGGTCCATTTCTAAATCTATTTCATCCGACTGCTCGATTTGTTCTAATAATTCCAATCCTTCTTCAGGTGTGATCGTACCATCCTTGATTGCTTCTAAAATTTCTTTTCGTATCGCCATGCTAGTGCCTCCTTGTTGGACTCTCTTTCTTCATGACTCTATTATGCAAGAGAATTTCATTTTTTTCATAGGTCAAAAGAAGTATTTTTGACTAGTCATTTTGTCGGTTTTCGATTAAAATCATTCGGTTCTTTTTTAGAATGAATCATAAAATTGGCTCATTTAGAAACCATGCAAGTTTATATTAAGTGTGATCACCATCTCGACAGTATCGCTGAACCGCTGCATGTGTACAAAAATACCGTTGCATATCGTATCAAAAAAAAATCAAAGAATTATTTTGGAGCAACTTCGATGATCCAAGACAACGTAAACGTCTTATAGCAAGGCGTGTCGTTTCCTCTCCCTCCTCCTTAAACGGCTGTTAAACTTATGGTATCAACTACAGGGGTCTTTCTATGGAATGATACTGTCCAAGCAAACTATTAATAAGTTCAGCAATCATCCTTAACTATACAAGATGACCGCGGGACTTTTAAATACGGCTAACTATAGGATGCTTACAAAGCAACGCTGAGCACTTTATCATTCTTATCAAATTCGATTACCAGCTGATTTATTAACTAATGAAAAAATCCCCTTTTGAGCATCAGTCAGCAGAACACATGTACTCAGGTAGCACAAATTAACCCTAAAAGGCCGATAGGAATTCTTTCCTCTCGACCCTTTAAGAATATTTGTTCAATTTTTCTTTTTGCCTAATCTTCAAAAGTCGTTGGTTCATGTCCCAACAGCTACGTCAACACATTGGGATTTCCGTCCAAATCTCAAGTTGAGTAGGAATGAACTAAATGCTTGAAGTATCTTCTAGAGAAAAGATCGTTCGCTTGACTCTAATCTAAGAAATCCTTCACGTCGATATAAGCGATTTTCGCCTTTTTATCGCATACTTGATTGGATACTTTTACCATGGCTTTCCCAACATCTTCGGTCGCCATATTACCGATTTTTCCGTCCACATCGTAAAATATCTGATACTCGCCAGTTTCCGCCACCAACTGTGGATTAAAAGTATGCATATGATTCATCAGCAGTAAAATCGTCTACAACCATTGTGTCTTCATCCCTTTAACAATCAAGTATTCTTCCACATCCCGTTTAGCTGTATGATGAAATAAGCTGGTGAAGATTAGTTGGGTGACGGAAATGAAAATGAAATTCGTAACATGAACAACCATCAAAGCCTTCTTTATTAACGCGTTCATGTCCATAGTGTTCTTTGTTCATTTTCCTAATATAAAGGTCGCTTCTAATACCTCTACCGGAGTAGCTGTTTCCTTTAACACAGCGTTTAATTTTTCAATATTTTTACGACCTTGCGTATTCATCCATTCAATTGCGGCGTCCTTGCCGTCAGCGATATAACTTTCTACTCCGTCTGCCCAGGTCGCCCGGCCACAAAGTACACCATTGAAAGTGGAGCCAGCGTTTTTGGCAAAGCGCAAAGTTTCTTGGAACAGCTCAGCTTTCACCCCAGCGCTCAAGAAAATAAATGGTAAATTAGTAGCTTCAGCTTGCTCCTTGAAGAAATTAGCGGCTTCGGCTTTCGTATGAACCACTTCGCCTGTTGCATAGCCTTCGACAAAATTCATGTTGACAGGTACTTCTACCTTCAATACATCAACACCATAACGGGGATCAGAAAATTCCTTCATCATTTCGATCACTTTATGCGGTTTTTTGATTGCATATTCTTTCGAGGTCGCGTCGGAAATACCCGCATCATAAGAAACCAATTCAAGGAAGAAGGGCAGATTTTCCGCCTGACATTCTGAACCAATCCGTTCGATGAAGGCATGTTTCTGATTATTGATTTCTTCTGTTTCATCGACATCATAATAAAGTAAGAACTTGCAGGCATCAGCTCCCGCTTCCTTCAACCGTTTGACTGACCAGATCGATAATAAATCAGGCAATCGTCCGGGAGTCGACGCATCATAGCCCGTTTTTTCATAAGCTAATAACAAACCAGCATTTTCAGCTCTCGCGTCCGCAGCTGGCAACCCGTATTCTGGGTCCAATAAAATTGATGAGGCATAGTTAGTTAATTGAGAAGAGACAATTTCCTTAAATTCAATGATTTCTGATTCTTCAGCATCGCTGCCTTTGAATTTCGTGATCATTTTTTTTAACGCACCACGTTGGTCGATGGCTAATGCTCCGATTACTCCATCTTCATTACACAGTTGTTTGATAAATTGACGTTTTTCTTCGTTCATTTCCAGTTCCTCCTACTTCGTGTTAATGTAATCATTTTTCAAAAAACGAAAAATGAGTTTTATTCTCACCACGTATATCATTCCGCTAAACTTATTTCCTTTTTGTAGTAACGAATTCAGTTAAATACTCTTTCTCTTACAAACACTGCTAAAAGCGGAACTGTCATCCTACTTCGTATTAATGTAATCATTTTTCTAAAACCGAAAAATGAGTTTTATTCTCATCACGTATATCATTCCGCTAAGCTTTTTCCCTTTTTGTCGTAACAAATTCAGTTAAATACTCTTTCTCCTACAAACACTGCTAAAAGCGGAACTGTCATCCTACTTCGTATTAATGTAATCATTTTTCTAAAACCGAAAAATGAATTTTATTCTCACCACGTATATCATTCCGCTAAACTTATTTCCTTTTTGTAGTAACGAATTTAGTTAAATACTCTTTCTCCTACAAACACTGCCAAAAGCGGAACTGTCATCCTATTTCCTCTATGTTGATTTGATCGAATAGTATTTGGTAATTGGCTAAATTAACGTGCCCTGTTGTTGCTTCTTGCGCGTTTAGCATCCCTAAGACATTTCCCTGTTTCAATACCGCCTCATCGGATAGACCTGCTTCGATGGCGGCAGTAAGTCCAGCCACGGTTGCATCTCCAGAGCCCACTGGATTGACGACCTCGATTTTCGGGATGGTCACCCGATAAAATTTATCGAAATGCTTGGCAAAAGCCCCATCACCGCCCATTGAAACCACGATCCATTCGATGCCTGTAAACATTGGTTCAGATAAAACCGCCTTTAGTTCCTCCACATCGTTCAAAACGCTTCGACCCAATAATCCAGCTAGCTCTTCGGTGTTTGGTTTGATCAACTTAGGCTTAACATCCTCTTTAAGTACCGCTGTTAAAGCTGCACCGGAACAATCTAAAACAACTGGTTTGGGCTGACAAACTTGCAGCATTTGACTATAAAAATCAATCGGCAATCCTTCCGGCAAACTGCCTGAGAAAGAAATAATATCCGCCTTAGCTGCTAATTTTCCGAAGTGTTCTAAGAAAGCTGAGGCTTCTTCTTCGGAGATAACCGGGCCGCTTTCCAAAATCTCTGTTTGCTGCCCTTCGTGTAAAATAGCGATACAATTGCGGGTCTCTCCGCTGATTGGCAGAAAATCATGAGCGATCCTAGTTTGATCCAAATCCTTTTTGATTTCTTCGCCTAAAAATCCACCGATCAAACCGCTGGCAATCACCTCAGCATCTAGCTGCTTTAAGATGCGAGTGACATTCAATCCTTTGCCACCAGCCGTCTTGCGAACTTCTTTTACTCGATTCACGGTATCTAGCTTGAATGTTTCCAATGGATAAGAAATGTCGATCGAAGGATTCATGGTAATTGTTAAAATCATCGGCTGTCCCTCTTAATCATGGTATTCGCCACGGTCCCATTTTTCGATAAATTCATCGAAGAAATGCGGATCGGACTGGTCAGCACTGGCTTTTTCAACATGATCGATTTTTGCGATCAATTTTTTATTTTCTTCTGTTTCTTGGTACTCCGCTTTAATGAACGCGTCGATAATGTCGCAAATCAAAAATTCACCTGTAATTCGAGCTCCGAAACCGATCACATTGGCATTTAATTCCTCTTTGGCATAAATAGCAGTGGTCATGTCCCGAACCAATGCACTGCGGATGCTAGGAACTTTATTAACGGCGTTATTGATCCCAACGCCAGTACCGCACAAACAAACCCCTAAGTCTGCTTCGCCGCTAGTGACTGCTTCACCAACTTTTTTTCCATAGATTGGATAATGCGTGCGGGTAAAATCATAAGTCCCCATATCCAATACTTCGTGTCCTTTTGATTTTAAGAAATCTGATACTGCCATTTTGGTATCTGTGACAATATGGTCACAGCCGATTGCGATTTTCATTCTATTCGTCCTCTCTCGATTTTCTTAGGCCATTTTATTTAACATATCGACCCGAACTTGATGACGCCCGCCATTGTAGTTCGCTTGCAGAAATTCTCTAACGATGTTCAGCGCCAATTCATCACCGACGATTTTTGAACCAAGGGTGATCATACGAGAATTGTTGTGTTCGCGGGTCATGTAAGCACTACGTTCATCGGAAACTTCTGCTGCTACCATTCCTTTGACCTTAACTGCTGTGATAAAACTACCAGCGCCATAACCGTCAACCGCAATCCCTAAGCTGCCTTCGTTTTCATTCAAATCATTGGCGATTGCCAAAGTTGATTCCACAAAATCCTCTGAAGCCGTTTCACTTTTATCTACTACTGTAAATCCTCTATCGATCAAGTCTGCCTTGATCAATTCCTTTAATCTCATGCCATCACTGTCTGAACCAATTACTACACGCATTTTAGTTTCCTCCTAATAAATTACTGAATGATCTTGGTGTATTGCTGATAATAACTCCTCAGTTCGGCTGAAAGAGTAGAATCCGTAAATAGTGCATCGATCTTGCGCAGATCGTAGAACGTATAAAAGTCACTACGGTCAAATTTATTTGCAACAGAAACCAAATATTTTTCAGCTACGTTGTCTAAGACGTTCTTCTGCAAAGTGCCTTCTTCAATACTGAAATTTAAGACCTCGATGCCCTTTAGACCGTTGACACCGACAAAAGCCTTCTTGATACCGATTTTCTGCACTGTCTCATTCGCGATTGAACCAACAAAAGCGCCCGTCTTTTCACGATAGAGTCCGTCGATTAAATAGAACTCAGATCGTTTTGGCTCACTTAATAGGTTGAAACCCGTAAGACTGTTGGTCACGAACCGTGACGAGGAAGGCTCAATGTATCGCGTCATCAGTTCAATCGTGGTGCCAAATCCAAGAAAGATCATACCATCTTCTTTTGTAATGTGTGCCGCTGCATTTTTGGCTACATATTCCTTCTCTTTGGTATGCAGCTTCTTTAAGCGATCAAAGCTCCGTCCGTTTTCTTTTCATGATCTTGCATGAGAATGGCGAGGGGCAAGCGGGAATGCCAGCTGATATCATGGCTTTCATTAATTTAATCGACAAAGAAAACTTATGTTCGTTTTTCAAACTAGAGGACACAGAAGCAATCATTTTACCTGGAAACAAATTGTTGCCGCTCGGTGGAATCATCGCTATGGGTTTTACGCTGCATTGCTCGTTGTCACTCATGGTAAATTGATTCGCATGGTCGTGACTGGTGTGATCGAATTGTCATTATTCTTATGGTAGTAACATTAATCGCACCATTCGCTACTCAAACAGTCTAAGCAGTAGGTGCATTTCCAGCAGGCCTGAGCGGATCTGCAATAATTTCTCATACCTCGTCTGTAATAACAGCTGTCAAATCAGTCAGATTATAATAAGCAGAAAACCTTGCTTGCCAATCTTCGAATGATCGATCAGTAGAAAACGTTGAATAGAATAATTTAGTGCAATTTGCTGCGTCTGGTCCTCTTTAAAGCTTGCAGTCATCATTTTTTGTTCGCTTATTGCATTACAACTAAAAGCTTTATGGAAATTCCCGTTTTCCAGCGATTTATTCGTAATCTCGCTAACAAAGCTTTGAGTCATTTTCCAAAACTTTCCATCAAGTAAATAGATTTTCCAATTTTTCTTATGCTTGTTCAATTGTTCAAAGATCAGTTGACAGTTTTTTACGATTCTTAAAAATCAACGTCCATATACGGTACAATGAGTTCTATTGTCGTTCCTATACCAAGAAAAATGGGAAAGCTCCGTTCGGCGACAAAGATTTTGCAGCTTCTCCCCACCGTGGATTCGTTCTAACAATTCCTACCGCTCTCGTTTATCTAGGTCACGACGAACCGTCATGTTGGAAACAGGGATTTTCTCCATGATTTCGGTACTGCGAATGGTAACATTAGCCTTCAGCAATGTTAATAATTTCTGAAATCTGTCTGCTTTTAACATCTTTAATTCTCGTTTCTCTCTCGTATTCGTTAAAATACAGCATTGTTAAAAGAAAAGCCTGAATCCATTAAAACAATTAATCAACAAGACAAGAAAAATGACCGCTTGATAAACGATGCTTACTTTTCTAGATGGAAGGATGCCACTCATTTTTGCCCCAAACCAGCCTCCAAAAATAGCTGCGGGGATCACAAATAGCAGCATCGCTAAATCAAATCGCTGATAACTAGCCGTGAAAAATATGAGCATTAGCTTTGAAGCTTGTGAGAAGAAGATCGTGATGATTGAGTAAACCGTTGCCTCTTTGATCGGCATACCGAAAAACAACATCAGCATCGCCACATTGATCGGTCCGCCGCCAATGCCTAACAGGCTAGCTAAAAAACCGAGAACCAACCCCACCAGTACATAGATTAAAGAGAATTGACAGCAGAAGCTGAAGTTTTCTTTTTTCGAATAAAAAAGTGCAAATAGCAAAGTTAGAATGGTCAGGATAATCTGAAGCATTTGTGTAGTTCGTTCATTTGAGAACTGTAATATCCATTCAAAAGCCAGGTTCCCCAAAGCACCGCCAGACATCGAGCCAACAGAAATCAACAATGCCTTGTTCCAATGAATTGAAACTTTATTTCTCACTTGCCGTAGCGTCGACACGATCGACATCGTGAAAACTGCCATAGAAGAATAAAAAGAAATAGCGGCCAATGAATGCGCCCCGATAACATCAAAAATCGGTTTAATTAATACGCCACCGCCCATACCTGAGATCGCACCAATCGTATTTGCAGATACGATTACCAAAAAGTAAACAAGCCCAATCACAAAATTTCTCCCTCTAACCTTTTTTTATTAGTCGTTGCTGATGTTTAAATTGCTCAAGACTATCAATAATTGCTGGTAATTTTGGAACGAGTGTGTTAAGTAGCATTTGATAGCCACAGAATTCATACTGTTCATCCACGTAAATTACATCTTTCATTCGCTTGCATCCGCCGCCACAATAATGTTTAAATGGGCAATTCAAACAAAGACTTGAGATTTTTGGCTTTTCACATAAAAAATCTCTGGTGATTGTCTGCTGGAATAGTTCTTTTAAACCTTTATCTTGAATGAAACCCATTCGATACTCATCCAAAACGTAGAAATCACAAGGATAAACACTACCATCTGCCTCAATCACATATTGAATCTGGCAATTTCCGATCAGCCCACAAGCATTCACCTGCTTATTAGCAAACAGATAGACCAAATCATCAAACAATTTGATACTTATGTATTTTCCGTTTTCAAGTTCCTTGAGCCATAGCTTAAAAAGCTGCTGATAGAACGAGGCAAAACGCTGAGGGCTCAGCACATAACTGCTTTTTTCATCGGCATGCAACTCATCTAAACAAGGGATAAGTTGAACAAAATGAATTTGCTGGTCTTGCAAAAAGCGAAAAACCTTCTTCGCTTCTTTCGCTAATTGATTCGTCAAGACACACAAAACGTTGTAATCAATTTGAAACTCATCAAACAGTTTTTTGGTTATTAACACGCGGTGATAGGTACCGCGTCCTTTAGTATCCAGTCGGTTCAAATCATGATAGGTCGAACTGCCGTCAATGGACAGCCCGACCAAAAAATCATGACGCTTCAAAAATCTGCACCAGCGTTCATTGATCACCATGCCGTTTGTTTGGATTGCATAATGAACTGTGACTCTTTTTGATTGTTGCTCAACCAGCTTCACAAGTCTCTCAAAATAGGCAAGTCCGGCTAGCGTCGGCTCTCCCCCTTGAAAGGCAAGTGTCAGCTCATCTCCGTCTGCCAAATCTAAGTAAATATTGGCAATCATTTTTTCGGTTGTTTCATTCTTCATCTTTCCATAAGAACGAACATCTCTTAGTGAACTAATGTCAGCATAAAAGCAGTATTTGCAACGAATATTGCATTGTGCTGATGCTGGTTTGATTAGGATAGAAATGTGCTTCACGGTTGAACGCTCCAATCTAATTTAAAATCTTTGATAAATTTCCGTTCTGTTGATCAAGAATTGCCTTTGCCTTTTTCTGAGAAAGACCCTGCCGTTCCATTAAAATAGCTGTCGGGAGATCGTACTGGACTTTTTTCAGCAGCTCTTCAGACGCTTCGTCTGATAAAGTGGTTGTACTTTTTAAAATATCGATCGTGCGCTGAACCAACTTTTTATTGGTCGGCTGGACATAGATCATCGAATCCTCAAAAACTTTTCCCAAACGAACCATCAGTGCAGTTGAGAACATATTCAACACTAGCTTTTGCGCTGTACCCGCCTTCATTCGTGTCGAACCACTGACGATTTCTTTTCCAACCGGAAGATCAATCGCGGTTTCAGCGATTGTCTTCAACTTACTCATTTCAACACAAGATAGACTGATGGTAGAAGCTCCAACTTCTTTTGCATAAGTTAACGCCGCAAGACAATAGGGCGTTTTTCCACTAGCCGCAATGGCTACGACAACATCGGAATCATTCAATTGAACATTTTTTAACGCCAGACAAGCCTGTTCTTCTGAATCCTCTGCTTGCTCAACTACTTGAAACATTGCTTCCTTCCCGCCTGCTAACAAACAGAAATAGCGAGTAGGATCAATTCCATAGGTAGGGGTCATTTCCAACGCATCCATCGCAGCGATTCGCCCAGAACTGCCAGCGCCGCAATAGATGATTCGCCCGCCTTGTAGAAACTTTTGATAGGCTAACTCGACGGCTTTTTCAATCGCCTCAATTTCCTTTTCTACAACAAACGCAATTTCTTTATCCGCTGTGTTGATTTTCTTCAAGAGCTCTTTTATGTCCATTTGCTCAACAAACTTCTCTTTCATTTGAACACCACTCTTTCTAGTTATTCAGTGAAAGTCTTTCCAGTTGTTCCTTCGGCGCTTCCAATATTACCAATTGCTCCTTCAAAAAAGTCTTATACTTTTCTTCCAGCTCAGCATTATGAATCGGACTCTGTTGATAAGGATCCTGTTCGAGATCAAACAGCAAACTATCCTTGGTGTATTCAGAAACATCCGGCAGGCCGTCTAAAATCGCTGCTCGTTTGATTGGTACTTTGAAAACAGGATAATCCGTTCTCGTTAAAAAGCGCCCCGTTTGAATACTTGCAGGATCTGCTTCTCCAAGATAATGACGGATCGTTGTAGGAATCCCTGCATATTCAAATAGCGGTTGATTTTGTTCATTCGGTGATCGGAAATACGTGTACTTTCCATCCGTGATATTGACCGTGATACCATGAGCCCCATAAAGCGCAAAGGGTTTGTTTCTTGGTTCTTCCTCAAAAATCGGCTGCCACGAAACTCCTTGAACTTCAGCGGGCACCGCGATTCCAAAGGTATCCAAAACCGTCGGCATCACATCGATATTTTGTGTTAATTCACTCGTTCTTTTTCCTGCCTTTTTTCGCTGGGGATGTTTAACAAACAACGGAATCGCCGCCAATTCATTAAAGTTGTGCATATAGTTTTTCCCAAATAATTCGCGATCACCCAAGAAATACCCATGATCGGAGGTAACGATGATCTGAGTATCCTCATACATATCCAACGCCTTCAATTTGTCGATCAGCCGGCCAAAATGCACATCCGTCATCGTAACCAGCGCCGAATAACGATTTCGAACATACTCTTCAGCCTCTTCAGGAACATCGACTTTTCCATACACCGGTGTTTCGAAAAAGGGACCCGCGTAATCTTTTTGATAGAGATCCATATACTTTTTCGGAACATCAAAGGGTTCGTGAGGGTCAAAAACCTCTACTTGTAAAAAGAAATCCTGTTCACCTTTGTTCGTTGTTAACCAATCACACGCCGAAGCAAACGTTCGCGGTGTTGGATAGGCATCTTCGTCATCGCACCATAACTCTCGATTGGCTTGGTATTGCTTACGCAAACGACCATGATACTGTTCCGGCATCCACTCAGGGTCACGCATGATCGAATGCCATGGATCGCCCTCTTGCCCGCGTTGAAAATCCCAAGTATCAAATTGATTGATATAACCTTCTCCACCCAATCTAAAGTAGTGGGTATGATCTGTTGTTAGATGCGAAAATACGGATTGCTCCGCCAATACTTTTGGTAACGTGATATCAAAAGGTTCTATTGGGCCCCAAGAACGTTCCAAAAAGTTTAATCGACCGGTCATTAAATCCCGCCGTGCAGGCATGCACGGCGTTGATCCAATATAATGATTGTCAAAAGTCAGCGAATCCTTCGCAAAAGCATCCAGGTTAGGCGTCTGAACATTGGTTGTTGGATTATAGGCAGATAAATAATCTTTTCGTAACGTATCCATTAAAACTAAAATTGTACGCATCTTTTCCCTTCCTTATACCAAGATTCCAAATGCAGATAAGGCTATCGCGATAAAAATGATAACAAAGATCATCGCAACCACATGTTTGCCATTCCATTTCTTCAATAGATACAAGCATAGGATTGTCATCAACATCGGCAGCATGTTAGGCATAACTTTGTCTAACATTTCCTGAACTTTGATCGCTGTATCGCCTTTGCCGTATTGCATGCCTAACGTAATATTTACCGTTGAAGCGATCAAGGCACCTGTGACCATTACCCCTAGAACATTGGCTGAAGTACTAATCCGGTCTAACAGCTTCTTGCCATTTTCAGAAGTCAGCAAATCCCTTCCTTTGGTATACCCCATGTGAACACCATAATATTTCAACGGAAAATAGAGCACATTAATCATGACAAACATCAAGATCGGTCCCAAAAAGTTACCATCTACCGCAAAGGAAGCCCCAATACTGCCGGCGATTGGAAACCAGGTAAAGTTCAGTAAACTATCGCCTAAACCGGCCAACGGCCCCATCAAACTGGTTTTCACAGCGATCACAGATTCTTTTTCATCTTCATCAGTACTCTCTTCCAAGGCAATCGTGATTCCCAAGATAAAGGGAACCAGTACGGGATGACTGTTGAAAAATTCTAGATGGCGCTGTTGCGCTTCAATTCTTTCTTCCACAGGACGGTCTTTATACAGTCTTTTTAAAACTGGTGTGATCGAATACAACGTTCCCAGACTCTGCATCCGTTCATAATTGTGTGAAAACTGAATCAATTGCGACCGCCAAAATACTTTGTTTAAATCTTTTTTAGTGATTGTACTTTCCATTACAGATCAAAGCTCCCTTCATCATCGGCTACCGTAACCGTCGAACTATCGGCGGCACTACCTTTTACCCCACCAGCACGATTCATTAAGATGTCGTATAGAGCGGCCGCACACAAGGCAAACATCGCTACCGCAATGGTTGGCAGCTGTAGGAATGTCGCTAAGGAAAATCCTAAAAGTAAAAAGATCCACATGTTCTTTTTCATCATCATAGACAGCAGCATAGCCAAACCAACGGCCGGGATTACTTTCGATGCAATGGTCAATCCAGTTAAAATGAATTCTGGAACAGCCGCTAAAACAGCTTCAATTGCAGGCGCTCCAAGATAAACTGCGATGAACACAGGTACTGCCCGACTTAGGAAAAAGAAGAACCCTCCCAGATATTGAAGTTTATCAATTTGTCCGAATTCACCGCTTTGAATAATTTTGTCTGCACGATGGACTAATGTAACGTTGAAGGTCATGATGATCATACTTAATTGTTGAACCAACAAAGCAACCGGGATCGCTACCGCAACACCCGCGGCTTCCCCACCGCCAGACAAAATTCCGATCGCCGTTCCTACAACCGCCCCTGAGATAACATCTGGTGGCTGATAAGCACCCACATTATTTGTCCCCAACCACATCAATTCAAGTGTTCCAGCAATGATCAGCCCTTCTGTTGGTTCTCCTAAGATCAAACCAACGACAACACCTGCTAAAAGCGGTTTTCTAAAACCCAAATGGGGTCCAAATTGGTCTAAAGCACAAAAACCTGCCCAACAAGCAACTAATAAGGATGTTACTAACATTCCTTCCCCTCCTCTTTAGATCAATGTTTTATAGTCAACACGTGGATCTTTTGGTACCATTTGGACATTTATATGAATGTTTTTCTCCATCAACCCTCTAAATGCCTGATCCTCTTCTTCAGTAACTGAGATTGCTTTAGACAAACGATTTCTGCCATCTCTGAAGCGCATACCACCAGCGTTTACTTCAGAAATTTCCAACCCTTCTTTAACCAATTGAAGAATATCTATAGGATTTGTAAATAAGAGCATGGTGCGCTTTTTGATTTCAGTTTTCTTCATGACTTCTGCAAATTGGGAAACGCCGAAGATAATTACTTTGACGCCTGCCGGAACCGCAAAGTTAGCGACGGAAGCCTGCACCGGATCATTTTTTGTTTTATCATCGATAATCAAAATTTGTTCGATATCATAGTTTCTTGTCCAAGTTGTCGCAACTTGACCGTGAATCAAGCGGTCATCAATTCTTACTAATTCAATAGCCATCTTTTTTTCTCCTCACAATCGTAGTAGTTTCAATAATAAAAGGCTCTTTATAATTCGTAGGCTTCCTCTTCTTCTTTTTCCAGCATCGACTTATCAAAAATACTCAAACTTTCCGGATATATTTCTCGAACTTTTTCCAATAATTGCTCTTTCGTTTCTAACGGTGACATGAACAGTTCAATTAACATAGGAAGATTAAATCCTGTAACAATTGAAAGATTTGAAAATTCATGCAAAACTTTAATGCTGGCATTAAATGGGGTTCCGCCTAATATATCGCAAAAAATGATGTACTCTTCTTCTGCATTTTTTTCAATAACTTCTATAATTTCTCCTTTCATCCCGTCTAATGTCGTATCAAAACTGACTTCTAAAGCATCTGCATTTTCTTGACCACCAACGATCATTTCTGCACTCGCTAGTGCTGCTTTCGCAAACGGACCGTGGCTCGCTAAAATATAACGCATTTTGTTCCCTCCTGTTCCTTTTGTTCTCTTTTGTTAGCTTTGTGCAAATGATACCGCTTTATATTTTGCTTGTCAACACTATTTTGATTCTTTTTGAATCAAAATGTTCTTTTTTGTGCTTTTAGCTTGTTAGATCATTTTTTTCATGTTAAATTAACTATAGAAGGAGAACTAGACTTCTAAGTCTTTTTAACAAACAAATATTTCAGGATTTGAGAATTGAATAAATAGTAAAAGAATAAGGAGGAACACTATGCTAAAGAGTGATAGAATGCATTTCATCCTTTCTCTTGTCAATAAAAAAGGAAGCATTTCTGTAACTGAACTGGTAAAAGAATTGAATGTATCGGTGATGACTGTTCGAAGAGACTTGGATAACTTGGATAAAGAAGGCTTGTTGGTTCGAACTCATGGCGGTGCCACCAGTGTAGATTTTATTGCGAATAATCATATGAGCTATACCGAAAACAAAGAGATCCACCTTTCAGAAAAAAAACAAGTCGCAAAATTGGCAGCCAAAAAAATTCTTTCAAATGACATTGTTTTTTTAGGTCCCGGAACAACGATCGAGCTAATCGTTGATTATATTACCGTTCCCAATGTTCAAATAGTAACTTCAAGTTACTCTGTCTTTAAAAAGTTAGTTGATAGCGATAATGATTACGATGTGATTTCAATCGGCGGCAAATTTGATAAACGCTCAAATTCCTTTAGTGGTGCTCTTTCTTCTGATATGATCTCCAAATTGCAGTTCACTAAGGCATTCATCGGTATTAATGGTGTGCATGATTTTTCAGTGACCACCTTCAATATCGATGGTGGTGAATTGCAAAATAAAGCGCTCAATAATTCACAGGAACGCTATATAGTTGCTGATAAATTTAAATTTAAACAAAATGCGTTGTTTGATTTTTATACTTTGCAAAAGGGTGACACTTTCATCACGAATCATTCATTAGACCAAGAAACAATCGAAAAGTATCAGGAGCTTGTTCATTTTGAGTTTTCACAGGAAAGCTAATTCCAGCTATATCCAGCAGAATAGGCCGGACACCCAATATAATGGAAGGGTTGTTCGGCTGTTAGTATTTAGACTGTTTCTGTTTTTAATACATTTTTTATTCATAGTAAATAAAACCGGATAGTAACAGTGATTTTTTCATTCTTTGGGCTAAATTCATAATTATGAATTCTCACGGCATCAGCCTTTTCACGATACACAAACATGGATATCTAAAAGAAGCCATGAGACTGACTGATAAAACACTATGAAGCTGAACTCGTTAAGGTGGAACTCCAACTAATTCAGCTACCTTATAATGCTCTGAGATATGTTGTACAACGACTGAAACATCAAAATAAGGAAAAAAGTAACCGCTAAATTTCAAAAAAGGCTATTTTTTAAATTTGGTGGAGTGTTTGCTTTTCTATAAAAATGAATTATAAAATTTTCTCCCAAAATTTTCTCAATTAAACATTTTCAAAGACATAAAAACGTACCTAACGTTCGTTATTTATCAAGTTGGATAAGCAACGATTGCTAAACTTTATTAATTGGCAATGAATGTTTTCAAAGAGCACCAGTTAGATTACTTATTATCAAGTCTTTTATGTTTGAAGTTTTCAGAATAAACAAGAAGCGGACTTGATGGAGTAATCCACAAAGTCCGCTTCTTTAGCTATCATTTCGAATTATTTAAAAAACGAGACAACTTCGTGGCTTTCGCTGTCAAAAAAATGCCCTTTACTTATATTAAAGGCTAAATCAATAAATTTACCCGGCTCATGAAAGTCTCGAGCATCTACTCTAGAAATGAACTCATTATCACCTATTCGGGTGTAGAGCATTGTTTCAGCCCCTAATAGTTCAGAGACCACAACTTCAGCTCTAACTGTTGCATCAGGAGTCGACTCTAAAACTATTTGTTCTGTATGAATATCTTCTGGACGAATTCCAAAAATCAGTTCTTTTTCTTCATATCCTTGCTCAACCAAAACCTTATTTTTCCCTTCAGGTACTGCAAGGTTCAATCCGTAGCTATTCGTGATACGGCCATTGTTTAATACAACATTAAAGAAATTCATCGCTGGAGAACCGATAAACCCTGCCACGAATACATTTCTCGGTGTATTGTAGACTTCTTGAGGCGTGCCGATTTGTTGAATAAATCCATCTTTCATAATAACTATTCGGTCAGCCATCGTCATTGCTTCCGTTTGATCATGTGTCACATATATTGTCGTAGTATTTAAACGTTGATGTAATTTCGCAATTTCCGCACGCATCGCTACACGTAATTTTGCATCTAAGTTGGACAATGGCTCATCCATCAGAAAGACTCGGGCATCTCTAACGATCGCTCGGCCCAACGCAACACGTTGTCTCTGTCCTCCAGAAAGCGCGGCTGGTTTTCTATTAAGATATTCAGTTAATCCTAAGATTGATGCAGCGTTCTCAACTCTTTGCTTTATTTCTTCTTTTTCAAATTTTCTTAACTTTAAACCAAATGCCATATTATCAAAAACGGTCATATGAGGATACAATGCGTAGTTTTGGAACACCATCGCAATATCTCGATCTTTCGGCGCGACATCATTCATGATCTGCCCACCAATCTGTAATTCCCCTTCTGAAATGTCTTCTAATCCAGCAACCATCCTTAAGGTTGTCGATTTTCCGCATCCAGACGGTCCTACAAAAACGATAAACTCTCGATCTGCAATATCCAAATTAAAATCAGTAACAGAGTAATTCTCGTTATTTGCATACTTTTTATGAATCCCTTTTAATGCTACTTCGACCATGTCTCTCCCTCGTCTTTCATTAGTAATCAGAAAAAGAAACCGTTTTCCGATTGTTGTTCAAATGAAGCGGCTAAATACTTAACCGCTATTACGCTATTATTTAAGAGTCGCTTTTTCCAAACTGCTTTTTATTTCGTATGTTTGCGGGGTGGAATTTGTCGCAGAAATCTTTTTTTCCAAAAGATCAGCGACAGCTTTACCAATCTCATACGGTCGTTGACGGATATGAATAGGAATATTTTTTGAGAATATTGATTGAAAAACTATTTCTCCATAAGAGGCTATCGGATATTTACTCATCTCTTCTTCGGATAATTCTTCGTACATAGCACTGATTAACCCTGCAACCATCGTATTATTCAGTGAAATAATTCCACATCCTAATGGAAAATCCTCTCTAATCGTCAGGAAAACCTGCTTCGCCGTTTCTTCGCTATACTGTCCGTCAATGTAATGGAATAGGATTTCTTCTTCTTTGAGTGCTTGTTTTGTTCCAAGTAACCTTTCTTGACCGATTGAAAGCTCTTCATGACCACCTAGCACAACAATTTCATTAGAAGGCTTCTCTTTAAGAAACTCTTTTGTCAATTGATACGCAGATTCTTGATTGTTTTCACAAATATAATCCATCGGATCCTTATTCTCGATATACCTATCCACGCTGATAATATACATGTTAAGCTGTCTTAATTCCTCGATGAATTGATCATTTCCGCCGATCGTAGATAACACAACTGCTTCTGCGTTACTTTCTAGTAATTTTTTAAGAATTGCTCGTTCTTTTTCCGGCTTGTCATCTGAACTCGCGATATAAAAGACGTATTCAGAATGTCTGAAATGATCTTCTATCCCTTTGATTACTTGCATAAAGAATTCATTAGTAAATGTGGGGATAACTATTCCAACAACATTGCTACTATTTTTCTTCAAATTTGAAGCAAGCGTATTTGAAAAATAATTTAATTCTTTAATAGACTCTTGAACTTTTTTTCTGTTGTCGTCAGTCACTGTTCCAATCCCATTCACTACTCTTGAAACCGTTGCTGTAGAAACGTTAGCATGTTTTGCTACGTCCTTAATAGTTACTCTTTTTAAGTTCATTTCCTCTTTAGGCATATTCTTTCCTTCTTTTCGTAATCACGATTCTTTTTCTCGATAATCTTAACATTTTAAATTATAGAAATAAATATCCTTCAGTGCTTACTATATTATTCACACCAATTATCTCAGATTACTCGCTATTTTTCAGATTGCAGTAGAATCTCCATTTTTTTCTGGGCATCCGTTGCAGCTTTTTCAGGCGTCGTTGAAAACAGAGCATTTTGTATCATGTCTCCAATGATATCACTCTCTTCAGGAGACATAGTCAGTTCAGGGACTTCTGTTCCGTAAATCTGATCGGTAACTTCCTTTGCTAAATTTTGTTGGTAAGCTTTTGGTGCTCCTTCAACTACACTTTTTCTTGGTGAGTAAGAGAACTTAGCTTCCGTATTCCATTTGGTGCTATTCTTGCCGTCTTTATCCAAGAACATTGATTGAACAAATTTGGCTGCTTCTTTTGGATGCTCGCTTTTTGAATTGACAACAAAACTCCAGCCACCAGCAACAGTAACGTCTTTTGCACTTTTATCTGGTTTTGGAAGTGGCACTACACCAATATTCCGATCCTTAAACTCATCATTCAAAGCTCGGATACCTACTGTACCACCAATCCACAGAGCTGTTTCATCATCTCCTAGAATCCCTACATCTCCTGCTCCTCTTGAAGGTTTGAGGTTCGCACTACCATTATCGATCATTGTTTTCCATAATTTTAATACTTTGATTACTTCAGGAGAATCCAAATTTGCTTTGCCGTCAACAATAAAATTCGAATTTTGTTGCCAAAGAAATGGCATCAGCAAGAAATTCTGAAAAGCTCCTTTAGTGACTTCAAAGGTAATACCAGCACGTTTATCGGTGGTTAACTGTTTAGCCGCATCGACCATCTCATTCCAAGTTTCAGGTGGCGTAATATTTTTTTCGGCTAATAGATCTTTATCATAGAACAGTGCTACCAAGTCTTGTTCAGTCGGCACTGCAAGAATATGTCCGTCTTTATCTGTTACTGCTTCAAGTGATGCCTTAGAGTAATCCTTTCTTACTTCATCAGAAAAATAATCTTCCATTGGATAAGGGATTCCTGCGTTAATAAAATTACCGATCGTTCCAGGACTAGCGACAAAAATATCTGGACCTGTTCCCGAAGTAAAAGCGGTCGCTAATTTAGTGCCCATGTAATCGTCTACAGGGATATTGCTTTGTGTAATTTTTACATTCGGATTTTTCTTTTCAAAATCTTTGATACGCGCTTTGAAGAACTTGTCTTCACCACCATCCTTTGACCAAAAATTCCAAAACTCTAATTTTATTTTTTCATCACTTTCTGCGACTTTATTATTTTTTCCACAACCACCAAGACCAGACAATCCGATAAAAATTAAACAACCTAACAATAATTTCTTCATTCAATGAGCTCCTTATCTTTTATACAGGCTTAATAATTGAAAAACTCTTCGGTTTCCTCTGCTGTAGCAGCTTTTATATCAGGCAACGGTAAACGTTCTTTCATACTTATTAGCGGTTGAAATTCTTTATGCGGTTCTGTCTGGTACCAATATGCTGTACTACTATAGTCATCACTACGATGATTGTTATGTCCATGTTCAATCGTAACTTTGATGGATTCATCAAACATGATCGGATCTTCAATGTGATAGCGATAAGTTGAGATTTTTCCTGCCCAATTTGGATCTCCTCCAAGAAGCAAACCAAAATAAGGACTTTGATATTCTTCTGTTGGACACCAAGCAGTATTAAAATAATCTTCCATTCCAGTACCGTGTATGGTTGGAGGCCATTCAGCACCGTCGATAAAGATCATATCGTCACCTTCGCCATACCAATTCCACTCATTGGTGTAACGTAAATTATGGATATTCAAATTACAGCCGATGTAATGTCCTTTTCCTTCAGCTTCTAATAAAACATAATTATTTTTTCCATCCGTATTTTTCCCACCAAACTCAAAGAATGCATTCGATACATCATCACTATTGATTCCTTGAGTCAATTCTCGATGCCAAGTCGCATGAAAACGCAGAGAAGTATCTGGAGATTCTTCATACAATTCATGATCGATGTAGTAATAAAATTTGATTGGATTTGTTGCCTGTGATTCTATTTCAAATCGTGCGCCTTCGGCAAAAGGCATCGGCAGAACACAATTCAATGCTTGGCCACTCTCCGGTCCCATTTGGAAGGGTGCTGACGAATAATTTTTAGTTATCCCGTGTCCCATCCCAAAAAAATCTCCGATAGGAACTTCTACACTAGGCTTTTCTTCATTGTCCCAAAACATACGAATGATCACTTTGCGATACAAATAGTCTTCCATCGCACCGTCTTCTAGTGGTGCCATAGTCATCCAAATGTGCGTAACACAGCCAGATCCATTAATCGTCGCAATTGTTTTCCTATCACCTGAATAGATCTTTAAGAAATCACGATTTCCTCCTGTAACGTCATAACTAGATGCTCTTTTTCGTTTGCCTGTTCTTTCTTTGCAGATGTCTCTTAACGAACTTCCTAACATATACTATTCTCCTCTACTCTTTCATGCCGGCAGTTTTAATACCGTCCTTAATATAATTTTGGAATAAGAAAAATAAAATGACCGTTGGTAGTGCAGCAATCACTGCTCCAGCCAATATCAGATTCCAAGCGGTTGTATGTTCTTGCTTAAAGTTTGCCATGGCCACTTGAACGACCCACAGATCTTGCCGTTGAGTAACGATCAAAGGCCACAAGTAGGTATTCCAGTTGGTGACAAAAAAGGTTATTCCTAATGTGATCGTGATCGGTGTTGATAATGGACGATAGATTTTCCAGAAAATCTGAAAATTTGATAATCCATCGATCCTTGCTGCTTCCAGTAATGAATCCGGTATATCCATGAAAAATTGCCGGTATAAAAAGATTCCGTACGCATTCGGAAGTAATGGCAGAATTACCGCCCAAAGTGTATTTAACAAGCCCATTCCTTTAACAATCGAAAAGAGCGGGATCATGATTACTGCAAAAGGAATCATCATAGTGCTCATGAACCAACCAAAGACGAACCGTTTTCCAGGGAATTTTAGCTTAGCCAAGGCAAAGCCTGCCATCGAATGGAATAACAGTGCAGCAATAGTGATCGTTGCCGCAATGATGAAGGAATTCAGCATGCTTTGAAAGAAAGATCCATTCGCCATTACCTGCCGAAAATTGTCTAAGGTAAGCGTACTAAAATCAGGAATCAGCGACATATTAAAGATTTCGTTATTCGGTTTGAATGAACTTAGAACCATTACGTAGATTGGAAATAGAAATAACAAAGCCAACGCTACTGCACAGATATTGATGATCCATTGTTTTTTTCTGCTTCTCTTCATGCTTTCTTCCCTCGTTTCGCTTTTGGTTCCGTAGCTCCCATTGATCTAAATTGAAAATATGATAGACCCATGATCAACATAAATAGTGCGACAGCCATTGTTGAGGAGTAGCCAAAGTCATACATCGTAAATGCTTGATCGTAAATTCTGAAAACCGTAACCTCCGTTGCTTTCGCTGGGCCACCATTTGTCATAATTTTGATCTGATCAAACACTTGGAAAGAACCGATTGTCGTTACGATCAGAATAAAAACAGTCGTATTTTTTATTTGCGGTAAGGTCACATTAAAGAATTTTTGGATTGCATTTGCACCATCCATTTCGGCTGCTTCATAATAAGTTTTTGGAACATCTTTCAAAGCAGATATAAAAATCACCATATTGTATCCGACGATCAACCAAACACTGACGGCTACAACACTCAATAAAGCTTGGTTTTTATCTGCTAAAAAACTCTGATTCGGAATTCCAAATAGTTTTAATATCTCATTGAAATACCCTCTTTTAGGCGAGTACATAAATGTCCAAACTAAAGCAGCAACAACTGTTGAAATAGAATATGGAATAAAGTAGGCCATTCGAGCAAAAACCTCTAATTTTCCTTTAAGGCTGGTAGTCACCAGTGCTAATCCTAACGAAATACAATAAACACTAGGAATATAAATAATGGCATAGGTGAACGTGACTTTTAATGAATTCAGAAAATCTTTATCACCTAACAAGCGTTTATAATTATCTAGCCCAATAAACTCCATCGGTGTTAAACCATTCCATTGATGAAAACTCACATAGATTGCATATAGCATTGGAATAAAAACGAAGACAGCCAAGCCGATAATATCGGGTAATAACATTAAGTAGGCAGTTATTGCCTCACCAAAATTCTTGTTTAGCGTCTTCTTTTTGATCGTTGCCGAACTTTTTTGTTCTTCTTTTGTGCCCATCTTTAACATACGATCCTCCTTACTATTGGGGCTGAAAAATCAGCCCCAACTTATATCATTTACTCGTTTTCGAAATAGTCCTTTAGTTTACTGTCAGCCTCTTTAGCTGCTTCTTCTGGTGTTGTATTATAGAGTGCTTGTTGGATCATATCTCCAATAATATCCGCAACTTTAGGATCCATTGAAAGTTCTGGACGTTCTGTTCCGTAGATCTCATTTGTAAACTCGGCACGCAGACCTTTTTGATAAATTGCTTCAGCTTCCTTGATCACCGATTTTCTAGGAGAATAAGAAAATTTCACTTCCGTATTCCATTCAATACTATTTTTCGGATCTTTATTTAAGAACAGCCATTTTACAAATTTGCTATGCTACCCCTATCTAGGACAAGGAAATAATTAAATCCTAGATAGGGGTATTTGTTATGGGAAAAAGAAGGATGAAGCTCAGTGCAGAAGAGCGCATAAAGATTGTTGAGAGTTATCTTAGACAGGAAATCAGTTTAACTAGTGCAGCTAAAGAAGCCCAAGTTAACGTGAACACAGTCAGAAGGTGGTGTGCTTTATATGAAAATGAAGGGCCCACTGGTCTGATTGCCACGAATAAGAATAAAAAGTATTCGAAAGAATTGAAGCTG
>NZ_BJCC01000011.1 GCF_004309355.1 Enterococcus florum | reverse complement strand
TGGTGTGCTTTATATGAAAATGAAGGGCCCACTGGTCTGATTGCCACGAATAAGAATAAAAAGTATTCGAAAGAATTGAAGCTGGCAGCGGTTCAAGAGTATCTTGCGGGTAGAGGCAGTCAAATAGATATTGCCAAAAAGTATGGATTAAGAAATGCAAAACAACTATATGACTGGATCAAGGTATATAATACTCATAGAAACTTCAAATCAGAAAGTGGTGGAAGCAGCATGAGTCAAACCCGTGAAACCAGTCAAGAGGAACGTCTGAAGATTGTGTTAGAATGTCTAGCTAGTAATAAGGATTATGGAGCAATGGCAATCAAGTATCAAGTGTCGTACCAAAATGTCTACAACTGGGTGAAGAAGTATGAGCAATTAGGCTATGAAGGTCTCCAAGATCGGCGTGGCCGCCGTAAAGCGAAACAAGTCCGTCGGACACCCGAGGAAGAAATCGCGATTGAAATGGCCAAACTAAAACAAGAAGTTGCACAGTTACAAATGGAGAACGATCTGTTAAAAAAAGTAAGGGAATTGGAAAGGAGGAATCGTTAGGACAATTTCGAAATGTCGTGGCTTACCAGGCGATTAAATTCATGCACGAAGAAAAGGGCTACCCGATAAAACCCATGTGCGATTTCCTGCAGGTAGCGCGCTCTGCCTACTATCGCTGG
>NZ_BJCC01000010.1 GCF_004309355.1 Enterococcus florum | reverse complement strand
AAAATCGACCCCCAAAATATTAGATTTTTGGTCTAACTTTTGGGGGTCGGTACAGTTCCCTGATTTAACGGTCACTGCTTTTTCTTTACTTCTCTTCTATTAACTCTGATTCCAGCAATAACAAAGCTGCAGCGGCAGCCCCTTCTTCATCATCACCCTCATAAGAGCCGATGACGTCCTTGCCGAATAGTCCGACCCCTCTATAAATTTTACCGTCTTTACACATTCCCACTGCATCCTTACCAAATAAACCGGTTCCGCGATATATTTTATTGTCCTTGAATGAGCCGACTTGATCCTTGCCGAAAAGACCGCTGCCCGTATAAATTTTGCCATCTTTATAAGAACCAACAATGTCTTTACTAAACAAACCGGTCCCCTCGTATACTTTCCCGTCATCGAAGATCCCAAGAGCATCCTTGCCAAAAAAGCCAGAACCACGATATATTTTTGCCATAGTCATCCCTCACTTTCTTGATTCATGCTTTAAGTATAGCATGAACTGCTTTTTTTGGTCCTCTTAAGAAGGTTTCGAAAAAAATGCACAGAACTAGATTTCTCCAATTCTGTGCATCGGTCACTCATGATTTTTTATAAATTACATGATTTCAATATCTAAATCAATATCCTCATCTGCCAGTGAATCTGCTGCGCTTCCTACTTCAGCGATTGGTTTTTTCAAGGCGACTACGATACCTGCCGTGATGACTACTCCGACCAAAGTGCCTGCAATATACATCAACGGATTTTGTGCGACTGGAGCAACGATCCATCCGCCCCATGGTGCTGGATTTCCCGCACCTAATACCATCGCTACCGCTGCACCGACAGCACTGCCGATCATATTAGCCGGTATACAGCGCAGCGGGTCTGCTGCTGCAAAAGGGATTGCACCTTCTGAGATTCCGACTAATCCCATGACGATCGCAGCTTTGCCTGAATTTCGTTCCTCCAACGAGAATTTTTTCGGCGCAACCAATGTCGCAACCCCCATCGCCAAAGGAGGAATACAAATAGCCGCACCGATTCCTGCCATAATAGATAGAGCTGTCGCACTAGGCATCCCGGTCACTGAATCGATCGTGCCTACCATTGCGGAGCCAAAGCCAAAAGCAACCTTATTGATTGGTCCGCCCATGTCTGAGGCGATCATTGCGCCTAATACCAAACCTAACACAACCATATTGGTAGTCCCCATGGACTCTAACCAAGCAGTCAGTCCAGTCATTAATCCGGCAATCGGCTTACCGATCACCCAATACATCAAGCACCCCACGATCGTCGTACCGACTAATGGAATGATAAAAATCGGTCCTAATGAACGCAAGCTGGAGGGAAGCTTGATTTGTTTCAAATAATAAACAACCACACCGGCTAATAAACCAGACAAAATTCCACCAAGAAAGCCTGCTCCAATATTACTGGCGATCAAGCCGCCAATCACTCCAGGTGCCAGTCCTGGACGATCGACCATCGAGAAGGCAATATACCCTGAAAGAATCGGCACCATCATCCCTAATCCAGTGATACCGATCGTTGCAATATCTGCCAGCATTCCCTCTTCCGGAACAGCGGCACTGCCGGAGAAAAGCACACTCAAGGCTAATAAAATCCCACCAGCAACCACAAAAGGAATCATGTAGGACACACCGGTCATCAAATTCTTTCTGGTATCTTTCAACAAACTGATCATTTCTTTTCCTCCTATTTCACGTGATGTACATTGGCAATCAAGCTGCCAAGATTTCGCACATTTCTTTTTGTACTCTTAGCCTAATTTTGACTGAAGCTTTTTGACGATTGCATCTGCTTTATTGATGCAGTCTCCAGCACTCACACGAACGACCGGCTTGCCTTTAAAACGTTCCTCGTTTTTGATCCCGATATTGTTGGTTAAAATCACGGCATCTGCAGCAGCAATCTGATCACTTGTCAGCGCATTTTCGATCCCAATCGAACCTTGCGTCTCCACGTGAATAGCTATATTGTTTTTCTTGGCTGCGACCTCTAAACTTTCGGCGGCTAAATACGTATGTGCAACTCCTGAAGGACATGCGGTTACGGCTACTAATTTCATTTCTTTTTCCTCATTTCATTCTTCTATTTTTTAGTTCAATACCATTGCTAAACTATCATTGATCACTTTAACGATCTCTTTTTCACTGGTCGAGGTTTTCAACAACTCACGAAATTCTTCATGGACCAGCTTACGAGACAGTCCTGCGATGATTTTTAAGTGTTCGTCTCCTGCACAATCTTCTGGGACAGCTAGTAAGAAAGCCATCTCTACAGGTTCTCCGTCCAAACTATTCCATTCTACTGGCTGCTGAAGCCTTCCAAAGGCAACCGTACACTCTTTTACATGCTTGCTTTTGCCATGAGGGATAGCAATACCAAACCCGATTGCTGTCGAGGTCAGTTCCTCACGATCGATCACACTTTGAAAGTAGCCGGCATAATCCGTTAAACGATCAGTTGATTCGATTCGTTTGGCTAATGCCTCGATAACTGCTCGACTCTTTATTCCTTCTACTGCTAAATCCACTAACTCCTCTGTAATGACCTCTGTCATACTCCTACCTCCTGAGAATTCCTTGATAAATCTCTTCTGCACTCTGTTGATCGAAAAAGTGCTTTATGTTCACCTCTGAGCGAACGATTTTATGAATATCCGCAATAATTCCACGAACCAGTTTTCGCTCACTTTGGGCTACACACATTAACAAAACGTACGAAACTTTTCGCTGATCCCATAAAATTGGTTTTTTTAACGTGAGAATCGATACTTTCGTTTTTAATACATTTTGTGGAGCCGCATGCGGGATGGCTACCCCCGTCTCCAGTGCGGTCTCACCCAATTGCTCCCGCTCAAAGACTTCTTGTCGAAATGCTTGAGTGACGATCCTTTCTTTTTCCAACCGATCGATCATATGGTTCAGGCACTCGGTCTTGTTTTCGAACTGCTGATGGGTCTCTATAAAACCCGGATCGATCACCTGCTTTAACGCATCGAATTGAACATTTTGCTGGCTGTTTTCTTCCTCCTGATAAAAGAAATCAGAATACAAAGAAGTGATGTTTTTAATGTCTTCCTGTGTCACCAGCGTGGATACCTTGATGATCGGTTTGTCGATATCAGTCAAATGGATCGATGAAATGATCAGATCCACGTTCTCCAGATTTTTCTTATACAGCTTATCGACAGTGGTCACCTCGGCGATATCTTGTGCTGGTAAAATACGTTTGATTTTGTTATAGATCAATTCTGAAGTACCCACACCTGTCGGACAAACGATCAAAATCTTTTTCCCATTTTGACTTTTTTCCAGAGATACTTGAAAATACATCGCTAAAAAAGCTACCTCTTCATCATTGAACTGAATATGCAGCTCCTGCTCTACATTCGCCAGAGCATACCACGTCGAGCTGAAAATAATCGAGTATTGATTTTTGATCTCTTCCACCAATGGATTCGTGATCTCGATGCCTAATTTCAATCGATAGACCATCGGAATAAAATGATTGGAAAAACGTTCTCTTAATACGTCATCCTCTGTAAAATCGACTTGCATAATCTCGCTCATGGTCTTTAAGACCCTTTGAATGATCGGGGCATATTGTTCGAAGACTGCTTCCGAGCTTGAATGAACTTTGATTCCATAGCCCAAAAGCTGGCGATTCACGTAAGAAACATCATCCTCTCGATAGGTGATCGCTAGCTCTTCGCAAACAGCTTTTACTAATCCACTGGCTAAATAGTAGGTATCGATCATTTGAATCTGATCGAACAGGAATTCACTTTCTTCAATATGCCTGTTCTTACTTAGACGATGAAAGAAAACCAGCATCCGTAAAAACAACGACTTCTGATATTGCGCTGGAAAAAAGAGTTCCTGATTGTGTTTTAGCAGTTGAATCTGTTCAAATACCACTAAGACCAGCTTTGGTTCGAAAATCTGGTGGACCTGCTCTTGTCCTTTCAATGAAAAAAGCATGTCATCCGAGATGCCAACATGACTGAGCCATTGCTCCATGAACCGAAATAAGGCTCGCTGGATTTCTTCTTCTCCGTCTTCGATACACGTTCCTCTTTTTGAGGGAACGATGGTGATTCCGTAGCTCTCACTGATTTTGTCAAGATCTACCGCGATCGAGCTGGGACTGGTATGAAACTGTCTAGCCAGTCGTTGTTGGGTGATCGTTGCTGCATCGACCAAGAGCATTTTAGCAATAGACAACCGGCGATCCATTGGGCTGAAAGTCTCAAGCATGATCTGTTCGGATTCCCCGATGGCTTCCAATAGGGCCATTTTAGCCTTCGCATCACCGATCAGTTTTACGCCGATCCGCGGCTTTTTCTCGATCACCACTTTTTCTGCGGAAAACACACGTTGAATCTTATCCAGATCGGAATAAATCGTTCGACTGGTTTTGCCTACTAGCTGTGCATAATGAGCCACCGGTAGATAATTCTCATTTTGCAAAAGCAGCTGGATCAATTTTTTTTGGCGTTGATTCAGTCCTTCCATTTGTTTCCTCCAATTGTAAGCGCTTATCAATCTAACAAAAATATAGCATAGACATTTTGTGCTGTATAACACATGTTGTTTACACATTAATGTTGAAATTTTTCATTTCAATAAAAATAGACTGCAGATCCAGCCTAATTACTGAAGATATCTGCAGTCCTGATTATTAATTTTCTTCCAGTGGGTGTTCTATCGGTTCTTCTTTTTCAAGATAGACCTCACGAGGCTTGCTGCCTACAGAAGGTCCAACTACCCCTTTTTCTTCTAATTCATCCACGATCCGTGCTGCTCGATTGTAGCCAATGCGGAAACGACGCTGCAGCAAAGAAATGCTGGCTGTCTGCATCTCGATAACCAATGCTTTAGCTTCTTCATACAGATCATCCTGAGGAACGTCTGATGGTGACGTGGTCGTCTCTTCAGTCGGCATCATTTTTTCCTCGTAATGGGCTTCCTGCTGATCGGAGACAAAAGTCACGATCCGTTCCACCTCGTGATCGGAAATAAAGGCGCCCTGCACCCGAATCGGTTTGTTTTCACCCATTGGTAAAAACAGCATATCGCCTCTTCCTAACAGCTTTTCTGCACCATTGCTGTCAATGATTGTTCGAGAGTCTGTTCCGCTTGAAACAGCGAAGGCGATACGTGAAGGAACGTTGGCTTTGATGATCCCAGTAATGACATCCACACTCGGACGTTGCGTAGCCAAGATCATGTGAATACCAGCGGCACGTGCCATCTGCGCCAAACGTGTGATGGCATCTTCCACCTCATTGCTGGCCACCATCATCAGGTCCGCCAATTCATCCACGATCACGACGATAAACGGCAGGATCGGACGATTTTGACCATCCTCTAGATTTTTTTGGATGATCAGTTCATTGAAGCCAGAAATATTTCGTACACCGGTCGCCGCAAACTTCTCGTACCGTTCTTCCATTTCCTGAACGACCTTTTGCAGCGCCTGAGCAGCCTTGCGGGGATTCGTGACAACAGGTGTCAGCAAATGCGGCACCCCATTGTACACATTCAGTTCCACCATCTTTGGATCGATCATCATCATCTTGACCTCGTGGGGCTTAGCCCGCATTAATATACTGGTGATGATGCCATTGATGGCCACCGATTTCCCGCTTCCCGTGGAGCCGGCAATCAGCAAATGCGGCATTTTGCTTAGATCAGCGGTTCGCACCATCCCCGAAATATCGCGGCCTAACGGAACCTCCAGCAGCTTATCTGGATGGCTTGGCTGTGCTTCAATGATATCCCGGAAGGATACGGTACTGATCGTATTATTGGGAACCTCGATACCGATCAATGATTTCCCAGGAATCGGAGCCTCCATCCGTACGTCCTTTGCTGCTAAAGCCAAGGCGATATCGTCTGTTAAGCTGACAATTTTGCTGACCTTCACACCAACTGCCGGCTGAATCTCAAATTTGGTTACGGATGGTCCTAGACTGGCTTTTACAACAGTCGCATCTACACCAAAACTGTCGAAGGTTTTCTCCAGTACCTTGATATTGTTTTCAATGATTTTGTATTCATCGCTTTGATCCGTTGCAGGAATGGAGTCCAGCAAGCTGGAAGAAGGCAGCTGATAATCGCGATCTTCCGGTTCAGCATTGATCTCAAATTCCAAATCTCCTGTGTCTCCCTCTTCAGGATTCACCATCTCTTCTTGCGGCAACGGTTCTGACACCTCAATATTTCCTTGATAAGCTTCGATCGGTACTAGCTTCATTTGTTCGGGTTCTTGCAGGTGGGTTTCTTGATTTTCTTTAGCCAATTGTTCTCCAGGAGTCAACGAGCGGACACGGTTGCGTTGCTTTTCTTCTGCTGCAGCCTGCTCTTCAGCTTGTTTTTCGGCTTTCAGCTTCGCTTTTTCCGCCTTTTGGGCTGCCCGCTTTTCAGATTTAACAGCTTTTTTTTCATCCGACTCGGAGAATTTCTCTTTCAAGAAGTCGATGCCCTGATTCAACACATCCGTCACTTGCGAAAATTCCATCATGGTGAATAAGTAGAGCCCTAAAATCAAAAGCAGCACTGCAATGATGTAACTGCCTACCTGTGAAACCAGAAAATGCGTCAAGCTGTACAATGCCCCGCCAAACATCCCGCCGCCGACATTTTGGCTGACTTGATTTCCTAGAAAATCCGTCATCAGCAGATCCCATGTCGTCTGCAAAACATTTGGATTCTGGCCTTCGACATTTGCAAACAATCGTGCATGAAGAATCAGCAGAATACCAAGGTATGCAACACCAATCCCCGCCCATCGTCGAATCTTGGTTACTTTCAAGCTTGTATTTTTAACCACCAGTAGGACACCATATATCCCTAACAGCAGCGCTAAGAACTGATACGTATTGCCGCCGACCATGCGCAGCACATTGGCGATTAAATTCCCTAGAAAGCCTAAGCTAAGAAGGGAAAACACCGCAAATAGAATAAAAACTAAGCCGATGATCACGATCAGGCGCTGTTCTTGCAGTTGTTTTTGCTTTTTGGTTTTTCTTTTCTTTTTAGTACGCTTCTTTTGCGCCATTGTATCCCTCTTTTCATCTGTTTCATTATACAAAAAAAACGAGGCAAACAAAAGTTTTGCTAGAGTTTTTATCCGTGGGCATTCGTTGTTCCACTTTTTACTTTCGACAGTAGTTTTACCGCGTATTTACCAGTTAAAGGTGCTGAAAACACCGCTTTTTCTGGCGAATTGCTTCAGATGAAAAATGTTCCTTAGCGAAAATTTAAGAAATCATTTTTTTGATAAAAGAAAGCCGCCTGATTGATCAGAAGTCGTCTTCTTCCAATCTGCCAAGCGGCTTTCAAAAATCATTATTCATGTAGGATGTCTCAATCGAGTGGGATCTATTCTGCTGGCAACTCCATGGCTTTGCCAAACCATTTTTCCGTGATTTCGGCATAACGGCCATCTTCTTCCAGCTTTTTCATTCCTTGATTGATTTTATCCACCAGTGCTTTGTCCCCTTTTCGTGCACCTACGGCTAAACTATCGCCTTTGAAACCTGGATTGAACAAATTGAAATCATCCAACTTATCATTTTGCTTCAGGTAGTATTCCGCATAGATCACAGAAACCAAAATACCATCCAAACGTCCATTTTCCAGATCCATAAAGGCTTCATTAAAGCTGGCATACTGGACCGCATCTTCGTCTTTGACTAAATCCTTTAATTTCTCGGGATTTTTCAAGAAGGATTCATAACTGGACGAACTCTCCTGCGTTCCTAGTATCTTGTCCTTCATTTCTTCACGCTTCGTGATGCCGCTGTCCTTACGGGTCATGATGATATGATCGTTTTCAGCATAAGGAATCGTAAAGCGAACTTTTTTCTCCCGAGCCTTTGTCACTGAATAACCGTTCCAAATCAAATCGATCGTGCCATTATCCAGCTCGTTTTCCTTCATTGACCAATCGATTGGTTGAAATTTAGGTGTAATACCATAATCTTTAAAAATCGCAGTGGCTATATCTACATCGAAGCCCACGATCTCCCCCTGGTCATTTTTGAAACCTAGCGGAACAAAAGTGTCATCTAAACCGATCGTAATCTCTTTGGCATCTTCTATCTTCGTCCAGCTCTCATCGCCAGAAGCTTCCTTTTCTTTCCCACAGGCCGCTAGATTGATCGTCATCAATACTGCCAAAACCCCAACTACCCATTTTTTCATTGTTTTCCTCCTCTTTTTCTGGTTGCATTCAACCAAACCTCTTACCGTTTATTCTTCAGGAATACTCCACTGCTCACCAAACCATTTCTCAGAAATTTCGCCGTACTTGCCTTCCTCCTGCAATCTGTCAAATGCTTCATTGATTTTTCCAACCAGCTCTGTGTCGTCTTTTCTAGCACCAACAGCAAAGTTTTCATTCTTGAACCCAGCGTTGAAAACTGTAAAATCATCCATTTTCCCGGCTTGCTTCAAGTAGTAATCTGCGTATACTCGATCGATCAGCAGTCCATCGATTCGACCACTTTCCAAATCAATAAATGCCTCGTTAAAGCTGGCATATAAAGTAGCATCTTGATCTTGTACCATATCCTTCAGTTTATCTGCTTGTTGAGTGAAAGCCTCATACCCAGAAGAACCTTCCTGTGCTCCCAGCACCTTGTCTTTTAAATCTGCGTCTTTTGTGATGCCGCTATCTTTTTTGGCTACGATCACCTGTTCATTTTTGGCGTATGGTTTTGAAAAGGCTACCTTCTTCTCACGCGCTTTCGTCATCGTGTAGCCATTCCAGATCAGATCGATCGTGCCATTATCCAATTCATTTTCCTTCATCGACCAGTCAATCGGCTGGAAGGTTGGTTTAACGCCGTATTCTTCAAAGACAGCAGTAGCTAAGTCAATGTCGAAGCCTATGATCTTCCCATCCTCATCTTTGAATCCCATAGGAACGAAGGTGTCATCCAATCCAATCGTGATTTCTTTTGACTCTTCTACTTTTTTCCACGTGTTTTCGTCGCTGGCTGCATTCTTTTCATTTCCACAAGCACTAAGAAGGGTTAAGCTGATCACTGCTGCTGCCCCTAATACAATTTTTTTCATGTTCATGTGTTTTCCTCCTTATTTGATTGGTTCTACCTTTAATAATTTATCTGCAATATTCTCAGCAAAAACGAGATCATGGGTGACCACAATCTGGGTGACTCCGTCTGCTTTCAGTTCCAAAATCAAATTTTCAACCTGCTGCCGCAACGCAGGGTCCAGCGCGCTGGTAGGCTCATCATAGGCCAACACCTTCGGATTCATCGCCATAGCCCGAGCGATTGCCAACCGTTGTTTTTGTCCGCCCGATAATTGGAAAGGATAGCTGTTCAGCAATTCGTCGATCCCCAATAGACTTGCCAGATTTTCTGCTTTTTTCGTGTAGGTCTCTTTGTCCTGCTTAAGCACCAACCGTGGTCCGATCGTTATGTTGTCCAAAACATTTAGATGAGGAAACAACTGGAAATCTTGGAAGACCACGCCGACGACTTGTTCGGTCTGTTTACTGGCAGCGGGGTCAAAGGGCTGTCCATCAAGTAAAAAGGTACCGCTGTCTGTGGTTTCCAAACCTGCGAGTGTTCGCAGCAAAGTAGTCTTTCCTCCGCCGGATGGCCCTACGATCGCAAGAATCTGACCGTCTGGGATCACCAGATCCAAATCATTGATAACTTTTTTATTGCCAAACGATTTATTGATTTTCTTTAGTTCAATCATAATTTTTCTCCTTCAGTCCTGTCGAATAGGTTTCTGTTTAGCGATAATAATTCAACCGGTTTTCCAGCTGCTTCATAATGACTGTAGCGATCCCGGTCATCACGAGGTATATTATAGCTACTCCTAATAGTGGAAGCAGCGTAGTGTCGCGTTCCATCGCGATCTTTCCAGCACGCATGACATCGGATAGACCAAGGATATACACCAAAGAGGTGTCCTTTACTAAATTGATCACTTCGTTGCCGACAGAAGGCAGCACGATCTTCACGACTTGAGGAATGATGATCCGTGTGATTGTTTGAAAAGGCGTCAATCCCAACACGCGAGAGGCTTCATATTGGCCCAAGGGAATCGACTGAATCCCGCCGCGAAAGATTTCAGCATAATACGCAGCATAGTTCAAAATGAAGGCAAAGAGAGCAGCCTCGAAACGGTCGAATACGATCCCTACTAACGGCAATCCGTAGAACACAAAGATCAATTGCAAAAGCAGCGGAGTGCCCCGCATGATCCATACATACAGTTGCAGGATCCATTTGATGGGTCTAAATCGACTGGATAATCCAAATGACAGCAGGATTCCTAAAGGCAAAGAACCAATGATCGTATATAAAAATAGTTTTAGTGTAGTGGTAGCTCCGGTCAGCAATTGCGGCATTACGTCGATTAAATAAGTCATCTTGATGTTTCCTCCCCAGCTCGTACGACGCGCGTACGGCGATATCCTCTTTTTGATTGCAAACGAACAAAAAAGTCCTCTGGTTTTGTTAACCAGAGGACGTATGATCACGTGGTTCCACCTCATCTTTGTCTTTTCCTCACAGAAAAAACCTCGTTTAGTCATGGTCAGCGGTGAAAACAAAAAAATCCTTTAGTCTTTCGACTAAAGGACGTACATTACGTGGTTCCACCTTTTTTCGCCGCTGCTTCACAACAGACGGCCTCAACTGGTCATCATGACCTTCGCTGTAACGGGCTCTCCCGGATCAGCCTACTGATTCAGCTGATCGACTCAAAGATGTGGTTCACAACTCCCCGCTGCCTCTTTCCACCTGCCAGAGACTCTCTAAAAGCGAATGACCTGCTACTCTTCTTTTCATTGTCGTTCGATTAAGTTGTTTCTAACTTTACACCGCTGCGGATTATTTGTCAATCAATTTTGTCATCATTTTTTAATTTTTGGATAAGGCTCATTTTTCAACAAATTGGAATTTGGTCCATGGCCGCAAATACTCCAGCAAGACCAGTTCTTCTTCGGGGATTCTGCCGACCAGGTTTTTCCGGGCATCTGTATGCGGCTCTAGGATAATCTGCAATTCATTTTTATACTTTCCAAAGTCATCATTGCCGATCACGACATCTCCGATTTTAAATTCCTGTTGATGATCATGCGGCGGATTCTCTGTGTCACTGTACTTCACTCGAACCTGAGTAGAGCGAACCATGAGAGCAGTGATATCGCCACGACGAAAATGCTTCGTATCCGAAATAATTTTGCGTTCTATCTCACTTGCTTCAGCCACCATCTCGATACCCAAACTAAGTTTGTAACGGTCTACTGCCGCTACCTTTTCCAGTTCTTCATCTGAGGCATAGGCATTTCCAATGATGACCGTATCGATCAAACCAGTCGCAAACATGTGACGAGCCTGCAGATCGATCGGCAAATCCCGATGCATCTCCAATGTCGGCAATCCATCATTGATATCCCAAGGCCCATATTCGGCTTGATGACTTGTGATAAAGGCTGCTGTTTTGATCCCGTGCCTTTTAAAGCGCTGGCTGCACGAAACAAAGAAGTCATATGGTAACGCGCTGCCTCTTTGCGGATAAAAATTGTGGCAGCCGTATAAGAATGGCTGATTGGCTTCATAGGATAAAATATTTTCCAGATAGGCCACATTGTTGCTCATATTCAATTCGATTGCTAGCCCATAAGGATTGTACGTCAGCATTGCCTCTTTACTACCGTCAAATCCCTCGTCCAAACGAATCCCTTGTGCTCCTAGTTCCGCAAAGAAACCTAAGTCATCATAGGAAATTTTTAAGTCATCAAAAATCGAAGGAGCAATATCTAAAATCGTTTCAAATCCTAAGTTTTTAGCATATTCAATGATACTCTTGAACTTCTGGCTTACTTTTTCTTTACCTTCAGTTACCTCAAGCATGCTCATAAAAATCCGTTGATACCCCAGATCAGCAGCCTTTTTAATGTATTCCCGGTCTTTTTGGGGATCGCTGTGATCCGGGTAAACGGAAATTCCTAATTCTCGCTTCATGAATGTCCTCCTGTACGGTGTTTTTGCTTATTTTATTGGAGTTCTGTTAGCCCATTTTGTTCAGCTACTTCTTTGAACCAGTAACCTGATTTTTTAATAGTTTTGATTTGTGTGTGGATGTCGTTGGAGATAAAGCCATATCGATTTTTATAAGCATTCAACCAAGACCAGCAGTCAATTGGTGTCCACATATGATAACCGAAGCAATTCGAACCTTCTTCGATTCCTTGATGCAGCCATTCCAAATGCTCCTGTACAAAGTCAATTCGATAGTCATCTTCGATTATGCCCTCTTGGTTCAAAAAGCGCGTCTCATTTGAGACCCCCATCCCATTTTCAGAGACATACCAAGGGATATTTTTGTAATTCTCTTTGATGTTTACGGCGATATCGTACAACGCCTTTGGGTAGATCTCCCAGCCGCGATCCAGGTTTACTCTTCTTCCAGGCATGTCAAACGCATCGTAATAACGGTCTGGCATCCAAGAGCCCACTGAATTTGGAGCAACATCAGGCGCCTTCACTCGATTTGGGTGATAAAAGTTCACCCCAAGGAAATCAACCGTGTTTTCCTGCAAAATCGCTTTTTCTTCATCCGTACTTTCCCATAAAACGTTGTCGTTGGACAACAGTTCTTCCAATTCCGCTGGGAAATGGCCGTAAATCGCTGGTTCTAAGAACATTTTGTTGTTCCAAAGCTCTGCAATTCGAGCTGCTTCTTGATCCTCTGCACTGTCGGAAGCCGCATAGGTTGGCGTCAAATTCAAAATGGTGCCAATTTGCGCATCCTCAATGGCCAGCTTACGAAATGCTTGAATGGCTTTAGCCGAAGCAAGATTCAAATTGTAAGCCACTTGAACGGCTTTTTTACCATCTACAATGTTTGGATAATGAAATTGGAAAAGGTATTCTCCTTCTACTACTACCATTGGCTCGTTGTGAGTCGCCCAATATTTTACGCGATCGCCAAACAATTCAAAACAGCGTTTGGCAAACCCGATGTATAAATCGACTACTTTTTTCGATTCCCAACCACCATATTTATCAAATAATTCCACCGGCAGGTCAAAATGATGCAAATTCATTACCGGCGTCATGTCTTCTTCCAACATCGTATTGATTACATCGTTGTAATAACGCACAGCATCTTCATTCACTGTATTGGTTTCTAAATCATCGATCAAACGGCTCCATTGAATACTGGTACGCAGACTGTTCATCCCGATCGAGCGCATCATGCGAATGTCTTCTTTGTAGCTGTTGTAAAAATTAGAGGCGGTGTCTGGCCCCACCTGATCATAAAAAGCAGTTGGTTCGATCTCATAATGGTAATCAAAAACGTTGGCATGCTGTTTATTAAAACGTCCTTCGCTTTGTGGGCCTGAAGTCGCTGCGCCCCACCAAAAATTTGCTGGAAATTGTTTCATTTTCTTCTCCCTGCTTCTAAAAAGTTTTTTGACTAACAAAGGGATTCAAGGACCCATCGATCCTCGAATCCCCATTGATTAATTTGCTTGTGCTTCGCGTTTTAATTCTTGCTTAGTAGAAAGCATAACGAAAGGCATATACATAACGATTGAAATTGCTAAGTTCACTGCGGATAATACCGCACCAGAAATACTTTGTGTTGCTAAGAATCCGCCTAAGATTGGTGGTGTTACCCATGGTGGCATAACAGTTGCTGGCGGCACTAAGCCGAATTTTGTAGCAAAGTAAGCAGTCGTTACACAGACCATTGGCGTTAAAATAAATGGAATGAACATGATTGGGTTCAATACCAACGGCAAACCAAACATTAATGGCTCATTGATGTTGAATACGCCAGGAGCTGCTGCCAAGTTGTTTACGACCATAAATGCTTTATGCTTACGCCCTACTAAATAAATTGCGATGATCAAGCCAAGGGTTACCCCAGTTCCCCCCATGTTAACGAATGAATCGATAAATGGTTTGTTTACGATATAAGGAGCTGTTTCCCCTGCGCTAAGTGCTGCCATATTTGCTTCAATGGCTGGCGCATTGATCGCTTGCATGAATGGGTCGATCATGTTGGCACCATGCAACCCAAAGAACCATAAGAATGGCGTAATGAAAGCAATCAGTAATGCTGAACCATAGGAATTCGCCAAGCCCATGAATGGTTCTTGTACCATTGCATAGAAAGATGCAAACATATCTTCAACACCAAAACCTGCGATAACTGCTGCAACTAACCCGAATAAAGAAATCGTAATCATTGCTGGGAACAATGCCGCAAATGATTTTGCAACTGCTGGCGGAACGCCATCAGGCATTTTAACAATCAATTTAGGATTGCCCAAAAGACGACGAAATAGTTCAGTCACAACAATCGCGACGATCAAAGCGACGAATAAACCGCTAGAGTTCATGCCGCTGGTAGCTGCACCTAATGTAAAGAAGCAGGCTACTGAAACAACACCAGTTGAAATACCGTCTTTGCCGTAACCATTTGCCAAATTATAAGCAACTAGAAAGGCAATAAAGACAGATAACACACCAAAAGTTCCGTTCCAAACGCCTCCGCCGAATCCTTTCCAAGATTCGCCGCCAAAAATGCCATTCATAAAGTTGCCGAAAGCTGGAATGGTCAACGATAGGTTATTGATCATAACCGCCAAGGCCCCTAAGATCATCAGCGGCATGGTAACCATAAATGAATCACGAATTGCAACTAAGTGTCGCTGTGCGCCGATTTTAGACGCTACTGGAATAAAGCGCCGTTCCATAAAATTAATAAATCCATCCATTGAGATATCCCCCTAAATTTAGTAATAATCGTAAAATGAGGTTTTGCCTGTTTTTACGATCGCTGTATCCTTGTTCTCTCTCACTTCTATCTTGCCGAGCAGGACCGCTTGGTCGATCGTTAAGCTGCCTACTATCAATTCTGTCCAGGCCTCGATTGACCCTAAAATATCTGCTTGCTTTCCTGAAACTTTTTCAACTCTCCCAGCTTGCACCCGCCATTGACCTTTGTTCCAAGGACAAACAGCATCCTCCGTCACTTCAATGATTCGTCCATCGATTTCAAAAGAAGGAGAATGTAATAATTGCTCGAAATTGATGATTCGACTCATCATATAAGGCTGCTGATTGATTGTGATGCCTGCTTGTTCACTGAAACAATCTTCTAAGCATTCATGAATCGGCGCTGCATAGGTAAAGTCCGAAAATGAAGAAACGTGCGCTTTGACATAGCTCAATAGCTTTCGCAAAGCAAAGACGTTCTCATAACCCAGTTCATCGATCTTAAAGGTGCTTCCTTCAAGTCGATAAATCAGATAACCGCAGGCCCTTCCTTGCGGATCATCGCACACGGTGTAAAAGCGGAATGGGAAGTACGCATCCAAGCGATCCCACCACCATTTTTCTCTAATAACTGTCGCGAGCTGATCTCTTTCAATGAAACGCTGATGAAGCGTCATAATCTCCTGCTGCATTTCTTGCCAGTTTCCACGTCGGACCTCTCCTGCCGCTTCACTTTTAAAGAAGCGAAACTGATCAGCAGGGATGTGATAAAGCTTTTGGCGGATCGTTCGTTCAAAGCCGAATTGACGATAAAAGGGCTCTGAAAAAGGTGCCAGCTGTGCGAAAGGAATTTGCTGCTGATGCAGGTCATGCAAAATTTCGCGCATCACATCCGAAACGCCGCCTTTTCCGCGGAATTCTGGATAACTGGCCACATAGCCGATACCAGCCATCGGAATCGTTTCTGAAAAAAGCCGAACTTTAAAATGATTGACCATCACCAGGCTGCTTAATCGCTCTTTTTGGAAAGTCCCATAGCAATCCGCATGCTCATATCTTGACAGGAACAACGGGTCCTTCATGACCGACTGCCGCTTATTAAAGGCATATTCGATCAAATCGGCAACAGCTTGCAGTGTTTGCCGATCCTTCAGCAGTTTCATGTACTCACTCCTACTCTGCTAAACGCTGATACACTTCAACTACTTCTTTCGCAAGATCGTTGAACGTGATAGCAGTCATCAAGTGATCCTGACTGTGAACTGCCAAAAGTGTAACATTCATTGGATTGCCGCTTGCTTCAGCTGTCAGCAGACCGGTTTGGGCGTGATGGGCTTCCACTAAGCCCTGTTCAGCCGTTTTCAATTTTTCTTCCGCGGCTTGAAAGTCGCCTTTTTTGGCTGCTTGGATAGCTTCCATAGCATCGCTTTTGGCATTTCCAGCATTGATGATCAATCCCATTACCGCTTCCAATTGTTCTTGCGTCATTTGCTCACTCATTGTCAAACCAACTCCTTTTATTGATCCATCAATTCGATCGCTGTTTTCAGTACGCTTTCGCCATTCATCATGCCGTAGTCCTTCATATCGATCACATCTAATGGAATATTTTTTCCTGCTAATTTTTCTTCAAACTGTGCTTTCATAAAACGAACTTGGGGGCCTAATAGCAAAACGTCGACTGGTTTGGCTGCATCTTCTAATTTTTCATCTGCTTCAGAAGCTGAAACTGCGAAAATATCTGCTTCGACGCCTTGATCTGCAGCTGCTTTTTCCATTTTTGTCACTAATAAACTTGTACTCATTCCAGCTGAACATACTAACATAATTCTTCTCATGATTTTTCTCTCCTTGTTTTTTGATAGGTTCACTTTATATAAAGCAACTATCGTGCCAAGTTTTTCAAAGCGTTTTCCTTGATCTGATAAGGGTTTGACTTTACACACAAAAAGAAAAGGGATTACACACTGTGCAATCCCAATTCAATACTATTATCAAGAAAGGTTTTGACGATATAGGCTTTGTCATCTTCTGTCAGTATAACCTCAAAGGCCTGCTCCAGTGGTTTGAGCTGCATCGTCACCTCCGCAAACATCGAGATGTTCTCCTGACGATAGTGATAAAGCTCAGGAAACTCTGGTCGTTGCAGGTCTTTCTTTATTTTGTCTACTACAAAAGCGATATGGATCATCATTCCCTGAAGCACGTTTGGATCAATGATCAGTCCACGGTTTTTCCGAATCCGTTGAATCCCTTCTTCCGTCATGTTGAAGAGTTTTCTGACATCGATTTCCGGCGAGAAATCATCCGTCAATGATTCAGCCATTTCTGGCAGGGAAATTTTGGTTCCAAGGATGTCCTGAAATTCCAAAATCTTTTGCCGATTGAACAAGTTCAACGCTGGTACGAATGGAATTTTTTGGTAATGGATCTCCATCGTGCCGACGATCGCCACGATGTCTTTTCGAGCAATCAGCTGGTCGATTTTATGCTTAAAGCTTTCGCGCTCCAACGACTGCATTTGAATCACTTCAAATTCATCTGGATCTACCAGCTGAGAAACAACTTGATTGAGCTTCTTAGAAACACCTTCCCCAGTAAAACAGGCCACGATAATAACCTTTTTCTCATCCTTTGGTTCTGGCTGCTCCATTTGAATCAGGTTATTGAACATACCGACGACACTGTGGTAAATATCTTCTAATGAACGTCCGAGAATTGCCAGTCGGACACTTTCCAATACCAGCATCGTGCTGGCCATGGTGATAACCTTAGTACGAATCCCCATCTCGTGATAAATCAAATTCCCAAAATTATTTGGCGATCCCATGTCAGTCAGCAAGATGATCCCTTCTGAAAAGTCTTCCTTTGACTCGGCGATCTGATTGCGGATCGTACGGTACATCTCTTCTGTTTTGACAGTCAATGGCATGTTGAAGGCTCTGCCGTATTGAATTCCTAACAATTCCTGAACGGTTTCCAGCATACTTGAAGCAGTTGAGCGTCCGTGCATGACTACGATAACCTCTACTTGCTTTTCTACCTCCGAAGTATCGACGCTGGTTTCCATCGTCAAGAACATCGTGATAAAGCCAATCTCATCCAACGGAATCATCACATCGTATTCTTCCTCGATCCGTCCAGACAATTCGATGGCCAGTTGAAACTCCTTTGAATACTTTCGGCGGATTTCATTTAGATTCGGATGAGGAATGATCTGATTGGCTCGAATCCGTTCGATTGTTGAATTTAGATGCAGTGCAAAAGCGAACCGCACTTTTTCTTCATAGGTACGTTCTAATTTTTTCGAAGCGATCTCATACATCTCGTTGATCAAGCTCCAAAGATCGTCAGAAATTATTTCACGATACGCATTGGTATGCGACAATTCTTCGACATACGTTTCAAAATACTGCTCGACATCCTCGGTAATCAATTCCTCCAAATCGATCTCTGATAAATTCTCACGGTTCAAATTGTCTAATTTATAGGTGATCGAATGATAGACATCCATGTTCTTAGTAGGGTCCTGGCCCCAGACAACCTCTTCGGTACCAGGCTTGAAGCTCAGAAATAGATTTTTTCGATCCATGAAGGGACCTAGCTGTTCCGGTTTGTCCTTCATATGTAATAACCCCTTTTGGACATTGACAGGAAGGTCTTCCTCCGTGATCAGCAGTTTTTCTGAATCACTTTTTGTTTGATAGTGTAAAAAAGCTTTGGCACAAACCAGCTTTAAATCTCGTTTTAATTGACCGATATTGCCTTCCACTTTATATAGTAGAAACGCGAGCAGGCTGCGTTTATCGATGGTGATGTCTTGCATCAGCCGATTGGATTCTTGCTGCAGAAACTCTTTGATGATGTCTAACCGTTCATCCAATGACCGTTCTTCTAACGAAGGCAGTTCGATTTGCATAGGAATTCGTCGATTGAAGGTAGATAAAAAGGTCGCACTAGTTTCAGTAGTGGCTCCTAATATTTGGACAGAAGCGGTATGCTCCTGGCTGTCGCCCAAGGGTCGAAAAACACCTTTGTCAATGAAGGTAAACAGCATCTCCTGTCCTTCCGGCGGCAGTCGATGAATCTCATCTAAGAAAAGAATCCCACCATCCGCTTGAGCCATCAAGCCCTCCCGCGTCTCTTCTGCCCCGGTAAATGCCCCGCGTTTAACACCAAACACATGTCCATACAACAACTGAGGATTTTGGGCATAGTCAGCACAGTTAAATGTGATAAATGGTGCACTGGCATCCAGAACACCTGATGAAACCGCAAAGCGATACATACACTCCGCAAACATGGTCTTGCCGGTTCCGGTTTCTCCGAAGATGATCGTGTGCAAGCCCCTGGGTGGATACAAAATCGCGGCTTTGGATTTTTGGATTTGACTCTTTAAAGATTCTTCCCGTCCAATCAAGTTATCAAACGTGATGTGACTATCCGCAGTTTTAGCGATCACCTGAAACTTGACTGGGCGACCGTCAATTTTTTTGACAGAACCGTCTTTTGTAAGTTCATTCAAATAGCGGCTGATATTCGTGCGGTCAATTGCCATCTTTTCAGCCAGCTCTTGCGCCGTCCACTCACGATTCTCCTGTGTTAAAACATCTAAGACTTCTTCTTTTCTGCCTTTCAAAACAGCACCTCCTATGAAGAAACGGTATAAACCAATTTTAATTATACTTGCTTTTGTAAAAAAATTCTAGTAATCGTTTTCTTTGAATACACTCTCGCAACTGTTGATCTTTGAGATCTATCAAAAAAAGACAAACCTCGAAAGATTTGTCTTACTCATTTATTCTTTTTCCATCGCTGCTTTCAACGCTTGAGCCAACGCGCTTTCCTGCGGCTCCTCTTGGGTATTGATTTTTTTCAATAAGCGCCGTTCTTCATGCTTGGTCATTTTTTTCTTACGATCATTTTTGGTCGGCATTTTTTCTGTCGTTCCATCGTACTTGCAACGGAAGTAAGCGCCGTTCTTTCCGTCAATGATTTCCATCTTGCGGTGGCATTGAGGGCAACGGTGATTGGAGACTTTGGGATCTTTCCGCCGACGGTAATTACACTCTGGGTTCGTACAGTTGTAAACTTTCCCGTCACGCGTATTTTTCTCACGCAGGAAGGAGCCGCATTCCGGACACTTTTTCTGCGTGATTGAGAAATCCTGATACTTTTGCTCGCTCTGCTTGACTTCAAGCACCAATTTTTTGGTATCCTCTTCGATTTCTTTCAAAAACTGTTTGCCAGAATACCGACCGTTGGCAATGGCTTCTAATTGTTTTTCCCATTTTTCAGTCAGCTCTGGAGTCACAAGAGAAGGATTGACTAATTCCAATAGTTGTTTTCCCTTCGGACTTACCTGCAAGCCGTTTGGCGTTCGTTCCATCAGCTCAGATTTGATCAATTTCTCGATGATTTCTGCACGAGTCGCTGGCGTTCCTAGGCTGTGTTTCTCCATCAACCCCAATAAAGTTCCCTCATTCAGAGGTTTAGGCGGTGTAGTCAACGCTTTTTCAATACTAAAATCTGGTTGGATTCGCATGCCTTTTTGCCATTGGATCTGACTTGTTGCGGTCTCCGTTTTCTTCCAGCCGGCTGTCAGGATCTTGGCTTGTCTAAAGGTAAAGCTTTGACTGCCAAAGATTACAGTGACTTTTTGCTGGCTCTCCTTGTGAGGTTCTGCAAATAAGCCCAAAAACCGAGAGACAATCATACTGTAAATGCGTTGTTCATCGTTTGAAAGCTTTTCATAGCGAGGGCGTTGTTCTGTCGGCAGCAAAGCATGATGATCTGTCACTTTACTGTCTTGGAAGACCTTCGTTTGTCTGACCTGTCCGCCATTTTTGATATAAATTTTTACTTCAGGCGCAAAATCACTGACGGCCTGCAAGCGTTCCTTCATTGTCGCCTTCATATCGCTGGTCAGATATTTGCTGTCTGTCCGAGGATACGTGACAATCTTATGCACTTCATAAAGGCTTTGTACAAGAGACAACGTCTTTTTGGCCGAAAATTGATAGCGCGCATTTGCTTCTCGCTGGATCTCGGTTAGATCATACGGCAAGGGAGCGGGCTCTACCTTTTCCTTTTCAACGATCTCTGTGACCGTGCCTTTTTGCTGCCCCAATTCTTTAACCAATTTTTCTGCTGCCTCTCGTTCGGTGATCGCATAAGGATTTTTTTGATTCATTTTTGCCTTTTGATCCTCTACCTGCAGCGAGATGACAAAATAATTTTGCGGGCGAAATTTCTCGATTTTTTTCTCCTGTTGACGCACTAAGGACAATGTCGGCGTTTGTACCCTTCCGGCAGATAAATTGTCTTCGTATTTAACAGTCAGTGCACGAGTTACGTTTAAGCCAACTAACCAATCGGCCTTGGCTCTGGCTAAAGCCGAATAATACAGGTTGTCGTATTCCTTGGCTGGCTTCAATTTGCTGAACCCTTCCTTGATAGCTTTATTGGTTTGAGAAGAGATCCATAGCCGTTTGACCGGCTTGTCGAATTTGACATATTCTAAAATCCAACGTGCGACCAGCTCTCCCTCACGACCCGCATCTGTAGCAATCACTGCTTCGGAGACGTCATTGCGTTTGGCCAGCTGTTGGATCGTTTTTAATTGGCCGCGCGTTTTTGGCAATGGCTTGGTCCCGATATATTTTGGGATCATCGGCAGTGTTTCCATCTGCCAGCTTTGCCAGTCCTTGTTCAGATCTTCGGGCATTTTTAAGCCCAATAAATGACCAAGGGCCCAAGTAACGATTACTTTGGGTCCTTCGTAATAGTTCTTATGTTTTTGAGTCGCGTTAAGCACCTTGCTTAAGTCTTTTGCAACACTTGGCTTTTCCGCTAGAATTAGTTGTTTCATAAAGTTCCTTTCTGCTCTCGATCGTTAACGGCTGATCGTTTTCTAACAATGCCAGACCCCAATATTGCTGCAGGTAATCATCGCATTCTTCACACCAGCGTTCATCGTCTTCATTCCAAAACGCACTAAGATAATTATGTTTTGCACTGTGTAAGTGATAGTCATTGGACATTTTGTGCCATTGATCCAAATAATAAGCTTCGGCTTCTTGAAAAGAATCAAAAACCTTTTCCTCAGTCACATCTTCTTTCCAGTCTTCAAAAAACCACCATGGCTCATTATCCCCATACATTTTTATTACTTGATACATGTGGTTCCCCCTTTTCTCTCAAAGGACATCATAAAGAGCAAATACATTTTTTTCAAGTGTTCTGTTTCCCATCAAAATTTTTCATTTTTCTGCTGATTCTCTCATCTCTACTTTATCACAACAGTCAAGAATTGAGTATCTCATTTTTGAAAGAATAAAAGACCTTCCATTGAAATAGAAAGTCTTTTGCTGTTTTTAAGCTCTTTTTGACCGCTTTGCAAAAAACAAGGCACTTAAAATCCAGAAACTGTAATAGATGCACGTGAAAATGAATTGCTCATTTTCCGCAAAATAATAGTAGTAAATCACCATCGAAGCAATTCCACTGATCACAGCTCCCAAAATAAAGCGTTTCCCCTTTTCTCGATTCAACAATAAAATGCTGTATCCCGAAATGATCGCACAAAGCCCACATAGTCCAACAACAAACCAGTCCATAGGCAGCATTCTCTCTGCACTCCCTTCTCTGTCTAACCCATAGTAGCATATTCTTCCCATGAAAAAAACAGCGATTCATCATTCGAATCACTGTTTTTCTTCATTAAATGTATTGAAGCGTCTTAGCTTCTTTATACGCATGGTCGATCAATCCACCGCCCAAGCATTCCATGCCGTCATAGAAAACAACCGCTTGTCCCGGAGTGATCGCTCGAACAGGCGCATCAAACATCACCTCTGCTCGATCATTGTCCAGTAAACGAACAGTGACAGGCACATCTTGTTGGCGATAACGGAATTTAGCAGTGCAACGAAATTCCTGTTCTTTCAGATCATTTGTGGTGAAATGAATCTCGCTGGCATCCAAGCTGGTCGCATACAACGCATCATGATGGAAGCCTTGTCCAACGTACAATGTATTCGTACTTAGATCTTTTCCGATCACAAACCATGGTTCTTGAGTTTTGCCGCCGCCGCCAATCCCTAGACCTTGGCGTTGACCGATCGTGTAATACATCAATCCATCATGCTGCCCTTTAACTTCTCCATCTAAAGTCACCATGTTGCCTTTTTTAGCTGGCAGATAGTTGCTCAAAAATTCTTTGAAGTTTTTCTCGCCGATGAAGCAAACACCTGTCGAATCCTTTTTCTTCGCAGTGGCCAATCCAGCACGTTCCGCAATAGCCCGTACTTCCGATTTCTCCATTCCGCCTAAAGGAAACATCGTTTTTGCTAATTGTTCTTGAGACAATTGGCTCAAAAAGTACGTTTGATCTTTGTTATTGTCCACGCCACGGAGCATATGAACAACGCCGTTTTCGTCCGTTTTCACTTGGGCATAATGTCCAGTCGCTACATAATCTGCTCCTAAACTCATGGCATAATCAAGAAACGCGTTGAACTTGATTTCCTTGTTGCACATCACATCTGGATTCGGTGTACGACCTGCACGGTATTCCGCCAAGAAATACTCGAATACTCGATCCCAATATTCTTTTTCAAAATTAACAGAATAGTAGGGAATCCCAATTTGAGCTGCCACCTTGGCTACGTCCTTGTAATCCTCTGTAGCGGTGCACACCCCGTTTTCATCCGTGTCATCCCAATTTTTCATGAAAATACCGATCACATCATAGCCTTGCTCCTTCAATAAAAGAGCTGTGACTGATGAATCGACCCCGCCGCTCATGCCGACGACGACGCGTGTGTTGCTGTTTGACACATTTTTCACCATCATTTCATTATAGATTCCGAAAATTCTACGATTTGAAGGTCGCATCTTTCAGTATGACGTATTATACGACAAAACGGGGGATTTTTCGACTATTTCTTTTCAAATTGCTTTTTTGTATTGTTTGTATTAATATAAATAATACAAAGGAGGAGTTCAAATGATCTTAGAAATTGATCCTCATTCAGATGAGCCGATTTACCGCCAATTGCGACAGCAGATCATTATCGGCATTGCCAAAGGAGAATTGAGGCCGGGCGAACAGCTGCCGACGGTTCGACAAATCGCTGACGAGCTGGGCGTGAACAGCATGACTGTTTCTAAAGGCTACCAATTATTGAAAGAAGAAGGGTATCTCTTAGCAGATCGCCGCAAAGGAACGGTCGTCGCCGAGTTGCCAGTTACACAAACCAAAGAAAAAGAATCTGCTTTGACCTTGCTCTTGGCGGAACTGGTCTTGTCCGGAATGGACAAGCAGCAGCTAGACAAATTGATCAAGCAAATTTTGAATGACTTTCGAAAGGACGAGCTGCAATGAGAATATTCATGGTGTTCATAATGATTCCCTGTTACCTGTTAATGGCCTTTATGATGTCGTTAGCTGCAAAACCCCACAACCATGTCGTGCTTGAGAATACTTTGCCGCTGGACAAGTTGAAGCATCCTGACGTGTTGGCTCTGACTATGCATTATCGAAAGCGCCAATTTCAACTGGCAGGGATACTAAGTCTTTTTTCACTGGTTCTACTGGTTCCAATGAAGGATTCGATTTTCATGACGCTGTTCTTCCTGCTGATTTTTATGGTGTCGTTGAGTTTCTTTTTGCAAATTCGCTATATTCGGCGGATGAGAGAATTGATCGTCAAAAACGAGTGGCAAGTCGTAGAAGTCCCGATCCAAGTGGATACCCAATTAATCATGAACAAAAATCAGCGACTGGTTTCCATTAAATGGTTTTTACCCAGCCTGCTGCTATGCTTGCTGCCCGTTCATTTCATGCGAAGCGGGCAACTGACTTGGTTGTTTGTGCTGCTCTCGTTCGGACTCCAGCTGCTGTTTCTTGCAATTTGGTACGGCATCAGCCGCTTGCCGGTAAAAGCATTGACAGACGATCAAGCAATCAATCAACAATACAATGATCTGACAAAATTTCATTGGTCCTTTTTAATGCTGGTGATCAGCTGGCTCTTTCCATTTTTAACGCTCTTACCTGCCTGGTCGCTGGTACTGTCCGCTTCCGTATTTTCAATGATCGCATTCGTACTTTTTCTGCTGCTGCTGTTTTTTTGCGCCTTTACCTTCTACTGGTTGTTCCGTTTGAGAAGGAAACAAGATGCCTTATTGGCTCAGACTTCTTCTTTTCGTTACCATGGCGATGACTATTATTGGCGATATGGCTTCTATTACAATCCAGATGACCGCAGACTAATGGTCCCTGATCGAATCGGCTTCAACCTCTCGGTCAATCTGGCTCGTGTCGGCGGAAAAATCTTTTTGGGGATTACTGGTGTGATTTTGGTAGTGACTATGTTCATCTCCATCGTGCCGCTGTACGTTTTGGATTTTCATCCGAATCCAATGACGCTTCAGGTATCGGAGCATCAGGTGCGATTGGACGGTCCCTATGTTGGAAAAAAGAGGATTCCGTTAAAAAAGATCCAGCAGGTCGCTTTGCTCGAACAGCTGCCAAATAGCGGAACCCGGACGAACGGGATGGCCACTGAAAACTATGCGGTGGGCAGTTTCCGTGTAAAAGGAAAAGCTGCCACTTTCTTGGTGGATCACCGGTCCACACCTATTCTAAAGATCAAGACCGCCGATCGCGACTATTACTATACAAACCGCGATGCAAAACAAACGCTGACAGACTACCAACGACTCAAAGCAAAACACAACTAGTTCGATGAATCAAAAAAGTCAGGACAAACGATCCCAGCCATCCGTTTTTAGGAGGGTGTTTGTTCCTGACTTTCTATTTTAATTTTTCCATTTCCTGCATCTTAGCTGCAGCGATCTCATCGATCAAGTTTTCTGAGATCGGTGTCCCGAACGGCAAAGGTCTTTGAAGTAACGCTCTTTCGGGTGCATCAACACCGACATTGATATCTTCGGCAATAGGAATACTGTAGTGATGAATATGCCCATGCAGATTTCGGATATTCAGGGTCTTGCCCAGCAGCATCGGGTAATGAGTCAAATAGTATTGATGATGATTGAATTTGACGATCGTTCCGACATCATGAAACTCAAATTTAGAACTGCCGTCTTTCTGTTTTGGGTCATGATCAGCTAAAAAATTGAAAAATGATCGAGAATCGTGATTGCCTTTAATAAAAACGATCCTTCCGTTCAACTGAATCAATTGCTCCAGCACCTCCAGATTGCCTTTTTCGTACAATGGATGCATCGCCACATCGCCTAAATGATAGACGGTGTCCCGCTCTTTCACCACAGCATTCCAGCTGGTTACCATTTGTCGATTCATCTCCTCAACCGTCTCGAATAAACGCGGCGCAAAGTCATTGTCGCCTAGTAATCGTTCGTGAAAAAAATGCGTGTCAGAAATAAAAAATTTCATCCGAATCACCTACAATATATCTAATGGTTGTTTGTGGCTTGGTGGCGGAAACTCCTGATCGATCAGAGCACATTCCTCTTCGCTCAGCCGAATGTTCAGTGCTTGCAAATTGTCTCTCACATGCTCAGCATCGCCAGATTGCGGAATCGCCAGAGTAGAGCCGTCTCGGACAGCCCAAGCCAGCAAAATCTGAAAAACGGTTCGATGGTGCAGATCGGCGATCGATTTCAAGACCGAATTGTTACGCAGATCACCACCCAAGGTATCTCCTTGAGCAATCGGTGAATAAGCCATCAGAGGCAGGTCTTTCTCTCGCATCCAGGGCAGCAGGTCATATTCGATCCCTCGGCTGCCCAGATTATACAAGACTTGATTCGTCAAGCACTGGGTTCCCTGCGGCACTTCGAACAGCGCTTGCATCTCGTCAACATCAAAATTTGACACGCCCCAATGGACGATTTTTCCGGTTTTCTTTAAACGCTCCAGCTCAGTTACCGTTTCTTCCAACGGCACATTGCCGCTCCAGTGAAGCAAGTACAAATCTAAGTAATCAGTCCTTAAACGTGCTAAGCTTTTATCCAAGGTGGCTTCTAAGTCTTCTTTTCCAGCATGCCATGGATAAAATTTAGAAACTAAATAGAGATCCTCGCGGGCAAAAGCAGCGATGGCCTCTCCTACCAAGCGTTCGGAACGTCCGTCGCCGTACATTTCTGCTGTATCGATCACTTTTGCTCCTGCTTCAATCCCTGCGCGCAATGCTTGGATCTCCTGCTCTCGTTTTGCTGGGTCATCGCCCATATGCCACGTGCCTAGACCGATAGCAGGAATTTCCTTTGCATCCATCATAATACTCACTTCCTTCACCTCGTTTCGTTTTAGTATACCTGTTTCACCAAAAAATCAAAAAGGTTACGACCAAAACTAGCTGTAACCTTCCTGCTGATACCTCATTTTAATGATTGCGATCACGACCTCCAGCTGGGTCAGATCGTCCAGCTGAGTGGGATCAAAATCCTTGCGGCGTCGAAAATACTTTCCGGTATCGATCAAATGAAAAATCTGGTTCCATTGTTCAAATTCCGATAGATTGTTTAGGTGACCGATGGGAAAAGCCGCACCATCACAAATTTCAGACAGCCGGAAAATCAGATAAGCGGTGTCAACGACTCTTCGATCCTGCAAAGGCCCATGAACTGGGATCAGTGCCTTTTCCGGCCGATAGGCCAAATACCAATCCAACAATTTAAAAAAGGCCGGCCAACGGAACGCTTCTTCAAACATTTTTTTGGTGTCAGGCATGTCGCGAAACAGCAGCGGCACGATATAGCCGTCCTTGTATTCCCAACAAGGCAAAAATTCCAGACGATGCGTCATATACCTGGTGACATACCCTGATCCTTCATAACGAAAAAGACGGTATTCCTCTACACCATAGCGCGAAAACTGTTCGGTCAAGTAAGCGCAATCATCGATCGAAACGGTTAGACAGTCCTCTTGATTGTACGTGGAGTTCGTATGGACTGGAGGGATGGTATTTATTTTTCGCATCAACTCTTCACCTCTTTTTCAACAGTTTTTCTTGGTAATTCCAGTGTACCATACTCTATTCCAGATGCCGCTTCTCATGCAAAAAAAGAAACAATTTCTCGGGGAGGTCCCAAAAAATTGCTTCGTTTGTTTAGTTTTCTTCTTTTACAAATAAACCACGATCGACCATTCCGTCCAACAAGAAATAGAATTTTTCCTGCAGCAGCTGATGCTTCTCGTCCTTGAAAATATTGACGGTTTTTAGGCCGTTGGCTGTCGTGATCGACATCTTCAATTGTTGAAGGTCTTTAGCGACGGTAATCTTCAGCTTGAATCCTTCTTTACTTTGCGGAGTCGCTTCCAACGGTCGGACCAGTTGAAAGTTTCCTGAAGTTGTTTCGGTAAATCCATTGTCCCGCAACGTATATTTTTTCGCACTTGGCGCGATCGCGTAAGTCACGGCTGCTCCTTGGACAGTTGCTGTTTTGTTAAATGCCATAATCATCACCTCTTCATTTTCTATTCTATCTAATTATAGAGGGATTTTGTTCGCATTTCAATCTACTTTGTCAGTTCTTTGATGCATTGAATCAAGGTTTCCGTAAATCGGGTAATCTCTGCTTGAGTATTTCCATAGCCAAAGCTGATTCGAATGGATTCCTTGACCTCAGGACTGTTCTTTCCGTACATGGCTTCGAGCACATGAGAAGGATCAATCGTTCCGGCCGTACAAGCTGAACCAGTGGAAATCGCCATGCCCTTCAAATCCAATTTCATCAATAACAGATCATTGGTGATGCCAGGAAACTGCAGATTTAAGACGTGCGACAGCTTATTTTCTAAATCGCCGTTGACATGAAACTCGATCTGCTTTCTTTTTAGTTCTTCCAGAATGTAGCTCGTAAAAGTTTCGTAGGCGTCCTGTCTGGCTGTTCGTTCTTCCTTTGTCAACAGTGCCGCTGCCTTGGCCATTCCATAGATTCCAGCAAGATTTTCAGTCCCAGGGCGGCGTTTTTCCTCTTGCTCTCCGCCATGCAACAATGCTGGCAAGCTGACAGCATCATTTTTAAAAAGAAATCCTACGCCTTTAGGGCCATTGATTTTATGTGCAGAGGTGCTGAGAAGATCGATTCCCCATTCGTGAGGGCGAATCGTTTGATTGCCATAGGCTTGAACCGCATCGGTATGAAAATAAGCAGGATGCTCCTTCAGCATTGCTCCGATCTCTTTGATCGGCATTAGATTTCCGATCTCATTGTTGCCGTACATGATCGAAACCAGTGTCGTATCCGGCCGTAATGCTTGTTTTAACGCTTCAAGGGAAAGGTGTCCTTGTGGATCGACCGGCAGATAGGTGACTTCAAAGCCTTCCTTTTCCAAATAGCGCATCGTATTTAGAACGGCGGGATGTTCCACTGCTGTGGTAATCAAATGTTTGCCTTCTTTTTGACGTGAACGAGCCGTTTCGATGATCGCAGTATTGTCGCTTTCGGTACCGCCGCTGGTAAAAATAATCTCATGGGGCTTCACCTCAAGGCTGTTTGCGATCACTTCCCGGGCTTCTTCCAATTTTTCAGAAGCTTTCCGTCCAAACCCGTGGATGCTGGAGGGATTGCCAAAATAATCGGTCATGATCTCCCTCATTGCGTCAATCACCGCAGGGTGCATCGGACTTGTTGCTGCATGATCTAAATAAATGCTTTCCACTTTTCTCGAACCTTTCTTAGTCATAGTAGGCTTATTCTAGCATAAGTTGACAGCTGTAAACAAAAAAAGGACACCACAATGCCCTTTTATCCGTTTTTTATTCATAATCCTTTTTTTCTATCGTAAATAATGGACTAACCGACTGATTATCATGGATTCGTTTCACTGCCTCGCCCATCAAATCAGAGCAAGTAATGATCGTCAAATTCTTTGGATGACGGCTTTCGTCTGTTAAGACGGAATCCGTGATACAAATATCTTTAATGTCTGTTTTATCTAAACATTGCTTCGCAGAATCAGACAATAGCCCATGGGAAGCACAAGCAACGACTTTTTTGGCACCGCTCTTTTTCAAGGTTTTCGCCGCCGTTTTGAATACTTGGCCGGTATTCAAGATATCATCCACCATGATGCAAGTTTTGCCTTCAACATCACCAATGACATAGCCGCTTTCTGGATTGCCCTCTTCCGTCAAATCAACGATTGCAATCGTCGTATCCAGGTATTCAGACAAGCTGCGCGCACGCTGTACCCCGCTGTTCTTCGGTGAAACGACGACATAATCGTCTCCCACCATGCCTTTTTCGCGATAATAATGGGCGAATAATGGCATCGTAAATAGATTGTCCACCGGAATATCAAAAAATCCTTGTACCTGGACCGTGTGAAGATCGAGGGTCAGCACTCTAGTTGCTCCCGCATCAGAAAGCAGATTGGCGATCAATTTTGCTGTGATCGGTTCATGCGGCTTAGCCGTTCGGTCTTGTCTTGCATAACCGTAATAAGGTAAAACGACGTTGACCGTTTTTGCACTCGCACGTTTCATAGCATCAATCATGATCAAAAGCTCTAGATAATGATCATTCACCGGTGCATTCGTTGATTGGATCAAATAAACATCATATCCCCGAACGGTCTCCTCGACATTGACAGCAATCTCGCCATCGCTAAATTGTTTGACTGTAGACTTCCCTAACTTTGTACCACAAACAGCAGCGATCTTTTCTGCTAAAGGCTGGTTCCCATTTAGACTAAAGATCTTAAATTTCTTCTCGCTATTTTGTTCCGTCATGATGTTGATTTCCCTCCAAGCATTCTGTATCCATAGTTTAACATATTTTTATAAACTTGATGACTATTTTAAGGAAATGAAATGGTGCCGTTTGCCCATGAAGCAGGAATGATTTTTTGATAATTCCCCCAATTGTCATGGATCTTATAGTAGCGTTTGCCTGCAGCAGATTCGTAAAAACCATATGCGACTACCCAGTGATTGCCATAGGTGCTTCCGAGAACCTTCAAAACGCCGACCATCACGGGCTTGCCTTCAGAGATTCGTTTGACCGCGCGCTGCCAAGCCCCGACGCTGGTAAATCGGCTGCGGTACGGACTGTTGACATGAGCAAAAAAACGGCACAGACCGAAACTGATTTGAACAGGCATCGTGGGCGCATCAATCGGCTGCAGATAAGGCTTTAGTTGAGGGATCATCGTTCGATTGCTGCTCGTTCCCTTCCGCCGTACATCCACAGGCAGGATCTGTTCATCGATATAATCTTGATAATAAGCTAACAGCACACTGCTGGCATAGGTGCCGCACAAAAAACCACTTGGTGTCTTCCAATGCTGATAGGTTTTGAATCGTTCCGCAGGTAAGGATACCCACTGATTGATCGGATAATCCATCTGTTCCTCCTATGACTATTTCTTTTGTATATTCTTCTAGTCTATATGATAATAGAGAAGGAAGAAAGGGGAATGAATTGAATGAACAAGGAAATGCTCAAAAAGGATTTATACACGGCCGTCAATGGGGACTGGATCGATCAGGCGGCCATTCCAGCTGACAAGCCAGCAACTGGCGGTTTTCAAGACTTGGTGGACGAGATCGATGACCTCATGATCAAAGACACTCTCAACATGAAGGAACACCCTGAAACCATCCCGAATGAGTTGATGAAGCAATATATCGCTTATTACACACTTGCTCAAAATTACGAAAAACGCGACCAGGATGGAGCAGAACCCTTACTGCCTTTATTGAAACGGGTTGAAGACATTTCTAGCTTTGATGATCTGAATCAACAGCTCTCAGACTGGCTGCTTTCCGGTATGCCGCTGCCTTTTGGTCTAGACATCGATGCGGACATGAAAAACACCAAAATCAATGCACTGTTTGCTGGTGCGCCGGGGTTGATCTTGCCGGACAAAACCTATTATGCAGAAGGGCATCCGCAGGCCCAACAACTTCTAGACATCTTTAGTGATATGACCTTACAGCTGTTCCAATTGGCTGGTGTCTCTTTGGAGAAGGCAAAAGCATACACAGAGGAAGCTCTTCGTTTTGACCAATTATTGGCCCCTCTTGTGAAAAGTGCCGAGGAAAGTGCGGATTACAGTAAGATGTACAATCCTCAAAGCGCTGAAGAGTTTGTCCAACACAGTACACACCTTGCATTGAAGAAACTGCTGCAGGATCTGATCGGAGCGCAGCCTGAGAAAATCATCGTTACTGAGCCCAATTATTTCGAGCAGATGGATGCATTTGTTAATCCTGAGACTTTCTCACTAATGAAAAGCTGGATGATGGTGATGACCTTGAACTCGCTGACTGGGTATCTAAGTGAAGAGTTCCGCCAAGCTGGCGGGATATACAACCGTGCCTTATCTGGAGCACCTGAAGCACGGCCACAGAAAAAGGCGGCTTTCTATTTAGCTTCTGGCCGTTTCAGCCAGGTCGTCGGCGATTATTACGGCAAGAACTATTTTGGTGAGCAGGCCAAAAAGGATGTTCGGAAAATGGTCGAGACGATGATCGTTGTCTATCAAGAACGGCTGGCCGCAAATCGCTGGCTGAGCGATGAAACTCGAGAAAAAGCAATTTTGAAATTGAACACCTTAGGGATCCATGTCGGCTATCCAGACAAGATTCCGGCTATCTATACACAGTTTAACGTTGTTTCCGCTGAAGATGGAGGCACCCTGCTTTCCAACGCATTGCATTTTAGCCGATTGTCTCGGGAAGATGAATTTAAAAAATGGAATAAAGAAGTGGATCGCGACGAGTGGGAAATGAGTGCTGATACGGTTAACGCCTACTACCATCCATTTCGAAACATTATTGTATTTCCGGCAGCAATTTTGCAGGCGCCTTTTTACAGTCTGAAACAATCAAAGAGTGCCAACTACGGCGGGATCGGTGCCGTGATCGCCCACGAGATCTCTCACGCCTTTGATAACAATGGAGCCTTGTTTGATGAATACGGCAATCTGAACAATTGGTGGACAGAGACCGATCAGCAGCAGTTTAAAAAACTGGCAGAAGAGATGATTCAACAATTTGATGGACTGGAAATTGCTGGCGGTACGGTCAACGGGAAGCTTACCGTGTCAGAGAACATTGCGGATGCTGGCGGTTTGAGCTGTGCCTTAGAAGCAGCCAAACGAGAAGCAGATGTTGATTTAGCTGCTTTCTTCATCAATTGGGCTACGATCTGGCGGATGAAGGCCCGTCCAGAATATGCCCAGCTGCTTTTGTCGGTAGATGTTCACGCACCAAACCAATTAAGGGCTAATGTACAAGTTAAAAATATCGATGATTTTTACCAAATCTTCGACATCACTGAGCAGGATGCAATGTACCTTGCTCCAGAAAAACGCGTGCATATTTGGTAAAAAAAAGAGATTGAAGCCTCGTTCGCTTCAATCTCTTTTTTGACTTAATTTTTTGGTTTCTTTGAGTCGATGGCGTATTGACGGCGTCCGCCTGGTTTTGGCACCAAATCTCCGATCATGTTGCCAAAGCCGCCTTCTACGCGTAATTCGTGACCATTTGTATAGTCTGAACGTTTGCTGGCAAGATAAAGAACTGCATTGGCAATGTCCTGCACTTCACCGATACGACGGTTGGCAGTCATTCTTCTTCTGCCTTCTTCTACTTCTTCATCCTCATAGAATTTCGTAGACAATGGTGTTTTCACGAAACAAGGCAAGACGCAGTTGCTGCGTACGCCGTATTGTCCCCATTCTCCAGCGATCATCTTAGACAACATGTTCACGCCGGCCTTACTTGGGCTGTAAGCACCGGAGTAGGTCTCCGGCGCGATCGAAGCGATCGTTGAGATATGGACCATGCGTCCAGATTGCTGTTCAATCATTACGCGGCCCACCCGTTGTGAAACCAGGAAATAACCGTTCAGATTCACATCGATTGTACGCTTCCATTCATCTAACGCAAGATCTTCCAGTGGACTGAATGTAAGGATCGCTGCAGTTTGTACCAATACATCGATTCGACCGAAATCCGCCTTAACTGCTTTTGCCAAACCGTCTACCTGCTCTTCCACTGTTGAATTGCAGGCATATCCTTTAGCTTCTACACCGTACGTGCTCGCAAGCTCTTTCGCATAGCTTTCTGTTGCTTCCTCGTTTAAATCAACTAATGCCAATTTGGCACCTTGCTCAGCAAAATCGTTGGCGATCTTACGTCCCATTCCTCCTAGTGCCCCTGTGATAATGACCACGTCACCAGCTAAATCTAACCATGTTTTTTCCATTGCTTCCTAGCCCCTTTTGCTATTATTCTTCTATCTTCAACTATACGTTACTCTTCGGAATTAAACTAATTGCTTTTTTTGATTAATCCATAGGTTTGCGTGATACATCTTCTGCGAAAAACTGCTGCAGAATCTCTGTTCCAAACGGTGGATCTACTGGATAGATCAATACGGGATTCAACAATAACGGCGAAAAGACTAATCCGTAAAGCTCCTGAACGAATGCCGTTGCTGCGATTTCGCTTAGACTATGCAACCGCGCATGCTTCTTGAAGGGTCCTACCCGATAGGTCAGATGCTTTTGTGTTGTATACAGCTTTTTGCATGTCTCGATCGAATGATACAATTCATGCGCGATCAAAATAGTTTCGATGCTCGTTTGCTCAGTTACAAAATGCAACCGCGTCTCTGCTTTGATCCATGCTTCTCCTGCATCGATCAAGCTTCGATTTAGAAAAACCTGATCCGGCAAAGTAATCCTTGCCAGCGTGTAATCCTTTTTAGTCACAGCAGAGACTTCTTCAAAATAGTGAATGGCTATCTGTTGTTCCTCGAGATACTGGGGAATACTCTGATAATCCACTTGAAAAGTCTGTGCCGCAGCTCGCCCACAGTCTAGAGCTTTCTTAATCAAACCGGCACGCTCATTCGCAGGAATCTTGTGTTCAAGAAAATCCTGCTTTAACAAATAGCGGCCGAAAAACTGTGGATCTTTTCCCTTCAATCCTAAAATTTGTTGGATTACTGATTCAGCCGCCATTTTTTTCAACCTTACTCTTTCTATTACTTGAAGCGATTTGCTGCAATAACGATGATTTCTTCGGTGCCGACGATCTCACTCATTTCAATATCGATCAGCATCGTCAATTGTGTGAAATCTGTACTGGCAAAGTCCAGCAAACGCGGGCCTACACAGAAATAAAAATCCGGGCGGATAATCAAATCACTTTGGTAATTCGCCATGCTTTCCCACAATTGAGTGACCTGTTCCAAATAGTTTTGGATCGATGTACGAACCACCTTCGCATGGGCTCGCTGTACACGAATGAACCCTTTTTTATCGATCACGCGAATCGCATCACCGGTTTTTGCTGAAGAAGCACCGAAAATATAAAAATTGTCCGTTTTTTCGATCAAATCTACTTGCTCAGAAGGCAAACGAAAGTCCTGTTCGGCTATCGAACGGGCTTCTTCTGGCGTTGCCGCACTTTGCAATTCAGTTGCCTGTGCTGCAGTGGACCCAGAAGCCCGTGCAGTGATTTTCTGAGTTTGCGGATCAATTTCGATATGGACCTCGACACTATCTTCAGTCGCTCCACTTTCGATCGCCATATCGGTTACTTCCCGTTTGATGGCTTGAATGTCCGACTTAGTTGGGCTGGGAACGATCCGTTCAACCACGTCCTGAACAGCTGCTAGAGCAACTCCGATCGAGGAAATCACTTCAGCATTTTCAGGGATTTTGTAATTCAAGGCCATGCGCTCTGCTGTGTACTTGATCAAGGATGCCACTCCGCCGCCAACACCTACCAGTGTCATTTGGTTGCTCTCCAACTGGTATTTTCGGGCGAGCGATTGGATGACGGGTTCGATTTTCTCAACGGCTTTATTCAGTATTTGGCGGGCCACTTCCTCCACGGAGATTCCTAAATATTCCGCAAGCGGCTGCATGGCTTTTTTTGCCGATTCGACATGGCCATACGAAAAGTCTTCGCTGGTCACATAGCCTAATACGTTGGCCGCACAGGAATTCGTAATGGTGACTGCTTTCCCGCTAGCTAAGCGAATCGCGACATAATCTTCCGGATCGCCTTCTTTGGGAGCAAAAAGCTCCAGCTTAGGATCAACGATCTCTTCTTCAGGTGTGTAAACGGCATACTCTAACCCAGCAATATGCGCACTTCGCGGCCCTACATCTTTGACACCGTTTTTGCTGACACGGATCATACTGCCGCCAGCTACACCCAACACGCGAACATCCAGCGAATTCACATAGGTTTTATGTCCGGAGATCTCTGAATAATCGATGACTGGACGGCCATTTTTGATTACTCCAAGGTTGGTGGAGGTGCCGCCTACTTCAAAATAAATGCCGTTTGACGTTCTTAAATACATCAATGCGCCCATTACACTAGCCGCCGGACCTGAAAGCATCGTCAACACAGGTCGTTTCTTCATTTCTACTACGTCCATCAAACCGCCGTCGCCGCGCATGATCATTAAGGGAACATCTACACCTGATGAACGAACACTCGCTTCTGTCGAATTCGCTGTTTCCAACATTTTCGGCAAAATCGATGCATTGATCGTCGCCGTTCGTGTACGCCTAGAAAGGCCATAAAGCTTCGTCATTTCTGAAGCCAAAGTCACCTGTACGCCCTTTTTTCGTCCAATCTCTGCAATTTTTTCCTCGTAGGATAAATTGTCGACCCCAAAGGCTGCGGAGGCGACAAGTACATCGATGCCTTCTGCCAACAGCTCGTCAATCGTCTTCGATATCGTCGCTTCATCGAGATGCTTTTGCGAAACAAACCGTGAGGTCACATAGATGCTTCTGCCGGTCCCTAAATCAATATCCTTTAAGTTTGTCTGCGGACGTGCCAGCCAGCCTTCGATCCCCGCACGAGCCGTACTGATGATGCCAATTTTAGCTACGTCGCCTTCCAATAGAGCGTTCGTTGCCTGTGTTGTACTGTGGGCGACGAAGACCACCTCGTCAGGAGCAATGTTGAATTCTGATAAACACTTCAGAAAGGAGTTAACCACCCCTTCTGCAACACCCTTTTCATTATCATGGGTGGTTTTGACGGATGATTTTCCGATAATTTCTTGTGTGTCATTGTCGATAGCCACTGCTTTTGTATGGGTACCGCCAACGTCTATTCCAATTCGAACACGTCGTTTCATGTTGAAATTCTCCTTACTTCTTAAAATCTATATTGGATTGTTGAGGAAAAAGTTGGCAATTTCCAAAATCAGCGCAACCACTGTTCCAGGGATTAAGGCGATCTTCATATAGTCCACACTCTTGATTCGGTTGAAGCCCAATCCCCAAGCATTCCAAGAGATTGTGATATCAAAGTGAGCCATCCCGATCAAAACAGAGGCAAACAATGGATACAGGAATGTTGTTGGGTAATTCGTCGTCTGACTAACCACTGCCAATAAGGCGGCTCCTGATCCAATCAATGATAGCGGACCCTTAAACCAAGTCAAAGGAGCCAAAACACCAAACAAAATGCACAATGCCAAAGGCGATTGAGGAATTAAACCACCAATGATCTCTTGAAAATAAGGAGCTGCATAGACTGCTGCATCGTTGAACATGGCCAGTGTGATCCAGAAAGCGATCAGAGCGGACATGTCCTTTACTCCTTCAGTGAAGATTCTGGAAATCGTCCGGCAAATGTCTCTAAAGCTGCCTTTCAATCCACCACAGACGCCTAGTCCATATAAACTAGCGAGAATAAAGCAAAGAATCACTGGTAATTTAAACACGATCACTCCTACAACAGGTAAAAAAGGCGTGATTAACGAAATTCCTGGTGCATCAACGACCTCCGTTTTTTTTGTCGCTGCCCATGAATAGGTCAGATTTTCCATTTTCAAATAGAACATAGAAGCGATCGACACGACGGTAATCATCACTGCAAATGCCAAAATACCAAACGGAAAATAATCATTGTAGGTATATTCTACTCCGCCTTTTGAGTTAAGGAAAAAGGCCGAGTATTGTCCAAAGTTGATTGGATTTAAAAAGATTCCTGCTGCAACGGATCCTGTAAAAGAAAAGAAACCAATCACTTTGGGAATTCCGATCGAAAAGAGGATCGGCAGAACGATGACCGCAATCGCAATCACCGAGCCTCCACCTGTCATCGAAGTAAAAATGAAGCCGCTGATCAGATTCACGATTGCCAAGATGACTGCAGGGTTGTCCCCGCCAAGCTCCACGCTTTTTCGAATAATGGTGGCTGCAATGCCTGTGTCCAATAGAATACGCCCAAAAAATGCTCCCAAGAAGATATTCATGACGGAAGCACCGTATTTTTCTGGCGCAGTCTGGTAAACCTGCTTCAGCATATCGTGGATCGTCAACCCATCAAACGCCGCATTCGGCGATAACAGGTTGCCGATGATCGGCAAGAAGGTCCAGATCGTTGCCATAATGAAGAAGCCGATCATCAAATTGTGCCCTTTGATACAATATGTAACCATTCCTGCAAAAGAAAGAATCAATAACATCCCAATTAAAATATTCATGGGTACCCCCTAAAATCCCTAGTATCCACAATTTGGATACGTTCTATCAATTTTTTACATACATACTCGTATATAGCAAAACAAGGAGGCAACTATTTTCTCAAAAAAGAAAATAGTCGTTCCTCCATTTTTTTCTCACTTGTAAATTAGTCGCGCAGTTTATCAAATGCACTGTAACCAAAAACTTTTTTATGTTGTCCAACAAGGTAGAACATCATTACAGTTGCTATGACAGCTGCGGCTAACAACAGTACCATCATCAGATAAACGGCTTGCGTTTCCCCGACCGATCTTGTCATCGCTGCTACGACGAAGGGTAAGAAGGTACTGGCAAATCCCATGAACGTATAGTAGATCCCAGTATTTCTCCCTTTAGGTCCTGGACAAAACATTTGACGTACGCCCAGTCCTGTTTGCAGTGCCCCGCCGGAAGCGAAGAAGCCCAGAGCAGCGATACTGATGTAGATAACTGTTGGATGGCGAATGATCAATACGATCGCCAACGCCAATGCCGTGAAGATAGAATCGATCACTAACACCTTTAATGGGTTCCAACGAAGCTTACCCATCATGATTGCCCAGAATACAACAGCGATGATTCCGCCGAAGGTATAGATCGAAGTTAATCCGGCTGCTTGGATCTCAGATAAACCTGCATTGCTCAACCCAAACGCTTTCGTGTATTGCTGCGCACCGTACATGATAAACATACATAAGAACGCGTAAAACATTGTGATAAAGTTTACTAATCCGTTTGGTTTTACCAACAATTTTGCTTTTGCATCGTCGATCTCTTTTTTAATAGCATCTGCATGACTGCCGTCTTTGGAGTCTCCACTGCCCTTCATCAAATCGTCATAAACGAATGGTGAAACGGCTGCTAAAACCAGACAGGCAACAGACAATACCAACGGAATGATCACGTTCAATTGAGGTGAACCCATTTCAGTGAAATTCACGACCATCAATGGATAGAAGATGCCGCCTAGCGAAACGAACAATTTGATTCCGATCAATGCAGACCCAGCATACTTAGGTGCCGCTTCTTGTACTGCTGGATAAAGGGATGCATCCCAGAAACCAGAGGTTGCCACACCGGCCATGAAGGCACAGATCGAAGCAATGATCATGCTTGGGCTAAGCAGCAAACCAGCAAAACAAATAATGTAAAGCAGGGCACCGCCGATCGCCATTTTTTTACGGCCGATCTTATCAGAAATCTCTCCACCGATCCAAACTGAGATAAATTTACCAAAACCAGTCGCTGTAATGGCCAATGAAACGGCTGCAGCTCCAGCGGTAACATCTGTGTAGCCCCATTTTTCATAGAAATAAGGCATATTTTGACTAAGAATAAGTGCTTGCATACCATGTGTAAAATAGCACAAATATACAGTGAGTAAGGACATAACATATTTTTTTGCTCTCATTTTTCTCTCCTCGATTGCTTAATTGATCCTGTTGATCCCTTCGTGTGCTTCTCCTCTTGAACAAGCACACGAAGAACAAGTCATTATTTCGGTTTTACAGGAAGTTCTTGTCCTGTGAAAATTTTGAATGCTGCTTTTCCTTGTGCCAAAAGCATTCCTTCACCAGTCACGGTCTTGCAGCCTTTTGCTTCTGCATCCTTGATCATTTGGGTTTTTGGCGGGTTGTAAATAGCGTCGGCCACGATCAGATCCTTGTGGAATAAGTTGGTATCTTTGACCAAGGTATCTGTCGAGTCCTTGCCCATGCCGACGATCGTTCCGTTGACTAACACATCTGCTGCTGCTATTTTTTCTTTCACTAAATCGTTATCTGCTAAATCATAAATAGCGATATCCAACTCTGGGTAGTTTGCTTTGACCCGTTCAACGGTCTGTTCGCCCTTAGCAAAGAACTGATCCTTCATATTGAAGATCGAGATCGCTGAAGCCCCCTCGATCGCCAATTGAACCTGAATCGCTGTGGCTGCACCGCCTGTACCAAAGACCACAAATTTTTTACCCTTCGGATCAACACCGTGGTCTTTTAAATTATCCACAAAGCCGACACCATCAGTAATATGTCCAGTCAATTTGCCATCTTCATTTTTATAAACGTTGATTGCACCGACCATTTGTGCTGCTGGCGACAATTCATCCATGTATTTGGCTGCTTCGCCTTTGCAAGGCATCGTCACGTTTCCACCCAATAAGCCAAAAGTACGAACGGCTTCAACCGCCTTTTGAGTTTCCTCTAATTGCACATCGAACGCTAAATACACGGCGTCTATTCCTAATTGTTCAAACGCATAATTATACATGGCTGGTGATCCTGAATGTCCTACAGGAGTGCCAAACAAAGCATACAAGCTGGTTTTTCCTGAGATTCCTTCTAACATGTCTTCTCTCCTTTGTTATTCCTTTATGCTCATCGGATAGTATACTATTAAATCCTTGTTTATTGAACCTTTATTTTAATCCAACAGCTCTGGCCAAGCTTGTTTGATCACATCGATACTTGTGTCATAATTCATTTTTGCTGCTTTTTCGTAACCAAGACGCAAGTTGTTATCTGAGATCACTTCTGTTCCCACGACACGCGGGTTCACACCGTGCTCTTTCAAGGCTTTCAGGAAGCCAACTGTATCTCCCCAGCCCGTTCCTGGGCAAAGGCGGTCATGCAATGATTCTTCACGTAAAATCTCAGTTGGATAAGGACGTTCTAAAACATCACAGATTTGGATGGATACGACTTTTTCAGCCGGTATACCTTTCAAATCTTCTGGTTTTGAATTCGCACGTGCCCAGTGCCATGTATCTAAAATCAACATTCCGTTTTCGCAATCTGCCCCTTTTACGATCTCCCAAGCCGTTTTTAGATCCGGCACACCGCTGTAAGGCATGAATTCTAACCCAATCACTAATTCCTTCGCACGTTCACACAATTCTTTGAATGCTTGGATCTGTACCTCTAAGGAATCATTCTCCATCAGTCCGCAGTTAATGTGGCCCACTCCGAATAAACGAGCCATGTGGTAAATCGTTTGTTCCTTGAACTGCTGCAGCAAAGTGCTTGGTGCTTCTGCTGTTTTGTTCGGATCTGTCCACATCGTGATGTATTCTACTTCTGTGACCTTCATGTCATTCTCTTCTAAGATTTCCAACATTCTTTCATCAGAATACCCTTGTTTTACTGCCAGCATATACGTTTCTGCCCGAATACCGATTCCATCAAAGCCTGCCGCTTTTGCTGCTTTCACACGTTCCTCGAAGTCGATCTCAACACCTAAGGTAAACGAACTGATTGTTAAAGGTACTTTTTTCATTTTGGTTCCTCCCAAATTTCTATTAATGTTATGACTTTCACATGACTAGATAAAAGAAAGCCAGGTGTACTAGGTTTTTAAAAAAAAAGCCGTACTGCATCTGGAAAAGCGTATTTTTTTTCAGTGATATTTTTCGTAAAATCGTTTCATTGCAATGTTTTTTATTTCACAATCACTTTTCGTTATTATTCTATCGTGCTTATCCCAAAATATCTAATTGGTTTTTATCGAATAACCTATAGGTAAAAGATATAGATTTTGCTATAATATATAAAAAATGAGTGGAGTTTACGATTATGAATCTACAACACTTGAAATATTTTGAGGTGCTGGCCAAAGAACAGCACTATACTCGTTCAAGCAAACTTTTGAACGTGACACAGCCTAGTCTCAGCAATGCGATTGCTTCTTTGGAGGACGAGTTAGGGGTGACCCTGTTTGAGAAAAAGGGACGCAATGTGGTTTTAACCAAACCGGGCAAGATTTTTCATGATTATGTTGGCCGTACGTTAGAGTTGTTGGATACGGGCATTGAAACGGTTTCTAAGATCAGTAAAGGGAGCGGATACATCAGTTTCGCATTTTTGCCTGTACTAGGAACGAAGTATGTGCCCCGATTGACGAAAGGCTTCATAGACAGCAATTCAGATAAGGAGATCGAATTTGATTTTCATTCCTCCGCTGGAGTGACCAAGGAGATCGTCGAAGGCATTAAGTCTATGCGTTATGACATTGGCATTTGTTCTTATCTGCCTGATGAACCCACGATTGAATTTATTCCAGTTGCCAACCAGGAACTGGTAGTGATCACACCACTAGACCATCCGCTGGCACAATTTGATGAGATTTATTTAGAGCAAACACAACCTTACGATCAAATCGGTTTTAGTCAGAACAGCGGCCTGCGCAGCATCATCGACAGTGTGTTTCAAAAGCACGATTGTACGTATAACATCATCTATGAGGTCACCGTTGACCAAGTCATCGCTGGTTTTGTGAGTCAGGGTTTCGGTATCGCTGTAATCCCAAATATGAATATCTTAGAATCGCTGCCGTTAAAAAAAATTCGGCTAAAGAACCTGCGCTGGGAGCGCTACTTTTATTTGGCCACCAACAAGGATGCGTATTTAACGCCTGCCGTGATCAATTTCAAAGAATATATTTTGGCTCACTCGGATTCCAAGGAAACGATCTATTAAAGACGAGCAGTTGCGCGCTTATTGTAAATCAAACCAAAAAATCTCCCCTAGAATGGTATGTTCTGGGGGAGATTTGATTAATTCTCAGTTTTGCTGATTCTTACGGCAGTCTCGTAAGAATAATAATTTTTAGCCAATTCCTTTTTAAAATTTTGGCCGATCAACTGAAATATTTTGTACGGCACATCACTGTATTCCTCTTCCATCAATGGTTTCAGCTGCTGCAGCAGTTGAGGCTTCTCCTTTAAATGCTGCAAAACAGAAGTTTCCATCAAAGAGCAAGCGTACTCTACTAAGTAATTTTCATAATAGATCGTTTCCAGAGGAACCCCCTGTTCCACATTTTTTTCAAGCGAAGCTTCGAGCAAGGACAAGAGCTGGCCTTCGTTGTCAGAGTAGCCCTTTACTTCCTCCAGCTGACCCAGCAAAACAACCTCGTCCAACTGTTCATAGGTTTCTGCTAACACAGCCTTAGCAAACTGATCGGTCACAAATGTCGTCCGATCCATGACCTGAAGCAGCTGTTTTGCAGCAATTCGAATGGCTTCTTGTGGTGAATTTTCTTCAGCTATGCGTTGCGCTTGCTTGACGATCGTTTCTGCTAAGGGCAAAAGTCGTTGGGGGGCTTGCAACGTGCTGTACAAAAAGCGATTGGCCAAATTGCTGACCATGACTTCAAATTCTGTTTTTGTTTCCAAATTCGACACCTCCTCCTTTATTATAGAGAATTGCTTTTCTAAAACGAAAGAATATGACTTGTACCAGCCACCATCAACGCAACAAAAATTGCCTTGTAAGAGGTTCTGTGTTACTATTTTCCTCGGGTCTACCCCCAAAAATAAATCAGAGTAGAAAGCAAAGCGTTAAGTGCTGAAAGGATGGGATGTTGCCTTTTGGACGAAAGACTTCGGTCTGCGGTTTTGTTTTCGCATTCGCTGCATGAAGATGTAGCAGCTCTTAAAGGAGATGCTAGAAATGAAGAAAAAAATGGATGCTAGAAGCATCACTACTATGGCTTTATTGATTGCCTTGATGGTCACGTTGTCTCGTGTACTTGGGATTGAAACACAGTTTTTGAAGGTCAGTTTCACCTTCGTTCCAGAGATCATCATGGGTATGTTGTTTGGACCGTTATGGTCTGGGATCGGAGCTGTCGTTGCCGATTTTGTCGGCATGGCTTTGCTGCCAAAAGCGCCGTTCTTCATCGGATTCACCCTGAACGCTTTTTTAGAAGGAGCGATCTATGGCTACTTCTTTTACAAAAAAGAGATCACCTGGAAAAATTCGATCCAGTCAGTCTTGGTGGTCAATGTATTGATCAACTTGATCCTGACTCCCTTGTGGTTGGCGATCATGTACAGTGTTCCGCTGAACAGTTGGATCATCTGGGCACCGCGCCTGATCAAAGCAGTCATCTGGATTCCTGTACAAAGCATCATGACCTATTTCCTAGGCAGCGTGTTGCCTTACAAACGCTGGGTCTCACACTTCAAGGCTCACAGTCATTCCTAATAGTTAGCGGAGCAGGATCAAACGATCCTGCTCTTTTTTCTCTGTGCAGTTTTCCACAAGCAAAAAAGTCGTTATTTTCTTCCACGAACACTATGATGGTGCCACATCCATATAGAAAGCCGTGAGCAGAATGAATGACCACCGAATACTTCTCGTTGCTAAAGATCGAGAACTTTACTTTTTTTCAAGCATTGTGGATTTAGATGTCTGTTCAGCCCATCAACTCTTTGACCCAGCCGAACACGACCTGTTGCGCCGTCTTCCTTTTTATGAATTGATTATTTTTTTAGATTACGGGTTTGATCCTGAGATGGCAGAGCATATTCGTCCGTATACTAAGGCAAAGATCGTTCTGTTTTTTTGGAACCATTTTCTAGATCGGCATTATCGCTTGCTGGATGCTGGGTTACACTCTCCTGCGATTGATCAGATTGCCCACTTTGATCCTTTAGAAGCCCGTGATCTTGGGTTGATACACAACAGCTCCTTTTACTCTGGAAACATGCGATGTCCAACTCCGCAAAAGGCGTACGACATTTTCTTCGGTGCAGCAGACAATGGCCGCAAGCAGGAAGCGATGGCGCTTAAACAGGACTTCGATAAACTAGCGTTGACAACGTATTACCACATTTTGCCAGCTCGGGGGAATGATCAAAAAGGCTATTTGCCTTATTCTGAATATGTCGCCTTAATGGCAAGTGCGACCAGTATCTTAGAGATCATGCGTGCGGGGCAATTTGGCGTTACTCTGCGGACCTTTGAATCTAGTTTTTTCCGAAAAAAGCTTCTAACAGAAAATCCGATGATTGCTTATTACCGTCTTTACAAACCAGAGAATGTTTTTCAATTGCAACAGCGGTCGTTTGAAGAATTGCCTTTGTTTTTAGAGACACCCTTCCAGCCAATCGATTCAGAAATGTTGACTTTCTTCGAAGCACGCAATTGGGCAGAACGTTTTTTGATCCACGACCCGCAGGCTTTTGAAAGGTATGAATACGTTCCAGAGTTGATGGATCAAGCAAGTGCACTCTAAAAAAACAGCAGGTCGGCGATGGTAGGATCGCTTCCCTGCTGTTTGTTTGATTCGTCTATTTGTTGGCACGTTTTTGATAAGTGCCTTCAGTGGTGTTGATTTCCAACATCTCGCCTTCTTCGATAAAGTCAGGTACGTTAACGACCAAACCAGTTTCCATTGTGGCTGGTTTTCCAGAGCCGGTTACTGTTGCGCCTTTGATTGATGGTTGCGTTTCAACAACTTTTAGTACAACTGAAGTTGGCAACGTAATGCCGATAACTTCTGAACCGTAGAATTGGATCTTCACTTCCATGTTTTCCAAGATGTATTTCATTTCTTCTTCAATGGTGGAAGTTGGGATCTCATATTGTTCATAGGTTTCCAAATCCATGAAAAATGCCACATCTTCTTGGCTGTACAAGTATTGTACAGGCTTCGTCTCCATCATCGCTTTTTCGAACTTTTCATCTGGGCGGAAGGTCGTATCGTAAGTTGCGCCCGTACGCACATCGCGTAATTTCATGCGCATTACAGTATTGCCTTTCCCAGGTTTATGGTGACTAGCATCTAAAACTTTAATTAATTTGCCGTCCTGCACGAATGTCATACCGGCACGTAAATCACTTGCTGCAATCATTAAAAACACTCCTTCTACTATCATTAACCTTACCCATTGTAACAAATAACCCGCCTAGTGACTATAAAAAAATCATGAGTTCTCTCACGAGGAATTTTAAAAGCTAAAAAAAGACTGCACGCGGCAGTCTTGACTTATTTATTCACGGCTTTGGTTCGAAATGCGGGGATTCTAGGCAGGTGATTCAAGGCGATCTCTAAAGAAGGCCCCGTCAACAGCAGCACAATGACTGTGCCGAATCCGATCGTCCCGCCTAACAAATAACCAGTTAGAAAGAAACTGCCATCCAGCAAAATCCGTGATACCTTAACTGAACGCTTGGTCAGACGCTGAATCACAATCATCAAACTCTCGTAAGCCGCAGACCCTGCATGTGCCAAAAGATAGATCGCTGTTCCGGTCCCAAAGATCACCGTGCCCAAGATAACCGAAGGATAAGTCATGGAAGCTGGGATGGTCTGCAGCACCTCAGCCGCATCCATTAGATTTAAAACGAAGCCCACTCCGAATCCGTTGATGATGCTGCCAATTCCAATCAGACTGCGGTCGTAAAAATAAATCGCTGTCAACACTAAGATATTAAACAGCATACTTAGTGTTCCGAATTGAAATGGCACATGCTGCATCAGGCCTAAGACCAAGGTGCTGATCGCATCCGCCCCAGATCCGCTGAGGACGATCAAACGAATCCCAACAGCTGCGAAGATCGTGCCTGCAACCGCTAAAGTAAACTGTTTTACTAATTTTTCTTTTCCAATCAAATTGAATCCCTCACTTATAGATAAGAAAAGAGCCTTTTCGGCTCTTTTCTAAATCATTTCACGTTTTATCCGTTTTTTGTATGCATTCATTCGAGCCGTCAGTGGCTGTGCAGCTTCCTTGATGGCACAATACTTGTCCACCATGGTCACGATATAGCCTTCTTTATACTTAGGCGGTGTAATCGTCGCACCCCACATGTGTTTGATGATGATGTCTCTTTCCAGCTCGGACAATTCCGTGATCTTTTCCGCATTTTTTACGGCGATACGCGGATGCATGTAAGCGTGAGAGCCTTCATCAAATTTAGTTGTATGCCAATCGTAGTAGAACAGGTCATGCAGCAACCCAGCTCGAGCCGTTGCTCTGGCATCTCCATTGAAGCGTTTTGCTAATTTGTAACTTTTATAGGAAACACTGATGGAATGTTCCAACCGTGTAGAGTTCATGTGTTGGGTGTAATTTGCTAATTTTTGCACTTCGTCTGTTGCCAATAAGTCTTCGATGTAAGACATGTATTCGTGGTCTTTCCGCCAATTTTCAGCCATAGAAAGCAAAGCCCCTTTTCTTTTATCTCTATTGTGCATTATAGCACGTGAAAAGAAAAAGCGACAGGTTCCGCTTTCAAGTGACTCCCAAGTTTAACAGTTCCTTAATAAGCGTGTCTTCTTCGTAAAAATTATTTTAACAAACGGAATAATAAAATGCCCGCTGCTATTGCTACGTTCAGCGATTCTGCCTGACCCTTGATTGGGATGTACAGATTCTTGCTGCTGAGCTCCTGCAGCTCTTTGTTTAGCCCTTGTCCTTCATTCCCCATGATCACCCCAACGTCGGTCTGTGCTTGGACTTGCCGATAATCCAGCGCCTGTCTATCTAAAGCCGTGCCGTAAACAGGCATCTTTTCTTGAAGTTTAGGAACAAGGTCTTTCAAGTCAGCCCGCAGAACCGGAAGATGGTAGTGGCTGCCTTGTGTGCTGCGCAGTGTTTTGGGATTGTATAGATCAGCGGTGCCCTCGCCCAGAACAACACAGGAAAAGCCCGCAGCATCTGCCGTACGAATCATCGTTCCGACATTTCCAGGGTCCTGAACATTGTCCAGCAGCAGCCATCCGCCTTTAAAAGCAGGCATTTTCTCTTCAGGCTGAGCCACGACTGCAACAATTCCTTGAGGTGTCGGTTGACTTGCTAGGGACTTCAACACTTCCTCAGATACTACATAATAATCAGCAAACTGCTCCTGAAGCCATTCAGACCATTGCTTCATTCCTCGTTCACTGACAAATACTTCCATCAAGTGCTGGCCGGATTCAACTGCTTCTTCGATGAGATGGAAGCCTTCCAATAAGTAGGCACCCTTTTGTTCTCGGTATTTTTTTTGGTTTAATTTCTTGGTTTCTTTGATCAATGGATTCTTAACCGATTGGATTTCTTTCACCTGTTTATCACCTCCCAAGCATTATAGCACGCGTTTTCTTGAAACAGCTAGAAAAACTAGTTATGATAAAGGTACTAATCGATGAGGAGGCGAAGATTCATGAAATTGCAGATTCAAGTAACCGGCCGTGTGCAAGGCGTTGGTTTTCGTTACACTACCCAACAGATCGCCAGAGAGATCGGCATCACCGGAACCGTTAAAAATGAGCTGGACGGCAGTGTTTCGATCCAAGCGATTGGTTCAGAGAGTGATCTGGAGGAATTTCTGGAGCAATTGGCAAAACCGCAAAATCCCTTTTCCAAGGTGGACTCGATCCGTAAACACGAAGATCCTTCCATTGAAGACCGAAAAAAATTCGATGTGATTTATTAAAAAAGTGTCAAGCCGCTGCTTTTTTAGGAATTCAATTGAAAAGCCCCATGATATCTAGTATAGTATGACCTGTGTGAAATTTTTTAGCAGAGGAAGAAGTACATGAATAAAGTAAAAAACTGGCTTTTAGGCTCCGGCCTATTGGGTCTGATGATCGTATTATCCGGCTGTGTCCGCATGGGGGACGATGGAAGACCTGATACGACTGGGATCGTCTATCGTTTTTTAGTGGTTCCTTTAGAGAACTTCTTGCAATGGATGGTTTCAAACTTCAACTGGTCTTACGGACTGGCGATCATCGTTTTGACCATCATCGTTCGGATCATTATTATGCCGTTAGGGATCCATCAATCTCGGAAATCCCTGATTCAATCTGAAAAAATGCAAAGCATTAAGCCGCAGGTCGATGCTGCACAGGCTAAGTTAAAACAAGCAAGTACCCCAGAAGAACAAATGGCTGCCCAACAAGAAATGCAAGCTGTATATAAAGAAAACGGCGTGAGCATGATGGGCGGAATCGGTTGTTTGCCATTACTGGTACAAATGCCGATCTTCTCTGCCTTGTACTATACCGCTCGTTTTTCTGCCGGCATTCAAGAATCGACCTTTTTAGGAATCGACCTTGGACGACCAAACTATGTATTAGTAGTAATTGTAGGAGCAGCTTACCTATTGCAAAGCTACATCTCTCTGATTGGTATTCCAGAAGAACAAAAGAAAACCATGCGCAGCATGATGATCGCATCACCATTGATGATTACCTTTATGACTTTCAGCTCTCCTGCGGGTCTGGGATTGTACTGGGTCGTCGGCGGGATTTTCAGTTGTATCCAAACCTTCATCACCAACGTGCTGATGCGTCCGCGGATCAAAGCAAAGATCCAAGAGGAATTGAAAAAAAATCCGCCAAAACAAGTCGTGACTCCGCAGACAATGAAAAAGGCCGAACCGATCAAGCCGAAACCAAAGCAAGTCAATGCACCGAAAAATTCGTCAAACGGTCGAAACGCAGGCAAACAAAAACGCAAGTAAACCTAGCTGGAAAGTTAGGTTTTTTTATTTGCCAGACTTGGTACCAAAAAAGCATCCCCGCGTAGGAGATGCTTTTTTAGCGCAGCAAAGGCAGGCTTCCCGTTAATTTGTTGACCTGCTTTTTCGGTCCCATCAAGGTCAATCCGAAATAATCAATGTCCGCTTCCGGTATCTGCTTCATTTTTTCAACATATTCTTCATAGGTTTTGCAGCCTTGTGCCACATCGAAAAAATCAACGACAGTCAAAGCCGAAAATTGCGGATCATACAAAAAGCTGCGCAGCTCTTTTAAACAAGCACGATCCCCCTTTAAGATCGGGATCGGAATTTCAATAATCCCTTGATGGGTATGCCCCGTTTGGTCCAGCACCCTCTCGCCAATAATCTCTGGATAAAGCTTGCCAATGGTTGCTCCCATAACTGCTGTGCTGTTGGCGATGATTCCCATTGGCAAGGTTTCATCCACCACCATGACACATTTTAAGTCGGTTCCTGTCATCTAATCCCTCTTTTCAAAAGCTTGATTGCTGCTTCTTTTAGTTTAGCTGCCGCTTCGCTCCATCGCTTGAAAGATATTGACTTGTTTGAACACACCTTCTTTTTACACAAAAAGAGCACTGATTTTCATCAATGCTCTTGCAACATAATATAACCTGTACGGGATTCGAACCCGTGATTCCGCGCTGAGAACGCGACGTCTTAACCCCTTGACCAACAGGCTGTCGGTTTAACGAGAAAAGTATAGCGCGAAAGACTTTTTTCGTAAACTATTTCGTCCTCAACTTGGGAATTCTATTATGCGTTTATTTATTCGTTTATGTTGTTTATATGTTGGATTGGTGTATAATATGTGATGTACGAATGAAATATTAGCACCGTAGGAGGAACTATGAATCTATCAGAACGGCAAGAAAAAATCATCGAGATCGTTAAAGAAGCCCAGCCGTTGAGCGGTGAAAAGATTGCGGAGCATCTAGGTATCTCTCACGCGACACTGCGAACGGATCTTTCTTTTTTGACGATGGCTGGTATTCTGGAAGCCAGTCCAAAAGTCGGCTATACCTATACAGGCGTCGGTATCGAACAATTTCTTTTCGACAAAATCTTTTCAGTCAAGGTCGAGGATATTATGCTGCCTCCTTTATTGACGCCGCAAGATACGTCGATCCATGACGCGATCACCAATCTGTTTATGTATGATGTCGGATCCATTTATGTCACCGACAAGGAACAGCATCTTGTAGGACTCTTGTCACGTAAGGATTTGTTGCGTGCCGCACTCAACAGCAATTTACAAAGTACCCCAGTAGCTGTCGTAATGACTCGAGCACCACATGTGCGGACTTGTACCAAAGATTATACGATTCTAGAAGCAGGTGCGGTCCTGCTGGATTACCAAGTAGATTCTTTGCCCGTCGTCAGCGAAGATGATCCTAAAAAGGTTATTGGAAAAATTACCAAATCGCGGATTTTCAATTATATCATGCAGCAAGCCAAACAAACTGAGACAAATCGATAGGAGATAATAAAGATGAAAAAAAGTGTTCCGTTGTATATGATTTCTGATGCTGTTGGAGAAACTTCTTTAAAATTAGTCAATGCTGTTACTGCGCAATTCCCGACGGTCAATTTTGATATGACCTATCGGTTTCCGTTCACCAAAGACGAAGTAGAATTAAAAGGCATTTTAAGCGATGCACTCAAGGATAGCGCCATCGTCGTAACGACCCTCGTGAACGAAAATCTTTGCAAGATCGTTTCTGATTTTAGCAAACGAACGGGGCTGCAATACATCGACCTTATGAATCCCTTTATGGACATCATCCATCAAAAAACAGGCGTTGCTCCTTTAGAGGAAGCCGGTGTCGTGCACAAACTAAACCAAGAATACTTTAACCGTGTGGCAGCGATCGAATTTGCCGTCAAGTATGATGACGGCAAAGATCCTAAGGGGTTCCTCGATGCCGATATCGTGCTGCTGGGGATCTCTCGAACCTCTAAAACACCGCTGAGTATGTATTTGGCCAACAGCCGATATAAGGTAGCCAACCTTCCGTTGATTCCAGAGGTTCCCTTGCCAGAGCAAATCAAAAAGGTACCGAAGGAAAAATTGGTTGGCCTGATCATCGAGCCGGATGTTCAGCAAAAGATTCGAACCAGCCGCTTGCACTCTTTAGGCTTGGCAGAAAATTCGCGTTACGCGGATCTTGAACGTATCAAGGAGGAATTGGATTACGCGTTGAATGTCTTTGACGAACTGAACGCCTTTACCCTCGACATGACTAATAAATCGATCGAAGAAGCCGCGACCTTGATCATTGAACAGATGGATAGTCGCTTGGCAGAATAAATGGAGGTCTCCATGCATGTTATCTACCCGTGAAAAGTATTATCAAATGCTGGAAAAAGAATTTCAATCAAAAGAAGCGATTTTGACCGAGCTGATTAATCTTGAAGCGATCATGCATCTGCCCAAGGGTACTGAATTGTATATCAGCGATATTCATGGTGAATACACGGCCTTCAATCACATCCTGCGGACTGGTGCGGGAAACATCAAAGAAAAAATCAGTTTGTTGTTTGAGGACCGTTTGACCTCTCATGAGATCGATAAACTCACGATTTTGGTCGCCTACCCGCGGGAGTCTTTAGCCAGCGACAGCTTTTTCGAGCATAAGGACCGTTCCTGGTACCGCAAGAAAATCCGGCAGCTGCTGGAGCTGTTGAGTTTCTCTTCAACTAAATACACACGATCTAAGGTACGTAAGGCTTTGCCCAAACAATTTGCTTATATCATTGAAGAGCTGATGTACACAGACACCAATTACAAGGATAAAGCCGATTATTTCCATCAGATTCTGTCTCATCTATTGGAGCTGGAGCAGGGGGATGCCTTTATCATTGCGCTTTGCTACAGTATTCAGCGTCTGGTAGTTGACCATCTGCACGTCGTGGGGGATATCTTTGATCGCGGCCCCGATGCTGACCAGATCATGGATCATCTGTGCAAGCAGCCTTCTGTCGATGTGCAATGGGGAAACCATGACATCTTGTGGATGGGTGCGTATGCAGGCTCGCGGGCTTGTCTGATGACGCTTTTGCGGATCGCTGCACGCTACAATTATCTCTATGAAGTCGAACATGCCTATGCCTTAAATCTGCGTCCTTTGTTCATGTATGCAGAAGAATATTATCAAAATAATCCGGTTTTCACGCCTAAGGAAACCACCTGCAGTGATCATTATTCGATCGAAAGCATGGATGCATTAGAAAAAGTCCATCAAGCATTGTCGATCCTGCAATTTAAGCTGGAGGGTCAGCTGATCAAGCGCCACCCCGAGTTCGAGATGGAGGATCGCTTACTGTTTGATCAAATCGACATTGACCAAAACACGATTACACTAGAGGGCAAAACCTATCCGTTGCAAGGCAGCTGTTTTCAAACCTTGCTGGAGGATCCGTATCAGCTGAGCGAGCAGGAAGAATACGTGGTCGATATGTTGCTGACTTCTTTTCAGCAATCCAGCAAAATGCAAGAACACATGAACTTCTTGTTGGAAAAAGGTTCGATGTATCTGGTCTACAACCAGCATCTGTTGTTTCACGGCTGTATTCCACTGACTGAGAAAGGTGAATTTTTGCCTTTGCACGTAGAAGGTGTTGATTATTCCGGCAAGAGTTTGCTGACCTTTTTTGAGGAGCATATCCGTCAAGGGTGTGACGCGCAAACCAGTGACAATCCGCATGCGGATTGGGTCTGGTACTGCTGGTCTGGAAAGATCTCTCCACAATTTGGCAAAAGTGCGATGACCACCTTTGAACGCTATTTTATTGCAGATAAGAAGACCCATCGCGAAATCAAAAACAGTTATTATTCCTTCAGAGACACAAAGGAAACCTGTCAAATGCTCCTAGAAGAATTCGGCCTGTACTCTCCCTGTTCGCGGATCATCAACGGCCATACGCCGGTAAAAGTAAAGGGCGGCGAATCGCCGATCAAAGGAGAAGGCATGCTGTTCGTGATCGATGGCGGTCTGTCAAAGGCCTATCAGAAAACGACTGGGATCGCAGGCTATTCCCTTCTGAACAATTCCTATGGCTTTCAGCTGGTGACTCATGATCCCTTTTCTTCCGTAGAGAATCTATTGGAACGGCAATCGGATCAAACCTTGCTGAAAAAGGTCATTGATCGTGAGTTGCAGCGCATCTTGATCAAAGATACGACGGTCGGCCAAAGCATCGAGGAACAAATCGAGAATTTGACTGGTCTGCTGCATTATCAGAAAACCTAGCAGAAATTTTCACACCTTTTCCAATTTAGCTTGTTGGAAAAGGTGTTTTTCTGTATAGTTGATGTGAGGTGTAAAAAACGATGCTGTCTGCGTACATAAATATTTTCCTGATCTTTGCCCTCATGTTCATGGGCTACTATTTAACCTATAAGCAATTATTCAACAATCTGGTAGGAGATGTTTTTTCGAAACTGGTTCTACAGATCGCCCTGCCTGCCAATATGTTTTTAAACATCACTAGGAATTTTTCGCGCGAAGCCTTTTTAGAATTGTTCAACGGCATGATCATCCCGCTGATCTCAATGCTGGTAACATTTGCCATCAGTTATGTCTATGTCAGACTGGGAAAGGTCAGTGAAGGGCGTCAAGGGGCGTTTTCAACGATGTTTACCTGTTCAAACACTATTTTCATCGGGTTGCCGATCAATTTGGCGATCTTCGGAGAACAGTCCGTTCCTTACGTCCTTCTGTATTATATCGTCAACACTACATTGTTCTGGACGATCGGGATCTATCTGATCGCCAAAGACCACCCGCAGATTGAACAGGCCAAGGTGCACTTCCACCCTGTACAGGTTCTGAAAAAGATTTTTTCACCTGCTCTGCTGGGTTTTTTGATCGGTGTCGGCTGGGTACTGCTGAATCTGCCGATGCCGCAAGAAGCAGCAACTTTTCTCGCGTACCTAGGAAATCTGACTACTCCCTTATCGATGTTTGTCATTGGGATTATCGTCTATAACGTTGGAATACGCAATCTGACCATGAACAAAGACATTTTCGGCGTCTTGATTGGCCGCTATCTTTTTTCTCCGCTGATCGTCTGGCTGCTAGGGCAATGGATTCCCGTACCGCCTTTGATGCTGTCGGTTTTCATTATTCAAGCTGCCATGCCAGTGCAAAATTCAGTACCGATCCTAGCCCGCTCCTACGGTGGTGATCAGCAATATGCCGCTGCTTCACTCGGTTATTCTGTCTTGATCTATCTGCTTTATATTCCTTTGCTGCTGAAATTGATTTTATAACAAAACGAAACCCACGCGCTGTCTCTGCCAGCGGCGTGGGTTTCTTCGTCTTATTTGGTGATGATCTTATCGATACTTGCCAACGCTTCAGCGATATCGGCGATCTGAGCCAACTGGCTCAGCCGATTGTTGCGTACCTGCTCGTCCTCTGCCATGACCATGGTTTGATTGAAATAGCGTTCGATCACTGGCCGCAGATCAGCCAGCATTTGATAATTTTCCGCCATGGACTGCTCGCCAAATTGATCTTGTACTTCTTTAACTGCTTGATACAATTCCTGCTCACTGTCATTTTCAAACAGACTTGGATCGACCTGCTGGGTAACTGTTTCTGGCTCTTTCTTCTTAGCCAGATTGATCACACGTGTCAAGGCCTCCATTGCTTCCTTGAAGTCCATGTCTTTGGTATGCTGATCAAAGATTCGAGCTGCTTCAAAGATTTGGGTCAGATCGTCCTGTTTTGAATCCAATACGGCATCAATCAAGTCATGCCGGATGTTTTGTAGTTGTAGTCGTTGTCGCAAACGCCCTTTGAAGAAATTGACTACAGCCTGCTGGTCTTGATCAAAGTGGATCCCATAGTTCAGCTCGTCTGCATTGATCGCCTCAACGATTTTTCCATGCATCGCTGTGAATGGGAAGGTCCAGCCTTTTGCTTCGATGATTCGAACGATGCCGTAGGTTTGTCTTCTCAACGCATAAGGGTCATTGGAACCACTAGGCACCATCCCCACTGCAAAGAAACCAAAAACACTGTCCAGTTTGTCGGCAATTGCCAAGACCGCGCCTACATTTGATTCCGGCAAATCGCCTTCTGCGGAAACCGGCATATAGTGCTCTCGAATCGCCTGAGCAACCGCCGGACTTTCTCCTTTTAAGCGAGCATATTTTTCTCCCATGATTCCCTGCAGCTCAGAGAATTCACCGACCATGTTGGTGACTAGGTCAAATTTATAGATTTCCGCTGCGCGTTTCAATGCGGTCAATTCCTCAGCAGTCAGGCCGACACTTTTTCCGATAATCTGACTGATCATGCCTACCCGCTGCATTTTTTCATACATACTGCCGATCTTCTCGTGGAAAGTGACATTTTTCAGCTTTTCGACACATTCTTCGATTGACAGCTTCTTATCTTCCTCGTAGAAGAAATCCGCGTCCTCCAGCCGAGCAGTCAGCACTTTTTGATTGCCTTTGATGACGTTCTCTAACTTGACTCGGTTGCCGTTTCGCACGGAAATGAAATGCGGCAGCAGCATGCCTGCTTGATTTCGAACTTCAAAATAGCGTTGATGTTCCTTCATAGAGGTGACTAAGACCTCTTCAGGGACAGACAAGAATCGTTCTTCAAAATCGCCAATAAAAACGGTTGGGTACTCTACCAAGTTCGTGACTTCCTCCAGCAGGTCCGCATCCAGATTAACTTGCCACTTGTGTTCTGCTGCCAACACATTGATTTGATCGATGATCATTTGCTGACGCTCTTGGGCATTGGCAATCACGAATTGTTCTTTTAATTTTGCTTCGTATTCACTTGGATTCACCAGCATAGCTGTGTTCCCTAAAAAGCGATGGCCTAGCGTTTCTCTGCCGGTAGTCACATCCAATAAAGTAAATGGGATCACTTCATCATCCAGCAGCGCCACGATCCAATGGATAGGACGGATATATTCAAACGAATTGTCGCCCCAGTGCATCGTCACCGGGAAAGTCATGCTTTTGATCACCGTGTCTAAGCCCGTTAAAACGTCTTTACTGTCTTTTCCGTGAATGTACTTCGTCACATAAACATATTCAGTTCCATTGACTTCTCTGAATGTAATCGCATCTGTCGTCAAGCCTTGTCCGCGAACAAAGCCTTCTGCTGCTTTGCTCCAATTGCCTTCCGCATCCTGAGCGATCTTCTTCGCAGGTCCCTTGACTTCTTCCTGCACATCTTCTTGTCGGTCAGGGATGTCGGTCACACGAATCCCCAAGCGACGAGGAGTTGAAAAGTTTTCGATCGAGCCAAAGGTCAGGTTTTGTTCCTCTAAAAAGGCGGATACCCGTTCTTCCAATTGTTTGCTGCTGGGCCAAACCACATGGGCTGGCATTTCCTCTAAACCAATTTCCAATAATAGATCTTTTGCCATTTTTATTTGACCTCCTCATGATTCAACAATGGGAATCCTAATTTTTCACGTTCTGCCACGAAAATTTTCGCAACTGAACGAGCCATATTGCGGATTCGCGCCAAATAGCCTGCACGTTCTGTCACGGAAACGGCGCCCCGTGCATCCAACAAATTGAAAGTATGACTGCATTTCAAAATGTAATCATAGGCTGGATGGACCAAATCGTCATCGATACAACGCTGCGCTTCTTTTTCAAATTTGTCGAAGTTTTCCAACAGCATTTGCTGATCGCTGACTTCAAAGGAATATTTGGAATGCTCGTATTCAGGCTGCTTGAATATCTCTCCGTATTTAACATCTGCAGACCATTGCAGATCGTAGACACTTTCGACTTCTTGGATATACGAGGCCAACCGTTCTAAACCATACGTCAATTCAGCTGTCACTGGGTGGCAAGGCAGACCGCCGACTTGTTGGAAATACGTGAACTGAGTGACCTCCATGCCGTCCAGCCAAACTTCCCAGCCTAGACCTGCACAGCCCATCGAAGGGTTTTCCCAGTTATCTTCTACGAAACGAATGTCATGCTCCAAAGGATCGATCCCCAGCAGCCGTAAGCTTTCTAAATACAATTCTTGAATATTTTTTGGTGAGGGCTTCATAACGACCTGGAATTGATGATGCTGGTAAAGACGGTTTGGATTTTCGCCATAACGACCGTCTGCAGGACGACGAGACGGTTCTACGTAAGCTGCCCGCCAAGGCTCTGGCCCAATCGCACGTAAAAACGTATAGGGACTCATGGTTCCCGCCCCTTTTTCTGTATCATATGCCTGCATCAGCATACAGCCGTTGTCAGACCAAAACGTCTGCAAAGTCAAAATGATTTCTTGCATGTTTTTTTTACTCATTTGATTTCCTCCTTGTTTTTTTGCCAAAATGAAAAAAGTCCCTATGTCTGGTATCAGACATAGGGACGTATCAACGCGGTTCCACCCTACTTCCAGGTCTCCTGACCCGGCAGCTTTTTTCTTCTGTGCTCACAAACGCCTGCGATGATCCATATCATATTCGGCTTCCACTGCTCCGAACTCGCTATCCTGAGGGATGAATCTCTTTTTTTGCTCCTCGCACCTATTAACTTGCTACTATAATAGCGACTTTTAGGTCATTTTGTCAAATCGAATTTCCCCTAAAGAGGAATCTTTTGAAAAACACCGTCTTTCAGCTGTACCGTTGAAGTAAAGCCTACGCTTTTCAGTAATTCTTCTGTTTCCGCAAAATGACAATTCAAAGTACCAATCTCGTGGCTGTCGCTAGTCACGATGACTGGACACGCTCGCTCCTGCATTTGGCGCAACAAGAAGGGATTCGGATACGGCTGGGTTCGCCAATTTCGTGAAATAGCTCCCGTATTGATTTCGATCAGCCCATCGTAACTTTTGACCAGATCGATCACGTCGTTCAAGGTCTTTAAAGCAACCTTTTGATAGACCGGACTTTCTTCATCCAGCCAAGGCTTCTTTTCATTAAATTTCGTGATCAGATCGAAATGACCGACGATCTTAGGCCGGTGTTGGTCCACATGCTTCACGATGGTTTCATAATAGTCCTGAACCATCTTGATTTTATCACCTTCATACCAGTCGTCCAGCGTTCGCATCAGACTCTCTGGACTTTCGTCCACTGACCGATATTCCCCATCCCGCGGCGGGAAATAATGGACTGATCCGACAAAATAGTCATAGCCCTCTTGGGGTGCAGGACTATAATAATCCCACTCCAGACCTGTCAGAATCGTCAACTGTCCTTGCAGATGCTTTTGAACTTCCTTGATCTCCTTTTGGTAACCCTCCTCGTCAGAAACACCCGGACAAGATGGATCAAAAGGGGCGGAAGAATGGCTGGTAAAGCCGATATCCGTGAAGCCGATCTGAAGTGCTGCCTCTGCCATTGCAATCAGTGTGTCTTTGCCGTCACACCACGTACTGTGAGTGTGTGCATTAGAATAAAACATCGAAACCCTCCCTTACATTCAGGTACTCCGTGCTCCTGTCCTCTCGACCACACTGAAGACAGGCTATTGCAGTCTTTCTTGCTTTACTTTATGATCGACCACATGACGTTTTGACAGTTCTTGGCGAACATCCTCAACTGTGATCCCCATTTCTACCATTAATACTAGCAGATGATAGGCCAAATCAGCAACCTCAAAAATAGTTTCCTGCTGATCTTCCTTCATGGCACCAATCACGACCTCCGTTGATTCTTCGCCGACCTTCTTCAAAATCTTTTCTTTGCCCTTTTCAAACAAATAGCTGGTGTAGCTGCCTTCTTTCGTCTCGTTTTTGCGTTCGCTGATTAGTTGGTATAATGCCCCCAATTGTAGTTTTCCTTCAGTTTTTTGATCCTCGAACAGAACCTCTGTAAAACAGCTCTCTGTTCCAGTATGACAAGCCGGACCCTCTTTTTTTACTTTGGCGACTAGTGCATCCTGATCACAATCCGCAGTCAACGAAACCAGATGTTGGTAGTTTCCGCTGGTTTCGCCCTTACGCCATAATTCTTGGCGGCTGCGAGAATAAAAGGTCATCAAACGATCCTTCAGCGTTAACTCCAAGCTTTCCTGATTCATATAGGCCAAGGTCAATACCTGATCCGTCTCTACGTCTTGAACAATCACAGGGATCAAGCCTTGTTCATCAAATGATACTTTCATATGCTCCTCCTTAAATGATCCGCATTGGTATCTGCTGGTCTGCCAGTTCTTGTTTCAACTCAGGGATCTTGACTTCTCCGTAATGAAAAATTGACGCAGCAAGGCCGGCCTCAATCTTAGGCAGTTGGAACAGCTCATAGAAATCCTGTACCTTTCCCGCACCGCCAGACGCGACGATCGGCAGGTTGGTCAGTTCACTGACTGCCTGCAGCAGCGGCAAGTCAAAGCCTCGTTTGACCCCATCAGTATCCATGCTGTTAACCACGAGCTCTCCGGCACCCAGCGCGTCTCCTTGCTTGATCCATTCCAAGGCATCCAAACCAGTATCCTCACGACCGCCTTTAGCAAACACTCGCCACTGGTCACCGACCTTACGGATATCAACTGACAAAACAACACATTGACTGCCATAGCGCTTGGCACCTTCTTCGATCAATCGTGGATTTCGCAATGCGCCTGAATTCACACTAACCTTGTCTGCGCCGCAATTCAAGACACGTTCAAAATCGCTGACCTCATTGATCCCGCCACCAACTGTCAAAGGAATAAAAACCTCCGAAGCCACGCCTTCTAAAATATCTGTAAACAATTCTCGTCCTTCTGCCGAAGCAGTGATGTCGTAAAACACGAGCTCATCGGCGCCCTGTTGATTGTAAAAGCGGGCCAAGGTGATTGGATCATTGACATCCTGCAGCCCGGCAAAATTAACGCCCTTGACCACTCGACCGTCGCGCACATCTAAACACGGGATGATTCGTTTGGCGATCATTGGTCGTCCCCCTTGCTGGCTGCCAGTACGTCGGTCAGCTTCAAATTTCCGCTGTACAAAGCCTTGCCGACGATAGCACCGCCAATGTGGATCTTCCGAAGCTCCTCGATATCTGTTAGAGCGGCTACACCGCCAGATGCGACGATTTCCAGATCAAGCTGATTCAGCTGCTGATACAGGGGAATGTTGATGCCTAATCCTGTTCCGTCGCGGGAGATTTCTGTAAAGATGATGGTCTTTGCTCCCCACGCTTGAAGCTGACGGCAAAAAGCGAGGGCATCCGTTTCCGTGGTTTCCAACCAGCCCTCAACAGCGACCTTCCCGTCCTTAGCATCCACGCCGATTGCGATCTGCGATCCATATTTTTTCAGCATCTCTTGGGTAAACTGAGGATCTTTTTGAGCAATCGTCCCTAAGATCACTCGATGAACACCTGCATCCAAGCAGTGATTGATTGTAGCTTCATCACGAATACCGCCTCCGACCTCAACAAAAAGATCAGTGGCCTCAACGATCTGTTTGGCGATGTCAAAATAATGCAGGCTTCCTGCTTTAGCACCATCCAAATCCACTAAGTGAAGGTATTCTGCGCCTGCGGCTTCAAATTCTTTCGCAAACGCAACAGGATCATCGCCAAAAATCTCCTGTTTTTGATAATCGCCTTGGTACAAACGCACGACCTTTTTATTCAACAAATCAATTGCTGGAAAAATTTTCATCTTGTCACCTCCGCAAATGCCTTCAACATGTTCAAGCCGACTTCCCCGCTTTTTTCCGGATGGAATTGGGTACCAAAGACGTTGCCGTTTTGCACGACACCGGGAACCTTGACTCCATACTCGCTAAATGCGACTAATGACTTTTCACATTCTACTCCATAATAACTGTGGACATAATAAACATAATCACCCGGTTGAACTTCCTTCATCAACGGACACTCTGCCTGGAGGATCTCCAGCTGATTCCAACCGATTTGAGGAACCTTCAAGTCGATCTGCTGCTGTTGAAAAGCCTCGGTCATCGAAACGATTCGACCCGGAACCAGCCCCAATCCTTGATGCGTTCCGAATTCTTCACTCGTTTCAAACAACAGCTGCATCCCCAGACAAATGCCTAAAAAGGGTTTTCCCGACGCTGCCAACGCCTTAATCGGTTCGATCAGCGCCAGCTCTTGCAGCTTGTTGACTGCATCGCCAAAGGCCCCCACCCCTGGAAGAATGACCTGGTCGGCTTTCTCCAGCTGTTTTAGGTCGCGCGTGACGACACTTTCCGCGCCAATGTATTCCAAAGAACGGGCAAGACTGAACAAATTCCCGACACCGTAGTCAATGATTGCTATCACATTTTTTCCTCCAGTCTAAATGATCGTTCCTTTCGTTGAGGGGATCTCATCCGGTGCAGCCTGGTTGATCGTGACTGCTTCTCCCAGTGCACGGCCGATTCCCTTGAAGCAGGCTTCAACGATGTGGTGGCTGTTTTTCCCGGCAACTTGATGCAGATGGATGGTCGCTCCCAGCTCACGAGCCAAAGCAATAAAGAATTCCTCCACCAACTCCGTATCGAATTGCTGGCCGATTTTTTCAGTTGGAATCGCCAATTCTACCACTGCCATCCCGCGGCCGCTGATGTCCAAAGCCGTCATCACCAGTGCTTCATCCATCGGCAGAAGCATGCTGCCGTAGCGCTTGATTCCGCGACGTTCGCCTAAGGCCTCTGAAAATGCCCGCCCGATGGCAATACCGATGTCCTCTGTCGTATGATGCGCATCGACATACACATCGCCGTCGCATACGATTTCCAAATCAAAACGACCGTGCCGAGCGAACAGCTCCAGCATATGATCTAAAAAGCCTACACCTGTCTTGATCTTTTGCTGCCCTGTGCCATCGATGTTCAACTTTAATTGGATCTTGGTTTCCGATGTGTTGCGAATGATCTCTGCTTTTCTCATACCTGCACCTCTTTCAAGATTTCCTGCAATGCTTTTACCAACTGCTCCATCTGTTCCTGTGTTCCTACCGAAATTCGCAAGTAGTCTTTGGTTCTAGGCTGATTGAACCAGCGAACCAAGATATTTTTTTCCCGCAACGCCAAAAACAATGCTTCTCCCGAAACCTTTGGATGGCGTACAAAAAGAAAATTGCAATAGCTGTCAGTCATCTCAAAACCCAATTGCTTCATTGCTGCACTGCTCCACTTTCTGGCCGCAATGGTTTTTTCGATACACCGTTCGACATACTCCTGCTCAGCCAACACTGCGGCTCCGGCTGCCTGAGTCAAACTATTGATGTTGTATGGATTCACACTGTATTTCAAGCGATTTAAATCACTGATCAGCTGGCTGTTGGCTGCTCCATAGCCTAAACGGGCTCCGGCCAATTGCCGCGATTTCGAAAAGGTTCCTACCACGATCAAATTCGGATACTGATCGATATAGGGCACCATCGATTCTCCGCCAAAATCAATATAGGCTTCATCAACGATGACTAAACGATTTGGGTGCCGATCGAGAAACGCGCAAATTGTCTGATAGCTCAGCAGCAATCCCGTCGGTGCATTGGGATTGGCGATGATCACTGCACCCTCCAATGCATCATAGGCTGCCAATTCTAGTGTAAAATCATCCTTCAACGGAACGACCGTCGCTTCTACCTGATACATGTCGCAATAAATTTGATAAAAGCCGTAGGTTACATCCGGAAAAGCGATCCCTTTTTCCGTAAAGCCTTGGAAGATGTAAGACAGGACTTCATCACTGCCGTTGCCTAAAAACAGCTGATCCTCTTGGACACTTAATTGTTTGGCCAATGGTTTGATCACCACGTGGGTCGAAGTGTCGCAATAGCGGTTCAACGTAGCCGCTGCTGCTTCGACAGCCTTTTTGACTCCAGGTGCTGGTTCAAATGGACTCTCGTTGGTGTTCAGCTTGATCAGCGACTGATTTTGGGGCTGTTCACCAGGAGTATAAGGAATCAAGCGTTCATATTTTTGATTAAGAAAAGTCATTTTGCGGGTCCTCCATTCGAATCGTCATTGAGCGGGCATGTCCATCCAGCCCCTCGCTTTGGGCAAACAACGCAACATCCTCGGTCACTTCAGATAAAGCCGCTTTGGAATAGTACAAATAGCTGCTTTTTTTCACGAAATCATCCACTGACAAAGGCGAATAAAACCGGGCGGTCCCTTCCGTGGGCAGCGTATGATTGGGTCCAGCAAAATAATCCCCAAGCGCTTCAGGTGTGTAGTTGCCTAAAAAGACACTCCCCGCATTTTTCACCTTTCCTAACAGATCAAACGGCTTTTCGACAGCCAATTCCAAATGCTCAGGAGCGATACGATTGGCCAGTTCAAGCGCTTCAGCCAAATCACGAACCAAAATGATTTTGCCGTTCGTCTCGATGGACTCCTGAGCGATCGCTTGGCGCGGGAGTTCTTCCAGCTGCTCTGAAAGGGCAGTCTGAACTTCCGTAACAATCCGCTGACTGGTAGTTACTAAAATCGCCTGTGCCAACACATCGTGTTCAGCTTGAGCCAGCAAATCGGCCGCCACCCATTGCGGGTTCGCCTGTTCATCTGCAACGATCAAAACGTCACTCGGTCCTGCAATCATATCAATATCTACTTGACCATAGACCATTCGTTTAGCGGTGGCCACATAAATATTTCCCGGACCGACGATCTTGTCCACACGAGGAATCGTCTCCGTGCCATAAGCCAAGGCAGCAATTGCTTGGGCTCCGCCGATTTTATAAATCTCGTCGACACCGGCTATTTTCGCAGCTGCCAGAATCGCAGCCGGAATGGTTCCTGCTTGGCTCGGTGGAGTGACCATCACAATCTTTTCGACCCCCGCTATCTTAGCCGGCAGCACATCCATCAGTACAGTGCTGGGATAGGCCGCGGTTCCACCAGGCACATAGACCCCCACTGCCGCTAATGGCAATATACGCTGTCCCATCACTAAACCTTTGGAGTCAGTCGATACAAAGCCTTCTCGTACCTGTTTTTTATGAAAAGCTAGAATATTTTCCTTCGCCTGCTGAATCACCCGCAGCAGATCTTCAGAGATGGAAGACATCCCTGCTTCAATCTCCTCCGTCGAGACCCGCAACGCGGACAGCTCCACCTGATCAATGTCTTTGGTCAATTGATACAAAGCGGAATCGCCTTGTGTATTCACTTGTTCTAAAATCGTTGAAACTGTGGCCGAAACGTCAATCGTTTCAGACATTTTTCGTTGCAGGATCTCTTTGGTTGTATGTGTCTCAGTCGAGAAAACTCTCATAGCTGATGCCTCACTTTCTCAATCACTTCTTGAATCCGCTGCTGTTTAAAACGCCATGTGGCATGATTGATAATCAATCGCGCTGAGGAGGGACAAATATCTTGAATCACTTTTAAATCATTTTCCTTCAAGGTCGTGCCCGTCTCCACGATATCAACGATCACATCGGACAGGTCCAAAAGCGGTGCCAGCTCGATCGACCCGTGAAGCGGAATGATCTCGATCGAACGGCCCAAACCATTGTAATACTTGCGGGTGATGCGCGGATACTTAGTCGAGATTCGCAACGGACGGCTTTCATCTTCTTGGAAATTATTGCAGGCCGCCACGGCGATCTTGCATTTCCCCAGATGCAGATCCAAAAACTCAATCACGTCGGCCGCGTTTTCCAACAACACGTCTTTTCCAACGACCCCTATATCGGCTGCCCCATGCTCCACATAGATCGCCACATCACTGGGCTTCACTAGGAAGAAACGCAGCTTTTTCGCCTCATCGACAAAGATTAATTTGCGATTGTCTTCAAAAACACCTTCCGAAGCGATTCCCGCTTGCGTGAACAGCTGATACACTTTATCTCCCATGCGGCCTTTCGGCAATGCAATGTTAAGATATTCTGAATCCTTCGGAGCTGTCTTGATTCCTGCATCATTCAGCTTCATTCCAAAGCCGATCGCCCCTTGACTTTTCCCTTGCCGCTCCAGCAGGTGATCATAACGGCCGCCATGTAAAATAATTTCTTTAGATGCCTTGATAAAGCCTTGAAACAGCAGTCCGCTGTAATAATCTGCATCATTGATGATCGAAAAATCCAAACGCAGCCTGATTTTATCTGACAGCGACTGATCCTTCAACTGTGCTTCCTGCAAGACCTTCAATTCGTTCAAGCCTTCCAGTGCCTTCGGAAACAGAGCCAATAGATGCTGAGCCTTTTCAAACTTCTCATCAAACGTTCCGGACAAGCGAACCAATTTCTCTAAATGCTCCTGTTCCTGTTGCGGCAAGCGATACATTGTTGCCAAATCACGCATTTCGTGAGAACTCTTCCGATTCAGAGCCTGCAGGACATTTTCCCGTTCCTCCACAGGAAATCGGTCGCAAATCCCATCAATGATCTTGATGTGTGATAAATCCAGCGTTCCCTCGCCAACTAATGCCAGACTTTGCCAAGCAAGGCTAAGGGCCTCCAGCTCATCTTTCTCGGTGATCTCATCAATAATCTCCAGTCCGATCTGTTGGATCTTCTGGTATTCTCCTTCATGACGATCATGCCGGTAAACATCCTCCACATAGTAGACCTTTCGCCGTTCTCCAGAAGGCGTGTTCTTGACGATCGAGATCGTCACATCCGGCTTCAAGGCCATCGTCCGACCATCATTGCCGGTAAAGGTAATGATGCTGGAATCTCTTAAAAAATTGCGCTGCTGCTGGTAATTGTCAAATTCTTCAAAGCTGTTCAAGCGATACAGATGAAAATGATGCTGCCCATACAGCTTTCTTAATTGCAATTCAATCTGCTCTTCTGGCCGCAGCACATTCCATAAATCCTTCATCTATACCACTCCTCTTTCGTCGATCCATCCTCGCTTTATCTTTTACCAAATGATAAATAGATGAATCTATTTTTAGATATATTAATGATTTTATCATGAAAGGTCAATGAAAATCCGTGAAAGTCTCAAAAAAATCCCAAAGTTATTCCTAATCGTCCGTCTTTTCTAAAATCTCTTACGAAATCGCAAAATCAATGCTTCTGGAAACGATCGACAAAGCAGCTGATTTCCGCTATCTTATAAGAGAAACGTGCGAAGGAGTTGAGGATTGTGAAGTCAAATAAACAACAGAGCCAGCCCATTCGCTTTTTGCCCTACGCATTGAGCTTTGTTTTAGTGAAGCTTTCGTTTGACTGGGGCCTTGACCTGTTTTGGACTGGCTGGTCGCTCAAAACCGCTTTGAATTTTCCAATCGTCTATCTGTTCCTGCTTTTTTCCTATCTTTTAGAGGCCAAAACGGCCCTGCATCTTCAAGTACGTCTTTTGTTGTATACCACTTACTTTTTTATTGTGGGCAGCTGCATGTCTATGCTGATCTACCAGAATGCGGTTTCACTCAGTCTAATACTGGTTTATCTGCTCTTGGCATTTCTCGGTGCACTGGCCTGGTCACTAATTTGTTTTTACCTTAAAAAATAGGCTGAATGGATTTCGATTGTCCATTCAGCCTATTCTTTTTGGTCTTCCTTCGGTTTTAAAATCCCTTGCCATTCGCCCATCTGATCAATGAATCGTTTGCTTTTTAAATGCAGGCCGATGTATTCCTCATACAACTGATCGATGGTTTGACGGATCGCCTGCTTGGTCTCTGGTTTTAGCTGGACCTTGCTGATCTGATCGTAAGAGATCGCAGCAAACATCCGTAAAAAGTGAACAGCACGCGGATCAGCATGATAACGCCGCTCATCCATCGGCCAATGCTCCTGGCAGAGAACGCCATGGTAGTTGGAGGAGAAATCAAAAGCTCCCGTCGTCTTGCCGCAGACACTACAAGCTTTCCAGTTCAAAGCTACACCAAACCGCTGCATAATCTGCAATTCGTAGATATTCAGAATGGTCTCCCCATCCTGTCCCTCATTCATTAACGAGAGGGCCTCCTTGGTAAAACCGTACAGAGCTGGATCATACACATGATCATCGATCGCCGCATCTGCCAGTCCAAGGATATATGACCCATACGCGTTTAAAAAAATATCCTCCTGCAGCTTGCGAAACGGTTCCACTGCCTTCGCACTATTCAAAAAAGACAGTCCGTCTGCCTTAAAATTTCCTATGTACACCGCTTCTGTAAAAGGCATGACTGCTGTTCGCAGCGGATTGTTCGGCCGATGGATGCCTTTGACAAAAAACATCACCTTGCCTGCCGATTCCGTAAATATTTTCACCAGCTTGTCCTTTTCTTTATAGTCCCGGCTGAAAAGAATCAAACCCTTTGATTCGCTGACCTGCGCCATGGGTTCTCACCTCCGTCATCGTCTATTCTAGCAAAAAAAGACGAAACTGTATTCCGTCTTTTTCCTTCTCGTTAATAGTCATCCTTTCGATAGCCGTAATCCTGCAAATAAGTTTTCTTGTCACGCCAATCTTTCTGGACCTTGACCCACAGCTCTAAAAAGACCTTATCCCCCAGCAAGCGTTCAATGTCTTTGCGGGCTTGCGTGCCGATATTCTTCAGCATTTTTCCGCCCTTGCCGATGATGATGCCTTTTTGGCTGGTGCGTTCAACAATGATTGTCGCTTGGATATGGACCTTTTCGTTTTCTTCTCGCTTCATGGAATCGATGACAACGGCGACTGAGTGAGGCACTTCATCTCGTGTCAGCAGCAGAACTTTTTCACGAACCAACTCAGAGACCACGAAATATTCCGGATGATCGGTGATCTGGTCGTCCGGGAAGTATTGAGGTCCTTCCTCCATTTGATCGACCAATGTCGCCATTAGATTGTCTACGTTGTTGCCCTCTGTTGCTGAAATAGGAATAATTTCTTTGAACTCCATGATTTGACGATAGTCGTCGATGATTGCCAGCAGATCGTCTGGATGGATCGTATCGATCTTGTTGATGATCAGATAGACTGGCACTTCTTGTTTCTTCAGGCGTTCTAAGATAAAATCATCGCCCCGCCCGCGTTTTTGATCGGCACTGACCATGAAAAGGATCGCATCGACTTCTCGCAGCGCGCTGTAAGCCGCCTCCACCATGTAGTCGCCTAAACGATGCTTCGGTTTGTGGATCCCTGGAGTATCGATAAAGACCAGTTGTGCTTCATCAGTCGTGTAGACCCCTTGAATTTTATTACGGGTCGTTTGGGCCTTGTCGCTCATGATAGCAATTTTTTGACCGACGATGCGATTTAGCAACGTCGATTTTCCAACGTTCGGACGACCGACGATCGCAATAAAGCCAGATTTATGTTCTGTCATATCCTTTGTCCTTTCTTTATCGGAATAGGCTTAGCAGCTTGGGCAGAAAAATGATCGCTCCCACGATCACGGCAAAGAGCGAGGTCATTAAGACAGCTCCTGCCGCCATGTCTTTAATCTTCTTTCCAATCGGATGAAAGTGGAAATCAGTAAACATGTCTACCACATTTTCAAACACCGTATTGATGATTTCAACGATCCAAACTAAAAATACAGCCAATAAGATCCACAGCCATTCAAAGCGATTCAGCTGCAGAACCAATCCTGCCAAAATAGCGGTCACACCAAAAATGACATGCTTGCGCATGTTGCGTTCTTCATCAAATACGGTTTTGATTCCCTGAATCGCAAACTCCAGAGAAGTAATAAAATGCTTGTTTTTTTCAGGTTTATCTTTCAAGTCCATAGGCATCCAAAATCTCTTTCTGTAGTCCAAACATCACTTTTTCGTCTTCAGGGGTCATATGGTCATATCCATTGATGTGCAGAAAGCCATGAACCGCCAAAAAGCCCAGTTCTCGGTCATAACTGTGTCCATAATCCTCCGCCTGCTCTCTGGCTCTTTCGATCGAGATCATGATATCGCCTAAATTGCGGGGCATCGTGTCTTCTGCATCAAAGATGACGGGCATCTCATCTTCACCCTCTTCTTCAAGTGCAAAGCTGATCACGTCTGTCGGAGCATCCTTGCCTCGGTACTCACGATTAATCGTCTGGATCGCTGCATTATCCATAAACGTCACAGACATTTCTGTATCCTTCGCCAGCTTCAAATGATCTGCCGCAAATTGCAGCAGATCATCGATTTCCTGAATCTTATCTGGTGAGACCTTTTCGGTTTCGTCAATAAAGGTAATGTCCATTACCGTTCGCCTCTTTCTTGCTCTTCTTTCATCTTTTCCGCCTCTGACTGCATTTTCGGATACTTGATCCGCGAATGGAAGGTGGAGCTTAAACTGCTGACCAGTGATTTTTCGACGATCCGAATTTCCTTCAACGTCAGGCCGGAATCATCCAGCTGACCATCGGAAATTCGTTCCTCGATCAGATCATGGACAAAATTCGTGATCTTTTCGATTGACGGATGATCCATCGCCCGAACAGCCGCTTCACAGCTGTCAGCAATATTCACCACGCCCGCTTCTCGGGTCTGCGGCTTAGGACCAGGGTAACGAAACTCCGCTTCGGTGATCTCCGGGTTGCGTTCTTTGGCTTTCATATAGAAGAATTTCATCAAGGTTGTACCATGATGCTGGTAACAAATATCGATCACCATTTTCGGCATCTTGTATTCTTCTAAAATTTTGGCGCCTTCGATTACGTGTCCGAAAATAATTTGTTTGCTGTCTTCCGGCAATAAAAAATTGTGCGGATTCTCCGCACCCGGCGGCAGATTCTCTACAAAGAAATTGGCATGGCGGATCTTCCCGATATCGTGGTAATAACAAGCCACTCGCGTCAGCAAGGACCGTCCGCCGATCTCGGCTACTGCGTTGGCACTCAGATTCGCTACCATCATGGAATGGTGGTACGTTCCCGGTGCTTCCTCCAGCAGCTGTTTCAGCAGCGGATGGTTCGGATTGCTCAACTCGTTTAAGGTGATTACGCCATTGTCTGTCACCAACAATTCAATATACGGCTGCAGGCCTGTTCCCAGTAAGAAGGAAAGCAAAGCTCCCGCAGCTGCACAGATAAAGGTTCCCCAAGTTTGACTGTTGGTAAACGCCAAGCCCTGGTATACATTCAACACAATGTTCCACATGAAAGGAAAGACGACCAGCCACAGCAATGCCTGGCGAGCCTGGTCGGTGACCCGTTTTTGCTTCACCATTACAGCCAACACTCCAGAAAACATGTAGGTCATCAAAATAATTGTCAGCATATTGGTTCCAATTGCCGCGTAGTACACAAATAAAGCAAACACGGTTTGGAAAACAGCGGCAATACTTCCGGCACGCCGATTGACAAACACCGTCAGGATCAACGGAATGAAGGCCGCTGGGAAAAACAGAGCCAAGTTGCTGGTGGTCGTACTTTGGAAAACCTGCAAGAACTTCATCAGCACCACACTGAAAATCATTGAGGCTGAATAAAATAGGATAAAACGAATCCGTTGAAATTCAACATCAAATTGGCGGCTGTAAAACCATAAAACTACGCCTTGCAGCAGGGTTGCCAAGATCATTGCCACCAGCGGAAAGACGGAGCCGCCCGAACTGGTCAGTCCCAGTAATTGCAGCTTGTTGAAGGCGTTGGCATCGATCTGACTGCCTTCACGGACGATGACCTCCCCTTGATAGATCATTACCGGCTGAACTGAGTTGCTGGCTTGTTCTTTTAAGTCTGCCGTGCGTTTTTCATTCAACAGATCGTTGACGACGATTCCATCTTCGATCAAGTAGCGAACCAGCTGATTTTGTTCCTCGTTTAATCCTTGTTCCTCAATCTTATCGTTGGCCTGCTGCTTGTAAGAAGCAACATCGCTTTCGCGAATTCGCTTTTCCATCTGCTCGTCGATCAGCTTTAGACTGCTGGATTCGATTTGATCCAGCTGCTGAGAGCTCATCTGAACAGCCAATTGGTAAAAACCATCAGGAAGCTGCTGGTAAAAGCTGACATCGTCCTGATTGATCGTTTCAAAATTTTTCTTCACCGCTGCCACACGTTCGTCGGCTGTCGGCTGTGGTACCGCCTCTCCATCTTTGGCTTGAGAGACTTTGCTTTGGTAGTTTTTATCGAGCTCACTATTGGTTTTCTGGATCAAATCGATCAGTTGGCTCACTCGATCGTGCTGTGTTTCGGCTAACTCCGGCTGATACGTATACTCCGGCGTCACCGCTTCAGAAGCAAGCTTGCGCTTTTGCTCAGTCTCGGTTTTGTTCTCGATCGTTTTGTTCGCTCGAATACTTTCTGATGCCACTTGTCCTTCTTTAAAGTTGACACTTTTTTGCCGAACACTCGTGAACATCAACCCAGATAAAATCAAAGCAAAAAGAACCAAGATCAAGGGAATGAACTTCGATCCAAGTTTTTGGCGCAACTGATTGATCGGTTGATTCAACATAACGTTCCCTCCAATCTAGTCTTCGATGTGACGTAGATTTTCTTGCTCATAGGCTTCAATGATCTCTGCAACGACCGGATGCCGCACCACATCGGATGCTTCAAAATTCACAAAACGAATACGTTTGATGTTTTTCAACGTTCGTTCTGCATGCATCAAGCCGCTCATTTGCCCTCTTGGCAGGTCGATTTGACTCGTGTCGCCATTGACGATCATTTTTGACTGAAAGCCTAACCGAGTTAAAAACATCTTCATTTGTGCAATCGACGTATTTTGCGCCTCATCCAAAATCACGAAGGCATCGTCTAATGTCCGCCCACGCATATAAGCCAACGGAGCGATCTCGATGACCCCGCGGTCTAGTAAACGATTTGTATGTTCGACGCCAAAAATTTGGTGCAATGCATCATACATTGGACGCAAGTAAGGATCAACCTTTTCCTTTAAATCCCCCGGAAGAAATCCTAGGCTCTCACCAGCTTCAACCGCCGGGCGAGTCAGGATGATCCGTTGCACCTCACCCTTTTTCAACGCAGCAATCGCCATCACGATCGCCAGATAAGTCTTACCAGTCCCTGCAGGACCGATCCCAAAGACTACGTCGGACTTGCGGATCGCCGATATATAACGACTTTGACCAATATTTTTAGGACGGATCGGGGAGCCGTTTCGATCCTTTAATAATTCTTCTTCATACATCATGACGAATTCGTCTAGATGGTTTTCCTTTGCCAACCGCAGCGCCGTCATCACGTCTGGTGTTGCCACCTTGATCCCGCGATCAATCAGCAGCTGCAGAGAACGAATCACTTCTGCGACCATTTTTATTTCTTCATCAGCCCCTACGATCTGAATCGTTTCGCCTCTTGTGTTAATAGTAGTTGCCGTGTTCTCCTCTAAAAATTTGATATGTTTGTCGTGAGAACCTAGCAGCATACTGATATCATCTTTGGCATCGAGTTTTATTTCCAACGATGTAGAATCGTTCTTTTGCAAAAATCGTTCATCTCCTCATTCTAAGCATCTACCCTATCATACCACACTCTAAATAAAAGCAAAATTCTCACTCTTTCAGCTTAAGAAAGAACTAAAAGAGACGAAAAAGAAAAACCTTCTTCAGAAAAAAAATCATTTCATAAATGCTCTTTCTGATAATGATGCCTGTTCTACCCTTTATGTATTATCGGACGACAGTTGATTTTAAAAAACAAGCATTTATCAAAAGACTGATTATGAAAAATGGATAATAAAACACATGATACAAATTCAAACTATTAAATTAGTTAAATCAAACCAAATCTTAATCTCTATACAATCATATTTCAACCACTAAAAATTAACTTTCTAAAACATCCGTTAATCGTTTGGAAATAACAAAAAAATATGATAGATTGAAAAACTAGAGGTCCATATAATAAAACAAAGGAGCCGATTTTTATAGTGAAATGTCCAAATTGCCAAGCCGAATTGGATGAACGATTGGCTATCTGTCTCAGCTGTGGGTTTTCCTTAACGACTGATCACTCGCAGAAAGACATCGAATGGTCTGAGCTCGCTCAAATGACGATCGAAGAAGTCGAACAACATTTTGAGCAGCATTCAAAGGACATCGAAGAAGAAGATTCAAAAGAGGAAACCAATCCCATCTTGGCAGAGTATATTCGTGAACATAAAGAAGAAGCCACCCCTGACCCGAAACCCAAGCCAATTGAGATCGATCTGTCACAAAAAGCCGATGATTCTCCGGAGGAAAAAGTCGAAGAGGAACCTAAACCTCCGGAAGTGAATAAAGAGCCGGAGGAACCCCCTCTCGAAAATGAATCCGAGCCTTCAACCAATGCAGGATCGTCAAAACCTAGACACTCGTCCCATAAGTTACGTTACTTTGCCCTTGTCGCTGTTTTAATCTTTTGTGTGTGGAGCGGTTACCAATATTACTCCGTTAAACAAGCAGAGGCCAAAGAAATTGAACTTGCTAAAAAAGAAAATCAGCAGGTTAAGCAGGTCAAGTCAGCGATCGCTGATTTTTATACAGACAAGCAGCAAACCTTTCTTAAACCAGAAGCCCTTGAGAAGGATACGACTGATCTGAAAAAGTTGATCGAGGACCATAAAGACCATCAGGCATACACCCAGCTTCAATCGGCTTATGATCGTCTGGTCGAAAAACAAAAGCTGACCCAATCAGTCAATCAACTCTTCACTGCGCCTGCTATTCAAGGGGATGCCTTGGCCGACAGCCTCCAGCTGAAATCTGATCAAGCGATCTTACTAACCGCTAATACGGCGGATCAAAGCTTCAATCAGCTGATGAATCAAGCCATCACCACAGCAAAGGAGCAACGAGCAAAACTTGAGATCGCCAAACAAATGACTGAACAGCTGTTGTCTGAAGAAACGTTGACCGAGTCAGCAACAAGAGAACAATATGATGCAGCCAAAACCGCGGTAGCAGCCGTTGCCAATCAGGCACTGGTAGAACCACAAAAGCAAGAGTTGACCAAGGTCGAGCAAGCGTTGACTGAAAAAGAGGCGCAAGCAGCCGAACAAGCTCGACAGACCCCGCTTTTTCAAACCAATCGTCAAAATCTGCCGATCCTTAACCAAGACCAAGGGCAGATCAACGATGCGAGCAATCCTGCTTGGACCTGGAACGCTGGCATTCAGTCAAAAGTGATCCAAACCTGTATTGACCGAGGGTATATCGTAGAGGGCGGCTATTCCTTAGAGCCTGTGCAGATCATTAATGGTGAAGGCTATTACAACCTGTATGCGACCAGCAATCGAGCTCCTCTGACCAGCGGATACAGTGCTTCAGATCTGCCGATGTACTTAGTAACCATCAACTGTAAGACCGGATGGTTTCAAGGCAATGGCGGCCATTGATTGGAAGAGACTGTGACATCACTGTCATAGCCTCTTCCTTTTATTATAAAACCATACACGTTGTGCACCGTAAAAAATACTGAAATTGAAACAACTTAAACAACGACACTTATTTACCATGAAAAGAGAAAGTTTAGAATATCGATTGATGACCTATTATGAGGAACAGCAAAATGTTCCTTGTTTGTTCCAACCACGCAGTTGTGCTAAACAGCATTCGAACTGCGATAGAAAGTGGCTTGGACCTCAGACATTACCTCTAGAAGAACTAGATATTCATTTAAGCTGCAATGCCCATCGTAAAGAACCTCAGGATACCTTCAGTAAAAGCAAAACTCTATCAAAAAAGTGCAAGACTTCTGTTTCGAAATCTTACACCTGCTGCATTCTCTAAATTATCAATGACACTTTCCCTTCTAAAAGTGAGAAGGGGCCTATTTCTTATGGTTAAAATTTCTCGTACTCTTTTCAAGGGCAGTGATCATCAAAACAGCAACCGCTGCTCCAGGGTCTTTTAATGTTCTTGACGCTTCTCCGCGAGTGGCTGCCCGTCCGTGTACAGCAAGCATACCTGCAGTACGATCGTATCCCTCTACAGCTCCACTTACGCCTTTTTTAGCAGCTGTAAAAGCATCAAGGCCCTGGGCAAAGGCTTCATCCATTTTCTTTATAGCTGGCATAAGACCATCAATAAAAGTTTTTTCACCGGGCTGTGCTTTTCCCCTATGCATGACTCCTTCTGCATAGGCTCGCAGCAAATCAACAATCTCTTTCGCTTCAATAACGTCCTTGCCCTTAAAAGCTTTTCCAGCCTGCATGAATCCCGAGGCCATCAGGGTGCCCATCGTAGAAGGCACGGCAGAGGACATTGCTTTTCCAGCAGTGAACAATAATCTGCCCAAGTCATTTTCTTCTGATGTTTTGATTGCCTCAAAAGCTGCCTCGAAGCCATCACTCATCGTTAATCCAAGATCACCATCTCCGACCACGCTATCGAGTTCGATCAGATACTCTTGCTTTTCCTTCATTATGGTAGATAATTCGTTCAGATAGTCGATAATAAACAACCGATCCATTTCGCTCACCTGCTTTATATTAAAATTGTTTGAAGAAGGGCGTGTTTACTGGTCCATCAATGTATTTCTTAAGTTCCTCATCTAGTTTCAACAATGAAATAGAAAAACCAGCCATTTCTAAAGCTGTTGCATATTCACCAACGTAATACCTGTGAACCGAAATACCAGCTGCTTTAAGACGCGCATTGACCCTGCGAACCACGATATATTGTTCATCCAAAGGAGTAGCCCCTAATCCATTGACTAAAACCGCTACCTCATTTCCTTTGACATAAGGAATATCTGCTAAGATTTTCTCCAGCAATTCATCAACGATCACATCTGCGGGCTCTAACGGTCCACGACGGAACCCGGTTTCTCCATGGATACCCATCCCGATCTCCATTTGGTTTTCTTCGATCGTAAAGCCGGCTTTTCCAACACGTGGAACGATACACGGAGTGAGCGCAACGCCCATCGTCCGAACGTTAGCGGCAGCCTTATCAGCTACACGTTTTACTTCATCAAGATTCAACATCGCATCTGCAGCTGCTCCAGCACATTTGTAAACAAAGAAGATGCCCGCCACTCCGCGACGCTTATTTTTTTCGTCTGGTGAAGCCGGTTTTTCCGTTGCGACATCATCCCCAGCCACCACGCTTTTCACTTCGATCCCGTCTTCAAAGTCCGCCATTTCTGCGGCCATATCAAAATTGAAAATATCCCCGTTATAGTTTCCGTAAATGTATAGAACACCTGATCCCGAATCGATTTCTTTGGTAACATTGTACATTTGCTCTGGACTAGGCGATTGAAAAACATCGCCGATCGTGCAGCCATCCAGCATTCCTTCACCAACATAGCCTAAAAACAAGGGCAAATGGCCCGACCCACCTCCTGTAGCAAGGCCGACTTTACCTGCTTTTTTAACTTTGGATACGTAACAATGCAGATCGTCTCCGGTAAATGCGACCATATCCGCATGGGCCGTATAAATTCCTTCCAGCATTTCTGTGACATAGTTCTCAGGAGCATTCATAATTTTTTTCATCATTGTTTTTAGCACTCTTTTAGGTGCTGTCTCCTTTCATAGATACTCATGGATAAAATGAAAAACAGTGACCGAGCTCAAAAATCCGGTCACTGTTTTCAAACGTTATTCCATATTTGCGTGACGGTAATCCATATCTTCTTGTTCCTGCTTCGTCGCCTTTTTCAAGTCCACGATCATGCTGTCATAGACCAACCAGGACAACTGTTCAAAAGAAGATCCATTTGGTTGAACAGAGGGGGCCTTTTCTACCGCTTCATCACGAGAAGAGATTCCTGGGATTCGAATATGGGCATCTGCCATCGAACCGATCGTGTTTTCAGGATGGATCGTGACCGTCGCCAGCAATGCACCTTCACTTTTGGCTTTCTTCGCCATCGTGACCAAGCTTTCCGTTTTTCCAGATCCAGAACCAACGATCAGCAAATCACCCTTTCGAATAGACGGTGTCGTAGGTTCCCCCACAAAGTTTGAATCAAAACCTAAATGCATCAGACGGTTCGAAAACGCACGAGCAGCAAAGCCAGAACGGCCCGCACCAACAATAAACACACGCTTCGCCTGCAGGATCAGCTCCTCGATTTTGGCTAATTGATCATTGTCCACTTGTTTTGCATCCTGAGCCAGCTCTTCAATGATCGCCAGCAAGTTTTTACATTCAGCCATCTTATTTCCCTGCCTTCTTATGTTCATCGATCGCATTACGAATCAAGCGAGCTTCCTCAACTGGATTTTCCGCCCGCGTGATTCCAGTTCCAACGATAATGATATCTGGGTTTAACTCCACATATTTTTGGATAGTTTGACTATTGATCCCACCTGCGACGGCGATTTTGGCTTTTTTCGCATGTTTGGTCATTACTTTTAGATCATCTAGCGGAGTACGGCCTAACACCTGTACATCTGCACCGGTATGAACAGCCAAAACATGTGCACCGATCTCTTCCAACTCCTCAATTCGTTTCGGCATATCCTCGACACAGATCATGTCTACCACAGTTTGCTTCTTGAAATCATTGGCTGCTTTAATACAGCCTTTGATGGTTACCAAATCACTAACGCCTAATGCCGTTACATATTCTGCTCCCGCTTCAAATCCTAGCTGCGACTCATAATAACCGCCATCCATGATTTTTTCGTCTGATAAAATTTCTTTTTCAGGAAATTTTTCTTTGAAACGACGTACCGCCTCCATGCCAGAATCAATGACAAAAGGGGTACCGATCTCAATGATGTCTATATACTCCGCTACCTGCTCTGCAAATTCCAATGCATCCTCTAATTTGTGTTCGTCCAATGCTAACTGTAATTTCATTTCTTACGCTCCTCAACTGTATTCTTTAGTAATTCTTCATCCCCACAGGACGACCTGACATATCCATCAATTCCTTGATCTCTTCATCTAAGTCAATGAACGTCAAAGAAGCACCTGACATATCCAGCGAGGTCACAAAGTCTCCAACGTAGACCTTATGAATAGTGTGCCCCTTTTCCTTCAAGATCTCCAAGACTTTTCCGACCAGGATGTACTGCTCCATCAGCATCGTACTGCCCAATCCAGAGAGCATGACCGAAAGCTCCCGCCCATCCTCAAAGGCAAAATCCTCTAGTAGCGTGCTCACCATTTCTTCTGCGATGGCATCTGCCTTTTTCAGCTCTTCCTTTCGAATCCCAGTTTCTCCATGGTGACCAATCCCAAATTCCATCGTTCCTGCTTCGATCTCAAAATTCGGTTTGCCGACTGCCGGAATCATGCACGGCTCCAAGCCGACACAAATACTGCGAGTCCGATCAACCACTTTTTGAGCAACTGCGATCACTTCATCCAAAGTACCGCCGGCTGCTGCTTTAGCCCCGCCGACCTTCCACATAAAATAGCCGCCGGCAATGCCATGACGCTTTTCTTTGGTTTCTTTTGGCGAAGACGCAACATCATCCGTTGCAACCACATACTTGACTTCGACCTCATCATCTTCTGCCATTTTGATCGCCATTTTTACATTCATGTTGTCTCCAGCATAATTTCCGAATAGGCAAGCGACACCTGCACCCGTATCTGCTTCAAGCATCGCGTCATAAAAGGCTTGAGCAGGAGGAGAAGCAAAGACTTCACCAATCGCTACCGCATCCAGCATTCCTTCCCCCACATAGCCGAGAAAGGCTGGCTCATGACCACTGCCTCCGCCGGTGATGACACCGACTTTTCCGTTTTGTTTTTGCTTTTTCACTACAACACGATCATTGGCCTTTGCTAGTTCGACCTCAGGATTTGCCAAAACAAAGCCCTTTAACATGTCCTCAACGACGAAATCCGGATCATTCACAAAACGCTGCACAAAATCTCCTCCTTTAAAGTAAGTTCTTCGTTCCTTCTGCTAAAGCCTCCAGTATCAAATAACATGAGGTCGCTCCAGCATCCTGGTGTCCTAGAGAGCGGTCACCGATTCGACTTGCCCGACCGACTTTTGCGGCCATCTGTTTGGTTGATTCCAGTCCAGCTTTTGCAGCCCGCTGCATTTCCTCCAGACACTCCTCAAAGCTGCTCGCTGACTCCTGCGCTTGATACGTCTCTACAGCTGGTATCAGCACATCCATCAAGGTTTTATCACCGATCTTCGCTTCTGTCAGCATAGCAATATTTTGATAGGCCTTTTCCAGCATCGCCCCGAAAACTTCTTTGGTAATCGCTGCTTGTTTTCTTGAAGCCACACTCAACCCGCGAAAGAAGCTGCCATACAACGGACCCATCGAACCCCCGATTTTATTGACCAGCACACCGCTGATGATCTTAAATCCCTCGCTCATGTTGATCTGTCCCTGATTCTCTATCTCTTTTTCTGCCATGGTGAAGCCCTTGCTCATATTGATCCCATGATCCCCATCACCACCAACACTATCAACTTCACTCAAATATTCCCGATTGGATTTGATCGTCTCGATGACCTTCACCACTACAGACAATCCGTCTTCATTCGTAAATGACTGTTCCATCAGCGTTCACCCTTTTGCTTTTGTAATTGTTGGTACTTTTGTACGATCGCTTGATGCATGGAACCTTCTGGCGGCAATTCAGTATAATGAGATACTGCATCGGAAATCCCATGTTCCTCAACGTAAGCCAGCAACTCTTTTGACTGCTGATCTTCAGAATCATCAAAAAGAAACACAGCCGCGATCCCTTCCAGCAGGTGATCATTTTTCAACTGATTTTCCTCACATTGATTAGCAGGCCCAACCAATCGTTCATTCGGCTCCAGCTTACGAATTGGCGAGCGGCAGACACGGGAAACCGTGTCTACTACTCCCGGCGTTTGGAAGCGGCGAATCGCAAAATCAATATAGCTGTCCAAGTCCTCTTTCGTGAATCCATATTTTTTTGCTAGTAAATCGGCGGATTCACCCATGACTTCTCGAGTTGCCTCTACCAGTTGTTCGTCTGCAAAGATATCTGACATGAGCGTATAGCCTTTGATTGCACCCATATAGCCAGACCATGCATGCCCGCAATTGATGATATAAAGTTTGCGCTCAATGTATTTCACCAAATGATCCGTATATTCTGTACCTTTGATCGGTAAACTTGTTGGATCGGCCAATTTAGTGCGTTCGATCACTAATTCAAAGTCTACACCGATGTTGATCACTTTTTCACCTGCTCGCTCATCTTCCAGCACCATTCGATCCACAGCAGTATTCGGAAAGGTCGCGACCTGCTCTAACTGGTCTTCAGTCAATTGTCCCAGCTTCAAGATCTCCTTTTTCAAAATTTCACTGTTGAACATTGCATTCTCACAAGCCAAAACATTGATTCTTTCCTTCGATTGCAAGAAACGTTGGTGTAACCCTTCCGAAATCATCGGTGCTACCTTTGGCAAGTTGTCTGCCCAAACAGCGGTCGTGAGAATATTCGCCGAAACAATTTCTTGGATCACCTCAGCCGCCTCGTCTACAGGAGATAGCGCCTTCACTCGGTCAATCGTTTTTTCCTGATACTTTTCTTCAATTACATAAAGATGATAGGAATGTGTCTGGTTGATTTGCTTATTCAGTTGTGCGTTGACATCTACCAATGTAATCTCATAGCCGGAATCATGCAGTAAATCGGCAATGAAGCCTCTGCCGATACTGCCCGCACCAAAATGCACTGCCTTCATAATTGCTTACCCCTCTTTATTAAAGTATGCCGGTAATTGCCCCAACCAATGAGATCGCTAAGATGATCAGCATGATCGCCACCATGTTTTGATTTTTCTTATTCAACCACCAGTAAATCCCTAACACAGCTAACAGCGGAAGTAGGCCTGGGACGATACTATCGATAATATTTTGTACGACAAACGGATCATTGCCCTTTCCAAACGTAAACTTCAACGGCGAACTCAATGCGACATAATTCGAGGAAAGTGCCCCCATCATAAACAGCCCCAACGTACTGGCACCATTGATCAATTCCTTGATTCGACCTGAACTCAGGATCTCGCGAATTGATGCACGCCCCATTTTATAGCCATAGACAGATAATTGTGTGCCGATAGCAATTTGAATGATTGGAAGCAGCAAGAGAACAAAGGCTCCAATGGGATTCCCGCTGGCAGACAGGCTGGCACCCAATGCGAAAATAATCGGTTTTAATGTCGCCCAGTCGATCGAATCACCTACTCCGGCTAATGGACCCATCAAACCAGTCTTCAAACCAGTGATCGCATCATCTTCGATCGGTTCCCCCTTCGCCTTTTGTTCCTCCAGTGCAATAACGATCCCGTTGATCGGAGATCCAAATACAGCCTCCGTATTGTAAAAAACGAGGTGCCGCTGTAATGCCGCCTTCATGTCTTCCTTGTCAGGATAGATTTTTTTGAAGATGGGAATCAATGAATAGCAAAAGCTAAGTGCTTGAAGGCGTTCATAGGAAATTCCGACTTCACAAAACATGTAATAGCGCAGCCAAGCATTTCTGACATCTTTTTCAGAGATTAATTTTTCTTCCATTTTTTTACCCCTCCACACTTGCTTTTTGATACATCGTAATCAGTAATATGGCACATAAGCCGAAGATCGCCGCCCCCAGCACTGGAATACCGCTGAACTGGATCAAGAAATAGCCGATGAAGAACCATGGCAGCAGTTCCTTTTTTCCGATAACGAACATCGTCAACGCAAACCCTAATGCTGGTAATAAGCCGCCTGCGACAGAGAAACCATGTGTCAGCCACTCAGGGACACTTGCCATAAAGTTGTTCACAGCATCTGCTCCATAGTAATTCGCTAAAAACGGAATCGGGAAACGAAGAATCAAGTTCAAAATCGTCGGATACACATTGTTGCACAGCATAATTTGTCTCGTGTTTCCTTCTTCCGCATAACGATCGGCCATGTGAACGAACGTAACATTCAACGTCTTTCTCAGCTGATCAATAAATACCCCCATTACCCCCACTGGTACAGCGATCGCAATCGCCAGCTCTGTCGACAAACCAGAATGCAGAGCAATTGGAATAGCGATCAAGCCAGCTAAACAATCATCAGCTGGTAGATTCGATCCAGCTGCGACCAATCCAATATAAAGGATTTGAACCGCCGCACCAATGATGATGGCCTGCTTTAAGTCGCCCATGATAACCCCAATAAATAGTGCAGAAAACAAAGGCTGCCGTATTGCGTGTGTGATACCGTATCCAACGTCAGTTTTCATGATCCAATAATAAATACCTGTAAAAATACTAACCCCTAACATACTCTCAACCCACTTTCTTACTTGCTTTTTCTAAGCTCAATTTTGGTTCCTCCGGTGTAACTTGGAACGTTACCTCAGCACCTTGCTCCTGAACAAAAGTTAAATTGGCGATGTCTGTTTTATCAACAGAAATTCCTTTGACAACAGATGTTCTGCCATTGCCGCTGCCTAGTCCGCCAACCTGTACCTGCTTAAATGTCACTCCCTTCTCAACTACTTCTCGCGCATCCTCAATATTTTTAAACAAAACAAGGATTTTTCCAGAATCAAATTTTCCGTCTTTTGCTCCTTGAACGAACTGTTCCTTCGAGATCACATCCACCTGCATACCCGGTGGTGCTGCGATCACATAGATATCTGCCATAAACTCATCAGCCGCTAATTCATCATTGACGACGATGATTGATTTCACATCGGTCAATTTGCTCCACTTTGTAATGACCTGACCATGGATCAATCGAAAATCAATCCGTACTAATCGAATTCCTTCCATCATTTTTCTGCCTTCCTTTCTTGCATGATTGTTTTTACATCTTTGATCCCTTCCATCGCACTTTTCATCAATTTCTCAGTCAACCCGTCATAATCCCCCTGCATTCTTGCCATTTCCGCCTCGATCAACATCGGTAAATTCACACCAGACAAGACGATCACATGGTCCTCTAAAGAAAATCGCGTCGCCACATTACAAGGCGTACCGCCAAACAAATCTGCGAGAATAATATACTGATCAAAGCCCTTTTCTAAAAGCGTTTTCAATTCTGTCATTAATTCCATTGGCTCCTTTTCAGCCTCTAACGAAATCGAAAAGACATCCTTCAGCTCACCTAAAATAAGTGCTCCCGAAGCAATCAGCTCTTCCCCAAAGTGTCCATGTGTCATTAATACGATTGCTGTTTTCATCTTCATCCCCTTCTATCCTCGTGACTTTCCTCCTGTAACATTGATGATCGTGCCAGTGATATACGATGAATGATCTGATTGCAAATAACTAACAAGATCAGCCACTTCTTGAAGCCTCCCGATTCTACCCAAAGGAATGATCTTGGTATAATCACCTTTGATTTCGTTCGATTGAATTCCACGCGTATAAGCCAGCTTTTCCATGTGCTTTTGATTACCCATTGGAGTCGGCTCGTTGATACCTGGCGCTACACCAATGACCCGAATGTTGAATTGACCTAATTCCTTAGCCCAGGAGAGAGTGAAGGAATTCACCGCTCCTTTAGTAGCTGAGTACCCACTTTGACCCTTGGACCCTTCCATCCCAGCTTCCGAAGAGATATTGACGATGACACCGCTTTTTTGCTTTATCATTTCCCGTGCTGCTGCTTGAGAAATTAGAAACAGCCCCTTTTGATTGACCTGGTACATGAGATCCAATTCCTCTTCACTCATTTCAAATTCAGGATTCTGATGATAATAATCCACTAAAAGATTCGGACGATTTGCCCCAGCATTGTTGACGAGCCCATCGACACGTCCAAATTCATTCACTGCCGTCTCGATACATTTCTCTGCATCTGCCTTTTTTGTGATATCGCAAGGAATAAATAAAACACGGTCACTTGACGTCTGCTCCTCATTTTCCACCAGATCAGCGATAACTACTTTGGCCCCGTTATCCAGTAAATTGCGAACGATGTTCTCGCCGATCCCCATACTTCCTCCCGTGACTACGATTACCTTTTGCGAAAGATCAAGCCATTTTCCACACATAGTTTTCCTCCTCTTTTGACATAGAGACATCATTACGTCACTACATCGTTATAATATGTATTATAGAGAAATAGTTGCATTTGTCAACGCTTTCTTTTCAAGATTTCTTAATATTTTTGCCTTTAACACCAAATTTTGATATCATCTTAAGTGGTAATGACGTCATGATTAATACAGCGATACTAAGAAAGGATAACGATATGGAAGCAATTGACAAGACCAGTCCTCTTCCCTTGTATTTTCAAGTAAAAGAGGACATTGAAAAGAAAATCAAAGACGAAATCTATATAGAGGGAGAGGCACTGCCTTCAGAAATCGCCCTAATCGATCAATATAATGTGAGCCGTACGACCATTCGCCAAGCTGTTGAGCAGTTAGTGAATGATGGTCTTCTTGAAAGGAGACGCGGGAAAGGAACGTTTGTCAGAAAAAGAGAGGTCTTTTCTTGGGATGTTTCGGAATTACGCAGTTTTAATGATGTTGCTCAAAAGAAACAATTTTCGACGAGTACAAAAGTCTTATCGATCGAGATTGTAGAGAGCGATGAGGTTGTTCGCCGCATTTTTAAAGATAAATATACCCATTTTTATCATTTGGAACGGTTGCGGTACGTCGAAAACCAGCCTTCAGAAATTGTGACTACCTATGTTCCTACTTCGATTGCGTCAAATTTAGACAAGTTTGACTTTTCAAAGATCTCCTTGTTTGATATTTTGCGGGAAACCTATAATATTGATATTTCTCATGCTGAAAAAAAATTCACTGCAATCAATTGCTCTAGTGAAGATGCTCAGATCTTAAACATCAGAAAAAACGATGCGCTGCAGCTAGTAGAAACTGTCACCTTTGACAGTTCAGATAATCCGATCGAGTACTCCATCGCTCGTGATAAGGGCTTGATCTCTACCTTTAAGGTTACGTTTAAAAAGTAGAGCATTTTCTTAACCTGTGTTTACGAAGATGTTTTTCAGCACAAATTAAAAGAAACAGCGATGGGAATTTCCTTTGGGGAAATCCCGCCGCTGTTTTTGTCCAATAATTATGCTTTCAAGAAAACAAATACGTTTGATCTACCTGATCATTTTCTTCGGCAATTCGAGATTCATACTGCAGGATTTTTCGTGCCTGCAGTATTCTGTAGTGCTGATTGTCAGAAACACAAGACATTTATCAGAGAACGGCTTACTATGCAACCTCTAAGATGCACAAAAAAGCCCAAGGAAAGCAAACTCTCCTTGGACCTCAGTGATCATTCTTTAGAATTAATCTTGCAGCAACTCTTTGACGATGGCATTGACTTGATTTCCGTCGGCTTTTCCTTTGACCTTCGGCATCACAGCCCCCATCACCTTGCCAAATTCCTTTGGTGAAGTTGCGCCGGTAGCTTCGATCGCTTCTTTGACGATGCTGCGGATTTCCTCTTCGGAAAGCTGCGCAGGCATGTAGGTTTCCACGATCTTGATTTCATTTTTGACTTTTTCTGTCAAATCGTCACGACCAGCTTTTTCAAACTCTGCTAGTGAATCGCGGCGTTGTTTCATCTCACGAGACAAAACTGTTAACTCTTCATCACCGCTCAATTCGTGACCTGCATTGATCTGTTCATTTTGAATCGAAGCCTTCAACATGCGGATGACCTGCAAGGTTTCTTTGTCCTTGCTTTTCATTGCGCGTTTCATATCTTCGTTCAACGTAGTAAGTAGTGACATCAAATCACTCCTGTCATACTAGAATTTCTTACGTTTTCTAGCTGCTTCTGATTTTTTCTTACGTTTCACACTAGGCTTTTCATAAAATTCACGTTTACGAGATTCTTGCAAAGTCCCCGCTTTTGAAACGGAACGTTTGAAGCGACGAAGAGCATCGTCAAGAGATTCATTTTTACGAACCACTGTTTTTGACATATAAATTCCCTCCCTCCGAGCTTAAAAAGTAACCGTTTTTGTTATTGAAATCTACTTTCAAAAAACAAGACTGTCCATTAGTTATTATATCGAATGCAGAAAAGTGAGTCAAGGCAATGAGGAGGTTTTTATTTTCCCAGAAATTAAACGAATTTTTTACAGTCTGAGCAACGACCGTATAATTCGAAACGATGTCCCTCGATCTCACAGTCATCCAGCTGCTCTTTGAAAAAATCCATCGGACACATATGGATCTCCTTGGTTTTTCCGCAAACGGTACAAATGAAGTGATGGTGATGCCCAAAATCTTCGCTGCAGCTGAAACGAAACTTCATCTCCCCCTGATAATCGGTATCCTCAACAATGCCGATCTCGACGAACTCTCTCAAGTTTCGATAGACCGTATCGTAACTTAACCCAGGAAACAAGCCGTTCAAATGCTCATAGATCTCCCGGGCAGCCGTATACCGGTTCTTTTTGATTAGAAAGTTCAACAACGCTTCCCGTTTTTTTGTATACTTAAATCCGTTCTCCTTCACCTTAAACAAGGCCTTTTCCAGCAGCGTTGGCTGTGCCATATCCTATTCCTCCCGAAGTTAAATCGTAATGATTCTGAATAAGAAATATGGTATAATAGATTTACTAATTATGCAAGGGGAAAATTTATGGAAAACGAAAACCAACCAAGTTTAGTAACGATCTTTATTATTTCAGACTCCGCTGGAGAGACGGCATCTAAACTTGCTCAAGCCTCTATGGCACAATACCCGACCGTCGAATTTTGTCTTTTTCGCCGAACCTTTATTCATTCAAAAGAATTATTGCTAAAGGCACTAAAAGATGCGAAAGAAGAAAACGGCATGGTCATTCACACCCTGATCAATCCTGAATTATCAAAATTAACTGAGGAATTCTGCGATCATGCAGGCCTTTTCCATATGGATCTATTGAATCCAGTCGTAACAGAGATCGGCAAGCGGGCACAAATCGAACCTACTGGTGAACCTGGGGCGCTTCACCACCTGAACGATAATTATTTCAAACGAATCAAAGCCATGGAATTCGCTGTGAAATACGATGACGGCAAAGACCCGCGAGGCTTTTTAGAAGCGGATGTCGTTCTTTTAGGCGTATCCAGAACCTCAAAAACACCCTTGAGCTTGTATCTGGCAAATAAAAACCTAAAAGTGGCCAACCTGCCCTTGATCCCACAGGCACATATTCCAAAACAGCTTTTCGAGATGGATCCGAAAAAAATCGTCGGCTTGACCAATGATCCCGAAGTCTTAATCGGCATTCGCAAAGAACGCATGCGGGCCTATGGAATGAACCCAGAGACCGCCTATTCAGACCGCAATAAAATTCAGGCCGAGCTTGATTTTGCCAACGACCTGTATCATCAACTAGGCTGTGAGATCATCAATGTAGCCAATCTCTCGATCGAAGAAACCGCAGCGATCATCATGAGCGCGCTGGATCTTGAAGACCATAGTTATTACTTTATGGAGGAAAATGGGGAGTGATCTCTTTTTGAATCAATCGCACAGACGGCTAAGTGGAACGCTTGGCCGTCTATTTTTGATTTTCTAGTCTTAAAAACTAAAAAGCGCCTTTTTAAGCTGTTAAAAGAGAAATCAAGTCACCCACACCCAAAACAGCTGTACATCTTCACTCCGATGCACAACTGTTTTCCATTCTATTAGTGAAAACTACCTTCTTTGACTCTGAATCTCAAAAATCCTTGAGCGTTCATACGGTGTTTCCTGATACACATCGTTGATCCAGTTATGGAAAAATAGATATGCATGGCCGCGCCAGCGATTAATGATCTGGCCCTGCTCATCCTTATAATTTTCTGGCGGTTCAGTCGACATCCCTTTTGACTGATCCCGCAGATACTCATTTTCCAACGTGTCTGAATCATATTCGAAATGGCCCAGCAGAAAGACTTTGTGCCCATCATCAGATAACAAGATGGAGGGTGCCCCTGTCTCATCTACGGCAACGACTTCGATTGGGCTGTCGTTGACTTGCTGCCGATTGATCCCCGTGTACCTAGATTGAGGTGCCCAAAAAACATCATCAAAACCGCGAAAAAGCCGATGCTTCGTTAGCAGCTTCTGTGGAAAGATCCCGAAAAGCTTTTCTTCAAATAAGATTTTTTCAATCCCAAAATGATAGTACATTCCTGCCTGTGCACCCCAGCAGATATGGATGACCGAAGTGACATGTGTCTGGCTCCAAGCAAGGATTTCGGTCAGTTCCTTCCAATAATCCACCTTTTCAAAGGGCAGCTTTTCGATTGGAGCCCCTGTAATGATGAAGCCGTCATAGCAGGTTTCTTTGATTTCATTGAAGTCTAAATAGAACTTATCCAAGTGACTTTTGCTGGTATTTTTATGAACATGAGAGGCGATTTTCATAAAGTCGACATCGATCTGCAAAGGGCTCTGGCTGATCAAGCGCAGCAACTGCGTCTCGGTAGCGATTTTATCCGGCATTAAATTTAAGATCAGTAATTTCAAAGGTCGAATATCCTGATGCTCTGCTCGATGGTTGTCGATAGCAAAAATGTCCTCCTTCTCCAAAACCGATTTTGCCGGAAAGTCTTCATGTAAACGAATCGGCATGGCTTATCCCTCCAATGCGTCGAAGGCTTGCTGCAGGTCAGTCAAAATATCGTTGATGTTTTCGATCCCGCAAGACAAACGGACTAAGCCAGGTGAGATCCCTGCCTGCTCCAATTCCTCTTCAGTCAACTGACGATGGGTCGAGGTTGCCGGGTGCAGGGCACAGGTACGAATATCGGCGACATGCACTTCCAGCGAGACCATCTTCAACGCATCCAGCCATTGTGCTGCAGCTTCTTTTCCGGCAGCGATCTCAAAAGAAATTACGCCGCACAACCCGTTTGGTACATATTTCTGTGCCAGTTCATAGCTTGGGTCCCCTTCCAAGCCAGGGTACTTCAGATTTTTGACGGCCGACTGCCGGCTCAAAAACTTTGCGGCTTCAAGTGCATTTTGATAATGACGATCCATTCTGACCGCCAATGTTTCGATCCCTAGATTCAACAAGAAGGAATTTTGCGGTGAAGGGGTCGATCCCAAATCTCTCATCAGCTGTACACGAGCCTTAGTGATGTAAGCTGCTGCTCCAAAAGTATCGGTATAAACAATACCATGATACGTCTCATCTGGCTCAGAAAGCTGCGGAAATTTACCATTAGCCCAATTGTACTTGCCGCCGTCTACGATCACGCCCCCAGTCTGAACAGCGTGTCCATCTAAATATTTCGTAGTACTGTGCACCACGATATCTGCTCCATATTCAAATGGCCGACAGAAATAAGGAGTCGCAAAAGTATTATCGATAATGAACGGTACATCAATTTCTTTGGCAAATGCAGCAAACTTCTCGATATCCAATACATACATCGCCGGATTGGCGATCGTTTCAGCAAACACCGCCTTGGTATTCGGTTTGACTGCCTTTTTCAATTCTTCGACAGAAGCCATTTGATCCACGAAGGTGACTTCGATTCCCATTTTGCGGAAGGTATGCGCGAATAGGTTAAAGGTGCCGCCATAGATGTAGGAAGAGGAAATGAAATGATCTCCTGCTTCTAAAATATTCAGAATCGCATAAAAGGTTGCTGCTTGCCCTGATGATGTGCACAGTGCCCCTACACCGCCTTCAAGCTGGGCTAACTTTTCTTCAACTGCCCCAGTCGTCGGATTTGCCAGTCGTGTATAAAAATAGCCAGATTCTTCCAGATCAAACAATTTGCCGATATCTTCAGTGGAGTCATAGGTGTATGTCGTGCTTTGGACAATCGGCAAAACTCTCGGCTCCCCATTTTTTGGTGTATAGCCTGCGTGTAAACATTTCGTTTCAAATTCCATATTATTTCCTCCTCGTCATTTTTATCATCAAAAAAAGCCTTCATCCCCCGTTAGGAAAGGACGAAAGCTGCTTCGTGTTACCACCTTTGTTCATCAATCATTGATTGATCTCAGACCGATCCACAGATCAGTCAGCTGTAACGGGCTTTCCCGTAAGTTACTACTCGGTTCATAACTCAGTGCTAAAAGACCATCTTCTAGAAGGTGCCTCCTGCTTCTTTTCAGCTGCCGAAGCTCTCTGTAAAGGCTGCATTTCTTCTATACTCTTCTTCTACGCATGTATTCATTTAGTAAACTTGAACGCCTTCCTGATCAACAGACAATACATCCAATCGAACACTGGCATCTAAATCCTTCAGACGTTTCAGCATTCGTTCTGTCCGATCAGGCGGCATTATCATTAAAATAGTTGGTCCAGCACCGCTTAGATAACAGCCGTAGCCGCCTTCTTCCTGGCTGATTTTTCGAACAGCGGCCAAATGAGGAACCAGCTTGGCACGATAAGCTTCATGGAATAGATCTTTCTCCATCATCTTGCCAGCCAATGGCAAATTGCCGTTTAGGACAGCCGCGATCATCACATTGGCGATCGAACTGGCCTTGACCGCTTCGCCAAAGGTCAGCTCACTCGGCAGAGCCTCGCGGCTTTCCTTCGTCAGCAATTCTTCATTCGGAATATAGGCGATCACATCACATTCAGGAAAATGATGCTTTACATAGCTGACTTCCTGATCATTGTAGCTGGCAACCACAAATCCTCCGCAGATCGCCGGGGCTACATTGTCAGGATGCCCTTCAATAGTAGTCGCAATATCCAGCTTTTCTTTCACTGAAAGATTCAGATTGCCTAGTCGATTGGCCAGCTCGATCCCCGCAATGATCACGGAGGAGCTGCTGCCCAATCCTCTGGCTACAGGGATGTCCGAAGTCATCTTTATTTTATGGGGCGGCAAGTCAGCCTTCACCTGCAGGGCCGTTTGGACCAGCAGATTTTCCTCATTCGTTGGGATCGAAGCAGAAAGATCATGTTCGATCAGCCAGTGCTCCCGAGGCTCCAAGACTTCGATCACCAAGTATTGCGAAAGCGCGATCCCGCAAGAGTCAAAACCTGGACCTAGGTTCGCACTTGTTGCTGGGATGCGGATTTTCATAATTTCGCCACTCCTTCTTTCAGATGCTGGCGCATATCTTCCAAATCACTCATCTTGCTGATTTGAACATTGGTTTCATTAATCGCAGTATCCGGATCCTTTAAGCCATTGCCGGTAAAGATCGTAACGACTGTTTCACCAGGCTTGATTTTTCCACTCTTCACGTGTTGGATCACACCGGCTAATGAAGCTGCTGATCCTGGCTCAACGAAGACACCATCCTGTGCTGCCACTTTACGATAAGCATTCAAGATCTCCTCGTCAGTCACAGCATCGATATGACCATTTGACTCATCGCGAGCGGCTTCTGCTAGTGTCCAGCTGGCCGGATTGCCGATGCGGATCGCTGTTGCTACAGTTTCAGGTTCTTCGATGACTTCACCGCGAACGATCGCAGCTGCGCCTTCCGCCTCGAAGCCATGCATCCGCGGTAAATCAGTTCCCTTCACATCATGCCATTCTTTAAAGCCTTTCCAATAGGCCGAGATATTTCCAGCATTTCCCACCGGGATTGCCAACACATCCGGGGCCTTTTCCAACTGCTCGCAAATTTCAAAAGCGGCTGTTTTTTGGCCTTCCAAACGATATGGATTTACAGAATTGACTAAAGCAACCGCTTCTGTTTCCGCAATGTCTCGCACGGCCTTCAACGCTTCATCAAAGTTGCCGGGAATCGAGATAATGTCTGCTCCGTAAGCGATCGCTTGAGCCAGCTTGCCCATTGCGATTTTTCCATCAGGAATCACGACATACGCTTTGATGCCGGCACGTGTTGCATAAGCTGCCGCTGCCGCACTCGTGTTACCTGTTGAAGCACAGATGATCGCCTTCGCGCCATCCTCAACTGCCTTGGCAACTGCCATGACCATTCCACGATCTTTGAACGAGCCCGTTGGATTTAGGCCTTCATATTTCCCGTATAAAGTGATCCCTAATTCTTTTGACAGGTTGTGCAGCGGGATCAACGGAGTGTTGCCCTCTGCCAGTGAGATCATCGGGGTGTTTTCTGTAATCGGTAAACATTCTTTGTATTGTTTCAGCAGTCCTTCGTACATGCCTATCCCTCCATTACTTTCATGCTTGCTAACAAGTCAAAATTAGTCTTCTCAGCGATTTCTTTTTTGATCGTTGCCAGCATGGTTTCAGACAGCTGATGCGTGATTACTACGACACGGGCTTTTTTACCGTCTGATTTTCCTTGCACGACCTGCTCGAAGCCGACTCCTGCATTGGCCATGATCTCAGCCAGCTGCAAGAATTGACCGGTTTCATCCGGCATTTCTAAAGAAAGGAAATATTTGCTGAAGCTTTCTTCTGGAGCGGTCAACTTCGTGGGTTGTGTATATTCACTGAAGCGATGCCCTAAAGTTCCTAATTGGATCTTATTCACGATCGTCATCAAGTCAGCGACGATACTGGTCGCTGTCGGACGCGCACCAGCGCCTGGTCCATAGTACATAGATTCGCCGATCCCAGAGCTCTTCACGAAAACCGCATTAAACTCGTTGTGGATCGATGCCAATGGATGTGTGTTCGGTACCAGTACTGGCCCTACCTCTGCTGAGATACTGTCACCTGTTTTCTTGGTAGAACCGATCAGCTTCACTGTATAGCCGAGGCTGTCTGCCATCGACACATCTTCTGAAGCCAAGCCGCGAATCCCCTTGACCTTCACCTGATCCATCGTAATCGTCATCCCAAAAGCAAACTTGCTCAAAATCACCATCTTGTAAGCCGCGTCGATCCCATCCACATCGTTGGTCGGATCACTCTCAGCAAAGCCCAGCTCCTGTGCCTGCTTCAAAGCGACATCGTAGCTCATCTGCTCCGTGACCATCTTTGTCAGCATGTAATTGGTCGTCCCATTGACGATCCCTAGTACTTCCGTGATATCGTCTGCTGCCAGACTATTGGCAATCGTGCGCAGGATCGGAATACCGCCGGCAACACTTGCTTCATAGTAGAGGTTGCGTTTTTGCTCATGTGCCAAAGAAGCCAGTTCACTGCCGTGCTGTGCCAGCAGATCTTTGTTCGCTGTCACCACATGTTTTCCGGCTTTCAACGCTTCTGCGATAAAGGTCTTGGCAGGCTCGATCCGGCCCATGACCTCGACCACGATATCGATCTCAGGATCCTCAATAATATCAGATAACTCATGAACCAGCTGAAGATCGTATTTCTCAGCGATGGCTGCTTTGTCCTCTGTTGGGCGAATCAATGCTTTGGTGACTGCCAACGGACAGCCGATGCTTTTCTCAATTTTGTTCTGATGATCTGAAAGGATCTCTAATACACCTGTTCCAACGACTCCTAGACCTAATAAGCCTACTTTAACCGGTTTCTCCATAGTCCGCCTCCATTGATTGCACGAAGATTAAACGTGTTTCATTGTTTTTTAATAGTTTGCTTTTTAGTATAACGAAAAAAGAGAAAAAAAACTAGTGATTTTCCATATAAAACTGGAAAATCACTAGTTGTCGCTTATTCGTGGGCAATATGCCGGAAGGTTTGATCCAAAATATCTAAAACATGGTGATCGTCAAGACTGTAAAGCATTGCTTTTCCGTCTCGTCGTGCCTTAACCAGCCGATTGTCTCGCAATAGTTTTAGCTGATGAGAAACAGCGGATTGTTCCATCTCCAGATTTTCACTGATGGACGACACATTGCGTTCACCCTGCTTGAGAAACAATAAGATTCTTAATCGTGTTGGATCACTCAACACTTTGAATAACTGACTGACCGCTTGGATATCCGTTTGCTGCATACTCACCGAATCCTCTCTTTTACTCAGCGATTTTGCGGATCGCTGCTTCGAATGTTTCTAATTTTTCTTCGGCCTCTGCTTGGGACTTTCCTTTGACTCCAATGTAGAACTTGATTTTTGGTTCTGTTCCTGAAGGACGGATCGCTAACCAAGTTTCATCTGCCAAGGTATACTTCAGTACATTGGAAGAAGACATATTGATTTTTTCAATCTTTCCATGATCGTCGGTTGCTTCTTGTTTCAAGTAGTCTTCAGTCAATACCACTGGAACTTCGGCGAAGTCAGTTGGTGCTTGTTCACGCAGGCGTTCAAGGATCTCCTTGATCTTGGCTGCACCTTCTGCACCGCTTAAAGTCACAGAAATGGTTTTTTCTGCATAATATCCATATTCGCGGAAGATTTCTTGCAGGCCATCATATAATGTTTGCCCTTGCTTCTTATAATAAGCAGCTACTTCAGCCAGCAGCAGCAACGCTTGAATCGCATCTTTGTCGCGAACAAAAGGCTTGATCAAATAGCCGTAGCTTTCTTCAAAGCCGAACATGAAGGTATGAGAATGATCTTCTTCGTACTGTTGGATCTTTTCCGCAATAAATTTGAACCCAGTCAAAACGCTGTACATCGTTGCCCCGTAATTTTTCGCGATCGCTGTTGGCAACTCGCTGGACACGATCGATTTCAACACGGCGGCATTGGCAGGCAGATCATCTGCTTGCTTGTGTGCTTCCAAAATGTAACGGATCATCAAAGCTCCGATCTGGTTTCCAGTCAACACTTGGTATTCTCCGCTAGGCAGGCGGACAGCAGCACCTAAGCGGTCGGCATCCGGATCCGTCGCAATCAGCACATCTGCGCCTTCTTTTTCACCTAATTTAATGGCGTATTCAAACGCAGAATGCTCTTCTGGGTTCGGTGATTTCACAGTCGAGAAGTCTGGATCGGCCACTGCTTGCTCCGGAACTAGAACGTATTGTTCAAAACCGGCTTGCTTCAATGCTCGTTCACCGATCATTGTGCCCGTTCCGTGAAGCGGCGTATAGACTAATTTCAACTCTTTGCCCATTTCATCGATCAATTCTTGGTCGATTACGACAGCCTTCATTTCTTCTAGATAAGCCTTGTCGATCTCTTCACCAATGATCGTGATCAAGTCGCTTTCTTCATCCGTCAACACTTCAACTTCAAGCGGGTTTTCGACCGAACGGACGAACTTCGTCACTGCATCTGCATCTTCCGGCGGCATTTGTCCTCCGTCTTCCCCATATACCTTGTAGCCGTTGTACGCAGCGGGGTTATGCGAAGCTGTGATCATGATCCCTGTAAAGGTTTTTAAATAGCGTACAGCAAAAGATAGCTCTGGTGTTGGTCTAAGACTTTCAAACACATAGGCAGGAATATCGTGCTTAGCTAACGTGCGAGCTGCTTCCATCGCAAATTCAGGAGAAAAATGACGAGAATCATACGCGATCGCGACACCGCGGCGCTTGGTTTCTTCATCTTGTGTTTCCATAAAACGTGCCAAACCTTCTGTCGCTTGACGAATCGTAAAAATATTCATCCGGTTCGTTCCAGGTCCTAAAATTCCGCGCATTCCAGCTGTTCCAAATTCAAGGGATGTATAGAAAGCATCTTGTTTTTCTTCATCAGTCAGGTTATTTAATTCCGTTTGCATTGCTTCATCCAATTTGTCTGATTGAACCCATTGTTCATAAACTTGATCCCAAGTCATGCAGGACACCTCTTTCAATTTTTTCTTACTATTCAAGTATATCATTCCTGTTATATTCAGCAAACAAAAGCTTCAAAAATGACAAAAAAAAGAGTGTCCACAGACACCCTTAGAGTTTCTCTTCAATATACTTATACACTTGTTGTCCAGCGATCCCGCCTTCACCGACAGCTGTGGTGATTTGACGCAGGTCTTTGGCCCGAGCATCTCCGATAGCAAACACGCCTGGAATGCTGGTCTTCATTTCAAGATCGGTCTCGATCCAGCCTTCGTCGTTCGTGATCCCGCTATTTCTAAAGGGCTCTGTCAGAGGTTCCAGCCCGACATAGATGAAGACTCCCCCGATTTCTTCCTCGTGGACCTCGCCCGTTTTGACGTTCTTGATTTTGGCACCTGTTACCATCATTTCATTTCCAGTGATTTCTTCTAAGACACTATCCCACAAGAAGGAGATCTTTTCGTTAGCAAACGCACGGTCTTGAATGATTTTTTGAGCACGCAATTCGTCACGGCGATGAACGATAACTACTTCAGAAGCAAAGCGAGTTAAGTAAATCGCTTCTTCTACCGCAGAATCTCCTCCACCAATCACTAATAAGCGTTTGTTGCGGAAAAAAGCTCCATCACAAACGGCACAATACGAAACACCGCGGCCAGCAAAAGATTCTTCCCCAGCAACACCTAATTTACGGTGTACACAGCCTGTCGCAAGGATGACTGTTTTGGCAAGGTAGCTTTTTTCTTCCGTAATTACTTCTTTATGATCGCCATGATCTTTGATATCCTGAACGATGCCATACGCATTTTCTGTACCAAATTTTAACACATTGTCATACATTCTTTGCGACAATTCTGGGCCCATGATTGAATCAAATCCCGGATAATTTTCGATCTCAGCTGTATTATTCATCTGTCCGCCTGGTGCGCCTCGTTCAATCATTAATACTGAAAGGTTCGAACGAGAAGCATACAAAGCAGCAGTCATTCCGGCTGGTCCCGCGCCGACAACAATTACATCATACATTATATCCCCTCCAATTGGCTTAACTGTACAGCGTCTTTACATTTCTGTCGAGTAGTTTGCTTACAAAAAGAAAGACAACCACTCCGCAGTGGTTGACTCTATCTTTATTGTTGATTTTTCATTTGCTGCATCATTTGACGAATTTTCTTTTCAGAAGGCTTTTGACCCATGGACATCATCATTTGGCGCAACATATCCTCATTGATTGGAGGATTCTTTTTAAAATAATCTTGCATATATTTACGAGCTAAGAAGAAACCACCCACGGCCCCTAGTAACAAAGCAATGAATGCAATTAATACAACGATCCCTGTTGACATGTTTATCGCTCCTTTCTTCCTGACATTCGCTACATATTTTACTAGAACTTCTACGAAAAGAAAAGAACTTTCGAAAAACTTGAGAACATCCTTAGATTCAGGCGCGCAATCCATCCGGCTGTGAATTGTTCGATTCGATTAACTGCCGTGCTGTTGGATAATCTTTCGCTAATAGGGCCTGATATAATTTTTCATGAAGATCTGTATTGTCTCTGAAGTCACTGGTCTTCAGCATTTGCTGACTTAAATATCTGTGAACGCTGGGAAGGATCTCCTGGTACCACTTTTCCAGCAATGGATGGTGTGCCATTTCAATAATCTTCGAATGAAATGCTAAATCAGCTTCTACATAACGTGAAAACCATCCTTCAAACAGTGCCTGGTTGCGCTGAAAAAGCAGCTCTTTTAGGTGAATCATTTCCTCCAGCTCATAGCCTCGTTTAATAATTATTTCAACCGCCTGGATCTCCAGCATTTTCCGTGCTGTCAACAGGACTGAATCTGAGAGTTCTTCTTGAAATTTTGTCCCTTTCACGTAGGTCCCAGAACCTTGCCGAACATCCAGAACGTTTGAAAAAGCCAGTATTTTCACGGCTTCTCTCAGGGTAGAACGTCCAACCTTCAGCTGTTTTGCCAGTTCGGCTTCTACAGGCAATTTCGCTCCAATCGGAAGTTGCTGGTCTTCAATGAACTGCAGCAATTCTTCAATGGTTTGATTGACTAAACTACGATGGTTGCTCATCTTTTCTCCTTCCTTCACTCATACCGATAAGAAACAACACTGCTGCTCCGACGATCATCGTTATATATAAACTTTTATGGTTGTGGCTTAAATCAATCAGACCGCCGATCAGAATAGGTGCAGCACCACCTGCGATATACCCGAAAGCCTGAACAAAACTCGTATATGTGCTTGCTTCCGCCGCTGTTCGACTGTTTTGGATAGGCAATAGCATTGCGATCGGAAAAAAGCCTCCTGCTGCAACAGCTGAACATAAAATGGCTATTCCAGCACTTATCCTAGTCGTAGTGAACAAAAACAAGCCGCTGGCTGCCAACATCAGTATACAGCAGCTCATGATCCAGTAATCAATACGTCCTATCCGATCCATCATTGCCGGAATGATAAAGCTCGAGATCATTTGAACGGCTGTAAACAGGGTCAGCAAGCCAACACTGAACGTTACTGACAGTCCTCTTTCGATCAGAGCTGAATTGATCCACGTCACTAATCCATAAAACATGCCCGATTGAATGCCAAAAAAGACGATCATTTTCCAAACAGAACGTTCTTTGATCACGTCCTTTAAAAGGATGGGATTTTCTTTCACAGAACTTTTCTTTTTATCTTTCTGCATCGAGTACCAGATCACTGCACTGATTATCGCTAAAATCCCCCAGCTCCCCAGCGCATAATACCATTTATTGTCAAGTAAGCGTGTCAAGGGAAGCATCACACTTGATGCACTGACTGACCCCAGTCCCATACTCAATGAATAAATACCAATCAATAAACCAGATTGATTCGGAAAGCTCTGCTTGATGTACCCCGATAGCAATGGACCTATAACTGCAATCGCAAAACCGATAAAAAGGGCAGACAAAAGCAGGCCACTATAATTGACTAAAAACCCACGGCTTAACAAACTGCCGCCCAAAAGCAGCAGAAAAAGGAAAATCCCCTTTTCTCGACCGACGCTTTGTTGGATCTTGGAAACAAAAAAGGCTAAAACACCCATACAGATCACCGGAATGCTGGTCAAGAGGCTGCTCTGCAGATTGGTTAGCTGAAACGACTGTTGAATCATCGTCAGCACCGGCGGCATGCTCGAAATCCCCAACCGCAGGTTAAAGGCTACTAAAAAGATTAAAACGATTTGTTTAAATTTCATGAATCTTCCCTCAAATGATATGATGAATTACAATTCATCATATCATTTGCAGTTCTTAATGACAACAAAAAAGACAAACGTGTTTATACGCTTGCCTCTTTGGTTTATTCATTCAGCTCAGGAAAGGCCTCAGGATCGAAAGCTTGCTTTTTAAACATTGCGATCTCTTTTCCATACGGCGCATACGCTGTTTTTTTGTCCGCTCCTACATACGGTGTTTCAAGAATTTTAGAAACATCCGCAAAACGTTCATCGTGTACGATCTTGTTTAATGCATGAAAGCCGATCGTTCCATAGCCAATGTTGGCATGACGGTCTTTTCTGGCTCCCTGTGGATTTTTGGAATCATTAATGTGCAATACTTTTAAACGGTCTAATCCGATCACACGGTCGAATTCGTCAATGACCCCATCAAAATCTTCCTTGACATTGTAGCCCGCATCATTAGTGTGACACGTATCAAATGTGACCGACAGCTTTTCATTCAAGTTCACCCCATCAATGATGTAGGCCAGCTCTTCAAAGGTCTTTCCCACCTCGGTTCCCTTGCCTGCCATCGTCTCCAGAGCGATCTGAGCTTTCTGTTCCTTGGTCAATACTTCATTCAAGCCCTTAATGATTTGATCCATCGCAGGTTTTTCACCAGCACCGACATGGGCACCCGGATGCAAGGTAATCTGCGTAGCTCCTAAAGCTTCCGCTCGCATGATCTCATCTCGCAAGAATTGAACAGCGAAGCCGAACATTTCTGGCTTTGTAGTATTTCCTAAATTAATGATATAAGGCGCATGCATCACAATATTGGAAAGTCCATGTTCCTGCATAAAGGTTTCTCCAGCAGGAATATTCATTTCCTCTACCGGTTTTCTCCGGGTATTTTGCGGCGCACCGCTATAGATCATAAAGGTTGACGCATCGTAGCTGGCAGCTTCCTTCGCTGCGCCTAACAGCATCTCTTTGCCCTTCATGCTTACATGAGAACCAATCAGCATAACTCATTCCTCCTACTATTTTTATAAAACGACCATCAAGACGGCGGTCATCAAAGGCAGACTGACTAAAAAACTGACAGAAGAAGTGAATCCAACGACTTCTGCTCGCATCCCCGCTTTCACACTGTTGATTACCCCGAACGTCGTCAATGGCCCCAATGAAACCAGACACAAGACCACTTTAACAATCAACGGCAGCGGCAACAGCGCAATGATCCCCGCCAGAATTCCTCCAACAGCATATTTGATTCCTAATAAACGAGCGACCAAAGTAAGGTCTGCTCTGGGCAAACGCAGCTCCAAAAACAAGCCAATCATAAACATTGAAAGAAAGGTATTGGCATTGGCGATTGGTTGGATCATCGCTAAAAACTCATTGGGCAGATCGATTGAAAACCCTCGAAGGATTAACATAATCAAATAGCAAAGAAACGGGACAGACCGTATCAAACGCCGCATGATATTTTTTAAGCTTGGAACTTCTTTACTGTAACCGCTGAGACTTTCGATCAAGACGTTGGAGCCGCCTGCCAGCATGACACTGTTCCCGATATCAAATAACGACATTAACGGGATCGCCTGAGGCAAAAAGCTTTGGACGAACGGCAGACCAAAATTCCCGACATTATATCCAGAAACGCTGTACATCAAAAATTCTCGTTCCACCATCGTCTGTTTTTTGGACAGTACATGGCCCGCAACAATCAGGATCACATTCATCACAACCCCTACTAAGATCAAAATCAGCATCTGTGCTTGGATCGCTACATCTGCCAAATTAATGATGACTACACTTGGCAGTGTGATCGTCACGATGATCATAGAAAGTGCTGTACCATCCGCCTTCGTCAATAGATTGACTCGTTTCGTCAAATAACCCAAACAAACGATCAGAAACAAACCAACTGAATTCAATAAAATTTCTACCATCGATAACTCCTCGATATGAACCGCCAAAACAACCTGCAACTATTGGATTTCTTGCTAAAAATAGAGTTGGCTAAATCATAGGATTTAGCCAACGTCGATTTAAAACTGCAATACGTAATATTTTTTCTTCCCACGTCGAATAACAATAAACTTGCCGTCCAGTTTGTCTTCGCCACTCAGCTCATAGTCTAATGCTTGAACACGGTCACCATTGACATAGATCGCACCGTTCGTTATATCTTCCCGGGCTTGACGCTTCGACTTTTCGATCCCCGCAGTGACCAAAATATCAACCAAATTCAGCACATCTTCTGTTTGAACCTGATAGCTTGGAACATTTTTAAAGCCTTGCTGGATTTCTTCACCAGACAGATTTTTCACATTTCCGCTGAACAAAGCTTCTGAAATTCGTACTGCTTGATTATAAGCTTCTTGTCCATGAACCAGTGTCGTCACTTCTTTTGCCAATGCTTTTTGAGCAGCACGCTGTTCAGGTGCCGCGGTGAATGCTGCCTCGATTGCAGCAATTTCTTCTAGCGGCAAGAAAGTAAAGTATTTCAAGAATTTCACAGCATCCCGGTCATCTGTGTTGATCCAAAATTGATAAAATTCATAAGGTGATGTTTTTTCCGGATCCAGCCATACCGCATTTCCTTCGGTTTTTCCGAATTTTGTTCCATCGGCTTTTGTGATCAGCGGCATGGTAAAGCCAAACGCCTGCTTCCCTGATTCCCGACGAATCAATTCAATCCCCGATGTGATGTTGCCCCATTGGTCGCTGCCGCCTAATTGTAAGAGACAGCCGTAACGCCGATTCAATTCATAAAAGTCGTAAGCTTGCAACAATTGGTAAGCAAATTCTGTGTAAGAAATCCCAGATTCGATCCGGCGTTTCACACTTTCCTTGCTCATCATGTAATTGATCGTGAAATTTTTACCGATATCGCGTAGAAAGTCGATCAATTTCAACTCGCCTAACCACTCATAGTTGTTGGCAACGATTGCTGGATTTTCTTTGTTTTCAAAATCAATGATCCCTGACAGCTGATTTTTAATGCTTTGCGACCAATCTTGGACGGTATCTAAGGTGTTCAACTGACGCTCTGCGTCTTTAAAAGATGGATCGCCGATCATTCCAGTTCCCCCGCCGACTAGCGCGATCGGTACATGCCCATTTTGCTGGAAACGACGCAACGTCAAAATTGGCAGCAGATGACCAATATGCAGGCTGTCTGCAGTGGGGTCAAACCCTATATATAATTTGACAGACTCTTCATTTAATTGTTTTTTTAACGCTTCTTCGTCTGTAACTTGAAAAATCAAGCCGCGGTCTTTTAATTCTTGAAAAAAGTCTGAACGCATTTTTCTTCCTCCTCAATGATATATACCTCCTCATATTAACTGAAAAAATGATGAAATAAAAGGTGTAAGATTCAAAATGACTACGAATAGTTGAAGTTTTGGTTACAAAACTTCGAAGCGCTTGTTATAGGAATAGAATTTTTGCTATAATTCAACAGATAATTAGTCGAATTCTATAGTTAATGAGGTGAACTTTTTGGCTCACAAGAAAAAAATAAAAAAATCGCCAAAGCAGAAGAGGCGAGCCCCCGCAACGGGCGGTTCTTTCTATATGAATGTGACGATTCGTGTAGTGAAGGCGCTGCTGTTAGGATTTGTCGTCGTTTTATTTCTCGGCGGGATGCTGGGAATGGGGATCGGAGCTGGTTACTTTGCCTATCTGGTAGAAGGAACAGCGACACCGACAAAAACCGAGATCCAGCAAAAAGTCGGCGACGTGACAGAATCCTCCAAGATGCTTTACGCAGATGACCAAGAAATCGCAACAATCAGCGCGGACCCCATTCGACAAAAGGTCAACTCTGATGAGATATCCCCTTGGGTCAAGAAGGCCATCGTTGCGACTGAGGACGAATACTTCTATGAGCATCACGGAGTCGTTCCTAAAGCCGTTGTTCGTGCACTGATCAGCGAGGTCACTGGCCTAGGCGGCAGCTCAGGCGGATCCACGTTGACACAGCAGCTGATCAAGCAGCAAGTGTTGACCAATGAAACCTCCTTCAAACGTAAAGCCAATGAGATCGTCTTGGCACTGGATGTAGAAAAATATTTAAGCAAGGATGAGATTCTGACTGCCTACTTGAATGTATCCCCGTTCGGCCGCAACAATAAGGGCCAAAATATCGCGGGTGTTGAAGAAGCTGCGATGGGTATTTTTGGTGTCCACGCCAAGGACCTAAACCTTCCTCAAGCCGCATTTATTGCTGGTCTGCCTCAAAGTCCGATCATTTACAGCCCTTATACAAGTACTGGCGATGTAAAAGAAGACTATTCGATCGGGATGGACCGGAAGAACAATGTCTTATTCAATATGTACCGAGAAAAGCTGATCTCAAAAGAAGAATACGAGGAAGCAAAGAACTATGATCTTTCTCAAAACTTTCAGCCAAGACAAGAGGTCGAAGTTGAAGAGCATGGCTTCTTGTACTATACGATCTATAATGAAGCCGTTCAGCTGCTGGCAAAACAACAAGCAACGCAGGACGGTGTGAGCGAAGAAGACTTTGCCAAAAGTGAAGTCAGCACCCGTTATGTGGAGCAAGCAAAAGTAAAAATGCAAAATCATGGATTGACCGTTCATTCAACGATCGACAAAAATGTTTATGACGCGATGCAGCTTGGTGCTGCCGAATATGGACAATATCTGGATAATGGCTCAGGGATACCGATCGAGACCGGAAATATCTTAATGGACAATAAAACAGGCCGTATCTACGGATTCGTAGGGAGTCGTGATTATTCAACTAACCAAAACAACCACGCGTTCGACACGATCCGTCAGCCAGGCTCTTCTATCAAACCGCTTTTGGTCTATGGACCAGCGATTGATCAAGGATTGATCGGCAGCGGGACGCGTATCGCAGACTTTCCGATGAAATACCAGCGAGGAGAACATGCTGGACAGGAGTTGGAAAATGCGACTGGCAAAGGATCCAGCACTTTCCAAACCGCAAGAGAAGCTTTGGTGGAATCGACCAATATTCCGGCGTACCATGTGTATCAAGATCTCGTGCAGCAAAAAGGGTCTGAACAATTTGTCTATGATCATTACTTGAAGAAAATGCATTATCCAGCCAATGATGCCTGGGGCGTTGAATCGGCTCCGCTAGGTACCGTGGAAACAACGACGCTAAATCAGGTCAATGGTTTCCAAGCCTTGGCGAACGAAGGGGTCTATCAAGAGGGCTACATGGTTGATTCCATCACCGACAACGCGGGAAATGTGGTTTATCAGCATCAGGAACAGCCTGTTCAAGTGTATTCAAAAGCAACAGCAACAATCATGAATGATATGATGCGCAGCGTGATCAATGAACAGCAAACAACGCCGTTCAAATCACTACTGAGCGGTGCCAACTACACCTTAAGCACAGCAGACTGGGTTGGTAAAACAGGTACGACAGACAATTATAAAGATAACTGGCTGATCGTCTCCACGCCATCGGTCACATTAGGCAGCTGGACCGGACGCGACGATAACCAGCCGATGGACAGCAATGCAGGAAATCGAACGGCCAATTACATGGCTTGGTTAGCCGCACGAATCTATAGTGTCAATCCTACGATCTTCGGTGTCGAACAGAAATTCGAACTTTCTGATGATGTGATCCAAGAAAGAGTCTCTACTTTTACTGGCCTAAAACCAGGCAGAGTTTCAAACAATGGCACCAGCTATCAAGTACCTGCGGGGGAATCGACCTCTCTGTGGGCCAAAGATGGTCCTGGAGACAATGCTTATGAATTTGGGATCGGCGGCAATGAAGACAATTACCGTTCGTATTGGAACACGCGAAATCGTTCTGGTAATACACAAAACAACAATCAAAATAATAATAATCAAAACAACCAGAACAATAACCAAAACAATCAGAACAACACTCGGAATCAAGATGCGAACACCAATACGCAAAACAATAATAATTACAACTATAACAACTACAATAATTACGATCAAAACACCAATCAATAACTCAGGGCGTTTGGAGCAATAGCTTCAGACGCCTTTTTTAATGATTCAAAAACAAAAAAACTCGCCTCCGGCCTGGAAGCGAGTAGAAAGCAGAAATTAGTTTTTTGTTGATCCTTTTTCAGCGATTCCGTGAGGTAAAATGATGGTTTTTTGTTCGATCTCTTCTTTATTCATCATTTTCGTTAACAGACGCATCGCCACAGCACCAATATCATACAAAGGTTGAGTTACACTGCTCAACCGTGGTCGAGCAACTTCTGTCAGCAATGAATCATTGCTGGTGATGATCTCAAAGTCTTCAGGGACCTTCATTCCTTTGTCCAATAAGCCATCCAACAGGCCAATAGCCAACTCATCATCTGTCACATACGCGGCAGTCGCACCACTGTTCAAGATACGATCGGTCAAAGCCAAGCCCTCTTTGAAGCTGTATGCAGATTCGAAAACTAAGCCTTCATTGTAGGCAATACCATGCTTGTCCAAGGCCTCCTTGTATCCGCTGATGCGTGCTTGACCATTGATTGCATCGATCAATGCGCCGCTGATAAAGGCGATCTTTTTATGTCCGTGTTGTGCCAATAGATCAACGGCTTCTTTCGTTGCATCACTGTAATTGATATTTACACTGCCGACCTGTTCGTCTGGATCGATTGAACCAGCTAAAACGATCGGTGTTTTAGAACGTGAGAATTCTGCGCGAATTTCATCCGTAATACGGTGACCCATAAAGATGACACCATCTACTTGTTTCGCTAACAAATTGTTCAACACGTTGACTTCTTTTAAGGTTTCCCCATCCGAATTTGCCAAGATGATATTGTATTTATACATCGTTGCGATATCGTCGATTCCGCGAGCCAATGAAGCGAAAAACATATTGCTTACGTCTGGGATAATCACACCCACGGTCGTTGTTTTTTTGCTGGCTAATCCTCTAGCCACTGCATTGGGACGGTAGTCTAAGCGATCAATCACTTCTAATACTTTTTTGCGGGTCGTTGGTTTTACATTGGGATTGCCGTTTACTACGCGTGAAACAGTCGCCATTGAGACATTGGCTTCACGGGCAACATCGTAAATAGTAATTGTTTGTTTTTCCATTTATGTCTTGCTCCTATCTTTCTTTCGTTTTCAGAAAATCTCATTTACATTTCCTAAAGATAATAGCACGTTGTTTCCTTTATTGCAACCGTTTTACTCGAAAATATTAAAAGATTTGTAAGCGTTTTTTCATTCTTGTTTGAAAAGACTAGATTCAATGCTACAATAACCGTAGTTTGAAGAGAAAGAAGGATAGGTATGAATCAAGAAAAAGTAGCAGAACTGCGCAAATGGATGGCCTCAAATGAGGTGGATCTGGCGTATATTTCCGACCCAAGCCACATCGGCTATTTTTCTGGCTTTGAAAGCAATCCAATGGAAAGAATTTTAGCACTTTTTATTCCAATTGACAAAGATCCTTTCTTGTTTGCTCCAGGGTTAGAGGTTGAAGATGCAAAAGCCAGCAGCTGGGCTTATGAGGTAGTTGGTTATCTTGACAGCGAAGACCCTTGGACGATCATTACCGCTGAGATCAATAAGCGATATGGCACACCTAAAAAATTGGCAGTTGAAAAAGGACAGCTGGTATTGGATCGCTACCAACGCTTGGCGGATACCTTTTCAGGCACAGATTTTTCGGCTGACTTGACCCCGCTGATCCAACAACTGCAGCTGTACAAAACAGAAGAGGAATGTCAACGATTGATCGAGGCTGGCGCATCAGCCGATTTAGCTTTTGAGATCGGCTTTAAATTAGTCAAACCCGGCATGACCGAAGAAGCGATCGTCGCGGAGATCGAATATGAATTAAAAAAACAAGGAATCAAAGAAATGTCCTTCCCCACCGAGGTTCTAGCCGGTCCTAATGCGGCCAGCCCGCATGGCTCTCCCGGCAAGAACACAGTGAAGGAGAACGAACTAGTGCTTTTCGATCTAGGAACGATCGTCAACGGCTATTGCAGCGATGCGACCCGGACCGTTGCCTGCGGAACACCGACAGATCACCGCAAAAAAATCTACGACATCGTATTGGAAGCACAGCTGAAAGCGCAGGAAGCAGTAAAACCTGGTGTTACCGCCGCTCAGCTGGATAAAATCGCCCGTGATGTCATCGAAGGCTATGGCTACGGTGAATACTTCAATCATCGATTAGGGCATGGCATCGGCACTACCATCCACGAATTTCCGTCGATCGTAGGCGGCAATGACATGGAAATCAAAGAAGGCATGTGCTTCTCTCTGGAACCAGGGATCTACCTGCCAAATGATGTTGGTGTGCGGATTGAGGACTGCGTTTATGTGACCAAAGACGGCTGTATTCCGTTCACAAAGACACCAAAAGAATTGATCGTATTATAAAAAAATTCCAGCTCCCGATCATCGGGAGCTGGATTATTTTTTATTCAGGATTGTTTTTCTCGACTTCTTCTTTGATCTCTTCCTTGATTTCTTCAAAGCTTTCAGGGTCTTTGAGATCCTCCGGCTGAATTTCCTCTGCGTCGATCACAATGTCCTCTGCTGCATCCTCTGCAGATTCTCTTGCCTCGTCAGCAGCTTTTCTAAACCGGCTGGAAAGGTCAGAGCTTTGCTGCTTTAAATAATCAAAGGTTTCGGTTTGGATATCCGACATATCCTCTGCCGTATCTTCCCCTTTGTCCTTCACTGATGAAGCAAATTCACCCGCTTGACTGCTTAGATCGGCTGCTCGATCTTTAACAATGCTGCTGACCTCACTGGTTTTTGCTACGATGTCATCGGTGTAATCAGAAGCGATATCACGCCAATCGTCCGCTTTTCTAGCCAATTCATTTCTGAGTTCTTTTCCAGGTTTTGGTGCCAAGAGCAATGCGACGGCTGCTGCCGCTGCTCCTCCAATCACTGCTCCTAATAAAAATCCGCCTGTTTTCTTTCCCATCGTGATCCCTCCAATTAGTTGGTTGATTGCTTACGCTTTTTGAAAAACTTCATCGTTGCTTCACCGGCTTTTCCGGCCACCGTTGCCTTGGCAGTCGTCTTTCCAACCGTGCTTACTTTCCCGGCCAGATTACGACTTGCCAGATTCAAATGCGAAACACTCTCGCTCAAATCCGCAACTGCTGTAAACAGTGGGTCGATCGTTTCCACCTTCCCGTTGATGTCATTTAACAAATGGTTGCTTTTGACTAACAGTCCTTCTACCTGCTGCATCAGCAGATCCACGTCTTTGGTTAAGACATCGATCGTGGTATTCGCTTCTTTGATGGTCGTATCGACTTTCTCTACCGTCGTTGCTACCTGGCTGAGTACCTTGACCAAAAAGAAGACTAAGACGACGAAAGCTAGCGCTGCGATGATTGCAGCAATTCCGCCTAGGCTCATTCCAACACCCCTCAATCCTTGATTTATTTTCAATTATTCATTTATTTTACTGACTTTTATTATACCATTCTTAAGAAATGAATCAAAAGTATATCAATCAAAACACCTAAATTACTCGGCTGCTGTTTCTAACAAAAAATAAACCAGCAAGCTGCTGGTTTAAATCACGTTTATTTGGCTTTTTTAGGCTTGTTGCCGTCTAACTCTTTTCCTAACTGGATAATGTAGTCTTTTAGCTTGTCCTTGATCTCCGGATGAGTCAGGCCGTATTGGATACTGGTGGTCATGAAGCCGAACTTGTCGCCGACATCAGAACGTGTTCCAGTAAATTCTTGGGCAAACACTCGCTGGGTTTTATTCAAGGTATCGATGGCATCCGTCAATTGGATCTCTCCGCCGGCACCTGGTTTTTGATCGTCCAAGATGTCAAAAATCTCCGGTGTCAGCAAATAGCGGCCAATGATCGCCAAGTCACTCGGCGCTTCCTCTGGTTTCGGTTTCTCCACAAAATTCTTCACGTTGAACAAGCCCTTTTCGACTTCTTCACCAGGATTGATGATGCCGTATTTGGAGGTGTCTTCATGCGGAACACGCATCACAGCGATCGTTGACGCATGGGTCTTTTCATAATCGTTCATCAGCTGTTTGGTCAAAGGAACTTTGTCGTCCATCAAATCATCGCCCAACATGACAACGAACGGTTCATTTCCAACAAAGGCTCTGGCCTGCAAGACTGCATGACCCAACCCTCGTGGATGCGATTGACGGATAAAATGCAAGTTGACATCGGTAGTTTCTTCAACTAAAGCCAATAGGTCAGTCTTGCCCTTTTCCTTCAGGTTCATCTCTAATTCGATATTCGCGTCAAAGTGGTCCTCGATCGGACGTTTCGCTTTTCCAGTCACGATCAAAATATCTTCGATCCCAGACTTCAAGGCTTCCTCTACGATAAACTGAATCGTCGGCTTGTCCACGATCGGCAACATTTCTTTTGCCATCGCTTTGGTTGCAGGCAGGAAACGTGTCCCTAGACCCGCTGCGGGTATAACTGCTTTTTTTACGTGCATGTCTTCTCCTCCAACTTTTACTCTAAGGTAAATTCATTTTCAAACGTGCCTTCTCGCAGCATTAATTCTGTGCAAGCTTGGCGAACGTCTTTTCCTTCATAAAGCACTTTGTAGATTGTTTCCGTGATCGGCATTTGTACCCCGATCGTTTCCGCTAATTCTTTGGCTGCCTTAGTAGTTGAGACCCCTTCGACGATCATTCCCATGTTGTCCAAAACTTCGTCCAAGTTGTGCCCTTTCCCCAACAGGTTGCCAGCCCGCCAATTTCGTGAGTGGACAGACGTGCAGGTTACGATCAGATCCCCTACTCCGCTTAAGCCGATAAAGGTCAGCGGGTTGGCACCCATCGCTACCCCTAGACGACTGATTTCAGCCAATCCTCGTGTCATGATCGCCGCCTTGGCATCGTCTCCATAGGAAAGGCCATGCAGCGCTCCTGCGCCCAAAGCAATGATATTTTTCAATGCCGCACCCATTTCGACACCGACTACATCGGTATTGGTGTAAATCCGCAGGTATTGATTCATGAACAATGTTTGGACATATTTGGCTAAGTCTTCGTCTTTGCTAGCCGCTGTTATCGTCGTAATGTCGTGGACAGCTACCTCTTCGGCATGGCTGGGACCAGAAAGAACAACGATCCCTTGACGGTTCTCTTCAGTGATTTCTTCTGCTAAAACCTCTGAGATCCGTTTATGAGTGTCCTGCTCCAATCCCTTGCTAGCATGGATCACGACGGGTTTATTTTTGACTGCTTCGTTGAATTGTCGTGCGACTATACGAATCGCCTTTGTTGGAACAACGAATAATACGGCATCTGCTCCTTCAATCGCTTCTTCGATCTCTTTGCAGCCTTGAATCGATTCGGGAATTTTAAGATCCGGCAAATAGTGACGATTCGTATGGTACGTATTGATTTCATCGATCTGAGCAGGATGATTGCCCCAAATCTTTACCTCATGGCCATTTTCTGCCAATACCTGAGCTAAAGCTGTTCCCCAAGATCCGGGACCTAATACAGCCACTTTTTGTTTCACAAATGGTTCCTCCTCTTAGTAAAAATCATGTGGTCCTTTAAGCAGCGCCTTATTCTTACAAAAGAAAAAACCGACACTTAATTCTAACATAATTATACTTTTCTCATTTAGATAATGCTTTGATTCGTTCCCTGGTCACGGGTATATTGTGGAAGCTTCGGTTGTTTTTTCCGACGATAATAGATCAAGCCTATGCTTCCTAAAAACAGGACTACAGACACGACTTGCGACACGCGTATCACACCGAAAACGTATAAACTGTCTGTCCGCAAGCCTTCAATGAAGAATCGGGCAAAACTATACCAGCCGACATACGCTAGAAACAATTCCCCCTGTTTGAATAGATGGGTATATTTTCGTAACAGGATCAAGATAAAAAAACCTAAGAAACACCACAAAGACTCGTATAAGAAGGTCGGCTGGCGATAGGCACCATCGATCAGCATATTGTCAATGATCACATTTGGCAAATGCAGCCCTTCTAAAAAACTGCGTGTCGTTTCCGGACCAAAGGCTTCATGGTTCGTAAAGTTTCCCCACCGTCCCAAGCCTTGGGCCAAAATCACACCAGGAACAATAACGTCTAAAAACAACCACGGATCAATGAAATGGTGCCGAGTATAGAGGATCAGTACGATCACTGCTGCGATCAATCCCCCATAAATCGCTAATCCGCCACTGCGGGTATTGAACACCTGGATCGGATCTGCAAGGTAGATCGGCAGATCAAATAGAACATAATAAAGTCTCGCTCCAATGATTCCCATCGGCAAAGCCCAGATCAAATAATTTGTCATGTCGTCTTCTTTCAAGCCGACACGAAGGGCTTCTCGAGAGGCCAGCCACAAAGCGATGGCGATTCCCGAAACGATGATTATCGCGTACCAATAAATCTGCAGGCCAAACAATTCAAATGCTACGCGATTGATCTGTGCCAGCATCACTGCTGCCCCGAATTCTCATCGATCAAAGCAGTCAATCGATTTTCAAAGGTTTTTGTTGCATCATAGCCCATGGTTTTCGCCCGGAAGTTCATTGCTGCTACTTCAATAATGATGGCCACATTTCGTCCGGTTTTAACAGGAATCTTGATTTGCGGTACCTTGACTTCTGCGATCTCCACTTCAGTGTTGTCGCTGCCTAAACGGTCGTATTTCTTATCCTTGGACCAATTTTCCAAGTAAACCACCAGTTGAACCGGCATGTACCCGCGAACTGCACTGGCTCCAAAAAGATCCATCACATCGATGATCCCAATGCCGCGGATCTCGATCAAATGCTGCAGAATACTTGGCGGCTCGCCCACTAAGGTCAGCTCATCTTGCTGGTACACATCGACACGATCATCTGCAATCAGACGGTGCCCGCGTTTGACCAGCTCCAAGGCGGTCTCACTCTTCCCAATTCCACTGTCTCCTTGAATCAGCACACCCAATCCATACACATCTACTAGAACCCCATGCACGCTGGTTCTAGGAGCCAGGCTGCCGTTTAGAAAGCTTGAAATTTCTCCTAACAACCGTGACGTGCCGATCGGAGAACGCAAGACAGCGATTCCATGTTCGCTTGCTGCCTGGATCATTTCTTTAGGCGGAGTCAGTCCGCGAGAAATGATGAATGCCGGTGTATCTTCACTGCACATTCTTCGCAGGACCATCAGCCGTTCCTCTGGAATCATCCGCTCTGCAAAGGTGATTTCTTTATTTCCAAATAACTGTAAACGATCATGGGAATAGTAATTAAAGTAACCGGTTAATTCCAGACCAGGCCGTGAAATATCGCCTGTAACGATCACACGGTCCAGACTTGCTTCGTCACCAGTTACGACTTCTAATGAAAGTTTTTCCACTAAGGCTTTCACTTTAACTGTTTCAGACATTTTGCTCCTCTTTTCTTCAGTTTCCGTTCTATTTTATCATTTTATTGTAAGAGTGGCTAGATTGGCCCATTTTATCTATGACAAAATTTAGAAAGGCTGATTTTTCTGACGAGTTCGCAAAAAGCCCTCTTGTGTTAAATCTACAACACAAAAGGGTACTCTTTGGGTGCTCACTACCCATTCTTCAATTTTTCTATTTCTTCGCTGCCTAACCCGGCTGCCTTAGAAACTTGATATATTGTACCGCCCATTTGCAATGAATGTTTGACATAATCACGAAGCGAATTTTGGTATCTCTCCTCGGACTCTGGATCAGAGTGTCTCTGGTATTCCGCGTAACCAAATTCGTAACCGCACTCGTAGGATGCAGACTCGACGGCTTGAAAGATATCAGGGGATTTCCCCTCTCCTCCCCCAAGTCATCGTATCTTTGTTTACTTTAACTAAAACTGAATAGAGAATGAGTGATTAGAATCGTGGCTACTCAGAACTAACACTTATAATTTAGTACTTGGATTATAAATAGGATTAAGAACATTCAAGCACAATCAAAAAAAGCCAGTCGAACCAAGTTTACCCGTTGAAAGTTCGTTCGACTGGCTATTTTTAAAGCGATTCAAGCTTTTTTAACTAAGGAAGTTTAATCACTTCTTCTGATTCCTTGTCAAAGAAATGCCCTTTTGAAATATTGAAGGCTAATTCCATGATTTCTCCTGGGTTATGGAAATCACGAGCATCTACTTTAGAAACAAACTCCGTATCTCCAACTTTTGTATAAAGCATCGACTCCGCTCCTAATAGTTCAGAGACCACTACTTCTGCTCTAACAGTCGCCTGTGGTGAAGCCGAAAGTGCAACTTGTTCACTGTGGATGTCTTCTGGACGAATCCCAAAGATGACTTCTTTTCCGTTATAGCCTTTTTCCACTAGCACTTTGTTTTTTCCTTCAGGAATTCTCAATTTCAACCCGTGATTATCCGAAATGATCCCGTCATTAAGTGTCACCTTAAAGAAGTTCATTGCAGGAGAACCAATGAATCCAGCAACAAAAACATTGATTGGCGTATCATACACTTGTTGAGGTGTTCCAATTTGCTGAATGAAACCATCCTTCATAATAACGATTCGGTCTGCCATGGTCATAGCTTCTGTTTGGTCATGGGTGACATAAATCGTTGTCGTATCTAACCGTTGATGCAGTTTGGCGATCTCTGCGCGCATGGCCACCCGCAGCTTCGCATCCAAGTTGGATAGCGGCTCATCCATCAAAAATACTTTTGCGTCTCGAACAATCGCTCGACCTAAGGCAACCCGTTGACGTTGCCCACCGGATAAGGCTGCTGGTTTGCGATCCAAGTACTCCGTCAATCCAAGGATTTCAGCTGCCGAGTCCACCCGCTGCTTGATATCTGCTTTATCATATTTGCGTAATTTCAAGCCAAAGGCCATGTTATCAAAAACGGTCATGTGGGGATACAACGCATAGTTCTGGAAGACCATTGCGATATCTCGATCTTTGGGGGCAATATCGTTCATGACGGTATCTCCAATGATCAATTCTCCTTCAGAGATATCCTCTAGCCCGGCAATCATACGCAGCGTGGTCGATTTCCCACAACCTGAAGGACCAACAAAAACAATAAACTCACGATCGGCAATATCAAGGTTAAAATCAGTTACTGAGTAATTTTCAGCATTGTCATATTTTTTATATACCTTCTGCAACGCCATTTTTACCATTCTAAATTCCTCTTTTCGTTCTTTCTATGATTGCTCTATCAAGTGTTCTTATTCCTCCCAACGTGCAGCTGGGCATTTCTTATTGGCAAGATGGGCGCGAAATTCGTAGAAGCAGCCGCATTTAGTACAGGTGTGCAATGAACGAAATAGACATTGCTCGCAGGTCTGTATCCGCTTCTGAAAAAGCTTCTCGGGGGCGAGGTGCTGCTCTAAAGCTAGCTGCTCTTCGATCAACGCTTGAATATCCATATTCTGAGCTTCTTCTTTGATTTCGCAGCCAACGCAAGCCATCTGCTACACCTCGAATTGTAGAGTAATAACACTCATTGCCGGTACTGTTGCTTTCAAGGTACTGCCTTCCAAGGCAAAGTCACTGAATTCTTTGATAACAATATCCTCTGGATGGTCAAAATCGTTATGGGCGTTCATTTTGTCTCCAACAATGTAGCGAGCGCTTTTAACGTTCTTCACCTCTTCAAAATCAACGATCACTTGTTCGCTGCCAGTAACGGCGTAATTGCAAAGAGATAGATTCACGATGTTTTCTTTTTTCGAAACAGTGTGTGTCATCGTCTGTGGCAAGTCGTCGCCGTAGCTGTCGATCCGTTCCGCATCCTGATGGACTTTGTACAAATCAAACACATGATAGCTAGGCGTTTTCACCATTTTGTCGCCTTCTGTCAAAATCATCGCCTGCAGCACATTGACTGTCTGCGCAATATTCGTCATATAGACCCGCTCCGCATGCTTGTGGAAAATATTCAAAGTGATCGCTGCCACCATGGCATCGCGAATCGTATTTTGCTGGTACAAGAAACCAGGATTGGTACCGGGCTCCACGTTGAACCAAGTCCCCCATTCATCGACAATAATACCGATACGTTTTTCTGGATCGTATTGATCCATGATTGCACTATGGCGGGTGATTAATTCATCCATGTGGTCAGCCTTTTCACAGGTAACGAACCATTCTGCCTCATCAAAGTCTAGCGCACTGCCCTTTTTCTCCCAGCCTTGAGGATGAACATAGTAGTGCAGGCTTAAGCCATCCATCATCGAATGGGCATTTTTCATTAATACTTCTGTCCAATTGTAATCATCAACGTTGGCGCCACCGGCGATTTTATAAATCTTGTCATCGCCATATTGGCGGACATAGGTTTGGTAACGGCGATAAAGGTCTGCATAATATTCTGGACGCATATTCCCGCCACAGCCCCAGTTTTCATTGCCGACGCCGAAGAACTCCATCTTCCAAGGCTCATCTTGTCCATTTTTACGGCGCCAATCCGCCATTGGAGAAGTGCCACCCATCGTGATGTATTCCACCCATTCAGACATTTCTTGAACGGTGCCGCTACCCACGTTGCCATTTACGTAGGCTTCACATTCTAGCTGCCGCACCAACTCAAAAAATTCGTGGGTGCCAAAATGATTCGTCTCAGTCACACCACCCCAGTGAGTGTTAACGATTGTTTTGCGACTTTCCAGCGCACCGATCCCATCTTTCCAATGGTATTCATCCGCAAAGCATCCGCCTGGCCAGCGCAGCACAGGAATATCAATATTTTTTAGCGCCTCTACCACGTCAGTCCGCATCCCATTTACGTTCGGTATGTCAGAGTCTTTTCCAACATAAATTCCTTCGTAGACGCAACGTCCCAAATGTTCTGCAAAATGACCATAAATGTATTTGCTGATTTTAGGTCCTTTTTTCTTCGTTAAGATTTTCATTTGATTGTCCTTTCTGACTAAGTTCTCAGATTTTCTATTCTCCCGGTATCCCAAAAACAGGAAAGCCTTGTTCATCCCACGTAAAAGCCTGTACATGAGCATGGCGATTGGGGTTATCTAAAGGATCGCCAGAATGATTTTTTTCTGGTCGAGCATGATAGATAATCAAGTCTTGACTGCCATCTTCTGAAACGGTAAAGGAATTGTGTCCCGGTCCAAAAAGTTTATTTTCTTCAGATGTCTCAAAAACAGGAACTGGATTTTTCTGCCAGCTGTATCCATCTAGCAAATCGCTATTCTCATCTGCCCACAATAATCCCATACAGTAATTTTCGTCCGTAGCGCTTGCCGAATAGGTAATAAATACTTTGCCATTGCGTTGAATCGCTGCTGGCCCTTCATTGACCTTAAAGCCTACTTTTTCCCAATCATACTCTGGAATAGACAGCAATAATTCTTTCCCAGTTAGTGTCCAAGGGTTTTCCATTTTCGATAAATACAAATTAGAATTTCCTGGAATCGCAGGACCTAATTGCGCCCACACATAATAAAGCTCGTTCCGATGAGTAAAAACTGTTCCATCTAAACTAAAACTCTCTTGTTGGGTCTTGATTTGCCCTTTTTCTACCCACTCTCCTTCAAAAGGGTTCGGACTGCTGTTTTCTATGACGAACATGCGATGGTGATGGTGTTCGTCGCGAATTTTTTCATTATCGCTGGCTGCAAAATAGATATACCATTTTCCTCGGATAAAATGAATTTCAGGTGCCCAAATCAGTCGACTCAATGGTCCAGTCTCATGAGCTTGCCAAACATTGTGTCGCTCAGCATCCGCTAACTCATTCAAGCTCTTTGCCCGCCGAACTTCTATTTCCTGATACCCTGGAACCGAGCCGGTAAAATAGTAATAACCATCTGTGTGTTTATATACCCATGGATCAGCTCGCTGCAATACAATTGGATTGTTATAGTGTCCCTCCATCTTCATCTCTACCCCTACCTTATTTCTTCATTCGAAGCATGTTCCATGAATAGCTCGGAATCCTCGCTTCTACTTTTCCATCATTTAGTGTGACGCGATTCGCTACTGTTTGCGGTTGAATATGCTTTTGATTGTCACGACTGTTTTTGTCCTGTAACTCATACCCGCCAATATAGCGATGTTCGATTAGTGAAAGTTTCTGATCAAAATCATGATCGACTTCCACAAGCTGTTCTTCTTCAGAACGATTGACTAAAAATAATACCAATTCTTCTTCGTTATTCACTAAACAGGTATCCACGTACTCTACCTGCTTGATCTTATTCACGTCGTATGTTGGACCTGAAAATTGTGTCTGCAGGACTTCCCCTTTGGCATAATTCGAGAGCTGCTCCATTACATAATAGGTTGGATTCACCCAGCAATCGCCGCCCGCATCCGTCAAGATCAATGGGATGGTGTTAACCAGTAGCGATTGACACCCGATTTTCACTCGATCTGCATGGCGCAAAATGGCTAGACCTAATGAACCAAACAAGAGTGTATCCTCCATCGTAAACTGACACCAATCAATTGGGCTGCCCACCTCAAAAGGTTGGTTCTCTTTTTCTGGTTGCGCATGGACGTTCCACTCGTCAAAGGCTAAGTACATCGTTTTATCGCTGCGTTTCAACGCCTTGACATAATCGCAGGTGGCGATGATTTCTTCGATTTGACGATCAAAGCGTTTTGATTTAGCCAAATAGGTCGGTGTATCGTCACGCTCTGTTTTTGGCGGACGCGTCAAATCGTCCTCGTCATACTTATCAATATAATTGTGGAGAGCAAGGTAATCGACGTTCTCATAAGCCGCTTCTAAAACTAATCGATCCCATTCTGGATAACTAGCTAAACGTGGTGTAGAGCTGCCGACTAAGACCGTTTCGATGGTGTCATCCACCCATTTCATCGCTTTGGCTGCTTCATTGGCTATCCGCCCATATTCCTCAGGCTGCTTTGTTCCAATCTGCCAAGGACCGTCTAACTCGTTGCCTAGACACCAAAGTTTAATCCCGAATGGGTCAACAGCACCATTTTGTTGACGCAGATCACTCCAATAGGTTCCTCCGGAAAAATTACAATACTCAACAATATCTCGGGCATCATCAATTCCCTTAGTCCCTAAATTAATGGTAAATATCGGCTCAGCACCTGTCTGCTCCACCCACTTCATAAATTCATGGATACCAAATGTATTTGGCTCAATTGCCCGCCAAGCAATATCGATTTTTCGCGTACGTTGCTCAATCGGTCCAATCGTATCCTTCCAGTCATACCCCGATGTAAAATTTCCTCCAGGATAACGAATCACGCCTAAATCTAACTCTTTGATCAATTTCATCACGTCTTGACGAAAGCCATTTTCATCAGCAGTTGCGTGTCCCGGTTCATAGATTCCGGTATAAACGACACTCCCCATATGCTCGACAAAAGAACCAAATAAGCGCGAGCTAATTTCACCAATCGTAAATTTTTTTCGTGCTGTAAGTGTTGTTTTCATGTTATAAACCTCAATGTTAAAATTTTTGCGCCAATCCTAATTGAATTAGTTTCCAATAGCCGCCCGCGAATAGAAAGATAAAAGGCGGAAAAACAAAGACCAAGCCAATAAACAAAAGTGTGATTCCTACGACCAATAGATTAGATAAAAAATAGGTCATTACACTAAAGACTGCAGCTCGTAAAACAGACTGCCAGGATTGCCGCTCGCCTGTCATCTGCCAAATAATCCGAAACAGCAAGCTTATGCTAACAATCAGAGACATCAGATAGATCACTGCCAACCATTGGTTTGATAATCCGCCTTGCAGTTGCTGTACATTTGAATCACTGACGAAATACAGACTGAGATACAGCAAACTAACCAAAAGCGACAATGACAATTGCCGTTTGAAGCCAGTCCAGTAATTCCGTAAAATTTCTCCTGATCCTTGTCCGTGCCACTGCCGCATGGTGTACGCGATTCCGTTGCAGGATGCCACAAAGGTCACTAGTGGTAAACAACCGACTACCCATAAAATTCCGATTAAAATGTAATCCGTAATAAGCATTAAAAATGCGTAAACCCTTGTCTCTACTAATCTCATTTCTTTTTCCTTCTATTCTTTCATTCCTGACATGGCAGTACTTTGAACAAAATATTTTTGCGCAAACATGTAAATAATCAAAAGCGGTAGCATCGAGATCACGGTTCCCGCCATTACCGGTCCATAGAAGGAAATATTTTGTCCGGTAAACAACGCAAGTCCAGCCGGCAACGTGCGCATTTTTGAACTGGTCGTCATAATCAATGGATACAATAGATCATTCCAGCTGTTCATCAAAGTAAAAATTCCTAGTGACAGCATGGTCGGTTTGCTTAACGGCAACATGATTTTCAAGAAGATACTAAATTCGTTTAACCCATCAATTCGTGCTGCTTCTTCCAAATCCTTTGGCAAGGTGATAAAGAAGGATCGCATCATGAAAATACCAAAAGCAGTCGTCATTCGCGGAATAATCAATCCAGGATAGCTGTCAATGATTCCTAAGAAATTAACTTCCATATAAAGGGGGATCATGAATACTTGGAACGGGATCATCATGGTGATCATGACGAAATAAAAGAAGGCTGATTTCCCTTTAAAGTGCATTCGGGCAAAGGCATAACCGGCCAATGAATCAAAGAATACGGAAGTGATCACAACACCCCCTGCGAAGATCACCGTATTTTTGATGTAATCCATTAATGGGATAGTCGTCCACACCTTGGTATAGTTTTCCAAAGTATAACGATCAGCGAAAATCTTTGGTGGAAAGGAAATAATGTCTTTCTCATATTTAAAGGAAGAAATCAAAAGCCATAGGAAGGGAAAAGCAACTAATAAAATCACTATACAAAGAATTAGTTTTCCCACAATTTGTTTGGTCTTTTGCTTCTTTTTTGAAATTGGTTTAATCGCTGTAGAAGCTTCCATGTCCTTTCTCCTCCTATCTCATTTGTTTTTCTTTACGTGACATATACAAGTTGATAGAAACTGCTAATACAGCAATGATCACAAAAAGGACACTTGATAATGCTGAGGCATAACCTAATTCATAAGGTGCGGTAAAGCCTCGAGAATAGATGTATTGAACAGCCGTTTCTGTCTTAAACTGCGGGCCGCCGGCAGTCGCTACGTAAACTTGGTCAAAGACCTGCATTGATCCAATAAAGTTGGTCAAAATACAAAAGCCTAGCGAAGGCACTATTTGCGGCAACGTTATGTTGAAAAATTGCTGATTCTTTGTGGCCCCATCCATCTCTGCTGACTCATACAAGGAAGGTGAAATTCCTTGAATCGCTGTTAAGAGAATCGTCATAGTCACCCCAAAGTTTTTCCACACCGTCATGAATGCAACCGTCGGCATCGCCAAAGTTGGATCGCGGAAAAATTGCGGGGTCTCCATGCCTAGTTGAGTGAACAAGTATGGAATCGCACCAATATTCGGATCTAAAAGCATGGAAAAAATAATGGCAATTGATGTCAACGAACAAATGACAGGAATATAAAAGGTCGATCGACAAAAACGATTAAAGAATGTGTTTCTTGAAAGAACCACTGCAAAGAGTAAACCGACAATAATTTGGGCAGGCGTTTCCAACAAGGTAAAGTACAGTGAGTGGATAAACGAGTTGACTGCCCGGGGGTCTTGAAAGACCCGATTAAAGTTATCCAAGCCGACAAAATCTTTGCTCGTGAAGAAAATATTCATGTTGGTAAAGCTTAAAACAAAGGTCCCGATTAATGGGATAACAGTAAACAATAAAAGAATTAAAAAGGATGGCAGCAAGAAAAGATATGCTGCATGATTCGGTTTGTTCCAATAGGTCAGCAGTCCATGTTTCCCTTGGTTCATTATGTCTCCCCCTAGATTGATTCGTTTACTCTTTTCATCACCAAGAAAAGAGTCATTTGAAAGTCAACATCGACAATCAAAAACTTGTCGGTGTTGACTTCTGAATTGCTTGAAAACTACTCAGCAAGTACTTCGTTGATCTTCTTGTCTGCTTCTTTCATTAGTTTTTCAGCATCTTCCCCTGCTAACAAACGCTCAATGAGCGGATTGATAATATCATTGTTAATGGTTGGCAGTTTTTCAAATCCAGGTAGGAATGGTTCTGCAAAATCCATTTGTTTAGACAGCTCTGAAACGATTGGATCTTCTTTTACTTCTTTATCTTCGTTGACAGAGTTCAGGTATGCAGGGAAACCATTTTCCATACTCCATTTTTTACCAATCTCGGTTGAATTCCAATATTTCAAGAATTCGTAAATCGCTTCTTTTTTCTTCGGATCGGTACTTGCAGGAATCGCGTAGCCTACACCATCTAAAATGGCTTGCTTCTTGCCATCTTCACTGCCTTGTGGGATCGTTGTCACACTGTAATTGATCTCATTGGCTTTCAAGCCATTGTTCAACCATGGTCCATTCAGCTCAATCGCTAATTGGTTGGCATTCATCACATTGTCCATCTCAGCACCTGAAATCGATTCTGGACCTGCTTTATCATCATGGATCATTTTTTGGATAGCTTCCAATGTTTTCAATGTTTCTGGTGAAGCAAATTCAGACTTGGTGTAGTCGTCATTGACCAATTTACCGCCATTTGCCAACATCCAATTGTATAATGGCCAAGTACCATCCTTGTTGAAAATAAAGCCATGAACATTTTTAGAAGAATCGGCTAACTTCGGTGCCATTTCTGCTAATTGATCCCATGTGCGAGGTGGTTGATTCTCATCTAGACCTGCTGCCTTGAATAAATCTCTGTTCCAGTACATATACATTCCTTGTACCTGCATTGGAATGAAGTATTGTTTATTCTCCACTTTTCCTAGATCTAATGCAGTGTCTACAAAATCGCTCTTATCGACACCGTCGTAATCCCAAAAATCGCCCAAATCTTGAACAGCTCCATTTTTCACGTACTGAGCAAAATCACCGAAATTCAAAGCAACGAAATCTGGAGCCTTTTTCGCAGAAATTGCTGGCGGTAATTTTTCATTCAAGTTTGCCCATGTCATAACATCCATTTCAATCGTAATATTTTTATCATTTTCTTTATTGAAGGTATCCACGATTCCCTTCAAAATCTCTCCGTCAGACGCTGTGAACCCGTTCCAAAACGTTAAAGTTGTTTTGTCTCCGCTTCCGCCATCACCACTAGCTTTCCCTTTGTTCCCACACCCAGCGAGTAGAGAAGTGGTCAAAGCAAAGGCAGCTGCCCCAATTAAAAATTTCTTCAGTTTCATTTATGATTCTCCTTTTTAAATTTTTTCTGAATGAATAGAAACATTCAACTTTAAAACAAAATAAAATAGTGCATCGTTAAGTAAGCGCTTTTTAACTTCTACGCAAATAATACAATTTAAAGAAACCGCTGTCAACAATATTTTTGTTAATATATAAAAATATTTATAGCGCTTCATTAATGTTTATATTAACTAACGAACCGATTCAACTGTCTATTTTACATACATTAATAAATATGTTAATATACAAGCAGATAATAACTATATGAAAGGATGTCTCTTAATGCAAATAGATATCTCTTACGAATCTTTGCCAATTTTTGAAGCGCTCTCAAGCAAAGTCCGCATTGATATCATCAAACTGCTCTCAAAAGACAAGTTGAGCGTGAAGGAAATTGCGGATAAGCTGCATTTGAGCAGCGCGATTGTTACGATGCACATCAAAAAGTTAGAGGAAGCGAATATTATTCGAACAGAGCGGGTTGCCCAAAGAAAAATTTCAAGCCTCCGCGTCGATGAAATTGACATTCATTTTCCGAAGAAGATTTTCAATGCCTTCGATACTAAAGAAACCTGTATTCCTGTTGGGCATTACACTAATTACTCTATTAAGCCTACTTGTGGATTGGCAACACTGCAGGAATTTATTGGAAAAGTGGATGAGCCAAGATACTTTATGGATACTCGTCGGATGGATGCGCGGATTCTTTGGTTTACAGAAGGTTTTGTGGAATACCAAACACCGAATTATCTAAATGAAGATGAAAAGGCGGAAATGATCGAAATTTCTATGGAAATTTCTTCTGAATTTCCATTCCATAATAATAATTGGCCTTCTGATATCACCTTTTACTTAAATGATGTTGAGCTTGGAACGTGGACAAGCCCCGGGGATTTTGCAGATATTCGTGGAAAGCTGACTCCCGAGTGGTATCCAGACAACCTAAATCAGTACGGTATTTTAAAAACGATTCGGATCAGCAATCATCTAACCAATATGGATGGCGAACCGTTATCAAACATTACCATCGAAGATATTCCAACACAAAGCGAAGTTTGGACTCTGCGCATAGAAGTCAAAGAAGATGCTAAAAATGCTGGCGGCTGTACCCTATTTGGTAAAGGCTTTGGTAATTACGATCAGGATATAAAGATTAAGACGTACTATAGTTAAAAAAACGCTGAAAATACTAGGAAAAGTATTTTCAGCGTTTTTGTGTTCATTATTGGCTACATAAAATAAAAAGGAGATTATATTCAAATTGAAATCAATAGCTACTTATAAGAATTATTTGCCACTGGGAACAGAGAGTTAAACTTAATGATAAATCCATACGGGTTTCGTTGTTTTATTCTTTATATACTCCTTACCATTCTTAGTATTTTTAGAGAGAAATAATGGCGTTTGTTTTAGATAATTAGCACGTTTGTTGAAACTTTCGAAAAGTCTTAGGATGCTTTTTTGTAATCTAGTCTCGCCTGATATAATTTCGTATAAATTTAATGAAAGGATGCTTCATTCTATGGGAAATATTTGCAGAGATGCCCATGAGTATTGCGACCACAGCAGAGCATTATTAAAGGAATCCAAAATATGCGGATGCTTTTACTGCCAGAGTCTATTCAACTATGACAAAATAACCGATTGGATAGGCGATACCGACTTATGCCATTCTTGTGATATTGATTCCGTTATTTCATTTTTCTTTGAGGAACACACAAAAAAGCAGAAGAGAAATCCTCTTCTGCTTAACGTTCTGAATATTTGTCGATGTTGCGGTCTGAAACGATCATATTGACGATCGCCATCACCACAGCAACGATGATCGCTGTCCCAAAGCTTGAGAATCCAAAGCGATAGCTTCCTACGATACTTGATGTTAACTGCAGCATACCAGCACTGATCACAAAGCTGAACAATCCAAAGGTCAACAAGTTTAATGGCAGTGAAAGGATCGTTAGGATCGGTTTCACCAACGTATTGAGGATGGATAGTACAAAGCTTGCAAGAACCGCTATCCAAATGCTGCCTACAAAGATATAGCTAGGAAACAGAACAGACAACGAGATAAAAATCAGTGTGTTGGCAAACATGCGCTGCAGATAGGTCATTAAAAATCGCTCCAGTCGTCTTCATCGATTTTCTCTGCTTTTTTAGTTTCTCTCTTCTTGTAGTTATGGCCTTTGTAAGACTGCGTGCGGCCATAGTCTGTTGGACGTGTTCCCGTTCCTGAAGGCATAAGCAATGCCATCAAGATATATAAAAGGACAGGAGAACCAAGCAATCCAAAGCTCAAGAAGACATAGATCACTCGGACGATCGTTGGATCGATACCAAAATATTCGGCAATTCCTGCAAGGGTACCCGTCAGTACCACATTGCTCCGTGATTTAGTCAGTCTCTTTTGCATAATTATCTTCCTTCCTTACCTTCTCTTAATTGTCGAAATCTTTTAAGAAGATGCTCCCTGTAGTGGTCGAAACATCGATCTGTGCCATCGCATCTGCTGTTCTTCTGAATTGCAACATCCGATTGGTCTTTTCTTTCTTCTCTCTGACAACTTCGTAATCGCTCATGCGATGATTGATGCTGCCAAGGCTGGTTTTAGCCGTTCCTTCTAAGCCTATCATTTTTGGCAAGGATACTTTTACATTGCCGTTGACTGAGTTGGCTTTGATTTTCTTAAGTGTGTCATAACCAACAGTGATTTTTACATCTCCATTGATCAATGAGATACCATAATTTTGTACTTGGGCTTTTGAAGTGATCGTTCCATTGACAGTTTCAATGATCGAATCTAAAATCTTACCCTCGCGAATCTCAATGTTGCCGTTGACCCCTTGAATCTCCAGCATTGTTGCATCAATGTGTTTGAAGATGATGTTGCCGTTCGTCGATTTTGCATACACATCTTTGGCATGCAGGTCTTCTACTACTAGATTGCCATTCAACAGCTTCAAAGCTACATGGTCATACGTGCGTTTTGGCAAGTAGAAAGTCAGTTCAGCGTTGACACGCTTGTTCGGGATTTGGAACAAGATTTGATCATCGTTGACTTCGATCTGGCTGCGTTCCATAAAGGATTGCAGCGGTGTTGCTTCACTCATCTTACCATAAAGCTTGATTTTTGCATCGACTTTGATATCTTCTTCATCCCATGTTTTGAAGAGAACTTTCCCGTTGGCTAATTTCACATCGATCAAGGTTGGTGCAACATCTGAATACAAGAATTGATGTTCAAACTTTGTGGTTGCTACACCGGGAACCTTGATATTGATATCTTTCCAGTCAACATTTTCTTCGACTGTTTCTGACACCGTTTTAAAGGTCTTCTTCATGAACTTGCCTAATTGTGTTCCTGCTTCACCAAGCTTTTCACTCACATGGCTGAAGGTTTCTGCTGCTTGGTCTTTCAAATCATCCGGAATTTCAAAGGCGATATGTGTTCCTTTTCTTCCTCCTTGTTGATCCTCCCGAATGTCTTCCAGTTGTTCTTTTTGCTGCATCTCTTGATTTTCTAAACGAAGCAGCTCTTCTTCAAGTTCAGCAATTTCTGCTTCCACTTCTTCGATCAAGTCGGCATCTTCTTCCGATAATGTTTCCAATTCTTCTTTGGTGTTCAGCTCCATCAAGGTTTCCTTTTTCTCCTTGATCGCAGCGTTGACTTCTTGTTTTTCTTGATTGATCTCATCGATCATTGCCGAGATTTTGTTGGCTTCTGTTGCTAACTCGTCGAAGTAAGCTTCAAGATCCTCTAAGTCTCCTTCGAGCTCTTTTTCCCAGTCATCTCCCAAATTTGCTGCTTGGTCGCGATGATATGAGTCTACTTTGTCGGCATCTTGTTTGATTTGAGCTTCGTCTTTTGCTTTTGCCATGCTTTCAAGCAAATCCAGCCCTTCTTCTGTTGACAAGATTCCTTTTTTCACTAATTCTAAAATTCTTTGTCTTTCATTCATAAAAAATTGCCTCCTTCAGCAATCAAACTCAGTAGTTACTTTTCTGTACATTCATATTATGCAATGTTTTTTACTATTTGTCATAGGACTAAAGGCTTATCTTTTTCTCCAACTATCGTGCATTTTGTAAAAATAATGCTTTCTGTTCTATTGTAGCATCAACGAAGACCATAGTATAAGCATTTTGATTAGAATGCGTGAGACTCTAAAGTTTATGCTAAGATCGCTTATTCGTCCTCATATTATAAAAAAAGACACGTCATAGACGCGCCTTAAAAGGTTTCATTGCGGTTGCTGTTTAGTTCGGTGATTTTTCCGGTCGCCAGATAGACGATCCATTCACAGATATTGGTAACATAATCCCCGATCCGTTCCAAATAACTGGCAACATTTAAATAGTCGGTGCCGCTGATGATCGTTTCCGGCTGCTGCTTCATTTCACTGGTCGTCATATCATAGACCTGCTTGAAATAGTCATTGACCCGATCGTCCATCTTAGCAATCATTTTGGCATCCTTGGCATCGGTCTTCACGTAAGCGATCAACACATTGTCCACCATTTTTTTGACATAATCCGACATCTCCGAAATAACCTTTTCCACTTCCAAAATTCGGGGAAGTCCTTTTAGCCGAATCGTTGACTTTGCGATGGAAACGGCATGATCTCCCATTCGTTCCAAATCCGAGCTGGCCTTCATGATGGTGATGATCGTCCTAAGGTCGGTGGTGACCGGCTGCTGCAAAGCGATCATTTCGAAGCTTTTCTTTTCAAGATTGACTTCCATCTCATTGATTTTGATGTCTTGCTCGATCACTTCTTTTGCCAAGTGTTTGTCATGCTCAATGTAAGAATGCACCGACTTATGTACGGCACTGGAGACAGACATCCCCATCTCATAAAACTGATTGTGGAGATTTAACAGGTCTTCCTCAAATTGTGTACGTAACATTCATTGCCCTCCTCATGTAATCCTGTACCCTTTTCTTTGCGAAGAAAAAGTGTTGACTTTTTCCTAACCGAATTTTCCGGAAATATAATCTTCTGTTTCTTGTTTAGCGGGATCTAGGAAAATCTTTTTCGTTTTGTCGAATTCGATCAACTCGCCTTGCAAAAAGAAAGCCGTCCTGTCCGAAATTCGCGATGCCTGCGACATATTGTGCGTTACTATAATAATTGTATAGTTTTCTTTCAACTGTAACAACATATTTTCGATCTTCCCGGTAGAAACGGGATCCAGTGCGCTGGTTGGCTCATCCATTAAAATGATTTCTGGATTGACTGCCAGTACTCGGGCGATACAAACCCGCTGCTGCTGCCCGCCGGAAAGTGACAGAGCGCTTTGATGCAGTTTGTCCTTCACATCATTCCAAACGGAAGCTGCCTGCAAGCTCTCTTCCACGACTTGGTCCAATTTTTGTTTGTCTTTTTCCCCTTTAAGCTTCAGACCGTAAACAATGTTTTCATAAATCGAAAACGGAAATGGATTGGGCTGCTGGAAGACCATCCCGATTTGTTTACGCAGCTCAACTGTATCGGTTTTAGGACTGTAAATATCCTTCTCTTTGTATACAATGCTGCCGGTAATAGTCACATTTGGAATCAAGTCATTCATCCGATTTAAGCACCGTAAATACGTGGATTTCCCACAACCGGATGGTCCGATCATGGCAGTGATCTCCCCTTTTGTAAAGGCGAGGTCGATGCCTTTCAACGCTTCCTTTTCACCGTAATACAAATGGAGATCTTTCGAAGTAATAATCTTTGACATTTCTTTCCTCCGTTTTCTAACCAAAATGCCCTGACACATAATCTTCTGTGGCCTGAATCTTTGGTCGGGTGAATATCTTACGGGTTTCATCGTATTCAATCACATGTCCTAAATAGAAAAAGGCGGTGTAATCGCTGATACGAGCAGCTTGTTGCATATTATGGGTCACGATGATGATCGTGTAATCTTCTCGCAGCTGAATCAAGGTTTCTTCCAGCTTCCCTGTCGAAATTGGATCCAACGCACTGGCTGGCTCATCCAGCAACAAAATGTCTGGTTTCATCGCAATTGCTCTGGCAATACACAATCGCTGCTGCTGTCCGCCAGACAAAGCCAACGCACTCTTGTCCAAATTGTCTTTAACCTGTTCCCATAAAGCAGCTTGCTTTAAACTGGTCTCAACGATTTCTTCCAGCCGGTGCTTGTCCTTTTCTCCGTGCTGTTTCAATGCAAAAGTAATATTTTCACGAATTGATTTGCTAAAAGGGTTCGGGCGTTGAAACACCATGCCGATATGCTTGCGCATTTCATAGACATCGACTTTGTCGCTGTTGATATCCACACCTTTATACATGATCTTTCCCGTCACTCGAGCACTGCTGATGCCATCATTCATGCGGTTAAGTGATCGCAGGTAAGTTGATTTTCCACAACCGGAAGGGCCGATCAATGCCGTGATTTTATTTTTCTCAAATTCTAAACCAACACCCTTGATGGCTTCATTAGTGCCATAAAAAACATGCAAGTCTTCTGTATGCAGCTCAACATCCTCAGACATCGTTAGAATGTTGCGCTCATCCCAATTGTATTCTCTCATCAAATTCTCCTTATGCTGAGGTCATCTTTTTGTGCAGGCGTTTCCCGATTGCACGTGCACCGAAGTTAAACAGCAGCACCGCAATAATCAGAACCGCGGATGCTCCCGCAGAAACACTGTCGCCATCCGGCATCGTTCCTTCGGTATTGATTTTCCAGATATGCACAGCCAACGTCTCCGCTTGACGGAAAATGCTGATCGGACTGGAAACACTTAAAGGATTCCAGTTGCTGAAATCCAAAGCTGGCGCGCTTTGTCCTGCTGTATAAATCAGGGCGGCAGCTTCCCCAAAAATTCTGCCTGAACTCAAGATGATGCCCGTTAAAATTCCCGGAGAAGCATCTGGCACGACGATTTTAGTAACCGTCTCCCAACGAGAAAGCCCCAACGCCAGTCCTGCTTCACGCTGGGTATAGTGGATCGCCCGCAAAGATTCTTCAATATTTCTGGTTAGTAAAGGCAGGTTGAAGAGTGTTAATGCCAACGCCCCTGACAAAATTGAAAAGCCGTACCCAAATTGAATTACGAAAACTAAAAAACCGAACAAACCGACTACCACAGAAGGCAGTGAGCTTAAAATTTCGATCGAGGTGCGGATAATGCCAGTCACCCAATTGTCCCTGGCGTACTCTGACAAATAAATTCCTGCACCCAAAGAGATAGGAAAACTAATCAGCATCGTGACAAACAGCAAGAAAATCGAGTTGAACAGCTGGATGCCGATCCCACCACCCGTTTGGTAAGCCTTTGAAGGCGATGTTAGGAAGTCCAGCGAAACATGAGGCAATCCACGAATCAGAATATACAGAAGCAAAAAGGCTAAAATACAAACAATCAATCCTGAGACCACATACAGGACACCTGTAGCGATCTTATCCGCGCGTTTTGCTTTATCCATTGTTCACCTCTCCTTTTTTCCCAATGTAGCGAATCAAGATATTAAAGACTAACGACATGAGCAACAGAATCAGCGCCAGTGACCAAAGAACATTGTTTTCTACCGTTCCCATGATCGTATTTCCGATCCCCATCGTTAAGATCGAGGTCAATGTCGAAGCCGGTGTCGTTAAGCTGGTAGGCATCAATGCCGCGTTCCCGATGACCATTTGGATCGCCAATGCCTCACCAAAGGCACGAGCCATACCGAACACTACCGCAGTCAAAATTCCCGGGATCGCCGCCCGCAAAACAACCTTATAAATCGTTTGCCAGCGTGTGCCCCCTAGTGCCAGAGAGGCTTCGCGATAATAACGCGGGACGGATTTCAAGGTATCCACAGTCATGGTGGTCACCGTTGGTAGAATCATCACAAACAGCACAAAGGTACCCGACAAGATACCGAAGCCGGTTCCACCGAATATCGAACGAATCATAGGTACGATCACCGAAAGACCGATAAAGCCGTAAACGACTGAAGGAATTCCTACAAGCAGCTCAATGACTGGCTGCAAGAATTTTTGTCCCTGTTTTGGAGAAATTTCTGTCATAAAGACAGCCGCTCCAATCGCAAAGGGCGTTGCCACGATCGCAGACAAAAAGGTCACGATAAATGATCCGGCGATCATTGGCAAAGCACCAACTAACGGTTTTCCGTCAGGCCCCATGGCACTCGGATTCCAGGTAGTACCGAATAAAAAGTCAAACACATTGATTTTGTCCACAAAAAAAGTTGCTAAACCTTTGCTTGCGACAAAGTAAAAAATCGCTGCCACTACAAATACGATCAGTGCAATACAGACAAAGCTGAGCAGTCTTCCGCGCTGCTCAATTCGTGCGCGCTTCGATTTAGTGGTTAGTGCTCGTTTTATTTCTTCATTTTCCATTGAGGAAACGCCTCCTGCTTTCAGTTTACTTGCTTGGATTTTATTCAAATAATGGATAGATAAGAAAGCTCATTAATGTTTACATTCATTTTCTGGAAGGAGCTAACGGATTCATTTTACAGTTTCAACGTCAATTTCCTTTTAACCTTATGTGAAGCTTAAGTAACAATTGTAAAGATTGTGTAAACGCTGGAAATGATCTTCACTGCAATTCTATCGTATTTCCAAGAGGGTGCAAAGAAATCGCACTTTTGCTGGAGCATTCTCCATTTAGAAACAAAAAAGCGCTGGGAACATGATTCCCAGCACTGTTTGTTTACTCAATTATATTTCCTTGCCAATCTCGTTCGACCTTCATGTGAGAGATCGGGATGTAGCCTAGTTGTGGAACGATTCGTTCCTGTACCTCTTCTGATTGAATGTATTCTAAGAATTCCTTACTCAATTCAGTCGGCTCGCCCTTGGTATACATATGCTCGTACGCCCAGATCTTCCACTGATTGTCTGTTACATTCTCATCCGTTGGTTTTATTCCATCGACACTTAAGGGCTGTACATCATCCGTCACATAGGAAAACGCCGTATAGCTGATGGCTCCAGGTGTATCGGCTACGATCTGCCGAACCATTCCGCTCGAGTCTTGCTCCTGTGCACGAACAGCTGTCTGGCCGTCCAATACCCATTTTTCAAAGGTCGCTCGGGTACCGCTTCCGGTCGCTCGGTTCAAGATCACGATATCCTGATCCGCTCCGCCCAGTTCTTGCCAGTTGGTGATCTCGCCTAAGAACACTTTACGCAAATTTTCAAGAGAAAGATCGGTCACGCCCACTTTTTTATTCGCAATCGGTGTGATCCCCACGACTGCGACTTTGTGGTCCTTCAATGCAGCCGCATCAATCCCGTTTTTTTCTTCAGCGAAAACATCGGAGTTTCCGATTTCAACTGCACCTGACTGTACCTGACTAAGGCCGGTTCCGCTCCCGCCACCTTGGACATTGACGAATTTTCCAGGATTTTTTGTTTGGTATTCTTCAGCGACCGTCTCAACCAAAGGCTGCAGCGCGGAGGAACCTACAGCGGTGATCGATTCGCCGCGGTCGATCCATTTTGAACATCCAGATAATAAGAGTACTGTTCCTAATAAGGGCAGCAACCATTTTTTCATGTGTATTCTCCTCATCTAACATTCTAGAATTTTGCCATTTAAAAGTAGAAAGCTCATTTATTTTAACATGAGACGCAAAAAGAGCAAGCTTTTTACAGCAGCGGCGAGATGAGACGCGCAATTCCTTCTTTAAACTTAATGATTACACCACGGTAACGATAACGCTCCTCTGTCAACAGCTCAGAATTCTCCGAATCAGCAAAAAAGGCCGCCCGAATCTTTTCGGCAAACAAACTGTCATAGATCACCGTGTTGACCTCAAAATCCAATTTGAATGAACGGACATCGATATTGGCCGATCCGACCGACACCAACCCTGAATCCACCACCATCGTTTTTGCATGAATAAAACCATTTTCATAGGTTTCAATGATCGCGCCATATTCTAACAGCTCGGCAGCAAACGAATACGTCGCCCAATAGACTAAGATATGATCCGGTTTATTCGGAATTTGAATTCGAACCTTGACCCCAGATAAAAGTGCTAGTTTCAACGCCTCATGGATCGACGCATCCGGAATATAATATGGGGTTTGGATCAAGATCTCCTTTTTGGCCAAATTGATCATTTTTAAATACGTCATTTTGATCTGCTCGTGCTCACTGTCGGGCCCGCTGCTGACGATCTGCAGTGCTTTATTGCCAGAAGCTGCAATTTCCGGAAAATAAGAACGATCATACAAGACATCACTTTTTCTTTGAGAGTTCCAATCCATTAAAAATCGGTTCTGCATCGAATACACAGCATCGCCATGCACTCGCAGATGATTGTCTCTCCAATAACCGAACTTTTTGACCAATCCCAAATATTCATCTCCGACATTGAACCCGCCAGTATATCCGATTTCACCATCAATCACGACGATCTTGCGGTGATTGCGGTAGTTCATTCGTGGATTTAAATATGGTACAAATAATGGAAAGAAAAATTCGACCTCGCCGCCCTCACGAATCAGATCAGCAAAAAAGCGGTGATTGACTTGTGTTGACCCCCAAGCATCCAGAAGCAGCCGAACCTTAACTCCCCGCTTTGCTGCGGCGACAAGGGCATCCCTGACCTCAATTCCCAGAGCATCCCCGCGGTAAATATAATATTCCATGTGTACATGTTCCTTCGCTGCATGGATATCAGCGATCAGGGCATCGAACTTCTTCCTGCCATCAGTAAACAGCTGCACTTCATTGTTGGTAGTATAAAGCGAGTTTTCAAACATCGTCAGCATATAGATCAATTGCCGCGGATCGACCTGATCTGTATTCGGTTTAGGAAACAGCCTTCGGGCAAGCGCCTGCTGCTGCTGTTCCAGCTCAACATTCATCCCGACCTTTGTCTGAACCTTTAATTCAAAAATTCGCTCCTTAGAGATTCCCTTGCCAAAGAAAATGTACATTACAAATCCCACGACGGGAAGAAACGTCAAAATCAATAGCCACGCCCAAGTGGTGACCGTGTCCTTCCGTTCGCGGAAAACGATGATCAACGAGAGAATCGTATTTACAAGCAAAAAGAGAGCACCTGAATGCTCCATAATAAAGGTCATCCCATCCAACTCCTTCATCCTTAAAGAATAGCGAAGAAAGCTCAAATTGTAAACCGAAAAAATGACCCGAAAAAAAAGAAAGGATTTATCCCTTAAAGACACATCGCTTTCCTCAAAAAAATCGCCGACAGCTCAGTCGGCGATTCGTTAGTGTTAGATTTTTAAAAAACGGCGCATTGAGATAACTGAGCCGAGCGAACCAATCAGGTAGCCGCCAACTGCCATAAAGACATCCAGCTTCCAAACCAAGTTCTCTGGTGACAATAAATTCAAATTGGATTGCAGCAGGTAGGGCGCAGCCAATTCATAGATGCGTTGATAGCCGAAGGTCACGATCAAAATCGGAACGATCGCACCGATCAAGCCGATCCAGCCTCCTTCTAAGAAGAACGGCCCACGGATATATCCATTCTTAGCACCAACCAGTCGCATGATCTGAATCTCACGTTTTCGCGACAAGATTGTGATTCGAATCGTATTTGAGATCAGGAAGATCGCTACGAAGATCAACAAGGCCGCAGCAGCTAGTCCCCATGTGCGAACGACGCTGGAGATCTTAATGATTCGGTCAGCTGAATTTCCGCCGTAATCGGCACGATTGACACTTGCCAATTCCGTTGCCTGATCGGCGACCTGCTTGATATAGCGTGATTCAGTGGCGCTGACAATGTAGACATCGTAAAGAGGGTTGTTGTCGCCTTCAAAAAGATTCCACGCATCACCTAAAGCAGCTTGGATTTTTTTCAGCTGATCCTCTTTGCTGGAAAATTGAACCTTGTCCACATGTCTAAGATCGGCCAGCTCTGTTTTTAGTTCTTTTAGTTCTTTTTCTTCAGTACCGATGTCCACAAATACAGTAACATCCACATTGCCCTCAACGTCTTGAGCAAGCTTAGTTGCATTCATTATAATCGCTAAAAAGACACCCGCCAAAGTAAGTGTAATCGTTACAGCACTGACAGAAGCTAAGGTCATCCAGCCGTTTCGTTTCAGGCTTTTGATACTCTCCAACAAGTGTCGGAAGAAATTTCTAATCATCGAATTCGTATTCTCCTTCCGCTTCATCCCGAACGATCAATCCGTTTGCGATAGCAATCACTCGATGACGCATCGTATCTACGATCGTTTTGTTGTGTGTAGCCATAACGACCGTCGTTCCCTGCCCATTGATTCGTTCGATCAGCTGCATGATCTCCATTGACGTATCTGGATCCAAATTCCCTGTCGGCTCATCGGCGATCAATACTTTCGGAGTATTGACAATCGCACGAGCGATTGACACCCGTTGCTGTTCTCCTCCAGACAGCTCGCTTGGAAAAACACGAACCTTGTGCTTTAGGCCGACCAGATCCAGCACTTCCATCACTCGCTTTTTAATGTCACGAGGTTTGCGGCCAATAACCTGCATCGCATAAGCAACATTTTCATAGACTGTTTTTTTTGGAAGCAGCTTGAAATCTTGGAAAACTACGCCGACATCTCGACGCAGATAAGGTACATCTTTGTTCTTAATCCTTAATAAATTATGACCGGCAACTTCCAGCTTTTTACCAGAGGTTGCTTTTTCTTCACGATACATTAACTTGATAAATGTTGATTTACCACTACCAGAAGGGCCGACTACATAGACAAATTCCCCGCGATCGATATTGACCGTCAGACCACGCACTGCTGTCGTCTTGTTGGGGTATTTTTTCACGACATTCTGCATTTCAATCATGATTATCTCTCCGTATCCTCTTAAATTCTAAGCTATTATAGCATGTAAACATTGCAACAGGCTTTCAGTAGTTTACAATTTCATTTCATTTTGCTCAGTTGCTCTGGGTCAAGTGCCATTTTAAATAGGCATCGATAAAGGGATCCAGCTCTCCATCCATCACGGCCTGAACGTTGCCGGTCTCGTGACTGGTCCGATGATCCTTCACCATGGAATAAGGGTGGAACACATAGGAGCGGATTTGAGAACCCCAACCGATATCCATTTGTTCCCCTCTTAAAGCAGCAGCCTCTTGTTCTTTCTTATCGAGTTCCAATTGATACAGCTTTGCCTTCAACATACGCATCGCTGTTTCCCGGTTGTGGAATTGCGAACGTTGCGCTTGGCTGGCCACAACGGTTCCCGTAGGCAAATGAGTAATGCGAACTGCTGATGACGTTTTATTGATGTGCTGCCCGCCAGCTCCGCTAGCCCGGTACACATCAACCTTCAGATCATCTGGATTGACTTCGATCTCGATCGTCTCATCCAATTCGGGCATCACATCGACCGAACAAAATGAGGTATGACGCCGATTGGCCGAATCAAACGGAGAAATACGTACCAAGCGATGGACGCCCTTCTCAGATTTTAAATAGCCGTACGCATTTGTTCCTTTGATCAATAGGGTCACACTTTTGATCCCAGCCTCATCGCCCGCCTGATAATCGATCGTCTCTACCGTAAACCCATGCTGTTCTGCCCATCGTGTATACATTCTTAGAAGCATCGAGCCCCAATCCTGCGACTCTGTTCCCCCGGCACCCGGGTGAATCTCTAAAATGGCACTGTTTTTGTCGTAAGGTGCATCCAGTAATAGGGTCAGCTCAAAGCTGGCAACCTGTTCCTTTAACTGCAGCAGACGCTGCTCCAATTCCTTTTGCATTTCCGGATCGAATTCTTCTTGTTGCATCTCCCACATCAAATTCAATTCTTCGGTTTCGTTTTTGATCTCATTAAACTTGGTAAAGGTGTCTTTATCGCCATTGTTTTTATTGATCAGCTTTTGAGCCTCTTCCGGATCGTCCCAAAACGTCGGTTCCCCCATCTGATGCTCCGCCTCAGCAATATCCTCTTCTAACCGATCTAGGTCAAAGAGACCCCCTAAAACTTACGACTTGTTCCTGGATCGCATCCAATAAGTTTCGAATCTCTGCATTTTCCAAGCTTATTCCTTCTTTCCTCAATTCGTCCTTTTGGCTCTAAAGTAACACACAAAGACGAGACATAGCAATTATGTCCCGTCCGATTTCCCCTTTTTTATTCCCCTTTGCCGTGACAGTTCTTATATTTTTTTCCGCTGCCGCATGGACAAGGGTCATTGCGTCCTACTTTTTTGACGTGTGTAGGCATCCGTTTGGTGCTGGTCAAATTCTTCGGATCGCCATCTGCTTCAACTGGATGGGTCTCCTGATTTTGAGTGACTTGCTCACGCTGCACATTTTGACGAATCTCAGCCTTCATGAACAAACGAGTCACTTCATATTCGATTGCACCAACCATGTCTTCAAACATTTTGTATCCTTCTGTTTGATATTCTACCAATGGATTGTTCTGACCATAGGCACGCAGCCCGATCGATTGACGCAATTGATCCATTGCATCGATATGGTCCGTCCATTTCGTATCTACCACGCGCAGGATAACTACTTTTTCAAACTCCAGCAATTGCTCCGGACTTTGCAATTGACCAGATTTTGTATCAAAAATCTCTTTCGCGCGATCAAACAAATTAGTCTTGATCTCTTCCGGTGCTTTTCCTTCAAGATCACTCACCGCGATCGAATCTTCATGGACAAGTGCGTTGCCTGCAAAGTCAACGATGCTCTCCAAATTCCAATTGTCTTTTTCCAGCTGAGTATGTGTGTCCACTACACGAGAAATCGTACGACGCACCATGTTCAACAGCTGCGGTGAAAGGTCATTGTCTTCCATAATCACATCTTGACGCTGTTTGTAAATGACTTCACGTTGCTCACGCATCACATCATCGTACTGCAAAACATTTTTACGTGTATCATAGTTGTTTCCTTCCACACGTTTTTGCGCGGATTCAACTTGCTTCGTCAGCATCTTGCTTTGGATCACTGCATCTTCTTCTTCAACCTTCATGCGATCCAAGAATGCTTTGATTCGTTCAGAACCAAAACGTTTCATTAAATCATCTTCCAATGAAAGGTAGAATTGAGAAACCCCTGGATCTCCTTGACGTCCCGAACGGCCGCGCAGCTGATTATCGATACGTCGAGATTCATGACGCTCTGTTCCGATAACGGCCAACCCGCCCAATTCTACGACACCAAGTCCCAGCTTGATATCCGTACCACGACCGGCCATGTTGGTTGCGATAGTAACAGCGCCCTTTTGTCCGGCGTTCATAATGATTTCCGCTTCTTTGAAATGATTTTTCGCATTCAAGACTTCATGAGGAATCTTTTCTTGGTTCAACATATCTGAAAGCAATTCAGATGTTTCGACTGCGACAGTCCCCACCAAGATCGGCTGACCTTTGCGATGACGTTCTTTAATATCCTGTACGACAGCTTTGAACTTGCTTTCCAAGGTTGGATACAGCAAATCAGTTCGGTCATCCCGGATTACTGGTCTGTTCGTAGGGATCTGAACAACTTCGATATTGTAGATTTCCCGGAATTCTTCTTCTTCCGTTTTGGCTGTACCCGTCATCCCGGCCAATTTTTTGTACATCCGGAAATAGTTCTGGAAGGTGATTGTCGCCATGGTCTTCGTTTCGTCTTCAATCTCCACGCCTTCTTTGGCTTCGATCGCTTGGTGCAAGCCGTCTGAATACCGACGTCCATCCATGATACGTCCAGTAAATTGGTCAACGATCAACACTTTGCCTTCTTGAACAACATAATCAATATCGCGGATCATGATATAGTTTGCCCGTAATGCTTGATCCAAATGGTGGGTCAATGCAGTGTTTTCAAGATCATACAAGTTCTCTAAGCCAAAATTATCTTCAGCTTTCTCGATCCCTTGTTCCGTTAAGCCAATCGTTTTTGATTGAATGTCGATTTTGTAATCTTCATCTTCTTTCAATCGCTTGATAAAATTGTCAGTTCGGGTGTATAGCGCAGTAGATTTTTCGGCCGCCCCTGAAATGATCAGCGGTGTTCTAGCCTCATCGATTAAAATCGAGTCTACTTCATCGACGATCGCATAGCTCAATGGGCGCTGTACCATCTGATTGCGGTAAACAACCATGTTGTCCCGCAAATAGTCAAACCCTAGTTCGTTATTGGTACTGTAGGTAATATCACAAGCATATGCTTCCCGTTTTTCATCCGAAGTTTTGGAATTGATATTCAATCCAACGCTCAGCCCTAAGAAATTGTAAAGCTCGCCCATCTCCGTTGAGTCACGAGTTGCCAAATATTCGTTGACGGTCACGACGTGTACGCCTTCCCCCGTCAATGCGTTTAAGTATACTGGCATCGTGGCGGTCAAGGTTTTCCCTTCACCTGTTTTCATTTCGGGGATATTCCCATCATGCAAGACGACCCCACCCATCAGCTGCACATGATAAGGATACAGACCCAACACACGTTTTGCCGCTTCACGCACGACAGCAAATGCTTCAGGAAGCAGTTCATCCAGCGTTTCGCCGCCTTGATACCGGGTTCTAAATTCATCTGTTTTTGCTCGAAGCTGTTCATCGGAAAGCTTCTCCATGCCGCTGGCAAAGGCTTCAACCTTTTGAGCGATCCCATCCAACCGCTTTAATTCTTTTTTATCGTTCTCGATCATTTTTCGCAAAAAATTCGCCATCTACTTTTCTTACTCCTTTATAACCATTAGTCATTTTGTGTACAAATCCGCTAGTCTATTTTATCATTAGTTTCTAGGAAAAGAAACTTTTGCTGTAAATAAAAACAAGAACTTTTATAATTCCCTAAGACTTACTTTTTAAGAATATTTTTTGAAAATGGAAAAACCCCTCAGCCGCTGGCGGACTGAGGGGTTTATTAGTTTTGATTAATCGGTTTCGATCAAACCGTATTTGCCGTCTTTACGACGATAAACAATGCTTGTTCCATTGGTTTCAGCATCTTCAAAGATAAAGAAGTTGTGTCCCAGCATGTTCATTTGCAATACAGCTTCTTCGCTGCCCATTGGTTTCAAAGAAAGACGTTTTGTACGCACGATTTCCAATTCTGAAGTTTCTTCCGCTTCATCATTTATCTCTACCGCCGCCACTTCGCGTGCTGGTAAAGAAGTTTCACGTGCTTTACGATTGATCTTTGTTTTAAACTTGCGGATCTGACGTTCTAATTTATCCACAACCAAATCAATACTTGCATACAAATCTGGTGAAGTTTCTTCGGCACGAAGAACTAAGTAAGGAAGTGGAATCGTCACTTCGACTTTCGCAGTTTTTTCCGTATAAACTTTTAAGTTAACATGTGCAGTTGCGTCAGGCACATCAGTGAAGTAGCGTTCCAATTTTCCTACTTTCTTTTCTACGTAATCACGAATTGCTTCAGTTACTTCGATGTTTTCTCCTCGAACGTTATATCTAAACATACAAATTGCCCCTTTCATCTGCCAACTGAAGATAGAAGGAAGGACCACTCTTCGCTCTTCTTCTTAATTCTATTATAGCGAACTCTAATCGGTTTGCAAAGTAAATCGCTATCATTTTCCCGATGAAAAAAAGAAAAATTACCGGGCAAATGTTAGGCTTTTTACGGTCGTGAAGCCATTTTCCAATAAGCAATCTGCCGCATGAAAAAGTGTTCTTCCCGTTGTATAGACATCGTCCACCAGCAAAACTTTCGAAGCTCTCATTTTTTTACCATCTGGGGCCATTTCAAAAGGCTGCTGCAGCTGAAGCCGTTCTTCTCGTTTTTTCCCGGCCTGCGGTGTATCGTGCCTTTTTCGTTTCAATAATGGAAAATAGGTGACCCCAGCAGCATCCAAACACGCCGAAACTTGGTTGAACCCCCGATCCCCAAAGCGTTCCTCAGACAAAGGCAAGGGACAGATCGTGTAGTGCGGATAGGCACTGAGGGCTTCTTTTAACTCTGTCGAAAATGCAAACCGGCGCTGGTAATCTCCCTTGAACTTAAAAAACTCGATCCATTCCTGAAACCCGTCACTGTATTCAAAAAGAGCCCGATTGTTCAGCAAAAAGCTGGATTGCTTCTGCCATTTCTGGCAATCCGAGCAAAGTGCTGGGTTGTTTTTTCTGCCGCATCCCGGACAAGCCTGCTCCCAAACAATCCTTTTAAACTGCTCCTGACAATGAAAACACCGGATGTTTGAAGGAAAGAACAATTCAAGCAAGGTTAGATTTTCTACGATCTCCCTATGACAACTGCTGCACTTCATCGAGAAGACCTGCCTTTTCTGCTAGTCGATTGTTTTCCCGAATCTCAGCAATGGCAGCCTTGATGGCTCGTGTCCGCTCACTAGCAGCAAAAACCACCTCTGCCTGCTGATACTCCCCTTTGCGGTCGGCTCGGCCTGCTATTTGTACCAAAGCCGCTTTGTTGAAGACCGGATGAGAAGCCTGCAAAATCATCACAGATACCCCTTCAAAGGTCACTCCCCTTTCCAAAATCGTGGTGGTGATCAACAATCGGTATTTCCCTTCGCGCATGTTTTCGACCTTCAAGAGGCGTTCATCATCTTTAGCGTAAACGGTTGTCGCTGCAGCATCAGGATAGACCTTCATTAGCTGCTTGAATACCTGTTCCAGTAAATCAATGCTGGGACAAAAAAGCAACAAATCGTTTTTTTCAAGCAAACGACCGATTTCTTTTAACAGTTTGACAGACAATTTTGCTTTTCTCAGCTGCTTATCTAACGACATCAAAAGCATCAGACGGGGAACAGGCAGAGGCCGGCGATGATACCTTGCCGGCAGACGATACCAACGATCCACTGTCTGTTTCACATTTTTTGGCGGGGTCGCACTTAAGTAGACTAGCTTTCCTTCCGGGTGCAAGGCTTTCAGCGTGGCACGCTGCAAAAGAGGATCTCCGGCATAAGGAAAGGCATCCACTTCGTCTAAAATGATCAGATCAAACAATTGAAAGTAACGAAAAAGTTGATGAACAGTGCAAACAATAAATTGATTGCCTGCATCGATCCGACGTTGACCGTGATAAAGTCCGATCTTCTCGTAAGGGAAGGCTTTAGTAAAACGCAAATACAGCTCATTGCAAACATCGACCCGAGGAGAGGTCAAGGCCACTCGTCGACCCTTTGATAGATTTTTTTGGATCAATGGAAAAAGAATCTCTGTTTTTCCCGCTCCAGTGACAGCCCAAATGAGAAACTGACTGCCTTGATCCTGATCAGACACCAATTGATCCGCGATGCTTTTTTGTGCCTCGGATAATTCTCCTGTCCACTGGCAAAGAATCCTTCTCGCCTTGATTTGCTGCGGTTCAAAATAGTAAAAATCGTCTTTCGTCGTCACCCTTCCTAAAGTCAAACAGGCAGGACAATACGAAAAGCCTGCTGGTACATTGACGAGACTCTGATTGTCGCAGCGTTGACACGCTTCTTGACTCTGGTTGACTGACTTCACTGCTGCGCTTTTAATCGCAGCAGATAGATCGACTGAGGGATAAAACTTTTCCCACTCACTTCTTAATAATCGTTGCCCTCTATAGGCCTCCATCCTGACCACCTCGGATAAAAATACGCAAAAAAAGTGATCAAGCATTCTATCTTGATCACCGGTCAAACAATCCTGTCGATTTTACTAATTTATTGAAAACGATATATTCCTTTTCTAAATTTACATGGACAACTTCATACTTGGCATTCAACCAGCCATAGGCGCCCTTCTCAGGATGCTTGTAGTCATTGGCCCACCAGTCTAAATCTTCCCGTGCGGTCTTTGGCAACCCGCTGTTTGGAAACAGCAACTCGTCGTACTGAGTAAAGGTCAAGGTCACCTGAGAGCCGCCATTATGCTTCAGATATTGGGTGATTCCATCATATTTTTTTCTGCGAACCATTTTCTACGCCCCTTTTTTTGGTTGATTTAGTTGAAACAAGGTCCGGTTATCTCCTATACTTAGACATGAGGTGAGAAGATGTTAGAGACTTATCGGACAATAAAAGAAGACAGTATCCATGAAACAGAGATAAAAAAATCACGTTTCATCTGCTCCTTGAAACGGATCGAATCAGAAGAAGAAGCAAAAGCCTTTATTCAATCGATCAAAAAAGAGCATTGGAAAGCCAATCATAATTGCAGTGCTTATGTCCTAGGCGATCGTCAGGAAATTCAGCGAACCAGTGACGATGGCGAACCCAGCGGAACAGCCGGTGTCCCAATGCTGGAGGTTCTAAAGAAAAAAGAATTGATCAATGTAGCTGCCGTCGTGACCCGCTATTTTGGCGGTACCAAACTAGGAGCCGGTGGACTTATTCGTGCTTACTCTGGTGCTGTTGCGGATGCTGTTCAACAGACTGGAATCGTTGAAGGCCGGCTTCAGCAAGAACTTTACGTCTCGTTGAGCTACGCTGCCTGGGGAAAAATGGAAAACTTCATTGATCTGCAGCAGATCGCTGTCAAAGAAACGCAATTTACCGATCAGGTTATCGTTTTATGCCTGGTCAATGAGTCAACATTAGAGGACTTCAAGCATCAGGTCATCGACCTGTTAAATGGACAGGTTCAATTTGAAGAAGGCGTTGTTCGCTACCACGAACAGCCAATCAAGGAAGCAGAGTAGCTGCTTCCTATTTTTCTAAATAAAATTCAAAACGGTTGCCCACATACTGTGTGCGTACATACTCAAAAGGCTGTCCATCTTCTAGATACGAAATCTGGCGCAAACGTAAAATAGCGTCACCGCGTTTCATTTCCAAGTAATCTGCAATTTGTTCCGAAGCCAAGATCGCCGAAACAGTTTGATTCGCTCTGCCAATCTCCATGCCTTTTTCCTTCAGCGTATGGTAGAAGGAATCTGTGATCTCTTCTCGGCTGAACCCCTTGACCAGCTTAGCCGGAATACTGGCAACCTCAAAACAGATCGGAATATCGTCCGCATAACGAATCCGTTCCATTCGTAAAATCTGCTCCCCTTTTTCCAGCGCAAGATTTTGAATCTCGCTGGAGCTGGCAGGTGAGTAAAAAAAGGAGATGGTCTTGCTGGAAGGCACTTTGTTCTGTGATTCCATGATGTCTGTAAAACTGGTGGTCCCGCTCATTTTTTCCTGTACCTTCTCATTGGCAACATACGTCCCCGAACCAATTTTGCGTTCTAAAATCCCTTCATCCGCCAGCGTTTGGATCGCCTGACGCAAGGTCATACGGCTCACACTGAATTTGACCGACAGCTCTCGCTCAGAAGGCAGTCGATCCCCGACCTTCCAGAGGCCCTTTTCGATTTCATCTTTTAATTGATCGTGTATTTGGATATACACCGGTACTTGATTTGCCATTTGAATCCTCCCCGATCGTTCGTTAAACATTTCGTTCATCTATTTGTTTTATTATTGAAAAAATGAATTGTTCTCTGCTCTATTATAACTGGTATATACCTAATTCTCAACCAAAAAAGGATAGACCATTTTGACAAAAAATAGTCTATCCTTCTTGATAACAGGATTATTTTAGATTTACCTTTTCCTCATCCAGCATTTTATTGGCAGTGGCCATCATCAAACGAATGCGATTCAGCTGGTTGACTAAGGAAACTCCCGGATCATAATCGATCGCGGCGATGTTGGATTTTGGAAATTGGTGGCGCAATTCCTTGATGACGCCTTTTCCAACAACGTGGTTTGGCAAACAACCAAAAGGCTGCATACAAACGATGTTGTTCACACCGGTTTTCAACAGATCGATCATTTCTCCTGTTAAGAACCAGCCTTCTCCTGTATGATTTCCGATCGACAAGATTTTGCTTGCATCCTCTGCTAACTGATAGATCGAGTGGATCCCTGTAAAACGTGTCGAAGCGCGCAGCGCCTTGTCCATTGGTTTTTCTACCATTTCAATCAGCTTGATCACAAACTCTGCCAAATTCTTATTCTTCTTCGGCATTCCCATGTTGTCATACTTCCAGATTTGGTTGTACAAGGAATAGTTCATAAAGCCGACAAGGTCTGGAACGACTGCTTCTGCGCCTTCTTCTTCCAGCAAGCGAACGATATCATTGTTTGCGGTAGGAGAGTATTTTACTAAGATCTCGCCGACTACGCCGACTTTAGGCTTGACTTCATCAGAGATCGGCACAGTATCAAAATCCTTGACGATTTTCTTCATGTTGCGGTTGAATTGCGTCAGCGAGCCATTTCGTACATTGCCCTCCACTTTTTTCAGCCAACTTTCATGCAGGGCATCGATTTGTCCTTTTTCCAGCTCATACGGACGCGTTCGATAAACAACACGCTCAAACAAATCGCCATATAAGATTGCTACGACGATTCGTTTGATCATCGGCAGTGTGTATTTAAAGCCTGGATTGGACTCTACTCCTTTGTTCCCCATTGAAACCGATACGACAGGAACTTGAGGGAAGCCTGCATCATTCAAGGCCTTTCTCAACAACGGGATGTAGTTGGTCGCACGACAACCGCCGCCGGTCTGACTCATCATTACACTGACATTGTTGACGTCGTATTCTCCGCTTTGCAACGCTTCAACCAATTGACCGATCGAGATGATCGCCGGATAACAGGAATCGTTGTTGACATATTTCAGTCCCACGTTGACGGCCTCGCGGTCCATCGCTGGCAAGCAGACCACATTGTAACCAGAAGCTTCCAGCGCAACATCGAATAACCCACTTTGATGGATTGGACTCAACATCGGCAAGAGCAGAGTATGCTTTTTACGCATATCTTTGGTAAACGTAATCTTAGCCGGTTCCTCAAACCGTTTGACTGGTTCATAATTGCTCTTGTCTCGCTCATTGACCGCGGCTTTTAGTGAACGCAGACGAATTCGGATCGCCCCTAAATTCGCACCTTCATCAATCTTCAGAACCGTATAGATCTTCCCATACTGTTCCATGATCTCCTCAACTTGGTCTGTCGTGACCGCGTCAAGTCCGCAGCCGAAGGAATTCAGCTGAACAAGTTCTAGATTTTTCGTTTTGGCCACTACTCGAGCTGCCGCATACAGTCGAGAATGATACACCCATTGATTCACCACCCGCAAGTTGCCGACGTTGGCTAGATGAGAAACACTGTCCTCTGTCAATACATGAAATCCTTCTTGGGTAATCACTTCAGCAATCCCATGGTTGATCTCAGGATCCAAGTGATACGGACGACCTGAAAGAACGACGCCTCGCTCCCCTTTTTGATTCATCATCAACAAGGTCTCTTCCCCTTTGGTACGGATATCCTCTTTAAAAGTCTCTAATTCCTGATAGCCATGGTGTAGCGCTTCAATGATTTCTGCTTCAGAGATTCCAAGATCCTCGAAGGTATGGGAAAGCACCTTTGCCACTGAAGCTTCATTAGCTAAATTTAGATAAGGATTGCGATAATCTACTTTTCCTTCACGAATGTCATCGACATTGTTGCGAATCACATCAGGATAGCTTTGTACGATTGGACAATTGAAATGGTTGTCTGCCTCTTTGGATTCTTCTCTCTCGAAAACAACACCAGGATAAAAAATCATCGGAACACCTTGATCGATCAAAGCTTGAATATGACCATGCGCGATTTTCGCTGGATAGCACGCAGTATCGCTTGGGATCGTCTCCATCCCCTGTTCGTACAGATCCTTGTTGGAGCGTGGCGACAATTCAACACGAAAGCCCAATTCGCTGAAAAAGATATGCCATAATGGGTAGTTCTCATACATATTCAGTACACGCGGAATCCCGATGGTCCCCCGAGTGGCTTCTTTTCTTCGCAGTGAGCGGTATTTGAACAATCGCCGATATTTATAGTCGATTAGATTGACTTTCCGATCCTCTCGTTTTATCTTGATCCGGGCACCACGTTCACACCGATTTCCGGTAATAAACTCACGTCCATCTGAAAAAATTGTGACCGTCATCATACAGTTGTTCTCACACAATCCACAATGAGTAAACTCTTTTTGAGCCGTAAAGTCATCCAATTCTTGAGGCGTAAGAATCGTGGTTTCTTCTCCAATCTCATAATTCTCCAACGCGATCAAAGCTGCCCCATAAGCACCCATTAATCCTGCGATCGACGGGCGAACTACCTCACGTCCTGTCACCAGCTCAAAAGCGCGTAAAACGGCCTCATTATAAAAGGTGCCTCCTTGGCAAACAATTTTTTCGCCCAATTCTTCAGGACGTCGAACCTTGATGACTTTATAGATCGCATTTTTGATGACAGAATAAGACAATCCTGCTGAAATATCGCCGACTGAAGCGCCCTCTTTTTGGACCTGCTTGACTTTAGAATTCATGAAAACCGTACAACGCGACCCTAAATCCACCGGTGTTCGTGAGGCTAAGGCGGCCTCAGCAAAATCTTCCACTTTGTAATTCAACGATTTAGCGAAGGTTTCAATAAATGATCCGCAGCCGGATGAACACGCTTCGTTCAATTGAATCGAAGACAACGCCCCTTCTTTGATCGTCATGGCTTTCATGTCTTGCCCGCCGATATCCAGAATAAAGTCTACCCCCGGTTGAAAATGATTCGCTGCTTTGTAATGAGCCATAGTCTCTACTTCACCAATGTCGACCTTCAGCGCATTTTTGATCAGCTGCTCGCCATAACCAGTAACTGCGGCTTTGCCGATAAACACTTGGCTAGGTAATTTGCGGTAAAGATCTTTCAAAACCTTCATCGTAGTTTCTAATGGCTGGCCTTGATTGTTTCCATAAAACGAAAACATCAACCGACCGCTCTCATCAATCAAGGCCACCTTCGTCGTAGTCGATCCGGCGTCGATGCCTAAAAAGGCCACCCCTTCATGCTGGGTCAGCTCCTTTTTTTCAGCCTGTGCTTGACTGTGGCGTTTACGAAATGCCGCAAGGTCTTGCTCATCTTCAAACAACGCATCTAAAGTATCTGAAGGAGATAAATTCCCACCGTTTGCTTTCGTCAAACGACTCAATAATTGATTCAAGGTCACAGCATCTGCCCCTTCAGAGTAAAAAGCTGCACCCATCGCAACAAATAATTGTGGATTTTCTGGAAAAATCACATTTTCAGGAGTGATCGCCAAAGTCTCGATAAATCGTTTGCGCAATTCAGACATAAAAAATAAAGGACCGCCTAGAAAAGCAATCTTTCCCTTGATTTTGCGGCCAGCTGCCAAACCGGCAATGGTTTGATTTACGACTGCCTGAAAAATACTGGCTGCGATATCCTCTTTGGCCGCGCCTTCGTTAATCAACGGCTGAACGTCCGTTTTTGCAAAAACACCACACCGTGATGCAATTGGGTACAGCGTTTGATAGTTTTTCGCCAGTTCATTGACACCGTTAGCATCGGTTTTTAGCAGCACAGCCATTTGATCAATGAATGCACCGGTCCCCCCCGCACAACTCCCATTCATTCGTTGCTCCAAGGCTCCTTCAAAAAAGGTGATCTTCGCGTCTTCTCCGCCTAATTCGATGGCAACATCTGTCTCTGGAATCACTTCTTCGACGGTACGTGTACACGCGATAACCTCTTGAACAAAAGGAATCTCCAGCACATCCGCTAGACCCATTCCACCTGATCCAGTGATCGTCATCGTCATCATTGCATCATTAATCACTTCATTGGCTTCTCTCAATACGCGTTCTGTGGCGGTTTTCACATCTGAAAAATGCCGTTCATATTTAGAAAATAACGTCTGATTTTTTTCGTCTAGGATCACCAGTTTAACTGTGGTTGAGCCAACATCGATCCCCGCACGTAAATTCATCTTTTCTCCTACCTTCTCTTTTTAACAACAGGTGTTGATTATCTTACATACTGTTTGTTATACTACTCACGTATATTTTAAGAAGTTTTTTATTTGATTGCAACAACCAAAATAGCCAATAGTGTGAGATAAGCAACAGTCCATTCAAGAGTGTTGCAAAAAGCTGAAAGGAATTTTCAATATGCCGAAAAAAATGGATTTACGCGTTAAGCGAACCCACAAAATGATCGTAGAAGCGTTTGTTTCGTTGGTCGAAACTAAAGGCTACGATAATATCACTGTTCAGGAGATCGCGGATCAAGCGATGATCAATCGTGCAACCTTTTATGCCCATTTTAAAGACAAGCAAGATCTCTATGACTTTATTTTTCACAATGCCATTGAAGCCTTTGCCTCTGTACTGGACCCGGATCAGATCGTTCAAGGAAATCGTCTAAAGGTCAAACAGGTGGAGTTGGTCTTGACCAGCATCTACCAGCGAATCCAGGAAAATCGAAAGTTTTTTCTTACGATTATGGATGCTTCAGCCAATGAAATGCTGAGAAAACAGATCGCTGATATTTTAGACGAAAAATATGCCCACATTTTTCGTCGATTGAAAATCACCGAAAACGATATTGAAGTTCCAATGGACTTTATCTTGGAATACATGACCTCGATATTTGTCGGGACGCTGCATTGGTGGATCACCAGCGGCACAACGATGGATGCAAATAGTTTGGCTACATTGGTGATCAAGCTAGTCGGCAATGGGCATCTCACGATCTTAGGAATCGAAATTGAACGCTAAAAAATAAGGAGATGCTAACGCATCTCCTTAATGATTTTTGGCTTTCCATTTGATTGTATGTCTTGTCGGACGCACCTGGCGAACCTTCAATCGCTTGTCTTTTGAATGGATCGTCACCTCGTAATGGTTGTCCTTCAATAAATCGTAAATTCGTTCAGCCGCTTCTGTCACAAACTCTTTGGCTCTATTCTTCATCTTTACCAGCTCCTCTCTCTCAGAGTAGCGCAAAACAAGCATTTTCTCAAGTTATTAAAACTGCTAAAGCCGCTTTTGGCAACAAAAAAAGCCAGACGATCTCGTCTGACTGGAACTGGGGTAGCTGGATTCGAACCAACGCATGACGGAGTCAAAGTCCGTTGCCTTACCGCTTGGCTATACCCCAATGGTGGAGGAAAGTGGATTCGAACCACTGAACCCTAAGGAACGGATTTACAGTCCGTCGCGTTTAGCCACTTCGCTATTCCTCCATCGTATCAGCTGTTCTTTTTCATTCTATAAAAAGAACGTGCACCATTGACAGGCTTCTAAAAACCCGACTCAGTTATAATACCGAACTTCAAAAAAAAATGCAAGTATTTTTCACGGGATTTTTCATGATTTTTTTAATCGTGGAGATTCCAGTTGCGAATCACCGCTTCAATCCCATCATCAAGGGTTTTCACCGTTCCTAATTGAGTATCCCCTGCCCATACGCGGAATCCTTTTCCTTCCGCAATGATCTCGCCGATCACTTTTTTTCCGATAACCAATTGCGTGACCTCAGTTTTTTTACCATTGATGAGCTTTGCAGCTTCTTGTACCTGGACTTGAATATCTTTGTTCTTTTTTGCCATTGCAATCATTCCTTTTGTCTAAAAATCTTACGTTCTCAATCCTCGTGGCTTCTCCTTTAACGCAAGAAAAGCTTGCCGAGCATTCATTGTAGCATACTCTAAAATAAAACAAAACTGACCGCTATAAAAACGGCCAGTCTACTGTTGATCAAGGATTGGTTAGTGTAGCCTCTGTTACTTCAAAGCCTGCCGCTTCTAAAATCCCTTTAATTCTCTCAGGTTCTTTTGATTTTAATTGCATTTCGACAATGGCGCCTTCATCAGTATGATCAATAATCACTGTTAAAATACTATAGTCATTGTCAGCGAGAATCTTCGCTACCTCGGCAAGGATCCCTTTTTTATCTTCACGGATACAAATTTGAATCCGTGTTCCACCTTCATGATAGCCGGCAAGCTTCAAAAAGGCATCGAAAATGTCATTGTTGGTAATGATCCCAACGAGCTTTTCACCTTCCAACACCGGAAGAACCGCAATATTGTTCTGACGCATCAGATACACCGCATCCTCCAATTGTGCTCTTGGGCTTACTGTCTTTACCTCTTTGATCATGACATCAGCCACGACAGTCTTGTTCAATAAATAGTTCACTTCATACACACTTAAAGAAGTCGCTTTGGAGGGTAAGGCTTCTTGAATCGTTCCCTCTGTGATCAAGCCGACCAGCTGACCATTTTTAACGACCGGCAAACGATGGATATCATGCTTCTTCATTAAATCTACTGCATCAAAAATCTTAGTCTCCGGTTCAACTGTGATCAATTCAGCAGACATAAAATCCTTTACACTCATCTTTTATCCTCCCAAATAAGCTTTCTTGACTTCATCACTGGCCAGCAATTCTTGTCCAGTCCCTTGCAGCACGACATTTCCCGTCTCTAAAACATAGCCGCGATTAGCAATGGTCAACGCCATCTTCGCATTCTGTTCGATCAATAAGACAGTCGTTCCCTGTTTTTGAATTTCTTGAATGATGGTAAAGATCTCTTTGATAAAAATTGGCGCAAGTCCCATGGATGGCTCATCCAGCAATAAAAGACGTGGTTTTGACATTAATGCACGACCCATTGCCAGCATCTGCTGCTCCCCGCCAGAAAGAGTCGACGCATCTTGCTTCACTCGCTCTTTAAGAATTGGGAATTTTTGGAAGACCGTTTCATATTCACTGGCTAGGTCCTTTTCTTTTCGCAAATAAGCCCCCATCTCCAGATTTTCCTGTACGGTTAGGCCAGGAAAAACATGACGGCCTTCAGGAACCTGAGAGATGCCTTTTTCAACGATTTTGCGCGGCGGGCGTTTTTGGATCGCCTCGCCTTCAAAGGAGATGGTTCCCTTTGAAGGCTGGATCAAGCCTGAAATCGTCCGCAGGATCGTTGTCTTTCCTGCACCGTTGGCTCCAATCAATGATACGATCTCGCCTTCATTGACCTCAAAGCTGACATCCCGAACAGCTTGGATCATGCCGTAATGCACGGATAAGTTTTCAATTTTTAACATTACAGTTCACCTCCAAGATAAGCTTTGATTACCTCTGGATTCGCTTTGATCTCAGTCGGTGTCCCTTCCGCTAGGACGCGTCCATATTCCAACACATAAATTCGCTCACACACTTCCATGACCAAGCTCATGTCGTGTTCGATCAGCAGGATTGTAATCTGAAATTCCTTTTGAATACGCCGAATCAGCTCAGTCAATGCAGCCGTCTCTTGCGGATTCATCCCCGCTGCTGGCTCATCCAAGAAAAGAATTTTTGGATGAGTCGCCAATGCACGGACGATCTCCAAACGCCGCTGCTCGCCGTAAGGCAGATTACGCGCTAAATTTTCTGCCTTGTCTTGCAGATCAAAAATGGCTAGCAGATCCAATGCCTCTTTTTTCAACGCTTCCTCTTTTTTATAAAAGCTTGGCAAGCGAAATACGCTCGATACAAAGCTTTCCTTGTTTTTGCTGTTCATAGCGATCAATACATTGTCCAGCACCGTTAAATCCTTGAACAATCGGATATTCTGAAAGGTTCTGCTAAGCCCTAAATCAGCGATGGCATACGGCTTCTTGCCGTTCAAACGAACTGCCTGTCCATTGTCACTAAGCAGAACATCTCCTTCACTCGGTTCATAAACGCCAGTGATTAAATTGAACAACGTGGTTTTTCCTGCGCCGTTTGGACCGATCAGTCCAATCAGCTGATTGTCCTCCAGCTGCATATTGACATTGGAGACAGCCGCCAGACCGCCAAAGTTTTTGGTTAGATCCTTAATTTCCAATAGAGGCATTCTGGTCATCTCCTTTTTTGAATTTGCGGAAGAGTTTCTTTACAGAAAGTTCCTTGGTACCCAAAAGTCCGCCTGGTTTGAAAATCATCAGGATGATCAAAGCCAATGCGTAGATGATCATCCGCAATGCACCAAAATCTTGCAGATACATATTAATGATACCTAGTAAAATCGCTGCGATAAAACTGCCGGTCACACTTCCGATCCCACCTAACACGACCATGATCAAAATGTCGATCGATTTGGTAAAGGCAAAATCCTTTGGAGCAATCGATTGCAAATAGCCCGCGTATAATGCACCAGCAACACTTGCAGTCATCGCACCAATCGCAAAAGCGATAACTTTGTATTTGGTTGTATTTACTCCCATGGATTCAGCAGCGATCTCATCTTCGCGAATGGCCATCGTTGCTCGCCCAGCACCCGAATGAATATAGTTCACTACGATCAAGGTAGTTACTGCCATAAATCCGTACACCATTTGCCAGTCCACAAAAGGCAAGATCCCAAAGATCCCAGAGGGTCCATTCGTGATGTCCTTCATATTAATAATCAAAATACGAATGATCTCAGCAACCCCTAACGTCGCAATCGCCAAATAATCTCCAGTTAAACGCAAAGTAGGTATTCCGACAATCACAGCAACAGCGCCAGCTAATACAACACCTACTGCCATCCCCAGGAAAAATCCAGCGTACGTAGGATTACTCATTGAGATCAATGCTGCAGCGTAGGCGCCAATCGCCATAAAACCAGCATGTCCCAAAGAAAACTGTCCTGCAAATCCGATGATCAAGTTCAGTCCAACTGCCAAAATAATGTTGATCCCAATCTGTACTAGGATGTTGTCCAAAAATAGATTGACCATTCCAGCGGAATAACTAATATACAATGCTAAATAACCGGCAATAACTAAAGCAAGCCAAATCAGATTGTACTTCAAATTTTTCTTCATTTGACCCACCTACACTTTCTCTTTCATGTACTTGCCTAAAATCCCGGCAGGACGAACTAACAAAATCAAGATCAGTACAGCGTATACTACGGCATCCTTGAAATCGGAGAAGCCTAATGCTGTCGTGATCGTTTCGATCAAACCGATTACAAAGCCGCCTAATGCTGCTCCAGGAATCAATCCAATCCCACCTAAAACGGCCGCGATAAAGGACTTCAGCCCTGGAATATACCCCATCATTGGTTCAATGGAATTGTAATAAAGACCGATCATCATTCCGCCGGCAGCTGCCAGTGCAGAGCCCAAGGCGAAAGTAAAGGAGATCGTCCGATTTACATTGATCCCCATCAATTTTGCAGCATCTGTATCCACACTAACCGCACGCATCGCTTTTCCCATTTTGGTTTTTTGCACAATAAGGTTTAATAAGACCATCAGGAATAAGGAAAGCCCTAAAATCAACAACTGAATATTCGATACTTGCAAAAAGCCGATATGGTAAGTCTGCAGCGGGATCACCTGTGGAAAGGGTCTCGTTGTGGAACTGAAGAAATAGATCATCGTATTTTGCAACAAATAAGAAACACCGATCGCCGTGATCAAGGCTGCGATCCGAGTAGAATTACGCAATGGGCGATACGCTAAGAACTCGATCGTAACTCCTAAAATGGCGCTGCCCGCCATCGATAATACCAATGCTGGGAAAAATCCCATCTCAAATTGATTGATTAAAAAATAGCCGATAAAAGATCCGATCATATAAATATCGCCATGGGCGAAATTGATCAGCTTGATAATGCCGTAAACCATCGTATAACCGAGGGCCATCAACGCATAGATACTGCCTAAAAATAGGCCGTTTACCAGCTGCTGAATGAATATCTCCATCTTATCACTCTCTCACTTTTAAATAGAATAAAGGCAAGACAAGCAGTCCGCTCGTCTTGCCTTGCCTGCTCCCAAAAACTATGGATTAACAGTTTCAGCAGAAGATTCTTTTCCTTCTGTCAGACCAAGCACTACCGCTGATTTCACAGGGTTGTGATCTTCGTCCATCGTGATCTTACCAGTAACACCTTCAAAGTCTTTCAAGTTAGCAAGCCCCTCAGTAATTGCTGCAGGTGTTGCTTCACCCTGATCTTCAATCGCTTGTTTGATCATGTACACAGCATCGTAACCCAAGGCATTGAATGAAGAAGGCTTGCGGTCGTATTTTTCTTCAAAGGCTTTAATGAACGGTTCAACCTTGTCAGTTGCTGGAGCTTCTGTTGAGAAGTGTCCAGTATAGTAAACGTTTGACACATTGCTTGCGCCAGCTGTCTCAACTAACTTTTCATCACCGAATCCATCTGCCCCGATGATCGGCTTGTCGATCCCCATCTCACGTGCTTGTTTGATAATCAAACCAGCTTCTGTGTAATATCCAGGAATAAAGATCACATCAAAATCCTTGTCTTTGACTTTTGTCAGCATTGCTTGGTAGTCTTTGTCGCCGGCAGTGAATTTTTCCTCTGCAACAATTTCACCTTCATAGGTTTTTTTGAAGGCTTTCGTTAACCCATCTGCGTAGTCGCTCGCATTATCACCAAAGATAACCGCCTTTTGTGCTTGCATGTTTTCTTGTGCATATTTTGCTAACACGACCCCTTGGAAGCTGTCTTGGAAACAAGCTCGGAAAATATAAGGTTGAACGTTATCCCCTTGCTTAGTGATCGCATCATCCGTGCCTGATGGAGTTACTCCAGGAATCTTTGCTTTCGTCAAATTCGGTAAAGTTGCTTTAACGGCACCGGAGGTAGCTGGTCCAACCACCGCTACGACCTCGTCTTTGGTTGTCAAATTCGCTGCAACTGAAGCAGCTTCATTGTTATCAGATTTGTTATCCTTCGACACAAATTCTACCTGCTTGTCAAGGATGCCCCCGTCAGCATTGATCTGCTCAACGGCCAATTCCGCAGCTTCTCTCTCAGCCTCACCATAGGCCGCTGTTGCACCGGATAATTCAAAGTTTCCGCCGATCTTGATCGTATCGCTGTCCGCCGAGCTTCCACCGCTGTCGTTCGAATCACTAGCAGAAGGCGATCCACAAGCACCAAATAAAAATAGCCCTGCTGCCAAAGCAAGAAATATACTCTTTTTCATCCTTTTTCCCCCTAATAGAAATTATTATAACTTGTTGAGATAAGATAAAATATATAGGAAAAGATTCTCACTGTCAATTAAATTTTCTGAATATTTTAATAATTCGCGAATATTGAATATTTCAAAACGCTTTCAGAAAGAATGAAATAAAAAAACGACCCTTTTCTAAAAGAATCGTTTCATGATGATTTGATCTTTTAATTGTTGATCCCCTTCAAAGATTGGTTCAGCACAGTAGTCGACGAAGTAATTCTTCCTTCGTTCGCTGACTTCAAATCCATGCTTTTGGTAAAGTCGCATAGGCCCCTCAGGAATCTCTCCAGTTCTGACGATCCCAGCCTTGACGGCAGGTTGCCGATGAACTTCTTCCAAGAAACGTTCCATCAATCGATCCGCGATCCCTTGTCTTTGCATTCGTTCTGAAACAGCCATGTTCATGATCTCAACCGTCTCCTCATCGATCATTTTGAAAACAAGGACGCCAACGATTTCGTTTCTCCACTCATAAACCAAGACCTTGCTATCATAAACATACGCTTCGATCTTCTCCTTTTCAGGATCTGCCAGCATCAATAATTCCCATGGCAGTGCTGTTTTCTCTGATAACAAATGAATCATACTTTCCCTCCTGAATAATCTGGTTCTTCTTCATCCTTTACATTCTGTCTTAATGAAAACGTCGTAGGTACATAATCGATCCCACCCTTGGTAAAAGGTTGACAACGCAGGACTCGAGAGATCCCCATCAACAGTCCTTTTATAGCACCATGGATTTGGACTGCTTTGATCATATAACTCGAGCAAGAAGGATAGTACCTGCAGGATGGCTGAAACAAAGGAGAAATGAAGCGTTGATACCCGCGTACCAGGCCAATGATCAATTTTCCCACCATAAAAACATTCCTTTCTCTTCAATGATTGAAAAAAGACCCTTACAAATGTAAAGGTCTAACGTACAAATTCTAAGATATGCCGCCAGACACCCGGCAGCAAGACACCAAAGGGATTGCCATCTCCCATAACACCGTAGCCAATCATACTGCCAATGATAAACAGAACAACACCAGCCAGTAAAATACCGACTACTACGATCAACGTACGTAAAATGTGTTCACTTGAACTCATCTGCTCACACTCCTTAGGCATGTACAGCAGGCTGAACGATCGATTCGCCAGATTTGCTGTCTACTCGTTCAACATCCGCCCCTAGCTGTTGCAACTTCAAGTGGAATTGGTAATACCCACGATCAAGATACTTCAAATTGCGGACACGTGTCATGCCTTTCGCTCTTAATCCGGCTAAAATCAGAGCTGCGGCAGCACGAAGATCAGTCGCATACACCTCTGCTCCCTGCAAGTCAGCACCGCCCTTGATTAAAGCGACACTGTTGTCGATTTTAACATCCGCATTCATTCTGCGCATTTCTTCTAAATGTTGGAAACGATTCTCAAAAACGGTCTCTGTGGTTGCGCTGGTTCCTTCAGCAACCAACTGGATCGCTGTCATTTGAGCTTGCATATCCGTAGGGAAGCCTGGATGAGGCATCGTTTTGATATCCGTTGCTTGAATATGTTTTGGACCGATGATCCGCAGTCCTGATTCTTCTTCTTGGATGCTGACACCCATTTCAATTAATTTAGAGATCAACGGACGGTTATGTTCAGGGATCGCATCTTCGATCAATACGTTTCCTTCAGTCATTGCGGCAGCGACCATAAAGGTTCCAGCCTCGATTCTGTCTTGAACAATCGAATGAGCCACCGCATGCAGCTTGTCAACCCCTTCGATTCTCATGGTTTCGGTACCCGCACCGATTACTCGAGCGCCCATTTTATTCAAGAAGTTCGCTAGATCCACAATTTCAGGTTCACGAGCGACATTTTCGATCACTGTTGTTCCTTTGGCTTTAACAGCTGCCATCATAATATTTTGTGTAGCACCTACACTAGGAAAATCCAAATAGATCGTGCTGCCAGTCAACTCGTCAGCAATCGCTTCGATGTACCCATTTTCCTGAATGATTTTAGCCCCTAAAGCTTGGAATCCTTTCAAATGCAGATCAATCGGTCTTTTTCCGATCGCACATCCACCAGGCATAGCTACCTTCGCGTGTCCATTGCGTGCCAATAAAGGCCCCATCACTACGATTGACGCGCGCATTTTGCTTACATATTCATAAGGAGCTTCTACGTGCAGTTGTTTCTCCGCATTAATCTTGATTTCTTTGGTCGTTTCATTAAATGCTACATCTGTATTTAGGTAACGAATCACTTGGTTCATTGTAAACACATCAGAAAGAATCGGAACATTGCTTAATGTTGTTTCTCCTTCTTCTGCTAATAAACTTGCAGCCAAAATCGGTAATACCGCATTTTTAGCTCCTTCGATTTTCACTGTACCGGTTAATTTTTTTCCACCACGAACGACGATCTCTTCCATTTTGTTCCCTCCAAAAAATCGCTTCAGTCAATTTAAATTTTCACTTATCAGTATGTACGAGTATTAAAAACTCAAAAAGATATTTTTACACAGAACGATGATTTCTAAGAAGAATGAGCTGAATGTATAGCCTAACGCGACCGAACCCATCATCAAGACCATTCGAACCTGCGTTTCATGAAATGCTTTAAAAATATTTTCGATACGCAAAGATCTGAGTCCCCAAAATGCCAAATAAATAAACGCAAAATGAGAAACGATCCGAATGATTGCATCGATACCATATACTTGCATCCATGTCTTCCTTTCACAAAATCAATAATCGGATTATACCATAGAATAAAAGAAAGGAGAATGCTTTCTCTTTTCTTAAGTCTTTAAAAAAACTTTTAAAAATTTTTATCAAATAATTTTCTTAGTATTATTCGATTTATCCTCCGAAAAAAGGTCATTTAGGCCTTATTTGTATTACTTTTTTTAAAATTTTATGAAATTAATTACGTTTTCACTTCAATTTACTTTCTAGAAAGCTAAGTGTATTGATCTGCAAATAATAACACTTATATTTATAACAACGCGCCTTATCACTTTCTCAAAAAAACGTGGAATTGTCAAAAGAATTGTACTGAGATTTGAAGGGCTCTAGTGACATGTCAGTTTGTTCTTCATTTGACAGTAAAAAAACAAAAACGAATCGCAACTCAAGGTCACGATCCGTTTTTTATCTATGTTTTGAGACATTGATCCGATTGATTGCTCGATGCAAAGCGACTTCTGAACGGCGCAGCTGGTCTGTATCATGACTCGCTTTTGCTTCTTCGATCCGCTGCTCAGCACGCTGTTTTGCACGCTCCGCACGCGATACATCGATATCTCTTTCACGTTCGGCCGTATCTGCAATAATCGTTACGACATTGTCACGAACCTCCATGATCCCGCCATTGACGGCGATCCAATCCACGTGAGTGTCTGAATCGGTTCGACGGACCCGAACTTCATCAATCGCCAAAGGGGCAATAATCGGCGCGTGGTTAGGCAAGATTCCTAATTCCCCACTGATCGTATTGGCGACAACGATCGTCGCATGATGGTCATAGATCAAGCCATCAGGAGTTACTACATTCACGGTGAGCTGACTCTTATTTTCCATCGCGCACCTCTTTCTAGTAGCCTAGTGATTTCGCTTTTTCAATCACTTCATCGATTTTACCGACGCTTCGGAACGCTTCTTCTGGCAGATCGTCGTACTTGCCTTCCAAAATCTCTTTAAACCCTTTAACTGTTTCTTCCACAGGAACATAAGACCCTGGTTGGCCAGTAAACTGTTCTGCGACATGGAAGTTTTGAGATAAGAAGAATTGGATGCGCCGCGCCCGGGAAACGACTACTTTTTCTTGATCGGACAGTTCATCCATCCCCAAAATAGCAATGATATCTTGCAATTCACGATAGCGTTGCAAAATACGCTGAACCTCTGTTGCTACTTGATAGTGTTCTTCACCAACGATCTCTGGCGCCAATGCACTTGATGAGGAAGCTAACGGATCCACCGCAGGATAAATCCCTTGCTCTGTCAGCTTACGTTCCAAGTTGGTCGTTGCATCTAAGTGAGCGAATGCTGTCGCAGGAGCAGGGTCCGTATAGTCGTCCGCTGGCACATAGATCGCTTGGATCGATGTGATCGAGCCTTTTTTCGTTGAAGTAATCCGCTCTTGCAATTGTCCCATTTCGGTAGCCAATGTTGGTTGGTATCCAACGGCTGAAGGCATACGGCCTAATAGAGCAGAAACTTCAGAACCTGCTTGGGTGAAGCGGAAAATATTGTCAATAAATAAGAGAACATCTTGCCCCTCTTCATCGCGGAAGTATTCTGCCAATGTCAAGCCTGTCAATGCTACACGCATCCGAGCACCAGGCGGTTCGTTCATTTGTCCAAACACCATCGCCGTTTTCTCAATAACACCGGATTCCTTCATTTCATAATACAAATCGTTTCCTTCACGTGTTCGTTCACCAACACCCGTGAAGACAGAAATCCCACCATGCTCTTGGGCGATGTTATGGATCAGTTCCTGGATCAACACGGTTTTGCCGACTCCGGCACCACCGAACAATCCGACTTTCCCGCCTTTTAAATAAGGAGCCAATAAGTCGATAACTTTGATCCCTGTTTCCAAAATTTCATTGCTCGTACTTAATTCTTCGAATGCAGGTGCCTTCTTATGAATACCGCTTTTTTCTGCATCTGCTGGAAAAGGTGCTTCATTATCGATCGTTTCACCTAAGACGTTGAACACTCGGCCTAATGTCTCTTTCCCGACTGGGACCGAAATTGGTTTCTCCGTATCAACGACTTCCATCCCCCGCTGCAATCCATCGGTAGATTCCATCGCGATCGTTCGGATTACGCCGTCTCCAAGCTCCAGTGCTGCCTCAAGTACGATCTTGCTTTTATCATTTTTATAGACCACCAACGCATTGTTGATGTCTGGTAAGGATTGATCTAAAGAAAATTCCACGTCGACAACGGGACCAATTACTTGAACAATCTTGCCTGAACTCATGTTTTTTCCTCCAATCTCAAAACTATTCTAGTGCGGAAGCCCCGCCGACAATTTCTGTGATTTCTTGTGTGATCGCTGCTTGACGTGCTCGGTTGTACGAGATTGTCAAATCACCAATAATATTTTTAGCGTTGTCCGTTGCTGTTTTCATCGCTGTCATCCCTGCTGCGTGTTCTGCTGTTTTAGCATCAACGATCGCACCGTAAATCAAACTTTCTGCGTATTGCGGCAGCAGCTGATCTAAAATATCCTCTTTCGAAGGTTCAAAAATATACTCCTGCGTATATTTTTCTGCTTCATCTGGATCCAAATCGGAGATCGGCAGCATTTTTTCTACTCGAAATTGACTAGATAATGAATTGACATGGTGATTGTAACAGACATACACTTCGTCAAAAATTTCACTTTCATACATGCTGGTGGTCATTGAGACGATTTTGCGAACTTCGTCAAAGCTTGGCTGATCTGAAAGATTTCTCAATTCGTAAGCCAATTTAATTCCTCTAGCTTTGAAGAAATCCGCACCAGTAGCTCCAATCGCCAGCAAAACATACTCATCCGCCGAATCATGATCATTTTCCAGCATCGTCAATGTCTGTTTTAAGATTGAGCTATTGTAGCCTCCAACCAAGCCACCATCCGATGTGATTACGATATAACCAGTTTTTTTCACCGGACGATTGATCAACATGCTGTGGTAGTTGATTCCGTTGACCGTATGATCTGTATTTGCCAATTCTTCCAACTCGCTTGCTGTCAAGTGAGTCAGTACTTCCCGCACCTTCGACGCATACACTTGAAAATGAGCCGAATAAGCCTCAGACTTCGTTAATTTGGCAGCAGACACCATTTGCATCGCATTGGTGATCTGGCTGGTTTTCTTAGTTGATGCGATTCGGGTCTTGATTTCATTTAAAGATGCCATGACATTTTCTCACCTCGATTATGCTGGGATTATTTGGCAGCAGAAGCATCAAATATATCTTTGTATTCTTGGATTGCTGCATCTAGCTTCTCACCGTCCGGCAGATCCTTGGTTTTCCGGATCGTTTCAAAAAGATCAGCGTGATTTGCATCTAAATACTCAAACAGTTGTGCTTCAAACGTTAAAATATTGTTTACTGGGATACTGTCTAAAAATCCATGTGTCAATGCATACAAAATCACGACCTGTTTTTCCACAGCCAGTGGATCGTGCAGTTTTTGCTTCAATACTTCTACCGTTCTGCGTCCTCGATTCAACTTAGCCTGTGTGGCTGCATCCAAATCGGATCCAAACTGAGTGAAGGCTTCTAATTCACGGTAGCTGGCAAGGTCAAGCCGCAACGTTCCAGCCACTTTCTTCATTGCTTTGATTTGAGCAGAACCACCAACACGTGAAACGGATAGGCCCGCATCTACGGCTGGACGGATGCCTGAATAGAACAAATCGTTCTCTAAGAAAATTTGTCCGTCCGTGATGGAGATCACGTTTGTTGGAATATAGGCTGAGATATCCCCTGCTTGTGTTTCAACAAAGGGCAGAGCAGTCAGTGAACCGCCACCCAATTCATCAGACAATTTTGCCGCACGTTCTAATAGACGTGAATGCAAGTAGAATACATCTCCTGGGTAAGCCTCACGACCTGGTGGACGGCGCAATAGTAAAGAGAGTTCACGATAAGCGACCGCTTGTTTGGACAAGTCATCAAAAACGACGAGTACGTGTTTCCCGTTATACATGAATTCCTCACCAATCGCAGTTCCGGCATAAGGAGCGATGTATAATAAAGGCGCTGGTTGAGAAGCACCTGCTGTAACAACGATGGTATAATCCATAGCTCCGAATTTACGCAAGGTCTCCACTTGTGAGCGGACTGTTGATTCTTTTTGCCCGATCGCTACATAGATACAGATCATATCTTGGCCTTTTTGATTGATGATTGTATCGATCGCAATAGAGGTTTTCCCGGTTTTCCGGTCACCAATGATCAACTCCCGTTGTCCACGACCAATTGGAACTAATGCATCAATGGCTTTCAAACCAGTTTGCATTGGTTCATTGACGGATTTACGTTGCATAACACCCGGTGCCAGTGTTTCCACTGGTCGTGTGCTGCTGGTTTCAATAGGACCTAATCCGTCTACAGGCTGTCCAAGAGGATTCACCACGCGACCGATCATTTTTTCGCCGACTGGGACTTCCATGATCTTCCCTGTTCGTTTTACTTTATCGCCTTCACGAATGGACTCAAATTCCCCCAAAACGATGATTCCGACATCATTGCTTTCCAGGTTTTGCGCCATCCCATACGAGCCATTTGAAAACTCAACAAGCTCTCCACTCATTGCGTTTTCTAGTCCATGAGCGCGTGCGATTCCATCACCGACATAGGTGACCGTTCCGACTTCCTCTACAGACAATTTATTATCATAGTTTTCAATCTGTTGCTTGATTAAGGCACTGATTTCTTCTGCTTTGATGGCCATTCATTTCACCTCTTCTTACTTTTTGCTAAGTGCTGCTCGTAGACCATTGAGTTGGCTGGCGAGGCTTCCGTCGATCACTTGATGATCGGCTTCAACAATGACACCGCCAATAATCGATGGATCGACTACTGGAGATAGGTCGGCCCTTTTATAGCCGAGAACATCAGCGACTTTTGCTTCGATTTGCTGTTTTTTCTCCTCAGAGATCGCCACAGCAGTAGTGATTGAACCAAGAGCAACTTGGTTCAGCTGATCATATCTTCGTTCATATTCATCGATCATGAATAAAAGATCGTCGCTTCGATTGTATTCATAAACGATCAGCAGGAAATTTTTGACTACGCCATCAAAACCTTGCGCGAAGGCCTGCATGATCGCGTCTTTTTCATATCCGTGCAATCGAACATCTGTCAGCATATTGCCCAAATCCGGAATTTCTTCAAATACCTTGCGTATCGTCAATAAATCTTGGTAAACTTCTTCGGTTGCTTGTCCTTCGACCGCCAATTCGAACAAAGCTTTGCCGTATCGTTTCCCAACAGTATATTTGTCAAGCTTCATGCTTAGTCGTTCCTAATTGATCGATGTATTGATCAATCAATTCTTGATGTGCCTCACCGGTAAGCTCTTTGCTTAAGATCTTTTCGGCAATTTTAAGAGAAAGATCTGCGACGTCATCTTTAACAGAAGTCAATGCGGTTTCCCGTTCTTCCTTGATTTCTGTTTTTGTCCGATCCTTCAAGCGCATTGCTTCATCTTTCGCATCGTTAATGATGGTTTGACGACTCAATTCGCCGTTTTCTTTGGCACTCTTTATAATATCTGCTGCATCACTGCGCGAGCTTGCTAGTTGAGTTTCGCGTTCTTTAGCCAGCTCAGCCGCTTTGATCCGTGATTGTTCAGCAGAATCTAAATCGTTGGCGATCTTTTCTTCGCGTCGTTTTAAAATATCACTGACGCTCTTCCATGCAAATTTTTTCAACAGCAGCAACAAAATCAGAAATGCTCCTGTCACTACGATCAAATTACCGAGCGTTGGATTGACAGCCTCAGCAATAACTAGATTCAGCATACTCGGTCTTCCTTTCTGAATAGATAACGTTTAATTCTTTTTTGCAACACAAAAAAGTAGCAACGAGAACCGTTGCTCTTACCCTTGGAAGACCATCAACATTGCCAATACGACACCTAGGATCGGCACCGCTTCAATCAAACCAACCCCGATAAACATCGTTGAACGGATTTGGCCTGACATTTCAGGCTGACGAGCCATTGATTCAATTGCTTTTGAAATAACCTTACCATTCCCGTAACCAGCCCCAATAGCTGCACCTAAAATTGCGATTCCCGCACCGATAAAGTTCATAATAAATTCCTCCTAATTTTATACTGACGTGTCTTTGTTACACCATCACTTGCTCTTTGACTATTCTTCTACTTCTATCTGATGACTGATATACACCATGGATAAAGTGGTAAAGACAAACGCTTGAATACTGCCGATAAATAATGAGAATGCGATCCAAATCATTTCCAGCGGTATCGCGAATGGGATTGACCACCAGCCTAAACTGGTCACCATACTTGCTATCAAGGTCAACAATACTTCTCCTGCGTAAATGTTTCCATAAAGACGAAGACCTAATGTAATGACATTAGTAAATTCTTCCATGATCTTGATGGGCAACAGCATCGGCATCGGAGACAAAAATGAATTTTTGATGTAGCCGCGCAGGCCAAATCGTTCTGATGCTAATAGATTGGATAGTACAAGGATCATCATTGCCAACCCCATTGTAACGAAAGGATCAGCGGTTGGACTCTTCCATAGTGTGACCTCCTGTGGTGTGACGATTTTGGTGATCAAACCGATCTGGTTCGCAACAAAAATAAACAAGAACAATGTGAATGAAAAGAAACTAAAATTCCGAACTTCTTTTCTTGGCATATTGTCGCTGACGATCCCAGAAGTAAAATCGATCAGCCATTCAATCGCATTTTGTTTTCCAGTGGGCTTCATCGAAAGGTTTCTTGTACATGCAAAGACGATCAAGAAAACGATCAAACAGGTAATGATAACCATGGTCGTGACTGTTCCGTCAAACCAAATGGGACCAATATGGAAAAACCAAGATTTTTCATCCAATTCATTTCACCTCTTTCCTTACTGACCTCAGTCATTGCTTATCTTCTTGTATTTGGCATATCAAGTCAAAATACTCTCGTATGGTACCACCATTGAAAGAAAAATACAAAAGATTTTCATGAAAAAAACGGAAGTTTCTTTACACTCTTTATTCTTTCGCAAGAATTAGGGGAAAACCTTTTTATCATGCTTGTTTTTGCCCAAAAAGAGCTATTATAGATAATAATTAATCGTATCAAAATTCACCTGTAAGTAAAGGAATTCTCATTAAATATGCGAAAAAGAATATTTGGTCATCGGCTGAAATTTTTTAACGTCCGACTAATTTGTCGGTCTACATCTTTGCGCTTTAAATCTTCACGTTTGTCGTATTGATGCTTCCCTTTGGCTAAACCGATTAATGCTTTAGCATAGCCATTCTTTAGATATACCTTTAAGGGAACTAAAGTAATCCCTGTGTTTTTCGTTTCTCCGATCAATTTAGAAATTTGTTTCTTGTGCAGCAGCAGTTTTCGTGTTCTGACAGGATCGTGATTAAAAATATTCCCCTGTTCATACGGGCTGATATGCACATTGTGTAAAAACACTTCTCCATTTCGGACTCGGGCAAATCCATCCTTTAGATTGATTCGTCCATTTCGAATGGATTTGATCTCCGTTCCTTGCAAAACAATTCCCGCTTCCATTGTATCGATGATCGTATAATCGTGGCGCGCCTTTTTATTTTGCGCAATCAATTTGCCTTCCCCTTTAGGCATACTACCCCTTCTTTCTTCCACCCTTTTTCTTTTTCGCTACGGATTTGTAAAAAGGCTTTTTCCCTTTTGCTTTCTTTTTTGCTTTTTTTGCTGGTTTCTCTTTAGTCCAATTCTTCCGTTCCGTATGTTTAGCAGGCTGTTTTCTACGCCGCTTCTGATGCGAGGGCGCCTCCAATGAAGGAATATCTTCAGCCTCCAATAATTCAAAATCAATTTCTCGTGTCTCAGGGTTTGATTTAACTACCTTGATCTTAACCTTTTGGCCAATCTTAAACGTCTGACGGGTCCGTTCTCCAACTAGAGCCAGCTGATTTTCAATAAAGTGGAAATAATCTTGCTTCAACTCATTTAAATGAATCAGCCCTTCCACTGTATTCGGCAATTCGACGAAAATACCAAACTTTGTAATCGAGCTGATGATTCCGTCGAATTCTTCCCCGATTTTTTCAGCCATATACTCGGCCTTCTTCAAGCTGTCGACTTCTCGTTCTGCGTCAACTGCTCGGCGTTCCATCTGCGAACTATGATCCGCGATTTCCGGCAGCTGCTCCGCCCATTTAGTTTGGACTTTTTCAGACTGGCTTGATCCGTATTCTCTAATCAAACGATGAACGATTAAATCTGGGTAACGACGGATCGGTGAAGTAAAATGCGTGTAATATTCCGCTGCCAATCCATAATGCCCGTAATTATCCTCTGAATAGCGTGCCTGCTGCATGCTTCTTAACAGCATCGTATTGATAACTGCCGCCTCAGGCTTCTCTTCTACTTCCAAGATTACCTTTTGCAAGGCCTTAGGAGTGATCGTTTCTTTCGTTCCTTTGACCAAAATGCCTAAAACGGCAGCAAAATCAAAGAAGCGCTGCATTTTCTCTTCTTTAGGTTGCTCATGAATCCGGTAAATAAATGGTACTTTCAATCGGCTGTAATGCTCTGCAATCGTCTCGTTTGCAGCCAGCATAAACGATTCGATCAAACGTTCGCCCACTCCGCGGTTGCGAAGCTCGATCCCTAAAGGCGTTCCTTCTGGATCAACCAGTATCTTAGCCTCGCGGTCTTCAAAATTGATCGCGCCGCGTTGAACTCGACGATTTTCTAAAACCTCATGCAATTCCTTCATCAAAACAAACATGGGAACAAGCGCTTGGTATTGTTCCAGCAATGTCGAGTCCGCCTCTTCTAAAATGCCATTCACAGCAGAATAGGTCATCCGTTCAGTCGTTTGAATCACACTCGGGAAAATCGCATGATCCACGATCGTACCATTGGTGTCGATCTCCATCTCACAGCTGATTGTCAACCGCGGCACTCGTGGATTCAAGGAACAGATCCCATTCGATAATCGCTGAGGGATCATCGGTACGACTCGGTCTGTTAAATAGACACTAGTTCCACGTTCAAATGCTTCGCGATCCAGTACACTATCCTCGGTGACATAATAAGAAACATCCGCAATATGAACCCCCAGAAAATAGTTGCCATTAGGCAATTTTCGCACGGTTACTGCATCATCCAAATCCTTCGCATCCGCACCATCAATCGTCACAATCTGCTGGTCTCGCAAATCTCTTCGGTCTTTTACGTCCTCTTCAGAAATATGGTCAGGAACTTTATCCGCAGCCTCTAAAACCTCATCAGGAAAACTAGTTGGAATCCCTTGAGCGACGATCACTGACAAAATGTCCATTCCAGGGTCGTTTTTGTGCCCGATCACTTTTTTGACCAGTCCTTCTAAACTAGAAGCATATTCTTTTTCAGGGTAGTGAGTAATCTCTACGATCACCACACTGCCGTCGACCGGTTGGATTCCATCAGCAGCAATGTAAACCTTGAACTGTGCACTCTTTTTATCTTTTGGAATAACGACACCGTATAGATCCGTTTCCTTGACCTCTTCAGGAGGGAACGCGGTAAACTCTCCTACGATCTGCTGGATCGACCGTTCCTTGATAGCCACTACTTTTCCTTCAGCCCCCCGATCACTAAACGGATCTGCATTTTTGACGATATCGATCAGTACGGTATCTCCGTTCATCGCAAAATTGGTCTGATCATTCGGAATGTACACATCGGGTTCCTCCGGATCGATCGTCACAAAACCGAACCCGCGTTCATTGCCGCGAAAGGTTCCTTCTATTACGATCGGTGATAAAGGAAGCTTTATCTTTCCTCGTTTGTTAAATTCGAGCAATTTTTCTCGCTCCATTTGGGCAACTGTTTGGATCAGCAATTTATAATCCGTGCTTTTTTGCATATCCAACTGTTGTGCTAGTTCCTCCATAGAAAAGCTTTTTTTCTTTGCTTCTTTAAGGAACGTTAAAATTGCCTCTTTGATTGATTTTCTAGTCATTTTATTCTCTCCACTCAAGAGTCGCTAAAAAGTCAGCGACATCCCGTTCAAATTCTCTGCGTTCCGGTCCCACAGTGATGACATGTCCGCTTTCGGGGTACCACTTTAAAGTAAAGTGTGTGTTTTCCAACGCTCGAGCGGTTTGAAATACGCCCGATGCATCGATCATCTTGTCTTTTCCTGCCTGCGCCATAAAAAAAGCAGTTTTAATCTGCTCAAGCCGCTCAAAACTTTCAGCCGCCTGAACCTGAATCGCCTCTAGTTGACTCTTGACCTGAGGTCGCAACGCTTCGACTTGTTCAGAGACCTCTTTTTCCTGTGCTTGAGTTAACAGCTGCTTGGCATACTCCAAAAAGTTCTCTTCGACCTGTGTCTCTACCGGAGCAATCGGCGAACAGAAAAAACCGCCTCCAAGCAGCGATGCATCTGTTGCTAGCAATCGTGTTGCGAAGATACCGCCCATAGACAAACCAAAGACTGCAATTTGTTCATATCCCTTACTCTTTAAAAAAGAGATAGCCTCTTGAGATTCCTTCCACCAATCTGCTGGACTTTTTTCAAGAATATCTGCTGGATTAGCGGTTCCATGGCCGTTGAACATCGGCGCATACACCGTGTATGTTTTCTTTTCTAATGCGCGAGCCAACATTCTGACATCGTTGGGGCTGCCCGAATAAGCATGCAGCAATAGAACAGCATTTGGACCACTCGGCAGAAAAATCGATCTAGGACTTTTGATTTGTACCATTTGCTTCAACTCCTCGATTTATTTTACCATACCTTTATACATACTTGATTTTTATTGATCAGGAAGTCAGGTATACTATAAGGAAAGAATAAAAAGAAAGGACGCAAAATGAAGAAATACTTCCTTTTTTCGCTGTGCCTTCTGGGTCTGAGTATTACTGCTTGCCAGCGACCAACATCAACTACACCATCTTCGCAATCAGCGAGTGAGACTATTGAGGAGCATGAGTCCATGTCTACGATATTTATCGGCGAATTAGCAAAACAACCCACCGAACAGGACGATCAAGATACCCTGCAATTGTATTTGAAGAAGATCACCAAGGTGGAAGACCCTGAATCTGTGTTAAGCAGCTTTCACACCAACGGTGTTTTGCTGAATGTTCCCAAAGAACAGTTGGCTTTTTCCATCGATCAATTCACTCCAGGTATAAAGTTGCGGTGCACTTTATCGGCAGTTCCCATAATGACCATGTCGATTCCCCCGCAGATTCCTGGAAACTCTATCAAGTCAGTTGAGTTCGTTTGATCGAATCATCGACCGTAAAATGGGATCAACGAAAAAACCTCTCATTTCTGAGAGGTTTTTTTGCATTATTTACTAGATAAAAACATTAAAACAAACAACAAGATCATCCAAACAGCCCCAAGTACGGCTGTTGTACGCTGCATCACGGCTTCGAATCCACGAGCCTTCTGCTTGCCGAACAATTGATCTGCTCCGCCTGTGAATGCACTAGCTGCACTATTTTGTTTGCTTGGCTGCATCATGATAGTGATCACAATGATCACTGACAAAACAATGATCACACCTAAAATAAAATTGTACAAAAAAAGCTCCTCCTTTTTCCCAAACTATCTCAGCATTACTTTAGCACAAATACGATGGCTTGACTAGGGGGAGTCTTTTTTTTATTGCCTCATTTTTTTTACTTTCTTAAAACGTCGCCATATTCTGACTTGTTGTCGAATTCACGTTTGGCAAAGGGGCACAGCGGAATAACTTCCTTATGGTCGCGACGCGCGATCTCCACTCCTTGTCGAACCAATTTTTCTGCCAGCTTCTGTCCACGATAGGCTGGATCAACAAACGTATGGTCAATGATCATGATATCGGAGCCAGCATTTGACCAAGTCATTTCACCCGTTTCTTGTCCTTCATCATTCAATAATACAAGACGATTCTGTTCTTCTTTGATTTCCATTACGCATCCTCTTTTCGAAAAATATACTTTAATGCACCGCTGGGACAGGTATCCACAACAAAGGCCGCATTCTTCTCAGAACCATTGTCCGGGATGATCCAAGGGCGACGACCCACTTCAAAAATCTCCGGATTCCCTCGAACACAGTTACCGATATGGGCACAGATATTCTTGTCATAATAAATATCGATGTTCTCCCCACGATATCTCTTATAGCCTTTCTGCTCCAACAGCTCACGCGTTACCTCTTGTCCGTTTATCTTATTGCCATCCATTGATAACACCCCTATACTTACAATTTACTAGTTACTAACTTAACTAAATTATAACAAGGATCGCCAAAAAGATACATCAAAGTGATTTTTCTAGGTGCATCTTCCTACTATTGGTACGTTTTCCTCAGAAATAATGGAAATCGACAGCCTCTTTTTCTCACTCCATTTTCCGATACGTTTTCTTCAAATAAGCTTGTCCTTGCGCCTCGTAATGCAAAGCATTTTGACGATTTTTTTCAATTTCTTCGTCTGTCAACGTTCGCATAACCTTCGCAGGTGAACCGAAAGCCAAACTGTTCGGAGGAATGATCGTCCCTTCTGTCACCAAAGACCCGGCTCCGATCAAACAATTTTCACCGATTTCAGCATGGTTTAAAATCGTTGTTCCCATACCGATCAAAGCACCCGATTGAATCGTACAGCCATGAATGATGCAAGCATGTCCAATCGTTACCTCATCACCGATCACAACTGGCGCATCATGATCCACATGCACAATCGACCCATCTTGAATATTGGTGCGGTCTCCGATTGTAATGGTGTTGCTGTCGCCGCGAAGTACCGATTGAAACCAGATTGTTGACCCTTCCCCAAGCGTTACCTCTCCATAAACATCTGCACTATCTGCAATAAAATGTGTCACGTCCTCACCCCTATTTTTAAGTCACGATATTTTTAAGTGTTCCGATTCCCTCGATTTGACATACGACCACGTCGCCTTTTTTCAGGAATTTTGGTGGATTGAATCCCATTCCTACGCCTGAAGGTGTTCCCGTCAATACGATATCCCCAGGCTCTAGAGTAATTCCTTGCGACAATTCGCTGATCAGATGCGGGAGATCAAAAATCAAATCTTCTGTATTGCTGTTCTGCCGCAATTCATCGTTTACATAAGCTTTTAGATTGATATGCGGCGGCCGAGAAAACGCATCCTCGGTAACGATCCAAGGTCCGATAGGTGCAAAGTGATCAAGTCCTTTGCCAAACGTGTACTGTCCGTAGGCAAATTGAAGATCTCGCGCAGAGATATCATTGCCAATTGTATAGCCGAATATATAATCAAAAACTTCTTCAGGTGCTACATGGCTGCAGGTTTTTCCAATAACAACGGCTAGTTCAACTTCATAATCCAATTTATTTGTAATATCCTCATGCGCGAAGACTGCCCCATCGGGTCCAACTGCTTGGTTTACCCGTTTGGAGAAATAGACTGGATGCACAGGCGGCTGATACTCTCTACCAGCAAAATTGGCTGATTCGATCGCATGAAGCTTATAATTTAATCCCACGCATAGTAAATCGTGTTTCGGCTGAGGGATCGGCGCAAGCAATTTGATCTCTGCCAGAGGAAGCGGCGTCACTTCATCCTTAGCCTTGTTGATTCGATCCTTGATTGTTGGATAGGCAGTAATCAAATCTTCCATTTTTGTGATTTCTGGAAACCGTTCGTCCAATGGATAAACATACTGTTCATCCTCTGAAACCAATCCAACTTTTATTTTTCCCTGTTTAAATGTACAAAATTTCATTCACTTGACCTCCTATAGCATTTAGTGTATTCGCTTACTCAATCACTGTCAAACAGGTTTCTATATTGAGCCGACGTGGCCTAGTTCAACAAAAAGGCGTACACCTTACGATGTACGCCGTCGACTAAACTCCTTAATCCCTTTCAAATCCATTTTTCCGATAATTTACAAGGAAGAGTATGGAGATGAAGACCAATTCGACCAACAAAACCAGCCAATTGACGAATGTCATCCCTTGCTGTTCACCGTTCACAAAAGAAGTCACCAGATTTCCTACGATGCCCGTGTAGATGAACCCACTGATGGATTTCAACCCGCTGGCAAGACTTCCGAACATTGGGATCAGCATCAAAACCAAGATAAAGCCTGTGCAAAGATTGCTGGAGGACATTTGATTTTTAGCAAATAAGCCGATCAGCATCCCTAATACACAGCTAGTTAAACAGGCGATCGTCGTCACGATCAGATACAATCCTAAGTTGACAGTTTTCAGATCGATCCCGCTCAAAACTAAAATAAGTTGATTGATGACAAAAGAAACCGCAAAAGAAGGAAGAACTGAACTGATAAAGTATTCACCGCCGTTCACCGAAGAGGTCATCAATGTACGCAGCGTGTTTTTTTCTTTGTCTTTTGCCAACATAGTGGCCGGCATCATCATGGAAACAGTGGTTAGGTTCATCAGCAAACCTAAATTCAATACCATTCCTAACATCATCGGAGGCATTTGTTCGCCATCGAGAATGTTGAGGTAAAGAAATCGCATGACCAGTGTCATTAATGGCACCATGCTGCTGGTGATCAAAAACGTTTTATTGCGAAGTAATTCCTTCCATTTGAACCGAGTTAAAACCACGACCTTTTTCATCGATACGCGCATCAGCTTAGCTCCCTTCCAGTTACTTTCAAAAATACATTTTCCAGCGTCGGCTCACAGGAATGGATTGATTCGATCAGATTTCTCGTGAGCCATTCTGAAAGCTTTTGAGTGTTTTCTGTAGTATGAGAGAGCACGATTTCTTCTTGCGTACTCAATAAAATACGGTATTGTTTTTCGGTGTTATACCTTAAACAAATCTCTTGGGGAGTGCCAAACTCGATGATCTTCCCATCATTCAACAAAGCAACATGATCACATAATTTGGTGGCCTCTTCCATGTTATGCGTCGTCAAAAAGATGCCCATTCCAGCCTCTTTCAGCTCCAGCAACAAACGATGGATCTCCAAAGCCGTCGTAGGATCAAGTCCAGATGTTGGTTCATCTAGAAACAATAATTTGGGTTGATGCAAAACGGCACGAGCCAAAATCAAACGCTGGCCTTGTCCCTTGGACAATTTTCCTGCCGGCTGCTTTTTTTGCTCGGTCAATCCTACTCGTTCAACCAACTGATCGATCCGTTTCCTTGGAATCCCCAGCAGATCGGCAAATAACTTTAAATTTTCATAGACCGTGAACTCTTCATAGATTCCACTGGCATCTGTCACAATCCCAATATTCTCATAGATATTTTCGTCGATTTTACGCGTGTCACTGCCTAAAATCGTCGCTTCTCCTGAACTTTGGGTCATTTGTCCCGTGATAATTTTGATCGTGGTTGTTTTTCCAGCACCGGATGGGCCTAAAAACCCTAGAATCTCACCAGCAGAAAGGGTGATCGAAATATCCTTCAATGCTTGCTTTTGAGAAAATGCTTTTGAAATATGTCTTAATTGCAACAATGTGTTTCCCATAACCGCTCCCTCTTCTCTATCCATTCTTTTCTCTACTATAAGATAAAATGAAATAGAAAAAGGGGAACCACCCTAAAAAGACAGAAAATCGTCCTTATCGGTAATTTTCTGTCTTTTAGGCAAGGGTAAAGGTCACCATTTGAATAAATTCTTGTTTTTCAACTCTTGTTTCCAGCCAAATATCCGGGTAACGGCGAATAATTGATTTCAAGTTATCCAGACCCAATCCACGATCGGCTCCTTTGGTTGAATAGCCGGTCGTCCAGATACGTTGAAGATCGACTGGTTGGGTAATTGAATTTTTTACCAATAACGTCACCTTCCCGTTTTCCTTCAACAAGACGATGACCACTTTTCGATTGGACTCCTTGGCTGCTGCCTCGATCGCATTATCGATTAAAATCCCGCCACACCTCAATAAATCAGAGATTTCCATTGGAATTTTTTGAATAGGCTCGAACACCTCAACAGCTAACTCCACCCCTTGGCGCTCCGCCTGAACGACCTTGACCATCAACAACGTTTTTAATTCGACAACCTCGATATTGGTCAATTGGTTTAATTGCTGCATACTGAGGTGGATGCCCTCATCGAGCTTCAGCATCTTTTTACTGATGTATTCCTGAGCAGCATCGATATCTCCTTTTTCCATTTGAGCGTATAACCCTGTTGCCGCATTTTTATAGTCATGGTGGATTTTCCGAAGCTCCAGCTGTATATCTTCCATGCGATTAAGATACGTCTGCTGCTGCAAAATCAGCGCTTCAGATTCCTGTAATCGTCTTTCCCTTAGAAATTCTCTCAACAAAAAAAGATAAACAACTACCACCAATCCATACGACAAAGTATACAAAATTGTTCGAACCATAGAAAAGCTGACGTCTAAAACCGCGTAATTGATTATCTCGATCACACAATTAAAGACAGTCACGATTAACGCAATGATAAGAGCCAGTCGGGGATAATCCGAAACTTTTCTCAAGACAAAGAAAACTTTTGTTTTTGAAAGCAGATAATAGACGGTAGAGTAAGAAAGAAAAAGAATGATATTGGTTACGAGCGCTCGAGCAACCCAGCTGATATCATTGTCTATGATCGCGATGATCGTTTGGCTCCAATAACTAAGAACTAAGCAAAAGATCGAAGAGATAAGCGCTAAAAAGAAAATGATGCGGCTATCGATCGTTTTGAAAATGTAACGATGGACCAACACTGAAGGAATCGTGTTAACTACCGCATTAAATAGCAGAAAAACGACGATCGGCCACCCCACCGTTGCATACATCACGAGTGCAAAAAAAGAGGAAAGCAACGCATAGATCGCTAAAGTATAGGATCGTTTGCTTTTCTCATGCAAGACATACCCAATCAGCTGATACTCCGAGAGGGTGATGACAAAGAAGGTCAAGCCGCCTCCAAGTAAATTGATAAACAAATCCTCCATTTTTACCTCCTAAGATTCAAACAGCTGTTTTAACAGCTTCTTTCCTATTCTAGACATCAAACATACCGAACCATCTTTCATGATCACCGTATTGTCCGAATAATTGACTTGAACGATCTTCTCTTTTTGAATGATGTACGACCGATGGATTTTTACAAAATCCTTTGGTAGCTGCTGTTCGATTTTCTTAAGCTCCCCGCGAAATTCCAGCAATCGATTCTCGGTATGCAAGACCACTCGATGCGACCCAACAGTTTCAAAAAAGAGAATCTCATCGATTGGAATTTGGTAGCTGCTGTCAGCTACTTTGACAGTGTAATACCTGCGCATTTCCCCATCTTCTTTGAGCAAAAGATGATGAACCTCCTCCAGGCATTCCTTGATTTGCTTATTCAACTTCTCAGGACGGTCTTTATACAAATAGCTCATTGCTTCTAGTCGATACTTAAACGTCTCAAAAATCAATTCTTCATGAGTCGTAATAAAAATCAAAAAACCACGTGTATCCAGTTCGCGGATTTGTTTTGCCAATGTGAAACCATTGTAGCGTTCATCTGCTAAATCCACGTCAAAAAAATAAATCGAACGCAAATGGTGACTTTCTCTATGTTGGATCACTGCTTCAGGATCCCCAGTTACGAGGACAATCTCCATATCGTAGGCATGGATCATAATCAGATTGGATAAGATCGATTTTAAATAGTCTCTCGTCTCTTTTACGTCATCACAAATATAGATTGGTACCATCCTTCAACTACCTTTTCTGCAAGTTATTCCTTAGTTTAGCACGAGTTTCTCATCGATTCCATATCATAATTTTAGAATAGCACTGTCTTTTCGTTCCGCAGCCACGTAAAAAGGACCGTTGCGTTCTAAGCAAACGGTCCATTCTAATTTATTCAGCTTCTTCAGAAAATTGACTATTGTAAAGTTTTTCGTAAAAGCCGCCCTGAGCCAATAAGCTCTCGTGCGTCCCATGTTCAATGATTTGGCCCTCTTTCATAACCAAAATCAAATCCGCATCACGAATTGTGGACAATCGATGGGCGATCACAAAACTGGTTCTGCCTTGCATCACTCGATCCATTGCCTTTTGGATCAAGCCCTCCAAACGCGTATCGACAGAACTGGTCGCCTCATCTAAAATCAAGATTTTTGGGTCGGAAATGATTGCGCGAGCGATCGTCAGCAATTGCTTCTGCCCTAGCGAAACGTTGTCGCCTTCTGCATTGATCTTCATCTCATATCCGCCCGGCATCGTCCGAATAAAGTGATCCACGTTGGCTGTTTTGGCTGCGTCGACCACTTCATAATCTGTCGACTCTAACCGACCAAACCGTATATTGTCTGCGATCGTTCCTTCGTAAAGCCAAGCATCCTGCAAGACCATCCCGAAAAGCGAACGAACATCTGACCGATTCATATCCTGTGTATTAACGCCATCGATTAGAATTCTTCCTGAATCAATATCATAAAAACGCATCAGTAAATTAATCAGGGTCGTCTTTCCAGCACCCGTTGGGCCAACGATCGCTACGGTCTCACCCGCTTTGACCTCGAAACTCAAATCTTCGATCAACGGCTTTTTAGGATCATAACTGAATTTCACGTGGTCAAAAACAACATCTCCTGAAACAGGTTCAGGCAACGGTTCATCAAACTCGTTCTCCCGCTCCTCGAGTTCATCTAAAATCTCGAAAACTCGTTTAGTAGATGCCGAAGCACTCTGGATCATCCCAGACAGCTGAGTGATCTCTCCCATTGGCTGACTGACTTGCCAAATGTACTGAATAAAGGCCTGCAACTGCCCAACAAGAATTACACCAGTAATGACGTTCCAGCTTCCCAGCACCGCCATGGCGATGTAGGTGGCATAGGCTGTTAGCTGAACAAGCGGCTGCATCGTACTAGAAACAAAATTAGCCCTAAAGCCAAAACGGCGCAGCGTATGGTTGACCCCATGAAACCCTTCTGCCGTTTCTTTTTCACGTCCATAAAGCTTCAAAATGCTGAAACCGGTTATGTTTTCCTGCACATAGCCATTCATTTCACCCAATGCATTTTGCATCGACTGGAAATCCTTTTGAGATACCTGGATGATTTTTCGTGAAATCCATAGAGAGGCTGGGATCATGATCATCGAAATCACCGCCATCAATGGGTTGATATAAAACATCATCGCAATGGCAAAAAGAATTCCTAAAACAGCATTCACCAGCTTAATGATCGCCTGCTGCATTGCATTGCTGACAGCGTCCACATCATTGGTGACCCTTGATAAGATATTTCCTTGTTTGTTGCGATCAAAATAAGAGACCGGCAGCCGATTGATCTTTCGTTCAATATCCTCCCGCAGGTCCCGCATTGCCGACTGAACAACGTTGGCCATCAACCAACCGCTGGCCAGCTGTGTCCCTGAATAAATCAGCCCTACGACAATGATTGCGACCAAACATTTGAATACATAATCAAAATTGATCGTTTCGTTTTGCTGGATGTTTCGAGAGATCTCTGTCGTTGGCAATCCAGAAAGATAAGGCATCAATGTATTCATTAAAAGAGTGACGATCGTCAAAAGCAATACTAAAATGAAAGTGCCTCTATAAGGATCAATGTAATGCATCAATCGTTTAAATGAAGAAAGGGTTTTTTTCATGCTAATTCCTCCTTCGACAATTGAGATGCGGCAATGTCATAATAAATCGAGCAATTTTCCAGCAATTCCCGATGAGTTCCCACTCCGACAACATCACCTTCATTTAACACGATAATCTTATCCGCATGCATGATCGTTCCTACACGCTGTGCAACGATTAAGACCGTTGATTCCGTGGTCTCCTTTTTCAAGCGAGCACGAAGCTTCGCATCTGTCTGATAATCCAACGCAGAGAAACTGTCATCAAAAATATAGATTTCTGGTCGTCGAATGATCGCTCGAGCGATGGCCAGTCGTTGTTTCTGTCCCCCTGAAAAATTGCTCCCTCCCTCTGCCAACAGTTCATCAAAACCTTTTGGTTTTTGGGAGATAAATTCTGCGGCCTGAGCAATTTCAACAGCCTCGCGCATCTCTGCAGGAGTAGCGTCTTTTTTTCCGTATCGGAGATTCTCAGCGATCGTTCCTGTAAAAAGCTGTGCTTTTTGAGGGATATATCCAATTTTTTGACGAAGGTCTTTCAATTGGTAGGAACGAACATCTACACCATCAACTAACACCTGACCTTCCGTCACATCATAGAACCGAGGGATCAGTTGGATCAAGGTGGACTTTCCAGAACCAGTACTTCCAATAAATGCAACTGTTTCTCCAGGCTTTGCGGTAAAACTTACATCGCGGATCACCGGACTTTCAGAATGTCCAGGATAAGCAAAGGTTACATTTTTGAACTCCAAATAGCCCTTTTGTTCTGGCATTTCGATGCTTGTCGGATTGTCTTTGATCTCAGGGTCTTTGTCAAATACCTCTTGAATTCGCAGAGCAGAAACATTGGCCCTAGGATACATCATGAAGACCGTGGCAAACAACATAAATGAAAACAGCGCATGGAAGATGTACTCGATAAATGCAATCAACGTTCCTACTTCTAATTGACCACTGTCGATCTGCAACGTTCCATTCCAAATAATCAAGACCATTACAATATTAAATAAGAAGAAAAAGCCTGGTTGTGCAACTGCCATTAAATGAAACAAACTTTTTGAACTGTTGGCATAGTCATCGTTGACCTTGCGAAAGCGCATCTCTTCAAACTTTTCATTTACAAATGCCCGAATGACCCGCAGCCCAGACAAATTCTCACGAAGGATCCCATTAATGTTATCAAGATTCTTTTGCTGTTTCTTTGATAGTGGTTCAGAATACTTCGCAATTAAAATTACTGCTAACAACAGCACTGGCAAAGAGCCTAAAACGAAAATACCTAGACTAGGACTGGTGCGAACGATCAAATACAAACTCATGCCAAACATCATCGGTGTCATAAAGCCTGTCGTCAAAATGTTTTGCATAAACAGCATGATCTGATAGGCATCATTCGTCGTTCGTGTGATCAAAGAAGGAACCCCGACACTTTCATACTCAGTATGTGAAAAGGTTTGGATCTTCGCAAAGAGATCATCTCGAATATCGGCAACCATTCTCGAGGTGATCTGTGAACTAAAATAGCGTAATGAGATATTCATCAAGACACCAATGATGGTGATCACGACCATCAAGATCCCCATCCTTTTCACATAATCAAAGTCTTGGTTGCGTATCCCATTATCGATCATCAATGCTAAGATCGTCGGCAATCCCAATTCAATTAAAATAAAACCAAAAACACTAATAAAATCAAAGAACAAGAGCTTTTTATAGCGCATGGTATAACGCCACATCAACTTCATCTCATCTCGCCTCTTTCTATAACGTAATGACTCCAATATAGCACAAAAAAATCGGCTTTGCCTGCTTTCTATTTGAATTCTTTTGACTACGCTATTCGTTTTCTGAAAATTTTTAAGTAAAGCTCAATTCCCTGCCTAGTTTCTATACTTCTTTATTATTCTGTGATAAACTACTAGTAATTGTTGTCTCAACAACACACAGTACGGTGAAAAATACGTTGACCTTGGAAGCAAAGTCGAGGCTTCCTCTTAAAAGATAGACCCAATCTACCTTTTAAGTATAAAATTTTTAGGCGGCAATTGGCCCCTCATTTTGTTATGGAAAAAAACTGCTTAGGCAGATAAAGGAGAATTATTTTTTATGATTTACAAAGTTTATTACCAGGAAACAAAAGAACGCAACCCCAAACGGGAACAAACTCAATCACTTTACATCGAAGCAGAAAGTGAAGAAGCCGTTCACACCCTTATGCGTGAAAATACCCCACACAACGTTGAATACATTCAACTTTTAGAAGGCAATCATTTGGACTACGAAAAAGAAAATGCCGACTTTAAGCTGACGGAGTTTTAATATGAAACTCTCGCTGAAGAACAACGAAACGGGCGTCTTTGCCCTAGGTGGCCTTGGCGAAATCGGGAAGAATATGTATGGGGTACAATTCCAAGATGAAATCATCATCATTGACGCAGGAATCAAGTTCCCAGAAGACGACCTTCTGGGCATCGATTACGTCATCCCTGATTACAGCTATGTGCTGCAAAATTTGAATAAAGTAAAAGCTTTGGTCATCACCCACGGTCACGAGGACCATATCGGTGGTGTGCCTTATCTCTTAAAACAAGCCAACATTCCAGTCTATGCAGGTGCGCTGGCTTTGGCCTTGATCAAGAATAAATTGGACGAACATGGTTTGCTGCGCGATGCAGAATTGCACGAAATCGATGAAGATACTGTCATTCGTTTCAGAAAAACATCAGTCAGCTTCTTCCGTACCACACACAGTATTCCTGATCCATTAGGGGTCGTTGTCAAAACACCATCGGGCAATATCGTAGAAACCGGTGATTTCAAGTTTGACTTTACACCTGTTGGACAGCCGGCGAATCTGCATAAAATGGCAAAGCTGGGAGAAGAAGGCGTACTTTGTCTTTTATCTGACAGCACCAATGCAGAGGTACCTACCTTTACGAAATCCGAAAAAACGATCGGAATGTCCATTTTGCGTATCGTCGAAAAAGTAGACGGCCGAATCATTTTCGCGACCTTTGCTTCCAACATTTCTCGTCTGCAGCAAGCAGCAGAAGCTGCCGTAGCTACGGGAAGAAAAATTGCTGTCTTTGGACGAAGCATGGAAAATGCGATCGTCAATGGACGCAATCTTGGGTACATTACTGTTCCGGACGAGACCTTTGTTGATGCAAGTGATATCAATCGTTTGCCAGCAAACGAGATACTGATCCTATGTACTGGTTCTCAAGGTGAACCGATGGCAGCATTGTCGCGTATCGCTAATGGGACGCATCGTCAGATTCAAATTCAGCCTGATGATACAGTGATTTTCTCGAGTTCACCAATCCCAGGAAACACGACGAGTGTCAACCATCTGATCAACTTGCTCTCTGAAGCAGGTGCAGAAGTCGTACACGGAAAAGTCAACAATATCCATACTTCTGGTCACGGCAGTCAACAAGAACAAAAATTGATGCTGCGTCTTATGAATCCGAAATACTTCGTGCCTATCCATGGTGAATTTCGAATGTTGAAGATTCATGCTGGATTGGCTCAAGATACCGGTGTACCAAAAGACAACTGCTTTATCATGGAAAATGGCGATATGCTGGCTCTGACTGCAGATAGTGCAAGAAGAGCTGGACATTTCAATGCACATGATGTCTATGTCGATGGCAGTGGTATCGGTGATATCGGAAATGTCGTTTTACGAGATCGTCGGATCCTTTCTGAGGAAGGCTTGGTCCTTGCTGTTGCCACGGTGGATATCGATAAAAAAGAAGTGCTTGCAGGGCCGGACATCTTATCTCGCGGCTTCGTCTATATGCGCGAATCTGGTGAGATGATCAACGAAGGCCAACGCATTTTGTTCCATGCCTTAAGAGAAGTCTTAAATGAATCAAATTGTACAGATGCGAAACTAAAGGATGCCATGGTGTCTGCATTGCAGCCTTTCCTATTCGATAAAACTGAGCGGCATCCAATGATCATCCCAATGATCATGACTCCTGGAAACTAACCTGACACACTTATTTCATTTAAGAGGGCCACTGAAAAAGTGCACTAACAAAAATGAAAAAATCCGTTGTAGATAGTGATTGTTGCCAATCCTATCCACGACGGATTTTCTATTTTCGGGCGACAAGCCTGTAGTTTAGAGATCATTGCGTTATCACGGAAGGCAAAAATCATGCATCAATCCTCCGATCAACCGGAAATAAGCCTTGTGCAGACTTGTCGGATAGTTTAATCATAAATTGCGCTGCTTCAATCACATCGTTGATTTTTCGTTCATTTATGAAGAATTGGAAGAAAATACTGACTCTTTGATGGTCGGAATGCCAAAAATTCGATGGTACATTCAACTACGTGATATGAAAAGCCATTGATCCAGCTTCTGGTGTCGACATTGTCGAACGAAGGATGAGGGACATGGCTTATCCGGATTTTCTGGGATTGAAAACAAAGACTGGGGTTATTGACTAAGCTTATTAAGCAATTTTCGTCGTCAACGATTAAAAGGTGAACAGTTGATGGATCTACTATGAGATTAGAAGATGAAAAAATAAAGACCAGACCCTTATAAGAAAACGCCTTCGATAAGATGATTACAAAAAAAGCGACTTTTTCATTGCTTCACATTTAAGCGATGAGTGTTTTTTTATTTTAAACAAAAAAAGAGTTTTGAAAAAACATGCCGTTTGATTTCCTAGAATAAAAAAAATACTCACTATTTTAAGGAAATTTCCTATTTTTTCATAGAATTATCAAGAAAATGTAATTGACAAAATCAAAATAAATTTGCACAATTAAACTTAGATACAATCCGCAGAAGAAATGCATGTTATTTAATAAGCACTTGCTTTTGCAGCTATCACTTTTAGGGGAAGAGGTCATATGGTTAGAACAAAACGTATCCAACGGGAACACATCATTGATGGTGCCTACCAATTGATCATCAACGAAGGGTTCAAGAAGTTCCACGCACGCAATATCGCGCAACAAGTATCCTGCTCCACTCAACCCATTTATCGAGAATTTAGCAATTTAAGCGAATTGAAAAGTGTACTGATCAAACGAATCATTGCGAAGTATCAAGATTTCCTTGACGATCAACAACCCACCTCCATTCGTGAATTGTCCGAGGTCATCGCTCGCTATGCCTGTGATTATCCCGATGAATTTCATCGCTTCTTTTTACAAGATCAAGAGACGATTCAACGAGCAAAGGAATTGACGAAAGTGCACTACGAAGCGGTCACCAAAAAAGATCACTCTTCACCACTGCTTTTCAACTTTTATTGGCACTATTGCATCGGCAAGGCCACTCTGACGATCAACAACACCGAAGAGCATGATGACATCGAATCTTTCCAACAATTTTTAGAACAATAAACAAAGCCCTAGAGAATCTCTAGGGCTTTGTTGGATTTCAGGAATTATTGTTTAACCACATTAACTGCTTGAGGTCCACGGTCGCTTTCTTCAACGTCGAAAGTAACTGCTTGGCCTTCTTCAAGAGTTTTAAAGCCGTCGCCTTGGATAGCTGAGAAATGTACGAATACATCGCTGCCATCTTCGCGAGTGATGAAGCCAAATCCTTTTTCTGCGTTAAACCATTTTACTGTTCCATTTTCCATGAATCTTTTCCTCCTCGTGCAAAAAGCACTAAATGATTGTAACGTTGCTCGTGTACGATAGAGGTGATACCTTCGTTTCAACTCCGACAAACAAAATTACAAGAATAGTTTACCATTTGTCTTGCATTTTATGCAAGGGTTCTCAATCGGCTAGTCCCAGTAATTTTCTTCCCGCAAACTGAGGTAATTGTCTTCCCCTACGATAATATGATCCAACACCTCGATACCCATCATCTCTCCGCATTTTCGCACACGCTTGGTGAAGTCTAAATCGTTAGCTGATGGCTGCGGATTGCCGCTGGATAGCGATAGGTAAACCTTTGATGTTATCGCCAGTTTTTCCCCCGCTTCACACCGTGCGTACGACTTTCACCGTACACGGCGTTCCCCCGTCAGTTCGTTACTTCATGTTTGTCTCAGTCCGGTTTTAAATTGATTACTGAATGAAATTTTTGTGTTTCCTACTGCTACTCGTAATTTATTGGCTTTCTCTAATTGGGAATCCGACAAGTTAAGGTCTTGCATATAAGATAGAAGTGTGTCTTCACGTGTAGCGTGAATCATTCGATGGATGGTATCACTAATCAAAACGAGATTAGAATATCGGTCATCTTTTGATTTGATCCATGGTATTTTGTGGTGACAGTGCATTTGTGTGATATCTAGTTCCTCACCCGTAATAGCGCATTTTCCTTGTTGAGCTACATATAGAGAAATACGATTATCGTTAAACTCAATCGTTGCTCGCTCACCAATTACTGGATGGCTTCTGAGCCATTGAAGCGCTTGCGCTGAAACTACTTGGAGCTTTTTATGAATCAGCTTTCTACCTTCTTCTGTATACTTGCACACACCGTTGTGTTTCATTAAAGCCGTTCTCGTCTTTATGAAACCAATTGGTATGATCGGTACATCGTTGATATACCTTGTCATTTTCGATTTTAGATAAGGTCGAATACCTTTGTCACGAGTTTTATATTTTGATGTTTTCCTTATTCCCAAGTGTTTAAATCGATGCTTTTCTACCTGAGTTAATTGATACTGGATCGTCATCAAATCGTCATTAACTTGCGTTGCGATTTGATAATAATTATGAATCCCGATAACCATACTATTGTAAATGTTTAGGTTACGGGTAACGTCAGTGCCATTTGGTGCCTTTTGTATCAATTTTATCTGATCTTTGAGCTGTTTCTTGATCCTCTTTTTGGCTTTATCACAAATATGAGATTGGCAAACGTAATTCTTACGTCCCATTTTATCGTATCCTTTACGCTCCATTTTCAATTCAAACCCAAGAAATTCACTGCTTTTCTTTTGCAGATTTGTAATCTTTGATTTTTCAGGAGATATGGGAAGTTTTAGCCGTTCTTCTAGCCACATTTTGCTAGCTGTAAATATTTTTTCAGCGTTGGCTCTTGTGGTCGTGAAGATTTTAAAGTCATCCGCGTATCTGACTATATACATTTCTTTCAGTTTTGAAGTTTTTCTCAACTGTTTATAGCGGTAGCCATGATTCCAGCAACCGGCCTTTTCAATGTAATGATCATTAATGTTTTCACACTCGAACCTTTCCCATTGTTTCGCTATCCACCAATCAAATTCATTCAAATTGATGTTTGCTAATAAAGGGGAAAGAATTCCGCCTTGTGGCGTTCCTTTCGATGGATAGATCGTTTCTCCATTCGGCATTTCGACAGGTGCTTTTAACATCTTACGCAAAATCACGAGTAGTTGTTTGTCTCGTATTCCCAATGTCCATATCTGTCGCAATAATTTTGTGTGATCGACTTCATCGAAGAATCCTTTGATGTCTACATCGACTACATATTGCATTTTTGCTGGATTGATTCGCCCTGCCGCTGTCGAAACAGCGTTTTCTGCTGAACGATTTGGACGAAAGCCAAAACTGTATTTATAAAACTTTGGCTCACAGATTGGTTCGAGGACTTGTAGAATGCATTGTTGTGCGACTCTGTCCCACATTGATGGAATTCCCAATGGTCTAGTTTTCCCATTGGTTTGGGAATCTCTACTCGTTTTACTTTTCGAGTGTTGTAATGAGTGAAACGTTTTCTTACTTTATTGACAAATTCCTCTGTATCCAGCTTTTCGATATCATAGATAGTCACCTTGTCTATCCCAGGTGTTGCACTACCATTATTTCGTTTGATGTTTCGATAAGCTAGAAGAATATTATCTGTTGAGGTAATGATCGCCATTAAATTTTTAAATTTTTCACCCTTATTACTTTGCTCATAGATTGAATCAAAGACTTCGGTCATACCATAATATTCTGTATGGCGTAACCGCGTATTTTTCATTCGAGGTATCTTCTTAAAACTTTCTTTCAAGGTCTATCACGCTCCCTTATCGGTACGTGACCTTTTGAGTCATACCAGAATCCTTTGTTATGACTGAGTTGAAGTATGTCAAACTAACGGCTAGAGGCTGTTGCTCCATTTCCATTACAGAAACTTCTTCGCTCGTGCCTCCACTCTCACTGTCATAAATTTAAGTTTCCTCTTTGGGATTCCCCTTAAAATCGCTTCATCGAGTATATTCTCTCCACGATGACAGCTTTCCACGTTCCCTTTGCTTTATCTTATTTCTCGACTTAGGTGCCAACTCTTGCCTAGTATCCTCTCCACAGCCTGTAACTGTGCATGGAGCTTTCGGAACCACCATAGGTACTCGCCCACGGAATACAGCTAACTTACTTGTTAGCCACGTACTCATTTCTGAGTGCTCGCCACTTATAGACATTTCATTCACTGGTTCGTCAGTGTTTTATCACATTCTCACCCTATCAAGTTTAACGACTCCCGGCCTATCAGATACACCCTCTACCGCTAGAGAGATTTCGTTGCCGTTCACTATTTTTTTTATCAACAGACGGTATCTTTCAGCCGACTTCACCGAGATTCACACCCCATTCTCAATATATAGAATGATGCATGTCGGAGTATCAGAGTAGGCGCTTTGGGGCGTTACTCCCTCATTTCACCTATCAAGCAAAGAGTTCACGACTCTCTTTAAAAAAATATCTAAGAGTAAGTGCGCAATCTTTTCAATTGCGAACGTGTCTCACGATGATTATGGCCTAATAAAATTCGAGCAGCGCTTACTCTGACTGCCTCTCGAAAAATCTCGCGGGGATGAGCAATACTTTGATTTAACGAGCCGATGAAGATCGTTCTTTGCTGGATGATCTCATTTTTTGTATTGAGAAACAGTGCCACCAGGTGCTCCTGCTGCAGTCCTCTCAACTCGTTCATCAGGTGCTGTCCGATCGCAAAGCTCGAATGAACCTTCCCATACTTGGGCTGCCGGGAACGCTCGATTCGTGTACCTAATTCCATCATCGCTTTTAATTCGATCGCTTTGGTTTTTCCGATTCCTTTGAAGACCATCAATTCTTCGAGAGTCAATTGTTTCAAATCGTACAGTGTTGAGACCTCCTTCAGGATCATTCCCGCCAAATCCATCACATGCTGGGATCGAGAGCCATTGCGCAGCATGATTGCCAGCAGTTCCTGATCACTCAGGTGCCGCTCTCCTTCCTTCAATAGTCGTTCTCTAGGCCAAGAACTTTCCGGCAGCTCTTGCAGAAGCAATGATTTTTCCATATAAAAACTCCTTTGCGTTTTTTTTAACATACGCAAAGGAGTTTGGATTATGCTTGAATGTAGTCGATCACGTCATGGAGACTGGTAAAAACAGCTTCTGTTTTTTCTTTTAGTTCCTCTGAAGGTGGGATCAAATCAGGAACCATAATGACAGGGATAGCCGCACCAACAGCTGCCATCACACCATGATGAGCGTCTTCCAATACCAATGTTTCTTCAGCTTCCGTTCCCAAACGTTCTCTAGCGATCATAAAAATCTCGGGATCAGGCTTGGCCAGTTGAACATCTTCCGCAGAAACGATCCCTTGAAATTTGTCGCGAATCTGGGCATGTTCCAAAAGAACCTCAATGATTGGACGCACATTGCTGGACGCCACGATTCGAGGAATTTGGTTTTCTTCTAAAAATTGCAGAAGTTCCAATGCCCCAGGCTTCAGCTCAACTTCGCCTGCCTTGAAGATGCGATGTGTTTCCCCCCAGCTTTCATCGATAAATTGCTGAACAAGTTCTTTTCCATGGCTCGCGTAACGTTCATGCAAGTCCACAAAAACTTCTTCATCGGCGACCCCGATATACTCCAAGTAGATTTCCTTCGAAAATGGGATCCCCAACCGATCCGCGGTCTCCTGCTGCACCTTGTAATAGATCGCTTCTGTATCGAAAATCAAGCCATCCATGTCAAAGATAACGCCCTTAATGTTTTTCATCGCTTCCTCCTAAGTTTAATAATAGTTGACGTACTTCTGAAACGAAGTACAAAGAGCCAGTAACCAATAGTAAATCGTCTTCCTCCATCGACTCCAACAATTCTGCTAAGCCAAACTGCCACATCGATACCACTGTAAATGCCTGATTCTCCCGATCATCGAAATGGCTAAGGTCCAAAGCTTTGGGATAGTCGAAGGTCGTAATATAAATTCGTGCTTTCGGAATCTGATGAAGATCTTTCAACATCTGATCGATATTTTTCGTTTCTAGCGCAGAGAACAAAATTTTTATCCGATAATGTCCAAATTCTTTCTTGAGGTTCTCCACTAAACGTTCGATTGCGTGGTCATTATGAGCGCCATCCAAAATGACTAAGGGCTCTTGACTGATTCTTTCCATCCGTGCAGGCCAGGTTGCTTTCAACAATCCGTTGCGTACATTTCTTTCTTCAAACGGCACTTTCTTTTGCTGGCAGTACAATCGATACAATTCAATAGCTACTCCCGCATTTTCCACCTGATGCCGACCCAATAAACCAACACGCAGCTGTTTGATTCTTCCGACTGTTTCGTCTCTAAAATCAAACCATTCCCCCCACTGTTTGTCTGGGCGCAGATAGGTTACAGCGTATTCCTGTTGATAGCGATATAGCATAGCGGATTCCTTCTGTGCTTTGTTCTCGATCTCTTTTAATGCTTCAGCAGGAATATTCCCAGTGACCACTGGAATTCGCTTTTTAATGATCCCTGCCTTTTGTTGGGCGATTGCCGTTAAAGTATCGCCTAATATTTCTGTATGATCATATCCTATCGTGGTAATGCCAGTCAATATAGGCTGGACAACATTCGTCGAATCCATTAGCCCTCCTAATCCAACCTCTACAACGGCAACATCCACTGCTTTTGTCAGGAAATAATCTAGAGCTAACGCAGTCAGAACTTCAAACTCTGTAATCCCATTGATTTCCGGCTGCTGATCCAAGTCATCCACGATAGGCTGATACTTCTCCACCCATTCAATCAACTCTTCGTCCGAAATCGCTTCACCATTGATCGCAATTCGTTCGTTAAAAAATTCAATATAGGGAGAAGTAAAGCTGCCCACAGTCAGTCCAGTCTCCTCCAGCATCGTACGAAGGTAAGCAATCGTTGAACCCTTTCCATTGGTTCCCGCGATATGGATTACGGGCAGTTTTTTCTCTGGATTATCTACTCGATCCAGCAAAGCTTGAACACGTTCCAACCCAGGTCTAGAGCCGAATTTTTTCCGGCTGTGGATCCATTCAATTGCTTCATTGATCGTCACTTTCCATCACCTCTCTTCTAGTATACCAGAGTTCTGCTTTGCATCGAAAGAAGGGCTTCTCAATTCTGCTTTGTTTTGAACCCATGGTCTAGTCAAGCACTCTTGCTCGCAATTTTTTTAAAAATAGAGCTGGAGATCGCTCTCCAGCTCTAAAACAGTTTAAATCGTACGCAGACTAGCGATTCTCTCTTGAACAGCTGCCTGTTTTTCTAAATAATCTTTTTCTTTTGTTCGTTCTTCCTCGACCACCTGTTCCGGAGCATTGGCAACGAAGCGTTCATTTGCCAATTTTCCTTGAACACGTTTCACTTCAGCGGTCCATTTGCCTAACTCTTTTTCCAATCGTTGAATCTCTTCTTCGATATTGATCAAGCCTGCTAACGGCAGGTAGATCTCTGCTCCTGTCAATACTGCAGACATGGCTAAGTCTGGTGCCTCGATCTTACTGTTGATTACCAACTCTTCCGGGTTGCAGAAGCGTTCAATATAACTGGTGTTTTCTACTAAGAAATCATTGATAGCCGCGTCACTGGTTTTGATCAGCAACGTGATTGGTTTCGACAATGGTGTATTGACCTCTGCACGAATATTACGCACGGAACGAATCAGTTCGGTCAATACCTCCATGCCCTTTGCAGCAGTCTCGTCATTGTAGGCTTCATGGACGGCCGGATACTCTGCAACTACCAGTGATCTTCCTTCGTGGGGAAGCTTTTCCCAAATAGTCTCCGTTACAAAAGGCATGATTGGATGCAGCAAGCGCAATGTTTGATCGAGTACATGCACCAAAATGCTCTTCGTGGTTTTTTGAGCGGTTTGGTCTTCTCCATAGAGAACCTCCTTGCTCATTTCAATGTACCAGTCGCAGAAATCGTCCCACATGAAATTGTATAGCTGACGGCCGGCTTCGCCGAATTCAAATTGGTCAAACAAACGAGTCACTTTTTCAATCGTTTCATTCAAGCGTGTCAGTATCCAGCGATCGGCGACAGTCTTCTCCCCGGATAGATCACTATCTGCCGTGGTGAAGCCCTCGATATTCATGATCACAAAGCGAGAAGCGTTCCAAATTTTGTTGATAAAGTTCCACGCTGCATCCATCTTTTCATAGCTGAAGCGAACGTCTTGTCCTGGTGCTGATCCTGTTGACAGGAACCAGCGCAAAGCATCTGCTCCGTATTTCTCGATCACATCCATCGGATCGATCCCGTTGCCTAGGGATTTACTCATCTTCCGACCTTGCTCATCACGAATCAATCCGTGGATCAGTACGTTTTCAAACGGACGCTCCCCTGTAAACTCCAGGCTTTGGAAGATCATACGACTTACCCAGAAGAAAATAATGTCATAGCCCGTCACCAAGGTATTCGTTGGAAAATATCGTTGATAGTCTTCGCTGTCCGTATCTGGCCAGCCCATGGTTGAAAATGGCCATAACGCAGAGCTGAACCAAGTGTCTAAAACATCTGGATCTTGTTCCCAATTCTCTATATCCGCAGGCGCCTCCATGCCAACATACATTTCACCTGTTTGCTTGTGGTACCACGCTGGAATACGATGGCCCCACCACAATTGACGAGAAATCACCCAGTCATGCACATTTTCCATCCAGCTCAAGAATGTTTGATCAAATCGTGGCGGGAAGAAATTCACTGCGTCGTCGGTGTCCTGATTTTGAATCGCTTGATCTGCTAAAGGCTTCATTTTAACAAACCACTGCGTGGACAGACGCGGTTCAACTACAACACCTGTTCGTTCGGAATGTCCCACGCTGTGCACCATTTTTTCAATTTTGATTAGATGTCCTCGTTCTTCTAGATCCTTCACGATGGCTTTACGAGCAGAAAACCGGTCCATTCCCGCATACTTGCCCGCGAGATCATTCATGCTTCCATCCTCATTCATCACATTCACTCGAGGCAATTCATGACGATTGCCTACTTCGAAGTCATTTGGATCGTGTGCTGGAGTGATTTTTACTACTCCGGTTCCAAAGTCACGGTCAACATACTCATCAGCGATTACAGGAATCTCCTTGTCCATCAACGGCAGGATCACTGTTTTTCCAATGTATTGCTGGTACCGCTCGTCTTCTGGATGAACAGCTACAGCCGTATCGCCCAACATGGTCTCTGGGCGAGTCGTAGCCAAATCCAGCGTACCGCTGCCGTCAGCAAGCGGATAAGACAAATGGTAAAAGGCGCCTTCGACATCCTTATGGATTACCTCAATATCTGACAAAGCGGTTTTCGCTTGTGGATCCCAGTTGATAATGTACTCCCCACGATAAATCAGCTTTTTCTCATAAAGAGATACAAATACTTTGCGTACTGCATCAGATAGGCCGTCATCCAGTGTAAAGCGTTCTCGTTGATAATCTAGCGAAAGCCCTAATTTTGCCCATTGTTCGCGAATGTGTCCAGCATATTCTTCTTTCCACTCCCACACTTGGTCAACAAACTTCTCACGGCCAAGGTCATAGCGAGAAATCCCTTGCTCCCGCAGCTTCTCTTCAACTTTCGCTTGAGTAGCGATCCCTGCATGGTCCATCCCGGGCAGCCAAAGTGTGTCAAAGCCCTGCATCCGCTTTTGGCGAATGATCATATCTTGCAGGGTCGTATCCCAGGCATGGCCTAAGTGAAGCTTTCCAGTGACATTTGGCGGCGGAATCACGATCGAGTAAGGTTTTGCTTGTGGATCCTCGGATGGTTTAAACAGATCCTCATCCAACCACTTTTGGTAACGTCCGGCTTCTACTTCTTGCGGACTAAACTTTGTTGGTAAATTTTCAGTCATTGAACTGCCTCCTTGATTGATTAAATGTGCAAATCGGAACTTTTCAACAAGCTGCTGCTTGTCTAGCGTTCGTTTTTGATTCACAAAAAAAGCCCTAAAACACAAATGTGTTTTAGGACGTAAACTACGCGGTACCACCTAAATTGCAGAAAAAATCTGCCGCTTAACCATGAATTAACGCTCATGACTCGTGCTTTTCTACTCTTCTTCAAAAAGCAATACTCCCAAGCTACCTTCCGAAACTCACTGTAAGAATGTTCCACCAGTCATTCTCTCTCTATCACAGCGAAAAGTCGTACTCCTCTTGATCTTCGTATGAGTCATTGTACAATGAAGCGGACAACTTGTAAAGAGCTACCTTTTTTGTGATTGAGCCAATTCGTCAAAGTAAATCAAGGTTTGTAATTCGGTTGTCAAATCAATATAATGAACGGTCACTCCCTCAGGAACCTTAATCGGATCTGGAGCAAAACTCAAGATGGCAGTGATGCCATTTTTAACGACTCTTTCGACTGCCGCCTGCGAATGATGACTAGGTACCGTCGAAATAGCTACAGTAACTTTTTTTTCCGCAAGTACTTGATCCAGCAGTTCCATCGAGTACACCTCGACTCCGTTGAATACTTGTCCGACCTTGTCGGAATCATTATCAAAAGCACAAACGATATTTAAATTATCGTTGCGCCGAAAATTATTATTGACTAACGCCTGTCCCAGGTTCCCGCACCCGATCAATGCGATCCGTTTTTCTTCGATCGTATCTAAAATACTGCTGAACACACTGATCAAATAGGTCACATCATAGCCATAACCGCTGCGCCCTAGTTCACCCAACTGTGAAAAATCGCGACGGATCGTGGCAGAGCCAACATGAGTCATTTGGCTGAAATCTGAAGACTTGATTCGCTGAACGCCTTCTTTTTGCAATTCCTTCAAGCAACGCAAATACAAGGACAAACGTTTTGTGGTTGCTTTTGACAGCTTGGGTTTTTCGATTAAATGATCCATGAGCGGTCTCCTTTGTTAATAAGTTCACATATTTATTCTAACACGGATTGTTCGTTGTGACAATGCAAAAAGGCAAGAAAGCATCGAATCTTCCTCACCCTTTCGCACGGCGTTTACACTCTTTGAAATTATTCAAAATGACCTACAGCAAATCTGCAAATTCGTCCATTTGTTCGTTGGTTTGTTCAGGCGTGATGGCTTCGATCTTTAGTCCGCCTAAACAACGTTCCATCATCCCATCGATGTCCAAGCGTTTTTCCAGTTCTAAAACCTTCTCCATTTTCGGACGTGTCTTAGGTTGAGGAGGTGCAAAAATCGTACAGCAGTCTTCAAAAGGCTGGATCGCCAATTCGAACGTGTCGATCGATTCTGCCAACTCGATGATTTCCAGCTTATCCATCGTTGCGACTGGCCGAATAATCGGCGTATTGGTTACCTCATTGATCGCTACCATACTATGCAACGTTTGCGAAGCCACTTGACCTAAAGATTCTCCATTGATGATCACCAGCCCATGACGCCTTGCTCGAATCGCATCCGTCAATCGCAGCATCATTCGTCTGGTCAAGGTCATCCAGTATCCTTGGGGCGTATGTTGCTTGATTTCCTCTTGTATTTCAGTAAATGGCACTTCGATAAATTGAATGCTGCCGACATAAGGCGTCAATTTTTCGGTTAGATCTTTTGCCTTTTGCAAAGCTTGTTCGCTAGTGTAAGGAGGACTGGCAAAATGAACAGCTTCGATCTCCACGCCGCGTTTCATAGACAAATATCCGGCAACTGGAGAATCGATGCCACCAGAAAGCATCAACATTCCCTTTCCGCTTGTCCCTACAGGCAGTCCGCCTGCACCCTTGATCGTTTCATAAGAAAGATAGGCGCCATCTCTTCTGATTTCTACCCGAAGATTGATATCAGGTTGCCGCATTTGTGCTCGGATTCCTGGAAACTGCTCAACAATCGCTTTTCCTAGGAACTGCTGGATCTCATTGCTATCCAATTCAAAGCTATGATCACTGCGTTTCGCCGTAATCTTAAATGTCTCTTTTCCCGTATAGATTGTCTGCATGATTTCTTGAGCGGATGCCTGAATGGCTTCCGGTGTTTTTTCAACCTGAATACTAGGAGAAAAATTTTGGATACCGAAAACTTTTTGCAATTTAGGAATAATCAAAGAACTGTCTGCCTCATTTAAAATCAAATGCATCCGATCACGGTCCGCATGAATCTTGATTGCAGGAAATTCCGCTAGAGCACCTCGGACGTTTTGAGCAAGCCGCATAATAAAACTGCGACGGTTTTTCCCTTTGGTTGAAAGTTCGCCGTAACGAACCATAATTTCAGTATATTGCACGTGTATTCTCCTTTAAAATGAACTCTTCGATAACAACCATTAGCCGATCTTGGCAAATTTTTTGTACAAGTGATTGAATACTACCATAAATTGTTCTGCCTCCGCTATCGTATTTGCTTCATCTAAACTAATACGAACGGCAGTCGTCGCTTTCTCGTGCGGCACATTCATCGCATGAAGTGTTGAACTATCGAGCTTCTTACGACTAGAGCAGGCACTGGTCGTGGAAAGATAGATCTGTTTCTCTTCAAACGCATGGACCATTACTTCCCCCCGAATTCCTTTTAAACCGAAGCATAAAATGTGCGGGGCAAAATCGGTCTCGCCAGAAAAAATCGTGACGCCTTCATAGCTGGATAAAGCTTCTTTCAAATAGCTGCGGATCACCTTCGTGTGCGCTGGACGCTCCGCGATTTTTTCCATGTACAAACGCAAAGCCTTGCTCATGGCAACGATTCCTGGGACGTTTTCGGTACTGCTGCGGAATCCGCCCTCTTGACCACCGCCATTCAACAAATTCGATAATTTTCTGCCTTGACGCCAGTAAATAAATCCTACTCCTCTCGGTCCATGAAATTTATGAGCCGAGAACGTCGCAAAATCAACTCGCGATGTCAGCCAAATGGCATGCGCCACCTTGCCGATCGCCTGAACAGCGTCCACATGGAAATGGATCGTTGGATAGTTCTCCAGCAATGTGCTGATCGCTTGAATTGGCTGGATCGCACCGATTTCATTATTGACTCCCATGATCGAAACCAGAATCGTTTCTGGACGAATCAAGGCAGCCAGCTGATCAACCCTTACAAAGCCTTGTTCATTTACTGGTGCAACACTCACTTCAAAGCCGAGTTCTGTTAACTGCATCGCTGCTTTCGTGACTGCTGGATGCTCCACACCTGAAATAATCAAATGATTGCCGAATTCCTTTTTAGCTAAGGCAGTGCCTTTAACCACCCAATTGTCTCCTTCTGTTCCCCCGCTGGTAAAAAAGATCTCGCTTGCCTCAACAGCAAGCAAATCAGCGATCTGTTTCCGAGCCTGTTGCAGCAACCGCTGCGCTTGAGTCCCTAGTTCGTGTAAACTTGAGGGGTTGCCGATGATTCGCTGACTCGTTTTTACATAGGCATCTAAAGCCTGTGGAAAAATAGCAGTTGTTGCACTATTATCAAAATAAATCATTTATTAGACCTTCCTTCGAAAATTCTTTCCTATTATAGCGGTAATGGACCAAGTCTTCAACCTTCTCAAGAAAACCATCAAAAAAAAGTAAAAATAACAATAGAACTATGCTAAAATAAAAAACAGCATGCGCAAAAAGAAGAAATTCAATGAACCGAGGTGAAGGTGTGAAAAAACTTATTGCTAGTCTGATGTTTATGGTCCCGATGCTTTCCTTTCCTTTAGTCGCTTCAGCAGAAGAAAGCATCATGGATATTACCCGAGATGCTGGATACGAAGAAGCCCTTGAGATTAACCAGCCCAAATCTTCCGTAATCATTGATGGGAACAATGGACAGCTGCTTTGGGCTCAAAACCCTGATCTTCCAAGAGAACCGGCCAGTATCTCAAAAATGATGACCGTCTTTCTGGTCTTTGATGCCATCAAGCAAGGAAAAATGACCTTGGATACGACGATTACTGCGACTGAAAAGGATGAGGCCATCAGTCAGATCTACTTGATCAGCAATAGCAAGATCCAAGCAGGAGTTGACTATCCGATCAAAGAATTGTTAAAAATGGTGACAGTTCCCTCGTCAAATGTCGCTACTGTTATGCTGGCGAATTATGTATCTGATGGCGATGCTGGAGGCTTCGTCCAGTCTATGAACGAGAAAGCCAAAGAAATTGGCATGACCAACACAACCTTTTATAACTGCAGCGGTGCATCCGCCAACAGCTTTGAAGGGTTGTACGCTCCTAAAGGCTTCGACCCGGCAGGCAGCAATATGTCGACGGCACGTGATTTAGCTACTATGGTCTTTTATTTGATCAACGACCATCCGGAAGTGTTGGCGTTCACGAATCAGCCCATCGTCACTACGATGGAGGGGACCCCTTACGAAGAAAGCTTCGAAACCTATAACTATTCGTTGCCGGGAGCAAAATATGGCCTTGAAGGTGTGGATGGACTAAAAACGGGATCAGGACCTTCAAGTGCGTTCAACTATATCGCCACCGCCAAACGCGGCAAGACTCGATTGATCGAGGTGATTATGGGTGTAGGGACTTGGGAAGACCAAGATGGCGAGTACTATCGACATCCTTTCGGCAATGCGCTTTTAGAAAAAACCTTTGACGAATACGAATACCGACAATTGCTGCCAAAAGGAAAACACACCATTCAAGGAAAAGAGGTCCAGCTGGATCAGGATTTTTATGGTGTCGTAAAAAAAGGCACGGACCCGGTCTTCGCTCTGCAGGATCAGCATATTACTTTAAGCCAACCAATGGAACAAGCGGCAGAAACCATGCCCCCTTTAGCAGTGAAGTATCAAAAAACTGAACACAAGGAGGCCGTCATCGACCAACAAGAGGATGGACTGCTGAGAAAACTGCCGCACTTCTTCTTGATGTTTATAGAACGAACTCGATTTTTGAGCAAGCCCCTTTATTTGATCGGCTTGACCTGGATAGGACTCTTCCTGCTGCTGGTTTCGTTAATCGTTGGTCGCGCTAATCGGCACAGAAGACGCTCCATTGTCAGTGTGTTGTTCTGTCTTATCGGCATTCTTTGTTTCATTACGGCTGCCGGCGTATTTATCACAGCTTACATTCTTTAACACAAACTCCTGAAGTTCGACTTCAGGAGTATTTTTTGTTTCAAAAGAAAAAGCCAGACATTTGTCTGACTTAAGCTAATCCTTGATTATTGAAGTAGAAGTCTTCAATTCGTTTAAATGCACCTGGTTCAACTCGCTCCAGCGCTGTTCCAATCTCGTCCAGTGCATCCTGATACCGGTAATCCTTATCAAATAATTCCAAAGTATTATCGATCGCTATGCGAATCTCAGGATGAGTATGGCGGTAACGATTGGCATATTGCATCATCTGCTCTGTGAGTGCTGCTGCATCAACCAAGTCATCGGTTTTCTGATCCAGAAGATCCATGTCTTCATCACACAGGTCAACCAAATGATTGATGTCTTGCATGTTGATCCGAATTCGATTCAATGAATTGCTCAGCTCTTCTACTCGATCTGTTGCAATAAAGAAAAACTCTAAATAATCGCCTGGAAGCCCTGGCAACCGCTGCTGCTCAACATAACGTTTAAGATTTCGCAGGCGGAATTCATATTGCTCCACCTTTTCATGGGCAATTTTTTCCCCTTTTCGAAGGTCCTTCAAATCATCCGTGATCTCTTTTTGTCGTGATTCAATATCCGCCAAAACTTTAAAGGCATCTTGGTAGAAATTTTGAATCTCTGAATAAGCCAGCTCGTGTTTGTCGATCATTGGATCAATGTTATGGTTGCGGCGCTGCAATTCTTCAATCTCTGTTTGGAATCCACGAGCGCGGCCTAATTCATTATTGTTTAAGGCATAGCTTTGAGAGACGTGGTCCAATTCGATCATCAATGAGTGATTGTTCTTAGCCGCATGAGCAATGAATTCTCCCACTGTGTGACGGTTGGTCATCACGTATTTGCGGGCTTCGAATTCTTTTTCCAAGGTTTCATAAAGGTCCTCGATCAAATTGGCTGTTTCCTTGTTGGCTGCTTCAACGGTCTCTAACTCGACTCGCTCAAGATCCTCTGCGGAAAGCGTCATCCGTTTTTTAACATGATCGATCCGGGCATCAAAGTTTTCTTCTGGAAGAACGTATTCTTCCTTCAGCATTTTCTTATATGTCGTTTCGATTTCTTCGATCTGTGCTGGGAAAGTGCGTTCAAGCTCCTCATACAGCGTTGGAATCTTTTCCATCAGCTCCTGTACATCGTAGACATGTGTCTCAGCAGCATCCAGTACTTCGCGAGCTTCGATCGGATCGCCAGAAGTATTCAGGGTAACAAATTGCGTGAATTCTAATTCGACATTTTTGATTTGCTTCTCTACTTCTGACAGCGCTGAACCAAAATTGTCGCGATTGTCCTTTAGTTTCTTCTTCAACTCTTCAAATACATCCAAGGCTTGCTGGACAGCTAGTGAATTGCGTTCTTCTGTTTCTCTTAACTCTTTCAGGCCGTTGCGGATCTCCTCCACCTGATCTTCCATTTCCTGCATCGTGCGTTCGGCACTTTCCACCGCTGAACGTCCTTTTAGGAAACGAAACGTTTCGTTTTGGCTCTCGACTTCAAAAATCTGACTTTCCAGTTCAGCAAATGATTTAGTTGAAACATCTGTCCATTTTTGATTCCAATCACGAAATGTGTTTTGACTTTGTCCGACAAAGTGCATCTTTTTGACATCTTCAACTTCTTCTAATACAGGAAGATCAAACAATGCTTCTTTTCTTTTTTCAAGGTCTCTTAACCGCTCTTGATTTTTCTTTTTCATCAGATAGCCGATCAGATAAAGTACTGCCGCTAAAATCACGATGCCTATGACAATACCTATGATAACATTACTTCCCATGCATGATTTTCCTTTCGCCATTTGAGATATGAATAGTCTCTACCATTTATTTTATGAAACAGTGATTCATCCGTTTTTATGCAAAAACATCTAACGTAGATTATAACATAAACTGCCGGTTCCATCACTAAATTGTTCACAAATTATCGAATTTTCTTACACAGGAATTCGATCCATTTGATTCTCTCCTCAAGTTCTCTTCATTTAAATTTCAGGAAATGAAAAATATTTTCATTGAGAAAGTACGAAAGAGCCTTGAAGTCCCGAGGGTTTTGCTATATTATTAGACTCACATTAAAATAAGAGGTGATCTGTGTGAAAGTAATTAAATTCGGGGGGAGTTCAGTCGCCTCGGCTCAGCAATTGAAGAAGGTCTTGGCTATCGTTAAGGACGATCCTAAACGCCGTTTTGTCGTGGTGTCCGCACCTGGCAAACGCCACAGTGAAGATAAAAAGGTCACCGACTTATTGATTGCTTACTACAACGCGGCTTTAGCTAACGAAGAGACATCAGAGCTGATCCAAAAAATCGTTGAACGCTATGGCGACATTGGAAAAGAATTGGGTGTCGATCCGAGCATTTGCGCAGCCTTTGCCGAGGAATTAAAAGAAGTTCAAACAACGTTAGACAAAAACAGCCCTTATTTGCTGGACCGTTTTTTAGCTATGGGTGAAAATTTAAATGCACAGCTGATCGCTGCCTTTTTTCAACAGGAGGGAGTTAGCGCGCGTTATATCAATCCGAAAGAACTGGGGATCATCGTTTCCGATGAACCTCAAAATGCACGGATTTTAGACGAATCCTACGACAAGATCTATCAGTGGCACGATTGTGAAGATATCTTAGTGATTCCAGGATTCTTCGGCTATACTAAAAACGGCGATGTCTGCACGTTCTCGCGTGGAGGGTCAGACATTACCGGTTCGATCGTAGCAGCTGGAGTGAAAGCCGAAATTTACGAAAACTTTACCGATGTAGATGGGATCTTTGCGGCGACACCGCAATACATTCACGAGCCAGCCTTGATCAAGGAGCTGACCTACCGTGAAATGCGTGAGCTGTCGTATGCCGGGTTTACTGTTTTTCACGACGAGGCATTAATGCCTTCGTTTAAGGCAAAAATCCCGGTAGTCATCAAAAATACTAACAATCCAAATTGTGTGGGGACGATGATCAAGGAATCGTATGACACAGACAGCAGTCCAAATCATGTTGTCGGCGTTGCCAGTGACGGTGGTTTTTGCAGTATCACGATCAACAAATACCTCTTGAACCGAGAGGTCGGCTTCGTTCGAAGAATCCTGCAGATTTTAGAAGATATGAACATCAGCTTTGAGCACATGCCATCAGGAATCGACAACGTGTCGATCATTTTCAAAGAATGTCAATTGACACCTGAAGCAGAAGCGAAGCTCTTAGAACGCGTCCAAAAAGAAATCGAGCCAGATGAATTAGAAATGGAGCACAATATCTCCGTCATTGCACTGGTAGGAGAAGGAATGAAAGAACATCCCGGAATCACAGCAGAAAGCTCTGCCGCATTGGCCCGTAAAAATGTCAACCTGCGGATGATCTCCCAAGGTGCCGACGAACGCAGTATTATCTTTGCAATCCGCGGAGAGCAAGAACGGTTGGCAGTTCGTTCCCTGTATTACACTTTCTTTGACTAAAAAAACAAGGCGACCTAGAATGATCAAGGTCGCCTTGTTTGATGTGTTGTTCTTTATTTTGCTTTTTGTCGTTCCAACTCTCGTTTGATTAAAGGTTCAGGTGCAAAATCGGCTGCCCAGTTGTCTGGCTTTTGGACTTTATGTGTCTCTGGATGATACCGCGGTTTGCCATCTGGAAATAATTTGCCCATATTCGCTCGGTGGACGACCTCAAATATCGGTTGAGGATCGACCCCGATCAATGCAAATGAGCCATAGGTAAAATATAACAAATCCGTCAGTGCATCCACTTCAGCAATCAGAGGATCTTCAACTTCGCTTTGCTTAGCTAACACCTTCTCTTTCGCCTGATCGATATTTTGATGCAGCTGTTCGATCATTGCTTCAAACTTCTGCGGATTTCCTTCAACAGCACCGTATACAAACTCTACGATTTCTTCGATTTTAAATCCAGCTCGAAATCCAGCACGCTCGGTTGAAAAAGCACTCGGTTTTTCTGGCGGCTGCGGTTCAAAAACGTGATGAAATTCTCTGGCCATTTCATAAGGACTCTTCTCTCTCTTCATACCTTCTCCTAAATAATATCAAAATGTTTTAACGCTTTGTAGATGCCATCGTTTTCGTTCGTATCTGTTACATAATCCGCACGATCTTTTGTTTCTTGCTCCGCGTTTCCCATGGCGACTCCGATTCCGACACCCTCCAGCATCTCCAGGTCATTCAAGTGGTCGCCAAAAGCCATGACCTCGCTCACGTCAATCTGATTGGCCTCTAAAAACTTTTGGATGCCCAAAAATTTCGAACCACCTTTAGGGACGATATCCACCGAATAGGGATTCGATCGTTGAAAGGTCACGTTGGGCAACCGATGCAGCAGCTTTTCAGTTTCAGATTCTGCACTGAACATGACACATTGGTAAATCGGCTCATTTAAAATGCTTAATCGGCTGTAACGACCTTTGCTGCGATTGGGACTGAAGGATTGCAGCAGGCCTTTCGTGGTCCTCACTGGAAACCACTTAGGCATCAGTGCAGCTACCCACTTGACCCAAGCCAACTGTGACAAACGCATCACAAAACTTCCATCGATCCGGCGTCTTGCACCAAATACGACCTGACGGTGCTCAGCATCCGCAAACGTTACGATTTCCCGCAGCACATCTTGTTCAAAGGGGCGTTGATAGATGTCTTGATCACCTTGATACACCAGTTGTCCATTATAGGTAACGAACATATCCATATCTAAGAAGTCGATGCGTTCGTCTAAATGGACAGGGCCTCTGCCAGTAGCGATCCCACAAAGAATCCCCCTTGCCTGCGCTTCCTTGATTGCTCTTTTTGTGCTTTTCAGCGCTTCAGACTGCCTCGTGACCAATGTCCCGTCTATGTCAAAAAAAATAGCTTTAATCATGTCTTTCCCCTTAAAATAGATCCAACTGACTCGGATTAAGTCCTTCATATTGTAATCCTAACAACTCCATCAGCCTCAGAGCATTCTCTGCCGCATCTCCTCCAGAATTGTTATTAAAAATGACAAACGTGTTTTGACTTTTTTGATCTGCTTCCTTGATTTTTGCAGCTAATTCCAACAGCTCTTGTTCGTTGTAGCGATACAAGGTCCGTTTTTTGCGCCAATCAGCATCCCGATTTTTCCAATAAGCTTGATTTCGGCCATGAAATCGAAACAAGCTGAATTGTGGTTGGGTGATCGTCACTTCCAGCGGCACGCTGTCCGGCAGTTTTGGTTCATCTATGATCGCCAAGCTAAATCCTAGTTTTTTCATCAAATGCATTGTTTTCTCGCGATATTCTTCACTGTACCAGCTAAAATCCCGCAATTCGATCGTAATCGGCAACTTTGGAAACAGCTGCCGAAGAATCTCCAAGTAAGCCACGTTTTTTTTTGTACACTTAAATTGTGCAGGAAACTGAGCCAAAAAACAACCCAGTTTGGGGCTTTTTATCATAGGCTCCATCATTTCCAAAAAAACGCGCGTCATCTCTTCCAACGAAGCGTAGTGTTCCTCCCATTTTGTTTGACCGGTGAATCCAGCATACATCTTTACGACAAATCGAAATGAATCGGGCACCTGCTCCAGCCAATTTTCTACATATTTACGATCTCTTAGACCGTAATAAGCCGTATCTAACTCCACCAAAGGCAGATATCCTGCATATTCGAATAACGTCGATTGGGATTTCCCTGTCAAGGCAGAATGTTCATTAAAAGAGGTTAATCCAATTCGAATCATAACGTTCTCCCAACTTGTTTTTATTTAGTATACAATACTCATGACAAAATGTTAGGAAAAAGAGTATCCTTAATTTGCCAGATTTTTTAAGAAAAAAACCAGAAGGAGCAAAAGTATGAAACGAATTTTAATTTTGCATACAGGCGGGACCATCTCTATGTCGGAAGATGAAAACGGTACAGTCCGTCCGGATGCCAAGAACCCTCTGTTAGCGGCAGGGCACGAAATCTCGCTTCCACAGGATGTTGAGCTGATCGTTGAAGATTTTTCGAATCTCCCCTCCCCTCACATCACAGTCGAAACCATGTTTCAACTAAAGGAACGCATTAAAGCAAGTCTTGAGCAAGGAATCGACCGAGTTGTCATTACTCACGGGACCGATACCTTGGAAGAAACAGCTTATTTTTTGGATATGACCATCGGAAATCTGCTGCCGATCGTGATTACAGGTGCAATGCGTTCAATCAACGAATTGGGCAGTGACGGTCTTTATAATTTTGAAAGTGCAATTCGAGTGGCTGCTTGTGAAGATGCGCTGGATAAAGGGGTCTTAGTCGTAATGAACGATGAGGTCCACAGTGCACGGTATGTCACCAAAACCCACACAACCAATGTGGCTACTTTTCGTACGCCTACGTTAGGACCTGTCGGACTGGTCACAAAATCAAAAATCCTGTTTATGCAGGAATTGCCGCCGATGACTCGCTACGACATTGCCTCGATCGACGCCATGATCCCGATCATCAAAGCGTTCGCAGGCATGCAGGGAACCTTTTTTGAATTACTGGATCAAGCATCTGGTGTCAACGGGTTGGTGATCGAAGCTTTGGGCGCTGGAAATCTGCCGCCAAAAACGTTGCCCGCTTTAGAACGATTGATTCATAAAAAGGTGCCTGTGGTGTTGGTTTCCCGCTGCTTCAACGGCATTGCTGAGCCTGTCTATGATTATCAAGGCGGAGGCGTTGAATTGGCTGAAAAAGGGGTCATTTTTTGTCGAGGCATCAACAGTCAAAAGGCTCGAATCAAACTGTTGATTGCACTGAATGCGCGATTGACTGAAGACCGATTAAAACAATTCATGGAAGAATAGATCCTGAGCAATCAAAAAACCAGAATGAATCGTTGGATTTTCAACGATTCATTCTGGTTTTATTTCTTTTGCCAGACAATATTGGCTTCACACGCTAATTGATCCCCTAAACGGATTTCGTGCAATGTTTTGGTCTGATCCTCTTCTATGATTTGATACAGGCTGTGGATATCGTTGCCATATAAGACTTCTTTATCAAATTTTACATTTACATAAACAGGGGTGTGTTCCACCATGAAATCATAACCTAATACGTCGATCATCCAATTAAAATACATGGCATTGTTGACATGATGGTTGCTGTCCAGGTCGTAAAATCGTACATGATACAAGCGCTGTTTGCCATCTGTGACTGCCTCTATTTTATCCCAGCGTTTGATTTTCTTGATCTGCTCTGACTCATAAGGAGCCATCAATTCCGCATCGACACTGCTCATCTTCCGCTCCTCGATCTTCATCAGTACAAACGCCATATCGATTTTTACTAACAAATTGCCTTGCCCATCATTGATCCAAAAGCTGCGATAACAGAAAAATTTGTTAAAGGCAGTCGGTTCGGTAATCACGGTGATCGTCTCACCATCTCTTGGCATACGATTGATGTTGATCTCCGTTTGAGTGATCACCCAAGTCAGCCCCAGCTGATTAATGGCCTCAGTACCTCTTTCCAACTGATCGCTTTGATCCGAAGAGGCTTTGATGACGACGCTCAGCATCGCCGGAAACGTCATCGTTTGGTTAATGTCACATTGATAATATGCTACTTCATGCTGCATTGAATACTTTTTGCCCAATTAGCTTCCTCCTAAAATCCGATCGACACTTGACCCATAGCTCTCTCCAAAAAGATTCAAATGGACGAGCAAGTAATACAATTGATAGATCGGCAGCCGCTCCTCCCAGCCTTGATACAGTGGCTGGGCTTCTTGGTAAGCAGTTAAAAACTCTTTCCTAAATCCGCCGAAAAGCTGAGACATGGCAATATCCAGCTCACGATGTCCGTAATAGACCGCCGGGTCGACAAAAACAGGCTCTCCCTGCTGGTCGAAATACGTATTGCCGCTCCAAAAATCACCATGCAAAAGAGAGGGTTTAAAATTTAGTCCTGCCCATTTCTCAAGCACCTGTGCTTTAAAGCTCTGATAAGCCATGTCGCGATTGGTGTGCCAATGGTTGCGCTTTTTGGCCGCTTCGATCTGTACTTCGATCCGATTGGTAAAATAAAATGTCCACCAGTCCTTTTCCTGTTGATTAATCTGAGGAAATAGTCCCATGAAATTATTTCTAGGGTAGCCAAATCGTTCACTTTTCACGTCGTGCAGCCGGCTCAACGCGTTTCCAAGATCTCGTTGATCCCCTCGTCCTGGTTCGATCCATTCCAATAATAGATACGCATCCTTTTGATAGGCCCCGACTTGTATTACCTCTGGAACTCGAACTGCTTGTCCCAATTCAGCTAGTCCATCCGCCTCGGCCTGAAAAAAATCAGCGGACATATTCGGATGGTATTTCAAAAAGTAATCTTTTTTTCCATCCGAAACACGGTAGGCCTGATTGATATCTCCACCGCCTATAGGGATCTTGCGATTTTTCAGCTGAAGCTGTTTTAATAATCCCTCCATGTTCCTTCACTCCTTAAACTAGATAGAGTTTCTGCAAATCTTGAATATCTCCGTTGCTCAAGCCAATGCCTTGTTTCAGGAAGTTGACCACATCGCCATATTGCTGATGGATTTGATCGTAGCTGGTTTGCAGGTATTCCAATCTTGCAGTCATCATATCGTCTACTCCATGAAGCAATGATTCGGGAACCCCAGCCTGGATCGCCTGCTCTCTGATTTCCGCCACTTTCTTTTTCAAAAACTGATTGGTTTTCATGTAATCTCGGAAGATCGTCTCCTGATCGACACCTAAGCCGCTTAAAATCAGCGCCGCACCAAATCCCGTGCGATCCTTTCCTGCAGTACAGTGGAACAAAATACTCTGATCCGGCCGCTCATTGGAGAGGATCAATTCAAAAAAGCGCTGGTACTGATGGTGTACATGCTCCATAGAAACAAAATTGCGATACACTTCGATCATTTGATCAAACGCAGAGTACCCGCCCTGCATTTTGGTCATCACGGCTAATGGAGAAGCAGAAACTCTGTTTTCATCGATTGGAAAAATCGGCAACGCAATATTTGCTGAATGAGGGATCTCTTGATCAGGTTGCGCTTCTCGTTCTTCTGGCGAGCGAAAATCAATGACCGTTTTGACACCATAGTCAGCCAAGTAAGCTTTGTCATGATCATCCAACAGATTGATCGATGCCGAGCGAATCAGCCTGCGGCTCCCCACCGTTCGGCCGTCTTTTGTCTGATACCCACCGAGCTCCCGCATATTTTCAGCATGATTAACTGATAATAATTGTTCCATTTCTTAACCCCCATTTTATTGAATCTGTTTATTTTTTAAGCCGAATAGTCTCGACCAAACTCCCAAACGTTCCCCTGCAGTTACAAAGGAGCAGTTCTCCTTTATATCTCTTTCGTCTTATAAAGTATAGCACAAATTCTTTTTTCCCCCTAAAGAGAATCCAGTCCCTTAGCAAAAGAGACTAGAAAGAAAAGCGTTTATTGTATTTTCTAAACGAAAAAAGTGAGCTTCACAGAGGCCCACTTTTTTCGTTATGATCCAGTTTGACTTTTTAAAACCTGCATAAAAGCCGCGCCGTATTTATCTAACTTGCTTTGGCCCACGCCTTTGATCTGTAAAAATTCAAAGGAGGTCTGTGGTTGTTTTTCGGCTAATTCCTGCAGCGTCTTATCCGAAAAAATAATGTATGGCGGCAAATTTTGTTCCTGAGCCAGCTGTGTACGCAGATCACGCAAAGCAGAAAACAGTTCGTCGTCACGTTCACGTTTTTGGACAGCCGCTTGTTTTCTAGTCACCTGCTGTTTGCCCAGCAATACATTGATCCCCAACGAAGAAATAGTCAGCAATGGATACTGGCTATCGCTTAAAGAAAAATAGCCTTCTGCGGTCAAATAATCGATCAGATCCGTGACTTCCTTTTGGCTTTTGTCTTTCATCAATCCATAGGTCGATAGCTGGTCAAACTTCCATTGGGTGATCTTCTGATCCTTTGATCCAGTCAGCACTTTAGCCACCAGTCCTTTGCCAAACCGTTCACCCATTCGTTTTACACAGGAAAGCACCTTTTGAGTGTCGACTGTGATGTCTGCGATCTCTCGATCATCCAAACAATTGCTGCACTGTTGGCACTCTTTGGCATCCTCTCCAAAGTAGCGCAAGATATAGCGCTGCAAACACATTTGGGTATGGGCATATTGATTCATTTCCCGCAGCTTCATGTACTCACTCTGCTTATAAGTGATATCGGATTCCGACTGATCAATGAAAAACTGCTGGACCTGCAGATCGTTCGGCGCATAAAGCAAAATCGCATCACTTGGCAATCCGTCCCTGCCCGCTCGTCCAGCCTCCTGATAATAGGATTCCAGATTCCCAGGAATTTGCGCATGGATCACAAAGCGAACATTGCTTTTATTGATTCCCATGCCAAAGGCGTTGGTTGCTACCATGACTTGGACTCGATCGAATAGAAAATCCTCTTGATTGCTGGAGCGCTCCTGTTCATTCATCCCGCCGTGGTAACGAGCCGCAGTGATTTTTTTATCTTTTAGCAAATAGTAAAGACGATCGACTTCTTTACGCGTACTGGCATAGACGATCCCAGCTTGACCGTGATTGGCCTTCAAGTATTCCAGCAAATAACTATCCTTGGCGCCTTTGACTACTTGAAACGATAGATTTTCGCGGGCAAATCCCGTTTTGACCTGATTGTCTTGAGGAATGTCCAACAATTGAAGAATGTCTTTTGCCACGTGTTCTGTTGCTGTAGCAGTCAACGCAACGATCGTTGGCGCATGATCTATTTGATGGATGATCTCAGACAAACGCAAATAGCTGGGACGAAAATCATGGCCCCATTGAGAAATGCAGTGGGCTTCATCCACTGCCAATAATTCAATCGGCACATGCTGCAGCATTTGGCGAAACTCTGCTGATTCTAGGCGTTCAGGTGCAATGTACAACAACTTGATTTTTCCATCTACGGCCAGTCGTATGCGCTGATTCATTTCTGCATTGTTCAAACTGCTGTTGATAAAGGCGGCTGGAACCCCCATCTCGTTTAAGCTGTCTACCTGGTCCTTCATCAAGGAGATCAACGGTGAGATCACAAGAGTCAATCCTTCCAGCAGTAATGCTGGCAATTGATAGCAGATCGACTTGCCGCCTCCCGTTGGCATGATCCCCAACACATTTTCTTGGCGCATGATTTTTTCGATGATGGCTTCTTGGCCGGTTCGAAACGAATCATACCCAAAGCGTTCTTTCAGCAATTCTTTTATTTGGTTCATTTTAAAACCCCTAATGTAAGATACGCCTATTATAGCGAGGAACGATGAAAAAAGCGACGCCTCTTGCAAGACTGCGCCGCTTTCTAAGCTTTTTTTAAGCAAGTGCCCCCATTGGATCCCAAGGCCGCAGCTCAACAGGCTCTGCTTCAAACGCAGCCAGCTGCTCAGAGGACAGATAATCTTTACGTACTACGATTTGATACGTGTACTGATCCATCCATGCATCGCTCATCACGAAAAAGCCTTTGTCTCCAACCTTTTCGCCCCAGCTGTTTTCGACTTTCCATTTTGTGCTTTGACCGTCGACTATATCGACACCGGTTAAGACCATCGCATGGGTCATCAAGCTCTCACCATAATCAAGACGTTCGGCCTTTGTCATCTCAAAGGAAACATCCACTAATTGATCGATCTCAAATGCATTGAGTGCCATAATCCCAGAATCTCGTGTCGAAGATTGGCCGACATCACAGCCAAACCAAACGGATTCCCCATCAGACAATTGGCGAATGGCTAGCTGCTTGAAGCTTTCTATATCAAGATTCAAGTATTTCACTGGTTTGCCGCCAACGACATTCCCCAGCATCGATACTGTGTAGCTTTGATTATAAGGCTTGTCCGCTGTTGGTGCGTTGATAATGCTGACATATTGATCCAAATCAACACCAATATACTTGTCGTAAAAGCTTTGCGGTGTCAGCTGTTGGTCAAGATGGTACGTTTTCTCTTCATCTCGATATTCGAAATCAAATTGTTCTGGCGGTGTCCCTAAAGAGATCACCAGCAATTGATAAACTTCTTGTAAAAGTTCAGCTCGTTTCGCTTCGATCGTCGAACCATCTGCCTGCTGCTCGACCAAGTTTCGTAAGATCATCGCGTGTTTGCGCAGTAGTTTATTTAGAAAATGATTCAAGTCTCTAGAATTTGAACTGCTGCTGCTTTCCGGCATAACCGATTTAGGCACGACACCATATTTTTGGAACAAGGATACGATCATATCCCATTGTCCGCCATCCTGTTGTGGTGTTTGCAACAGAAAAGCGACTTCGCGGCTAGTCATTTCTTGAGAAGCAGTAGCCAAAATATTTTCATAGAAATAATTGGCTTTCTCATATTTGTCCCAAAAGAACGTATAGTTCTGCGACAACTCAAAGTCCTTTAAGTGATAGCTGTTCAGTAATTTATGGCGAAACGTGTTTAATGCTGCAAACATCCAGCAGCGTCCGGACTGTTTCTGATTGCTGACCTTGCCAGTGGCGAGATCGACGGAGAACACAGGAGTATTTTCCACTGCGGCTGAAACATTTTCAGCAGAAGCCTTGATACCATTTTTGACCACACTTCGCTGGATTGCCTGTTGCTTTAAGTTTTTAGTAAACGCCTCTTGGTATTTCCTTGTTTGTTCTTTGCTGATTTCTGACATATAAAAAACGCCTCCTCGGCATTATTGTACGCCGAGAACGCGCAGAACACAATTTAATTAAACAAGGCAGGGCGCATAAATTTGCGTTTCACCTTGTCCATCCAGTGACGAAAACGCTCGCTGGATAACCCTGCGGTCAGCAGCATACTGAATCCAAAAAGAACAATGACTTCGACCGTATTGATCTCAAAATGTTCAATTTCCAAAGCACGCAGTCCTTTGACTAAAAAGCCGTGCAGCAGGTAAACAGTTAGCGTATTTTTCCCCCATTTCGAGAAAAAGTATCTGCCTCGAGGCACCAATAAAAAGAAGGCTGCGATCCCCACAAGGCCGAGGAAAAAGAAAATCAGGCGCTGCGGGCCACCGAAAATCGGATGGTTCAAATAATCCTCATACGGCTTTGAACCAAAAACCCAATACTTGTTCATCCACTCGTTCCATTGGACAAAAGCAAACAAAAGCGCAAATAACACTAAGGCAATCGTCCGTTTTGAGAGCATTTGCGATTTGGCTTTTACCTTGTCGACCCACTGGACAGGCAATGCATACCCCACCATAAAATAGGGGAAGAAGGTCAACGTCCGCTGAACAGCTAGATAGCGGCCAAAAATCGGAATGTACCCTACGATCAAAGCCGTCAAAAGACTGCCGATCACTAATTGTCTCACAGTAAAGAAACGTCGAAGATGCAGCAAGCAATTCCAACAAAATAAACTTAGTAAAAACCATAGCGACCATTGCGGAGTGGTCAAACTAAAGTCAAACGATTCCTGCAGTCCGATCAAGGTATAGTACCCTGAATAAATCAGCTGGAAAAAAACATAAGGCAGCAGCAATTTCTTAATTAATTTTTTAAGCGGTTTCGGATCTCCCTTTGCAAAATAGCCAGAGATCAAAATAAATGCTGGCATATGAAAAGTGAAAATGAAATAGTATAGGTCGTTGTACAATGCGTTCGTCTCGATGAATGGTTGAAACAAATGACCAAACACGACTAAGATCATTAATAAAAGCTTTGCATTATCAAAGTAGGCATCTCGTTGTGCCATCCGTTCAACTCCTTTCTCGTCAACAGTATAAAGAATTTTTCCGCCAAATGGTAGAAATCTGCTGTTGTTCTTAATGAATTCCTATCAGAACTCCAAAAAAATTCACAGACGATTCTCTTATTTCAAAAAATTTCACACAAAAAAAGACGACCTGCGATCGTCTTAAACTCCGGCAGTAGGACTCGAACCTACGACATCATGATTAACAGTCATGCGCTACTACCAACTGAGCTATGCCGGAAAATTAGTACTTATCTATAATACCAATTTTCCAATTGATTGACAACAGCTTTTTTGCACGACTTCAGCAGTAATCGTTGAATGAATTTTTGCGTTGATTGAATGAGCGAATCGACCATCCTGAGCTATCTATAAACAAGGAGCAATAGGACTGACTCTAGCATTTCTGTTCTCTTCATGCTAGGCTCTTAATTAAGAAAGAATTGGAGGAATAACTTATGCTAGATAAATCAGTTCCCTTTATCCCCTTTACAATGTTCCGTCCTGCTGAGAGCCCCCCGCTTCCAGCACCCAAACTGCCGGAGGGTTACCGCTTTACTTTTTATCAGCCTGGTGATGAAACGGACTGGTATCAAATCGAACAAGCCGTGCTGGAATTTGATTCCGTTGAACAAGCAGCAGATTATTTTAAAAAAACATTTGCGCCTTACCCACAAGAATTGCAGCAGCGAATGCTGTTCATTGAAAATCCAACCGGAAAGAAAGTAGCTACTTGTACCGCTTGGTGGACGTCTGACAGCAAGCCGCGCCTGCACTGGCTGGCCGTTTTGCCAGAGGAGCAGGGAAAAGGCTTAGCCAAGGCATTAACGATCAAGATCACTGCTTTAATGGAAAATTTGAATCCGCATCAAACGATCTATTTGACGACACAAACTTGGAGTCACTTGGCTGTCAGGTTGTATCAAAAACTAGGCTATCAAATTCTGCAGGACGAACATTATTCAACGATACTGGAACTATTGGAAGGCAAAAAAAAGTAGGCTGGGCGTTAAACAGCCTACTTTATTGGTGCAGAAACAATCCAACTTACCCCGTACTGGTCTTTCACACTGCCGCTGACGCCACTGTCGTCTGGCGGTGGATTTACAGCCAATCGGGCAAAAATTTCTCCTTTTTCTGCCAAAGCACGGAACACACGCTCTGCAACGGAGACATTAGCGAAATGAACCTGTATAGCAATTGCATCCCCTTGGACAAGAGGTTCCTTCGTGTCACCTCCACTGATTCCGCTGGCATCTGATAACATCAGGTAGGTATGCATTACCAATCTTTCAGCTGTCTTCGGATAGTAAGACAAGTGTTGAATTTTTCCCTCAAACACTTTTTCATACCAGCGAAAAGCAGCTTCGCAATTTCCATTAAAACGCAAATAGGGCATTAACATGATCCATTCATCCTTTCTACTTCATTAAGTATAAGTGGACATTTTGAATGGGTCATTGTAAAAAATAGACATTTTCTCCAAATAATCGTGAGGCGTGAGACGATAGATTTTTTTGAACTCATGAGAAAAATGAGCCGCATCATAATACCCATGTTCCTCTGCCAACTCGATCAAGGCTGTCTCCTGCTTGATCTGTTCCAATGAAAACTTGATGCGCAATAACCGAGAATAGGTTTTTACAGTAGTGCCAACGTGCTGTTGAAACAAACGATTCATGTGTTTTTCACTATAAAAAATTTCCTTTGCCAGCGCTTTGCTGGAGAGTCGCCCTCGGGAAACATAAATATGATTTAACAAAAAAGGAATGCTTGGATGAATAGAGCCAACCTCTAAGGCCTGCAAAAAAATCTCATTCAACGCTGAAACAAAACACGCAATCGTTTTTGTTGTACTGACGATTTGACTGATTTGCTGATGAAGCAGCGGCATTAGATCTTCAAAAGGAATCCCTCGATTCAACAGTTCCTTTTGGGGGATTCCACAAAATGGAAAAAAACCGCCTGGATGAAATTCAATTAACACTAAAAAATCAAATCGGCTGGCAAATGTGCCGATAGTCACAGGTTGAGTATTCACCCCTCGCAGCCCATTGAGCATGTGAGAGTGATCGATTGAATACACCAATGTATTACTGGCTGTTGGCAGCACTGTCTGATCAATGGAAATCATTTTTGGATCACTAAATGTATAATTAGCAATATATGGTTTTAACAATGGATGCGGCGCAACAACCAACATTCCATTGTTTTGAAAAAGTCGTTCCTCACAATATGCTGTCATTGCCTCCGTACTAAGCATCCAACCCCTTCTTTCACCATTTTTTCTATTTTATCACGTTCAAGGAAACGATCGTACGACCCGAACTTGCTTTTGCAATAAAAAAACAAAAAATGATTGACAAGAAGGAGGAAGTTAGGTATTCTAATTCTTGTGTTAAATAACTATGCCGCCTTAGCTCAGCTGGTAGAGCGCCACCATGGTAAGGTGGAGGTCGTCGGTTCAAGCCCGACAGGTGGCTTTC